>CAWKFK010000007.1:0-332157 GCA_963849015.1 uncultured beta proteobacterium
GCGAGGTGCTTCAGCGGCGCCAGCAGCATCAGCATCGCGGTGATGAACGAGACGAAGCCGCCCACCGTGGTCTGGTTGTCCATCGACTGCATCAGCGCGATCGACACCACCACCGCCACCGCGACCGCCGCGCACAGCTGCGTGATCGGCACGGTGGCGCCGCCGGCCACCGAGTGGCGCATCGCGAAGCCGCGCAGGCGTTCGACGGTGCGCCCGAACAGCGTCGGCCTCGCGCTCGTAGCGCGCCGAAGACCTTGATCACCTTGTAGCCGTGCACCGCCTCCTCGACCACGCGGGTGAGCTCGCCGGTGTGCTCGAGGCTCTGCCGGTTGAGCGTCGCATCCGCTTGCTGAACACCGCGACCACCGATGGCGATCACCGGGATCAGCGCCAGCGCCACCAGCGTGAGCTGCCAGTTCAGGTACAGCAGCCAGCCGAGCAGGCCGACGATGACCAGGCTGTCGCGCACGACGGTGGTGAGCACGCGCGTCGCGGCGACCGTGACGTTGTTGACCTCGAACACGATCTTGGAGATCAGCAGGCCCGAGGCTTCGCGCTCGAACTCGGCGGCCGGCAGCCGCAGCATGTGCGCGAACATCTGCGCGGCGCATGTCGGCGAGCACCTTGTTGGCGACCCAGGACAGCGCGTAGTCGCTGGTGAAGGTGGCCAGGCCGCGCACCACGAAGATGCCGATGATCGCCGACCGGCACGTACCAGAGCTGGATGCCGGACTTCGTCGACGAAGCCCTGGTCGAGCAGCGGCTTCATCAGCGCCGGAAACATCGGCTCGGTGGCGGCGCGCGACCACCATGCCGAGCAAGCGCCAGCGCGAAGCCGCGCAGGTAGGGCTGCGTGTAGCCCATCAGCCGACGATAGATGGCGAGACTGTGCTTCACGGAGCCGGCGGATTCTAGCAGCCGGCGATACAGCGCCGATCAGCGCCTGCGGCCAGCGCGTCGAGCGAGAGGACTCGACGCTCGCCCGCGCCGCCGCCGCGCGATGCGGTCGCGCCGCGCTGGATCGGCCAGCGCCCGCATCGCCGCGCGCGATCGCCGGCCACGTCGAGCGCGTCGACGACGAAGCCGTTGACGCCCTCGCGGATGAGTTCGGCCGCGCCGCTGCTCGGTGCTCGTGATCACCGGCAGCCCGCAGGCCAGCGCCTCGAGCACGGCGTTCGGGAACGGGTCGTACAGGGTCGGCAGCACGAAGGCATCGCGGCCCACAGCACCGGCCGCACGTCGTCGACACCGCCGAGGAACCGGACCGGCCCGGCGACGCCGCAGCCGGGCCGCGAGCGACGCGATAGCGCCCGGCCCGGCGATCGGCGCCGGCCACCAGCAGGACCGCGGACAGCGCGCCGGCGCGTACATCGCGAGCGCCCCGATCGCGGCCGCCAGGCCCTTGCGCTCGAAGCCCGACCCGACGAACGCGAACACCGTCGCCGGCGGCCCAGACCGAGCGCGGTCGCGGCGCGCCGCGCGCGCTCGTCGGCCGTCGGCGGCCGGAAGCGCGCCAGGTCGACGCCGTTGCGGATCAGATGCAGCTCGTCCGGCGGCGACGCCGAAGCGCGCGTGGATCTGCCTGCGCACCATGTCCGAATTGCAGATCACCGCCCGCAGCGCCGGATGCGGAACATCGCGCGCTCGGCCGCCAGCACGTAGGCGTGATACGGGTTGCCGCGGAGCAGCGCCGCGCGCCAGGCCGGCAGCGCGCGGCGGCGCTGTGCCAGGAACTCGGCGTGCACGCCATCGCCGGCGCGGTAAGACCGGCAGACCCGGCGATCCGCTCGTGGCTCTGGACGAGGTCGAAGTCGCGAGCGCGCAGAGCGCGGCGCACGCCGCGCGCGAACGACCAGTCGCGCCATACGCTGCCGACGTGGAACGGGTCGACGCGCGGAGCTCAGCGCGCACCGGCCCGCGTGTCGTCGCCCTTCGGCGGCCGCGGTGCGCGCGGCCAGTCGACGCGCGACGACGGTCAGCTCGGCGCCGCTGCGCGGCGAGCGCCGCGAGCGCGCGCTGCACGAAGCGCTCGGCGCCACCGTACGGGTTGTAGGGGCGCGCCCGGACGATCGGCGATCGACACCGGAGCACGGAGCGCGGATTCGGCGCTGACAGCCGACCCGGGCCCGCGTCAGTACTCGACCGCGACGTCGACTGCGGTGCAGGCGGCTGCGCACCTCGACGAGCAGGTCTTCCTGCGGACGCACCCGCCAGGTCGGCGCCGAGTTCGACCGTGCAGCGCGCCGCGGCGTTGCCGTACTCGACCACCACCGGCATCGCCGGCGCGCTCGTCGGCGACGCGCCGGGCACGTACGGCGCGATCACGTCGCGCAGCACACCGCGCCTCGGCGATGCCGTTGAGCCGGATCAGCAGCCGCTTGCCGAACTCCTGGCGCGCCCCGGTCAGGTCGAGCACGCGGTCGGCGACGACGCGCTGGCCGCCGCTGTAGTCGTCCTTGCTGACCTTGGCCGAGGATCACCAGCAGCTCGTCGTCGCGGATCAGCGCGCGGTAGCGCTCGAACAGTCTCGTTGAAGACCGACACCTCGACCGCGCGCGCTGCCGTCGTCGAGCATGACGACGCTCATCTTGCCGCGCCGGGTCATCTGCGGTGCGCTGCGACGGCGACGATGCCGGCGATCCACACCGGCTGCTGCGCAGGCTGCAGGTCGGCGAGCCGCGTGCGCACGAAGCGCCGCACCTCGGCCTCGAAGCCCTTGAACAGGTGGCCGGTCAGGAAGAAGCCGAGCGCGGCCTTCTCCTCCTGCAGCCGCTGCCGCTCGCTCCAGGGCGGCACGCTGCAGCCAGGCGATCGGGTGCGCCGCCCGCGCCGTCGCTCCGTCGCCGAACAGGCTCACCTGGTCGATCGCGGCGCCGCGCGCCTCGGCCGCCTCCATCGCCTGCGCCACGTTGGCGAGCAGCCGCGCGCGGTCCGGGTCGAGCGAATCGAACGCGCCGGCGCGCACCAGCGCCTCGATCGTGCGGCGGTTGACGACCTTGCGGTCGATGCGCGCGCAGAAGTCGAACAGGTCGCGGAACGGCCCGCTCGGCGCGCGCCTTCAGGATGTTCAGCACCGCCGATCTCGCCGGTGCCCTTGATCGCGCCGAGACCGTAGCGGATCGCGCGGTCCGGACACCGGCTCGAACCGGTAGCTCGGACGCGTTGATGTCGGGCGGCAGCACCTGACGCCGTTGGCCTTGCGCGTCGGCGACGAAGCAGCTGGAGCTTGTCGGTGTCGTCCATCTCGGACGACAGCGTGGCGGCGATGAACTCCGACGGGTAGTGGCCTTCAGCCAGGCGGTGTGGTAGGTGACCACCGCGTAGGCGGCGGTGTGCGACTTGTTGAAGCCGTACTCGGCGAACATCGCCATCAGGTCGAACAGCTTGTTGGCGAGTTCGGCTGCGCGTAGCCCTTCTTCTGCGCGCCCTCGACGAAGAGCCCGCGATGCTCGGCCATCTCCTCGGGCTTCTTCTTGCCCATCGCGCGGCGCAGCAGGTCGGCGCCGCCCAGCGTGTAGCCGCCGATGGTCTGCGCGATCTGCATCACCTGTTCCTGGTAGACGATCACGCCGTAGGTCGGCTCCAGGCAGGCTTGTCAGGTCGGGGTGGAAGTAGTCGATCTTCTGCTGGCCCTTCTTGCGCAGGATGAAGTCGTCGACCATGCCCGAGCCGAGCGGGCCGGGACGGTAGAGCGCGAGCACCGCGATGATGTCCTCGAAGCGGTCGGGCTGAAGCTTCTTCAGAAGCTTCTTCATGCCCGTCGCTTTCCACCTGGAAGATCGCGGTGGTGTTCGCGTCCTTCAGCACCTGGTAGGCCTTCGGGTCGTCGAACGCCAGCTGGCGCAGGTCGAGTTCGAGCTCCGGGATGGCGGCGGTTGATGTAGCTCGACCGCCATCTGCGATGATGGTGAGGTTGCGCAGGCCGAGGAAGTCGAACTTCACCAGCCCGACCGCCTCGACGTCGTCCTTGTCGTACTGGCTGACCACCGAGTCGGTGCCGGGCGCCTTGTACAGCGGGCAGAAGTCGGTGAGCCTGCCCGGTGCGATCAGCACGCCGCCGGCGTGCATGCCGACGTTGCGCGCCAGATCCTCGAGCGGCTCGGCCAGCGCGAGCAGCTCGCGCACCTCGTCCTCGCGCTCCTCGCGCTCGCGCAGCAGCGGCTCGGCCTCGCGCGCCTTGGCCAGCGACAGCGGTTTGTTCTGCACCACCGGGATCAGCTTCGAGAGCTGGTCGCAGAAGTTGTAGCCCATGTCGAGCACGCGGCCCACGTCGCGGATGACGGCCTTCGATGCCATGGTGCCGAAGGTGGCGATCTGCGACACCGCGTGCTCGCCGTACTTGCGCGCGCACGTACTCGATCACCTTGCCAGCGGTTGTCCTGGCAGAAGTCGATGTCGAAGTCGGGCATCGACACGCGCTCGGGGTTCAGGAAGCGCTCGAACAGCAGCGCGTACGGAATCGGGTCGAGGTCGGTGATGCCCAGCGCGAACGCGACCAGCGAGCCGGCGCCCGAGCCGCGGCCCGGGCCGACCGGCACGCCGTTGGCCTTTGCCCAGTTGATGAAGTCGGCCACGATCAGGAAGTAGCCGGAGAATCCCATCTGCACGATCGTGTCGCACTCGTAGTCGAGCGCGCTTCTGGTAGGCCGCGAGTTCGACGCGCGCTCGTGCCGGGTGCGGGAACAGCTTCTCCATGCGCTGCGCAGCCCTCGCGTGCGCGAGCTGGCGCATGTAGTCGTCGAGCGTGATGCCCGTCGGGCGTCGGGAACTGCGGCAGCCGCGGCTTGCCCAGCGTCATCGGCAGGCTGCAACGGCGGGCGATCTCGACGCTGTTGGCCAGCGCCGCCGGCAGGTCGGCGAACAGCTCGCTCATCTCGGCCTGCGACTTGAAGTACTGCTCGCTCGGTGAAGCGGCGCGTGCCGGCGCGGATTGGCGAGGATCTCGCCCTCGGCGATGCAGACCCGCGCCTCGTGCGCGCGGTACTCGTCCGGCGCCGATGAACTGCACCGGATGCGTGGCCACCACCGGCAGGCCGAGCCGCGCCGCCAGCCGCGCCGCGGCGCGCGTGTGCGTCTCGGCATCGTCGGCGCCGGTGCGCTGCACCTCGAGGTAGTACGCGCCCGGGAAGCGCTTCGCCCAGGTCGTCGCCAGCTGTGCCGCCGCTTCGGCGTTGCCGGCCAGCAGCGCCTGACCGACGTCGCCGCCGTGCGCGCCCGACAGCACGATCAGACCGCTCGTTGTCGCTGCCTCGTCGAACCACTCGGCGCGCAGTTCGCCGCGTCCGCGATACTCGTTCTCGCAGCCAGGCACGCGACAGACAGTTCGCACAGCCGGGTATAGCCGGCCGGGTTGCGCGCCAGCAACAGCATGCCGAAACGGCCGATCGCGCTCGGCGTCGTTGGACACGCAAGCAGTCGGCGCCCAGCAGGGGCTTGACTCCCTTGCGCGCGCGCCGCCTTGTAGATCTTGATCCAGCCGAACAGGTTGCCGAGGTCGGTGATCGCGACCGCGGGCTGCCGCGTCGGCCGCGGCGGCATCGACCAGGGAGTCGATCCGCACGATCGAGTCGCTGATCGAGTATTCGGTGTGGACGCGGAGGTGAACGAAGGTCGGCGGCTGCATCGGTAAAATTGTAGCGATGAAACTGAATATCGCCGCCTATCGGTTCACCGATCTCGATCGACTCGAAGAAGTGCGCGCCCGCCTCGACGACGCGGGCCGTGCGCTCGGCCTGCGCGGAACCGTGCTGCTGGCTGCCGAGGGGATCAACCTGTTCGCGTCGGGCGAACCCGACGCCATCGACGGCTTTCTCTCCCGTCTCGACGAGGACGAGCGGCTGCGCGCGCTGCCGGTCAAACGCAGCTGGTCGCAGACGATCGCGTTCGACCGCTGGCGCGTGCGCCTGAAGAAGGAGATCGTGACCCTGCGCCAGCCCGGCATCCGGCCCGGCGACCGGCGCGCCGCCGCGGTCGCGCCCGAGGACCTCGACCGGTGGCTGCAGGCCGGGTGCGACGACGACGGACGGCCGTTGGCCGTGATCGACACGCGCAACCGGTTCGAGCACGACATCGGCACGTTCGAAGGCGCGATCGACCCGGGAATCACGTCGTTCTCGCAGCTGCCGTCAGCACTCGAGACGCTGCGACCGTCGCTGGCCGGCAGGCGCATCGTCACCTTCTGCACCGGCGGGATCCGCTGCGAAAAGGCGGTGCTGTACATGGAACGCGCCGGGTTCGACGACGTCGTGCAACTAGACGGCGGCGTGCTGAACTGGTTCGAACGGGTCGGCGGGCGTCATTGGCGGGGAGGCCTGTTCGTGTTCGACAAACGCGTCGCTCTGGATGCGGGACTGCAGCCGCAGGCCGCCGACGCAGCTGCGGCGGCGCCAGCATGAGCGCCCCGGAAGCGGCGACCGTCGCCGGGCGCGGGGCCGCGGGCGCGGGCATGGGGCACCGCGGGGCGATCCTGCTGCTGTGTTTCTGCGCGCTGTGCTGGAGCATCGCCGGGGTCTTCACGCGCCTGCTCGAGCGCGCCGAAGGCTTCGAGGTGACGTTCTGGCGCAGCCTGTTCTGCATGATCGGCGTGACGGCGGCGCTGGTCTGGCAGGAACGCGGCAACCCGCTGCGGCCCGTGCTGGCGATGGGCTGGGCCGGACTGATCTCCGGCGCGATGTGGGCGGTGATGTTCACCTGCTTCATGCTGGCGCTGGCCCGCACCAGCACCGCCAACACGCTGCTGGTGTCGAGCATCTCGCCGCTGCTGGCCGCGGTGCTCGCCTGGGTGGTGCTGCGCCAGCGTGTCCCGCGCCGGCACCTGGGTCGCGATCGCGATGGCGCTGGGCGGCATCTGGTGGATGGTGCACGACGGTGTGTCGGCGCAAGGCCTGTCGGGCATGCTGATCGCGCTCGGCGTGCCGATCGCGGCCGCGATCAACCTGGTGGTGCTGAAGAAGATGCACGCGCAGGTGAACCTGGCGCCGGCCGTGCTGATCGGCGCCGTGCTGTCCTGCCTGCTGACGCTGCCGCTCGCGTGGCCGCTGACCGCAACCGGCAACGACCTCGCGATCCTGGCGCTGCTGGGCCTGGTGCAGCTCGCCCTGCCCTGCATGCTGATGGTGCGCGTCGCGAGGTCTCCTGGCCCCGCACGAGATCGCGCTGATCTGCCTGCTCGAAGTGGTGCTGGGGCCGATCTGGGCCTGGCTGGGCGCCGGCGAGGCGATGAGCGTCGCGACGATCCAGGGCGGGCTGCTGGTGCTCGCCGCGCTCGCGGGCAACGAACTGCTGGCCTGGCGCATGCGGCCGACGGCCGCGGTGAGACCCGAGGCAGCGGCGCGATGAGGCCCGAGGCCGTGGCGCGATGAGGCCCGATCCCGCCCCGACCGGGAGGCCTGGATGAGACCGCTCGCCGAGTTCGACGCCCGCGGTCTGCGCGGTGTGCTCACCGACATCGACGACACGCTGACCACCGAGGGCCGGGTCGAACCCGATGCCTACCAGGCGCTGTGCGCGCTGCGCGAAGCGGGCCTGCGGGTCGTTCCGGTCACCGGCCGCTCGGCCGGCTGGGCCCACATGATCCTGAAGACCTGGCCGGTGGATGCGGTGGTCGCGGAGAGTGGCGGGCTGTACCTGTGGCGCGAGACGGCATCCGGACGGATCGCACGCGTGTTCCACGCGCCGCCGGAGCGGGTCGCGGCGGACCGTACACGGCTGGCAGCCTGCGCCGACTCGGTGCTGCGGGCGGTGCCGGGCCTGGCGCCAGCGAGCGACAACGACTTCCGGCTCGTCGATCTGGCGCTCGACTATTGCGAAGAGGTTCCGCGGGTCGCTCCCGAATCGGTCGAATGCGCAATCGCGATGTTCCTCGACGCCGGCTTCAGCGCCCGCTGCAGCAGCGTGCACATCAACGCCTGGGCGGGAACCTTCGACAAGGCACCGACGGCGCTGCGCTGCCTGCGCGAGCGCTTCACCGGCCTCGCCGATCCGTCCGCCTGGGCCTTCGTCGGCGACGCGCCGAACGACGCGTCGATGTTCGCGGCCTTCGACAACAGCGTCGGGGTGGCGAACGTGCTCGACTACGGGGCGGCGCTGACGAACCCGCCGCGCTTCGTCACCGGCGCGCGCAGCGGCGCGGGGTTCGCGCAGTTCGCGCGGCACGTGCTGGCCGCGCGCTGACTCACGGGCGCGAGCCGCGCAGCACCTTCGCCTTTTCGGCGACGCGCCGACCGTAGCCGTACGCGGAATCGACGTCGCCCTGTGGCGGGCTCTGCTCGGGCGGCACGTTGTCGGCCTGCGCCATCACGCCGATCCAGCCGCCCAGGCGGTTGATCGCATCGGGGGCGCCGGGCTGCTGGGCCGGCATCGTGCCGGTTCCCACCCAGACCATGCCGTGCTGCATCGCCAGCGTGGTCATGTACATCAGCGTCGAGTACTTGTCGCCGCTCATCGACAGCGAACAGGTGAAGCCGCCGGCGACCTTGTCCTTCCACTGGCCGCTGAACCAGGCCTTCGCCGACGCGTCGGCAAAGGTCTTGAACGGCGCCGACACCCCGCCCATGTAGGTCGGCGACCCGAACACGATTGCGTCGGCCGCGGCCAGGTCGGCCCAGCCGCCTTCGTCGATTCCGGCGACGTCGATCATCTTCGAGGTGACACCGGCCACCGAGGCCGCGCCGGCGTGCACCGCGTCGGCGATCTTCTTCGTGTGGCCGTAGCCGGAGTGATATGCGATGACAACGGAAGTCATGAGGGGATCCTGTAGCTGTGGTCGTAGATGTGATGGTCGAAGCAGTCGTCGAATTGGCGGGGATCGCGCAGATCCGATGGGTCCTCAGGGCAGATCGAACACCAGCACCTCGGCCCGCTCACCGGCGTCGATCCGAATCGAGCCCTGATTCGTCAGCTTGGCGGCATCGCCGGTGTCGAGCCGCTGCCCGTCGATGTGCACCGCGCCCCGGGCGACGTGCACGTAGACGCGGCGGCCCGTGGCGACGTCCAGCGTCGCCGCCTCGTCGCCGTCGAACAGTCCCGCGTAGATCGACGCATCCTGGTGGATCAGCACCGATCCGTCGCGGCCGTCGGACGACGCGACGAGGCGAAGCTGCCCGCGCTTGGACGCCGTGTCGAAGTGCTTTTCCTCGTAACCCGGCTCGATGCCGCGCACAGCCGGCTCGATCCAGATCTGCAGGAAGTGCGTCTCGCCCTGCTTCTCGTGATTGAACTCCGAGTGCTGCACGCCGCGGCCGGCGCTCATGCGCTGCACGTCCCCCGGCCGGATCACCGAGCCGTTGCCCATGCTGTCGCGGTGCGCGAGCGCGCCCTCGAGTACGTAGCTGACGATCTCCATATCGCGGTGACCGTGCGTGCCGAAGCCGGTGCCGGGCGCGATCCGGTCCTCGTTGATCACGCGCAGCGGCCCGAAGCCCATGTGGGCCGGATCCTGGTAGCCCGCGAACGAGAACGTGTGAAACGATTTGAGCCATCCGTGATCCGCGTATCCGCGGTCCGAACCCCTGCGCATTTCGATCATGTCTGCTCCCTGGTGCCCCGGCCTCCCGGGGGCGGTCGCTGCCGCGGACCGAGGATCGGGCGCGGCATCGGTTGCCGTGTCGAGGATTGTCGGGTGCGGAGGCGAGCAGACCGATGCTACGATTGGATCGTTCTGGTCAAATAATTTGAACATGTCGCTGACGCTCGATGCGATCGCAGTCCTCGACACCATCGCCCGGCGCGGCAGCTTCGCCGCGGCCGCGGCCGAGCTCGGCAAGGTGCCGTCGGCGCTGAGCTACACGGTGCGGCGCCTCGAGGAAGATCTCGATGTGCTGCTGTTCGACCGGCGCGGCAAGCGTGCGCGCCTGACCGCGGCCGGCCAGGAGCTGCTCGAGCAGGGGCGCGTCCTGCTGCAGGCCGCCGACGAGCTCGCCTGCCGCGTGCGCGAAGTCGCCAGCGGCTGGGAGGTGGAGCTGCGCGTCGCCAGCAACGCGATCGTCAGCTTCGACCGCATCCGGCCGCTGATCGAAGACTTCGACCGCCTCGGCTCGCCCACCCGGCTGCGCTTCTCGTACGAGGTGCTCGACGGCGGCTGGGATGCGCTGCTGTCCGGGCGCGCCGACTTGGCGCTCGGCGTGCCGAGCGAGACGCCGCCAGCGGCGTTCGCGTCGGGGCTCTACTCGGTGCAGCCGCTGGGTGAACTACGCTTCGTCTACTGCGTCGCGCCGCACCACCCGCTCGCCGCGGCGCCCGAACCGTTGCAGTCCGAGGCGATGGCGCAGCATCGGGCGATCGTGGTGGCCAGCACGGCGCACGCTCTGCCGCCGCGCTCGGCCGGGCTGCTGTCGGGCCAGGACACGCTCACCGTGGCGACGGTCGAACAGAAGGTCGCGCTGCAGATCGCCGGCCTCGGCTGTGGGTGGATCCCCGAAACTTTTGCGCGCCCGCACATCGCCGCCGGCCGGCTGGTCGAGAAGCGCACCGCGCAGGCCCGCGCCGTCGACCAGCTGCAGTACGCCTGGCGGCGCGCACGCCGCGGCAAGGCTCTGGCCTGGTGGCTGGCGAGGTTGGAGGTGGCGCGGGTGCGCAAGCGGCTGCTGGCCGGGCCGGACCATGCCTGAGCACTACGTCGGCCGCTTCGCGCCGTCGCCGACCGGCCCGCTGCACGCCGGCTCGCTGGTCGCCGCGCTGGCCAGTTATCTCGACGCGCGCGCGCACGGCGGCTTCTGGCTGCTGCGCATCGAGGACCTGGATCCGCCGCGCGAACAGCCCGGCGCCGCGCAGGCGATCATCGACACCCTCGCCGCATTCGGCTTCGAGCACGACGGGCCGGTCGAGTACCAAAGCCGCCGGCACGACCTGTACCAGCAGGCGTTCGACCGGCTGGTCGCCGCGGGCCAGGTCTATCCCTGCGCCTGCACGCGCCGCGAGATCGCCGACTCGGTCACGCGCCAGGGACGCACGCACCGGCGTCACGGTGAACTCGTCTACCCCGGCACGTGCCGCAACGGCATTGCCGGCGGGCGCGCGCCGCGCGCCTGGCGGGTGCGGGTCGGCGATGCGGTGATCGACTGGACCGACCGCAGCGGCCGGCAGATCCGCGAATCACTCGCCGACGAGGTCGGCGACTTCGTACTGAAACGGGCCGACGGGTTGTGGGCCTACCAGCTGGCGGTCGTGGTCGACGACGCACTGCAGGAGGTCAGCGACGTGGTGCGCGGCGAGGACCTGCTGGGATCGACCGCGCGGCAGATCCACTTGCAGCGACTGCTGGGGTATCCGACGCCGCGGTACCTGCACCTGCCGCTGGTGCTGGACGCATACGGAGAGAAACTGTCGAAGCAGACCTCGGCTGCAGCCTTGGACACGCGCCGCGCACTGGATCTGCTGGAGGAGTCGATGCGCCACCTGGGGCTGGCACCGGCACGGGCCGGATCGTTGCAGGCCTTCTGGAAGGAGGCCGTGCGGCGCTGGGCGGAGTCCGGCTGGATGCGAACGCAGGCAGGGGGCCGGGACGAACCGGCCGGTGCCTGATTCAGGCCTTCTTGCCGCCGCCCAGCAGCGCCGCCAGCGGCCGTGCGGGCCGCTTGCGCAGCCCGTGCGCGGCGCCCGACGCGGGCGCCGCACCACTGTCGGCCCCCGCGTCGGGACTCGACGGTTCGTACGGCTTGTAGAAGAACGGATCGTTCGAAAACCCCGGCATGCTTGCACGCTGCGGGCGGCGATCCGGACCGCGATCGCCCCGGTCTCCATGGCGCGATTCGCGCGGACCGCGCGCCTCGCGGGGCGCCCGCAGGTCGTCACGAACCGGCCGCGGCCGGTCGCGACCGCCGCCCTCGCGCGGCCAGTCGCGCGACGACGCGTCGCGCGGCGGCGCTTCGACCTCCAGCGTCTCGACCGGCAGCGTGCGCTTGATCAGCTTCTCGATCTCGTGCAGCAGCCGCTCGTCCTCGGCGGTCATCAGCGACAGCGCGATGCCGCTGGCGCCGGCGCGGCCGGTGCGGCCGATCCGGTGGATGTAGTCCTCCGGCGAATACGGCAGGTCGTAGTTGATCACTGCCGGCAGTTCGACGATGTCGAGGCCGCGCGCCGCGACGTCGGTGGCCACCAGGATCGCGATCTCGCCCTTCTTGAATGCTTCGAGCGTGGCCAGGCGCTCCTGCTGGCTCTTGTCGCCGTGGATCGCGCTGGCGTTCAGCCCGTCCTGCTCGAGCAGGCGCGCCAGCCGCCCGGCGCCGATCTTGGTGTTCGTGAACACGATGACCTGCGACAGCGCGTTGCTCGCGCACCAGTTTGGCCACCGCGGCGCGCTTGGCGTCGGTGTTCGCGACCCGGTAGACCTTCTGCTCGACGTTCTCGGCGGTGGCGTTGCGGCGCGCCACTTCGACCGAGCACCGGATCGTTCAGGAAGCTCTCGGCGAGCTTGCGGATGTCCCCGGAGAAGGTGGCCGAGAACATCAGGTTCTGCCGCTGCTTGGGCAGCAGGTTGATGATGCGCTGGATGTCGGGCAGGAAGCCCATGTCGAGCATCCGGTCGGCTTCGTCCATCACGAAGATCTCGACCTGCGACAGGTTCACCGTGCGCTGCTCGACGTGATCGAGCAGGCGGCCCGGGCGTGGCGATCAGCACTTCGCAGCCGGCGCGCATCGCCGCGATCTGCGGCTTGATGTCGACGCCGCCGAACACCACCGCGAGCTTCAGGTTGGTGTACTTCGCGTAGGCGCGCGACGTTGACGTAGATCTGGTCGGCCAGCTCGCGCGTCGGCGCGATGATCAGCGCGCGCATGGGGTGGCGCGCCGGCGACGCGCTGGCGTTGGCGTGCACCATCAGCCTCTGCAGGATCGGCAGCGCGAAGCCGGCGGTCTTGCCGGTGCCGGTCTGGGCAGCGCCCATCACGTCGCGGCCCTGCAGCACGTGCGGGATCGCCTGGGCCTGGATGGGGGTGGGTTCCTTGTAGCCCAGTTCGCTGACAGCGCGGTAGATGGGCTCGGCGAAGCCGAATTCGGTGAACGAAGTGATCAAATCTGCTCGATGGCCGGCACGGGCCGGCGGGTTGGGACGACAAAGGCGACCGGGTCGCCAGGAAAGATGCAGCGCCCCCGTCGCCCGGACGCTGGCCCGCCGATGGCGCGGGCGCCGGTGGCGGAGGAGAACCAGCCCCTGACGAGGCTGCACGAACCCCTGGCGGGGTCGCGAAAAGCTGCTATTTTCCGCCTTTCTCGCGTCAACGCAACTTTCGGGCCCCGGACCGTCCTTGCCCGCCGTCCAGACGGGTGGCGAATTGTCCGATAATCCTTCTCGATGAAACCGATTCTCTCGCGCGCATTCTACCGCGTCGCGCGCGCTCTCTCCGTCGCGTTGTGGCAAGCGTTTTTCTGGTGGCGACGACCGTGATCTCGACGGGCTGCAGCAGCCTGCTGCCCGAATCGACGGCCGGCATCCAGACCACTTGGGCCACGTACGACGACGCCCGCGCGTCGATCGATCGCATCGTGCCGTACGAGACGAGGCGGTCGGCGCTGGATGAGGCGGGGCTGGAGCCCAGAGTGAATCCGGCGGTGACGATCCTGACCTATTCCGACATCCTGCTGCGTTTCGCGGTCGGCTCGGTGGTGCGCCACGAGGACCTCGACCGCGGCATCCGCGAGTGCCTGGGTCGGGCAAGCGCTGCCAAGGCTATTCGATCGTCGCCAAGTACACGAAGCGCGAACGCACCGGCAACTTCTGGCTCGATTCGCTGAGCTTCAAGCGCGAGACCGACGTGACCGGATGGAGCTTCAACGCGCTGATCCTGTTCGTCGACGACCTGGTCGTCTACACGGTGTACGGCGGCCAACCGAAGATCAGCGAGCATGAAGTGCAGCGTAATCCGCTCGGTCCGATACAGTCCTGGGGAGATCAGGTACCCGCCATCATCTACTGACCGCGGCCGCCGGGACTGCGCGGTGCCCTCGGACGGACCGTGCGCGCCTGGTGCGCCGAACGACGACAACGACACCGGAGACACGATGAGCAACGCCAACAACGCGGGCGTGCGACGCGCCGGCCAGAGCACGGTCGCCAGCCTGTTCCGCAGCCGTGCCGGCCTGCATCCCGGCCTGCACGCGATGTGCACGCCCGCCGGCCCGCTGCACGACTATCGGGCGCTCGACGAGCGCGTCAACCGCAGCGCCGCGCTGCTCGCGTCGATGGGGGTGGGTCGTGGCGACCGGGTCGCGATCCTGTCGGAGAACCGGCCCGAGTACATCGAGCTGATGCTGGCCTGCGCGACGCTCGGCGCGATGCTGGCCTGCCAGAACTGGCGGCTCGCGCCGCCCGAGGTGAAGCACTGCGTCGACCTGGTCGAGCCACGGCTGGTCGTGGTATCGGAGCGGCACGCGCCGTTGCTGGCGCGCGCCGGCACGCGCCAGCGACAGGTCGTGACGCTCGGCGACGAGTACGAGACCCGGCTGGCGGGCGCATCGCCCGAGGCGCGCGAAATCGACGCGGAGCCCGAGGACGGCCTGCTGATCCTCTACACCAGCGGCACGACCGGCCTGCCGAAAGGCGCGGTGATCTCGCACCGCGCCGAGATCGCGCGCAGCATGGTCGGATACGCCGAGCTCGGCACGCGCCCCGGCGAGGCCTGCGTCGCATGGGCGCCGCTGTTCCACATGGCCGGCGCCGAGCCGGCGCTCAGCGCGCTGATGACGGGCGGCCCGGTGATCGTCATCGACGGCTTCAAACCGGACGAGATCGCGGATGTCGTCGCCACGACCCGCATCGGTCACCTGCTGCTGATGCCGGGGATGATCGAACCGCTGATCGAAGAACTCGAGGCACGCCGCATCCGGCCGGCCGGCATCTCGCTGTGCGGCGCGATGGCCGACCTGGTCCCCGCGCACCAGCTGGCGCGCATCACGCGCCTTCTGGACGCCCCCTACCTGAACAGCTTCGGCTCGACCGAGACCGGGGTGGCGCCCGCGTCGGGCAACCTGATTCCGGTCGGCGAGGTGCCGGCAAGATTGTCGAAGCAGCAGAACCGCTACTGCGAGATCCGCCTCGTCGACCCTCTGGACCGCGACGTGCCCGACGGCACCCCGGGCGAACTGCTGATCCGTGGCCCGACGGTCTTCTCCGGCTACTGGAATGCCGATGAGACCAATGCGCGCGACTTCCGCGACGGCTGGTTCCACATGGGCGACATGTTCGTGCGCAACGCCGACGGCACGATGGATTTCGTCGACCGCGTGAAGTACATGATCAAGTCCGGGGGCGAGAACATCTACCCGGCAGAGATCGAGCGCGTGCTGCTGTCCGAGGCTCGCGTCGCCGACGCGGTGGTGGTGCGTCGTCCCGACGCGCGCTGGGGCGAGGTGCCGGTCGCGGTGGTGGCGGCGCGCGACGACACGCTGCGCGCCGAGGACCTTCTCGCACGCTGCCGCGAGCAGCTGGCCGGCTTCAAGCAGCCCAAGGACATCGTGTTCGTGCGCTTCGAGGACCTGCCGCGCAGCACCACCGGCAAGATCCAGCGCCACGAGGTCGAGGCCTGGCTGAAGTCGCGCGCGGCGACATGATCGAGCCGGCGGTCGCGCCGGCGACGACGCTGCGCCGCGCGCTGACGGACTTCGGCCCGGCGTATGCCGTCAACGGGCTGATCGGCTTCATCTTCGCGTCCACCGGCCCGGTCGCGGTCATCCTTTCGGTGGGCTACGCGCGGCGGGCTGTCGCGAGTCCGACCTCGCGTCGTGGATCTTCGGCTCGTTCTTCCTCAACGGCCTGGTCACGCTGCTGTTCTGCTGGCGCTACCGGCAGCCGCTGGTGCTTCTTCTGGACCATCCCCGGCACGGTGCTGGTCGGCCCGGCGCTCGGGCACCTGAGCTTTGCGGAGGTGATCGGCGCGTTCGTCGCCTCCGGTGCGGCTGATGGTGCTGCTCGGCGCTGAGCGGCTGGGTGCGGCGCGCGATGGCGGCGGTGCCGATGCCGATCGTGATGGGCATGGTGGCCGGCGTGTTCCTGCGCTTCGGCATCGACCTGGTGCGCTCGCTGCACGAAGACGCGGCGATCGCCGCGCCGATGGTGGTGACGTTCCTGTTGCTGAACGCCTGGCACGCGGCGGGGCGCCGCTTGCCGCCGCTGCTCGGCGCGCTGCTGGTCGGTGCGATCGCGGTGGCGCTGTCGGGGCGCTTCGCGCCCGACCTGTACGGCGGCGACCGTGCTGGCGCGCCCGAACCTGTACCTGCCGCAGTGGTCGCTGGCAGGCGATGGTCGAGCTGGTGGTGCCGCTGGCGATCACGGTGCTGGTGGTGCAGAACGGGCAGGGCGTGGCGGTGCTCGAGGCGGTCGGCCACCAGGCGCCGGTCAACGCGATCACGCTCGCCTGCGGCATCTGCTCGATGCTCACCGCCTTCGTCGGCACGGTGTCGACCTGCCTGACCGGCCCGACCAACGCGATCGTCGCTTCGTCGGGCGAGCGCGCGCGCCACTACACCGGCGGCGCTGGTGGTCGGCCTGCTGGCGCTCGTCTTCGGCCTGCTGTCGCCGTTCTTCACGCGGCTGATGCTGGCCACGCCGGCGGCGTTCATCGCCACGCTGGCCGGGCTGGCGATGCTGCGCGTGCTGCAGACCTCGTTCGTGACCGCGTTCGGCGGGCGCTTCACGCTGGGTGCGCTGGTCACCTTCGTGGTGACCGTGGCCGACGTCGCGATCCTCAACGTCGGCGCGGCGTTCTGGGGCCTGATCGCCGGCTTCGTCGTGTCGTGGCTGCTGGAGCGCGGGGATTTCGCCGGCACGGCGGACTAAAGGCGAATGCACCTGCACGCCCCCCGACACTGCGTGAAGCTGCCATCCTCTTCGTCCTGGGGGTGCAGGATGTACCTGGTCGCGTACGTCGGCGCGCTGTCGACGTGGCGTCCCTCGACCATGGGATACGGCAAGTGACCGCACACCAGCCCGCCGGTCCGGGGCAGGGGCCCGAGCGCTCGACCCGAAAGCCGTCGATCGCCACAACAACGGAGGCCTCCGCCATGCCGAACAGCCCGCGCGGACTCGCATACGGCCGAGGTGAACGATTCAGCCCGCCAGTGCCTTGGCGACTTGTGCTTCGTCGAGGACCGGGACCAGTTCGAAGCGCATCAGATCGGACCAGCCGAGTACGAATGCGTTGAGATGAGTTGCGTCGTCAGTCTCGATCAGGGCGAATCCACGGCCGCCCGAAGCGGCGAACCAGCGGTTCAGCAGTTTGATCCCTGCCGGCGGGCGGGCACCGGTTTCCTTGAAACGCGCGATGGCCGCGTCGCGATGCTCGGGGTCCCAGGTGTAGATGGACAAGAAGATCATGGCCTCTCCTTCGCAGTGGCGAAGTGCCGGCAATCGCCCGAAGAAGCACACCCGGGATCCGATTCCCGTCACTCCGGAACGGTCAATATGCGCCGGGTGCGGCGGCAGCGTCAACGGACTTCTCTGCTGTACCGCCGCAACGGTGCAACCGTTCAGCCGACCACGTCGCGCGCGATGATCTCGCGCTGGATCTCGGAGGTGCCGCCGAAGATCGTGTAGGCCCGCGCGTTCAGGTAACCCGGCACGACCGGACGGGCGACGTCGTCGAGCACCGCCCGATCGTCGTGCAGGTGCATCGGCCGCAACTCTTCCCACGCCAGCGCATCGGCCCCCAGCATGCGCACGCCGAGCTTCGTGATCGACTGGTGGATCTCGCTCCAGCGCAGCTTCAGCAGCGACGACACGCTGCCCGGGTTCTGGCCGACGCTCAGCGTCGACATCACCTTCAGCTCGGCCATCTCGAGCGCGCGGATGTCGATCTCGACCGCCGAGAAGGCGAGCGCCAGATCGGGGTCGGCCGCAGCTGCCGCCCGCCGGGCGTTCCGTCGGCGTCGGCCAGCCGGCGCACGCGCTCGAGCGCGGACCGCAGGCGGCCGGCCGAGATCGCGCCGCCGCGCTCGAACTCGAGCAGGTACTTCGCGATCGTCCAGCCCTGCGCCCTCGTCGCCGAGCCGGCACGACACCGGCACCCGCACGTCGTCGAAGAACACCTGGTTCACCTCGTGGTCGCCGCGACGCTGCGGATCGGACGCACCGTGATGCCGGGGGTGGCCATGTCGATCAGCAGGAAGCTGATGCCGTCGTGCTTGCGGCGTGTCCGCGTCGCCGGTGCGCACCAGCGCGAACATGCGGTTCGCGTGGTGGGCGTGGGTGGTCCAGATCTTCGAGCCGTTGATCACGTAGTGGTCGCCGTCCCGCACCGCGCGCGTTTTCAGCGACGCGAGGTCCGAGCCAGAACCCGGCTCGGAGTAGCCCTGGCACCAGTAGTCGTCGCCCGACAGGATGCGCGGCAGGTAGTGCGCCTTCTGCTCGGGCGTGCCGAATCGCATGATCACCGGCCCCGCCATGCGCAGGCCCATCGGCGACAACGCCGGCGCGCCGGCGACGCGCGCACTCGGTCTCGAAGATCCAGCGCTGCGCGAGCGTCCAGCCCGTGCCGCCGTACTCGACCGGCCACGACGGCGCGATCCAGCCCTTGCGGTGCAGTGCGCGATGCCAGGGCATGCCGATCTCGGGTTCGGAGAACACCGACGGATTCAGGCGCGCGGCACGCACCATCTCGGGCGTCAGGCCCTCGCCGAGGAAGGTTCGCACTTCGTCGCGGAACGCAGCCAGACCGGCATCGTCGTCCTGCATCGCCGCCGGCCGGTCGCCACCGGCAAGCGCGCGCTGAACGCTCAGCGTCGCATGCCGGCGCTGATGGGACTCGGCGCTGCCGAACACGGCCTCGAGCGCGACCTGGCGACGCAGGAATCGGCCGATCGTCAGTTCCTCTGTGACGCCCATGCCGCCGTGCAGCTGGATCGCCTCTTCGGCGACGCGGCGCGCAGCGGCCGCCACCTTGGCCCGCGCGGCCGCGGCAGCCAGTGCGCGAGCGTTCGCGTCACCGTCGCGCTCGGCGGTGTCCACCAGTGCGACCGCACCCAGCGTCATCGCCCGGGCCTCCTCGCACAGCACCGACATGTCCGCCATCCGATGACGCAGCACCTGGTTGGCGGCGAGCGGCTTGCCGAACTGCTGGCGCGTGCGCGTGTACTCGACGGTCGCTTTCAGCACCGCCTGCATCGCGCCGACCGACTCGGCGCAGGCCACCACCAGCGCGTGGTCACCGACGCGTTCGAACTCGGCCGTGCCGGCGCCGGCGAGCAGCGCATCGTCGCCGACGGTCACGCCGTTCAGCTCGAGCGCGCAGGCACCGGCGCCGTCGACGGTGTCGAAGGGGCGCGCGGTGGCACCCGCGGCGTCGCGCGGCACGACGAAGAAGCGCAGCGCGGCGGCGTCCCCCCTGCTCGCGGGCGCTGACCAGCCAGGCGCCTGCGCGCGACCCCGAGGGCACGACGCTCTTCGCGCCGCGCAGCCGCCAGCCGCCCGCGACACGCTCGGCGGTCGTCGCGACGCCGCCGCCGCGTTCGATATGCGCGGGCACCAGCAGCAGTTCGCCGGCGCCGATCGACGGCAGCCAGCGCGCCCGCTGCGCATCGCTGCCGCAGTTCGCGACGAGCCCCGCCGCCTGCACGATCGCCGCAGCGTAGGGCTCGCTGACCGGTCCGGCGCCGAGCGCTTCGGCAACCACGCAGGCCTCGGCCAGCCCCTGGCCCAGGCCGCCGTGCGCCTCGGGCAGGGTCATCGCCAGCCACCCGAAGCCGGCCATCTCGCGCCAGCGCGCAGACGGGGCGCCGGGCGCAACCGCTGAATCCCCGCCCGCGGCTTGCCCGGCAGCCGGCTGACCGCGCTCCGCGACCCAGCGCACGACGCTGTCGCGCAGCAGGGTCTGTTCTTCGTTCAGCTGGAAGTTCATCGTGTCCTCCGTGTTCCAATGTCCCGATGCGATCGCGCCCGATGATACGGGAGCCGCGGCACGGTCAGCGCGCGGCGATCACCCATCGCAGGCGGCGCTCACGCTCGTCGACGAACGACACGGACAGGTCCAGCATCGAAGCGTGTGCGCGCACCGCGCCGACCCAGAGATCCTTCCAGCAGTCGAAGAGCAGCGCCGCATCCTCGACGCCCAGCCCCTGCACGATCCTCAGTCCGGTCTGTTCGACGACGGCGTGCGCGGGGCTCGCGCCAGGGGCCACCTCGGCGTGGTCGCCCATGCCGCCCGCCATGCGCACCAGGTGCTCGGCGGCCCGGTCGGCGCCGCCATCGACCGACCCGACCATCCGCGCGGTGTCGCGGTAGTACTGCATGCCGATCAGGCGCGCCGCCAGGCACGCGTGCTCGCGCACCGCGTCCGCGCCGATCACCGCGGCCAGTTCACAGATGCCGTTGCGCACGTACTCGACCGCGTAGTTGCGCGCCGCCTTGAGCAGCCGATCCGCCGGCCACTGGGCGCCCGGTGGCACCGGCTGCCGCGCCGGGTCGAAGGGCGGCGGCAGCTCGCCCTTGGCAAAGCGCAGGCGCTCGTCCTCGGACAGATCGCGGTCGTACTCCTGGAAGTAGCCGCAGAACCCGAACTCGCCCGTCATGTCCTCGCTGACGCAGACGAAGCCGAGTCTGGGGTTGCCCAACGACACGCCGTTGTGCGCATACCAGCCGCGCAGAAAGCCGCGGCTGACCTCGACGGGAACGCCGCAGATCGTCGGGCCGTCGTACATCCAGCGCGGATAGCGGAAGCGCACCCAGGCCTTGCGGTCGTTCTCCTCCATGTATTCGACCGCGACGCCGCCGATGTCGTTCGACAGCACGTGGTAGCGCGCGCAGGCGACGGCGTGCGGCAGGCCGGAGAGACCGAGCTTGTCGAAGCTGGACAGGAACTTCTGTAGGTGCTGGCGCCGGAACAGCCGGAACATCCAGTCGCCCATCACGGCGCTGCCCAGTCGTGTCGAGACCATCAGCTGCAGTCCCAACAGAAGGGCGTGGTGCAGGCGTTCCTGCGCGCGGATCGCGTTGTCGGCGACGGCCGCATCCACGGGCGGCGCGGTGCGCGGCAGCTGGCCACCGGCGGCGGACTCGTTCAACATCATGGGTTCCCCGTCGAAATTTCGATAGAACCCGTGAAGATACCTGCGAACACGTCCCCGGAAACGCCGGTCCGCATCGACGACGAACTCGATCTGATCGCCTCTCTGACCGAGCTGCGCGACCGCGACATCATCGAACTGGGCTGCGGCAAGGCCCAGCTCGCGCGCAGCCTGCTGGCCGCGTGGCCGGAAAACCGCGTCGTCGGACTCGAGGTCGACGAGCGCCAGCACGCGCACAACCTGGCCGACCCCTGTCCCGGCCTGAGCTTCGTGCATGCCGGCGCCGAGGCGATCCCGTTTCCGGACGGGCGCTTCGATCTCGCGCTGATGCTGAAGTCCCTGCACCACGTGCCGCCCGCGCTGCTCGACCAAGCGCTCGGCGAGGCCTGGCGGGTGCTCCGCCCGGACGGCCTGCTGTACGTGTCCGAACCGGTGTTCGCCGGGCCGCTGAACGAGGTGATCCGCCTGTTCAACGACGAGCAGGCGGTGCGCGCCGCGGCCCAGCAGGCGTTGCGGCGCGCCGAGTCGTCGGATCGATGGACCGCCGCCGGCGAGATCTGGTTCGACACGCCGGTGCAGTTCCGCGACTTCGAGCGCTTCCGGCAGCGGATGATCGACGTGAGCTTCGCCGACCGGCGCCTCGACGACGCCACGATGGCCGAGGTGCGCCGGCGCTTCGAGCGGCACATGACACCGGACGGCGCGCGCTTCGTGCGGCCGATGCGCGTCAACCTGCTGCGCAGGCGGGGCTGAGCGAAAAAAGGGGCGGATCGGCCGGTCAGCGCTCCGCCTGGCGTTCGCCCCGCATGTCGACCCCGAGCTCGCGCGCGACCTCGTCCGAATGCTGACCCAGCGCAGCCGGGTGCGACAGCTCTTCGTACTCGTAGGCCGAAAACTGCACCGGCAGTCCGACCTCGACGTACTCGCCCTCGGTGGGATGGTGGCGCCGGCGCAGCAGTCCGCTCGCGTTCAGCTGCGGATCCTCGAGCAGGTCCTCGATCTGATTGACCCGCATCGCAGGCACGTGCGCCTCCTTGCACAGCGCCAGCCACTCGTCGGTGGTGCGCTCGAGCGCGATCTTCGCCATCACCTCGAACATCTGCGACATGTTCTTGCGCCGCGTCGGCTTGTCGATGAAGCGCTCCTCCTGCAGCACCTCGGGATGGCCCGCGGCGTTGAAGAAGCGGACCCAGCGCTCGTCCAGGTACGGCGCGAAGCTGATGTAGCCGTCGCGCGTCTTCATCGGCTGGCGCGTCGGATCGACCTGGCGCGGATAGAGCGCAGGCCCGGTCGGCGGCACGAAGGTCATGTCGCACAGGTGCTCGAGCATGTTGAAGCTGGCCATCGATTCGAACATCGGCACCTCGACTCGCTGCCCCTCGCCCGTGCGCAGCTTGTGGATCACCGCAGCCAGCGTCGCGTACACCGCGTGCAGGCCCGACACCTTGTCGGCCATCGCCATCGGCATGTAGCGCGGCTGCGGGTTGCCGTCGACCTTCGACAGCAGCGAAGCCGATCCGGTGGCGGCCTGGATGATGTCGTCGTAGGCCTGCAGCCCGGCATACGGGCCGCGCTCGTCGAAACCCGTGCAGTGGACGTAGACGATGTCCGGCCTGATCGCGCGCACCGCCTCGTAGCCGAGCCCCGCGCGGTCGATCGCGTCGCTGCGGATGTTGTGGATGAACACGTCGCTGCTCGCGAGAAGCCGGCGCATCGCCTCCTTGCCCTTCTCGCTCTTCAGGTCCCACACCACCGAGCGCTTGCCGCGGTTCAGGCGCATGTACACCGGACCCATCCCCGGCGTCACGGGGGGCGTGCCGACGAGGCGCGACGTGTCACCCTCGGGCGGTTCGATCTTGATCACCTCGGCGCCGAGATCGGCCAGGGTCTGGGTCGCATAAGGACCGAAGAAGACCGACGTCAGGTCGGCGATGCGGATTCCCTGGAGAAGGGCGCTGCGGGTCATCGGGACACCTCGGAAAAGTGGCGGGTGAGCGGTTCGGTCATGGTCGCTGGTCGGTCAGGGGCTGGCCGGTCAGGGGCTGGCCGGTCATCGGCATGGTTCGGTCATCGGCATGGTTCGGTCATGGGCATGGTTCGGTCAGGGCGGCGCGTCGATGCCTCTTTCGCGCGGCTCGCAGGGCACCAGCGACGAGATGCCGAGCGAGTGCTCCAGCAGATGCGCGGCGCCGATCAGATCGAAGTCGCCGCGCGGGCGCCCGAGCAGCTGCAGTCCGACCGGACGACCGTCCTCGGTCAATCCCACCGGCACGGAAATAGACGGGCAGCCGGTCAGCGTCAGCACGAAGGTGAGGTACATCCAGTCGATGTACGACGCGAGCGGCTCGCCGCCGATCTCGGTGGGAAAACGCTGCGTCACCGGAAACGGCGGCACCGCAACCGTCGGGCACGCGAGCACGTCGTAATGCTGGAAGAAGCCGGCGACGCGCATGAACAGCTCGCCGCGCAAGCGGTCGGCGCGCGCGACGTCGGCCCCCGACTGGCGCAGGCCCTTCTCGATGTTCCAGACGATGTCGTCGCAGATGCGCGCGCGCTGCGTCTCGAGCAGCGGCCCGCGCAGGGTCGCCATCAGGTTGGCGCGCAGCACGTGAAAAGCCTCGAACCCGCCGCTGAAATCGGGGCAGCCGTCGTCGACGACTGCACCGACGTTCTCGAAGCGCGTGGCCGCAGCCTGGCACAGGGCCGCGACCTCCGGATCGGTGCGCCCGATGCCCAGGGTCGCGGTGAAGCCGACGCGGCGTGGCGCATGCGGTCGGCGGATCGCCTCGACGAAAGGAACGGCCGGCGCCGGCCAGGACAGCGGATCGCATGCGTCGAAGTGCGCCTGGGCGTCGAGCATCAGCGCGACGTCGGCGACACAGCGCGCCATCGGGCCCTCGACCCACAACGGGTCGAACGGCAGCACCGACTGGGGGCGCGGCACCCTGCCGACACTCGGACGCATGCCGACGATGCCGCAGTAGCTCGCGGGAATCCGCAGGCTGCCGCCGAGGTCGTTGCCGGTGGCCAGCCAGACCATGCCGGTGGCCAGGGCCGCCGCCGATCCGCCCGACGAACCGCCGGCGCTCAGCGCGGTGTTCCAGGGGTTCAGCGTCGCCCCGAACACCGTGTTGAAGGTGTTCGCGCCGGCGAACTCGGGGACGTTCGACTTGGCCAGCGGAATCGCTCCGCGGCGCTCGAGATTGGCGACGGTGGCGTCGGAGTGCGCCGCGACGTTGGACGCGAAGATCGGCGAGCCGTAGGTCGTGCGCAGGCCGGCGACGTCGTTGTAGTCCTTCACCGCGATCGGCAGGCCGGCGAGCCATCCGGGCGCGGCCACCACCTCGTCGGCAGGACGGCGCCACGCGCGTGCCGTCTCGCGCGCCGCCTCGAAGCGGCGGATCGGCAGCGCATTGACCACCGGATCGACGGCTTCGATGCGATCGATCGCCGCATCCACCAGGTCCAGCGGCGAGATCTCGCCGCTCCTGAGCCTGGCCACCGCAGCGGTTGCGCTCAGCCGCCACAGCGGATCGCCCGCCGATCCCGGCGCATTCGCCATCGAAGCATTCATCTCGAGCCTCCTCCATGCGCACCGGCGCGCGCTTCGTGCGCGCCGATACCCGTGGGTTCGGCGCGTCCTGTCGTTGCGCTATCGTAGCGGAACCCGTCCAACCCGCCGCACCCGATCCGGAGTCCCCGATGCCCAGCCTGCAAGCCCTGTGCTGCGGTCGCCTCACCTTCGACCGCAGCCAGTTCTTCCCCGACGAAGCGCCCGGGGTACAGACCACCATTCCGGTGCCCAGCTTCCTGATCGTCCACCCGAAGGGCCGGCTGCTGTTCGACACCGGCATCGAATGCAACGCGGCGAGCGACCCTGCCGGCCTGCTCGGCGAACGCATCGCACGCATCTATCGCCTGACCGGCAGCCCGAGCGAAAACGTGATCGCGCAGTTGGCCCTGCACGGGCTCGCCCCCGAAGACATCACGCACGTGGTCACGTCGCACCTGCACTTCGACCACTGCGGCTGCAACAAGCTGTTCCCGCGTGCCCGCATCCTGGTGCAGAAGGCCGAGATGGACGCCGCGCGCGCGCCCGACAGCCGCTACGACCGGCGCCTGTGGGATCACCCGCTCGACTACCAGCTGGTCGACGGCGAGCACGACGTGTTCGGCGACGGCACCGTGGTGCTGATCCCCACCCCGGGCCATACGGTCGGGCACCAGTCGCTGGTCGTGCAAGTGTCGCGCGACCGGCGTTACGTGCTGACGGCCGACGCATGCTACTCGAAAGAGCACATGGACCGCGAGGTCCTGCCCTCGGTGGTGTGGAACGCGCCCGCGATGCTCGAATCGATGGCGAAACTGCGCCGGCTCGGCGAACAGGCCGGCACGCGCGTGCTGTACGGGCACGATCCCGCGCAGTGGGTCGAAGTCGAGGCGGCCGGGGGAATGCTCGGCTGACAGCGGCGTCAGGGCCGCACCGCCGGCGACTCGAGCGGCATCCCGGCAGCGCGCCTTGCCAGGTGGAGCTGCAATTCGATCAGTTCGATCGCATCGAAGGCGAAAGGCTCGGCGCGCACACCGGTCATGCAGCCGCGCAATCGGCGCTGCAGCGAGCCAAGCGCCTGCCATTCGAGCCGGTAGACCGGATAGCCCGTCGGATGCCCCTGCGGAATCGGGCTGCCGCCCAGACGCCTGCCCGCGTTGTCGTCGTGGCATTGCGCGCAGGACAGATCGAGCTGGCCGATGCGCCGGCGATTGAGTTGCTCGCCGCGCGCGCGGAACGGGGCCAGCCGGGGGTCGTCCGGCGGGGCGATCGGCAGTCCGCGCGACTGATGCGCGACGAAAGCCTCGAGGCTCAGCCGCGGCGCGCTCTCCGGGCCGAACGGCGCCGCCTGCTGGTGGCGCTGCCTGCACAGGTCGATTCGCTGGCCGAGGTCGACCGGTCGCAACGCCACTTCGTCGAACCCCGGATATCGCGCCGCGACGCCCCGCATCGTGCGCGCGGCCTCGCCGTGGCAGTCGGCACAGCTGCGTCCGCCTTCGCGGGCGCGCTGCCCCCATAGCACCACCCCCTCGGCGACCCACAACATCCCCGGGTTCTGCGCGTCGTCGCTCTGCATCGCACGGGTGGCCGCACTCATGTCTTCGAAGCCGGATCGCCGCGCGCCTGCGATCGGCTGGGCGTCGGCTTCCAACGAGAGGCTCACGATCGCGACGCACACGGCGGCGCGGATCGCCGTCCCCGCATACGCCGTCCCCGCAAACGCCGGCGCGCCAGTCCGCGGCGCGGCGCCCGGTGATTCGGCACGCACCGTCCGCAGCACCCGCATTGCCTGGCGCCAGCTGCGCATCACGTCACGGTGATCGCCACCGACTCGGTCCGCTCGAAGCCGCCGTCGCCTTGCCAGGTGAACGTGAGCGTGCCGCTGTCGTGCGCAGTGGTGTGGAAGGAAAAATAAGGATTGGCGGCGATCGCGGCGAACAGCTCGACGGCGACGACGAGTTCCCCGTCGTAATGGCAGGTGAACCGGCGGATCAGGTTGCGCGCGACGCGCTGTCCTGCCGAGTCGGTGCGAAAGCCGGTCTCCATCGGATGCCCGATCAGCACGCGGACCTCGATCTCTTCGCCACGCCGCGGCGACTTCGGAACGGTGATCAGCGCGCGCGCCATGTCAGGAAGCCTCGCCTTCGATGCACGCCGCCAGCGTCACCACGACGTCGACCGTGTCGGAGCGGAACGTGCCGTCCGCGAAGCGCGCGACCGCGACCAGCTTCTGCGACGTGGCCAGGCGCACGCGGGTGGAGGCCCGCGGCCGCGAAGCGCGCGGTCCGAACGTGAAACGCACCACGTCGCGTTCGGGGTTGCGCTCGTTGAACACGGCGATGACTTCGACACGGCCCGGGGCGTCTTCGACGCCGACCGTGATCGGCACCGTGTTGCCGTTGTCGACCAGGCGCGCCACGTCCAGCCGCACGCCCCCGGCCGTCGCGATCGCACCGCCGGTGAAGACCGCGATCGCCTGGGCGAGCGTATCGGGCGCGGCAGGAACGCGGCGCACCAGCGCGACCGTCGCGATGCCCGCACCGGCTTTCAGCAGCAGGCGGCGCGGCGTGCGCGCATCACGGCCGGCCTCGAACGCGTCGCTGTCGCGGCTCATGGTCGATCGCGCAGCGTACGCAGCAGCGCGACGACGTCCTCGATCTGCTGCGCATCGAGCAGCGGACGCCCCTGCCATTGGGCTGCCACACGCACCAGCCCATCGGTGCGGTGATAGGCCGGCATGATCGACGTCGGGTCGAGGCGCCGTGCATCGACCAGCCGCAGCCGCAGCTGCCCCTCGGACCAGCGGCTCCCCGCGCCGGCGAGGTCGGTGGCCAGAGTCCCCTGTTGCCGTTCCTCCGGAAACGGGCCCGAGTGACACAGCAGGCACAACCCGGTCTGGCGGCTGACGACGATCGCGCGGCCGCGGGCGGGATCCCCGGGCAGGCCGGTCAGAGACGCGGGTATCGCATCGGCAACCACGGCAAACGATCGGTCGCCGACCTGCGCCGACGCGCCGGAAGCGGCCAGGCTCAGCGCGACCGCCAGCAGGGCCGAGCCCGGCCGGCTGCGGCGGCGCACCTGACGATGCAGCATCGGTCGCATCGGCTGCGAATCGCGCCGGGCTAAGCCCGCTTCAGGCTGTGCCGCCGCAACGGCAGATCGCGGATGCGCTTGCCGGTCGCGGCGAAGATCGCATTCAGCACCGCCGGCGCCGCGACCGCGATCGTCGGCTCGCCGACGCCGCCCCAGAAGCCGCCGGACGGCATCACGATCGTCTCGACCGCGGGCATCGCATCCATGCGCATCACCGGATAGGTGTCGAAGTTGGTCTGCTCGATGCGCCCGTCCTTCACCGTGCACTCGCCGTACAGCGCCGCCGACAAACCATAGGCGAACGAACCCTCGACCTGGGCTTCGATCTGCTGCGGATTGACCGCATGCCCGGGATCGGTGGCGGCGACGATGCGACGGATCCGCAGCGCGCCGTCGTCGCCGACCGACACCTCTGCGCACGCCGCCACGTAGCTGCCGAAGCCCATCGTCTGCGCCAGGCCCCGGAACACTCCGCGCGGCGGTGCCTCGCTCCAGCGGACACGCTCGGCGACCGCGTTCAGCACGGCGAGATGCTTCGGGTGGTTGCGCATCAGCGAGCGCCGCAATGCGAGCGGATCTTGCCCGGTCGCGTGCGCGATCTCGTCGATGAAGCACTCGAGGTAGATCGCATTCTGGTTCAGGTTGACCCCGCGCCAGAATCCGGGCGGCACGTGCGGATTGCGCATCGCGTGGTCGATCAGAAGGTTCGGGAACGTATAGCCGATCGACGCCTCGGGGCCCGACGCATTCAGCCCCTGGAACACCAACGGATCGCGACCGTCGCGCACGCTCTGCGGGAACACGCCGGCCAGGATCGACTGGCCGGAGATCCGCATGTGCAGCCCTGTCACGTTGCCCTGCGCATCGATCCCCGCGCGCAGGCGGCACTGCGTGACCGGGTGATAGCGGCCGTGCGTCATGTCCTCCTCGCGCGACCAGATCAGTTTCACCGGCGTGCCGGGCATCTCTTTTGCGATCAGCACCGCCTGCCGCACCCAGTCGTGGGTCGCGCCCCGCCGTCCGAAGCCTCCCCCCAGCAGCAGCTTGTACACCTCGCAACGCTCGATCGGCAGGCTGGACGCCTCGGCCGCGGCCGCCAGCGCTGCCTCGCCATTCTGCGTCGGAGTCCAGACTTCGCAGCGCTCCGGCGTCCAGCGAACCGTCGCGTTCATCGGCTCCATGGTCGCGTGGTTCTGGTGCGGATAGGAATAGACCGCCTCGAGCCGGCGCGCAGCCGCCCCGATCGCGGCACGCGCATCGCCGGCGGCATTGCCGGCCACGGCGTCGCTCGCATCCAGCCCTAACTTCAGCACCTGCGCGAATCCGGCGCTCGAGGCGCCGGCGCCCGGTCCCTCGTCCCACTCGACGGGCAGCGCATCGAGCGCGGTCTTCGCGCGCCACCACGTGTCCGCGATCACGGCGACCGCCGATTCGCCGACCCGCACGACCTTGCGCACGCCGGGCCGGCCCAGCACGGCGGCTTCGTCCACGCGCCGAACCTTGCCGCCGAACACCGGGCAGTCGCGAATCGCCGCGTTGAGCATGCCCGGCAGCTTCAGATCGATGCCGTAGACCTGCGCACCGGTGGTCTTGTCGACGGTGTCGAGCCGCGCGAGGCGTCGGCCCGCCAGCTTCCAGCTGCGAGGATCCTTCAGGACGATCTCCGCCGGCGGCGAGAGCTTCGCGGCGGCTGCCGCGAGCTGGCCGTAGCGGGCGGTGCGCCCCGACGGCGAATGCGCGACCACACCGTTCGACACCGAGCACTCCGAGACCGGCACCCGCCACTGCTCGGCCGCAGCCTGCACCAGCATCATGCGGGCCGCCGCGCCGCCTTTGCGGACGTAGTCCTGCGATTCACGGATGCCGCGGCTTCCCCCCGTCGAAAAGTTGCCCCAGACACGCTTGCGGGCAAGGTTCTGCCCCGGGGTCGGATACTCGGTGCGCACCCTCGCCCAGTCGCATTCGAGTTCCTCGGCGACCAGCTGCGCGAGACCGGTCAGCGTGCCCTGCCCCATCTCCGATCGGGCGATCCGGATGACCACCGAGTCGTCGGGATTCACCACCACCCAGGCGTTGATCTCGTCGGTCTGCGCCCCCTGCGCTGCGGCATCGTCGGCGAAGGGCACATGGAATCCGATCGCCAGTCCCCCGCCGACCGCAAGCGAACCGGTCAGGAAGCGGCGGCGGGAAGGAGTCCGCGGCCGTTCGCCGGACGAGTGCCCGAACGGCAGATCGGTGCTCATTTGGACCTCCCGCCAGCATGCTCGATCGACAGCCCTGCCCGCTGCGGATCACCGCCCTGGGCCACCACCTTGATCGCCGCACGCACACGGTTGTACGTGCCGCAGCGGCAGATGTTGGTCATCGCCGCGTCGATGTCGGCATCGGACGGATTCGGCTTGTCCTTCAGCAGTGCGGCGGCGGCCATGATCATGCCGGACTGGCAGAACCCGCACTGCGGCACGTCGAGCGCCGCCCAGGCCTTCTGCACCGGATGCGAGCCGTCGCGCGACAGCCCCTCGATCGTGACGATCCTGGCGGCCGCAGGCACCGCCGAGACCGGCATCACGCAGCTGCGCACTGGCGCGCCGTCGATGTGCACGGTGCACGCACCGCATTGCGCGATGCCACAGCCGTACTTCGTCCCGGTGAGCCCGAGCTGCTCGCGCAAGGCCCAAAGCAGAGGTGTATCCGGATCCGCGTCGAATTCGCGAACCGTGCCGTTGACGTTCAATCGTGCCATCAGCCGCTCCAACCGATCGTGCGAGTCGGATCAGTGTAGCCATTGCGCACGACCAGTAGCAAGCTGCAGCACTCGCTGCAGCACTCGCGACACAAGCTGCCGCTCTGCGCTGTCGCACCGTACGCCGTCCGCCCGGAGGCACCGCGCGTCAAGCGACGAGATGCCGCACCATCCACGCAGTCGCGAGACGCGCCACCTGCTCCAGCGTGCCGGGCTCTTCGAACAGGTGCGTCGCACCCGGCACGATTTCGATGCGCACCGGGCAACGCATCTGCGCCCGCGCTTCTTCGTTGAGGGCGATGACCTCGCCATCGTGCCCGCCGACGATCAGCAGCGTCGGCGCCGCCACCGCAGGCAGCGCATCGGCACCGGCGAGGTCGGGCCGGCCGCCTCGCGACACCACCGCTGCCACCTCGCGCGGCATCGCGGCCGCCAGTTGCAGCGCCGCCGCCGCACCCGTGCTCGCGCCGAACAGACCGAGGCGCAGACCCTTCGTCCTCGGATCTTCCGACAGCCAGCGCGCGGCGCCGGCGAGACGCCGCGTCAGAAGAGCGATGTCGAAGCGCCGCGCGTAGTCGAGGTCCTCGTCGGGCGTGAGCAGGTCGATCAGCAGCGTCGCCAGCCCGGCCGCCTGCAACTGCGCGGCGACGAAGCGGTTGCGCGGCGAGTGACGCGACGATCCGCTGCCGTGCGCGAACAGCACGACGCCGGCGGGCTCGGCCGGCAAGGCCAGATCACCGTCGATGGTCGCCCCGGCAGCGGCAATTCGGACTGGCTCGGTCTTCATGGGAGCAGCATACACAACGAGCGACACGGCGTCGGCGGCAGGCGAATGTCCGGCGCTGCTATGCTGGTCGCACGGCGTTGCCCCTCGCGCGCCAGTGCCTGCAAGCTCGAAGAATCGTGGCGGTGAAGAAGACAAGGGTTGCAATCGTCGGTTACGGGCGGCTCGGACGGGCCTGCGCGCATGCGGTGCGGGAGCATCACGAACTCGAGCTCGCCGGCGTCGTCCGGCGCCCGGCATCCCCGCGCACGCTGCCCGAGCCATTCGTGCGAACGCCGGTCGTCGGCCACGTGCGCGACCTCGACCGCGCCGACGTCCTGCTGCTGTGCGTGCCGGCCGGCGACAGCGAAGCCGCGGCACGAGAGCTGCTGCAGCAGGGCCATTCGATCGTCGAGTGCGCGCAACTCGACGCCGAGCGGCGCGATGCCTGCTACGCGTCGCTGACCGACTTCGCCCGTCGCCATCACGCCAGGATCGTGTTCGGCGCCGGATGGGATCCTGGAGTGTTCTCGCTGCTGCGCGGTGCCTTCGAGATGCTGATTCCGCACGGTCGCACCGAGTTCACGCGACGCCCGGCCGCGACCCTGCACCACACCGCGGCCGCCGCAGGCGTCACGGGCGTGAAGGGCGCGCTGGCAGTCGAGCACCCCGGTGCGGACGGCCGGCTGGAGCGTTACGTCTACGTCGAACTGGAGCGCGGCGCACGGCACGAACAGGTCGCCGCGGCGGTTGCTGCCGACCCCGCGTTCGTCGGCGAGCCGACACAGGTGTTCGTCGTCGACAGCATCGCCGCGCTCGAAGAGGAAGGCCACGGCGTGCTGCTCGAGCGGCTCGGCACCGCGGCGAGCGGCGCGCACCAGTCGCTGCTGCTCGAGGCCCGCGGCGACCCGGTCGCGCTCGCCGCGCGCACGATGGCCGATGCCGCGTGGCGGCTGCCCGCGCAGGCGATCGGCGGTCATCGCTACGTTCCCGGGTTCGGGACCTCAATACCGCGCGGTCAGTGAAGCAGCGGTGGCCTCCGGCGCATCCCTGACCGCCTTCGTCGCAACTTCGAGGTCGGCGAGGTAGCGGTCCATCGACTGCACGTGCAGCATCGACATCATGCGATGGATCGCGGGCGGCTTCTTGAGCAGGCCCGGCTGCCAGCCCTGGACCGCCAGCCGCGCGGCAATCTCGTTGACCGGAAGACTGTCGGATCCGAACGCGACGATCGCGAGGTCGGGTGAACCGATCACGTGCAAACCGTCGATCGCCTCGATGCCCGCACGATAGCGGTCCACCCCCTGCATCAGCGCGCTCGCGATCCTGCGATAGCCCTCGGCGCCGAGAAACTGGATCGTCGCCCACGCCGCGGCCACCCCGCCCGCCGGCCGCGTCCCCACTGCCGTGGCCGTCATGAACTGACCGCTCGGCCACGCGTCGCAGAAGAACGGCTGCAGCGCGGCGAGCGCCCCCGTGCGATAGAGCACGGTCGACGACGGCTTGGGGCAAAAGCCGTACTTGTGCAGGTCGGCGGAGATCGACCAGACCCCGGGCAGCGCGAAATCGAACTCGGGGACCGGCCGTCCGATCTGCCGCACGAACGGCGCCAGGTAACCGCCGACGCAGGCATCGACGTGCAGCCACAGCGCGCGGCGCTGGGCCAGCGCCGACAGCTCGGCGATCGGATCGATCATGCCGTAGGGGAACGACGGGGCCGAGCCCACCAGCAGGATCGTGTCGTCGTCGATCGCAGCCTCGATGGCGGCGACGTCGGCCCGCCAGTCCTCCCCGACCGGCACGCGCCGCACCGTCAGATCCATCAGTGCGGCGGCTTTGTCGAACGCGGGATGAACCGTCTCGGCGGCGATGATGTTGCCGCAGTGACGGGCATCGCCGCGCTGAATGCGCGCGTGCTTGCGGCAGGTCTGAACCGCCAGCAGGATGCTCTCGGAGCCACCCGTCGTCATGAACCCTGCCGCGCCCTGCGGCGCGTGGAACAGGTCGAGCGCCATCGCGACCACTTCCCGCTCGAGATGCCGCACGCTGGGGAACGCGCGCATCGCGCCCAGCGCATTCTCGGCGAAGTATTCGACGAAGGCGTCGCGGCCGATGTCGTAGACGGCGTCGTCGGCCTTGAACACGAACAGCGGCACTTTGCCGCCCTTCCAGTCGGCGTCGCCCGACTTGCGCTCACGCAGCTCGGCCATCACCGCATCGTGCGATCGACCGTGTTCGGGGAACGCCTTGGGCGGCGGGACGAACATCTCGGCGGGCAGGATCGGGACGGTGCTCATGGCGGTGCTCCGGTTCGACGTTTCGACGTTTCGGCAAGACTAGCGCGAGCGCGCCTGCAGCGCGAGCGTTCCGGCAAGCGAACCCGAGCGCCGGCACAGGGTGTTATAAGAAGTGCGGAGCGAACCCGAGAGGACGAGACCCGATGAGCCACGAAGAACTTGCAGCCGAACTCGCGCGCCGGCGCGCCCACGTGCACCAGATGGGCGGCACCGCCAAACTGGAGGCGCGCCGCCGCCAGGGGCACCTGAACGCGCGCGAGCGGATCGCCGCGCTCTGCGACCCGGGCAGCTTCAGCGAAATCGGCGAATTCGTCGTCTCGGTGCGGCCCGAGGACGCGGACCGCACGCCGGCCGACGGCATCGTCACCGGCTTCGGTGCCGTCGACGGTCGCGACATCGCGATCGCCTCGTTCGACCTGACGACACTCGGCGCCTCGTCCACGATCAACAACATCACCAAGCTCGGCTTCCTGCGCGAGAGCGCGAGCCGCGCGGGGGTGCCCTGCGTGTTCCTGATCGAGTCGGCCGGCGCGCGCATGCCGGACATCCAGGGTGCGCGGGGCATGGGCCGCGTCGGCATGGCCGGACAGCGCGGGCGCGAACGCGAGACGCCGTGGATCACCGCCGTGCTGGGTCCGTGCTACGGCATGGGCACCTGGTATGCGGTCCAGTCCGACGTGGCGATCATGCGCCGCGACGCGTCGATGTCGGTGTCCAGCCCCAAGGTCACCTCGGTGGCACTGAGCGAGGCGGTCACCGCCGAGCAGCTGGGCGGCTGGGAGGTCCACGCGCGCAACACCGGGCAGATCGACGCCGTGGTCGACACCGACGAGGAGGCCATCGCGCTGATCCGCCGCACGCTTTCCTTCCTGCCTTCCCACATCGGTGAACGCCCCCCGGTGGCATCGGCGTCGCAAGCCGGCGCAAGCGAGGTCGAGTCGGTTCTGCCGGTGGCGCGCAACAAAGTCTACGACGTCCGGAAGGTGATCGAGGCGATCGCCGACACGGGCTCGCTGCTGCCCTGGCGCGAACTGTACGGACGGCCTCTGTTCACCGGCTTCATGCGGCTGCACGGCCAGCCGGTCGGCGTGGTCGCGAGCAACCCGCTGCACAAGGGCGGTGCCATCGACGGTCCGGCCTGCGACAAGATGACGGAATTCATCGTGCTGTGCGACAGCTTCAACCTGCCGCTGGTGCTGATGGCGGACACGCCCGGCTTCCTGGTCGGCCTGCAGGCCGAGCACAAGGGCGTCGCCGGCAAGATCATGAACAACCTCCAGGCGCTGGCGCTGGCCTCGGTGCCCAAGCTGGGCATCGTGATGCGCAAGAGCTACGGCCAAGCCTACCTCAACCTTGGCGGCGGCATGACCGATGCGATGGCGGTGTGGACCACCGGCGAGATCGGCTTCGTCGATCCCGCGGTCGCGGTTTCGGTGGTGCACAACACGCGGCCCGGCGAACAGGGCGCCAACGGCGAGTCCTACGAATCGCTGTTCGAAGGGATGATGCGCGACGGAACGCCCTACGACCTGACGGCGATCTTCGCCGCGCACGCCGTGATCCGGCCCAACGACACGCGTGCCTGGCTGGCGCGCATGCTGTCGGTGTTCGCCCGGCGCCCCGGCGCGGGCGTGTCCCGGCACAAGCTGACGACCTGGCCGACCAGCCTGTAGCCGGCCGGCTCGCCGCCGCCTGGTCAGCTCAGATCGGCGCGATCGACCGGAACTTCGGCGGGTGGTCGTTCGGCCGGCGCGGCGCGCACTGCGCCAGCGTCTCGATCAGAATCCTGCGCGTATCCCGGGGGTCGATGATCTCGTCGACACCGAAGCCTTCGGCGGCACGCATCGATCCGATGCGGCCCCGGATCTCGTCGATCATCTCCTGGCGTCGTGCCTGCGGATCGGGCGCCGCCTCGTATTCCTTGCGGAACGCGACGTCGACCGAGCCCTCGACCGACATCGCGCAGATCTGCGCCGTCGGCCAGGCGAGGCTCGCGTCGGCGGCGAAAGCGCGGCCGCCCGCCATCGCAAAGTACCCCAGCCCGTAGCCCTTGCGCAGCACGATCGACACACGCGGAACGGTCGCGTTGCCCCACTCGTGGATCAGCTTGGCCGAACGCCGGCCGAGCACGCTGCGCTCGGCCGAGCTTCCGATCGAGAAGCCCGGGATGTCGATCAGCGACACCAGCGGCAGTCCGTAGGCGTCGCACATGCCGATGAAGTGCGCCATCTTGTCGCAGGCATTGGCGTCGAGCATGCCGCCCAGCTTCTGCGGCTGGTTGGCGACGAACCCGACCGGACGACCGCCGAGCCGCGCCAGCATCGTCAGCACGTTGCCGGCGAACGTCGGCTTGATCTCGAACAGCGAATCGCGATCGGCGATCAGGCCGATCACCTTGCGCATGTCGTAGGCCTTGCGCGGATTGCTCGGCACCAGGTCGAGCAGCGCATCGTCGCGCCGGTCGGCCGGATCGTCGCACTCGGCCAGCGGCATCGGCGCACGCGCGTTGCCGGGCAGGTAGGACAGGAATCGCCGCGCGGCTAACAGCGCGTCGTCCTCGCTGGCCGCGCCGAGATCGGCCAGACCGTGGCGGTCGACCTGGGCCTCGGCACCGCCGATCGCCATCTGGTCGACATCCTCGCCGACACCGGCTTTCACCAGCGCGGGTCCTGCCAGCCCCATGGTCGCGATGCCCCGCACCATGACGACCAGGTCGGACATGCCCGCGTAGTTGGTCGGGCCCGCGAACCCTGCCCCCATCATCACCGCGACCATCGGCACCCAGCCGGAAGCGCGCGCGAAGTTGTGGAACGTCGGGTTCGCGTGCGCGAAGTGGCGCGAGTCCTGTCCGCCCTGGATGCGATGGCCGCCGCCGTCGAGCAGCATCACCAGCGGGATGCCGCGCGTGATCGCGATCTGCAGCGCGCGCTGGGTCTTGGCGCTGCCGAGCACGCCGATGCTGCCGCCGAACACGGTGAAGTCCTGGGACAGCACGACCGCGGGCCGCCCGTCCAGCAGGACCGTGCCGGTGACCACGCCGTCGGCGGGCGCCTTGTCGCGACCGACCTGATGCGCACCTTCGCCGGAGACCAGCGCTCCGAACTCCCGGAAGCTTCCCGGATCGGCGAGGCGATCGATGCGCTCGCGTGCCGTCAGCTTGCCGCGCTCGTGCTGGCGCGCGATCGCCGCGGGCCGCGCGCCGTCCTGCAGCGCCGCGCGCGCCGATTCGATCTGCGCGAGCAGCGTTCGGCTGTCATTGTCCTGCGTGGTCATCGCCCCCTCCTGTCGTCGTTTCCCGTTCGGTCTTAGTATAGGAGCGGGTACACCGACCACGGAGACAGCGACCGGCCGCGATCCCGCGGCATGGCGCACGCGAGGAGACTGACGATGAACCTGAGACGCCTGGCTTTCGGAATCGGCCTGACCGCGGCGCTTGCCGCCCAAGCGCCGCTGCACGCGCGCGAGTTGAAGGCGAGCACGCATCTGCCGCCGAAGAACGACACGGTGGCCAACGGCTACGTGCCGTTCGCCAAGTACGTCGAAGAGCGCACGAAAGGCGAGGTCAAGATCAAGGTCTTCAACGGCGGCGCACTGCTGGGTCCGCGCGCGGCCTCCGGCGGCATCAAGGACGGCGTCGTCGATCTCGGCTACGTGATCGTCGGCTACCACACGGCCGAGTATCCGTACCTCGGCGGCTTCGCGAACGACATATCGGCGATCGGCACCGATCCCGTCGCGGTCAGCGCCGGCGACCACGGAATGGGTGCTGCGCCACTGCCCGCCGTGCCTGAAGGATTTCGAGAACCAGGGCAACGTCTTCACCAGCGCGGGGGCGGTCCCCGGCATGGTCATCATGTCGAAGTTCAAGATCGACAAGCTCGCCGACCTCAACGGCCGCAAGGTGCGCTCCAACGGCGGCTTCTGGGACGAATTCATCAAGTCGCTGGGTGCGGTGCCGGTCAACGTCCCGTCCTCGGAGCAGTACGAGGCGATGAATCGCGGCCTGGTCGACGCCGTGATCCACGTGCCGAGCTCGATGAAGACCTACTCGCTGTGGGACATGGCCAAGGACGTCACGCTGCTCAACTTCGGCATCTACCGCTCGATCAACACCTTCTCGTTCAACCCCGCGAGCTGGAAGAGCCTCACCCCCGCGCAGCGCAAGGCCGTGCTCGAGTCGGCGATGGACGCCAACCTCGACATCGCCTACGGCTACCTGAAGACCGGCGAGGAGGCGCTGGCCGAGAGCCGCAAGAAGGGCATCTCGGTGCACGCTCCTTCGCCGGAAATCCAGGCGAAGGTGGACACCTTCATCAAGAAGATCGCCGACGACGGGGCCGCCCTCGGCCGCAGCAAGTACAACATGGCCGACGCGGACAAGGTCGTCGCGACGATCACCGAGCTGAACGCGAAGTGGGACAAGATCTGGAAGGACAGCGGCGGCGACCTGGCGAAGTTCAAGGCACGCGTCCGTGAAGAACTGATCGACAAGATCGACACGGCGACCTACTTCGTGAAGTAATCGCGAACGCCGCTGCGGATCGTGGACGGGGCGCCTGCGGGCGCCCCGGTCAGTTGGCGAGCAGCCGCGGCAACACCAGCGAGATTTCGGGAAACAGCACGAGCAGCGTCAGCGTCACCATGTCCGCGATCAGAAACAGCAGGATGCCGCGGAAGATCGCCTCGGTGCTGATCGAGATTGCCGACCACGCCCTTGATCACGAACACGTTCAGCCCCACCGGCGGCGTGATCAGGCCGATCTCGAGCAGCTTGACGATCAGGATGCCGAACCAGATCAGGTTGATGTGCGCCGCCTCGATCAGCGGCATGAAGATCGGCAGCGTCAGCAGCATGATGCCGAGCGGGTCGAGGAACATGCCCAGCACCAGGTAGGCCGCGCACACCAGCAGCAGCAGCACCATCGGATCGAGCCCGGCCTTGTCGACGAACTCCGCCAGAAAGTCGGTGAAGCCGGCCAGCGCCAGGAACCGCGTCAGCAGGTGCGCGCCGATCGCGATCACGAAGATCGCCGCGGTGCTGTTCAGCGTCTCGCTCAGCGCCTGCTTCATCGTCTGCCAGGTCAGCGTGCGCATGCCGATCGCGATCACCATCGCCAGCGCCGCGCCGACCGCACCCGCCTCGGTGGGCGTGAAGACGCCGGACAGCAGTCCGCCGAACACGCCGAAGATCAGCAGCAGCGTCGGTGCCGTCTGACCGAGCACCAGCAGACGCTCGGTCCAGGTCGCGCCGACTCCGGTCGGCGGCGCCATTTCCGGCTTCAGCTTGACGGCGATCACGATCGCCACGCAGTACATCACGGCGGTCAGGATGCCGGGCAGAAAGCCCGCAAGGAACAACGGCCCGATCGGCGCCTCGACGAAGATGCCGTACAGCAGCAGCAGGATCGACGGCGGAATCATCGAGCCGATCGTGCCGGCGGCGGCGCAGGCGCCCGTCGCGAGCCGCTTGTCGTAACCGCTGCGGACCATCTCGGGAATCGCGATGCGGCCGATCGCCGCGGCGCAGGCCACGGACGATCCGGTCACGGCCGAGAATCCGGCGCCAGCGCCGATCGACGCGATCGCCAGCCCGCCGGGCAAGGGGGCAAGCCAGAGCCGCGCCGCCTGGAACAGCCCGTGCGTCAGCTTCGCGTGATGGCAGACGTACCCCATCAGCAGGAACATCGGCACCGAGGTGAGAGTCCAGTTGGCGACGACCTCGTGCGGAATCGCGGTGACGATGCCCAGCGCGGACTTCAGCCCCATCACGATCCAGATGCCGAAGAACGACACCAAGCCGAGCGCCACGGCGATCGGCACGCGCAGGAACAGCAGCAGCAGCAGGATGCCAAGCGCCGCCAGCGAGATCTGGATGTCCGTCATTCGGCGTCCCTATTCCTGGAAGTGCTCGTCCTGCCCGACGGCGAGCGGGCGGGAATCGCCACCCAGCAGGCGCAGCCCTTTCACCACCAGGACCACGGTCAGCAGTCCGCAGCCCAGCGGCAGCAGGAAGCGCGGCGGCCAGATCGCCAGTTCCATCGAACTGGAGTACCGCTCGCCCACGTGCATCTTCTCGATCGCCTCGAGCCCGGTTCGCCAGGTGAGCAGCGCGTAGAACACCGCGGACAGCAGGCAGACGATGCCTATCAGCACGCGCTGCGGACCCTCGCGCAGGTGCTGCGCGACGATCTCGACCGAGATGTGGCCGTTGCGAAGTTCGACCGCTGCCAGCGGCAGGAACACCACCGCGATCATGTAGTAGTAGGAGGAGATTTCGACCGTGCCGGTCAGCGGCCGGTTGAACGCGAAGCGAAGCACGACGTCGAGCGTGACGTGCAGCATCGTGATCAGCAGCACGAGCCTGCCCAGCGCGGCAAGCCCGTTGCTGAGCGCGTCCAGCGCGCGGCTGAAGCCTGTCATCGTCCCCCCTTGCCCCCGTCTCGCGGTGGCGTTGGCTCGCCGGTCTCACCGGTCTCGGTTTGCTCGGTACTATAAACAACAACCGCCGAGCGGGCACCCACTGATTCAGGACCGGACGATGAGACTCGATCCACGCATGCCATCCCCTGAAGACTGCGTTCTCGGGCCGCTGCTCGACCGGCGTGCGCGCGAGACGCCCGACAAGGTGTTCGTGGTCTTCGAAGACGGTGAGCAGTGGACCTATGCCGAGCTGCGCCGCCGCGTGATGCACGTTGCGGCGAGCCTGCAGCAGGCCGGCGTCGCGCAGGGCGACTTCGTGCTGTCATGGCAAGGCAACGGGCCGGTCACGCTGCTGACCTGGTTCGGGCTGAACTATCTCGGCGCCGTGTACGTGCCGATCAACACCTCGTATCGCGGCCGGCTGCTCGAACACGTGATCGCCAATTCCGACGCCAGCCTGATGGTCGCCGATGCGCGGCTGATCGAACGGCTGGCCGAAGTCGACCGCGCGCAACTGCGCCGCGTGGTCGCGATCGGCGACTGCGCCTGGCGCGACGATCGGCTGCAGATCCTGCCGGCATCGACGCTGACCTCGGGGCCGGCAGAGCCGGCGCCGCCCGCGCGCGAGATCGCGCCATGGGACACGCAGAACGTCATCTACACCTCGGGCACCACCGGCCCCTCGAAAGGCGTGCTGTCCTCGTATCTGCACCTGTACTCGACCGGTGCCGCGTTCCACTCGGTGACGGCGGACGACCGCGCGATGGCGAACCTGCCGATGTTCCACGCCGGGGGCACGGGCGCGATCTATCGCATGCTGATCCGTGGCGGATCGGTGGCGCTGGTCGAGTCGTTCGACACGCACAGCTTCTGGGACATGGTGCGCCAGACCGGCACCACCTCGCTGACCCTGCTGGGCGCGATGGCGCCGTTCCTGATGAAGCAGCCGCCGGGACCGGGCGATCGCGATCATCCGCTGCGCAAGGCGGTGATGGTGCCGCTGTCCGATGACGCGCTCGCGTTTGGCGAACGCTTCGGCATCGACATCTACACCACGTTCAACATGACCGAGATCTCGTGCCCGATCTATTCCCAGAAGAACCCGCAATTCAAGGGCACCTGCGGCGTGGTCCGGGCCGGTGCCGAGTGCCGCGTCGTCGACGAGAACGATTGCGAAGTGCCGCCGGGCACGGTCGGTGAGCTGATCGTGCGCACCGACATGCCGTGGGCGATGAACTCGGGCTACCACAAGAACCCCGAGGCCACCGCGAAGGCATGGCGCAACGGCTGGTTCCACACGGGTGACGCGTTCCGCCGGGACGAGGCCGGCAACTTCTACTTCGTCGATCGCATCAAGGATGCGATCCGCCGGCGCGGCGAGAACATCTCGTCCTTCGAGGTCGAAGCCGAGATCTGCGCCCATCCCGCTATCCGCGAAGCGGCAGTGGTCGCGGTGGCGAGCGAACTGAGCGAAGACGAGGTGCTGGCCGTGGTCGCCCCGGTGGCGGGCGCGGTGGTCGATCCGCTGGCACTGATCGAATTCCTGCGCCCGCGCATGGCGCACTTCATGATTCCCCGCTACGTGCGGGTGATGTCCGAACTGCCGAAGACGCCGACACAGAAGGTGCAGAAGAACCTGCTGCGCGAGGACGGCGTCACGCCCGACACCTGGGACCGGGAGAAGGCCGGCGTCGTGATCAAGCGCGACAAGCTGGAACAGCGCAACATCGGGCTCGACGCCTGACTCGACGGGTGCGCCGAAGCGCGCTAGTACATCTTCGGAAAGAACTCCCCACCGACGCTGTCGGAGATGGCGCGAAACACGCGCCCCATGACCTCGGGCGTGCTGTGACCGGTCAGCGGCGCGATTCGGTCTATCTCGTGCAGGATCGCCGGCGGGCAATCCTCGATCGGCACACCCTTCAGCGCCGCCCACTTCTGCACCTGGTTGAGGAAGCGCGGCGTGACGATCGGAACCGTCTCGCGGTTCATCGGATCGGCCATCGCCTCCTCGAGCGAAACGAATATCACACCAGCCGCCTGGAAGCGGTCGAGGATCGCATCGAGGCAATCGGCCGCGAGCGGGGTGCCGTGGATCAGCCAGATGTGAGCCGGGTCGCGGCCGAACATCGCGCGTGCCGCAGCGGCCTGCACGCGAAGCTGGTTTTCGGCGGTGTCGACGAAGGCGCGCCGCAGCCGTGCGACGCCGTCGGTGTCGCCGGTGCTCAGCGCGCGCCAGTGCGGCGCCAGGAACTCGGTGTCGTAGAACCAGACGCTGATCGGCGCCGCCTGGAATCCGTGGCGATCCAGATAGGCCTGGACGCCCTCGTGCTTCTCGGGTGTATTTCCCCAGTTGTCCATGCAGTAGCGGAAGTAACGCGTCGGCGCGCGGCTGGACCAGGGCTCGATCAGCGTCTCGGTGCGCTCGATGTCGGCGACATAGTTCGGCACCGTCACCCAGTTCAGGTTGGCGTGATGGTGCGTGTGGTTCGCGATGTGATGACCACTCTCCACCCAGTGATCGAAGACACCGTACAGGTGCGGTTCCTTCTCCGCCGGGCTGGTCGCGGAGAACGCATACGCGCCCGTGACCGCATGCCTCTTCATGGCGCGCGTCATCGCGCGCGTGATGCCGAGGTGCGAATAACCCGTCGCCAACGGCATGTCCGGCCACAGGAACAGGTCGTCCATGCTGATCGCGAGACGCAGCGGGCCGTCCGGGGAAATCGGATGCGCCATCTTCAGCTCCGGTAGTCGCTGCCCTTGCCCTCGACCGCGCGCAGCAGCGCGTTCCACTCGTTCACGCCCCATTTGGGTTCGGCACGAGCCTTCTTCATCGCCACCGCCATGCGGCTGACCACGTCCGGATTCACCATCACCGGCGGGTCGCTGAACGTGCGCGAGATCAGCTCGAGCTCGCACGCGCGCTCGAGCATGTACATGTTCATCAACGTGCCCGGCACGGTGGCGCCGAGCGTGAGCAGCCCGTGGTTGAGCAGGACCACGCAGCTGCCCTTCTGGATGCTGACGCCGAGCGCATCGCATTCCTCCTGCGTGGCCGGCATGCCGTACTCGTGATAGACGACGTCGTCGAGCACGATCAGCGCGTCCTGGCTCACCGGGCGAAGCCCGTCGCGCAGCATCGCCACGCCGGCGCCGGCGCGGGTGTGGGTGTGCATCGCGCAGTTCACGTCGGGCCGCGCCTTGTAGACGCCGCTGTGGATCGTGAAGCCCGCCTTGTTGAACCTTCCCTGCTTGCCGATCACATTGCCGTCGAGGTCCATCTTGATCAGGCTGGACGCGGTGATCTCGTGGAACATCTCCTCGTAGTGGTTGATCAGGAAGCAGTCCGGTTCACCCGGCACGCGCACCGACATGTGCGTCGCGATGACGTCGGTCCAGCCGAAGTGGTCGACGATCCGGTACAGCGCGGCGAGCTCGCATCGGGCCTGCCATTCGGCGTCGGTCATGCCGACGGATTCGGATTTCACGACGCTGGACATGTGTTCTCCTCGATCGTTTGTCGAAATTCAGGACGTTCCGGAACCCGGTACGCGCGCGCGGCGCGCCTCGCGCCGCGCGATCCACACCGTCGCGCCGACGATCACCAGCCCGCCGGCCAGCGTGTAACTGCTGGGTGTGTCGCCCCACACCACGAAGCCCCACATCGTCGCCCACAGCAGGTCGAGGAACTTGACCGGCTGCGTCGCCGACATGTCGGCGGCCATCAGCGCATGGGTCAGGCAGAAGTGACCGAGACTACCAAGCACGCCGGCAACCGCGAACAGCGCCCACTGCGTCGGCGTGGGCCAGGCCCAGAAGTACAACGCCAGCGGCAGCGACAGCACCGACACCGTGATGCCCTGCCAGACCACGATCACGGCGGGACTGTCGCGCCGGGTCAGCAGCTTGGTGAGCAGGAACGACAGCGAGAAGACCGGGGCCGACGCGAGCATCACCAGCGAGTACCAGTCGCCCGTGCCGGCAAGCCGCGGCCCGACCACGATCAGCACACCGCAGAAGCCGACGATCGCCGCGACCCAGCGGTCCCAGCGCATCTTCTCGCCGAGCAGGTAGGCGGCGCCGATCATCGTGAAGATCGGGCCGGTATAGCCGATTGCCGTGGTGTCGGCGAGCGCCAGGTGCGGCAGCGCATAGAACCACATCGTGATGCCGAGCGTGTGGACCGCGCCGCGGCTGAACTGGCCGCCGATGCTGCTGGGCATGAAGCTCGACCAGCCGCCGCGCAGCACCAGCGGCAACATCGCGATCACGCTGAACAGGTTGCGCAGGAACTGGGTCTCGAACGGATGCAACTGCAGCGACAGGCTGCGTACCATCATGTTCAGGACCGAGAACGTGAAGCCGGCCGCGAGTGACCACAGGATCGCCCGCGTGGGTCCGGGCGCCTGATGGAAGCGCTCGAGGTGGCGCTGCAGACTCACGCGGCGCGCGTCAGATCACGTTGCGCGCGCGCAGGTCGGCGATCTCGGCCGCGCCGTAGCCATACTCGGCCAACACCTCGTCGGTGTGCTCGCCCAGCTGCGGCGGGCGCCGTCGCGGCACGGGTCGGGTCTCGGTCATCCAGAGCGGCACCGCCGCCACCGGCGCGGGGCGCGGCAACCCGGGATAGTCGGTGTCCTGAAGCACGCCCAGCGCCTTCACCTGCGGATGGTCGAGCGCCTGCTGCTGCGTGAGCACCGGCGCACAGGGTATCTTCGCCTTGCCGAGAATGTCGACGACATCTTCGGTGGTGCGCTCGGCGCACCGCCGACCCATGCGCTCGCTCAGCACCTTGCCGTGCAGGCCGCGGGCGTCGTCGTTGGCGAAGCGAGGATCGGTCAGCCATTCCGGCTCGCCCATCAGCTTGGCCCAGCGCACGTACAGCGGCTGCCCCGTCACGGCGACCAGCACGGAACCGTCCCGGGTGCGGAAGATGTCGTTGGGACCGGCGGTCTGCCCGCGATTACCGGTCGGTATGCGGTTCGGGGCGACCACCGCCTGCTCGATCAGCGAAGCGTTGTTGACCGTGACGGCAGTAGCCAGCAGCGCACCCGTCACCATCTGGCCCTTGCCGGTTTTCTGCCGCTCCATGAGGGCCGCCATCGTGCCGAACGCACAGTGCAGCGCAGTGCCGAAGTCGACCCAGGGCGCGGCGTAGCGGTGGGGCCGATCGGGCTCACCCGTCATGTAACTGGCGCCCGACATCACCTGCCCCACGCCGTCGAACCCGACGTTGCTGCTCATCGGCCCCACCGGCCCGAACGCCGTGTTGGTGACGAAGATGATGTCCTGCCGGTACGAACGCAGCGTGTCGTAGTCGAGGCCCATCGAGACCAGCGTCGCCACCGGCAGATTGGCGATGACGACATCCGCGTTCTTCACCATGCGCGCGACGATGCTACGGCCGTCCGGCGACGCCGGGTCGAGTGTCATCGAGCGCTTGTTGCGGTTCATCTGCAGAAACAGCGCTCCGACGCCACCACCGACCTGGGCCGGAAAGCGATCCTCGCTGCCGTCCCGTTTCTCGATCCGGATCACGTCGGCGCCGTACTCGGCGAGCAACGCGGCACAGTACGGGCCAGCGATGTAGCGGCCGAAATCGAGCACTCGAATGCCTTGCAGCAGTGCGGACATGGAATGAATCTCTCCAGAAGTCGGCGGCGCGGGACCATCGCCCGGCCGTGCCGCGTGAACGGGAATCGAACAACGCGCCGCCGGCCGTATCGCTCGGCATTTCGCGGCGCTGCGCGTGGCGATGATATCCCGGCCAGCGCCCTCGGCGGTCCGGAATGGCGAGGATGCCGCTCGCCGCTAGCGCTTGCCCCAGAGTTCCTCGAGCCGCGCATCACGCCCGCATGCGTACCGATAGTACTGGTAGCGCGCCGGGTTCTTCAGGTAATAGTCCTGGTGATATTCCTCGGCCGCGTAGAACGGGCCGGCCGGCTCGATCCGGGTGACGATCGGCTCCTTGAACGGTTTCGTCTTTTGCAACTCTTGTAGCGATCGCGTCGCCGCAGCGAACTGCGCCGGGTCGTGGGTGAAGATCGCCGTCCGATAAGGCGAGCCGGCGTCGCAGAACTGTCGATCCTTCGTGGTCGGGTCGATGCTGCGCCAGAACTTCGCGAGCAATTGCTCGTAACTCACCTTCGTCGGATCGAACACGATCCGCACGACCTCGGCGTGGCCGGTGCTCTTGGCGGACACCTGCCGATACGTCGGGTTGGGCACGGTGCCGCCGGTGTAGCCGGAGGTGGTCGACAACACGCCGGGCACCTTGTCGAAATCGGCCTCGACGCACCAGAAGCAGCCTCCGGCAAAGGTGGCGGTGGCGGTGGCGGTGGCGGGCGCGCTGATCCCGGCGGCGGGCTGGGCGCCGGCCCGGACACCGATCGCTGCCAGGGCGATCGCCAGCGCCACGGCGAGCAGGATGCGAAGCACCCCGCTCATGTCGCCGACGGCGCGAAAGCGCAGCACCACCCCCAAGGCTCCCGCAGACCGATCACTCGAGCGGGGTCAGGACTTGACCAGGCCGGCCTTGATCAGCAGCGGCTTGACGCTGTTGAAGTACTCCTCGGCATACGCACGGTACTCGGCAGGGTTCTTGCGCCACGGCACCTGCACGTACTTGTCGAGGAACTGCAGGGTCGAGGCATCGTTGTTCGCCTCGGCGAAGGCCTCGTGCAGCGTCTGCGCGATCGCCGGCGGCAGGTCCTTCGGACCGACCAGCCCGTAGGGGCTGTGGCCGACGGCATTGATGCCGCGCTCCTTTAGCGTCGGCGCGTTGCCGTACCTGGGCAGCCGCTGCTCGGTCGCCATCGCGAGGATGCGGCACTGGCCGTTGTCGACGAACGGCGCCCATTGCGAAGCATCGGCAAGGAAGTTGATGTGGCCCGCCAGCAGCGCCTGCATCCACTCGGCGCCGCCCTTGAACGGCACGTGGGTGAACCTGGCACCGGTGGCCTGGTCGACCTCGATCATCAGCAGCTGGCCGGTGCCACCGATACCGCTGGTGCCATAGGTGTACTTCTCGGGCTCGCTCTTGCCGGCCGCGATCAGTTCCTCGATGGTCTTCCAGGGCGCGTCGGCCCGCACGACGATGCCCATCGTGTACGACGACAGACCGGTGACGTAGGTGAAGTCGCGCAGCGGGTTCCACGACACCGGCTGATAGTGCGGATAGCGCAGGCTGTTGATGCTCATGCAGGCCAGCGTGTGGCCGTCGGGTTTGGCATTGAGCAATGCTGCCGGCGCGAGCGTGCCCGCGGCACCGGGTTTGCCTTCGACGACCACCTGCTGACCAAGGGCTTTGCCGACACGTTCGCCGATGAAACGCATGTGCAGATCGGTGATGCCGCCCGCAGCGAACGGGTTGTAGATCACGATCGGCCGCTCGGGCTTCCAGCGCGTCTGCGCACGGACGATGGCAGGCGCTGCAAGCGCGCCGGCAAGGCCGAGAACGACGGAACGCCGGCCGGCTTGATGGGATCGGTAAGTCATGACGAGTCTCCGTGCCGCCCGCTTCGTCGGCGGGCGGCGGTGGTGGTCTGGAACGGTTCGCGCGAGTGTGTTGCCGAATCGGGACGGCGTCAACGAACGCGCGGATCGCGCACTGTGCGAGACTCTCGGCCCGATCGCGCGGGAAGCGATCGTCCGTGACGCGAAGCTCCCGGCAGCAGGAGGACGAGGCCACATGCACAACGAGTCAGAGAGGCGCAGCGAGGTGACGGGCTGGCTGCTTCGCGCGCTGGTCGGCCTCGCCGGTCTGGTCGTGACGGCGGCGCTGCACGCCGCATCGATCGCCGACGCGCAACGCTCCGAGGCGGCGGCGCGGCTCTTCGACCCCGGGGACGGCTGGTTCGACATCAGCGGGTTCCTGGACACGGCCTACGGATTCGTTCCGCTGCTGGTGCCGATCACCGAGCCCGCGGTGGGATACGGCGCTGCCGGGGCGCTGGTGTTCGTCGATCGCCCTCCGCCCGGAGGCAAGCGGACCGGCGATCGCCCGAACATCGCGGTGATCGGTGCCGCGGCCACCGAGAACGGCACGCGCGGCGCCTTCGCGGGCCACCTGGGCACGTGGCTCGACGGCAGGCTGCGCACACTGGTCGGGCTGGCGGATGCCGACGTGAATCTCGATTTCTTCGGCTTCGGCGGCGACCGGGTGCCGGGGCGCGAAGTCGGATACTCGGTGGCGGCGCGCGGCGGTGTCGCTGGAGCGAACTACCGGCTCGGCGACACGTCGCTGTGGCTGGGGCTTCGCTATGCGATGGCGCAGACGCACGTCGCGCTGGACGCGGCGGACGCGGTCCCGCCGGAGATCGCACCGGGGGACACGGACCTGCGACTTGCCGCGCTGACGCCATCGATCACACTGGACCTGAGGGACAACTTCTTCACTCCGACGAAGGGCTGGTATGTCGACCTGTCGGCGCCACTGTTCCGCAAGTCGCTGGGCAGCGACCGGGACTTCGAGAAGGCGATCCTGACCGCGATCCATTACCGTCCGCTGCCTGCCTCCGTGTACCTCTCCGTGCGCGGCACCGCCCGCACCAGCACCGAGGGCACCCCGTTCTATCTGCGCCCATTCGTGATGCTGCGAGGAGCTCAGGCACTGCGCTACCAGGGGACCCAGGCGGGCGAGGTGGAGGGCGAATTGCGCTGGCAACTGCACCCCCGATTCAGCCTGGTCGGTTTCGGCGGCGCCGGCATTGCGCGAAGCAGCGGGGCCCAGCGCGAACGGGAGCAGACCGTCACCACGGTCGGCGCGGGATTCCGTTACCTGCTCGCGCGCCAGTACGGCATGCACGTGGGCGTCGACGTGGCCCACGGCCCGGACGGGCCGGTGCTCTACGTCGTTTTCGGCAGCGCGTGGATTCGCCCTTGATGCAGCCGGCGTGAACCCGAGCGCCGCGGCGCGTTGCTCGGCGCCGCCCGGCGCGGACCGACGGCCGTTGGCGCTTCGGACGCGTGCCGACCCTAGGTTCGACCGGCGACGTCCTCGAGAACCACGCTCAGGTCCGCCCTGAAGTAGCGCTCGACGATCGCCGCGAGTTCGCGGCGCGCCGCCTCGCGGTCGCCGGCGAAGCGCGCGTGCAGGTCCGGGGCAATCGTCGTGAAGCGCTCCACCAGGCCGGGATCGAAGTGCCCTCCCGCGCCCTGCCGCAGGATCGCAAGCGACTCCTCGACCGTCATCGGCTTCTTGTAGGGCCGTTCCGACGTCAGCGCGTCGAACACATCGGCGATCGCAAAGATGCGCGCAGTGAGCGGAATCTGCGCTCCCCGCAGTCCCTGGTGATAGCCGTCGCCCGAGTACTTTTCATGGTGGCCGCCGATCACCTCAGCAGCGTCGCGCAGCCACGCCGACTGCGCGACGATGTCCAGACCGTGCGTGACGTGCGTCTTCATGATCTCGAACTCGGCCTCGGTAAGCCGGCCGGGCTTGAGCAGGATGTGGTCGCGCACGCCGATCTTGCCGACGTCGTGCAGGAAAGCACCCTTGACGAGGCTGCGGACGACGGCGCTGGCGACACCTTCGGCCTCGGCGAGGCGTACCGAGTAGACCGTCACCCGATAGTTGTGCGCATCGGTATCGCTGTCGCGCTTGGCGATGGCATTGCCGAGGACCTGCAGCGTGTCCAGGTTGGCGTCGAGGAGGTGGATGGACAGCGCGCTCAAGCGCCGCACGAGGCGGCCGACGACCGGATAGATCAACAGCGTCGTCCCGATGACGATCGCGGCCGCCGCCAGCACCGTTGTCACGAGGCGGCGCTCGCTTTCCACGATCTTCTCGGGCGCAACCACGAAGACGCCGTTGATGCGGCCCAGCGCTTCCCCCCGCCGATCCGACACCGGTGCGGAGATCGCGACAGCACCGGGAACCGGGCTCTCGCGAATGGGCGCGAGTTCGATGTGCCCGCTGCCGATTGCGAAGCCGCGCTGCCTTGCCAGTGAAGCAAGCCCGGCGAACGAGGCATCCTCCGCGCTGGCGAGCCGCCCTCCTTCGACGCCCAGGATCTCCACGAAGACGAACCGCCCCAGTCCTGCCGCAGGGACATCCGCGGCGAGCCCCGCAAGTGCCCGGGGCAGAACCTGCTGCCAGGGTTCGCCCGTGGACTGCGCGTGCCGCTGGACGCTGGCGCGCAGCAATTCGACGGCGAGCCCAGCCCGATCCCCGATCGCATCCGCAATCCGCCGGCGCTCCAGAAGATAGGTTCCCGCCCCCACGAGCAGCGACGCCACGATGCAGCCAAGGACCATGCGCCGGATCAGTTCGCGCCGGATCGATCGGCTGCGCGCGTGCGTCACGGCCGACTCCGACGTCACTGCACTGTCCGGGCGTCGGCGGTCGTTGGGCACCGCAGCACGCCGCTCCTCTACTTGCTGCCGAGGACGATCGAGATCCTGTACGGCTTGAACAGGAACAGCAGGCGATGCGCGGACTCGAGGTACTTGGCGGGCGGCTGCAGCACCCACAGCACCTTGAGCAGCTTGCGCACCTTCTTCGGCAACGACATGCGTGCGAACTCCTCCCGAAAGGAGCCGCAGTCCACGATCGACTCTTCAACCCAGTTCAGGTCGGCGAGACGCTCGAGTTCGCTCGGACCGGGGCGATAGAGCGTATCGATCGGGTCCGGGTGATACGGATAGTCGTAGGGCGCGGTGATCAGCAGCGAATCGCCTCGATCCATCCGGGCTTCGATCTTCTTCAGGATTCCGCAGCGGGCATCCGAGGGCACGTGCTCCAGCACGTTGGCCAGCACGAAGAGCCGCGGCCTCGCGAGCGCGCACACGAAGTCGAGCGCGTCGGGCGCCGCCAGATCGCAGACGACGTCGACGCCCGGAAACGGCATCGCGTCCGCGTGCACGACCCGGGCGCCATCGTCGGCCAGCGGCTTGAACACGTGCTGGTGCACCCAGGGCTTGGTCCTGGCCAGCCTGCCGACGTCGCCGCAGCCGAGGTTGACGACCGAAGCGTAGCCGCGATGCCGGCGGCCCGTCTCGCGCTGCAGGATCTCCTCGATCGCTAGGCTCTCTTCCAGACGCATGGCAGGTGAAGTTTCGAGCCGTGGACGTGCAGGCTCAGCGCGTCCACGGGGATCGCGAGTTCACTTCTCCGCGAAGCAGTAGAACAGCCCGTCGCCGCCCGTGCGGCGCAAGCCCTCCGGATGGCAGCCGCGCGACGGGTGGGCCGAATTCCACGAGGTGGCCCACGCGCTCGCGATCGGACCGGCGCGATCGAGATGCCCCAGCATCGCCGACCCCTCGGTCCCGCTCTTCGTCCAGTTGCCGCAGGTCATGTCGGGAAAGGGAGCGCCCGGGAAGGCCGTGCCGTCGGTCCGCGAGCCGGTCAGCATGTCGTGCTTGTTGGGCTTGTCGGTGCGCCCGTTCACGAGCTGGCCTCGTTCGTCCAGCGCCGTTTCCTTGGTCAGATTGTTGCTGGCCGAGTGCAGGTCGTCGACGCTGCGCGCGATCACGGCGCCCTTGGCGTTCTGCCAGGGACCGGCGCCGATCCGGTCGCGTGCATTGACGAAGTTCGGATCGGTCAGTCCGGATCCCTGCGTACTGAGGTACGCACGCCAGGTGCGATTGCCCGCCCCCGCCGCGGTTGCGAGCGACTGGCAGTGGCGGTCCGCGCCGGCGAGGCCGCCCAGGTCGGCACCCTTGCCGGGGCCGACGCTGGTCACGAAGAACGTCATGTTCGTCGGTCCCGCCAGCTGCGTGCCTGCGCATCCGACCAGTGTCATCGCACCGGCCGCGGCCAGGAGCGTCCATCGTTTCATCTTCCGCATCTCGATCTCCGTTCAGTTGTCGGGAATTCACTGCCGTCCGCGGCTGCGCGCCGAGTCGCCGCGTTGCGGTCAAGGCGACGGGGGTGCGTCGGCTGGCATCCGCGTCACCCCATCTTGTAGACGACCAGCTTGTTCCCGTCGAGGTCCCGGAAGTACCCGCCGTAGAAATGCTCGCCGCGCAGGCCGACCGCCCCTTCGTCCTTGCCGCCGAGCTCGAGCGCCAGCTTGTGGACGGCATCGACCTTCTCCCGGCTGTCCGCAACCAGTGCGACCATCGTGCCGTTGCCGACGGACGCCTCCTTGCCGTCGAAGGGCTTCATCAGCATCAACATCGGGCCGCGCGCGACGCTCCAGCCGATGCCGCGATCGTTCTTGAAGACGCGCTTGCCGCCCAGTGCCTCGGCGATCTTGTCGTAGAAGCCGCCAGCGCGGTCGAGGTCGTTGGTGCCGAGAGTGGCGTAACCGATCATGGGTTCGTCTCCTTTATGAGTGATGTTCCAGGCGGCGCCGCGCGCTACGCCACCGCGCAGTGTAGACGCGCCGGCGAATTCACGACGATCGCGAACGCACGGCCAGGCTCTGCGTCGCCCGGCCGATGAAGCCGCGTTCGTCGTAGAGCGCCGGTTCGGCCAGGCCGCCGCCATCCTGGCCGAGACAGGTCCGCGCGTCGATGCAGATCCACTCGCCGGCCGGGCGACGCAGCAGGTTGATCGTGAGGTCGGAGTTCACGAACGCGTATCGCGTGTAGTCGAGGATCGCGCTCACGCCGTTGCCGGAGTCGGCGGCCACCGCGACCCGCTGGTAGGGGCTGGGCACCTCGCCCGCCACCAGCGGGTGGCGCATCCGGAACCACACTGCGCACGGACCGTTCCAGAAGGTGCCGCGCGCGATCCGGGTCTCGACCAGGTCGGCGTAGCCCACGCGCTTGCCGGCGAACGGGAAGTGGGCCGGCGGTGAAACGTCGGGCGCCATCGGAGCCATCGGCAGCGGATGCCCGGGCAACGCCTGGGGCAGATCCAGCGGCGTCTCGCGCTGCGCCAACGCGGTGAACCGTGCCACGTCCTTGCTGCCCGTCATCAGATGTGCCGAGAAGTGTCCGGCGTTGCGTCCGACGTAGTCGGTCATCACTTCCACGATCAGATCGCCGATCGGGACCGGACGCAGCAGGTTCGCTGTCAGCCGTGCGATGTGCGTGAGTCCGTGCTCGTGCGCGGCCTGCTCCAGCGCGCGGCAGACCAGCGCGATCGGTGGGCCGGCGTGCTGCTGGTCGGGGTGCCAGGGGCCGCGGGTGAGTTCGCTCGAATGCGCCGCCCGGGCGTCGAACGCCACGTAGGCAGCGGCCGGGACGGAGGGTGTTGCGGGTTCGGTCACGATGCGATCTCGATGGTCGTTCCGAAGATGATAAGCGGCGACGGCGCGCGTAGGGCCGTCGCCGCACGCCGGGTCCGGCGGGCGCGGCGCGCGTTCCGAAATGCGCTATCTTTCGGTCCGAAATGCGGACGCGAAACGTCGCGCCCGGCGGTGACGCCGGAGAAAGCGCGTGCGCGTGGCAAGAGCGCGCGTGCGCGTGCGACGAATGGGAGCGGATCCGGTGAAGATACTGATCGCAGGCGGCGGCATTGGCGGGCTGACGACGGCGCTCGCGCTGCACCAGGCCGGCCTGGATGTCGAAGTCGTCGAAGCCACCGCCCAGTTGCGCCCTCTGGGGGTCGGCATCAACGTGCTGCCGCACGCGGTCGGCGTGCTCTCGGGGCTGGGTCTGGCCGACGCGCTGGCGAGGCTCGCCATCCCGACGCTCGAGGTCGCGTTCTACAACCGGCACGGGCAGCGCATCTGGCAGGACGGGCGCGGACTCGAGGCCGGCTATCCGTTTCCCCAGTACTCGGTGCACCGGGGCGAGCTGCACATGCTGCTGTACCGGACCGCTTGCGAGCGCCTCGGCAGCGCGCGGGTGCTGACCGGTCTGCGCCTGGATCGGTTCGAGCAGGACGGACGCGCCGTCGGCGCGACGTTCGCGGCCCGCGACGGCACGCGCAAGACGAAGTCGGCGGACGTGCTGCTCGCCGCCGACGGGATCCACTCGGCGGCGCGCCGCCAGTTGTATCCCGACGAGGGTGCGCCGCGGTGGAGCCGGTTGATCCTGTATCGCGGCGTCACCCGCAGCAGGCCGTTCCTGTCGGGCCGCACGATGGTGCAGATGGGCAGCAAGGCGCAGAAGTTCGTCTGCTATCCGATCTCGCGCGCCGCGTACGACGAGGGCGCTTCGCTCACCAACTGGATCGCGTGCGTGCGGGCGTCGGACAGCGAAGCGCTGGAGCCGGAAGACTGGAACCGGAAGGCCGACGTCGAGGCCTTCGTCCATCGGTACGCCGACTGGAAGTTTCCGGACCTCGACATCGTCGAACTGATCCGGGGCGCGGACGAGGTGTTCGAGTTTCCGATGGTCGACCGCGACCCGCTGCCGCAGTGGACATTCGGACGTGTCACGCTGGTCGGGGACGCCGCGCATCCGATGTACCCGATCGGCAGCAATGGCGCCACCCAGGCGATCATGGACGCGCGCTCGATCGCCGATGCGTTCTCGAAGCACCGTGACGACTGGCAGGCGGCGTTGTCGCAGTACGAGGATCAGCGCCGCACCGCCACGACAGCGCTGACTCTGGCCAACCGTCGCGAAGGCCTCGACCGCATCCTCGACCTCGTCGACGAACGTGCGCCCGACGGTTTCACCGACCTCGAGACCGTTCTGCCCGCGCGCGAACTGGAGGCCATCGTCTCCGAGTACAAGACCCTCGCCGGTCACCACGTGACGATCGGCGGGACCAGGACATCCTGATCAACCCGGACGCCGTCGCGGCACCTCGCCGGAACACATGGCGCGGACGTTGCAGCGGTTCCTTTCAACGAGTGGACCCATCACCATGAAGCGTCGCATCCTGATCCGCACCCTGTCCTGCGCCATCGCGGCGACGGCACTGACCCAGCTCCCCGCGATGGTCCACGCGCAGGAAGCGCCTCTGAAGATCCTGGTCGGATTCCCGGCCGGCGGCAGTATCGACACGATCGCCCGCAGCATGGCCGCGGAATTGACGACCCTGCTGAAGCGGCCCGTCGTCGTCGAGAACCGGCCGGGGGCCGGCGGCCAGATCGCGGCGGTCGCCTTGAAGGGATCCGCGCCGGACGGCAACACACTGTTCCTGACGAACAGCCACACCGTGTCGATGATTCCGCTCACCGTCCGCACGCCCGGCTTCGAGCCGGCCAGGGACTTCGTGCCGGTCTCGCTGGTCGCGATCAGCCCGGACGTGCTCGGTGTCAACGTCAAGCTCGTGGGCGAGAAGGGCGGGCTGCGCGAGTTCGTCGAATGGGCGAAGGCAAACCCGGGCAAGGGCAGCGTCGGCGTGCCCGCGCCGGCCAGCGCGCCAGACTTCGCCGTCAAGATGATGGGCAAGACGTTCAAGGCCGATCTGAACTCGGTGCCGTACCGGGGCGACGGACCGGTGGTGCAGGACCTGGTCGCGGGCCAGGTGGCGGCGGGCATCGGTTCGGTCGGCGCGATGAGTCCGTACGTGAAGACCGGCCAGATCCGGCTCGTCGCGGTCAACCTGGCGAAGCGCATGGAGCGCATGCCCGAGGTGGCGACGTATTCGGAGCAGGGCCTGAAGGGCTACGAGTCCGGCAACTTCGTGGCACTGTTCGCACCGGCGGGGACGCCGGCCGACTTCGTGCGCAAGGTCAACGCGGCGGTTGGAACGGTGACAAGGTCGGCGGACTTCGCGCAGAGGCTGGCGACGCTGGGGATCACGCCGACGCACAGCTCGGCCGAGGAGCTCGGCGCGCTGGTGAAGGACGTCGACCAGTCGCTTGCCGAGATGGTGAAAGCCGCCGACTACAAGATGCCCTGACGCCGGCCCGGCCGGCACAGCGCACAGGAGAATGCCGATGAAGAACCTCGCACTGCGCGGCCGCGTCGCCGGCTTCGCTCTCGCCTGCGCGACGCTGGCCGGAACGACGACGTCCGCGGTCGCTTCCCCGGCCGTCGGCCAACCCGCCCCCGCGTTCACCGCGACCGACGTCGACGGCAAGACCGTCCGGCTGGCCGACTTCCGCGGCAAGTACGTGGTGCTGGAGTGGAACAATCCCGGCTGCCCGTTCGTGCGCAAGCACTACCAGCAATCGGGCAACCTGCCGGGCCTGCAGAAGACCTTCACCGCGCGCGGCGTGGTCTGGCTGGCCGTGAACTCGACCGAGCGCGGCCACCCGGACTACCTGTCCGCGGCCGAACTCGGCAAGTGGTTCGCCGAACGCGGCGCGCGCCCGACCGCGGTGCTGATGGACGAGGCCGGCACGGTCGGCCGCGCCTATGGCGCAACCGTGACGCCGCACATGTACATCGTCGACCCGCAGGGACGGCTCGCGTACGCCGGCGGCATCGACAGCATCCGCTCGGCGAACGCGGACGACATCAAGTCGCGAAGAACCACGTCCGCGAAGCGCTGGACCAGGCGCTCGCCGGCCAGCCGATCGCCACACCGACGAGCACGCCATACGGCTGCTCGATCAAGTACGCGAACTGAGCGCGCGAATCGGCCTCGGCCGCCCGGCCGAGTCCAGGATCGATCGGATAAAATCGCCAGCACCATGAATACCAACTACCGCACCCCCCTGCCCGGCACCAAGCTGGACTATTTCGACGCCCGCGCCGCGGTCGACGCGATCCAGCCCGGCGCCTACGACAGACTGCCGTACACCTCGCGCGTGCTGGCCGAGAACCTCGTGCGCCGCTGCGATCCGGCCGCGCTGACCGATTCGCTGAAGCAGCTGATCGAGCGCAAGCGCGACCTGGACTTCCCGTGGTTCCCGGCGCGCGTGGTCTGCCACGACATCCTCGGCCAGACCGCGCTGGTCGACCTGGCCGGCCTGCGCGACGCCATCGCCGATCAGGGCGGCGACCCGGCGCAGGTGAACCCGGTGGTGCCGGTGCAGCTGATCGTCGACCACTCGCTGGCGGTGGAGTGCGGCGGTTTCGATCCCGATGCGTTCGCGAAGAACCGCGCGATCGAGGATCGCCGCAACGAAGACCGCTTCCACTTCATCGACTGGACCAAGCAGGCGTTCAAGAACGTCGACGTGATCCCGCCGGGCAACGGGATCATGCACCAGATCAACCTGGAGAAGATGTCGCCGGTGATCCAGGTGCCGGACGGCGTGGCCTTCCCGGACACCTGCGTCGGCACCGACAGCCACACGCCGCACGTCGATGCGCTGGGCGTGATCGCGATCGGCGTGGGCGGGCTGGAGGCCGAGAACGTGATGCTCGGCCGCGCGTCGTGGATGCGCCTGCCGGACATCGTCGGCGTCGAGCTCACCGGCAAGCCGCAGCCCGGCATCACCGCCACCGACGTGGTGCTGGCGCTGACCGAATTCCTGCGCAAGGAGAAGGTGGTCGGCGCCTACCTGGAGTTCCGCGGCGAAGGCGCCGCCGCGCTGACCCTCGGCGACCGCGCCACCATCTCCAACATGGCGCCGGAGTACGGCGCCACCGCGGCGATGTTCTTCATCGACGGCAACACCATCGACTACCTGCGCCTGACCGGCCGCGAGGACGAGCAGGTGCAGCTGGTCGAAACCTATGCGAAGCACACCGGCCTGTGGGCCGACAGCCTGGCAGACTGCGCAGTACGAGCGCACGCTGCACTTCGACCTGTCCGAGCGTGGTGCGCAACATGGCCGGCCCGTCCAACCCGCACGCCCGCGTCGCCACCAGCCGACCTCGCCGCGCAAGGGCATCGCCGGCACGTGGCAGGAAGCGCCCGGCCAGATGCCCGACGGCGCGGTGATCATCGCCGCCATCACCAGCTGCACCAACACCAGCAACCCGCGCAACGTGATCGCCGCCGGCCTGCTGGCGCGCAACGCCAACCGCGCACGGCCTGACGCGCAAGCCGTGGGTGAAGACCTCGCTGGCGCCGGGCTCGCAAGGCCGTGGCCGCTGTACCTGGAGGAGGCCGGGCTGACGCCGAGACTGGAACAACTCGGCTTCGGCATCGTCGCCTTCGCCTGCACCACCTGCAACGGCATGCGCGGCGCGCTCGATCCGGTGATCCAGAAGGAGATCATCGACCGCGACCTGTACGCCACCGCCGTGCTGTCGGGCAACCGCAACTTCGACGGCCGCATCCATCCGTATGCGAAGCAGGCCTTCCTGGCCTCGCCGCCGCTGGTGGTGGCCTACGCGATCGCCGGCACGATCCGCTTCGACATCGAGAAGGACGTGCTCGGCGTGGTCGACGGCAAGGCGATCCGCTGAAGGACATCTGGCCGAGCGACGCCGAGATCGACGCGATCGTTGCAGGCCCGCGTCAAGCCCGAGCAGTTCCGCAAGGTCTACGACGCCGATGTTCGACGTGCGCGTCGGACCAGCGGCGAAAAGGTCAGCCCGCTGTACGACTGGCGCCCGCAGAGCACCTACATCCGTCGCCCGCCGTACTGGGAAGGCGCGCTGGCCGGCGAGCGCACGCTGAGCGGCATGCGCCCGCTGGCGGTGCTGCCGCGACAACATCACCACCGACCACCTGTCGCCGTCCAACGCGATCCTGCTCGACAGCGCGGCCGGCGAATACCTGGCGAAGATGGGCCTGCCGGAAGAGGACTTCAATTCCTACGCCACCCACCGCGGCGACCACCTCACCGCGCAGCGCGCCACCTTCGCCAACCCGACGCTGATCAACGAGATGGCGGTGGTCGACGGCAAGGTGCAAGCAGGGCTCGCTGGCGCGCGTCGAGCCCGAAGGCAAGGTGATGCGCATGTGGGAAGCGATCGAGACCTACATGGACCGCAAGCAGCCGCTGATCATCATCGCCGGCGCCGACTACGGCCAGGGCTCCTCGCGCGACTGGGCGGCCAAGGGCGTGCGCCTGGCCGGCGTCGAGGCGATCGTCGCCGAAGGCTTCGAGCGCATCCACCGCACCAACCTGATCGGCATGGGCGTGCTGCCGCTGGAGTTCAAGCCGGGCACCACGCGCAAGACGCTGGGCATCGACGGCACCGAGACCTTCGACGTGGTCGGCGAGCGCACGCCGCGCGCCACGCTGACGCTGGTGATCCACCGCAGCGAACGGCGAGACGCGTCGAGGTGCCGGTGACCTGCCGGCTCGATACCGCCGAGGAAGTGTCGATCTACGAGGCCGGCGGCGTGCTGCAGCGCTTTGCGCAGGACTTCCTCGCATCGGCGACAAGCAGCTTGAGGACGAACATGGCACACGCTCCCCAGATCAGAATCCCCGCCACCTACATGCGCGGCGGCACCAGCAAGGGCGTGTTCTTCCGCCTGCAGGACCTGCCCGCAAGCCGCGCAGGTGCCCGGCAAGGCGCGCGACGCGCTGCTGCTGCGCGTGATCGGCAGCCCGGACCCGTACGGCAAGCAGATCGACGGCATGGGCGGCGCCACCTCGAGCACCAGCAAGACGGTGATCCTGTCGCAAGAGCAGCCAGCCCGGACCACGACGTCGACTACCTGTACGGCCAGGTGTCGATCGACAAGGCCTTCGTCGACTGGAGCGGCAACTGCGGCAACCTGTCGGCGGCGGTCGGGCCGTTCGCGATCAGCCAACGGGCTCGTCGACGCCGGCGCGCGTGCCGCAGGACGGCATCTGCACGGTGCGCATCTGGCAGGCCAACATCGGCAAGACGATCATCGCGCACGTGCCGATCACCGACGGCGAGGTGCAGGAAACCGGCGACTTCGAGCTCGACGGCGTGACCTTCCCGGCCGCCGAAGTGCAGCTCGAGTTCATCGACCCGGCCGACGAGGACGAAGGCGCGGGCGGCGCGATGTTCCCGACCGGCAACCTGGTCGACGACCTCGACGTGCCCGGCGTCGGCACGCTGAAGGCGACGATGATCAACGCCGGCATCCCGACGATCTTCGTGAACGCCGAGGCGCTCGGCTACACCGGCACCGAACTGCAGGACGCGATCAACGGCGACGCCGAAGGCGCTGGCGATGTTCGAGACGATCCGCGCCCACGGCGCGGTGCGCATGGGCCTGATCAAGCGACGTCGCCGAAGCCGCCAAGCGCCAGCACACGCCGAAGGTCGCCTTCGTCGCGCCGCCGACCGACTACGTCGTCGTCCAGCGGCAAGCAGGTCGCCGCCGCCGACATCGACCTGCTGGTGCGCGCGCTGTCGATGGGCAAGCTGCACCACGCGATGATGGGCACGGCCGCCGTGGCGATCGGCACCGCGGCGGCGATTCCGGGCACGCTGGTCAACCTCGCGGCCGGCGGCGGCACGCGCGCCGCGGTGCGCTTCGGCCACCCGTCCGGCACGCTGCGCGTCGGCGCCGAGGCAAGCCAGGTAGACGGCGAGTGGGTCGTCGACCAAGGCGATCATGAGCCGCAGCGCGCGCGTGCTGATGGAAGGCTGGGTGCGGGTGCCGGGCGACGCGTTCTGAACGTGGGGTGGCGGCTCGAGGACGTGGCCGTCACCTGCTGAAGCGCTTCAGCACGTTGTCGAGGATGCGGGAGATGTCGTTGTCGAAGTCGTTGCACCGGCAGTGAACCGCAGAAGGTGATCGAACCGATGGAGAAGACTTCGCCGCCGCCGGGGCAATCGAAGTAGGTCATGTCGGCACGGATCAGCTGCTTGTGCGTCTCGCCCGGGATGGTGGTGATGTGCGTCAGCTGTTCTTCGGGCACCAGCACCCAGGGTGCCTCCGGCGGATGGTTTTCCGAAGCCGCGACCACGATGGCGTTGCTCGGGTGAACCCAGGCGCTTGTCGACGCGGTCCAGTTCGAAGCCGGCCGCGCCATGACCGGAGAAGCCATCGCTGCCGACGGTATCGGCTGCGATGCCCTCGAAGATCCAGCCGACCTTGGGATTGGCGCGCGCGTCGGGTTTGATGCGGTAGTAAGAGCCGACGAAATTGCCCTGCGCGGTGAAGCCGACTCCGACGAGCTTCTGCGGCGGCCGTGCATTGCGCCGCCACAGGCCACCGTACTCGCCGTCGTACTGGTTGTAGTACTCGCCGGGCTCGGCGGCCCAGGCGCGAATTCCGCCTTCGGCGCGGCGAATTTCGACGATGCCATCGCGCGCGGGGTCGAGCGCGATCTTCCAGTAGAACCCGTTGCCGCCGAGATAGACGAGTCTGCCGCCCGTGTCGCGGTAGGTTTGCAGCGCGTCGAGCATCCGGTCCGTGTGATATTCGGGATGCGAGCCGGTGACGACCGACTTGTACTTCTTCAGCAGCGTCTGCGCCTTCGTGATGCAGTTCGTAAGTCGGTGACGAGGTCGACGTCGTGGCCCTTGTGCGCGAGCCACATCAGCAGGTGACTGTCGGCCGGATAGTGGCGCAGGCCCGAGCCGCGGATCTCCGGATAGGGATACGTGAGGTAGCCGATGCGCAGATTGAGCATCGGCCGTCGCCACGTGACGAGCGCAATGCCGGAGCCGTCGGTGTGGTAGTTGTACGTCGACAGGCCGTACTCGCGATGGTCGCCGGGATTGTACGGGTAGGCACTGCCAGGCCTTGCTCTGAGCGACTAGGCGTCGCGCCACGCGGGATCCGCATCCACTCGGGCCGGGCGTGATTGCCGTAGACGGTGTAGGTGAAGGTGGAGACCAGCACCGCGATTTTCGCGGTGGCCTTGCCCTTGGGCGGAACGACGAAGAAGGGGATGTTCTCCTCGACACCACCGGCTGTTCAGGATCAGCGCGTAGGCGTCCGACTTGAAGATCGCCGGGGATGGTGACGGCGTAGCTGGCGGGCCAGCGACAGTCGTCGAGATCGTCGTCGTGAAAGTGGATGGCGCCGTATTGATCGGGCGCGTGGCGGAAGCAGTGCTCGTGCCCGGTCCAGGTCGAGCCTCGCACCGCACGGGTCGGCGTGTTGACGAGTTCGCCGTGACGCGCGTCAGGCCCGGTGTCGACGATGCGATGGTGTGCATCTCCCTGGAGAAATCCCAGGATCCGATCAGGCCGTCGACCGGTTCGCCCTGCCAGGCGCGGGCGATGTCTTCGCCCGAAATCGCGCGCGAGAACAGCATCGGCCGTTCGAGGCGACCATTGAAGGTGTCGACAGGGGCTTTGTCGGACGCACCGGCGAAGCTCATTCGGCGTGACCCGTCGTCGAGAGCGGGCGCCGCCGCCAGGATCGTCGTCGCGGTATGGGTGCTTGCGTGACTCGCGAGAGGTGTTGCCGACAGGGTGAGTGTTCGCCCGGGCCGAGTCGACGGTCACCGTGACGGTGGTCCAGGCGTCGAGCGACACCGGTACGTCGAGCTCGATCACGGCCTGGCCTGTCAACGGTGCCGATCCAGCCGCGCAGGGTGAGCGCCGGCGTGAGTTCGAGCTCGATGCCGCGGCCGCTGCCACCGCCGGAGTCGCGGCACGACATGATCACCTGGCGGCGCTGCATCTCAGCGTCGGATGGATACGGATCGAAAACGTGCAGTCGTCGACATCACGCAGAAGGCCGTCGATCCCGGCGACGGCATAGGATCCCGAAGGGACAGTCTGCGGCCCCGGCTCGGCAAGGGTCGTGACATCGAGCGGCACCGGTTCGGTGGCGACGCCGCCGATGGCGGGATTGGCGTCGGCGCACACCACGCGCACGACGCTCGCGGCGACCTTCGCGCCGGTCGCATTGGCGACGTGAAAGCGAAGCGTCTCTCCCGGTCGGGCGGACAGGCGTTCGGCATAACCGGTCAGCGGCAGCATCGCTTACTCCATCAAAGATCGAATCGTGCGCAATGGTGCTGGGATCACTTCGGAATCATGTTCAAGTCTTCGAGGATCTTGCGCTCGTCGACCCACATGCGCTGGGCCAGCGCGTACCAGTCCGCGCCGCTCAGGTAAGCGTCCTCGAGGTCGTAGGTCTCGAGGTGGCGCCGATAGGCCGGATCCGACAGCGCACCTTTGAACGCGTCGTGGATGGTCTGCACCACCTTCGGGTCCATGCCCTTGGGTCCCACCAGCCCGATCGGGCTGCGAGCGACGTGCTCGATGCCGACCTCGAGCGCCGTCGGCACGTTCGGCAGGCGCGGCATGCGCTTGGCCGTGAAGGCCAGCAGCACGCGGCCCTTGCCCTGCTTTTCGATCTGCGCCCAGCCGCCGTCGATCACGGCGTTGATGTGGCCGCCGACGAAGGCCTGCAGGACTTCCGAACCACCTTTGAACGGGACGTGGTTGAGGTCGGCGCCGGTCTTCTGCGACAGCCGGATCGTCGCCGCGTGGCCGGTGCTGGCGGCACCGCTCGAGCCGACGTTGATCTTGCCGGGATTGGCCTTCGCGTAGGCGACGAACTCCTCGTACGTCTTCCAGGGCGACGACTCGGGCACCACGAGCGCGAAGGTGTAGCCCGAGAAGCCCATGATGTAGGTGAGGTCCTTCAGCGGCTCGTAGGGCACCTTCTGCATGTGCGGCACCTTGAACAGCGTGGCCGGCGCGATCGCGATCTGGTAGCCGTCGGGCGTCTTGGACTGCGCGACGATGCCCGACGCCAGCGTGCCGGCAGCGCCGGGCCGGTTCTCGACCAGCACCTGCTGGCCGAACTTCTGCGCGACCACGGTGGACAGCGCGCGCGCGATCGCGTCGGTGGCGCTGCCCGGCGGGAAGGGCACGAGCAGCGAGACCGGCCTGGTCGGATACGCCGCCTGCGCGAACACGGACGTCGTCGGCGCCGACGCCGACGGCCGCGACCCCGGCAGCGACGCCGCGCAGCAGGTCGCGACGGTGGCGTCGGGCGCGCGCGACGGGACGGCGGACTTGCGATGCCGCATGGGAATCTCCTTGGAGGTTGATCGGCGATGCTGCGGATTCTAGTGCGGCGATCGGGGACGCACCGCCAGGCTCTGCGTCGCCCTTCCGATGAAGCCGCTGGCGTCGTAGAGCGCCGATTCCGCGAGACCGCCGCCGTCCGGCCCCAGGCAGGTCCGCGCATCGAGACAGATCCATTCGCCGACGGGTCGCCGCAGCAGGCTGATGGTGAGATCCGCATTGACGAACGCGTACCGTCGGTAATCGAGGATCGCGCTGACGCCGTTGCCGGAATCCGCGGCGACGGCGACCCGCTGGTACGCGCTCGGTGCCTCGCCGTCGAGCAGGGGGTGGCGCATGCGAAACCACACCGCGCAAGGACCGTTCCAGAACTCCCCGCGCGCAATGCGGGTCTCCACCAGATCGGCGTACCCCAGCTGCTTGCCGGCGAAGGGGAACTGCGCATCCGGAGACTGCTCCTGCGAAAGCGGGGCCATCGGCAACGGGTGACCAGGAAGCCCGTCCGGCAGGTCCAGATGCAATTCACGCTGGGCAAGAGCCGTGAAGCGGGCCACGTCCTTGTCGCCCGCCATCAGGTGCGCGGAGAAGTGACCGGCGTTGCGACCGACGTAGTCGGTGATCACTTCGACGATCAGATTGCCGATCGGCACGGGACGAAGCAGATTCGCCGTCAGGCGCGCGATGTGCGTGAGGCCGTGTTCCCGCGCCGCCTGCTCCACGGCACGGCAGACGAGGGCGATGGGCGGCCCCGCGTGCTGATGCTCGGGGTCCCAAGGGCCGCGAGTGAGCGCGCTCGAATGGTAACCGCGGGCATCGAGCGCCGTGTAGGCGGCGGTGGGCATCGGCTTCGCTTGCGATTGGTTCACGCTGCTGTCTTCCAGGAGTGGCGCCAAGGTGTCGACGACGACTGCAGCCGGATGTCAGATGTCGAGCACGATCTTGCCGAAATGACGTCCCGACGCCTGATGCCGGAACGCATCGGCGATACCTTCGAGCGGGAAGTGACGGTCGATCACCGGTTGCAGGCCGTTCGCTTCGATCGCACGCAGCATGTCGAGCTGATGTTTGCAGCTGCCCACGGTGATGCCTTGCAGGCGGATGTTCTTCGACATGAGGGTCGCCGTCGACACCGGCCCCTGGACGCCGGTGAGCACCCCGATCATCGAAATGTGGCCCCCGACCCGGCAGGCGTGGATCGACTGGATCAGGGTCTCGGAACCTCCGACCTCCACGACATGATCGGCGCCTTCTCCGTTGGTCACCTCGGCGACTGCCCGGGCCCACTTGGGCTGCGTCCGGTAGTTGATCAGGTGGTCTGCGCCCATCTGCCGCAGGCGTTCGAGTTTTTCGTCCGACGATGACGTTGCGATCACGGTGGCCCCTGCCGCCTTGGCGAACTGCAGTGCGAACAGCGATACGCCACCGGTCCCCTGCACCACCACGACCTCGCCGGCCTGAAGCCTGCCTTCGACCATCAGCGCCCGCCACGCGGTGAGCGCCGCGCACGGCAGCGTCGCCGACTGGACGTGGGTGTAGTGCGCGGGCTGCCGGGTCAGCGCGAACGCGGGCACGGTCACGTATTCGCTGGCATACCCGTCGATGTGGTCGCCGGGCACACCGACCCGCTTCTGCTGCGACGGCGCACCGTCCTGCCACTTCGGGAAGAACAGGCTCAGCACGCGATCGCCCACGGCCAGCGGCGCCTGCATCGCCGGCGTCTCGACAGCGGGCCCCACCTCGAGGACCTCCCCGGCACCGTCGGACATCGGCACGCGTCCGTCTGCCGCCGGAATCCCGCCGGTGACGACGACATAGTCGTGATAGTTCAGCGAACTGGCATGCACTCGCATCAGCACCTCGCCTGGGCCGGGCCGCCGCGGTTCGGCGGAGGCAACGTGCAACTGGTCGAGGCTGGCAGGCTTGCCCAGGCGGATCTGCTTCATGAAGGTGTCCTCGTCGACGTGAACGGCTGCATTGACTGCGTCGCCCTGCCCTGCTCCAGCGGCACGCATTCGGGCGGGAAATCCTGCCGGAAGCGCGCGCCCTCGGCCAGCGCGCGCTCGATGAAGCGATCCAGTTGCGCCATCGCCCCCGTGTCGTAGTCGTGCAGCACGACCACCGACCAGGGCTGCGCGCGGCACTGGGCCAGCGCGGTGTCGACCCAGCCGTCCGGGTCGTCCCAGTCGTGCGGGATCGAGTTCCAGAGCACGCAGGTGTAGCCGCCGTCCTGCAGCAGCGACAGCGCCGACGGGCTGAGCAGGTGCGAGCCGAGCTTGCCGCCGCCGCCGAAGGGCCGGAAGAAGCGGCGCGGGCTGGAGACGTGTTCGATCAGCGCCTGCGTGTCGGTGATCTCCCTGCGCGCGACGTCGGGCCCATCGGTCAGGCCGAGCGGAACGGAATGCGTGAAGGTGTGGTTGCCGATCCAGTGCCCGGCGCGGGCCGCGCGCTCGACCAGCCCCATCGTCGCCTCGGTCTGCAGGTTCTTGCCCAGCACGAAGAACGTGGCCTTGATGCCATGCCGCTCGAGCACGTCGAGCACGTGCGGCGTCACCGCCTCGGTGGGGCCGTTGTCGAACGTCAGTGTGATGTCGTAACTCATGGCGTTGTCAGTCCCCCAGATCGATCACGCAGGAAAACGGCAGTTCGCGCAGATCCTCGGGCGCGTCGTAGTCCGCCAGCACCCAGGCACGCGCCACCACGCCATCCAGCGCGGCGTCCGACAGGGTTTCGTGGAACACCGGGCCGCCCGCCCGCTGAAGCGTGCCGGCAGTGGGCCGATACGCGCCGGCCAGCAACCGCAGCAACGTGGTCTTGCCGCGTCCGTCGCCACCGCGCACCAACGTGAGCCCCGGGCGCAGCGCGAAGTCCAGGTCGCGCAGCACCACGTGATCGGGGAATGCGAACCCGAGACCTTCTGCCCGCACCAGGGCGGGGGCATCGTTCATGCTGTGCGGCTCCGACGACATCCGCGCGGCGACCTCATGCCGACAGGATCGGGGGGCGCTTGCCAGAAGCCCCTCCCCCGATCAAAATCGGCCGATTCAGCGCGGCGCCATGCGGATGGCACCGTCCAGGCGGATGCACTGGCCGTTGAAGTAGGAGTTGCGCGCCAGTTCCATCGCGAGGCTGGCGAACTCCTCCGGCTTGCCCAGCCGCTTCGGGAACGGCACCGACGCGCTCAGGCTGTCCAGCACCTTCTGCGCGGCGCCCAGCATCAGCGGCGTGGCGAAGATGCCCGGCATGATGGAGTTCACGCGGATGCCGAGGTCCGACAGGTCGCGGGCCATCGGCAGGACCAGGCCGTTCACGCCGGCTTTTGCCGACGCGTAGATCACCTGCCCGATCTGGCCGTCCTGCGCCGCGACCGACGCGGTCAGCGTGATGCTGCCGCGCTCGCCGTCCTCGAGCGCCGGCAGCGTGGCCATGCCTTCGGCCGACAGCGATGCCAGGCGATAGCTGGCCACCAGAACGCCCTGCACGCCGTACTCGTAGTCTTCGGTCGACAGCCGCTTGAGCCGGCCGGCTTCCTTGTCCCAGGCCAGGGTCTTGCCGCGCCGCGAAGTCATCGCGCAGTGCACGAGGATGCGCTCCTGGCCGTTCGCCGCACGCGCCTTGGCGAAGCCGTCGACGACGCTCTGCTCGTTGTTGATGTCGACCTTGCAGAAGATGCCGCCGATCGCCTTGGCGACGTCGTTGCCCTTGGCCTCGTTGATGTCGAAGATCGCGACCTTGACGCCGGCGGCGGCCAGGGCTTCCGCGGTGGCCTGGCCGAGGCCGGATGCGCCGCCGGTGACGACTGCGCTGGTGCTTGAATCGAGTTTCATGGGTTTGTCTCCTGTGTTCGCTGAGGTGATCGATCCGATTCTAGCCGGGTGGTCCGGCGCACCCTTCAGGGCAGCAGCGCCTCGGCCTCGATCTCGACTTTCGCCGCCGGATCGATCAGCGCGGACACCTGCACCAGAGTCATCGCGGGGAAGTGCCGGCCGAGCGTTTCCGCCCATGCCTTGCCGATCGCAGCGCCCGCGGCGTGGAACTCGCCGATGTCGGTCACGTAGGCCCGCAGCGCGACCAGGTGATCGGGCCGGCCGCCGGCGGCCGCGAGCACCGCGACCACGTTGGCGAGCGCGCGGGCCCACTGCGTGCCCGCGTCGGTGTCGGCGGCGATCGCCGATTCGGTCGGCAGCTTGCCGATCTGCCCGGCGATCCGGACCTGCGTGCCGCCGCGCGCCACCACGGCGTGCGAGAAACCTCTCGGCCTGGGCCAGCCTTCGGGCAGCACGGTCTTGTAATCGATGTCGCTCATCGTCTCCTCCTGTGGGTCGGTTCTTCGCGACGATGGTACATGCCGCGCGCGGCGCGCATCGGGCACGTGGCTGCGTCGCCGGATTCGAAGGGCATCGCGGGCATGGCCTGCGGACTACCGCCCGCCCGTCGAATTCAGGCAAGATCGGCCACATCCCGTTCCATCTCCCACGGACCCGGCTCATGACCCAAGCATCCCAACCCGTCCTGCTCCACGGCATCCCCTTCTCGCAACCGGTGCGCGCCGTCATGTGGCTGCTGCTGCACAAGCGCGTGCCGTTCGAACTGGTGCCCGTCAACCCGGGCTCGAAAGGCGACAACGGCAGCCGCAGCCCGGCGTACCTCGCCAAGAACCCCGGCGGGACGATCCCCACCCTCGAAGAACCGGACACGGGTTTCGTGCTCGGCGAGTCGCATGCCATCCTGTGCTACCTCGCCAACAAGCATGGGTGGGAAGACGTCTACCCGTCGGCCCCCCAGCGACGCGCCAAGGTGGACTGGTATCTGCACTATCACCATCGCAACGTTCGCGAGGCGTCGATCGGGCTGATCGCACCGAAGATCCGCAAGGACCTGAACATCCCCGAGGCGACGCAGCAGGCCGCGCAGTCGATCTTCACCCGGGCGCTGCGCGCTCTGGACACGGCCTGGCTTGCCCAGTCCCGCTACCTGGCCGGCGCACACCCGACTCTGGCCGACTTCGCCGCGTACGTGGAGATCGGGCAACTGCAGCCGGGATTCACCAACGTGTTCGACTTCGAGCCCTTCCCCAACGTGCGCCGCTGGCTTGCCGAGATGAAGCAGGTCGACGGACACGACGACGCCCACGTGGTGCTGGCGGAACTGGGCGACATCAGCGTCGAGCCGCCCACGATGGAGGCGATCAGGAATGCGAACGTTCGCGCACTTTCCGTCGTGAAGCAGCGGGTCGCGGAACTGGCGCGGTAGGGCGCGGAGCCCCACAATCCTCAGCTTGGTTTACGGGCCCAAAACGCGTAGCCATAAACCCCGAAGGCACGGGCGCTCTTCTCGCCGGAGGCTTGCCCGAAGGTATCGCACGGTGGCCCGACTCGCACATCCGAAAAACCGACGTTCGAGAGTAGACTGCCTTCGCCTTGAATCGACCGGGCGATGCGCCCAATCCACCGACGAACCGAATCATGACCAGCCGCACCCACGTCCTGCTCTGGACCGACTCCACAGCCGCCTATCTCGATGCGATCGAGGCCGCAGGCCTGGCGGACCGTGTCGTGGTCGACACCCTGCCCCGCAAGGAAAAACCCTCCGCCGACCAGATGGCCCGAACGCAGGCGCTGATGGCCTTCGCCGTTCCGCCGGGCCTGCTGCCGGCGATGCCGAAACTTCGCTGGGCCCAGGCGATGACTGCCGGCGTCGAGGGCTGGCTCGCTCTGCCCGACCTGCCGGAAAGTCTGACGCTCACCTGCGCCCGTGGCACCCACCGGGAATCGATGCCGGAGAACATCATCGGCGCGCTGTTCTATGTGGCCAAACCCTACGCCGCCGCGGTCGAGAACCAGAAGCTCGGCAAATGGGTCCAGAGCGTCGCGCAGCCGCTGACCGGCAAGACGCTCGGCATCCTCGGGCTCGGCGCCATCGGTCAGGAAGTGGCACGCATCGCCGCCGCGCTCGGCATGCGCGTGATCGGCACGCGGCGGAGGCCGGAACCGATGGCCAACGTCGCAGAGGTGTTGCCGGCCGACCGCACGCCCGAGGTGCTGGCCGAATCCGACTTCGTGCTGCTGCTGTTGCCGGCGACGCCGCAGACCGACAACTTCATCGACGGCGAGCGCCTCGCGATGATGAAACCCGGTGCCTGGCTGCTGAATTTCGGCCGCGGCCACCTGATCAAGGACGACGACCTGATCGCCGCGGTCAAAGCAAAGAAGATCGCCGGCGCCGTGCTCGATGTGTTCCGGCAGGAGCCGCTGCCCGCCGCACACCCGTTCTGGAGCACCGACGGGATCATCGTGCTGCCCCATATCGGCGGCCCGCACCCGCAGCGCGACAGAATCGTCGCGCGCCTGTTCGTCGACAACCTGGGCCGCTTCCTCGACGGCAAGCCGCTCGAGCAAGTGGTGGACCGCGCAGCGGGGTATTGACGCCGCCCGATCGCCGCCAGCGGGAAGACGTCGGCGCGGCGGGCCTGAACGATCGAGCCAGATCCGGCGTCAAGCCCGGTGCGCCTCGCCCTTCGCCCGGTGCCGGCCGTGCTTCGGCAAGGCCAGAACCAGCGCGCCACCCGCGATGCTCATGCCAGCAACGACCAGGAACGCGAGGTCGTAGCTGCCGGTGACATCCTGGTAGTGGGCGACCAGCAGCGGGCCGCCGGCGCCGAGAATCAACGCGAACGGCAGCGCCGCGCTGCGCACCGCACCCAGATACCGGCGACCGAAGTACGATCCCCAGATGATTTCCTGCATCGGGATCGCGCCGCCCCAGCCGACCCCCAGCAGCAGGAACGCCGCGTACTCCCAGACCTCGGAGCGGGCCCGGACGCTGAACACGATCAGGATCAGCGAAGCACCCGCGAGCATCGCACTGAACGCCGCGAGCGGCTTCGGGTTCATCCGGTCGATGAGCCAGCCCCACACCGGCTTGGTGACCAGTGCGGGCACCGATGCAAGGGTGATCATCAGTGCGGCCGTCGCGCGCGAATAGCCGGCATCGGTCATGAACGGAATCGTCTGGAACAGCACCACCGGAATCAGCACCTGCGACATGCCGAAGGCCACCACCAGCATGTAGAAGGCCGGCGTGCGCATGGCCTGCTGACGGGTCATCGATGAATCGAAATCGGCCTGCGCGCGCGCGCCAGCGCCGGCGGCCAGCTGCGCCTTCGTCTTGCCGTCGGGGGACAGGCCGTGATCTTCCGGCGCCCTGCGCATCAGCAAGGCGGCCGGCAAGGTGAGCAGCAGCGTCGCGGCGGCCATCGCCTGCCAGCCGACGCGCCAGCCGAAGCTGTCGATGCACCGGGTGACGGCCGGCGTGACGCCGATGCCGGCGAAGGAGACGCCCATCGACGACCAAGCGATCGCCTGCCCACGCTTTTCGACGAACCACTTGGCGAGGGTGACATTGACGACGAGGTTGCCGATCAGCGCCGCACCCACCGTGAGCACGACGCCATTCAGCACGACCCACTGCCACCAGGCGTGAACGAATGACAGCGCGAACAGTGCCGCCGCCAACACCGACAGACCGAACAGCATGAAAGGTCGCCCGCCATGCCGATCGACGTGGCTGCCGACGTAGAACCCGGTGAGCGCCATGACGATCTGCCCGATGCTTCGCGGCAGGATGAACTCGGCGCGCGTCCAGCCGAGCTCCTGCGTCATCGGGACCATGAACGCGCCGATCGCATAGTTCTGGGCACCCACCGAGACGAACTGCGTGACGAAGCCGGCAACGATCAGCCAGTGGCCGTAGTAGAACCGCGTATCGGACTGCATCGTTGTCTATGCCCTGGCGCAACCGTCCCCGTCACCGGGTGTTCTGTCGAGACGCAACATAACACCACCGCCACCAGGACATTACAATATGCAATTCCGTAAGGAGGCTCAATGGCCGAATCCACGATCACTTCCAAGGGCCAGACGACTGTGCCCGCTGAAATCCGGGCACTGATCCACGCACATCCCGGCACGCGGCTGGTGTGGTCCGCGATGCCGGACGGCACGTTGATCGTGCGGGCGAAGACGAAGTCCATCCGAGACCTGGCGGGAAAACTCCAGGCCCCCAAGGGCAGGCGGGTGTCCGTCGGCTCGATGAATCCCTGGCGCTGATCCGCGCGCATGCCGGCCCTCGACACCAATGTCCTCGTGCGCTACCTGGTGCGCGACGACCAGGCCCAGCTTGTTGCGGCCACACGGTTGATCAGCCGCTGCCTCGACCAGGGGCTGCCTCTCTTCGTACCCGTGACGGTCGTGCTCGAGCTGGAGTGGGTGCTTCGATCGAGCTACGAATGCGCAAAGGACGATGTCACGGACGTGCTGGCGAGCCTCCTCTCGGCGGCCGACCTCGCCTTCGAGTCGGAGCATGCCCTCGAAGTCGCGTTGCAGCTCTACCGCGAGGGCACGGCCGACTTCGCGGACTGCGTCCACGTGGCGCTGGCCGCCCAGGCGGGAGAGCAGCCGCTGTGGACGTTCGATCGGCGGGCAGCCAGGATCCAGGGTGCCAGGCTGCTGACCGCCGATTGAGCTGAAGCCCTCCATCTACGCCCGCCGTCGATGCGCGGCGCCCCGATTGCGGCAGCGGCTCGTTCACCGACGCTATGCCTGCTCGCCCGGTGCACCGACGATGCGCCGGCTAGACTGTCCCGACACACTTTGAGGAGAAGCTCGTGAAGCTACTTGCCCTCGTGACCTCGTTCGTCACCGCCTTCGTACTCCCGGTTTCCGTTCTGTCGCAAACCGACTGGCCCCAGAAGCCCGTCACCTTGATCGTGCCGTATCCGCCCGGTGGCGTGAACGATGCCGTCGCGCGCGGGTACGCGAACAAGCTGGCGGTCGAGCTCGGCAAGCCCGTGGTCGTCGAAAACCGCGCCGGCGCGGCGACGACGGTCGCATCGAACTACGTCGCCCGGGCACCTGCCGACGGGTACACGATCTACGCGGGCGGCACGTCGCTGGTGATCAACCCCACGCTGACCGGCCAGGTGCAATACGACCCGCACAAGAGCTTCGAACTGGTGTCGCTGATGTCGTTCACGCCATTCATCCTGCACGTGAACGCGGCCTTTCCGGCCCGCGACATGGCCGAGCTGATCGCGCATGTGAAAGCAAACCCCGGCAAGTTCAACATCGCGAGCTCGGGCATCGGCGCCACGAACCACCTGATCGCCGAGATGCTCAAGCAGGAGACCGGCATCGAGATGACCCACGTGCCCTACAAGGGCGGCGTGCAGGCCGGGCAGGACGTGGCCAGCGGTCAGGCGCAAATGATGTTCTCGGCTGCGCTCGAGGCGAGGCCGATCCTGGCCACTGGCAAGACGCGCGCGATCGCCATCACCAGCGCTGCTCGCTCGCCGGCATTCCCCGACATTCCGACGATGGCCGAAGCCACCGGGCGGAAGGATTTCGTCGTGACCTTCTGGCAAGGCATGGTGGTGCCTGCGGGTACGCCGCAAGGCATCGTCGACAAGTTGCAGAAAGCGATCGCCAAGGTCGCGCTCGACCCTGAAATGATCGAGCAATTCAAGCCGCAGGGGGTCGAGATCCGCGCCTCCACGCAAGCCGAGTTCAAGGACTTCATGAACCGCGAAGAAGCACGCTGGGTGCGGCTCATCAAGGAGCGCAACATCAAGCCGGAGTGATCGGCCTCGTGAATCGCCGCCGGGCCCTTCGCGCAGCACTTCGCTTGCGTTCTGGTAGCGTCCGGCGGACGCGAGCCTTTCGACGAAGGGCTCGACAGGACGCCCGGGTGCTGACAAAGTGCGGCCGATGGCAGACCGTGACCAATTCGACCGCATCCTCGCCGAAACCCGACAACGGCAGGCCGAGCGCGAGCGCGGCTACCGCGGGCAGGCGCTGAAGCTGTTTCCATGGGTCTGCGCTCGCTGCGGGCGCGACTTCTCCGGTGCGCGTCTGCGCGAGCTGACGGTGCACCACAAGGACCACAACCACGACCACAACCCTCCCGACGGCAGCAACTGGGAGTTGTTGTGCTTGTATTGCCACGACAACGAGCACGCGCGGCAGCTCGACAGCGCGGGGCGCAGCGACACCGGCGCCAGGGCGGCCGCGACCGCGGCGACGCATCAGCCGTTCGCGGCGCTGAAGGACCTGCTGAAGGGCGGCGGCTCGGATCCCGCCTGAGGTTTCAGCCTTCCTCGCCGGTCGCTCCGAACTCGATCGGGGTCTTCGAGTCGAAGATCGCCCCGTTCCGATCAGCGCCCCGGGGGCCGACGGACGGGTGAACATGCCACCGAACGGCCGGAGGACAAGCATGGTGACCGATCTGCAGTCCAACGAGCTCTCCAACGCGAGCGCTGCCGCGGCCGTTCGCACGATGAAGCTCAACGACCGGGAAGCGTCGCAGCTGGCGGTTCTCGAGAAGCTGCTTCCCGGCAACTGGGTCGCGGCGGCCAGCGCGATGGACTTTCACAACATGCGCCACCCGCACGACCTCGTGGCCCTGCAGGTGGGGCACCTGATGGACTTCTATCGCGGCAGCGCGCGCGAGCTGCGCGATCGCATGGCCCGCGTGATGCCGCATTGGTCGGAGGACCTCCCCGGCTGCCACGCCGTGGTCGGGATGTACGCGTTCGGTCTCGAGGAGACCGGCGACTACGCGCGCGCCGAGGAGGCCGGCCGCCGCGCGCTCGACCTGGGGCCGCTCGATGCCTGGGCACACCATGCGGTCGCGCACGTGATGGAGATGCAGGGGCGTGCGCAGGACGGCATCGAAGCACTGCATCCCGTGCGCTTCATCGCGAACAACTTCGGCGGCAGCCACGCCCAGCGCGACATCATCGGCTGGACGCCGACCGAGGCCGCGCTGCGCGCCGATCTCCCGGACGTGGCGACGGCGCTCGTGAACGAACGGATCGCGCTCAAGCCGCACAGCGCGGTCAACCGGGAGTTCGTTCGCCGCGTGGCACGACGGGCGATTGCTTCGTCCTGACGGCCCGCCGCATGGGCGTCGACGATCGGGCGCATTCCGTCCGGATATCTTCCGTAACCTCCAGGATGCCCTGCGCATCTACGCCAAGCACAGGTGCGGGGACGCGAAGCCGGCACCAACGGATTTTGAGCGCGGCCGCGGCAATTTCTGATTTCACCGCTCCTTGCTATCGGCGAGCAGTGACCGCGCCCAGCGACGCTCCGTGCTCCGGTGTCATCGGAGCACGAAGCCGCCTGTAAGCGCGATCAGTTCAGGATCTTGCCCAGGTTCAGCAGCTGGACCTCGCCGCTGTTGTCGTTGACGCCGTCGTTGTCGTTGACGATCAGCACGTCGCCGTTCGCCAGCACCGCGGAGCCCTCGATCTTCTCGGGCACCAGTCCTCCGGGCGCCCGCAGATCGGGCATCAGGTCACGAACCAGGACCTTGCTCAAAGTCGAGCCGTCGGCCTTGCCGGTCAGATCGACCCGGTACAGGCGCTTGATGCGCGCGTCCGGCCCGCCCTGGTTGTCGCGCTCGACGACGAGGAATCGGTTGTTCCCGAGGGCGGTGATGTCCGACAGCCCGACCCAGCCGCCGTTGGGCGACACGACCGGGTCCAGAGGGTAGAACCTGAACTGCCAGGTCTTGGCGGCCAGGTCGTAGACGCCGATGCGCGGGTTGGCCTCGCCGGTCCAGGCGCGTTGGAAAGCGACGATCAGCTTGCCGTCGGACTCGGAGACGCCTTCGTAACCGAACCGCACCTGGTTGGCGTCCACCGCGGCCGGCAGCATGATCACCTCTTCGATCACCCCGGCGGCGCTGACCTTGAAGACCAGGTTGGCGCTCAGCACCGGGTTCGCCGAATCGCCCACGGTGCCGCGGCCTTCCGACGCGATCCAGAAGCCGCCGCCACTGGCCAGCGGCGATGCCCTCGGGATCGATGTTCACCGAGCCGTCCGAGTTGACCAGGGCGGGCAGATCGGTGTCGTCGAACGCGTTCGCGTCCTTCGCGTCCGGAAGCACCGCTGCGAGCGCGGCGATCTTTCCGGCCGGATCGGTGATGACGATCTCGCGCAGCAGCTTCGCCGGCTTGGTCGAAGTGTCGATCTCGAAGATCCGGCTGCCGCGGAAGAAACTGTCGTCGACCGCGTACACGATCGAGCCGGACGTCGCTGCCACCAGGCCGGACAGCGCCGACCACGGGATCGGCGTGCCGTCGGCACGGTTGGCCGATTCGATCGTCGGGTAGGCAGCAGCGGAGGTCCGATACTCGTAGATGTTCAGCGACGACCTGGCCAGGATGCTGCGGTCGTCGACCTCGCTGGCCGCGATCAGCAGGTTGCGCGACGGGATCGCGATGACGCCCTCGGGCGACAGCGCGGCGGGCAGAGCCTGCTTGTAGACCGGCGCGGCCGGTGTGCTCATGTCGTAGACCGCGACGATGCTGGAGCGCTCGGACGCGACGAACAGGTAGTCGGTGCCCTGGAAGCGCGCCGAACTCGGCGTTCTCGGGCTCGTTGCCCTTGGCATCGGAGCGCCGGTCGTTGTAGTGGCCGATGCGGGCGATCAGGTGCTCGAGCGAGTTGCCCTGCTTCGTAGAGCGCACGGTGCCGTCGACGTTGAACACCGTGAAGCCGCGGCTGCCGCCGTCGAGGTCGCCTTCGTTGGCCGTCACGAACTGGGTGCGCGAGATCCAGGCGACGCCGTCGGGCTCGCGCAGCCGATTGGCCTGGGTCTGGGTGAACTTGACCTGGTTGGGACGCTCGTCGGTGAGGTCGACCTTGTCCAGGTTGACGGTGCCGGCGCTGAAGTGCCTGGTGACCTTGCCCGAGGCCAGGTCGACCAGCGCGATGTGGTTGTTCTCCTGCAGCGTGACGACCGCGACGTTGTCCTCGTTGATGTCGACGTACTCCGGTTCCGGATCGGACGGCGACAACGTGGCGATGCCCGTCAGGTCGACGTTGCGGGTCTTCCAGGTGCCCGGCGCACCGGCCACGTCGACGATGACCAGGCAGCCGGCCGGCAGCTGCGGCGGCGCGCCGTGCGCCGACGATCCTCGTCGCGCTCGTTCTCGATCACGACGGCGACGTAGCTTGCCGTCAGGGCTGACCGCGACGGAATCGGGCTGGCCCGGCAAGGCGATCGTCGCACACGGTCTCGCGCGTCGCGAGGTCGACGACCACCAGCTCGCCGGAGGGGTTCACGAAGCTCGGCCGACGTGTTCGACCGCGACCAGCGCGTGGTCGCCGAGCGACGTCGACCGAAGTCGGCTCGCCGCCCATCGCCAGCGCGCCGAGCGCCCGGCGGCGCGTTCGACGGTCGCGTGATGTCGACGAAGCCGATCTCGCCCTGCGGGCTGTTCGGTGTAGATCAGGGTCATGCCGTCGTCGCTGGCGGCGACGATCTCGGCGGCGGTTGCGGTCGTCCGATTCGCACGACGAGCCCACCTGGCTGCACACCGCGAAAGTCGCCGTGCGCACGAAGGCCATCGCCGGATTCGGCTGGGAGGCTGGCGGAGAGCTGCCGCCGTCGTCGTCGCCGCAGGCAACCAGGAGGCTGAACAGCAGGCCGACGGCCGTGAGCGCAAACGTGGTCTTCTTCATGTGTTCTCCAAGGATCGTTCAGGCTTGTACCCACTCGGTGTGACAGATCGGTGACAGGCCGATCGAAGCAGCGCACCCGAGTCATCGCATCGCCGGGTCAGCTCCCTATCCGGCGCAGCAGCGCCGGCTCGATCGCCCCGGTCCTCTATCCGCCGTTCCACGTCGAGGAGGCGAAGCTTGCGGAAGCCTGCACGCTCGTCGATGCGATCAACTACGAGACGCTGCACGGCCGACCGGAAATCGATTTTTCGGAGTGCTCGACCTCGTCGACGCCTCCGCGCTGCTCTGGCGGATGCACCTGTGCGGTTGCGACGTCGGCGATCGGTGGCCGGAGCTGTCCTCGTGCTGGGACGACCACGCGGACGGCCAGCTCTACCCGTTCAACGACCTGCACGCCGCAATGGCCTATCTTGGCGCCGGACGGGACGAGCGGCTCGGGGAACTGGTGGCGGCCCCCGAGCGCAACGCCGCCGGCAGCGTCGAGACCGCGCAGTGGATCCGCGGCATCGGATTGCCGCTGATCCGGGGGTTCATCGCGTTCTAGCGCGGTCGGTACCAGGCCTGCATCGAAGCACTGCATCCCGTGCGCTTCATCGCGAACAACTTCGGCGGCAGCCACGCCCAGCGCGACATCATCGACGGGACGCTGACCGAGGCCGCGCTGCGCGCCGATCTCCCGGACGTGGCGACGGCGCTCGTGAACGAACGGATCGCGATCAAGCCGCACAGCGCGGTCAACCGGGAGTTCGTTCGCCGCGTGGCACGACGCACGATCGCTTCGTCCTGACGGCCCGCGGCAGGGGCGTCGCCGCCCAGGCGCAGCAACTCGATCGCGATCACTCGGCATCTGCCCGACAGCGCGCGGACCGGCGCATCGATGCCGCGACCGGACCGGCGGAGTCGGCAGTCACCCGCCGATCTTCGCCCCGAGCCGATACGCCTGCAGCGCGAGCAGTTCGTCCTCGACGGAAAACGGGAAGCCCTCGCGCTCGGACCGATCGTCGAAGAGCAGCCCCCAGATCTCCTGCTCGAAAGCGCCCACGTGGGGCCAGACGACGGCGAGCCTGTTCAGCACATGGGGGTAGTCGAGTGCGATGGCGGTGACCGAAACATGCTCCGGAAGCGCGTTCATCAGCGCCTTCGCGCCGTCGCCGAGGCGTTCGCGAGGACGCCAGGTCGATGGCGCCTTCTGATCGGGAATGCACGACGACGGCGCGGTTTCCCGGACCGCGCGGCGCGGGTGGTGACCGGGATGAATCTGGTCGCCCATTTTCGCTCTCCTTCGCACGCTGCTCTGCAGTGTCGACACTTGCCCGAATCAATGGAACATCGCCCACGCGCTGCGGCGAAACACTGATCCGACGCACGGGCATCGATCGCTTCCGAGAGGCGGAGCGCGCCCGTTGCCGTCGTCGCGTCGGAGCGAACGCCGCCGGCAGGATCGGGGCCGGTCCGAAGCCCGGCAATCGCGTCACGTTCGCCGCCGACAAGGGCTACGACACGAGCGGCTTCGTCAAAGCGTGTTGCGACATCAACATCACGCCGCTCGAGGAAGTGGTGGACCGCGAAGCGGGGTATTGACGCCACCTGACAACCGCAAGCGGCAGGACGCCGGAGCGGCAGCTTGGTCGAAGGCATCTCGTCCGAAGGGCCGAGTTCGCCGCATCGCGGAGATTGCACTTGGACGGCAGAACGGGCGGTGGCGACCCCTTCCAGGTCCTCCGCTGCCCGGCGCCGAATGTTCGTTGTGCGCTCCGGAGCGGTCGTCAGCATAAGAAAAGCCCGCCGATCTGGCGGGCTTCACGTCACGCATTGCCGACTACTGCTTGCGACTGCGCGTCGCTGCTAGTCCAGCGAGGCCGAGGCCAAGAAGGGCGAGGGAGCCAGGTTCAGGCGCAGTGCCCGGGGCCGCCTGGACATCGAAGTTATAAATGTAGTCGACCACTCCGCCGAACCGCGCCATGCTGGTCGGAACTGTGTAGAACCCTTGCCCGACGATGTACGCGTCCGTAGCGACGGGCAGCGCGATGTCGCCGCCGGTCGACGCCGGGCACTCGGAATAACCTGTCCCCAAGAGCGTGAAGCACGTTTGCACAATGTTCGTGTAGTTGGCGTGGCCAAGACCCGTATCTAGCCTCATTAAGGATGTATTCGCGCTGGTATCGTCAAACGATGCAGTCAGGCTCACCGATGCAAGCATGGCCCCCGCAGGAATCGAAAACGTGAACGGATCATCATCTTTGGAGCTGCTGATGAAGGCGCCTTGGTCGTTTATTACCGTGAAGGTGCTCATCTGCCCTTTGATCGAGTTCGTTCCAATTTCGAAAGCGAACACTTTGAAATTGATTTCTCCGTTCGACGCCTTCGTCGTAGGTTACAGGAGCGGCGGCCAGTGGCTGAGCAGCCAGCGCAGCGCAGGCACAGACGATTTTCAGACGATTGCAACTCATCTTCTGTCTCTTGTGAGAATCCCGGCGGACGAAGAACATCGCTCTTCGCGTTCGGTCTTGCCCTTATTCATTCACCTCAGTTCAAGTACATGCAACAACTATGCCGGACATGCCCTTCGCAAAGTAATTCAAACGACTACGAGGCGTTCAGCTATTGCGACAGGGGCGACTGTGAAATCCCTCGACACCCACTGCCGCCAGTATTACCCCCCCGTTACCCCGGATGTCAACGGATCGATCGGCAGGCTCTCGGATTCTTCCAGACTACCCGTCAGAGGAGAAATGGTAGAAACTTGAACCTACGGGGACGCTGCTAGATGACTTTCTGGTGGGCCGTGCTGGACTCGAACCAGCGACCAAAGGATTATGAGTCCACAGTCGGCCCACTAACGGCGACGCTACACAACACTCTCAGCGCTAGCAAAATCAACGACTTACGGAATTCTACGTGTTGCCGAAGATCGTAGAAAGCGGTGGATTCTCGCGGCGAACTGTCCCACCAGTGTCCCACGGGACACCAGCGGGACAGTGATCGCCGCTCTACTTCGCCACCGTCACTCGCATCTCCTCGCGCGCAGGACCTCGGTACTGATCGAGATCGACGTCGACCAACTGCGGCACGCGCTTGTAGTCCACGTTTCCGGTCTTGAGGTACCGGGTCACGACGACGCCGAAAGCCCTGCTCGCTGGTGTGCGCGGTCAAGGCGACGAGCCGCTGTTTCGCCGCGTCGAGCCGATCACCGACGGTGTCCGCCTCCGCCCTCAGCGCCACGAACTCGCGCGCCGCGACCTCCCACTCGGGTCGTGACGGACGCACGTGTCGCGCTCGGTCAACGGCGGCGGCTGGTCAGCGTTCACGAACTCGATGAACGCATCCCAGCCCTGAGTGATCGTCACCCAGACCTCGGGCTCGGGTTTCTGCTCGATCAGGATTCCGTCCTTGCCGTCGTAGATGAAGAGGTGCGCGAGCTGCGCTCCGCTCACGAGGAGCTGGTGCTGGATCTGCCAGTAGACCTGCACCGGGACTCTGCCAGCGCGAGCTTCCTGCAGCAGCTTCGCGTCCTTCGATTTCGGGCACTTGATCTCGAGGATCAGATCTGCGTCGAGCGTGATGCCGTCGAGCGAAGCACTGTAGTCCCCGTCGACAAGCACCAGGGGCTGCATCACGTGGCCGGTCAGGGCCTCGTACGCAGCCCTCGCCTGCGGCTCCATCTGCGTGCCGTGGGCCATGGCCGCGGTCACTTCGACCGTGGTCCGTCCGGTGCGCTGCAGCCAGAGCTCGTAGGGCGTCGTCCACGGCGAGAGCCCCAGCACTGCCGGGGTCTCGCGATGCGTTGCGGTGGGTCGCCCGGTGCCGGTGCCACTCGGCGCTGCCTTGCGCGAGCTTGACGATGGTCGCACTCATGCTGCCCTCCGCTTCTGTTCAAGCGTCCGGATGCCGGCTCGCAGCCTGCGAGCTGAGTTCGTCGAGCGTGGTGACGCCGAAGAAGTCGAGCAGCCGGTTCGTAGTCGCTCCCGGTCTCGTCGATCAGGCGTTCGATGTACCGCAGTTGCGCAGGCGTAACCGACGAGCCCGTGAGCAGCGTCGAGACGGGTGCCTTCGGTCTCGGAGCCTCGGGCTCCTTCTCGACGTCGGGCAGATCCTCGCCGGCGTAGATGTAGAGACCGAGACCGTGCAGCGCGATCGCCTTGACCAGGGCGCGCTGGATCGAGGTGTTGATGTCGAAGCAGGTGGGCTCGAGGATCGGTCGGTTCTTGCCGTCGAGCACCGGGTGAATCTGGCGACAGGGTCACGCCCTGCACGGTGACGGCGACCTCGACGAAGTACCCGGTTTCGGTCCGCAGGAACGGCAGCCCGTCGAATCGACGGACCTCCCAGCTGGCGCCGGGGTCGGCTTGCCGCAGTTGTGCGACGGCGAACGGCCAGCTCAGGTAGCTGAACTGACCCTTCTTCTCGATGTGGTCGTTGACGTTGATCGCCGCGAGGCGGGCGAAGTAGTTGTCGTTCATGGTGAACTCCTTGCGCAAATGATTCGGGCCGCACTACGGCGGCCCGACGGGGTGGATTGTGTAGATCAGGCCGCGAGAGCGACGGCCTGTTGATCAGGGTTTCGGTGCTTCGGTTCAGCAGTAGGTCCGCCGCCTGCTGTGCCTTGGCCGAAGCGACGAAGATCGCCCGCTTGTCGTTCCTCAGTGCCTTGAGCCAGGAACCGATGTACTCGACGTGCTGAAGACGTCCGTCGATCCGACAGGCCGCGCACAGGAACGCCGAGGAAAGCTCCGCGACGAGCTCCTCCATCGCGTAGGCCTCAGTGCCGAAGCGCGTGGTGAGTTGCCGATCCAGCCGGCGTTTGTGCCCCGTCCAGTGGGACAACTCGTGCAGCAGCGTGCTGTACCAACCTGCGGCGTCCGGGAATGCTACGCCGGGTCGGCATCTGCATGAAGTCGAGCGTCGGCTGGTAGCACGCTCGGTAGCCTCCGATGCGATCGTCGCGCACCGCTAGGCTTCGATCACCATGCTCGGCCGTCTCAGGGTCGTGCCCAGACCGAGACCGATGGCGGTGTGTCGTGCGATCTCACGTCGGCAGCCCGTCGATCTGGGCGAGGTTGAACACGGTGTACGTCCGCATCAGCGGGATGACGCGACTCGTTCGAGCTGTTCGTCCCTCGTTCGGAAGCGTACACCTCATCGCGCGACGCGATCCGACGCAACTGCCAGAAGATGATCGGCGCACCAGTCTCGCCCTTGCGCACGCGGGCACCGAGTTCGTTGGCCTGTCGGAAGGTCAGCCAGACGTTGCGCTCGTAGCCCCGCGAACCGGCTTCGAGCTGCAAGGACGAGGTTGTTGATGCCGCGGTACGGCCGCCGAGTCGTTGCATTGATCGGCACCGGGTCGATCTCGCCGGACCAGGGGCGCACCCACGGGGCGACGCCGGATTCGAGGGCTTGGACGATGCGGGCCGTGACCCGCGCGTAGATGTCGAGGGACATGTGAGATCTCCAATAGGCGAACGCCGTCCTGCGCATGAAGCGCATCCGAACGAAGCTCGAAGGGGATGGGGTGCCGGTTAGACCGGCAGATGGATGACGCCGGGCGTGTACTTGCCGCCGCGAATGAAGCCGACGAGCTTGCGTGCGCAGGATCGTGAAGCCCGAGCACATCAGGCCGGCGACAGCCGCCGCCATCACGCCGGTGAACGTGCCCCAGTGCAGCGCGTAGGCGAGGACGCTCGACCGCGAGATCGAGGTAGCAGCGGGTAGCCGAGCAGGCTCAGTGACCAACGCCTGAGCTTGAAAAAGAGCAGCAGCAGACCGACGAAGATGATGACTCCGGATTCGATGATCATTGCAGCACCCAGTAGAGAAGTGCTGTCATCGCGAGATAACCGGCGGTGCCGGTCAGCATCCGGACGAACAGGTAGCGGTAGTCCATGAACGATCTCCTTGGGCGCGGAATTGCGCACAAGGGAGGGGGCGCGGCGCGCAGCGCCGAATCGCTCAGAATGCGCGAACGCGGGACGGTACGGGGGCCCCAAAGGGGACCCTAGCCAGAGAACCGAATCCGAAGTGGGCCTCGCCTTCTGGAGGCGAGGGGGTGGGGTGTCAGTGACGGAGATTCACAAAGATTCCTAGAAATCTTCTGCAGGCGTCGCAGCGACATGCCGCGAGCTCATCGTTTCGATCATCCGCGACGGGCAAGTGCATCGTAACCGCGCGGTCAGCACCATCTTGAGCTGACCGGAGTCGGCGCCGAAGATGGTGTCCAGCAATTCGCGGGTGGACACCAATTTTGACGACAGATGGGAATCGAGGGCAGGCCGGCGTCGCGAAGGTCGATTCGGCGGGCCGGCGCTGGTACACGGTCCACTTCAAGCGGAAGATCGTCGCCCGGTGCCTGCAGCCCGGCGCTTCGGCGGCGGGCATCGCGGTCGAGCACGGACTCAACCCGAATGCCGGCTCGACTCAGCCATAGCGCCATCGATCTCCTTCTTCAGTACCCTGCGGCCTTGATCTCGGCCAGTGCGGCGATCATGAGTTTGCGACCGGTCTTCAGCCACTTGAACGGAATGCGCCCGGTGGGCGCCTTGGTCGCCTTCACGATCGGATGAGCGAGTTCGCCTTCGCCGCGCTTTGTGTGTACAGCCAAGACGTACGCATATGCTCTTTGGGAACTTAGCCATCAAGGCCTTGTTGCCAATCACGCCACCAAAGTTGCCCAAGTTGCGGGCGCCGATCGTTCCGTCGCGCTTGAACAGGTCGTCGACCAGTAGGTCGTTGAAGACATCGAGCATGCTGACCCAGGCCGTCGGATTCGTCTTGAAGTAGCCCTTGCAGGCAACGATCTTCGACTCGGCGTGCCGATAGTTCTTGCCGAAGAACTTCCGCCAGTTAACTGAGAAGTCGATGCCGGTCATATCGTGCAGCGCCTGTCGGACTCCGCACACCTTGGTGTTGGCACTACGAAGCTTGCCGTTCTCACGCAGCACGATCTTGGCCAGCGGATGGATGTCCCGGATCGGCTTTCGAATCTCGCAGTCCAACAGAGCCGCGAGCCATGCCGCCGCCAGTGCCACATCGGCGTCATCACTTCGAATCGAAACGTTCAGGAGCCTGTCCCTCCGACCTTTAACAATCTCGAACCAAGGCATGCCAAAGTGCAACCGCGTCCGGAGCCAAGGCGTGCGGGAGTACAGCAGCGCGTAGTCAGACTGGCGTTCGGTCAGGTGCGACAGGCGATGCAGCGCGTTCCACAAGGCCGCGGTCAGCTCGGGCGTGCTCGTTCGCGGCGCCCACAGCTTCTTCAGCGACGATCGAAAGCGCTTGGTGCGTGTCGCAGACAGCCGACCATCGGCAGCCGCTACCAGGCTGGCCCGGATCGCCGGGTAGAGGTCCTGCGTCTGGATGTGGCCGAGCAGGCGATCACCATGCTTGTCGGGCAGCGCGCGAAACTTCTGCAGGTAGGCCGAAACCTGCGGGTAGTAGTGCGGCGCGTGTTCGAAGACACGCCACAGCCGGTCGAGGACGCGAAGCGACGGATCAGCCTTGGCCAGCAGAAACTTGAACCGCGTCGAGTCCGTGACCCGATAGCCGTCCTCTCGGCGAGCCAACTCCGCAAGCCGGCGCCGGATGCCGGGCTGGTCAGGTACCGGGCCGATCAGCACGGTCTCCACGGGCGAGCTGACTGACTTCAACTCGTCCCGTATGTCTCTCACCCGGTGGATGTCGATCTTCCCTGACTGCGGGAACAAGCCCACGTCTTTGCACAGCCGGTCCAGCGCGACCAGTGCTTGCCGCAAGTGATCCTCGCTCTTCGCGAAGAGGCGGATGTCGTCGACGTACCGGAAGTACTTGACATCAAAGCGGGTGCGGAAGTTGTCGTCGAAGTGCTTGAGCACCGCTTCGGAGATCAGGCCCGAGCTCAACGGTCCCTGCGGGATGCCGTGGTCGTGGTAGATCTGCGTCGTCGTCGCCGTCCACTTGATCAGTAGCCTGGTCAGCTCCATGCAGAAGTCATGGTCAAGGCCAATCTCCTTGAGCATGTGGCGCAGCACGTTGTGATCGATGCTGTCGTAGAACGCCGTGAGGTCGAAGTTCGCGGTCCACACGTAGCCGCTGGCAAACACCGTCTCGGCGGCCTTGTTGAAGGCCTTGTAGCCGTCGGTCCATCGCCGATAGAACCACGGGCTGGCCGCGCCGGCGTACTGGTGGCCGAACACGTGGCGGTTGTACTTGCCTCTGACGCGCGGGTACAGCCGTTCGGCAACGACGTTGGCCATCGCCTGATAGACGATCTGATCCTCGATTCCCAGCAGTGTGTAAGGACGCAGGATGCCCGAAGGCTTCGGCAGGAATAGCTTGCACGCATCGGACGGCTCGTAGATGCTTCGATCAAGTCGATTCTTCAGGTGTTTGAGCAAGGCCCCGTCTGCCGTGGCGTAGGCCGAGTACAGCTCCCTGAAGTGCGACTTGTACGTGCGATCCGGATTCGATCGAATCCACTGCCATGCCCTCTGCAGGTTCTCCAATCGCGCCGCGGACTTCGGGAACGGCATAATCCGTGCGCTTCCTCAACCGAAGGCCCGTGCAAGCTGCGCATCGAAGGTCGACTTGGCTCGCGCAGATGCCTCACGTTGCTGACTCACGATCGATCTGACCGCAAGAAGTCGCGCACTAAACTGCTGCTGCAGCTGCGGCGGCGGCACCGGAACAGGCATCGCCATCAGCGCATTGGTGTCCAGCTTCTTCGTCCCGTGTGCTGCCGTAGACACAGCGCCGAGTAGCTTGGCATGGTTGACCTTCAACACCCATTGAAGATAGGTCGCATTGATGCAACTCGCCGGGCGCAGTGCTTTCATGTCCTGATTGATCGTGACCGGCACCTGGGTTATCGCCACGGGAACGGAATGAACCAGAATCATGCCGCGTACAACGATCAGCACCGAGTCTGGAGGAACGAGCTTCAGACTGGTCTCGCTCAGGACTCTTCGGTTGACATGATCTTGAGCACCGACGATTTCGTCTCGCTTCATGTCCTTTGGACTTACCCACGGCAAATCGCCATCCCAGAACTCCGGCCGCGCCTTTGCCGGCGTGCCGCCGCTGACCGACTGCACGACATCGCCAAGTCGCTGCATCTGCCATTGCTTCGGATTCGTCGCCGGATCTCCGAACATGTCCAAGAAGATCGCCGGCACCAGCTCCGCCGCCTTTGCCTGCGCCTCGCGCCGCAGACGAACGATCCCGTCGGCACGAGACAGCAGGTCGACGATGCAGCGCTGTGATTCAAGCGGCGGAACTGGGATCAGCGCAGACTGCATGAAGGTTGTTGGCACACGCTGCTGGCCCGCAGTGCCGGTGAAATTTCGCTTCGCTTCGTCACGGAATCGCTGACGCCGGACGAAGAAATAGAGCCACTCCGGGAGTACCCGGGGGCCGGCGCGGAGCACGTGAAACTCCGTTGACCCAAACCCATGCCCCCCAACGAGATTGCGCGCCACCGCAGCCTTCCCGTTCTCCATGCATGGTGTGATCTTCGCGAACAGCACGTCACCGTCCGCGAAGTGCGTATACCCCTTCTTCACGTCGGCGAACCTGCGGTATTGCAGAACTTGGATGCTGCCGGAGACTTCGCTTACCGCCGCCATGGGCACGAACGAAACGACGGTGTCATCATGGATGCCGTGTCCCTTCGGCAGTCGCGGATTGATCTCACACACCTCCGCGAGTGGACGAACCGGCCAATCCTTCACTCACTCTGCTCCGTCAACGCCAGCCGCAGCGCCTCGATCTCCTCCGCGATCTCCGCCTCGATCGCTGCCAGCTCATCGAGAAGCTCGCGCGGATCGCGGTGCTCATCCTGCCGCTGGTTCGTCGGCCGATAGCGCCCAACCGACAAGTTGAACTCATTCGCCCGAAGGGACGCAGCGTCGGCGAACCACCACTTCTCGGTCCACTCGGCCTGCGCATCACGCGCTTGCCACGCCGGTAAGTTCGCCTCCCGCCTGCGGAACGCATCGATCAGCCCAGGCAGATCATCTGCCTCGATCGGCGCGTCGTGGTTCGCATCCAGCTTGTAGCCGTCGTTGTCCGCGTGCAGGAACATCACGTGCTCAGTGGCTCCGCCCTTGCGGAAGAACAGCACCGAGGTTTTCACGCCCGAGTACGGCTGGAACACCCCACCGGGCAGCGACAGAACCGCCTCGACGCGATTGTTCTCGACGAGCTGGCGCCGCAGTTCCTTGTGCGCACCGGTCGAACCGAACAAGACCCCCTCGGGCACGATCACTCCACACCGCCCGCCGGGCCGCAGACTGTCCATCATGTACTTGAGGAACAGCAGTTCGGTTGCCGTACTGGTGCCGACCCTCACGTCGTCGACGATCCGGTCCTTGTCCACACGGCCGGAGAACGGCGGATTCGCCAACACGACGTGATAGCCCTCGGCGGGCAGTCCGAGCTCGGCCTTCCGCTCGTTGTCCAGCGTGGTCGTCAGCACGTTGCGCAGGAGGATCCGCACGTTCGGCAGCCCGCGCAGCGTCAGGTTCATCGTCGCGAGCCGCACCATCTTTGGGTCGACATCATTGCCGAAGAACGTGGCCGTCTGCAGTGCTGAGACGTGCGCCGCCGAGAAGCTCGTCGCCGAGCCCGCGGCGCTGGAGCTTTCCGTCGATTTCGGCTTCCACGATCGCGCCGGGCGACGAGTTCGCCAGCCGGATGTGGTTGTACGCTGCCACAAGGAAGCCGGCGGTGCCCGCGGCGGGGTCATAGATCGTCTCGCCGATCTTCGGGTCGATGATCTCGACGATCGTTCGTATGATGTGCCGCGGCGTGCGGAACTGGCCTAGCTCGCCCGCCTGCTTGATCTGGCGCAGCACGTGCTCGAACAGGTCGCCCTTCGCGTCGGCGTCGGCTTGGTCCAACCGGAGGCCATCGACTAGATTCACCACCTGAGTCAGTACGGTCGGCTCGTCGATTGCCAGCCGCGCGCCCTGCATGAAGTTGTGCGCGGCGCTCGCGCCCAGTTCGGCGACGAAGGCAAACACCTCGTCGCGCACGAAACGCACCAAGCCCTCGCCAGACAGGCCTTTGCGCCCAGACCGACCAGCGGAATCGCTCTCGCGGGATGGTCTTTGTCTCGGGAGCCGGTGCGTTCAGCGGATTGCGCAGCGTCCAATCGCCCTCGAAGAGGCTCGTGTACGGCGTCTTGAGCACCTTCGCCCGCATCTTGTTCTCGGCGTCGATGCCCTCGATCAGGTAGAAGAAGAACAGGAAGCTGAGCTGCTCGGCGTTGCTGACGGGGTCGGGATAGCCGCCGCCATAGAGGTAGTCGCGGATCTGGTCGACGGACCTTCGCATGTCCGGAGTGAGGGGCATGGGTACTCTCGCGTTCTGGTTTGACGTCAGTGCACCGGAGAGGGAGGTGGGTGCTCTGGCTCGCCCGGCGAGCCGCCCGCCAGCGGCTCGCCGAACACCGAACCGTTCAGGCTGGCAACCAGCGTCTGCAGCCGGTCCTCGTTGCCGAATACTCTGCACAGCTTGCGGGTAGCCGCCGAGCTGCGAGAACGGATGGAAGGCGAACTGCTCGACCAAAAACGCGTCCATCGACCCCGCGTTTGCCGGATCTGGCTGCCGATCATTCGCAGCCACGACTCTTCTCCGGGGCTTAGGCCTTCCTGCGCAAGGATCCAAGCCTCGAAACGGGTGCCGAGCTCCGCAGCCTTCAGCTCCGCGACCTCCGGGAAGATCATGTTGCCGTTTTCGTCGACGGTGATCCACTCACGGGTCGTCGGATCGATGTGGTCGTCGACGTCCAGCGACAGCAGGCGCCGGGGCTCGTACTTCTTCTTGGCCTGCTTGGCGGACCACCACACCACCCTCTGCGTAGTCGTCGGCGTCGCCGTGGTAGTCGCACACGCCCACGAAGTCGAAAATCGTGAAGACAGCCTTGCCCTTGGCTTTGCGAGTGCCGCGGCCGCGCATCTGCTGGTACAAAATCGAGGACCGGGTGAATCGCGCAAAGACCAAACTGACCACCTCCGGGCAGTCGAAGCCGGTGTCGAGCATGTTCACCGACACGAGGATCTGCGGGTACACCTCCTTCTTGAACCGCCGTATCTTTGTCATGCCGTCCAGCGTATCATCGGCGCCCTGCCCGGACACCACGTAGTCGGCGTACCGCACGTCGGGCGACGGCTTCAGGTGGGCGAACTCGGCGTCGAAGAGCTTCGCCAGTGTCTCGGCGTGGCGCTTGGTCACAGCGAACACGATCGTCTTGCCGAACAGCGGCTTGCGCAGCACCCCCTTGCCGTCGACGTAGCCGTTGTCGAGCACCTGACGGAACTCCCGGACGATTGCCCGGTTGCGCTCTGGAATTGTGAAGCGACGCTCCAGAGCCGAGGGATCGACGATGATCGCGTCCTGCTGGCCGAAGAGCTGCTCGAATTCGGCGCGGGTCTCTTCGTTCATCTCACCCCAGTTCAGCTCGCCGCGCTTGACCTCGAAGCCGCCCTCCGCGGCGGTCTTCACGGTTTGCGCCTTGTAGATCTGATACGGTGCAAGGTAGCCGTCTCGAATCGCATCCTTGAGCTTGTACGAGAACGTCGGCTCGTCGACTTCGAAAAAGCGCAGCGTGTCACGCACGAAGGCCTTGTCCTCGTCATCTGCGGCCTCGTCGTTCTGGGTGGCGATACACGGGGTGGCAGTCAGGCCGATCTGCACGCCATCGAAGTGTTTGAGCACGCCGCTCCACTGGCCGTAGATGCTGCGGTGGCACTCGTCGCTGATCACCAGGTCGAAGTAGCCGCTCGAGTACTCGGCGTACAGATTGATCATGCTCTGCAGCGTCGTGATCGTGATGCGCTTCTCGTCCTGGAATCGCCGGCCGGCACGTAGCACATAGGCTGGGTAATCGGACAGGTGCTCGGCGAAGGCGTCCTCGGTCTGCTTCGCCAGCGGGATGCGGTCCACGAGGAAGAGCACGCGGGTGATCGCGCTGGCCTCGAAGAGGCGCTTGATCAGCGCGGCGGCCGTGCGGGTCTTGCCGGTGCCGGTGGCCATCTCCACCAGCAGCTTGCGCCGGCCCTGATTTATCTCCGTGCAGAGCGTGTCGATGCAGGCGATCTGGTATTCGCGTTCGACGATGTGCCGGTCGATTGGCACCAATAGCGGGTCCCGGCGCAGCTGCCGCGACGCAAAGCGCCGCTCGAGGTCGTCCTGCTTGAACACCGTCTTGACGGTGTGTGGGAATGCGCTCGCGCTCCCACTCCCAGAATTGGACCTCGGCGCCGTTCGACAGAAACACATAGGGCACGCCGAGCTGCCGTGCGTAGTGCTCGGCCTGCGCCGCCGCATCCCCGGGGCTGACAGAGAAGCGCTTCGCCTCGATGACGGCGAGCGAGCGGCCGTGGCGATCGCACAGGACATAGTCGGCGCGCTTGGCGTCGGGCATGACGACCTCGAAGCGCACCGCGTTCGTGTCCTGCGTGTCCCACCCTTGGGCGGACAGCAGGGCATCGATCTTGACGCGGGAGAAGGCTTCGTTCTTGCCAGACATGCGCGTGCGTTCGGACGGGAGAAATCGCGACTGTTGGACGGCGATTGCAGCGATGCAGACAAATGTAGCAGGGTGGACGAAATTCAGGTTGTCGGTGCACCGCCACCGCAACATCGTGAGGCATGCGCAGATTGCGTCCATACGCCACCCGCCCGAACGATGCTGCCGCTCGTCGCCACGCAGTTGGCGGGCCAGATCGCCTGTCACAGGCTACACAGGTCGAGATAGCGGTTGGGGTAGCGGATGAGGACGAATTACGTCCTGGTCGACTACGAGAACGTCCAGCCAAAGGATTTCGGGCTTCTGAGAGACGGCCCCTTCAGGGTCAAGCTATTCCTCGGTCCGAATCAGTCGAAGATCCCGGTCAGCTCTGGCCTGCTGCCCTGCAGGCTCTCGGGGGCAGTGCCGAATACGTGCCCCTCGAAGCGTCCGGCGCGAACGCGCTCGACTTCCACATCGCGTACTACATCGGCGTACTGTCGACACACGAACCGTCAGCCTTCTTTCACATCATTTCCAAGGACGCTGGGTTCGACCCCCTGATCAAGCACTTGAAGGGAAAGGGAGTCTTCGCCCACCGCTGCCGAGTGCATCGCCGCAATGCCCTTCTTCAGGCCGGCGGTCCCGGCAGACCATGATGCTCAGATCGAGGCGGTGATCGAGGATCTCGTTCAAGCGCAAGGCGGCGAAGCCTCGGACGCAGAAGTCGCTAATGGCGACGATCAACGCACGGTTCAACAAGGAGTTGACCGATCAGCAGCTCGTTGGCGCTATTCGCGGCCCTCTGACACGAGGCCTCGTTCAGGTCGGAGGGAACGAGGGTCAGCTACTCACTGCCTGCTTGAACCGAGCCGATTCAGACGTCGGAGAAGTTGCATTAAAGGAAAGTTGCCGCAGGTACCGACCAGCCACGAGGCCGGGTTCCTCAGCCCTTCGGTCTAGGCCATCCGGCCGAAGGGATTCGATCCGTGGATCTGGTGCAGGGTCCGCGGGCAAGTCGTGAGCGTCGAAGGCTGTCGCAGGCAGGTGTGGGTCGCGGAGCGCATATCCGCGTACTTGATGTCTCCGTTCTCGCTCCCGAGTACCGAGTACCTCGGTCGACGGCATCTCGTCCGAAGGGCCGAGTTCGACGCATTGCGGCCTTGCGCTAGCGACGGGCCGAACGCGGACTATCGATCTATAGCCGAAGGTAGATGACAGCAAGATCGTGGACGCGCAACGTGGGAGGTGAGGCGCACGTAACGGTATCGCGCCCTGGCCGCGGGATGCATGATGAACCACAGCGTCGCGCAGCCAGGGTGCCATGCCATTGCGTCTCGCTTCGACCGACGGGTTAGGCCTCCCTGCGACTGGGGTGAACTCGTTCGTTAAGGATCTTTGCGAGTTGATCGACCGAAAGCGATGAATCAGCGAGGGATACGCGAAGTGGTTCAAAGACTGCGAGCATGCGTTGGTGTGCGTCCAGTGAGGGGTGATGGCAGTTAAAGCTCCTTCCCTTGAACTCTTGAAACCGTTCAAGCTGGTTCACCAAGAACATGGCAACCGACATGTGCTCGCTCTCGTTGTTGCCATCAAAGCCATTGAACTGCGGATTCTCGCCAAATGGTGCCGCTGCTAGTGCAAGCTGCTTTCGCTCCTGGTCATTCAACTCGGCATAGGCATACTCGATAGAGCTCCACATGTCGAGTATGTCTACGACCTCCCCAACAACGGGTGGATCTTCGGCCGGTTCAAACGGTATGCCGCTGTACTTCCATCGAATCCCCCAGAGATGGTCGTTGAAGATCGCAGACCTCAAGAAGTCTGGCTCTGTCTCGCCATCGATCTGCAACTTCTCATACATCTCAGTGAGCATGAGGATGATGAGCTTCTCGCCGTCAGTGAGCTTCATGGTGCGAGTCCTATGCTTTGGGCGCTTGTTCGTGCTTCGCGTCGGATAGTTCTTTGACTACGGGAGTGAAGTTCTCAATCCTGTAGTAGATGCTCTTTCCGAAGCGCTTCTTGTCCTCGAACGTCTTTGCCTCTGCAAGGCCCTCGATGTCCTTCCTGAGGTCGTTCCGCAGTTCGGTGGCACGGTCGCCGTAGACGTCGGAGAAGTGGCTGCGCAGTTCAAGCAGCATCGCGACGAACGCCTCGACCTGTCTGGCAATATCCGCGCAGTTGACGCCCTTCATCAGTTGTGCCGTAGACGTGGGCCCTACTCGGGCAACGAGATTGAGGACGCGCTTGATCTCAGCGTGAATCTGCGCGACCTCGGCGAGATTGCGTTGATCCACCATCTGTTGGCGGGCGCGTTCAGCAGCATCCGCGGAGCGAGCCGCATTCCTCGCCTCCTTAAGCGCCCAGATGGCGCCAAAGATCGAGGCTATCGAACCAACGATGGAGAGGAACGCTTCCATGCGAGAAGGGGCCTCCTGGGAGGCCTAACGTTAAAGTTCAGCGGCACTTGACGAGACCGGCCAGCCGCGACAGCGGATGGATGGATGAGTCAAGTGTCCGATGGGACGACCTGTTAGAACGGGAACGCTGATAGCCATGTCCTTCTATTCCACTATCGGCCCGACTGGGCAATCCGTTGGCCTCGTAGCATTCCAACTCACGACGAGTTGAGGTCGCGCTCGGTCGTACCACCACTTGACTAGCCTTTGCTCTCTTCCATCAATGTTCCCGCGGAGAAATGTGCAATTGTCTATGGTGAACGTCGCATCAATGTTGGGGCTTTCTACATGGAAATGCGGTGGTGGGTGCTCATCCGCGTAAATATGAATCTTTAACCCGCCAACCCGAGCGACGAGTTGCTTGATGTTGTAGAGACGACCATCGGTCCAAACGGCGTAACCACCGGTCAGTAGCTCATTCAACGCTACGGCCGCCACTTCAAGCGATTCAGCCTCGACTAACGAACGTTCGAGTTGCTCGTAAGGATCCATCGCGATCTAACGTTGGAGTTAAGCGGCCGCCGCAGGCGGTCCACTGAGGGGACGAGTTGGATCCATGTCGCAAGGCCCCGTCTGATTGAACGCTACAGTGATTGTCAGACTGGTTTGGTTAGCCGGAGGTATGCCGCAGTAGCTGAGCTGCCTCATGGAAGGCCGCCTCAACATGTTCGCGCTGCGCGATTGGTGCGAGGGCCTGTGCGCTCGTGTGAAACGTCGCGATGAGTTTGACCCCGGCCGGGAGTCTCGCGCCTTGGGTCATTGCAATGTCCCACATTTTCTGCGCCGCGCGGCCATTGAGCATTACGACGCGCAGTCTCGGCAAGAACTTTAGAAACTCAATGAAGACGCGAGCACCCAAACGGAGCTCCGCCAAATTTGGCGCCTTCTTAGTGACGTACCACGGGTACGCATTCCATAACATCGCGCGCGAAGGCTCTATACCAACCGCAGCCAGCTGATGCGCCAAATTCTCCGCCGTTGGATCGTCGTTCTCCAAACAGATAAATCCACTCCCAATTCCTTCCTGCGTCATTGGCCCGGATCCTGTAGCACATTTAGAAGTTCCGCATCTACACCGCCATACAGCGGAGCGACATATGGCGGCCGCTGGCTGGGCCCGGTCGATCGCAGGCGGTCGACAAAGCGATTGATCGGCTCGATATGCTCCGCATAGCGCAATTCCCACTGCCTACGTTGAAACTCTTTCGAAGCCATGGACCGTGGCATTGCGCGACCTCTCTCTTTGAATCGAACTTGTACTTCGACGCCCGAGGATATACCTAACCGAGGCGCTGATCTCTAACCGCCGGCGCGAATCCACCCGTTATCCCCTCGCACCGTCCTTGTGCCCCATCCACGCACTGATATCGATGCGCGCTCCTGGTGTCTAACTCCTTCTGCGCCCAGCTTAGGGTCCCTACCAAGGTCCAGGCCCAGACGTAGAGTGGTCGATGAACCGGCACAACATGTAGTTTGAATGGCTACAGTCGCTCAACGATACTGTCTCGACTCAGCTAGCCGCTGTGGCTCGCTGAGTACCGTGCGTCTCAGCCTGTCCAGGCTGGGGACTTACGCCACGCGCTGGAGTGCGGCCGGGACTTGCGCAATCGCCGAGAAGGACCGGTGGGCGCCGCGGTGAGACTCGCGATGTCTCCTCCGTGCCGAACTCGGAACTCCCCAGGCGCGGGGATCGCAGTCATCGAAAGCTGTCGTAGGCACCTCCGGGTCGCCGTGCTTCGTTCTTCCCTCTCTGTCCTGAGCACTTATTTCTGAATCCTCAAGAACTTCGTCCTCCGTACCCGGTCCGGAGGACCAAGCCCGGCAACACGGAGGTGCCTGCACCAGTAAAATATGCACTATGTTGCACATCCCTGACACCCCATCCCTGAGTCCTCGTCAGCAGGCCTTCGTCGAGCATTACTCGGTCCACGGAAACGCGTCCCGAGCTGCCCGAGAGGCCGGGTATCCGGCTGCCTCGGCCCATACCACCTCGAACCGCTTGTTGAAGAACGAGAAGATCAGGGCTGAACTCGCAGCCCGAAGGGCCGAGACTGCGCAGCGGACGGCCTTGGACCGGGACCGGGTGATCCAAGAACTCCGGGCCGCGGTCGAAGTGGCGAGGACGAAGGGCGATGCCTCAGCCATGATTGCCGGTTGGCGAGAGATCGGGCGAATGCTCGGGTTCTACGAGCCGGAAGTCTGCAGAATCGACGTAAATCTAGACGGCGACCGTCTGATGCAGCACATCAGGGCGATGACTGATGCCGAAGTGCTGAGGTTGGCGGGGTCGGACGAGGGTAGCAGGCAGACCTGTTGAACCTCGCCGGCCCGTTTGCGTAACTCTGTCTCATCACTCTGGGCTTCGCACTATTCGCTATTGATCTTGCGGAAAAGGTTCGCCAGGTTGGCCAGGTTCGCCAACCCGGTCCGTCAGTCGATGATCTTGCCCGCATTCCAGTCGATCTTGCCCTTCAGCCGCATCAGTTCCTCGAAATGGTCGCGGCAGTCCTGTAGCGGCGGGAACTCATATTCGGCGGAACGGCTAGTGGACCCGGGAACGGTGCGCCGGTTAGTTTTCGGGAACCCCGGCGGCAGCAGCTTCGGCAGCAATGCGCCAAGTTCGGTCTGCGATGACCGACGAGATACCCCAATCTTCCGCAGCTCCCGCACGAAATCTTCATGAAGTTCCACCCTGGGAATCGGCCCCCACGCGTGGTCGACTGATGGGTACAGGCTGCTGCCCAGCAGCTCGCCAGCGACCAGCTTGTCCATCCACCACTTGTGGTGCGGATCCATCGACTGCAGCTTCTGTTCCCCGAGCGCCTTGCTCGCGGGAGGCTTGCGGATGTTGAAGCGGCTCAGATCGCGCTTCAGGAGATCGTAAAGCATTGCCTCGCGCCCCCCACTGTCCATCTCGGTGAAGATGGGGTCGAAGTACGCGGCGTCCTGCTGGCGAGAATCGTCAACGTCCAGCACAAAGAACCGCCGTTCGTCTGGCCCGGCGGGAACTACCCAGTCGTTGTTCGAGGCGATGATCACGTGCAAGCAGTTCCGGCCCATCGTCGCGTCGTAGAACTTTCGCTCGAAGGTGATCAGGGGCTCGGTGATGAGTTGCTTCAGGACCCCCTCGCCAGCCTTGTCACCCGCCCAGTGGCCCTCGTCGACGAAGAGGAGCACGCAGCTCTGCAGGTGAGAGTTAAAATTCCCGGTGAGGTGTCGTGGGTTGCTGATCGCCTTGAAGTATGGGCCGAAGAGCGCGCCGAGTTGCTTTGCGATCAGTCCCTTGCCCGACCCACGACCACCTTTTAGGACTACCGCAACTTCCGCGGCGCGGCCCGGGGACTGCACTGCAAACGCCATCCAGTTCAGCAGGTAGCGGTACTGGTTGCGGCGGCGGCGGCAGACGATCGCGAACAGGTGCTCGCGCATCCTGCGCCATGAGCCGGACTTCGGCTCGACGGCCAGCCCGCGCCACAGGTTGTAGTACCCCGGCTTCTCCTCGCCCGGCGAGAACACAACGCCCTCGTACTGGCGGCGCTGCGGGTGCTCCATCCAGTACCTCAGCAGCGGCACCATCTTCTTGCCGTCCCAGACTTTATTAGGCGCGAGCCACGCCTGCAATTCGGCGGGTTTCATTGGCTCGACCGCTGGGTAGTTGGTCTCGGGGTCGTTGATCTCGCGGAAGATGGGTGTCTTGTTGCCATACGGGGCCACGAAGTAGCGCTCATTCATCTCCAGGATTTCGGGCTCGATGGCATCGTCGTCCGAAGGCGTCCAACCGGCCTGCTTCGCCCAGTGGTAAACGCTGCCGAGCGTAATGGCGTCGGGCCCGGACCGCGGCTCCAAGGACTGCCACTGCCTGATTGCGTCGGCCGGGTCGAACTTCTCCGATGTCTTCGACCAGTCGATCCACGTCGGCAACCCTGCCTCCCCGAGGGAGTGCTTGATTGCCATTCCCACGTCGATCCAGCGCTTCCGGTCGTCGGCTTCGAGGTGCTTCAGCGCGTCGGCCAGCCGATCGAGCTCCCTCTCGCGTTCCGCATCGGTCGCCGGCGCCGCGATGCTTTCAAGGGCAGGGTCGGCAGCGGTCGGTGAACGCGCCGCCGGTATTGCCAACGGATCCAAGAGCGCCCCATCGGCGTGGAAGACCTGGTACTCGGCGACAGCATCGTGGGGACACGCGGGGGTGTAGTACAACTGCGCCGGCTTCTTGCAGGATGGATCGAGGTCGCCTTCGAACAGCGCATCGAAGTGAGCGAACACGGTTTCGTGCCGGTCCTTCCCGACCGGCGTCGCGTACGGGATGAACACTCGCCAACGCTCCGCGCCGGGGTGGTGACTGAAGCTCGTGTACGCGACGAACACCGTGCCGCGCAGCTTCGTTTCGATCGTCTCGCGCGTTGTCTTGCCGGAGTCGAAGTCCAGAACGAACCCGCAGAGGTCGGTGATGTTTTCGTTGCGCCGGCGGCCGTCGCCGGCGAATCGGCCGGCCACGAAGTACTCGCCATCCTTCTCGGCATCCCGCTGATGCTTCTGCGCCGGGTCGTTCTTGTTGAGCGCGTGGTACTCGGCCGCGGTTAGCTTTCCTCGGCCCGTATCTGGTCTCGACCACCGAGTCACGAGGTCGCGCACGGTCATCGTCTTGGTTGTCGGCCGAATGTCCGTTCTCGACCGACCCAGCGATAGCGCGACGGTGTGATCGAGGGGATCTGGCACTGCGGGAGTCGGCAGGAAGGCGTCAGCGGAGAGCCGCGAATAGTCGCTTTCGGTGGAGCGAGCCGATCGCGCGAAGAGGTCAGGCGCACCCATGACGTCCCCCTTTCTTGTCGACTGCGGCATTCTCAGGCTGCCGGGCCATCCAGTCGAAGAACGCGGCCTCGTCGATCAACACACGCCGCCCACAGCGGCGCACGCACTGGTCGAATCCGTTCGTGTTCGCGTTGAAGATCAGATGGCGCAAGCCCCCGAGGGGTGGCCACGCGTGGTAGTCGTTCCACGCGGTCGCAGGGATCAGTTTCGGTGGTGTGTTCGCAGACATCGCTGTCTCCTTCGAGTTCGCACGGCATCGGAATGAGCCGCAGTTGATGGAGGTATTTCAGCGATGCGAATGACGGTTGTCACGCGAACTTCGAATGACAGAAAACCCTATATAAATCAACGACATGCGATAGGTAAACAGGGGGCAAAATCGCCTCGCTAGATCACCTCTTAGGGCCGATGCTCAGCAGCCGTTCTTTCTAAATCGACGCATCACGGTCTCGGATGGGAGACCAAGAGTGGGCGCGATGCGCGCAGCAATGTCCTTCTTCGAAACGGCGTCCAGATTGACCAATCCCTTCTCCTTCGCGATGTCGACCGCCGCTTGGCGTGCGATGTCCTGCACGTGCTTCTGATAGCCCTTCGCGTCCAATTTGTCCCGCTTCACCTTCGGTGTGGCGACCGTTGCCGCCGCGTTCGTGGAGCGCCCCGCAAGTACGTCCAAACCTTCCTGTACGCAGCGTGCCTCTGCCTCGGTCATGCGCGGCTCGTCGGACCAGACCACGTACCCGGGTGTACGCCCCCAACCCGACGGCCGATCCTGAAGCGCGAGATCGACGGCGTCGACGAGCTTGCGCGCCTCGTCCTCCCAGACGAATAGATCGTCCGGCAGCGCAGAAATGTCCAACGCCGTCGGGTCCGCTTTCCACTGCGCCTCGGCCATCGCCGCCCAGCGTCCGTGCTCGCCGGGCAATACAGGAATAGGCTCGCGGAATTGATTCAGTCGCTGTGCGAGCACTAAGCGCATTTTCGGTGCCACATCTTCCTCGTCTTTTAGCTGAGCGATGACATCTTCGATTGAGCTGCTGCCGGGCCCCCGCGGGGTGGCGGATCTCCAGTTACGAGGGCCATTCGAGACGGCTTCGCGCTCTTCGATCATCGGGTACGCCTCTGGATCGCACAGCAACCCGCCCACGTCTCGAGCACTGAAGAAGCCGTTCGTGACGAGCGGCAGGGCCCGGATCGGAAGCGCAGCCCGCGTCGTGCCATCGGGAAGCTGGATGTCAAAGGTGACCTTCATGCGGCGCGCTCCGAGAAGATCTTTCGGTTCATCGCGGCCACCCGCTTCTTCAGGTGCGCGTTGCCGAAGTGCGAGTACCGCTTTGTCATCTGCAACGTCTTGTGCCCCAGCACCGCTGCGATCTCGACTGTGGACGCGCCGTTCATGGCCAGATACGACGCCGCGCTATGCCGAAGGTCGTGGAAGCGGAAGTCACTCACGCCTGCCGTCGTCAGCGCCGCTTTCCACGGCGCGTCCAGCGCGAATGGTGTCCGCGGGTTCTTCCCCGGGAAGACCAGATCATTTGCGATGCTGCGTACCTTCGACCACGCTTTGAGCTGCTGCAGCGCCACGCCGTTCAGCGGAACCGTGCGCATCTCGTTGTTCTTGGTCTTGGTCAGAGTGATCCATCCACCGATCAGATCGATTTCGCGCCACCGCAGGCCCAAGATCTCGCCGCGGCGCATACCCGTTGAGACTGCGAGCACGACGATTGGATACAGTGCCTTCTGCGTCGACGATTGGCACGCCGCGAGCAGGGCTGCCCGCTCTTCGTCCGAGAGCCAACGCATTCGCCCCGGCGGTTCTTTTGGTTTTCCGACTTTGCGCATCGGGTTGTCGTCCAGCCAGTGCCAGTCCTTCATCGCGGTCGACAGGGCCTTCGACAGTGCGGCCAGGTAACGCCGTACCGTGCTGGGCGTGCGGCGAGCCATCTTCTTGCCCCGCTTGATCGCCTCGGTCCCGAGCTTGTCGCGGTACTCGGTAAGCAGCGGGCCGGAGAGATCCGCCAGCGTGACCGAGCCGATCTGCCCCTTCCACCAAGCCAGCTGGCGCTTCGTGTTTGCGCCGTTAGCCGGCGGTGAGACGGTCAGGTAGTCCTTGACGTAGCGGTTCACGAGATCGGCGACCGTGTGGCGCCTCGCCTCCGACGTCCGGAAGTAGCGCCCCTCGCGCATCGCAGCCTCGGTCTGCTGAGCCCAGCGCTTCGCGTCGGTCTTGCGCTCGAAGGTTGCGTTTTCCTCGGGGAATCCCTTCATGCGGATGCGCACGCGGTACGTCTCACGTCCCGTGCTGGTCTTGCGTGCTTCGATGATCGCCATGCCGCGCTCCAGTCGCCCGATACACCCGGGTCATTGACGGACAACGCTCTCGCGCAGGCAAGGCCCCGCGGACAAATGGCCGGTGGAAACGCCTCTGCGGACGCTCGCTGCAGCGAGAACGCTCTCGCCGCTGACGTCTCAGGCGCTGGGTGGTGTGTTGTGGCGAACTGTCCCATGGGTGTCCCACTGGACAGCGCGGTTAGTACCCGCTATCGCAGGACGCCCCGCATTCTGGTGGGCCCCCCGGGAGTCGAACCCGGCACCAACGGATTATGAGTCCGCTGCTCTAACCGTCATGAGCTAGAGGCCCCTGCGATCGGTCGATGCGCGCGGCGCAGTATACCGGCCGCTCTCCGGCGAGCGGCACCGGTTCACTGCATCGCGGCGCCGGTTACAGCTTCGGCTTGAAGAAGTCCACCGGGGTCATCAGCCGGTTCTCCTGCGCCTCGAGCGCGCCGAGCTTGCCGCTCTCGACCGTGTAGGCCAGCCACTCCGGGTCGGCCCACATCGCGGCACGGCGGCGCTCGCGGTCCGCCGCGTTCTCGTACGCCCAGATGTGGATGAACTGGTTGACGTTGCCGGTCTCGGTCGTCAGGTAGGCGAACGGCTGGCCGAGATGGCGCGTCTGGGGGCCGAGGCCCATCTGCTGGTACAGCGCCAGGTGGCGCTTGATCATGCCGGGCTTGCAGGTGTAGGTGCGGACGTCGAACAGCATCGTGTGTCTCCTGTGCGCGTGTCGTGCGCGGTTGTCGTGTCGAACTCGGATCAGATACCCAGCAGCCACTGGATGATCGTCTTCGCGATGAAGCCGAGCATGCCGAAGGCCAGCACGAAGAACAGTACGAAGGTGCCGAAGCGGCCGGCGTTCGAGGTGCGCGCCAGGTTCCAGATGATGAACAGCATGTAGCCGATGAACGCGGCCAGCCCGAAGGTGACGCCGAAGTTGGCGACCTGTTCCTCGGTGAAGCCGAACATTGCGCAGCCCCCCGCTCAGACCCTGGGCGGCAACGCGGTGGCGTCGACGGTGTCGACGTAGGCGTGCCAGGTGGCATGGCCCAGCACCGGCACCAGCACGACCAGCGGCAGCACCGTCACGAAACCCACCAGCGTGACCAGCATCACCAGCGACGCCCACAGGATCATCGCCTCGGGGTTCGCTCCAACCGCGCGCACGCTGGTGAGAACCGCGGTGCGCAGGTCGACTTCGCGGTCGAGCATCATCGGCACCGAGACCGCGGTGATCGCGAACACGATCGCGGCGAACACGCCGCCCGCAACCAGCCAGAACGCGAACGGCAGCCAGTTCGGCGACAGCACGAACTGGCGCAGAAAGTCGCCGACGCCGCCTTCGGCCGCGCCGACGAAGCGCAGGATCACCAGCGCCGACAGCAGCACCCATGCGGTGCCCAACGCGGCCAGCAGAACGCCGAAGCGCGCCATCTGCCCGCCGCCGTGCACCCACACGCCGATCACGTCGCGCATCGAGGGCTGCTCGCCGCGGCCGATGCGGCGGCTGACCTCGTAGAGCCCGGACATCAGCATCGGGGCCATCAGCAGGAAACCGGAGAAGGCGCCGGCGAGCAGGTAATGCTTGTGCCAGCCCACCACCGCGATGGCGGCACCCGCGAGCAGGAAGGCCAGACCGTGCAGCATGCTGGCGAGCGGGGCCATCCTGAAATCGCGCCAGCCGGCCCTCAGCCACCGAAAAGGACTGAGGCGGTCCAGCACCCGGACGGCTGCGGATAGCCTGAGATCGGTCATCGTCGAGTCCGGTTCGGGTTCACGGGATTCTTGGGATATTCGGGGCCGCACCGGCGGGGCCACAGGGTGTCGCCGCGGACGCGCGCGTGCCGGTCCGAATCCTACCAGTCCGACGCAGCGTGCCGAGCGCACCTGCGTGCAAGGTGGCAGGATTGGGCCATGACCACGAACCCGGACCGGACGCTGCGCACGACCCTCGTCACGCTGGGCTTCGGCGCCTTCGCATGCCAGGCCTCGGTGCGCATCTGCGATGCGATGCTGCCGCAGCTCGCCGGCGAGTTCGGCGTGTCGATCGCCGCCGCATCGGCCGTGATCACCGCCTTCGTGATCGCCTACGGGCTGTCGCAGCTGCTGCACGGTCCGTTGGGCGACCGCTTCGGCAAGCTGCGCGTGATCCGCATCGCCTCGTCCGTCGCCGCGCTCGGATCGCTGGCCTGCGCGTTCGCGCCGGGGCTCGACGCACTGACCGTGCTGCGCTTCGTGACCGGCGCAGCCGCGTCTGCGCTGATCCCGCTCACCATTGCATGGGTCGGCGACGAGGTCGACTACGCGGTGCGGCAGAAGACGCTTGCGCGCCTGATGGCTGGTTCGAACAGCGGCATGATCTTCGGACTGATCATGGGCGGACTGTTCGCCGACACGATCGGCTGGCGCGCCGGCTTTGCCGTGCTCGCGGTGGCGCTGGCAGCGACGGCGGCGACGCTGTGGCTGCGCGACCGGCGGGCGGCCGCGAGTGCCGCATCCTCCGCACAGTCCGCGCCGGCCGTGCCGCCCGCGCTGCCCGCGCATCGACTGTCCGCAGGCGAGATCGCGCGGCAGTTCGGCACCGTGCTGCGCAGCGCGCGGGCGCGCCTCGTTCTGTTCATCGTGCTGCTCGAAGGTGCCCTCGCCTTCGGCGCGCTGGCGTTCGTGCCGAGCTTTCTGCACCTGAGTCACGGCATGCCGCTGTGGCAAGCCGGTCTCGTCGTGGCGGGCTTCGGCGGCGGCGGGCTGACCTACGCGCTCACGGCGCACTGGCTGGTGCCCCGGCTCGGCGAGCGCGGACTGAGCGCGATCGGCGGAGTGCTGCTGGGCATCGGCGTGCTGTCGATCGGCGGGCCGTCACCGGTGCACGAGGCGATGAAATGCTGGTTGTCCGGGGCGGGCTTTTTCATGCTGCACAACACGCTGCAGACCGTCGCCACGCAGATGGTGCCGCAGGCGCGCGGCACTGCGATCGCGGCGTTCGCGCTCGCGCTCTTCGCCGGTCAGTCGGTCGGTGTCACGGTCGCGGGACACGTCGGACCGGCCTGGGGATTCGACCGGCTCTTCGTGGTGATCGCGATCGGCCTCGCCTGCCTCGGCGCGGTCATCGCGTGGCGCGTCGGCGGCCGCGGCGCTGCTGCACAATAGCGGCACACGCGACCGGCGCACGCGCCTGGCGACCACGAGCGGCGACCACGGCAGCCGCCCGGGCTGCACCGTTCCGACAGGAGACCGAATCATGCGCTGGGGTGGCGAACGCGAAAGCAGCAACGTCGAGGATCGCCGCGGCGGCGGTGGCGGTGGCGGACGGATGCCGGTCGGCGGCCGGGGCATCGGCCTGGGCACGATCGCGATCGCGCTCGTCGCGGGCTGGATCTTCGGCATCAACCCGCTGACGATCCTCGGCATCATCGGCGGCGGCGAACCCGAGATCGCGCAGCAGGCACCCGAACCACCGGCCGGCCGACCCGCGCCCTCCGGCCAGCCCGCGCAGGACGAGCGCAGCCGCTTCGTGTCCGTGGTTCTGGCCAGCACCGAGGACGCCTGGGGCGAGATCTTCCGCCGCGGCCAGGCGCAGTACCAGCCTCCCCGGCTCGTGCTGTTCACCGGCCGCACGAACACCGCTTGCGGCCTGGGCGACGCGGCCGCGGGTCCGTTCTACTGTCCCGGCGACCGGCGTTTGTACATCGACCTGCGCTTCTTCGACCTGCTGCGCGAGCGATTCAGGGCCTCGGGCGACATGGCGGAGGCCTACGTGATCGCGCACGAGGTCGGCCACCACGTGCAGAACCTGCTGGGCACGATGGACAAGGTGCAGGCTGCGCGCGCGCGCATGAGCCAGCAGCAGTACAACCAGCTGTCGGTGCGGCTCGAGCTGCAGGCCGACTGCTATGCCGGCATCTGGGCGCACCACTCGCAACAGGCGAAGAACTGGCTGGAGGCCGGCGACATCGAGGAAGCCCTCGGTGCCGCATCGGCCGTCGGCGACGACAACATCCAGCGTCAGACGCAGGGCGTGGTCGTTCCCGAGTCGTTCACCCACGGCTCGGCCGCGCAGCGCACCCGCTGGTTCAAGACCGGATTCCAGAGCGGCGACCTGCGCCAGTGCGACACGTTCGCGGCGCGCTGACTCACTGGTAGTTCAGGCGCAGTCCGGGCACCGGCCAGTCGTCGATCGCGATCAGCTTGCCCGAACCCGACAGCGTCACGTACATCGTGCGCATGTCCGAGCCACCGAAGCACAGGTTGGTCGTCATCATGTCGGGCATCGGCGTGTGCCGCACCGATTTGCCGTCCGGCGAGATCGTGGTGATGCCGCCGTTGATCAGCGTGGCGACCAGGATGTTGCCCTGCGAATCCACCGCCAGCGAGTCGAACCGCTGGTAGCCGCCCATGCCGGCGATGAAGCGGCCACCGTGCGGCGAAGGCCAGCCCTGCTTGGTGAACTCGCCCGGGCCGGTCAGATCGATCGCCCACAGACGCGCGGACTCGGTCTCGGCAAAGTAGACCGTGTCGCCCGACGGCGACAGGCCGATGCCGTTGGCCGTCAGCACCGGGAACAGCACTTCCTTGATGGCGCTGCCGTCGGCCTTCGCGTAGTAGATGCCGCCCCAGTCGCGATCGCGGCTGCGGGTCTTGCCGAGGTCGGTGAACCAGATGCCGCCGGTCTTGTCGAAGACGAGGTCGTTGGGGCCGCGCAGCGGGTTGTCGCCGCACCTGTCGTAGACCCGTTCGACCTTGCCGGTCGACAGGTTGACGCGTTCGATGCGGCCGCCTGCGTAGTCGGGCGCCTGGTGACCGGGCAGCGTCTCGCCGTTCGGGCCTTTGCGCCAAGTGAAACCACCGTTGTTGCAGAGGTAGATCGCACCATCGGGTCCCATCGCGGCGCCGTTCGGCCCGCCGCCCGTTTCGGCGACCACTTCGACGCGCCCGTCGCGCGTCACGCGCGTCAGCGTGCCGCGCGCGATCTCGACCAGCAGCACCGAGCCGTCGTCCATTGCCACCGGGCCTTCGGGGAACTGCAGGCCGGATGCGATTTCTCGAATCTTCATTCTGTCTCCTGTCGTTTGGTGGTTCTGTCTCCGAAGATGGTACCGCGCGTTCGCGTCGCGCACCGACACCGTGTACGCGCCGATTGACGCAGGCGAAGGCTGTTCGTACGATGCCCCGAGGCCGTCGCCCACCAGTCCCTCCGCCCGATCCGAAGTGCGCGTTGCCCTGCTCGGCATTTCGGGCGGCGCGTCGACGGCGATCGACTGCGCGGTGCGCCATCCCGAGCGGGTCGAGAGGAAATGACGGCACCGCCACTTCCGCCAGGAGACACACGATGAGCCCCGCCGCCCGTTCGATGAAGTTCTTCGGTTTCTACCTCTGCGGACTCGGCATCGGCCTGATCGCCGCGCCTGCTCTGCTGATGGCACTGTTCGGCGTGCCGGCGCCCACCGAGATCTGGGCCCGTGTCTGCGGGCTGCTCGTCCTGCTGATCGGCGTCTATTACCAGGTCATTGCGCAACACGAGTTCGTCCCCATGATGCGCGCCAGCGTGTGGGGACGGGCTTCTGTCCTGCCCGTGTTCGCGGTGTTTGTGCTCGTCTGGTCCGCGCCGCCTGCACTGCTGCTGTTCGGCGTGGTCGATGCGGCCGCCGCGCTCTGGACGGCAAAGGCGCTGCGCCGGTCCGGATCTCCGGTGCCGGCACTCTGACGTTGATGGCCGAGGCCGGCCGGCTGCGGATCGGTGTGACCGGCAAGGCGCACCGACCCATGCTTCCGCGCTGATCGCGAAACGGAAAAGGGCGCCCCGAAAGACGCCCCATTTTCCATGCCCCTCGGTCAGCGGGCCGCTTGTGCCGCCCCGCTCACGCGAGCCGGCGCAAGCCGCCTCTCACTGCCCCTCGATCAGCGGGCCGCTTGTGCCGTCCCGCTCACGCGGGCCGGCGCAAACCGCCTCTCACTGCCCCTCGATCAGCGGGCCGCTTGTGCCGTCCCGCTCACGCGGGCCGGCGCAAACCGCCTCTCACTGCCCCTCGAGAAAGCTCTTCAGCTTGTCCGCACGTGAGGGGTGGCGGAGTTTGCGCAGCGCCTTCGCCTCGATCTGGCGAATCCGCTCGCGGGTGACGTCGAACTGCTTGCCCACCTCCTCGAGCGTGTGGTCGGTGCTCATTTCGATGCCGAAGCGCATGCGCAGGACCTTCGCCTCGCGCGGCGTCAGCGAATCGAGCACCTCCTTGACCACGTCGCGCATCGAGCCGTGCAGCGCCGCGTCGGCCGGCGCCAGCGTGGTGGTGTCCTCGATGAAGTCGCCCAGGTGCGAGTCGTCGTCGTCGCCGATCGGCGTCTCCATCGAGATCGGTTCCTTGGCGATCTTCAGGATCTTGCGGATCTTGTCCTCGGGCATCTCCATGCGCGTCGACAAGGTCTGCGGATCGGGCTCGAGACCGGTCTCCTGCAGGATCTGCCGCGAGATCCGGTTCATCTTGTTGATCGTCTCGATCATGTGGACCGGGATGCGGATCGTGCGCGCCTGGTCGGCGATCGAACGCGTGATCGCCTGGCGGATCCACCAGGTGGCATAGGTCGAGAACTTGTAGCCGCGGCGGTACTCGAACTTGTCGACCGCTTTCATCAGACCGATGTTGCCTTCCTGGATCAGGTCCAGGAATTGCAGGCCGCGGTTGGTGTACTTCTTCGCGATCGAGATCACCAGGCGCAGGTTGGCCTCGGTCATCTCGCGCTTGGCCTTGCGGGCTTTCGCCTCGCCGGTGGCCATCTGCTTGTTGATCTCCTTGAGATCGGGCAGCGGCAGCACGACGCGCGCCTGCAGGTCGATCAGTCGCTGCTGCAGGTCCTGGATCGCCGGGATGTTGCGCTGAAGGATGTTCGCGTAGGGCGGCGCCGTGGCAACCTCCTTCTCGGACCACTTCAGGTTGGTCTCGTTGCCCGGGAAGGTCTGCACGAAGCGCTCGCGCGGCATGCCCACCTTGTTCACCGCGATGTCGCCGATCGTGCGCTCGATCGAACGCACCTGCTCGACCTGGTCGCGCAGCGTGTCGCAAAGCCGCTCGACCATCTTCGCGGTGAAGCGGATGGTCATCAGCTCGTTCTGGATCTCGTGCTGCGCCTTCAGGTACGACTTCGACTTGTAGCCTTCCTTCTCGTAGGCCACCTTCATCTTCTCGAACCACCGGCTGATCTCGTCGAACTTGCCGATCGACGACACTTTCAGCTCCTCGAGCCTGGCCGAGCCCGCGGCGCTGGCATCGGCGCCGTCCTCGTCCTCGTCGAGCTCGGCCTCGGCGGCTGCCGCCGCTGCCGCCGCGGCATTCACGGCGCGGAAGTCGACCTCCTCGACGTTCGGATCGATCAGCCCGTCGACCACCTCGTCGATCCGCATCGTGCCGGCCTTGATCTTGTCGGCATGGGTCAGCACTTCGTGGATCGTGGTCGGACAGGCCGAGATCGCCTGAACCATGTGCTTCAGACCGTCCTCGATGCGCTTGGCGATCTCGATCTCGCCCTCGCGCGTCAGCAGTTCCACCGAACCCATCTCGCGCATGTACATGCGCACCGGGTCGGTGGTGCGACCGAACTCGGAGTCGACCGTCGACAGCGCGGCCTCGGCCTCCTCCTCGGCGTCCTCGTCGGAGGTCGCGACCGGCGTGTTGTCGGTGATCAGCAGCGTCTCGGCATCCGGCGCCTGGTCGTAGACCGCGATGCCCATGTCGTTGAAGGTGCTGATGATCGACTCGATCGCCTCGGCGTCGATCACGTCCTCGGGAAGGTGGTCGTTGATCTCGATATACGTCAGGAAGCCGCGTTCCTTGCCGAGCTTGATCAGCTGCTTCGAGCTTGTTGCGCGTCGCTTCGCGGTCGGCCTCGGTGAGGCCCTGCTTGCCGCCGAATTCCTTCAGCAGCGCCTTCTCCTTGGCACGCGCGCCGCGCTTCGATTTGGTCGGCGGGGCCACGACCTCGACGACCTCGGGAACGTCGACCGTCTCGCCTTCGCCTTCGACCTCGTCGAAGGTATCGATCGGCTCCTCACCGATCAGATCCGCATCGGAATCCTCGCCGCGCGATTCCTTCGCCGCCGCCTTGGTGCGGCCGGCCGACTTTCCCGCCTTGCGGGCGGGAGCCTTCTCGCCATCGGCAGCCTTCGGCGCCGCTTTCTCGGGCTTCGATGCCACTGCGGCAGCTGCCTTCACGGGGGCGGTCTTGCCGGCTGCAGCCTTCGCGGTCTTGGCCGGAGCCTTCGCGACCGCTTCAGTGATTTCAGGTAGAGCTTTCGCCGCCGCGAGGGCAGCCTTGGTGACCTTGGGTTCTGCAACCACTTTCGCGGCCGACTTCTTCGCGGACGCCTTCGGCGTCGCGGTTTTTTCTGGTGCGCTGCTGCTCACTGTTCTCTTCGATGCTTGCAAAGCCTGGCCCGCGCCGGCGCGAGCCGCGACGGGTGCCTTCTTCGCTGAGGTGGCTGCCGGGGTGCCGGCAGATCGGGATGCGGTGCGGGCGGCGGGTGAAACGGCCTGCTTGCCGACGACCGCAGCCCTGGCCGGTGCCTTCAGCGACGCGGCGGCGGACGGCGCCTTTGCGCCAGCCTTGGTCGCCGCCTTGCCAGCTGCCTTGGTTGCCGCCGTGGTTGCCGCCTTGACGGGTGGCTTGGATGCCGTCTTGATCGTTGGCTTGACCGCCGCCTTGTTCGCCGCCTTGTTCGCCGTCTTGTTCGCAGCTTCGACCTTCGAAGGCTTCGCCGAAGCTTTCGACGCGGCCAACCGGGTCGCCGCCTTGGCGACGGGTCTGGCTGTCGCGCGCGATGCGGTCGGGCGTGCCGCAGCCTTGGCCGCGGCACGGGTACCTGTGGAGGATGTCGACTTGCCCCGCGACGCGGAGCCTGCCTGTTCGGCGTTCTTCTTGCCCACGGCTTTATTGCCCACGATTACCTTCTTGGTACCCACCGCCAGCCCTTTCGTAAATCGTGCAGATCGTGATTCGAAGATCGAGTTCCGGGAGATCGAGTGATCGCAGTTCGCATCCGTTCATGTCCCCGCGCCTGGCCGCCTCGGCTGCCGCTTTCCGCTCGGCTCGCTGAGCTCAGAACGGGAGTGGCGAGGGAACCTTATAGTTTATCACGCGCGCGTCCGCATGTTGAGAAGTTCCTGATATCGTTCACGATCGCCGGCTGCACCGAATCCCCGCGCCGCCAGGGCGTCCATCGCCCCCTTCAGCGACCGGTCGCGCAACTGTGCGATCGCCCCGTCGAACTCGGCACGGGCCTCGTCGAGCGTCATCTCGGCAACCAGAGAACGGTCGTCGGCCGCGTCGCGCTCGATCCGGGCGACGAGATCCGGATGACTTTCGCGAAGCGATTCGCACAGCACGACCAGCGAGGCGCCTTCGGGCTGCGACGACACCAAGTCGAACCATTCGACCAGGTCGCCCGGCAGGAATCCGCGATCGACCGGTTGCCGCACCAATGCCGGGTGTAATGCAGAAAGCAGGCGCACACGCCTGATCAGGTCCGGGGGCGCCGCCCTTTGCCGGATTCCGCGATCGAACGCTCCCCGCGAGCCTTCCGCCCTGCTGCGATCCCCCCAGCCTGCGCCTCGCCCCGGCTCGCGTCCGCCGCGGCCGCCGCCCTGGAAACGCGCCCCGCCCCGGCCGTCGCCCGAACCGTCCTGGCGGCCCGCCCCGTACCCGGATCTCGCTCCGGACCATTCCCCGGACGAGCGATAGGAACCCGCGCCGTCATGCTCGTCGCCGCGCGCATCACGTTCGCCCGCCGCGTCGTGCCCGGCGGCCGCGCCTCGCCGCCCGGCCCCGTCCTGATCGAGGAACCGTTCGAGCTCCTGGGGCAGCACCGAGCCAGCGTCCGCAACCCGGTGCACCAACTGGATCCGTAGCGCCGCCGGCGGCAGTGCCTGCAGCAGCGGCCGGGCGGTCGACAGGAAGCCGGCCCGGCCCTCGGGCGTTTCCATGTCGAAGCGCCGGGACAGCTCGCGGACCATGAACTCCGACAGCGGCTGCGCCTCGCCGAGAAGCCGGTCGAAGCCGTCCGCGCCGTGCGCGCGCACATAGCTGTCGGGATCGTGCTCGGGCGGCAGGAACAGGAATTCGATGCGCTTGGTGTCCGCCGCATGCGGCAGGCTCGCCTCGAGCGCGCGCCACGCGGCCTTGCGCCCGGCATTGTCGCCATCGAACGAGAAGACGACGCGATCGACCAGCCGCAGCAGCTTGCGCACGTGATCCGGCGTGGTCGAGGTGCCGAGCGTGGCCACGGCGTGCTGCACTCCGTGCTGCGCGAGCATCACCACGTCCATGTAGCCCTCCACGACGATCGCGCAGTTGCGCTGCCTCAGTGCGTCGCGCGCCTCGAACAGGCCATACAGTTCTCGCCCCTTCGAGAACACCGGCGTCTCGGGCGAGTTCATGTACTTCGGTTCGCCGCGGTCGAGCACGCGGCCGCCGAAGCCGATCACCTGCCCGCGCTGATTGCGGATCGGAAACATGATCCGGTCGCGGAACCGGTCATAGCGACGGCGCTGCTGTGGAGCCGCCGCAGGGGGCGGCGCGGACTGCGCCCCGCCGGACGCCGGGCTCGCTGGCGATGCGGGCGCACCGGAGGAGGCGTCCCGGCCCGGGGCGTCGGCCTGGGCCTCGCTGTCGATGACCAGCCCCGCGGACAGCAACACGGGCGCGTCGTATTCGGCGAACGCCGCTTGCAGGTCACGCCAGCCTTCGGGGGCGTACCCGATGGCGAACCGGGCCGCGGTCTCGCCGGCCAGGCCCCGGTTCTTCAGATACGCGATCGCGCGCGGGGAATCCTTCAGGCGCTGCTTGTAGAACTTCGCGGCACGAGCCAGCACGTCGAGCAGTCCGGGATCGGCACGGGGAGGCGCATCGCCGGTCCGGGGTTCGTCCGGCACTTTCAGTCCGACCGCCTGCGCGAGATCGCGGATCGCCTCGACGTAGGACAACCCGGAATGCTCCATCAGAAAGCCGATCGCCGAGCCGTGGGCGCCGCAGCCGAAGCAGTGATAGAACTGCTTCGTCGGGCTGACCGTGAACGAGGGCGACTTCTCGCCGTGGAACGGGCACAGCCCAAGGTAATTGGCACCGGCCTTCTTCAGGCGCACGTACTTGCCGACGACGTCGACCACGTCGACACGCGCGAGCAGTTCCTGGATGAATGCCTGCGGAATCACGATGGCAGTGTAGCCCGGTTGCCCGGGCGTGCCACGGGCGGATTTGCCAGGTCGTGCGGCACGGCGCGGAACGCGCCGTGCGGTGCGGCTACGATGCGAGCCGGCCTTTGACCTGCCCCGAGACGGCCGACAGATCGGTGCGGCCGGCAAGCTGGCCCTTCAGGACCGCCATCACCTTGCCCATGTCCGCCGGCCCCTTCGCGCCGACCGCGGCGATCGCGGCATCGATCTCTGCAGCCACCTCGTCGGCGCTGGCCTGCTGGGGCAGGTAGGCAGAAAGGACCTCGAGTTCGGCGCGCTCTTTCTGCACCAGATCGGTGCGACCGGCCTGCTCGAACTGGGCGATCGAGTCCTTGCGCTGCTTGATGAGGCGATCGACGATGCCGATCACCTGCGCGTCGTCGACGGAAATGCGCTCGTCGACTTCCTTCTGCTTGATCGCCGCCATCAGCAGGCGGATCGCGGACAAGCGATCGCTCTCCCTGGCCTTCATCGCAGCCTTCATGTCGGCGACGATCCGTTCATTGAGGCTCATGTGCCATTTCCCCCACAACTGGAACGAAATTCGAACGAAAAAGGCCCGCGGCAGCAGATGCCGGCGGGCCCCGGGACCGTCATGGCGCCTGACGGCGCCGGCGATCAGTACATCTTCTTCGGCAGCATCTGGCTGCGAAGACGCTTGTAATGGCGTTTGACGGCAGCCGCCTTCTTGCGCTTGCGCTCGGAAGTGGGTTTCTCGTAGAACTCGCGAGCACGCAGCTCGGTGATGAGACCGGTTTTCTCGATGGTGCGCTTGAAGCGGCGCAGCGCGACGTCGAACGGCTCGTTTTCCTTGACCCTGATGGTCGGCATGAACAATCACCCCCTTCCGTTCCTGCTGACGTTCGGTAGCCCCGACACCCGCCCGATCCTGGACTGGACGAGCACACGGAACCCCGTTGATTCTCAGCGGAGCCCGAGACTATAGCAGATTCCGGGCGCCACGTTGAGACTCCCTGTCGGCTGCCCGCGGCAGGTGGAACGGATCTTGTATGCAGTCCAAGTCGACGCTACAAATGACGTCAGGATCGTCGATATACCGGTGGCCCCGCCTTCGGCAACGCCACCGGGCATGAAGGAGCTGCGTAGATGCCCACCCCGTCCTGCACGCCGGCCGACCCGGGCCGTGAATCGATCTCCGCGCGCATTGCCATCGCCGGATTCCAGAAGGTCTATTCGACGGGCAGCGTCGAGAATGCGCTCGACGAACTGCCGCCGAGCGCCAGCGACGCGCTGCGCGCCACGTACGAGAAGATGCTCAAGGCCGGCGGCGAGCGCCTCAGCGTCAAGCCCGGGACGATGCCGGATTTCGACGCGCTGGAGCAGGAATTGCCGAATTTCGGCGAAGTGCTGGACGATCTGCGCAAACAGATGGCGCTCTGCCTCGAAACGCAGGATCCGCTGGAACTGGCGCCGATGCTGCTGCTCGGCGAGCCGGGCATCGGCAAGACGCACTTCGCGCGCCGGCTGTCCGCGCTGCTCGGCACCGGCTTCGGGTTCGTGCCGATGAGTTCGCTGACCGCCGGCTGGATCCTGTCGGGCGCCTCGTCGCAGTGGAAGAACGCGCGCACCGGCAAGGTCTTCGACACGCTGGTGCACGGCGACTACGCCAATCCGGTGATGGTCGTCGACGAGATCGACAAGGCTTCCGGCGACACGCAATACGACCCCCTCGGCGCGCTCTACAGTCTTCTGGAGCACGACACCGCGCGCGCCTTCGTCGACGAGTTCGCCGAGGTTCCGCTCGACTGCTCCGAGATGATCTGGATCGCGACCGCCAACGACGCCGCGCGGATCCCCGACCCGATCCTGAACCGCATGAACGTCTACGAGGTCCCGGCGCCGGACCTGCCGGGGCGCGCAGGATCGCGCAGAACCTGTATGCCGAGATCCGCTCGGCGCACGCCTGGGGCGCGGCCTTCCCCGACCAGCTCGAGCCGGCGGTCGCCGAGCGTCGGCTCGGTGGCCCCGCGCGAGATGCGCCGCACGCTGATGCGCGCCTTCGGCAACGCGAAGCTGGCGGGACGCTCCGAACTGGAGACCGCCGACCTGACGGGGGATCGCTCGATGCGCCGGCAGCGGATCGGCTTCTGACCGGCGCTGCGGACTGGGCTGCGGACCGCGCGCGCGCCGGTGATGCCGCGCGGCACGAGCCCGGGCCCCGCCGAGGACTGCCCGCCGGGTTCGGGCACACTGGCGGCCTTGCACCTCCACGGACCGCGATCGCGATGATCGTCCTCGGCATCGAAACCTCCTGCGACGAGACCGGCGTCGCCCTCTACTGCACCGACCGGGGCCTGCTTGCTCAGGCGCTGCACTCGCAGGTCGCGATGCACGAACACTACGGCGGTGTCGTGCCGGAGCTGGCGTCGCGCGATCACGTGCGACGGCATCCTGCCTCTGACGCGCCAGGTGCTCGACGAGGCCGGCATCACGCTCGCCGGCGTCGACGCGATCGCCTACACGGAAGGGCCCGGACTTGCGGGCGCACTGCTGGTCGGCACTTCGGTCGCGAACGCGCTGGCCGTGGCGCTCGACATCCCGGCGATCGGCATCCACCACCTGGAGGGCCATCTGCTGTCGCCGCTGCTGGCCGACGAACCACCGCAGTTCCCGTTCGTCGCGCTGCTGGTGTCGGGCGGGCACACGCAGCTGATGCAGGTGGACGGCGTGGGCCGCTACCGGCTGCTCGGCGACACGCTCGACGACGCCGCCGGCGAGGCCTTCGACAAGAGCGCGAAGCTGCTGGGCCTCGGCTATCCGGGCGGGCCCGCGATCGCGAAACTCGCTCGGGCGGGGCACGCCGGAAGGATCCGGCTGCCCAGGCCGATGCTGCATTCGAACGACCTCGACTTCAGCTTCAGCGGGCTGAAGACCGCGGTGCTGACGACCGTGAAGCGCGGACTCGCCGACGAGCAGGCGCGCGCCGACCTGGCCTGCGAACTGCAGGCCGCGATCGTCGACGTGCTGGTCGCCAAGTCGCTGGCGGCGCTCGAAGCCACCGGCCTCGCCCGGCTGGTGATCGCGGGCGGCGTCAGCGCGAACCAGCGGCTGCGCGATCAGCTGGCGCGCGCGCGCGCGGAGCGCGGCATCGAGGTTCACTTCCCGGCACCGGCGCTGTGCACCGACAACGGCGCGATGATCGCGTTCGCCGGCGCGCTGCAGGCTGGCCGCCGCGCCGGGCGCGGTGCCGAAGGAGTTCTCGGTGCGGCCGCGCTGGGCGCTGGACGAACTGCCCGCCCTCGACGGCTAGGCCACGCCCGCTGACGGCCCCGCGGGCCACAGCCACGCGGCCCCGCGCACGCCCGACGAGTCGCCGTGCAGGTTGCGCAGCACGGGCGTGTCGACGCGGTCGGAAAACACGTGCGCGGGCAGGCGCGCGGGCAGTTCCGCATAGAGTTCGTCGACATTGCTGAGGCCGCCGCCGAACACGATCGCGTGCGGGTCGAAGACATTGATCACGACCGCCAGCGCGCGGGCGAGCCGGTCGAGGTAGCGCTCGAACGCGGCCCGTGCCGCCGGATCACCGGCGCGCATCGCTTCGACGACCGCCTCGCCGCGCCCGTCGTCGCGCCCGGCATCGCGGGCGAAGCCCGGACCGCTCAGCCAGGTCTCGACGCAGCCGCGCCGTCCGCAGTAGCACGACGGTCCCGGGCGCTCGCCGTCGAGCGCGGACGGCAGCGGATTGTGGCCCCACTCGCCCGCGATGGAATTCAGTCCGCGCAGCACCCGGCCGTCGACCACCAGGCCGCCGCCGACACCGGTGCCGAGGATCACGCCGAACACGGTGGACGCGCCCGCGGCAGCGCCATCGATCGCCTCGGAGACCGCGAAGCAGTTGGCGTCGTTCTCGATGCGCACTTCGCGCGCCAGCGCGGCCTCGAGGTCGTGCTGGAGCCGCTGCCCGATCAGCCAGGTGGAGTTGGCGTTCTTGACGCGACCGTCGGACGCGATCGCCCCGGGGATGCCCACGCCGACGGTGCCGCTGCGGCCGGTGTCGCGTTCCGCCGCCTGAACGAGGCCGCGCACTGCGGCGACGGTCGCGCCATAGTCGCCCCGCGGCGTCGCGATGCGCCTGCGGTGCAGGAGCCGCCCGGCCTCGTCGAGACAGGCGATCTCGGTCTTGGTGCCGCCGAGGTCGACCCCGATCCGCACGGCGGTTACGCGCGCGATCAGGCCTTGCGGCCGCGCGATCCGATGCGGCTTTCCTTGCCCGCCATCAGATTCGCGATGTTCTGGCGATGGCGCCAGACCAGCAGCGCGCTCATCACCACGACGACCAGCGCGGTGCCGCCCGTGCCGAAGAGGAACACCTGGTAGAACGGCGCGAACACCGCCGCGACCAGCGCCGCCAGCGACGAGTAGCGGAAGAAGAACGCGATCAGAAGCCAGGTCAGCATCGTCGCCAGGCCGAGCCACGGGTGGATCGCAAGCAGCACGCCCGCAGCGGTCGCCACACCCTTGCCGCCCTGGAAGCGATGGAACACGGGAAACAGGTGGCCGACGAATGCGGCCAGACCCGACAGGGCGATCGTCACGTCGGAGAAGCCGAAACGCTGCGCGAACTGCTGCACCAGGAACACGGCGAGCCAGCCCTTCACCGCGTCGCCGACCAGGGTCAGCAGCGCCGCCGGCTTGTTGCCGGAGCGCAGCACGTTCGTGGCCCCCGGGTTGCGCGAGCCGTAGGTGTGCGGATCGGGCAGGCCCATCAGCCGGCTGACGACGACGGCGAACGACACCGAGCCGAGCAGGTACGACAGCAGCAGCGCGATCAGGCTGGCGACGAATTCCATGCGGGAGTCCTCATTCCGACAGCGCGCAGTGTACCGGGCGCGCCTGCAGCAGCGTCGTCAGCAGCGCCGGCGCGATGCCCACCAGGTAGCCGCGGCGGCCGCCGTTGATGTAGATCCGCTCGAGGTCGAGCACGCTGCGCTCGACGTACACCGGCATGCTCTTGCGCGTGCCGAAGGGCGAGGTTCCGCCCACCAGGTAGCCCGAGTGGCGCTGCGCCGCGTCGGGGGCGCAGGGGGCCACCGACTTGCAGCCGATCTGCCGCGCCAGGTTCTTGGTGGATACGGTGCGGTCGCCGTGCATCAGCACGATCAGGGGCTTTGCGTTCTCGTCCTGCATCACCAGCGTCTTGACTACGTGGTGTTCGTCGACGCCCAGCTGGCGCGCCGATTCAGCGGTGCCGCCGTGATCGACGTAGTCGTAGGGGTGCTCGGTGAAGTCGGCCTTGTGGCGGCGCAGAAACTGCGTCGCCGGCGTCTCGGAGATGTGTTTCGCCATCCGCGGATTATCCCGCGAAGCGGGCTCCGGCCGGGCCGTCCGGGCCATCGGGGCCATCGGGGCCATCGGGGCCATCGGGGCCATCGGGGCCATCGGGGCCGTCCGGGCCGTCGGGGCATCGGCCGGCGGCCTGTTCCTGCGTTGCGGTCTATCCCGGGTACAGGCCGCGAACGCGCGCGTGCAGACGCGCCAGTCCCAGCAGCGTCTCGATGTTCGGCGCCGGAACGCCGCAGGCCGCGCCGATCTCCAGCACCGATGCCACCAGCGCATCGAGCTCGAGCATGCGTCCGGCCTCGACGTCCTGCAACATCGACGTGCGGAACGCGCCGAGCTTGCGCGTCACCGCATGCCGCTCCTCGGGATCGGCGTCGATCGGCAGACCGATGCAGGCGCCGATGCGCGAGGCCTCGACCATGCAGCGCGACAGGAAGCCGCGCACCAGGTCGTCGTCGAGGATGCGGTCCCCGGTCGCTCCCGTCAGCGCCGACACCGGGTTCATCGTCATGTTGCCCCACAGCTTGAACCAGATGTCGCTCTGAATCCGTTCGGCGGGCTCGACCTGGAAGCCGCCGCGCCGCAGCGCGTCGATCGCGGCGATGCTGCGCGACGACTGCCCGCCCGCCGGCTCGCCGACGATCAGGCGCTCGCCCATGCCGTGCCGGATCAGACCCGGCTCGGGCGACGTGCTGGACAGGTGTGTCACCGAGCCGATCACGCGTTCGGCCGGGATCGCCCGTGACAATGCACCGCCCGGATCGACCGATTCGAGCACCAGGCCCGGCGGGCGCTTGTCCAGGCCGTGGAAGAACCACCACTGCAGGCCGTTCATCATCGACAGCACCGCCGTGCCGGGCCCGAGAAGCGGGCCGATGTCGCGCGCGACCTGCGCCAGCCCCGTGGTCTTGACCGTCAGAATCACCAGGTCCTGCTCGCCGAGATCGGCGGGCCGGTCGCTGGCTTCGATCTCCACGCGCGTGTGCCGCGCGCCATCGCCGTCGCGCTCGATCAGCCGCAGCCCGTCGCGGCGCACCGCATCCAGCGTCACGCCGCGCGCGACGGCACAGACGTGCTCGCCGCTGTGCGCAAGCCGCGCCGCGACCAGACCGCCGATCGCGCCGAGTCCGTAGATGCAGATCTTCATCGCAGACAACCTTTCTTCGAGAGCAGCGGCAGGGCGCCGGGCCGATGGCGCGCCGGCAATCAGTAACGGTACGACGGGTCGATGCGGTCGACCTGGCGCACCAGTGCCTGGAACATGTCGCGACCGGCGCCGAAGCGCGGATCGAACTGCAGCGAATCGGCGGTGCACTTGCGCTGGATGTCCTCGGGCACCTCGATCACCGGCCCCATCGACAGCGACGCGAGCTGGATCTCGCAGGCACGATTCAGCAGCCACAGCACGGCGAAGGTGCGCTCGATCGTGTCGCCCCAGGCGAGCAGGCCGTGGTTGCGCAGGATCACCGCCGGACGATCGCCGATGCTGCGCACCAGGCGCGGCCCCTCGTCGGCGTGCACCGTGATCCCTTCGAAGTCGTGGTACGCGAGCTTGCCGTGCAGTTGCGCGCTGTAGAAGTTGCTCATCGACAGGCCGCCCCGGCTGCAAGCGACCGCCATGCCGGCGGTGGTGTGCGTGTGCATCACGCAGTGCGCGCCGTCGATGCCGGCGTGGATCGCCCCGTGCAAAGTGAACCCGGCGGGGTTCACCGGCCAGTCGGAGTGTCCGACCACCTTGCCCTGCAGGTCGATGCGCACCAGGTTCGATGCGGTGACCTCGCTGTAGTGCAGGCCGAAGGGATTGATCAGGAAGTGGCGCTCGGGGCCGGGGATGCGCACCGTGATGTGGTTGTAGATCAGCTCCGTCCAGCCGATCAGCGCGAAGATGCGATAACAGGCCGCGAGCTGAACGCGCAGCGCCCATTCGTCGGGGGCGACGTCCGATCGCGGCGGGCGCGACGAGAGATCGGTCATGTGGTCACTCCAGCGGAAATTCGCAGTTGATCTGTCCGGTGCCCGAGCTGGCGAAGTACGGCGTGACGATGTCGACCCCGCGGTCGTAACGGTCCCAGCCAAGAGCCCCGAGCAGCATCGCGGTGTCGTGCATGCCGCCCTCGCCCACGCAGCGCTCGGCGTACAGCGGCAGCATCCTCGTGAAGGTCGACCAGTCGCCCTGCTTCCACAGCTCGACGACGCGCAGGTCGACCTGGCGGAAGAACTCGTCGCTGATCTCGTGCATCGCCGCATCGGGGCTGCCGTTGTCGTTGAAGCGGTGCGACAGCGAGCCGCTCGCGAACAGCGCGACGGTGCCGTCGTAGTGCTGCTCGATCGCCCGCCTGACGGCGGCGCCGAATCGACGGCTGTCCTCCAGCCGATGCCAGTTGCACCAGGCAGCGACCGACACCACCCGGAACCGCCGATCCTCGTTCATGTAGCGCATCGGCACGAGGGTGCCGTACTCGAGTTCGAGCGTGGTGTCCTCGTGCGCCCGCGTGGCCACGCCGGCCTCGCCGGCGACCTGGGCGATCAGGCGTCCGAGTCCCGGGTTGCCCGGATACTCGTAGGGCAGGTTCCTGATGAAGTGCGGCAGCTCGTTGCTGGTGTAGGTGCCGGCGAAGCGCGGCGCGCAGTTCACGTGATAGCCGGCGTTGACCAGCCAGTGCACGTCGAACACGACGATCGTGTCGACGCCGCGCGCACGGCAGCGCCGCCCGAGTTCGCGATGGCCTTCGATCGCCGCGGCGCGGCAGCCGAAGTGCGGACCCGGCTGCTCCGACAGGTACATCGACGGGACGTGCGTGATCTTGGCCGCCAGTGCGAGTTTGCCCATGTCAGGTCCCCAGTCGCTGGATGCCGTGCGCGCCGAGCGCCAGCGCGACGTTCTTCGTCTCCATGTAGAAGTCGAAGCTGTAGTCGCCGCCGTCACGGCCGATTCCGCTCGCCTTCATGCCGCCGAACGGGGTCGGCAGGTGCCGCACGTTCTCGGAATTGACCCAGATCATGCCCGCATCCAGCGCCAGCGACACGCGGTTGGCGCGGCCGACATCGCCGGTCCAGAAGTAGCCGGCCAGCCCGTAGGCGACACCGTTGGCCAGTTCGATCGCCTCGGCCTCGTCCGCGAACGGGATCACGGTCAGCACCGGGCCGAAGATCTCCTCCTGCGCGATGCGCATCGAATTGCGCGCGTTCGTGTAGAGGGTGGGCTCGACGTAGTTTCCGCCGGGCGCGGTGCCGGGCGCGGTGCTTCGCCCGCCGCCGACGGCGATGGTCGCACCGTCGGCGCGCGCGATCTGCGCGTACGACAGGACCTTGTCGCAGTGCCCGGGATGGATCAGCGGCCCGACCTCGGTCGCCGGATCCAGCGGATGCCCGACCTTCAGGCGCCGCACGCGTGCGGCGAGCTGCTCGACGAAGCGATCGTGGATGGAGGCCTGCACCAGCAGACGGGACGACGAAGTGCAGCGCTCGCCGTTCAGGCTGTAGATCATGAACACGACGGCGTCGAGCGCGCGCTCGAGGTCCGCATCGTCGAACACGATCACCGGGTTCTTGCCGCCGAGCTCGAGGTGCACACGCTTCAGCGTCGGCGCGCCCTGCGCGATGATCTGGCTGCCGGTGCGCGATTCGCCGATGAACGCGCTCGCCCGGATCGCCGGATGTTCGGTGAGCGCGCGGCCGGTGGTCTCGCCGATCCCGTTGACCAGGTTCGCGACACCGGGGGGCACGCCTGCTTCGAGCATGATCTCGACCAGCAGGCGCGCGCTGAGCGGACTCCACTCCGCCGGCTTGTGCACGACCGTGCAGCCGGCGGCCAGCGCCGGCGCGATCTTCCAGGTCGACAGCATGAACGGGGTGTTCCACGGCGTGATGATCGCCACCGGTCCGATCGGCTGCCGCACGGTGTAGTTCAGGTGCGTGCCGGTGGGCAGCGACAGCCCGTTACGGGCATCGGGTGCGCGGTCGGCGAAGAACCGGAAGTTCTCGGCGCCGCGCAGCGCGGCCTTGCTCATGAAGCGCCACGCCTGCCCGGTGTCCATGCACTCGACGAGCGCGATCTCCTCGGCACGCGACTCGATCAGGTCGGCCACCCGGTGCAGGATCCGGCGGCGCTCGGCACCGTCGACGCGGCGCCAGCTCTGGAAAGCGTCGCGGGCGGCGGCACAGGCGAGATCCACCTCGCCGGCGGTGGCGCTGCGCACCTGTCCGAGCAGGCTGCCGTCCACCGGCGAGCGGTTCTCGAACAGTTCTCCGCTGCCGGCGACGTCGCGGCCGGCGATGAAGTGGCCCAGCGGCGCGGCGGCGAAACGCGCGAGCTTCGCTTTTGCCTGCGCGATGCGGGACGGGAGCCCGCCATCGCCCGCGACTGTCTTCTGGGCGTTCGTCATGGTTTCTCCCTGCCCGCCCGGCGGGCCGCGACGTAGTCGTGCAGATTGTTGTGCTTGAAGCTGAGCAGCGGGTCGAGTTCGCGCATCTCGAGCGAGACGCCCAGCGGCGCGACGTCGAACAACGGCGCCAGGTGCGCGACCACTGCATCGAAGACCTGCCGCGCCGCGCGCTGCCGGGTGTCGGCGTCGCGGCCCGCGCCGATCATCATCGACACGTGCACGAAGCCGTTGTCGGGATGCCCGTCCGCGATGCGATAGTCGGAGCGCTCGGCCGCGCGCGTGCGCGTGCCGCCGAGCGGAAAGACGCCGGTCGCCAGCGCTGTCGCGTGCACCGCGTCGAGAAGACCGCTCAGGGCGATGCGGTCGCGGATGTTGGCCGAATACTCGACGACGATGTGAGGCATCGATGTCTCCTGCGGGAACGCGCCTGCCGACGAATCTGTCTGCGGGCGCCGGATTTGATTAACATGTTAACTATTCACCCGTGCACCGGCAAGCCTGGCACGACAACGCGGATCGGCGGTGCCGGAGCGACGCGCCGTCGGAAGGAGACAAAAACGTGAAACTCATCAGCTTCGTGCGCAACGGCAGGCCCTCGTTCGGCGCCGTGCTGACCGGGGCCGCCTCAGGTTCGACGCCCGCGCCCGACCCGTCGCTGCCGGTCGTCGACCTCGGCGCCCGACTGCCGCACTGCCCGGACCTGCGCTCGCTGCTGGCGGCCGATGCGCTCGACGCGGCGAGGGCGCTGGCGGTCCCCGCCAACGTCGACTGCGCGCTCGGCGAGGTCGCGCTCCAGCGCCCGATCCCGTGGCCGGAAAAGATCGTCTGCGTGGGCGTGAACTACGCCGAGCGCAACGAGGAGTACCGCGACGATGCGGATGCACCGAAGTACGCCAGCCTGTTCGTGCGCATGCCCGACTCGCTGGTGGCGCACGGCGCGCCGATCCTGCGGCCGCCCGAGTCGGTCCAGCTCGACTACGAGGGCGAGATCGTGATGGTGATCGGCCGCGGCGGCCGCCGGATTCCGGCGGCGACGGCGCACGCGCACGTCGCCGGCCTGACCCTGATGAACGAGGGCACGATCCGCGACTGGCTGCGCCACGGCAAGTTCAACGTCACGCAGGGCAAGAACTTCGTCGCCAGCGGCGCGGTCGGACCCTGGATCGTCACCGCCGACGAATGCCCGGATTTCACCGGCATCGGGATCCGCACCCGCGTGAACGGCGAACTCAGGCAGGACGACAACACGCGCCGCATGATGTTTCCGTTCGCCCGCCTGCTCGAGTACATCTCGACCTTCATGCTGCTGAAGCCGGGCGACCTGATCGCCACCGGCACGCCGACCGGCGCCGGCGCACGTTTCGATCCGCCGAAGTGGCTCGTGCCCGGCGATATCGTGGAGGTCGAGGCCGACGGCATCGGCGTGCTGCGGAACACGGTCGCCGACGAGGACGCCGAACGGCCCTGCTGACGAACGGGTTTCCGGCGCGGAAACGACGAATTCGATCAGGGATCTTCCGCGGGTGCCGGCGCCGTCCGGGACCACTCCCAGCCGAGCAGCTCGGCCAGGCGGCGTGTCACCCACCAGGCCTGCGCCGCGTTCACGCCGGAGTCCCCGCTGCACAAACCGGCGTGAATGCGCTCGAGCACGTCCTCCTCGGCCACGCCGAGATCGAACAGAACCGACTTCGCCTGCTCGACCAGCAGGTTCGAAAGGTCTTCGCAGAACTCGTAGCGCTCGGCGATCTCCTGGCGCGATGCGCTCGGCCGGATCCGGCCGGGCGCGACGTACAGGGCCAGAAACGATGCGGGCACCAGGATCTGACTGTCCTCGGACACGGGTTTCAGCCGCCTGCGATCCTGGGGATCAGCACCACTTCGCTGTCCGGGCCGATCGGCTCGGCCAGCGCGTCCTGGTGGATTTCGCCGTCGATCGCGATCGCCATGCGCTGCTGCACGTGCGCGCCCAGACCGGGGAAACGCCGATCGAGCTCGGCGATCAGCGCGCCGACGGTGCGCGCCTGCACCTCGATCGACTCGGCCGCGCCGGTGAAGGCGCGCACCTCGTCGAGCGCGGACAAGACGCGCGCCATCGGCGTCACTTCCCCGCGTCGAGCGCCGCCAGCAGACGCGGCGGCGAAATCGGCAGACCGCGCATGCGCACGCCAGTGGCACGCTGCACCGCATTCGCGACCGCCGCCAGCGGCGGCACGATCGGCACTTCGCCCACGCCTTTCGCACCGTACGGATGGCGCGGGTTCGGCGCGCACTCGATCAGGATCGTGTCGATCATCGGCAGGTCGGACGCGACCGGCATCCGGTAGTCGAGGAAGCCGGGGTTCTGCAGCACGCCGTTGGCGTCGTAGACGTACTCCTCGTTCAGTGCCCAGCCGATGCCCTGCGCGACGCCGCCCTGCAACTGGCCCTCGACATAGGCAGGGTGGATCGCTCGCCCGACATCCTGCGCGGCCGTGTAGCGCAGCACCGTGCTGCGGCCGGTCTCCGGATCGACCTCGATGTCGCACACGTGCGACGCCGAAGCCAGGGCCCGCCCCCTGCGCGTTCAACGACACCTCGGCCGACGATCGGCCCGCCGGTGCGCGCGCTGCGCGCGGCGATGTCGTGCAGGCTCAACGGCGCGACGGCCTTGGCGGAATCGGTGCAGTACGCGGTGCCGTCGCGCCACTCGACCTGGTCGGCAGCGCATTCCCAGGTCAGCGCGGCGCGCCGCTTCAAATCATCCACCACGCGCTGCGCAGCCTGCACGACCGCCATGCCGGTCGCGAAGGTCACGCGGCTGCCGCCGGTCAGCGCGCTGAACCCGATCGACGTCGTGTCGGCGATCGTCGCGCGCACGCGCTCGATCGGCAGGCCCAGAGTCTCGGCCGCCATCATCGCCATCGACGCGCGCGAGCCGCCGATGTCGGGGTTGCTCGTGACGACGGTGGCGCCGCCGTCCTCGTCGACGTGCACCGCAGCCGACGACTCGCCGCCGATGTTGAACCAGAATCCGGCCGCCACACCGCGGCCCTGGTTCGGCCCGAGCGGCGCCGAGTAGTGCGGGTGCGCCTTGATCGCCTGCAGCGTCTCGACGAACGCGATCTCGCGGAAGCTGGCGCCGTAGACCGCCTTCATGCCGGGCTTCACCGCGTTGCGGATGCGCAGGTCGATCGGATCGATGCCCAGCTGCAGCGCCAGCTCGTCGAGCGCGCTCTCGACGCCGAAGGCCGCGATCGGCGCGCCGGGCGCCCGGTAGGCCGCCACCTTCGGCCGGTTGCAGACGACGTCGTAACCGGTGACGACCGCGTTCTCGATCGCGTAGCAGGCCAGAGCCGCCATCGAACCCGCACCCACCGGCGAGCCCGGAAAGGCGCCCGCCTGGAACTTCAGCGTGACGTCGGCCGCGACGATCGTGCCGTCCTTCATCGCGCCCAGCTTCACCTCGACCACGCTGCCCGAGGTCGGGCCGCTGGCGAGGAACACCTCTTCGCGCGACATCACCATGCGCACCGGACGGCCGCACTGGCGCGACAGCGCAAGCGCGACCGGCTCCAGGTAGACCGTCGTCTTGCCACCGAAGCCGCCGCCGATCTCGGCGGGGATCACGCGGATGTCGCGCAATTCCAGGCCCAGAACCTTCGCGCACATCGCACGCACCGCGAAGTGCCCCTGGCGTCGAGCACCAGATCTGGTGCTGGCCGTCGGCGCCGGCCCAGGCGACGCAGGCGTGCGGCTCGATGTAGCCCTGGTGCACCGGCTGCGTCGTGTAGCGGCGCTCGACGGTGACCTCCGCCTGCGCGAACCCCTTCGCCACGTCGCCGCGCGCCACCACCGTCTTCTGCGCGACGTTGGAGGGCTTGTCGGGCTTCGGCGTGACGCCGGAGGTGAACAGGCGATCGTTGAGCAGCGGCGCGTCCGGCGCCATCGCTGCCTCGACGTCGATCACGTGCGGCAGGACCTCGTAGTCGACGGTGATCAGATCGAGCGCACGCTCGGCGATCTCGGCCGACACCGCGGCGACCGCAGCGACCGCGTGGCCGGCATACAGCACCTTGCCGCGCGCCAGGCAGTTGTCGGCGACGTCGACGAGCGTGGCCGACCCCTCGCCCTGCTCGAGCGCCTCCGAACCGACGCGCGGGAAATCGGCCGACGTGACGACCGCCTTCACGCCGGGCAGCGCCCGCGCCGCCGCGGTGTCGACGCGCAGGATGCGCGCGTGCGCGTGAGGGCTGCGCTTGACGCGCCCGATCAGCATGTCCGGGCAGGTGGACGTCGGCGCCGAACACGGCGCGGCCGGTGACCTTGTCGGCGCCATCGGGACGGATCGGCCGTGTGGCCGACGACCTTCAGCGCGGAAACATGCGTGGCGTCGTTCATCGCGCACCTCCCGCCAGCCCGCATCTGCGCGGCGGCATCCATCACCGCGCGCACGATCTTGTCGTAACCGGTGCACCGGCACAGGTTGCCCGCCAGCCAGTAGCGCACCTCGCTCTCGGTGGGATCGGGATTGCGGTCGAGCAATGCCTTCGCGGCCACCAGGAAACCCGGCGTGCAGAAGCCGCACTGCAGTGCCGCCTGCTCGAGGAACTGCTGCTGCAGCGGATGCATCACGCCGTTCTTCGCCAGGCCTTCGATCGTCTCGATCGACTTGCCCTTGGCCTCCGGCGCCAGCATCAGGCACGAACACACCAGCCGTCCGTCGACGATCACCGAGCACGCACCGCAGTCGCCGGTGCCGCAGCCCTCCTTGGTGCCGGTCAGCTGCAACTCGTCGCGCAGCGCGTCGAGCAGGCTCTGGCGCGTGCCGCCGAGGAATTCGACCGGCTCGCCGTTGACGACCGTCTCGATCCGTACCCTGCTCATGTGTTCCCTCCCTGGGTCGCGCGCTCGTAGGCGGTCCGTGCGGCGCGTCGTGCCAGCACGCCTGCCACCTTGGTCCGATAGGCGATCGTGCCGCGCTTGTCGTCGATCGGACGGCATGCGGCCGCGCACTGCGGCCTCCATCCGGTCGAGCGCGGCCGCGTCCAGGGTCGAGCCGAGCAGCGCGGCGCCCGCGGCGTCGACCAGCAACGCGGTGGGCGCGACCGCGCCCAGGGCGACGCGCGCTGCGGTCACGACCCCCTGCGCATCCACGCTCAGGTTCACGGCCGCACCGACCACCGCGATGTCCATTTCGGTGCGGGGAATCAGGCGCAGGTAGGCATCGCCCGAACGGGGCGGCCGGGCGGGCATCCTGATCGAGACCAGGATCTCCGCCGGTGCCAACGTGGTGCGACCCGGCCCCGCCGGTACGGCCTCGATCGGAATTTCGCGCCGTCCGTCACGACCTTCGACGACCGCGGTGGCACCGGCGGCGATCAGCGCGGGCACGCTGTCCGCGGCCGGCGAGCCGTTGCACAGGTTGCCGCCGAGGCTGGCGCGGCCCTGGACCTGCTTCGAGCCGATCAGCGTGGCTGCCTCGATCACGCCCGGCCAGGTGCGCGCCAGTTCGGCATGTTCGCCAAGCACCGCGCACGGGGTCGCGGCGCCGATCACGAACGCCCCCCCATCCTGGCGAACGCCGGTCAGCTCGGGAATCTGCTTCAGGTCGACGATCAGATCCGGGCGCATGCGGCCCGATCGCATCTGCACCAGCACGTCGGTGCCGCCGGCGAGCATCCGGGTGCTCCCCCGGGCCCGCGCGAGCGCCGCTACCGCGTCGTCGACGCTCGCGGGCTCGACATAGTCCTGTTCGCTCACGTCTGTCCCCTCCTCGTCCTTGTCGTTTCCGGCAAGGTATCACGGGGAACTCGGCCGCGCCGAGCGCGGCCGTGCGCTGCTGCCCGGGCGTTCGGCGCCCCCTCGGAGCGCCGACCGGCAGGCGCCGCCGGCCCGAACGAGCTCAGTTCAGCGGCACCGCACCCGCCAGCGGCCGCTTCTCCAGCGTCCACTGATGCAGCGAGCCGTCGTACTGCTTCACGTTGCCGTTGCCGAGCACCTCCGACAGGATGAACCACGGCAAGCCGGACTGCGAACCGCTGTTGCAGTACACCACCGCAGGTGCCGCCGGATCGATGCCCTGCGCCTGCAATACGGCGCGATAGGTGTTCGGCGCGAGCAGGCGCAGCGCGCCGCCCGAGGACTTGTACGTGGTGTCCGGCGACAGCGACTTCGCGCCGTCGAGATGGCCGTATGCGAACACGTAGTCGCGCTTCACCAGGCCGTGATACTGCGGCGCCTCGCGCGCGTCGATCAGCTGCGCGTCGCGCTTCGCGATGATCTTTGCGACCTCGGCCGAGTCGGCGAAGTAGCGATCGGTACGGTCGGCCGGCGACTTCCAGGTGCCTGCTTTCGCGGCTGGCGCATCGGTCACGTGGGGACGGCCCTCCAGCAGCCACGCGGCGATGCCGCCGTCGAGCACCGCCAGCCGGTCCTCGCCGTAGACCTTGAACTGCCAGTACAGGCGCATCGCGTCGTTGAGATCGCTCGGCTCGAGGCCGACCGGCACGATCACGATCGGCTTGTCGGCGTCGATGCCCGCGGCCTGGACGAACTTCTCGAAGTCCGCGCGCTCGGGAATCATGTACTTGACCGTCAGCTCGCCGATCTTGCGATCGACCCGGACTTTCTTGGACTCGACCAGCCGCGAGCCGGCGATGTGGCCGCCGATCTCGTCGATCGTCTTCTTGCCGGACTTCGCGTCGGTCTCGAAGCTCGGCGCGGTGGTGAACGACTTCGCGTTGCCCCGGACCTCGACGATCTGCACCTTCGACGCGTTCTCGGCCAGCCAGGCCGTGGTGACGAGCGGCCCGGGCAACTGGCTGGCCGCGGCCGCCAGATGCAGGCCCATCGCGAGGGATGCGGCAGCCAGGCCGCGCAACAGGTTGGTCATGGAAGATCTCCTTGCTACTCGAATGAAAAAATCAGAACGAAAGGTTCACAGCCGGCCGGCGGCGGCCAGCGTGCGCAGGCGCTCGGGCAGCGACACCGCGCATTCGGTCACCACGTCGAGACGCCGGTCCTCGAACACCGCCTCGGGCTCGCGCCGCGCACAGCGGCGGGCGATCACCGCATCGCGGCGACGCAGCAGCGCGGCGAGCGGTTCGGCGTACAAGCGCAGCATCGCATCGAGCCATTCGGCGACCGGCGCCAGCCGACCCCGGGCTCGTGGCCGCAGGGATCGCAGGGCGGCGACGACACGCTGCGCATCGGTCCAGCGTTCGCCGGTGACCCAGCGGTTGGTCGTGAACCAGCGGATCGGACGGCCCTGCGCATCGAGCGACAGCGCAGCGACGTGGAAGAAGCCGGGGACGCTCGCGCTGCCGGTCGCGGGCGCCTCGGGCAGTCGCGCGAAGACATGGAAATGTCCGTGCTCGTCCCGTGGCCGCCGCGTCGATCCGTGCGCGTGGTAATAGAACTGCGTTCCCGTCTCGCGGTCGATCGCGTCGTTCGCCGGGTAGTGCCGCAACTCCACGAACTGCTGCGCGCCCGCCAGAGCCGCCTGCGCCATGCCGATCCCGCGGCGCGCATAGCGCAGGGGGATCGACACGGCCCGCTCGGCAGCGTCGCGCATTGCGCCTTCGCCGGAATCGTGCACCGCAGGCTCCGAGGCGTAGCACACCGAGCGTCCGGCGGGATCGCGCATGGCGCTTCAACCCTTCTTCGGCGCGCAGGGGTTGCCCGGCGCGCACGGGTTGTCGGAACCGCCCTTCTTCTTTTTCTTCTTCGCCGGGCCGCAGGGATTGGAAGGTCCGCACGGGTTCTCGGCTTTCGCCGGGGTGGCCGCCTTGCCGTCGGCCGGCGCGGCCTTTTGCGATGCGGGCGGATCGGCGGCGCGCACCGCGGCGGCCGGCACGACCATCGCCATCGCAACCATCAGCGCAGGCAGGGACTCGGCCAAGGGGCCGCGGCGGGTCTTGCGTGAAGTCATCTTCGCTCCTGGATTCATCGAAAGGGAACGGGTTGTCGAGTTGTCAGCCGGACGTCGCCTGGTCCGATCCGGCCACTGCCTGATCGGCGCTCACCGGTCCGCGGCTGCGGCGCTCGAACCATCCGCCGATCACGAACACGCCGACCAGAGCCGCGGCCATGATCCCCAGCACCAGCCCGTCGGGGATGCCCCATGCGTCGGCGAAGGTGTCGCCGCCCTCGATTTCCCAGGCGCCCATCACGGCCTCGATTGCCGGGCCGTACAGACCGGCGAACACGACCGTGCCCAGCAGCAGGCCGACGAGGAAGACCAGCGCGTCGAGGCGTCCGGAGAACAGGCCGACCACCGAAGTGCCGGGGCAGTAGCCGCCGACGGCGAAGCCGACGCCGACCAGCACACCGCCGATCGCGGCCGCTGCGAGGAACGAGGTGGGCACGTAGATCGCGTCCTCTGGGACGAGCCCGGCCAGCCGCAGCAGCCAGAGCCCGGCAGCTGCCACCACGATCGCGGTGAACATCACCTTCAGCACCGACCAGTCGCTGAGCCGGAACTGACCCGTGAGCTTGCAGGGGCTGCCGAAGCCGGCGCTCTCCAGCACGAAGCCGAACAGGACACCACACACCAGGCCGGACCACATGCCGGCATCGTTGAACGGGAACATGTTCAGATCCCCCGGAACAGCCGGCTGGCGATCAGGCCGGCGACGAAGAAGGTGCCGAGGAAGACGAAGGCGGCGATCGCCAGCGTGGCCGCCCCCGACAGACCGAGCCCGCTGGTGCATCCCGCCGCGACACGCGCGCCGAAACCGGCGAGCAGACCACCGGCGAGCGCCGACACCAGGCGACGCGCCGTGCCGACGCTGCGCGCGCCGTCGAACTGCACGCGGAAACGCCCGGCCAGGAACGCCGACACGAGCGCCCCGATCGCCACGCCGACCACCTGCCAGCTGATCCAGGACGACAGAGGGTTGCCACCCTCGGTCATCGGTCCGAGATAGGCATTGGCCGCAGTGGCCTGCGGCGCAACCGCGCCACCCAGCCACGCGGTGAACCGCGTGGAAGCGCCCGTTGCACCGAGCCCATGGCCGGTCCACAGGAACGTGAGCAGCAACACGAGCCCAAGGGCGACCCCGGCTGCCAGCGGCGGCCAGAACGGCTTCGGTCGAGGATGCGGTGACGACGAGGCAGCGTTGTTCATTGCGCAGATGGGTGAGTTGGATACGGCGCAGAGTATAACCTTATACCCCCACCCGTATGCAAGCCCTGCGCGAACGAACCGATGCGAACACATTGACGGCGCCGGTGCGACCCACGACCATGGACCGCTCACCCTCCCGAGACGTCCGAATCGGACGGCACTGAATGAACCAGCCCCACGAAGCGGCGAGAACGGGCCTGATCGGCCTCGGCCTGATGGGCCGCGGAATCGGTCTGTCATTGATGCGCGCAGGCCATCGGCTCGGATTCGTTGCGCACCGCCGGCGCGAGGTGGCCGAAGAATTCGTCGCGGCCGGCGCCGTCGAGTTTCCGACACCGGAGGCCCTCGCGCGCGACTGCGCGACGGTGGTCTGCTGCCTGCCCTCGATCGAGTCGGTCGAGAGGGTCCTGTTCGACCCCGACGGCATCGCTGCCGGAGCCCGGCCCGGCCTGCTCGTCGTCGAAAGCTCAACCCTCACCCCGGACGCGGCGCGACGGTTCGCCGGACTCCTCCGAAGCAGAGGCATCGGATTCGTCGACGCACCGCTGACCCGCGGCCCTGCGCAGGCCCTCGAGGGCCGGCTCGTCGCCCTGATCGGCGGCGCACCGGACGAAGCGGCGCGCGCGTCGGAGGTGCTGGCGGCTTTCTGCGAGCGCCAATTCGTGTTCGGCCCTGCAGGCGCAGGCTACAGCGCCAAGCTGATCAACAACTTCCTCGCGTTCTCCGGCATGCTTGCCGCGACCGAGGCGATGAGCACCGCGGCGAAATCCGGCCTCGACATGCGCACGCTGCTGGCCGCCATTCGGCTCAGCGGCGGCCAGAGCCGCATACTCGACGGCCTCACCCCCTGGCTGATCGACGGGAGTGCGCCGGGGTCGCGTGTCACGCTGGAGATCGCGCACAAGGACATCGCCTGCTACGAGCAGTTCGCCGAGTCGCTGGGCACGCGCGGACCGGTCGCGCGCGAGACTCTTCGGGCCCTGTCCGACGGGCTCGAAGCAGGCCTGGGCCCGGCGATGACACAGGAATACGTGCGCATGGCGGCGCGTCGGTATGGCGCCACCCTGCCTGCAGCCGCCGCCGAATCGGGGGCCGGAAAGCCCGCAGCGCCTGGGGCCTCGACACAGCGCACCCGCATCCCACCACCCCAACCGGAGTGAATCTTGATCACGACACAAGACGTCACGCGCGCACCCCGCGCACCGCACGCAGCCGCCACGCGGAACCTGGCGAGGCGGACATGAGCGCGCGCCTGAAGGGCAAGGTGGCGATCGTGGTCGGCGCCGGATCGATCGGCACGGACATCGGCAATGGCGCTGCGGCCGCGGTGGTCTTCGCGCGCGAGGGCGCTACGGTCGTCTGCGTCGACCGCTCGCTGTCCGCCGCACACGACACCGTCGCGCGCATCGAGGCCGAGCATGGCCGTGCCGAAGCGTTCGAGGCCGACATCCAGGACACCTCACGCATCGATGCCATGGTGCAGTCGTGCATCGATCGCCACGGTCGCATCGACGTGCTGCACAACAACGTCGGCATCGAGGAATTCGGCGCGCTCACCGAGGTGAGCGACGAATCGTGGGACCGGGTGCACGCGATCAACCTCAGGGGACCGATGGCCGCCTGCCGTGCGGTCGTGCCGCACATGATCGCGGCCGGCGGCGGCTCGATCGTCAACATTTCGTCGATCGCCAGCATGCGGTGGGGCCCGACACCCTACCTGTCCTACAACACCTCGAAGGCTGCGCTCAATCACATGACGCGCGTCATCGCGCGCGAGTACGCACGCCACCGCGTGCGATGCAACGTGATCCTTCCCGGCCTGATCGACACGCCGCACGCCGCCAATCTCACCAAGGGAGATGCCGCCGCGGTTCAGAAGGCGCGCGAAGCGCGGGACCGCCGCTGTCCGATGGGGCACCAGGGAAGCGCGTGGGACATCGCCTACGCCGCCCTGTTCCTGGCATCGGACGAATCGCGCTACGTGACCGGTCAGGAACTGGTCGTCGACGGCGGACTCACGCTCTGATCGTCGCCGACCGCGACACCACGCCGGGTCGGGCGCGCAGGTCGAGAGCGCCCGGCGCCGCGCACCGTCCGACCGGTCCCGCGCGCGCGCGGACGATCACAGGTCGAGCAGCGCCGCCTCGATCAGCTCGCCGACGCGCTGCGGATCGCCGAGTTCGTGCGACAGCAGCAACGCCAGCTTGGTCAGGAAGAGCTCGCCGCGACCCTCGGGCACCCGGTCGATCGCTTCGGCCAAGGTGTCGTAGACGTGCTCGAGGCCGGACAGGGTCAGTGATGCCATCGTTCCTCTCCGTTCAGGCCAGGGCGAGCGCTGCGCGCATCGCGAGGTCCAGCCGGTGGGGCGTCACGGTGATCCAGCGCGCGCACACGTGCTGGTCGGGACGCAGCAGATAGGCCGCACCGGCGTTGCGCACGCCGTAGCGTCGCCAGACGCGGTCGTGCGCCGGCTCGACCGGGACGACGACGAGATCCGCCCCGCGCGCCACCCAGGCCCGCGCGGCATCGCCGAGCGCCGCAGGCACCGACTGGGCGGCACCGAACCACAGCAGCCGGAAGCCGGTCGCCGGCGCGTCCATCAGGTAGCGGTCGGCATCGAGACGCACATTCGCCATCGGGGCGCCGGTGCGCGGCCCGGCGTCGAACAGCCGGTCATCGTCCTCGGGACTGTTGAGCCGCGAACCGAGGTACTCGTGCGGGCGTGACGTGCGCCAGTGGAACAGAGGCCGCACGAACTCCTGCGTCAGCGCAAGCGACAGCGTCGCATCGCGCAACTGGCGGAAGCCGCTCGAAGGCGGCGTCATGAAGCGGGTGCTCTTGCCGGCCTCGTCGATGATCTCGCGCGCCGCGCCCACGCGCTCGTCGCTGTAGGTGTCGAGCAGTCCGCGCCCGGCCGCGCCCGCGACCACCAGCGCCAGCTTCCACGCGAGGTTCTGGCTGTCCTGGAAACCGGTGTTGGCGCCGCGCACGCCGAAGATCGGCAGCAGGTGCGCCGCATCGCCGCAATAGATGACCCGGCCGTCGACGTAGCGCGGCAGCGTCATCGCGCGGGCCGAATAGACCGACGACCAGTCGAGCTCCCAGTGCGCTCCCTTCGCGCCGATCAGTTCCAGCTGCGCGTCGATGCGCGCTTTCAGCGACTCGGGCGCCAGCGCCTGCTCGGGCGTCTCGCCGGGCGGCAGCTGGTAGTCGACGCGCCAGATGCCCTGCGGCTCGCGATGCATCAGCACCGTGTTGCCGCGGTTCCAGGGCGGGTCGAAGTACGCCAGCCGCTCGGTCGGCAGAGGCAGGTCGACGCGGATGTCCGCGATCACGAACCGGCCTTCGTAGGCGTCGCCGTCCATCTTCAGGCCCTGCATCTGGCGCACCGCCGAGCGCGCGCCGTCGCAGGCGACGAGCCAGGCGCAGCGCTGCGTGTACGCGCCGGCGGGCGTGTCGACCTCGATCTCGACGCCGTCGCCGGTGTCGCGCAGCCGCACCAGCTTGTGCCCCCAGCGCATCTCGACCAGCGGCTGAGCTTCGACCAGGTCGACCAGCGCCTCCTCGAGATACTGCTGCTGCAGGTTGATCATCGGATGGAAGCGGTCGTCCTCGTCGTACGGCGCCTCCATGCGGAACACGCGCCGCGTGCCGTAGAACGAGTTGCCGAAGCGCCAGGGCAGTCCCTGCCGCGTGACGGCCGCGTCGGCGCCGACCTGCTGCAGGATCTCCATCGAGCGCCGAGTGAACACGATCGCGCGACTGCCTTCGGAAACCTGGAGCTCGGATTCGAGCAGCACGCAGCGCACGCCACGGCGGGCGAGATCGAGCGCGGTCACCAGGCCGATCGGCCCGGCGCCTGCCACCACCACCGGTGCAGCGCCGGCGCCGGAGGCGGGCACCGGCGCCGCCGGATGCACCCGATAGGTGTAGTAGATGGAGCCGCGCGGCTGCGCGCTGGGCTGGTGCATGAGCAGCTCCGCCGATCAGAGGTGCGAGGTCTCGAGCGACGCCAGGAATCCCGCGCGCTCAGCGCGTGAACTTCGCCGGTCGCTTCTCGCGGAACGCCATCACGCCCTCGTTGAAGTCGGGCCCCCCGACCAGCTTGGCCTGGATGTCGCGCTCGAACAGGATGTGCGATCCCAGCGGCATCTCGGGCGCGGCGTCGATCAGGCGGCGGGTGCCGATCACGGCCTCGCGCGGACCGTCGGCCAGGCGGCGCGCAACCGCCATCGCGTCGCGGTGCACATGCCCTTCTTCGCACAGCTTCCACACCAGGCCCCAGCGCTCGGCGTCCTGCGCGCTGATCGGCTCGCCGAGCAGGCTGGCCGCCATCGACCGGGCGCGCCCCACCATGCGCGACATCAGCCAGGTGACGCCGACGTCGGGCACGATGCCCAGCTTCGGCACGAAGGTCAGCACGAAGCGGGCGGTGTTCGACATCAGAATCACGTCGCCGGACAGCGCCAGGCCGACGCCGCCACCCGCCGCGACGCCATTGATCGCGCAGACCACCGGCATCGGCGCCTCGTGGATCGCGCGCACGACCGAAATGACGCGCTCGAAGCCGGCGCGATTCGCGCGTTCGCGCTCCTCGGCGGTGGTCTGCGGCGGCATCGGGCGACCGACCAGGTCCGCGCCCGAGCAGAACCCCCTTCCGGCGCCGGTGATCAGCAGCGCGCGTGCGCCCCGCATTGTGGCCTGCGAAACAGCGACGGGAATCTCGCGGAACATCGCGTCGTTCAGCGCATTCAGCGTCTCGGGGCGGTTCAGCGTGAGCTGGGCGATGCCGTCCTCGACTGACAGCGCGATCGCCTCGAAGCTCGGAATAGAATCGGTCATGGGGTTCTCCTCGAAGATCATGATGGGGGATCCGGATGCACGTATGGGGACAATACTATGACCGGTTTCGCTTCGCGCAACCTGCAGCCGTTCGCGGGGCAGGACATCCGTACGCTGGTGCAGGCCCAGGCCAGGCTGCGCGCCGGGCACCCGTACCTGGTCTGGCGGCCGTTCTCCGGCGAGCGTCGTGTCTGGACCTACGCCCAGTTCGCGCAGCGCGTCGAGCGCTTCGCCGCGGGTCTGCAGGCCCGCGGTGTGCGCCCGGGCGACCGCGTGCTGGTGCACCTGGACAACTGCCCCGAGGCGATCTTCGCGTGGTTCGGATGCGCGTGGATGGGCGCGGTCGCGGTGACCACCAATGCGCGCTCGAGCGCCGACGAACTGAGCTACTTCGCCGAGCACGCGAACGTCGTCGCCGGCATCACGCAGCCGAAGTTCGCTGCGCTGGTGAACGCATCGTGCAAGGGCCTGCGCTGGCTGGCCGTCACGGCCACCGACAACGGCGACGATGCCGGCGCCGGCACGCCATCGGCGGCCGATGTATTCGACGCGATCGACGCCGATCCCGCGCGACTGCCGCAGCGTCCAAACGATCCGCTGGCGCCGTTCAGCGTGCAGTACACGTCGGGCACCACGTCCCGGCCGAAGGGCGTCCTCTGGACCCATGCCAATGCGCTCTGGGGCGCGCGCGTGAACGCGACCCACGAGGACTTGCGCGCCGACGACGTCCACATGGTCACGCTGCCGCTGTTCCACACCAACGCCCAGGCCTATTCGATGCTGGCGACGATGTGGGCCGGCGCCACCGCTGTCGTCAACCCGCGCTTCTCGGCCAGCCGCTTCTGGCCGGTCGCCCTCGAGGAAGGCTGCACCTGGGCGTCGGTGATCGGCTTCATCCCACGCGCACTGATGGATCAGGAGGTGCCGGCGCACCGGTTCCGCCTTTGGGGTACGGGGGTCTGCGAGCCGCCGACCGACGCGCGCTATCGCGTCAAGACGCTGGGCTGGTGGGGGATGACCGAAACGATCACGCACGGCACCGTCGGGCTCGTCCACCTGCCGAACGCATCGTTGTCGATGGGCCTGCCCGCCCCCGAGTACGGCATCCGCATCGAGGTCGACGGGCGCGAGGCCGAGCCGGGCGAGACCGGCGACCTGCTGGTGAAAGGCGTGCGCGGCCTGTCGCTGTTCGCCGAATACCTGAACAACCCCCAGGCCACCGCCGACTCGTTCGACGAGCGGGGCTGGTTCATCACCGGCGACCGCGTCACGCTGGGCGAGAACGGCTGGCTGTACTTCGCCGACCGATCGAAGGACATGCTGAAGGTCGGCGGCGAGAACGTCGCCGCGTCCGAGATCGAACGCGTGATCGCGGCCGTGCCCGGCGTCGTGGAGAACGCGGTGGTCGCGAAGAAGGACCCGATGCTCGACGAGGTGCCGGTGGTCTTCGTTCGCTGCACGCCGACGGCGCCGGCCGAGCGCGAGACGCTGGTCGCGGCGATCGAGGCTGCGTGCACCGCGACTCTGGCCGGCTTCAAGCGCCCGCGCGAGATCCGCATCGTCGAAGAGCTGCCGCGCTCGACGCTCGAAAAGATCAACAAGGCGGAGCTGCGCAAGCTGCTGGCCGTGAAGGGCTGACCGACGCCGCGCACACGCGCCGGCCGCGCATCGCGGACAGGTATCCGCCTGCCCGCGATGCGGCACCGCATGCCGCGCCCGCGACGCAGGGCAGGCAGCTTCGCCTCAGGCCGGGTACGCGGCCAGGTGCTCGAGCAGCAGCGCGCTGATCCGCTCCGGCATCTCGTCGGTCGAGAAGTGCCCCGCGCCCGGCAGCGTCACGAACCGGTACGGCGCGGACACGAACTCCGCGGTGCCCTCGGCCGCCGCCCGGCTTACCGAGTGGTCGGCGTCGCCCCACAGGTACATCGTCGGCACACGGATCGTGCCGAGGCTGGCGCGCAGGCCCTTCTGCGCGCGGTACCAGGCCAGCGCGGCCTCGAGCGCCGCGGGTGAGCCAAGCACCGACACGTACATGTCGACCGCGTGCGGCGGCACCCCCGCCTCGGCCAGGCGCGCACGCAGCCGGCGCGCGTCGTCCTCCAGCATCATCGGCCCGGTCTTCGGATCGAGGAACGCGGTGTGATGCCGCGAGCGGTACTTCTGATCGCCGTCGGGCGCCTGCAGCGCACGCACGAACGCGCTCGGATGCGGCCGCGACAGGATCGCGAGCGACGCGAGCCGGTCCGGGTGGCGATCGGCGACTCCCCACGACACCTGTCCGCCCCAGTCGTGGCCGACCAGGTGGAAGCGCCGGTCGCCGTGACCGCAGGCGGCGGCGAGATCGATCACGTCGGCGATCAGGTGATCGTAGCGGTAGTTCTCGATGTTCGACGGATCGGGTCGCGCGCCCGGCGAATAGCCGCGCTGGTCGGGCGCGACCACGCGATAGCCGGCTGCGGCGAGCACCGGCAGCTGCGCCCGCCAGGTGTGCCGCGACTGCGGATAGCCGTGCAGCATCAGGACCAGGGCGCCGTCGGCCGGACCTTCGACCCAGGCGTCGAAGACCAGCCCCGTGCGGGTGGCGATGCGGTGTACTTGGAAATCGCTCGTTGCCATGCTTGTCCTCCAACCGGTTGATCACGACCGCCACATCGAGGGTGTTGGCGGGCGCGCAGCGCGCATGCCCGATGATCGCCGAATCGGCCCGCGCGCGCAGAACGCAGCCGCGACGCGACGGTCGGCGCCGCAGCTGGCTCGCGACGGCGGCACGCACTGGTACATTCCGGCGCATGAGCCTTCGCGACTTCTCCCGCTCGCTGCCGATGCTGCTGCTGCGCAGCCACCAGGCGGTGATGGCCGAGTTCCGTCCGATCCTGCGCGCGCACGGCATCACCGAGACGCAGTGGCGCGTGCTGCGCGCGCTGACCACGGCCGATGCGGTGCGTGTCAGCCAGCTCGCGCAGCTGACGCTGATCAGCGGGCCGAGCCTGACGCGCATCCTGAAAGCCCTGGAGGAGCGCGGGCTGCTGAGCCGCCGCACCGAGCCCGGAGACCAGCGCGCGGCGCGGATCGCGATCACGACAGCGGGCCGCAAGCTGATCGAGACGGTGGCGCCGTTCTCCGAGGAACGCTACCGCGGCCTGGCGCAACGAATTGGCGCGCGCGAGCTCGATACGCTGTACCGGGTGCTGACGGAGCTGCCCGAGAAGCTGGAACGCACGCGGCCGTGACGCGTCAGAGCTTGCGCCGGAACAGATCGAACAGTCGCTCCCAGTGCCGCTCCGCCGATGCCTTGTGATAGGCACGGCGCCGCGGGAACGCGAAGCCGTGCTCGGCCTCCGGGTAGAACTCGATCGACCCCTCGATGCCGGTCTGCGCGATCAGGCCGCGAATCCGTTCGATCGATGCATCGTCGATGTAGTGGTCGTGCTCTGCGCACGCGAAGTACATCTCGCCCTGGATGCGGCTGGTCAGCAGGTGCGCGGAGTCGGGCTGATCGGTGACCAGCTTCGCGCCATAGATCGACGCCGACGCGGCGATCCGCTCCGGGAATGCGCCGGCCACGCGATACACGAAGCGCCCGCTCATGCAGTAGCCGACGACGCCGATCTTTCCGGCGCGGGCCTGCGGATCGGTCGCGAGGAACTTCAGCATCGCGTCGGTGTCGTGCTCGACCATCGTGTTCGACAGGCTGCGGTTCAGCCGCCACATCGATTCGAGCTTCTCGGCGTACGCGGGGTCGTGAATGCGGTCCGCATCCAGGTCGACCGAACGCGCGAGCCGGTAGTACAGATTGGGCAGCAACACGTAGTAGCCGACCGTCGCGATGCGACGGCACATGTCCGCCAACTCCTCGCGCACGCCGATCGAGTCCATGTACAGGATCACGACCGGGTGCGGTCCGGACCGGTCGGGGTGGAACACGTAAGTGTTCATCTGCCCGTCGCGGGTCTCGATGTCGATCGCGCGTTCCTGCATGTCGAATCTCCGGGTCGAGGTCGTTGAGAGCTGCAGGGTACCCCGTTCAGCCACCGGCTTTCGCCGGGCCCAATGCCGTCGCGATCCGCGCCTGCACGTCCGGATGACCGAAGTTCTCGAGCATCAGCGGCGCCAGCGCACGCACCCGGGCACCGAGCGCCGCGCCTGCGTCGCCCTGGCGCCAGGCACGCTTCGCGATCTTCAGCGCGACCGCGCGGTCGGTGAAGAAGCGCAGCGCCTGGCCGCCGTCGGCATCGAACTGAGCGCGCGGCACGATGCTCGTGACCAGGCCAAGGTCCATAGCCTGCCGTGCGTCCAGCGTGCGGCCGGACAGGCACAGCTGCGCGGCCTGCGCCTGCGAGAGCTTGTACATCAGCGCTCCGTGCACGATCACCGGGTACATGCCGAAGCGGATCTCCGGAAATCCGTAGGACAGGTCGTCGGCCGCGATCACCAAGTCGGCCAGAGTCATCAGCGTGCCGCCCGCTCCGAGCGTGCGGCCGTGGGCGAGCACCGCCACCGGCAGCGGCGTCGTCGCGAAGGCCTCGATCATCGCCACCAGCGCATGCTCCTGGCGCTCGAGCGCGGCCGCGCCCTGCGCGAACTCGGCGATGTCGGCACCGGCGCAGAAGCCGCGCGTCCCTTCGCCGGACAGCACGATCAGGTCGGTCGCTTCGCCATCGGCCCCGGACACGCCGTTTGCGATGCCCGCCATCATCGCGGCGTTCAGCGCATTGATCTTGTCGGGACGCTGCAGGCGGATGTGCCGCACCCTGCCCCGGTCCGTCACGGCGACATGACCCGCGTCCCCTGCGGCGACGTGGTCGCGGCTCAAGGCTTGAACCCGAGCGAACGCGCGATGATGTTGCGCTGGATCTCGCTGGTCCCTTCGCCGATCACGTACAGCAGCGTGTCGCGGTGGATGCGCCCGACCGGGTACTCGCGCATGATGCCGGCGCCGCCGAGGATGCGGATCGCGTTCTCGCTGACCCGCACCGCGGTCTCGCTGGCGACCAGCTTCACTTTCGCGGCGAGGGCGCCGTCGAGCTGGCCCTGGTCGACCTTCCAGGCGCCGTAGTAGACCAGCCACCTCGCGGCCTCGATGTCGGCGGCCATGTCGGCGAGCTTGTGCGCGATCGCCTGGTAGTCGCCGATGCGCTTGCCCCCCACCAGACGCTCGTCGGCATAGCGGCTCGCGGCTTCGAACGCAGCGCGCGCCATGCCCAGCGCATTCGCCGCGACACCGACACGGTTCTCGCTGAGCGAATCGAGGATCACCGGATACGTGCCGGTGCGCTCGCCCAGCAGGCAGTCGTCCGGCACGAACGCGTCGGCGATGTGGATCAGCCCGGTTTCGGAGCTGCGCACGCTCTCCTTCTTCAGCTTGGTGATCGTAAAGCCGGGATTCGGCAGCTCGACGATGAACAGGCTGATCGCATCCGGCGTCAGGTCCGGACTGGTGCGCGCGGCAACCAGCATGAAGTCGGCGATCGGCGCGTTGGTGATGTACAGCTTGCTGCCGTTCAGCTTCCAGCCGCCCGGCACCTTTTCCGCGCGCGTGCGCAGCGCCCGGATGTTGGACCCGCCGTCGGGTTCGCTCAGTCCGAACGCGGAGATCTTCGTCCCCTGCAGGGCGGGGCGGAAGAAGCGCTCCTTCTGTGCCGGCGTGCCGGTGCGCCAGATCGGCCAGATGCCCAGGTGGGTGTGCGCCGACCAGCTCGACGAGAAGGCCTGGCAGACGACGCTCATCTCCTCGCGAATGATGCAGTCGGCGACCTTGTCCATGCCGCTGCCACCGTCGGCTTCCGGGTAGCGCACGCCCAGCAGTCCGAGTTCGCCCCACTTGCGGAACAGTTCGCGCGGGAAGACCTCGTTCTCCTCGGCGTCCGTCACCAGCGGCGCCATCTCCTCCTGCGCGAAGCGCCGCACCATGTCGCGCACCGATTCGTGCTCGGCGGAAAAGCTGAAATCCAGGGCCATGCCATCTCCTTGCTCGCAGATTCGTTCAGTCGAAGTGTCGCCGATCGCGCAGGCGTCGGCAGATCGGCGCAGGCTGGCCCGCCATTCGCCGAAAGCGCACCTGTGCCGCGCACTCAGCCATTGGCGGCGGACTGCGATCGTTCGCCGTGCGACGGCAAATGCATCGTTCCGCCCGCCAGCGCCCGGCCGACCGCCGCTGCGCGCTCGCGCAGGTCGGCGCCCAGCGCCGCCACCCGCGCAGGGGTCAGCTGCGCACTGAAGCCCACCGCGCTCAACGCCATCAGCGGCTGGCCGTCGCCGTCGAGCACCACTGCCGACACGGTCGTGGCGCCCAGCACGTACTGGCCGGCGTCGACCGCAAAGCCCACGCGCCGGGCCTCCTCGACCGACCGCCAGTATTGCTCGAAGCTCGGCGGGTTCTCCCAGCGCAGCGCCCTGAACGCCTGTCGCAGCGCCGGCTTGGACAGCCCGGAGTGCGCGGCCATGCAGCGCCCCAGCGCGGCGACGTACATCGGCAGGCGCTGGCCGATCTGCATGTGCACCCGCATCGCGGTGTCGCTCTCGGAGCGGTCGACGAGCACCACCCGGTCGTCGCCGCTGCGCTGCCACAGCGTCGCCGTGACCTGGTGCCTGGCCGCCACCGCGTCGAGGTGCGGCCGAATGAAGTTCGCGTACGAGGCCTGGTCGAGCGCGCCTTTGGCCAGCTCGATCACTCCCAGGCCGAGCGCATAGGTCTTGGTGTCCGGATCGAAGCTGACCATGCCTTCGTAGACGAGGGTGCGCAGCAGGTTGAAGCAGGTGCTGGGGTTGAGCTGCAGATCGCGCGCCACGCGGCTGACGCCGGCCCGGGCGCCGGTCTCGTTCAGGTAGCGCAGCACCGCGAGCCCGGCGCTCAGCGCGCCGACCCGCTTGTCGGGCGGCGCGTCCGCGCTCAGTCACAGGGCAGCCCCATTTCGCGCGCGATCGCCCGCAGCTGGATCTCCCAGCTGCCCACGGTCACGGGCGCGACCAGCGCGTCGAGCGCCAGGCGCATCGCCGGCAGTTCCTCGGTGAGTCCCCAGCCGCCGCCGACGTGCAGCGCGATCTGCGTGACCCGCACGACCGCCTGCGTCGCGAACAGCTTGGCCGACGACACGTCGAGGATCAGGTCGCGGATCGGCACGCCGCTGTCCCACTTTGCCGCCGCGTGGTACGTGAGGTGGCGTGCCGCCTCGACGTCGACGTGGGACTGCGCAAGCTGGAAGGCGATCGACTGATTCGCGCCGATCGGCCGGCCGAATTGGTGCCGGATCGACGCGTACTCGCGCGCCCAGTCGAGCGCGTGCTGCATGTGCCCGAGCCAGCGCGCAGCGACCATCACGCGCTCGCGGTTGAAGCCCGCCATGATCTCGCGGAAGCCCGCGTCGACCCGGCGCGAATCCGGCACGCGCACGTTGTCGAACATCACGCGATAGGTGGGCGCCGGCCGGTTCACGTAGGTCTCGATCTGCTTCGTCACGACGCCGGGGCTGTTGCGGTCGACCGCGAAGAAGGCCATGCCGGCGCGGCCCGCGTCGCGATCGACGCGCGCCAGCGTGACCAGGACGTCGGCATCGCCGCCCAGCGTGATGAACGACTTCATGCCGTTCAGCACCCAGTGATCGCCGTCGCGGACCGCCTCGGTCTTCAGCCCGGCGACGTCGTTGCCGGCCTCGGGCTCGGTGACGGTGATCGCGACCATGCAGTCGCCGGCGATCACACGCCGGGCGATGTCTTTCTGCTCGGGGGTGCCGTACTCGTACAGGATCGAGCCGGCGACGTTCTGCACCAGCACCGACACCGAGAGGTTCGGATTGACCTTGGACATCTCTTCCATCGCGATCGCCTCCTCGTAGCAGCCGAGGCCCGCGCCGCCGAGGGACTCGTCGGCGGTGATCCCGATCAGCCCCGCCCTCGCAGCGGCGACATAGAAGTCGCGCGGGAATGTCTTCGTGCGGTCGGCCTCCTGCCAGCGCGGACCAACCTCGCGCTTCGCGAACTGCGCGCACATGTCGCGGAAGGCGACGCGGTCCACGGTGTTGACGGGGATGCGTCGGGCGGGCGTCGTCATGGTCGGTGTCTCCTGGGTTGCCAGACGCGCCTGCGCCTGCCGATTTCTGGCCGGCAGCCGCTCGTGCGCCTGCCGATTTCCGGTTGACAGCCGCTCTCGCGGCTGCCTATTCTTGTTTTCCATGGAGAATACAATTTCTCCGTGCGAATGGCGCGAAGAGCAACCGGGAGACAACGCATGCGCTTCGGAACACCTTCCGGGTCGATCGGGCTCGCCGCGCCGGCCGGACAGCACGCTGCGTGCATCGAGTCCGAGATCCGGCGCTGGCGTGCGGCGGCGCATGCCGCAGGGGCCAGGGCCGACCGATGTCCGAACCGCTGCTGACCTTCGAGCGCTTCGAGCCCGGTCGCGTGATCCGCAGCACGCCCGAGCGTGTCGATGCGGCGCTGCTGGCGCACTGGCGCAAGCTCTATCCGCACGACAGCTGGCAGGCCGGCGAGCTGCCGCTGGGTCTGGCGACGGTGCTGCTGATGCGCGCCTACATGCGCACGCTGACACCGCGGCCTCCAGGCAACGTGCACGCCCGTCAACAGCTGCGCCTGCACGGAGGCATCGGCGCCGACGAGGAAGTGACGACCGAGTTCGAATGCACCGGCAAGGAGATCCGGCGCGAGCGCCGGTACGTCGAGCTGGCGGTCCGCGGCCGCGCCGCGCACGACCGGCTGGTGTTCGACGGTCGGATGTCGATGATCTGGGCGGCGTGATGGGCTCGACGCCGAAGCCTGCAGACGGCGGGGCCCTGGTTCCGGTCGGCCTGACGGTGGACATGCCGGCGATCCTCGCCTACGCGGAGATCACCGGCGACTTCAATCCTCTGCACGTCGACGCGGTTTTCGCGGCGACCACGGCGATGGGGCAGCCGATCGCACACGGCACGCTGTCGATGAACCTGATCTGGCAATCGATCGCGGCGACCGTCGGCAATGCGCGCGCCGCCTGCAGCGAGATCGACATCCGCTTCGCGAAGCCGGTGTTCGTCGGCGATCGCGTCGAAGCCGGCGGCCGCGCCGTCGACGGTCAGCCGGGGCGTTTCGAGGTGTGGGTCCGCAGGCAGGACGGCACGCCCGTGATCGAGGGTACTGCGGTCGTGCCGGCAGCCTGAGGAACGACGTGCCGGCGGTCTGAGGGACGGCATGCCGCCGATGTAGCCGCGCCCTCGCTCAGCCGGCGCGCGCGCTGCGGGCGCGCCGCGCCGGCGCGCGGCCCACCGCGGATACCGCGGAGGTGTCCGCAGCCCCGGCGGCCGGCCGCCCCTGCAGCCCGTAGAGCACGAACTTCATGTACGCCGCCACCACACGATCGGGGATCTCGCCGATCGCGCCGCCGCCCGAGCTGTAGCGGTACGCCAGGTAGCTGCGGGCCGCCATCAGGATGTACGACACGACCTCGAGCTCGTCGTCGTCGTAGGCGCTGAACTCGCCGCGGCGCTTGGCGTTGCGCAGAAAGCGCTGGTAGCCGCGCGACACCGTGTCGATGTGCGTCTTGTAACCGCTGGGCGCCAGGCTCTCGGCCTCGTTGAGGATCCTGAACAGCTGCGGCGTGTCCTTCAGGAACGAGAAGAAGGCGCGGAAGCTGCGCTCCTCCAGCGCCGCGAACCCGTCGCCGCCCGCGGCACTGTCGCGCACGTGGCGCAGCATCCGCTGCCCGACCTCCGGCAGCAGCTGGTCGAGGATGTCCTGACGCGAGCGGAAATAGTTGTAGAAGGTGCCCTGCGCGACGCCCGCGCGCTGCGTGATCAGCGCGATCGACGCCTCGGCATAGCCGACGTCGCCGACCACCTCGGTCGCCGCGCGCAGCAGGGCCTCGCGGATGCGCTCGGACTTTTCGCTGCGCGACGACGCGCTGCGCCAGTCGGCGACCTCGGGCCCTGCCGCGGCCCGCGTCGCCTTGCGCGCCCCGGCGCGCGCCGGCTTGACGCCCGGTCTCACGCTGCGCCCATCCTCAGACATGCAGGGCCCGGCCATAGGCGGCCAGCACCGATTCGTGCATCGCCTCGGACAAGGTCGGGTGAGGAAAGACCGCCTGCATCAGCTCGGCCTCGGTCGCCTCCAGGGTGCGGGCCAGCGAGAAACCCTGCACCAGTTCGGTCACACCGTCGCCGACCATGTGCGCGCCAAGCAGTTCACCGGTGCGCGCGTCGAACACGGTCTTCACGAAGCCGTCGCCCAGGCCGGTCGCCACGGCGCGCCCGTTGGCCGAGAACGGAAAACGGCCGACGCGCACGTCGAGCCCGCGCGCTCGGGCTGCCTGCTCGGTGAGTCCGATGCTGGCGACCTGCGGATGGCAGAAGATCGCGCCCGGAATCCGGTCGGGGTGCGGCGCATGCGCTGCTTCCACTCCGGCGATGCGTTCGACGCAGGCGACGGCCTGGTGACTGGCCTTGTGCGCGAGCCAGGGAGGGCCGGCCACGTCGCCGGCCGCGTACAGACCCGCCTGCGCGGTGGCGCCTGCCTCGTCGACGACGATGAAGCCGCGCTCGACCTGAACCGCCGTGCCCTCGAGCCCGAGATCCTCGACGTTGCCGGTCACGCCCACCGACACGAGGACGCGCGCCACGTCGATGCCTTCGTCGACGCCCGCGCCTTGCACCCGCACGCGCACGCCATCGCCGTGCGAAACCGCGTCCGTCACCGCGCACCCGGTCAGAACGCGCACGCCGTCGGATTCGAATACCGCGCGCACGAAGGCACCCACCTCGTGATCCTCGCCGGGCAGCACCTGCTCGCGCGCCTCGATCACGGTCACGCGCGTGCCGATGGCGCTGTAGAAACTGGCGAACTCCATGCCGATCGCTCCCGCACCGATCACCAGCAGCGACGGCGGCGCCTGCGGCGGGGTCATCGCCTCGCGCGGCCCCCAGATGCGCGCCGCATCCACTGCCTCGAAAGCGGGCAACTGCCGCGGCCGCGCACCGGTCGCCAGCAGGATGTGCCGCGCGAACAGCGTCGAATCGGCACCCTTGCCGGTCTGCACGCGCACCCTGCCCGCCCCGTCCAGGCGCGCCCGTCCGACAATCAGGGACACCCGATGCCGGCGCAGCAGCAAACGCACGCCCTGGGAAAGACGCGCGGCGGCTGCGCGCGACTGTGCAACCGCCGCGGCGAGATCGAACGCCACCGTGCCGACCCGCACGCCGAACCGGGCCGCTCCGCGGCACGCGCGCAGCAGCTCGGCAGACTGCAGCAGCGCCTTGGTCGGGATGCACCCCCAGTTCAGGCAGACCCCGCCGGGCTCGGCGCGTTCGACGAGAGCGGTGCGCAGCCCGAGCTGCGCGGCGCGGATCGCGGCCACGTAGCCGGCCGGCCCGGCACCGATCACGACCAGATCGTACGGCGCGTCGGACATCGGCTCAGCCACCGGCCGGCCGCGGCAGCGCCGCGAACGCCTGCAGCACCTGCCCGATGCCGGCGCCCGCGGGGTCGGAGGCGAATGCCTCGATTCGATCGTAGGCATGCGACGGCACGCCGGTCTCGTCGCCGATGCGACGGATCAGCGAGGACACCGTCGCCCGATCATAGGCGAAGTCGACCACCGTCATGCGCTGGTCCTGCACGATGCGGGTGCCGTCGGCGAGCTCGGCCTCGATCACGCACGACAGGATGTTCGACCGACTCGTCGGAGATCAGGTCGATGCGGTCGGTCAGCGCGTTGACGTCGGCATCGGTGTACGTGGTCATCGCCGCCATGCTCGGCGTGCCGCGCAGCAGCGTCAGCGCGATGCAGAACGGGATGCTCATCAGCGTGCCCGAGATCGAGTCGAACGGACCCTTGGAATCCATGCCGGCGTAGCCGGTCTCGAACGGATTCATCCGCACCGCGACGCGCTTCAGCGGGCGGCCGGCGATCTTCTCGCGCAGCAGCAGTGCGCCGGTCACCGGCGTCTGGTTGAACGCGCACACCGGGAACGGCTTGAAGGTCACGCGCATCACCGACCAGTCGTTGCCGACGCGCCTGGCGAGCGCCGCGACGTCGCAATCGGTGCGTGCGTACGCCTTGACGAAACCGGCCTTGCCTTCGAAGGCGCCCGGCGCGCTGCGCGAACCCGCACGCGCCAGTTCGGCCGCAGCCAGCCCGTTGCGCGCCGCCATGCCGACCTGGTAGCGCCACTCGTCGGTACCGTCGGAAAAGCTCTGCAGGTTGCCGCCGGTGAAGGCGGCGGCATTGGCGAGCGCGGCCGCGCAGCGGTCGGCATCCAGCCCCAGCAGGCGCGACGCCGCGGCGGCCGCAGCGAGCGCACCGTACAGCGGCGACGCGCGCAACGCCGCCGGCGTGGTGATCGGCCCGTAGGTCGATTCGAACAGGCCGCCGACCTCGTAGCCGGCGACCAGCGCCGGCAGCAGACGCGACTCCGGCAGGCCCCGCGACTCGATCAGCGCCGTCAGCAGCGGAATCATGATCGTGCCGAAGTGGGCCGCGCCGCAGGTGTCCTCCTGCGCGCGGCCGTGGAACAGCGCCGAGTTGGCCAGCAGTGCGCCGGCGATCGAGGTCTTGCGGCCGTCGCCCAGCAGCGTCGCTCCGTCGGCGCGCTCGCCATCCATCGCAATCGCGGCAGCGCGGGCCACCGGAGCGTACGGCGTCGGGTGGCAACCGAGCGCGATGCCGTAACCGTTGAGCAAGCAGGCGCGCGCCTTCTCGAGGACCTCGGCAGGAATGCGCGCGGTGTCGAGGCCGGCGACGAATTCGCCGAGGGTCTGGACGAGGGTCATGTCGGTTTCTCCTGTCTCTACAATCGGGCGCCCGTCACGGGCGCGCGGTCTGACAGCTGCGACGAGCGCGCGCTCGGGCACCTGCGACGAGCGTGCGCCCGGGCGTTCGTCGCGGGCCCGCGGTCAGGCGCCCGCGGCAAGCTCGTCGCGCAGCACGCGCTTGAGCACCTTGCCCGAGGGATTGCGCGGCAGCGCGTCGCGCACGATCAGTTGCTTCCGGCACCTTGAACGCGGCGAGGTGGGCGCGACAGTGCGCGTCGAGCCCGGCCAGGTCGAGCGAGGCGCCGGCCCGCAGCACGACGACCGCGACCGGGCGCTCGCCCCAGCGCTCGTCCGGCAGACCGATCACCGCGCACTCGGCGACCTGCGGCAGCTGGTAGATCACCCGCTCGACCTCGGACGACGCAATGTTCTCGCCGCCGCTGATGATCATGTCCTTCTTGCGATCGGTGAGGAACAGGAAGCCGTCCGCATCGAGGTAGCCGACGTCGCCGGTGCGGAACCAGTCGCCGAAGAAACTCGCGGCGGTCTTCTCCGGATCGTTCCAGTAGCCGTGTCAGCACCTTCGGCCCGCGCAGGCAGATCTCGCCTTCGCGCCCGCCGGCAGCACGTTGCCTTCGTTGTCGCGGATCGTGATCTCGACGTGCGCCAGCGCGCGGCCGATCGAGCCGATCTTCTCGATCTCGCGGCCGGCCTCCATCAGCGTGTCGCCGCCGCATGGTCTCGGTCAGGCCGTAGCCGTCGATGTAGCGCGCGTTGTGGAAACAGCCCGCGAAAGCGCGGATGCGCGCCTCCGGCGTGCGCTCGCCGCCGCCGATGCACCATCGAAAGCTCGACAGGTCGAAACGCTCGCGGCCTCGAGCGCCAGGATCCGGCCCAGCATCACCGGCGCGAACCAGGCGCCGGTGATGCGCTCGCGCTCGATCGCCGCCAGCGCGGTCGTCGGGCTCGAAGTCGCGGTGCACGACCATCGTGCCGCCCACGTCGAGCATCGCCACGCCCGGCAGGTCGAACGCGCCGACGTGGTACAGCGGCCCGACCACCAGCAGCCGGTCGTCGCGCCGACAGCCCCAGCTCGGCGATCTGGTCCCAGCACTTCCAGTGGAAGTTGTCGTAGATGTGCATCACGCCCTTCGGCCGGTCGGTGGTGCCCGACGTGTACATCAGGCGGAACAGGTCGCTGGCGGCCGCGCGCGGCTCCATCGTGCCGGCCGGGTCGAACTCGGAGATCACGCGCGTGTCGCGCTGCGCCGGCGGCGTCGACGACGATTCTCGCACATGACGTTGCGCGCGACAGCGGCGAGCTCCTCGTCGACGATCAGCAGCACCGCGCCGGAATTGGCGAAGATGTAGTCGACCTCGTCGACCGCCAGACGGAAGTTGATCGGCAGGAACACCGCGCCGATGGTGGCTGACCGCATAGGCCAGTTCGAGGAAGGCGGCGCTGTTCTTCATCAGCGCGGCGACCACGTGGTCCGCGCCGACGCCCTGCGCCGCAGCCAGCCGCCGAGCTTGACGATGCGGTCGTCGAAGTCGGCGTAGGTGATGCGCTGGTCTTCGTAGACGATCGCCAGCCTGTCTGCGGCGTGCGCAGCGCGAAGTGACGGTCGGCGCTCAGGTTGACCATGAAGAACGTCCTCCCTGCGGCCGTTCAGTACGACCGCGGCATGCCCAGGTCGTGCTGGGCGATGAAGTTCAGCACCATCTCCTCCGAGATCGGCGCGAAGCGGAACAGCCGCGCGTCGCGCCACAGGCGCTCGACGTGGATCTCCTTCGCAGAAGCCCATGCCGCCCATCGTCTGCATCGCGTGCTCGATCGCCGTCGAGCGCCGCCTGCGAGGCGATCAGCTTGGCGACGTTGGCGTCGGTGCCGTAGGGCTTGCCCTGGTCGAACTGCGTCGCGGCCTTGTAGTTCATCAGCCGCGCGCACTCGAGCTCGGCAGCGCCTGCGCCAGCGGGAACTGCACTGCCCTGGTAGGCGCCGATCGGCTTGCCGCCGAACACCTTGCGGTCCTTCGCGTAGTCGACGGCGAGCCGGATCGCCAGCCGGCCGCGCCGACCAGGCCGGCGGTGGTCACGATGCGCTCGGTGTTGAGCACGTCGAGCAGTTCGGTCCAGCCGCCGTCGAGCGTGCCGACGAGGTCGCTCGCCGTCGAGCTGCGACGTCGTCGAAGAAGACCGAGCACGACGACAGCGTGTTGGTGCCGAGCTTCTCGATCGGCGAGTACGAGATGTCCCTCGCGCTTGGTGTCGACGAGGAACATCGAGAGGCCTCGTGCGTGCGCTTCACCTTGCCTCGATCTTCGGTCGTGCGCGCGACCACCAGGATCTTGTGCCGCTCGCGACGCCGGTGATCCAGATCTTGCGGCCGTTCAGGCGCCAGCCGTCGCCGTCGGCTCCGCGGCGAAGCTGCGCATCTCGAGCGTGTTGGAGCCGGCGTCGGGCTCGGTCAGCGCCATGCAGAAGTTGATCGTCGCCGGAGATGATCTTCGGCAGCAGCGTCGCGCTTCTGGCCGTCGGTGCCGAAGCGCGAGATCGACACGCCGCCGAAGATCGGGTTGATCATGAACAGCTGGCCGACCGTCGAACCGCCGCCCGACGTCGGACAGCCGCTCGACGATCAGCGCCATCTCGAGCATGCCGAGGCCGCTGCCGCCGTGTTCCTCCGGCAAGGCGACGCCGCACAGGCCGGCCTCGCAGATCGCCTTCCAGATTTCCGCCGGGAAGGCCTTGCGCGCGTCCAGGTCGCGCCAGTAGTCGAGACCGAAGGCGGTCGCCGACCTTGCGCGCGGTGTCGACCATCATCTGCTGGTCGTCGGTGAGTCGGAAATCCATGTCCGTTGCTCCGGGAGTCTCGTTGGCGTGGGTCAGGCACCAGACGCCTGGGTCGATCGGGCAGCAGCCGCCGGGATCGCAGGTGCCCAGCACCAGCTGCAGCGGCTGCTCGAGGTAGTGCGCGACACGGTTCAGGAAGCGCAGGCCGGACACGCCGTCGAGCAGGCGGTGATCGCAGGCCAGCACCAGGCCCAGTTCGCGGCGCAACTCGGGCTGGCCCGGCAGCGTCGGGCCGGAACAGCTCGCGCATGCTGCCGACGCCGAGGATCATCGCCTGCCCGGGGTTGATGATCGGGGTCATGTAGGCGACGTCGTACATGCCGGCGTTCGACACGGTGACCGCACCGCCCGACGTGTCGGCAGCGCCGAGCGCGACCGGCGCGCCCGCGTTCGATCAGCGCGTCGGCGCGGCGGGCGAGCCTCGGCCAGCGGCTGCGCGCCGACATCGCGAACCACGGGCACGAACAGGCCGCGCTCGGTGCTCGACCGCCAGGCCGACGTCGGCGCCGTCGAACAGCGACGATCGCGTCGTCGATCCATACCCGGTTCGCCGACGGCTCGTCGGCGCAGCGCGCGCCCGACCGCGGCGACGATGAAGTGCGTTCAGCGTCAGACGGCGATGGTGCGCCAGTGCGTTCGAGTTCCTGCGCGCAGCGCCAGCAGGCGGCGCACGTCCGACGTCGACGGCCAGGTAGAAGTGCGGCACACTGGCTGCTTGACCGCCGCGAGACGGCGCGCGATCGCGAGCTGGATCGCGCTCGGCGTCGACGCGATGGCCGGTTGCGGCGGAAGTTCCTCGCCGTGCGCGGCGGCGCCGGCGGCGCGCGGCGACTCGGCACGCGACGCCGGACCCGGCATCGAAGGCACGGGCACCGGCGCGGCGACCGACCGCGCCTGCACGGCGCCCGAGCCGCGCCGGACGACGCCATCGACGCGTGGGCGGCGAGCACGTCGCCGGCCTTGATGCGGCCGCGCGGACCGGTGCCCGCCACGCTCGGCCAGATCGACGCCCGTGCGAGGCGCGCCACCCGCCGGGCGAGCGGCGTCGACAGCGATGCGCCCGGCCGCGCCGCGGGCGGCACCGGTTCGGCGACGGGCGCGCCGGCCGCGCCGGCGCTGCGCTCGGCCAGCGGCGCAGACGCCGTGGTCCGCTGCACGCGCGGTCCACCGTCGCCGCGTTCCCTTCGCCGGCGCCGTCCTCCCAGTGGCCGATCACCGTGCCGACCGGCACCGTCTCGCCCGCCGGCACGACGCCTGCAGCAGCACGCCGTCCTGCTCGCGCCTCGACCTCGTTGACGACCTTCTCGGTCTCGACCACGAACAGGCACGTCGCCGGCCGGAACGCGGCGCCCACGCGCACGAGCCACTCGCGAGCCGCCTTCGGTCATCGTCAGACCGAGCTTGGGCATCAGCAGTTCGCGCCGCATCTGCGGACTCAGGCTCGCCGGTGAACGTTCGCCGGGCGCTTCTCGAGGAAGGCGCGGCAGCCTTCGTGCGCGTCGCGCGCATCGAGCACCAGGCCGATCATCGACTGCTCGTACGCCAGCGCCGCGGCAGCGGCATGTCGGCGCCGTGCTTCAGGGAGCGCTTCAGCATCTTCAGCACGAGCGGCGACTTCTGCGCGATCCGCTCGGCCAGCGCCATCGTCTCGTCCATCAGCTCCGCGCGCGGCACGACGCGGTTGGCCAGCCCGAGCGCCACCGCCTCGGCGGCCCTGATCTGATCGCCGGTGAACATCAATTCCTTCGCGCGGCACAGCGGGATCTGCCGGATGATCCGCTGGGTGCCGCCGGCGCCCGGGAACAGGCCGAGGGTGATCTCGGGCAGGCCGAGCGCGCCTCCTCCGCAAGCATCCGGATGTCAGCGTCAGCAGGATCTCGGTACCGCCGCCCAGCGCCCAGCCGTTGATCGCGCCGATGGTCGGCTTGTCGCGACACCTCGATCTGGCGGAACACGCGATGGATGACCTCGGCGAACTCGTTGTAGTGCGCCAGGCCCTGCCGGCTGTCGAGGTCGGCGATGTCGCCGCCGGCGACGAACGCGCGGTCGCCCGCGCCGGTGAGCACGATCACGCGCACCGTCGGGATCGGCCTCCAGCGCGAGCGAACGCGGACTCGAGGACCAGCAGCGTCGGAACGTCGAGCGCGTTCAGCGTCTTCGGCCGGTTGATGGTCAGCAGGCCGATGTGGCCTCGCTTCTCGGACAGGATCACGTCGTTGCTCATGGCATTCCTTTCAGGCGAGTGTCTTGCGCGCCGCAGCCAGGACTGCGGCGGCGTCGACGAAGTAGTGCTGCTCGAGCGAACGTGCGAACGGCACCGGCATGAAGGGCGCGCCGACCCGCACCACCGGCGCGTCGAGCTCGTCGAAGGCGTCCTCGGCGATGCGCGCGGCGATCTCCGCGCCGACGCCGAAGGCCTGCACCGCCTCGTGCACGATCACGACACGGTGCGTGCGCGCCACCGATGCGAACACCGCCGCCTCGTCCCAGGGCTGCAGCGAGCGCAGGTCGATCACCTCGGCCTCGACGCCCTCGGCCGCGAGCGCGGCGGCCGCCTCCAGGCACGTCTGCACGGTCGCGCCGTAGGTGACCAGCGTGAGGTCGCGGCCGTCGCGCGCGACGCGCGCCTTGCCGATCGGTACCCGCAGGCCGGGATCCGACCTCCCCCTTGTCCGCGTACATCGCCTTGTGCTCGACGAACACCACCGGGTCCGGATCCTCGATCGCCGCGCGCAGCATCGCGTAGGCGTCGCCCGGATTGGACGGACACACCACCTTCAGGCCCGGCACGTGCGGCGAACCACGCCTCGAGGCACTGCGAGTGCTGCGGCCCGGCGGACAGTCCGCCGCCGTGCGGCGTGCGCAGCACCATCGGCACGCTGCTGCGGCCGCCGAACATGAAGCGCGCCTTCGCCGCCTGGTTGACCAGCGCGTCCATCGCGAGCGTGACGAAATCCATGAACATGATCTCGACGACCGGCTTGAGCCCGCTCATCGCCGCGCCGACGGCCGCCGAGACGATGGTCGCCTCGGAGATCGGCGTGTCGAGGACGCGCTCCGGGCCGAAGGTCTCGAGCAGGCCGCGGGTCGCCTTGAACGATCCGCCGGCGGCGGCCGACGTCCTCGCCGAACACGATCACCCGATCGTCGGCGCGCATGCGCGTCGGCGAGCGCCTGGTTGATCGCCTGTATGTAACGCATCTCTGCCATGCTGCTCACTGCCTCTCGGCTGACGACGGTGTAGACGTCGGCAATCGCGTCCTCGTGGCGTCGGCAGCGCGTCCGCGCGCGCCGCGTCGAGCGCGGACGGCGACGCGCGCCGTCCACCTCGTTCGCGATATCCGCGCGAGGTCGGCCTCGCCGAACCCCGCGCCGCGCAGCGCCGCCGCGGCCCGCTCGATCGGATCGCGCCGCGCGTCGGCCTTCAGTTCCTCGGCCGGGCCGGTACTTCTGCGGGTCGCCCTCGAAGTGCCCGCGCACGCGATGGGTCGTGCACTCGAGCACGCGCGGGCCGCCCCCCGCCGCGCTGCTCGGCCACCAGCCGCGCCGCCGCGTCCGCCACCGCGAGCACGTCGTTGCCGTCGACGCGCGGTGTGCGGATGCCGAAGGCCGCCGCGAGCTTGGCCAGCGGCGCGGCGAACTGCTCGCGCGTCGGCGAGAACTCGGACCAGCCGTTGTTCTCGCAGACGAACAGGACGGGCAGCTTCCAGAGCGCCGCGAGGTTCAGGCTCTCGTGCAGGACCCCCTCGGCCATCGCACCGTCGCCGAAGAGGCGACACCGCCACGCCCTTCGTCGCGAGCGTCTTCAGGGCCAGCGCGCTGCCCACCGCGATCGGGATGCCCGCGCCGACGATGCCATTGGCGCCGATGATGCCGAGGTTCATGTCGGCGACGTGCATCGAGCCGCCGCGGCCGCGGCACACGCCGCCCGTCCCGGCCCATGATCTCCTTGAAGAAGCCCTCCAGATCGAGCCCCCTCGCGAGCACGTGGCCGTGGCCGCGGTGCGTGGTGGCCAGGGTGTCCTGCGCGCTGCAGCGCCGACGCGACGCCCGCGGCGACCGCCTCCTGGCCGATGCTCAGGTGGATGAAGCCCGGGCACCTCGCCGTCGGCGAAGATGCGCGACAGCGTGGTCTCGGTACGTGCGGATCAGGAGCATCGTCCGGTACAGGGGCAGCAGCCGCGTCGTATCGCTTCGTGCCTGACTCTTCTTCGTCGCCATGTCGGTATCCGGTTCGTGGACGATGACAGTTCATGAATGGTGATTCATAAATCACCGATGGCACTTTAGAAGTGCCGGACCCCGTTGTCAAGAAGCGCCGTTCGACAAAAGCGGCGTTCGACGAAAGCGGCGTTCGACGGCGAACGTCAGCCGCGCGGATGATGCTGCGCGTGCAGTGCCTTCAGGCGCTCGCGCGCGACGTGGGTGTAGATCTGCGTGGTCGAGATGTCGGCGTGGCCGAGCAGCATCTGGACGACGCGCAGGTCCGCGCCGTGATTGAGCAGGTGGGTGGCGAACGCGTGGCGCAGCGTGTGCGGCGACAGCGGGTTGCGGATGCCGGCCAGGATCGCGTAGCGCTTGATCAGGTTCCAGAACATCTGCCGGGACATGCCGGTGCCGCGATGGGTGACGAACAGCGCATCGGCACTGCGCCCGTCGAGCAGTTTCGGACGGCCCTCCGCCAGCCAGCGTTCGATCCAGTGTCTTGCTTCGTCGCCGAGCGGCACCAGGCGCTCGCGGTCGCCCTTGCCGATCACGCGCAGCACGCCTTCGTTCAGCCCCACCTCGACGACACGCAGCCCGACGAGTTCGCTGACCCGCAGGCCGCTCGCGTACATGGTCTCGAGCATCGACCGGTCGCGCAGCCCGAGCGGCGTTCCGGTGTCGGGCGCGCCCAGCAGTGCCTCGACCTGCGCCTCGGACAGCGTCTTCGGGAAGCGCGGCGGCTGCCGCGCCGAGACCGGATCCTGAGGGTCGGATCGCTGTCGCGCAGCCTCTGCCGCACCAGGTAGCGGTAGAAGCGGCGGAACACCGTCAGCCGCCGGTTGCTGCTGGTGGCGCGCGATCCCGGATGACGCACCGCGATGTACGCCAGCAGGTCGGCGTCGCCGGCGTCGGCGAGCCGGACGTCGACGCTCGACGCGCAGCCATTCGGCGAGCTGAACGAGATCGCTGCGGTACGCGGCCAGGGTGTTCGACGACAGGCCCGTCCTCGAGCATCAGCGCGTCGATGAAGCGGTCGAGCACGACGACCTGGTCCGCGGCAATCGCGGGCCTGGTTCGCGGCGCTGGCGGCACCCGTGACTTCGTCGTCGGCATCGGCGGCATCGTGCCTCGCTGTCGTGGTGTCCCGAGCGAACTACCGCCGGCACGACACGGCGCTCGGCTACACTCGCCGGCGTGAACATCGCCGCCCTCCTCCTTCCCGACCTCACGCTGATCACGCTCGGCTGGCTGCTGTACCGCTTCAGCGGCTGGTCCGCGGACTTCTGGACCGGCGTCGGAAAAGCTCGTCTACTACGTGCTGTTCCCGGCCCTGCTGTTCAACTCGATCGCGCGCAACACGGTGTCTGCGGGCGACGCGATGCCGATGCTGGGCGCCGCTCTGGGCGCGTTGGCCGCCGGCATCGCGCTCGGCTACCTGGCGATGCCGCTGCTCAAGCCGGTGCCGCAGCAGTTCGCTTCGGGCGTGCAGTGCGCGTTCCGGTTCAATTCGTACATCGCGCTGGCACTGTCGAGCCGGCTCGGCGGCGACGCCGGCCTGGCGCTGTGCGCGCTGATCGTCGGCTTCGTGGTGCCGATCGCGAACTTCTTTGCCGTGTTCGCGCTGGCCCGGCATTCCGGCGCCGGGCTCGTCCGCGAGCTCGCGCGCAATCCGCTGGTGCTGGCGACGCTGGCGGGCCTGCTGGCCAAGGCGTTCGGCATCAAGCTGCCCGAGCCGATCGACGCGACCCTGCAGCGGTTGGGGCTGGCGGCGCTCGGCATCGGACTGCTGTGCGTCGGCGCCGGGCTGCGCATGGAACTGAGGAACGACCTCGACCCGGTGCAGCGGCGCAGTTCGTGGCGTCTGAGCGCCTGGTTCACGCTGTCCAAGCTGATGGCGATGCCGCTGACGGCCCTGCTGATCGCCCGCGCGCTGGACGTCGCGCCGCTGCCGACGAAGGTCGCGGTGATGTTCGCGTCGATGCCGACCGCGCCCGCGGCCTACGTGCTCGCCAACCGGATGGGCGGAGACGGCCGCTTCGTCGCCTTCCTGATCACGCTGTCGACGCTGGGCGCGCTGGTCGCACTGCCCGTCTGGCTGTCGGTGCTCTGATCGCGGGCAGCCGGGCGCGCGGGCTTCGGCTGCGCGGGCAAGCAACGGCGCTGGCGCGGCGGGGGCTCGAACGCCGACGCCCGGCACTGCGTGCCGGGTTCCCTGCGATGCTCCCGGCCCGAGGCGGGCGCGCGAACTCGGCCCTGCGGGCCTCGAACAGCGCGCGCCCGACCCCGCTGCGCGGGGCGACCTCGGTCCGCTGCGCTTCTCGGCGTCGTCGAAGCGCCCCCGCCGCGCCAGCACCGTTGCTTGCCTGAATCACCGGGGAACGCGCGAGATTCCCGGAGCCCACGATGCGACCGCTGCGGCCGATCCAGCAGCGAGGCATAACGCCGGCGTCGACTTCGACCTGTTCCTCCAAGACCGATCGCGGCCGCATCCACCTCGATGCCACAAGAGCCGCTGCGGGGTGCGCGGCCGGCGGCACGTGTGCGACGCCGAGGAGCGCAGGGTTCCTGGCCGGCGCGCGCAGCGCGCATCGTTCATCTGATTTGCGGCGCCCTGTTCGAGCGTAGCGCCCGCAGGGCGCGCAGCGAGTTGCGCCGCCCGGCCAGGAACCCGAGCACCACAGGGCACCCGCGCGCAGCGCGGGCGAGCACCCGGGCCGCCGGCCGCGCACCCCGCAGCGGCGACGCGCAGCCCGCAGAGGCGACGCGCACCCCGGCGGCACCGTCGAGAGCAACTCGCCTCCGTTCGGAGCATCGAGCATCTCCGAGCTCCTGGACACGGCGCCGTAGGCGCTCAAATGGCCTAGAAGCGATAGGCAAGCTCACCGTAGAACGTGCGGCCCGGCTGCTTCGCGAACACGAAGTACTGCCGGTCGGTCAGGTTGTCGGCTGCCAGGCTCACGCTGACGTGCCGGTCGAACCGGAAGATGACTTTCGCCGCCAGCACCGTATAGGCGTCGTACGAGCCGTACACGCCCTCGACCGTGTTGGTGTTCTGGTCGTTGCCCGATCCGAACACGTGGCCGACGTGGCGTGCCACCAGGAAGCCGGTCCACGGCGCGCGGTCGTACTCCAGGCCCGCCGACCAGGTCGTGCGCGGCACGTCGGTGAGCAGCTTGCCCACCGTCGCCGGGCGCGGCCGAATTGCTCGTGATCTCGTAGCGGAAGTGGTGCGTCACCGAACCGATCACGCGCAAACCGCCCAGCCCGGTCGGCCAGCGCAGGTTCGCCTCGACGCCGTCGACGTCGGCCTCGCCGGCATTCTCGTTGCGGCTGAGCGTGCCGCTGGGATCCAGGCTGCGGCGATAGATCAGGTCGGTCAGCCGCTGCGTGTACAGCGTTGCCGACGCCGTGCCGCCGCCGGCGATCGCCACGTCCGCGCCGATGTCGAACGAGCGCACGCCTTCCGGCTTCAGGTCGGGCGCCGGCAGGATCACCGAACTGACACCGGCCGTCGCCGTCGGCAGCACCGTCCGCGAGTACATGTCGAGCAGCGCCGGCGGGCGGAAGCCTTCGCCGAAGGAAGCGCGCAACGACAGCCAGGGCTTCGCCTCCCAGACCGCGGCGAGCTTGCCGCTGAAATTGTCGAAACTGCGGCGGCCATAGGTCTCGTCGAAACCCGCCGGCGACATCGACGACCTGCCCCTGGGTGTCGAAGCGGTCGTAGCGCCCGCCGACGTAGACGGTGACACCGCTGTCGAGGTAGTGCTCGCTCTGCAGGAACAGCGCGGTGTTGTTCGAGGTGCCGCTGCCGGCGGTCAGCATCGCACCGCGCGTGTCCCAGTCCCGCCAGTACGACAACACCTTGGTGCTGCGGTCCATCGAACCGCGGTTGTAGGCGAAGCCGCCGACCAGGGCCCAGCGCGCCGACATCGGCGTGCGCAGCGACACGTCGAGGTCGACGCGGTCGTTCGGCTGCTCGGTCAGTTCGCCCGGGCCCGATTCGTAGCCGGCACCGGCCCTGGCCTGGGTGAAATTGAATTCGTGCCGCAGGGTGCCGAGGTTCGCGCGCAGCGTGCTGCCGCCGCCGAAGCGGTGCTCGGCGCGCACGAACGCGCGCACGTCGCGCTCGCCCGACGGGGTCGGCGTGAAGAAGTCGGTCTGGGCCATCGCCAGCCTGCGCGGACCGCCGTCGTTGAAGACCACACCGCCCTGGAACACGGCGTTGCCCGCCGCGTCGCGCAGGAAGCTGTTCGGTGCCGAGTACCCGACCGAGTAATCGGCCCAACCGAGGCCGGCGGCCAGCTTCGTCGCCGCGCTCGGCGAGTAGTGCAGCGTGAGTTGCGCCGTGCTCTGCGACCAGGGGCGCGCGCCCATCGTGCCAACCCAGTAGCGCGGCTGGCCGTCCGGCGTCGTCGTGGGCACCGCGCCGGTGACCGGCGTGCCGGCCGTCCCGGTGGCGGTCCGCTTGATCACGTAGTCGCTGTCGTCGTACGCCCTGGCTCTCGCGGTAGCCGAGCGACAGCGTGACGCCCAGGCCGCCGTCGTAGCGCCTGCGGTGGGTCAGCGAGGCGCCGCGCTGGTTCAGACGAGCCCGCGCCGAGCCGCAGTTCGGTGATCGGCTGGTCGGGCCCGGCGGTGATGAAATTGATCACCCCGCCCATCGCGTTGCCGCCATACAACGCGGAGTACGGGCCGCGCACGACTTCGACCCGCTCGACGCTCTCGAACGGAATGCCGGCGACGTTGACGCCACCCGACAGCGCGTTGTTGACCGGCTGCCCATCGATCATCACCAGCGTGCGCGGCGTGCGCGGAATTCCGCGCAGCGACAGCACTGCCTGGCCGCGAGCCCGGGAAGTTCGCGCCCATTGCCGCGCCCCGGATGTACACCCCCGGCACGTCGGCGAGCGCGTCGCCGAAGACGCACGATGTTGCGCTCGCGCAGTTCGTCCTCGCGCAGGATCGAGACACTGGCGGGCACGCCGAGCAGGCTGGTGGGCGAGCGGGTCGCGGTCACGACCACGGACGGCAGCAGCCCGCTTCCCTGGGATTCCGCTGCCGCCGAAGGGGCTGAGCCGGCCGCGGCCGCGGGCGCAGGCGGCGTGGCAGGTGTCTGCACCTGCGCGACCTGCATCCCCTCGCCTGCGGCGCTCCTGCTGGCCGGCGCGCAGAGGGCCCGAAGCCACCCGCGGCAACCAGCGCCAGCGCCGTGACGGGCGACGCCGCGCTTCGTCACAAACTGCCGGCGCGCCCGCACGCGGCGCACGGCGCCTTCCGGCCCGCGGCCCGAATCTTCTCGTTCATCGCATCTCCCGCTGCGCGTCGTGCGCGCTTGTCGAACTGCGCGTATCGTAACCGCGCTGCCGCGTTGTCTCTTTCGGGTGGCGCGAACCTTGGTCCAATGCTTCGGCACGGAATTGATCCAGATCAATGAGGCCGGTACGTCCGGCAGCGATCATCGCGCCAGCAGCGGACGAAGATGGCATCAGCAACGGAAGCCGGCGGCAAGTCGCAACCGGCGGGTATTCTAGGGAGAAGTCGATGAAGATCAGACGAAACAGGGCATTGAGTGGCGCCGTGCTGGCGGCCGCAGCGTTCGGGGTTGCGGGAACCGGTGCGCCCAGGAAAAGAAAGGCGTCACCGAGGCGGAGATCCGCTACCAGGCGGGCAGTTCCCCGCTGGCCGGCGTCGAGATGCACCAGAACGTCGACCCGAAGGCGCCGCCGATGACCAAGGCGGAATTCGACAAGGCGTCGCCAGATGTACTTCGAGCGCTGCGCCGGCTGCCACGGCGTGCTGCGCAAAGGCGCGACCGGCAAGCCGCTGACGCCCGACATCACGATGGCGCGCGGCACCGAGATACCTGAAGACCTTCATCAAGTACGGCTCGCCGGCCGGCATGCCGAACTGGGGCACCTCGGGCGAGATGACCGACGCCGAAGTCGACCTGATGGCGCGCTACATCCAGCAGGAACCGCCGACTCCGCCCGAGTTCGGCATGGACGGACGATGAAGAAGACCTGGAAGGTTCTGATCCCGCCGGACAAGCGTCCGACGAAGAAGATGAACAACTGGGACATCACCAACATCTTCTCGGTGACGCTTGCGCGACACCGGCGAGGTGGCACTGATCGACGGCGCGTCGAAGAAGATCATCAACATCGTCAAGACGGGCTACGCGGTGCACATCTCGCGCATGTCGGCGTCGGGGCGCTACCTGTACGTGATCGGACGTGACGCGAAGATCAACCTGATCGACCTCTGGATGGAGACGCCGGACAACGTCGCGGAGATCCGCGTCGGTCTGGAAGCGCGTTCGGTCGACACGTCGAAGAACAAGAAGTTCTCCGACAAGTACGCGATCGCCGGTGCCTACTGGCCGCCGCAGTACACGATCATGAACGGCGACACGCTCGAGCCGCTGAAGATCCAGAGCACGCGCGGCACCACGGTGGACACGCAGGACTATCACCCCGAGCCTCGCGTCGCGTCGATCGTCGCCACGCACGACAAGCCCGAGTTCATCGTCAACGTCAAGGAGACCGGCAAGATCCTGGTCGTCGACTACAGCGACATCAACAACCTGAAGACGACCGAGATCGGCGCCGCGCGCTTCCTGCACGACGGTGGCTGGGACGTGACCAAGCGCTACTTCCTGGTGGCTGCCAACCAGTCGAACAAGATCGCGGTGGTGGACAGCAAGACCAGCAAGCTGGCCGCTCTGGTCGATGTCGGCAAGATCCCGCACCCGGGACGCGGCGCGAACTTCAAGGATCCGAAGTTCGGTCCGGTCTGGGCGACGGGCCACCTCGGTGACGAGACGATCGCGCTGATCGGCACCGATCCGAAGGGCAATGCGAAGAACGCCTGGAAGGTCGTGCGCACGCTGAAAGCCCAGGGCGGCGGCAACCTGTTCATCAAGACCCATCCGAAGTCGACGAACCTGTGGGTCGATACGCCGCTGAACCCGGACGCCAAGATCAGCCAGTCGATCGCGGTGTTCGACATCAAGAACCTCGACAAGCCCTTCGAAGTGCTGCCGATCGGCGAATGGGCCGGCGTCGGTGAAGGCGCGAAGCGGATCACCCAGCCCGAGTACAACAAGGCGGGCGACGAGGTCTGGTTCTCGGTGTGGAGCGCGAAGAATCAGCAGTCGGCCATGGTCGTCGTCGACGACAAGACCCGCAAGCTGAAGGCCGTGATCAAGGACCCGAAACTGATCACCCCGACCGGCAAGTTCAACGTGTTCAACACGCAGAACGACGTGTACTGAGCGAAGGGGTCCGCAGCTCGGGCCCCTTTGTCTCGCACACAACAGGGTTTCACCATGCGCTCTCCCGCGCACGCTTGGCGGCTCTTCGGAGCCGTCCTTTTTTTTTGTGCAGAGGTATTCGCGGCAGTGTCCGCGGCGCCCGGACCGGCGCCCGGAGTAGCCTCGCAGGCCGCGAGACCTGGGGTGCTGCACACCTGCGCGGCCGACATCGAAACGCCGGCCCTGCCGCTGATGGGCGATGCGGTGCGAACCCACGCACTGTCGCCCGACGGGCGCGCGCTGTACGTCGCGACGCGAGGCGGCGAGCTGCTGCGCTACGACGTGGACGGCCTGCGCCTGACGGCGCGTGTGCCGCTCGGCTTCGAGGCCTCGATTCTGGCCACCTCGTCGGGCCCCGGCGCCCTGGTGCTGGCCGCCGGTCGCGGCAGCGCCGCGCTCAGCGTGCACGACCCGGAATCGCTGGCGACCGCACGCCGCTACGCGCTGCCCGAGGACAGCACGGTCACTTCGGCTCATGACAACCCCGGCCGGTCGCGGTTCGTGCTGGCCTTCGGCGACCGCGACGAGCTCTGGGAAATCGCCTACGCGCCGGATGCACCGCCGGTTCTGATGGGACTGGTGCACGACTATCGCGGCAACGAGGCGGTTCCACTGCCCGGCCGGCTGACGCCCAGGCCGTTCCGCGTCGCGAGTCCGACACGAAGTCTGCAGCTCGGTGCCGTGGCTCGCGAAGTGCTGCGCGTCGATCGCGACGGCCGCATCGGCGTGGTCGACCTGGAAGTGCGCAGGGAAATCGAACGGCCGGCGATGGCGACGCAGGCCGCGGGTCCGGTCCCCGAAGCGGGCCAGGAGCTGGCGGCAGCGTGGCAGCGCGGGGCCGCTCGCGGCTGGCTGATCGGCATCGAAGGGGCATCGCGCATCGACCGCCTGCGCGCCGGGCACTGGAAGCTCGAGAAGGTGGCCGCGCTGCCGGGCGCCTTGCTGGCGATGGCCGCGACCAATGGTTCGGATCACGTCTACGCGCTGCACGAACTGCCCGCGAGCGTCTCATCCGCGCCTGCGGGCCCGGATGGCGCCCGGCACACCGGCGATCGGGCGGTCGGACTGTCGCGCGTCGATCCGCTCGACGGCACGCTGACCGCGATCCCGGTCGCCGCGACTTCGTCGCTCCCCCTGCGCCTCGTCACTGCGGACGGCGCACGCTGCGTGCTGCTCCTGGATGCAGCCGGACGCCGGCTGCTCAGCCTGCCGGACCGGCCAGGAACCCCAGCGGGGAACGCAACAGCGCCGCCGACACGATGAAGCCGAAGACGGCGATCGCGAGCACGCCGGCAACGAACCGGACCGGCCGCGTGCGCCCGCGCTTGAGCGCGATCGATCCGAGCACGATGTACAGCAGCAGGCCGACGATCTTCGCGTTCAGCCAGGCATCCCGCCCGGGCATGCCGCCGCCCTGCCAGACCATCAGAAGCGCGCTGCCGAGGAGCAGCGTGTCGACGATGTGCGGCAGCACGCGCGCGGCGCGGCTCGCGAGGAGCGGCGAGGACGCGAGCATCAGCCCGAATCGAAGAACGAAGCCGCCGATGCTGAGCGCGGCGCACGACAGGTGCACCGCACGGATCGTCGCGTAATCCGGCACTGCCATCTTCAGTTCAGCGAGGAGCGCAAGCGTTCGACGTCGAGGATCCGGATCTCCGACCCCTGCACCTCGATCAGCGTCTGCTGGGACAGCTCGGACAGGATGCGCGAGAAGTGCTCCGGCGTCAGGTTCAGCCGCGAGGCGATCACGCCCTTGTTGGCGTCGAGCGTCACGCTGATGGGGGCATGCCCCTCGTGCTCCTGGGCGATGTCGCGCAGCAGGTAACCGATCACGCGCTGCATGCCGGAGCGCAGCGAATAGGCCTCGACGTCCTGGATCAGACCGTGCAGTCGCATGCTCAGTCCGGCGATCATCCGCCGCGCGAGCCGCGGATCGCGCTCGATCTCGGCGTCGATCGCGGCCTTCGAGATGTGCAGCAGCAGCGAATCGGACAGCGCCTGCGCGAACACGACGTAGGCGCGGTCGGTGAACATCAGCGCCTCGCCGAACGACTGGCCGGGGCCGATCAGGTCGATGACCTTCTCCGATCCGTTGGGCGACACCATCGCGAGCTTGATCTGGCCGTAGATGACGACGTGGAAGCCCAGGCAGGGGTCGCCGCGCTGGAAGAGCAGCTGCCCTTTGCCGATACGCTGCTCGGTGGTACCGGCAGCGATGCGGTCGAGGTCGTCGGGGGTCGCCTCCTGGAACAGGGGCAGGCGCGCGAGGAAGCTCTGCGTCTTCGCCTTGGCAGTGGCCATTCTCGGTCCTGCTTCGATCGTTCGATTGGGTTGATCGGCGGAGTGTATCTTGATCCCCATCAATGAAGCTCCTGGCTGGGGGTGCGAGATTCGATTCCGTTGGGTGCGTTCGACGCGCGCGCCGGTCTGCGGCTTTGTTTCTCGCTGCCCGAGCTCCCCGGCACGAACCCAATTTCCGGAGTGAAGCCGATGACCGTGATCGACCTCGACGCCCGCTTCATGCAGCCGCCCGAGCCGATGGAGCGCACCGTCGAGGCGCTGGATCGCATCGGTCCCGGGGACGAGCTGCGCCTGCTGATCCACCGCGAGCCTCATCCGCTGTACCGGATGCTCGAGCAGTCCGGCTACCGGTATCGGGTCGAGCCGCGCGACGACGGCTGCTTCACGATCCACATCCAGCTGGCGTGACCGGCGCACGCGGGGCCTGCGCCAGCCTGCGAAGCGCCCAGGCGACGTGCTCGCGCACGATCGGCGATTCATGCGTCGGAGCGGGCCCGCAGCGCGCCGATCACGGCGGGATCGTCGCCGGCAGCGCTGTTGCCCAGCGCCACCGCGAGGTTGCGCAGCCACTGCGCGTGGCCGATGCGCAGGATCGGCGATCCGGCCATGCGGCGCTCGAACTCGTCGCGCGGCCACCGGAAGAGTTCGACCAGGGCCGAGCGATCCAGGCCGTTGCGCGCCGCGAAGTCGGGAAGCGCCGCGGGACGCGCGAACTTGTTCCAGGGACACGCGAGCTGGCAATCGTCGCAGCCGTAGATCCGGTTGCCGATCGCGGGCCGTAGCGCCTCGGGTATCGAGTCCTTCAGCTCGATCGTCAGATAGGAGATGCAGCGACGCGCGTCGAGCCGGTACGGCGCGACGATCGCCCCGGTGGGGCATGCCGTGATGCAGCGCTCGCAGCGCCCGCAGTGCGCATCCGCTGGCGTATCGGCCGGCAGCGGCAGGTCGGTGTACAGAGTGCCGATGAAGAACGTGGAGCCGCGCGCCCGGTCGATCAGCAGCGTGTGCTTGCCGCGCCAGCCCAGGCCGGCCTTGCGCGCGAGCTCCACCTCCATCACCGGAGCCGAGTCGCAGAACACGCGATGACCGAACGCGCCGAACTGCGCCTGCGCGCGATCGGCGAGCTTCTGCAGGCGGGAGCGCACGACCTTGTGATAGTCGCGGCCGAGCGCATAGCGCGACACGTATGCCGCCGCCGGCTCGGACAGCACGGCCCAGCCACGCGCGATCCAGTCGGGATCGTCCGGCGCGTAGTCGACCGCCACCATCACCGCGCGCACCGTGCCGGGGACGAGTTCGGCAGGGCGCGCCCGGCGCATGCCGTGGCGCGCCATATAATCCATCCGACCGTGCCATCCGGCTTCGAGCCATTGGCGCAGGCCGTCCTCGGCGGCGCTCAGGTCGATGTCCGCGACACCGAGCGCCGTGAAGCCGAGTTCGTGCGCCCAGTCGCGCAGCCGCTCGACCCATCGGGGATCGACCCGACGGGGATCGGGCCGGTCGGCCGAATCGGGCCGATCGGAGACAGCACGCAGCGCATCGCTCACCTGGCAGTCCTCACCTGATCACCCCTCCTCGCCGCACGCTGCGATGAAACCCGAGATCCCCAGCATCGAATTGTCGCTGCGCGACGAGGCGGCCACCCGGGCGCTGGCAGCCGCAGTCGCACCGCACCTCGGGCCGGGATTCGTACTCTATCTGTCCGGCGAGCTCGGCGCCGGCAAGACCGCATTCACGCGCGCGCTGCTGCGCGCGCTGGGCTGGTCCGGCCGCGTGCGCAGCCCGACCTTTACGCTGGCAGAGCTTTACAAGCTGTCGAACTTCGACCTGTATCATTTTGATTTTTATCGCTTTGCAGGTGGCGATGAATGGCGTGAGGCTGGGATCGGCGACTACCTCGGTGGCGACGCGGCGGCGGTGGTCGAATGGCCGGAGATGGCCGAAGGGGGGCTGCCCGACCCCGATGTCTGGATTCGACTGGGCTACCCGGACGAGGACCCGGCAGCGCTCGGACCCGATTCCGCGACCGAACGGCGCTGGGCACACATCAGCGCGGCGACCGAGCGGGGACGCGCATGCGTGACCGGAATCTCGGACGCCTGCGCGCTGCGCCTGCTCGCCGGCGTTTCCTCGAAGGAACCCTCGGGGCCCTCGCCCTTGCCCTGAACGTACCGCTGGCGCACGCCGCGTCGGTGCTGGCCGTGCGCGTGTGGCCGGCGCGCGACTACTCGCGCGTCACCCTCGAACTCGACGCGCCGCTGAAGCACTCGCACTCGCTGGTGACGGATCCGCCGCGCCTGGTGGTCGATCTGGAGGAACTCCACCTCGACGCCGCGCTGCGCGAGCTGGTCTCGAAGGTGCGCGCCGACGACCCGTACATCCGTCAGGTGCGCGTCGGCCAGTTCCGGCCGGGCGTCGTGCGGCTGGTGTTCGACCTGAAGTCGGAGATCACGCCGCAGGTGTTCGCGCTGGAACCCGTGAGCCGCTACCGCCACCGGCTGGTGCTCGACCTGTATCCGATCGTTGCCGACGATCCGCTGCAGGCGCTGCTGTCGGATCCCCGGCCGGCGCGAGCCGGCGAGCGTCGAGGCGGGAAGCGCGCCGGCGGCGGCAACCGAGGCGCCCTCCGGGGGTCCGAGGTCGAGGGAGGATCCGCTCGCCGCGCTGATCCGCGAGCGCGGTTCCCTGTCGCAGGAGCCGCAGGCCGCTCCGGTGGGGGACGCGCAGGCCGGGCGCGACGGCACGCAGGCCCTGCGCGCAGAGGGCGCTGGGGCGGAGGGGCGTGCCGCGCCCGCGGCGCGTCCTTCGGCGGCCGGCGCGCGCGGCGCGAGCGGGGCGCGAACCGCCCGGCCGATCGTGTCGCGACTGGTCACGATCGCGATCGATCCAGGGCACGGCGGCGAGGATCCGGGCGCGGTCGGCACGAACGGCACCTACGAGAAGGACGTCGTGCTGGCGATCGGGCGGCTTCTGCGCGAACGCATCGCCAGCGAACCGAACCTGCGGGCCTACATGACCCGCGACTCCGACTACTTCGTGCCGCTGTCGGCGCGGGTCGCGAAGGCACGGCGCGTACAGGCGGACCTGTTCGTGTCGATCCACGCCGACGCGTTCGTGAACCCGCTGGCGCGCGGCGCATCGGTCTACGTGCTGTCCGAGGGCGGCGCCAGCAGCAGCGCGGCGCGCTGGCTGGCGCGCAAGGAGAACGACGCGGACCTGATCGGCGGCGTCGACCTGAGCGGGCGCAACCGCGAAGTGGCGAAGCTGCTGCTGGACCTGTCGACGACCGCTCAGATCAAGGACAGCAGCAACCTTGGGCGGATCGTTCTGGGTCAGCTCGGCACCGTCGGTCGCCTGCACAAGCCCGCGATCGAAAGAGCCTCGTTCGCGGTGCTGAAGGCGCCGGACATCCCGTCGATCCTGGTCGAGACTGCCTTCATCAGCAACCCGCAGGAGGAGAAGCGGCTGGCCGAGCCCGGTTACCAGGACCGCATCGCCGAAGCGATCTATACGGGCATCCGGCACTACCTCATCAAGTACCCTCCGGGACCGAAGGCGAAGGCCACCTGAAGCGCGGACGGCTACCCGAAGCGCGGGCGCCTACCTCTTTCGGCGCGCCAGCCGCCAGTGCCGCAGCAGCTCGAACACGGCCGGCAGCCCGGGGATCACGATGAAGGCCAGCGTCACCCACTGGAAGTTCGCCTTGACCCACGGGGTGTTGCCGACCAGGTAGCCGAGCGTGGTCAGGCTGCCCACCCACAACACCGCGCCCACCACGTTGTAGAGCGCGAAGCGCGGATAGGTCATCTGCGCGATGCCGGCAACGAAGGGAGCGAAGGTGCGCACGAAGGGCAGGAAGCGGGCGACGATGATCGTGATGCCGCCGTGCCGCTCGTAGAACGAGTGCGTGCGCTCGAATGCGGCCTTGTTGAAGAAGCGCGACTGCTCCCAGGCGAAGACGCGCGGCCCGAAGTAGCGGCCGACCGAGTAGTTCAGCGCATCGCCGAGGATGGCGGCGACGATCAGCGACACCAGCAGCACCGGCAGGCTCATCGCCGCCGAGACCCGCGATCGCCCCGGCGACGAACAGCAGCGAGTCGCCCGGCAGGAACGGCATCACCACCAGACCGGTCTCGACGAAGATGATCAGGAACAGCAGCACGTAGACCCAGACGCCGAACTCGGCGACGACCGCCGACAGGTGCTTGTCGAGATGCAGGAAGATGTCGATGAGCTGTGCGATGTCCATGGGGGCCGCATGATACCCGCTGGCTATAATCGCGATCGCGTCCGACGCCGTGCGCCGCAGCATCCCTCACCTCCAGACGAACGGGCACCAGCCGTGCACCTGCCGAACAGTTCCGACGGTCCGGACGCCTCCGCGCCGACCCGCCGGCCGATCCGCGCCCTGCCCGACGTCCTGATCAGCCAGATCGCGGCGGGCGAGGTGGTCGAACGCCCGGCATCGGTCGTCAAGGAACTGCTCGAGAACGCCGTCGATTCGGGCGCCTCGTCGATCGAACTGCGCATCGAGGAAGGCGGCGTGCGCCGCATCGTCGTCACCGACGACGGCTGCGGCATTCCGCCCGACGAGCTGGCGCTCGCCCTGCAGCGCCACGCGACCAGCAAGATCGGCTCGCTCGACGATCTCGAGCGCGTCGCGACGCTCGGCTTCCGCGGCGAGGCGCTGGCCTCGATCGCGTCGGTCGCCCGGGTCCGCATCACCAGCCGTGCGCCTGGCGAGGCGCATGCGAGCATGCTCGACGGCAGCACCGGGCGTGTCGAGCCGGCAGCCGGCACCCGCGGCACCTCCGTCGAGGTTCTGGATCTCTATTCCGCAACGCCGGCGCGACGCAAGTTCCTGAAGTCGAACGGCACCGAGGCGGCGCACTGCCTCGACGCGTGGCGCCGCGTTGCACTGGCGCACCCGGAGATCGGCTTTTCGCTGTGGATCGATGGCCGCCGCGGCGACCCGTGGCCGCCGTCGACCTGGCAGGCGCGCGCGCTGGCGGCGCTGGGCGAGGAGTACCAGCGCGCACACCGCGTGCTCGACAGCGGTGCGGGGACCCTGGCCCTGCGGGGCCTGCTGGGCCTGCCGACCGTGAACCGGGCGCGCGCCGACCGGCAGTTCCTGTACGTGAACGGTCGGCACGTGCGCGACCGGCTGCTGAACCATGCCGTCAAGCAGGCCTACAGCGACGTGCTGCACGGAGATCGTCAACCGGCTTGGGTGCTGTTCCTGAGCATCGACCCGACACTGGTCGACGTGAACGTGCATCCGGCGAAGACCGAGGTGCGCTTTCGCGACGCCCAGGCGGTTCATCGTCTCGTGTTCCATGCGGTGCAGGGCGCACTGCGCGCGTCGGCAGCCGAACACCCGTCGCTGGCCGCGCGCCGCGCCACCGGCGCCGACGATCCCGGCGCCGGGGAGCCGGGCGCATTGCCGGCGCCGCGCTTCGTGCAGTCCTCGCTGGAGATCGGCCATCGTCCGGCGACCGCCGCTGGCACTGCCGCCGCTGCCGGGAACGGCTGGCAGACAGACCGCCCGGCTTCGCCGTGGCCCGCCACGGGCTGGCAGCGGACGCAGGGCGCGCCGCAGCCAGGGGCGGTCGCCGCCAGCCTTGCCTTCCTCGCGCCCGCGCACGCACCTGCCACGGAGCTGGGCGCCGGCGACAGCGCCCGCGACCAGCAGGCGCGCGAGCTGCCGCCGCTAGGCTACGCGCTGGCGCAGCTGCACGGCGTGTACATCCTGGCCCAGAACGCCGCCGGCCTGATCGTCGTGGACATGCACGCCGCGCACGAGCGCATCGTCTACGAACGGCTGAAGGCGGCCCTCGATGCGCGCGCGATTCCCTCGCAGCCGCTGCTCATTCCGGTGACCTTCCGCGCCGACCCGCTGGAGGCCCGCGTCGTCGAGGAGGAGGCCGAGGCCCTGTCCGCGCTCGGTCTGGAACTCAGCCTGATGGGGCCGGGCGCGGTTGCGGTGCGCGCGGTGCCGGCGCTGCTGCAGCACGGCGACCTGGTGGCGCTCACGCGCACTGTGCTCGCCGAACTGCGCGAATCGGGCGGCGCGCATGCCCTGACCGCACATCGCGACGAACTGCTGGCCGGCATGGCCTGCCACGCGGCAGTGCGCGCGAACCGCCGGCTCGGCCTCGACGAGATGAACGCGCTGCTGCGCGAGATGGAGGGCACGGCCGGCGCCGACCAGTGCAACCACGGCCGCCCGACCTGGGTGCAGGTGCCGCTGTCCGAAATGGACCGCTGGTTCCTGCGCGGTCGCTGAACGGGCGCAGCCACCGGATGCGCCGGCTACGACGGACGATCGTCGCCGCCTTGCTGGCGGCACTGTCGACGTTCGCGTGCACGACCGGCGACGCGCCGCCGGCGACGCTGCAGGTGCCGGCGCCGCTGCGCGAGCAGGTGCCGGCTGCGCCGGAGGCCTCGTCCGGCCTGCTCGCGAAGCGGATCGCCTACGCTCGACGCGACATGGTCGCCGCCGCGAACCCGCACGCCGTGGACGCCGGCGTGCGCGCGCTGGCCCGCGGCGGCAGTGCGGTCGACGCGGCGATCGCCGCGCAGATGGTGCTCAATGTCGTCGAGCCCCAGTCGTCCGGCATCGGCGGCGGCGGGTTCCTGCTCCATTTCGACCGTGCAGCGGATGCGCTGAGCGCGTTCGACGGCCGCGAGACCGCGCCGGCCGGCGCCGCGGCGGACCAGTTCCTCGATCGCGACAGGCGGCCGCTGGGATTTCCCGCCGCGGTCGACGGCGGCCTGCCGGTCGGAACACCGGGCTTGCTGCGCATGCTGGAAATGGCCCATCGCCGGCACGGCAGGCTGCCCTGGCCGACGCTGTTCGAGGATGCGATCCGCCTGTGCGAGGACGGCTTCGAGGTCTCCCCGCGGCTGCACCTGAGCATCGCCGCGTCGGCGCGGACGTCTCGCGCGCCAGTCGCCGGCGGCGGAGTACTTCCTCGATGCCAACGGCCGCGCCCGTGGCATCGGCAGCGTGCTGCGCAACCCCGAACTGGCAGCGACCTTCCGGGCGATCGCGCAGCACGGCGCGGAGGCGTTCTACGACGGCGAGATCGCGCGCGCGCCATCGTCGGCAAGGTGCGCGGACACGCCACGCGGCCGGGTCGCCTGAGCCTCGACGACCTGCGCGGCTATCGCGCGAAGTCGCGAGCGGCGATCTGCGGCAACTATCGCGGCTTCCGTATCTGCGGCATGCCGCCGCCGAGTTCCGGCGGGATCGCCGTGCTGCAGACCCTGGGCATCCTCGAGCCACTTCGAGATGCACCGCCATGCGCCGGGCTCGGCCGACGCCGTCCATCTCACCGCCGAGGCCTATCGGCTCGCCTACGCGGACCGCGCGCGCCACGTCGCCGACGACGACTTCGTGCCGGTGCCGCTGGCAGGCCTTCTCGACCCGGGCTACCTGCGCGAGCGCGCGGCGCTGATCCGCATGGACCGATCGCTGGGCACGGCCGATGCGGGCACGCCGAGCGGCGCGATCGCGCTCGGCGACGATGCGTCGGCATCGCTGCCCTCGACGAGCCACCTGTCGATCGTCGACCGCGACGGCAACGCGGTCGCGATGACGACCACGATCGAGAACGGCTTCGGCAGCCTGCAGATGGTGGGCGGCTTCCTGCTCAACAACCAGCTGACCGACTTCTCGTTCGCGCCGACCGACGCGCGCGGCCGACCCGTGGCGAATCGCGTCGAGCCCGGCAAGCGGCCGCGCAGTTCGATGGCGCCGACCCTGGTGTTCGGCGCGGACGGGGCGCTCGAGGCCGTCGTCGGTTCGCCGGGCGGCGGCAACATCATCCAGTACGTGACCAAGACACTGCTCGGCCTGATCGACTGGAAGCTCGACATCCAGCGCGCGATCGACCTGCCCAACTTCGGCGCGCAGAACGGCCCGGTGACCTGGGTCGAACGCGGCACGCCGCTGACGGCGCTCGACGCGGAACTGCGCGCGCGCGGACACCGCATCGCGATCGTCGACCTGAACAGCGGTCTGCACGGCATCGTGTACAACGGCGCTCGCGACGGGCGCCAGGCGGATCGGCTGGTCCGCGAACCCGCCCGGGGCACCTGGGCGGGCGGCGCCGACCCTCGGCGCGAGGGTGTCGCGCGCGGCAACGACTGAACAGAGACGCGCCCGGCAATTCGATGCCCGACCCCCTTCCCTCCTGCGACATCCTGCTGCTCGGCCCGACCGCATCGGGCAAGAGCGCACTGGCGATGGAGATTGCGCGCCGCATGCCGGTCGAGATCGTCAGCGTCGACTCGGCACTGGTCTACCGCGGCATGGACATCGGCACCGCGAAGCCGGACGCGGCCGAGCGTGCGCTGGTGCCCCACCACCTGATCGACGTGATCGAGCCGAGCGAGACCTATTCGGCAGCCCGCTTCGCCGACGACGCGAGCCGCCTGATCGGCGAGATCCGCGCGCGCGGCCGGCTGCCGCTGCTGGTCGGCGGCACGATGCTGTACGCCCGGGCGCTGTCGGCCGGCATGCACGAACTGCCGCCGGCGGATCCGGCGATCCGCGCCCGGCTCGACGAGGAGGCCGCGTTGCATGGCTGGCCCGCGCTGCACGCGCGGCTCGCCCGCCTCGATCCGGCGACGGCGGCGCGGCTCGAGCCGGCGGACGCACAGCGCATCCAGCGTGCGCTCGAGGTGATCGAAATCACCGGCAGACCGCTGTCGCAGCTTCTGGCCGCGCCGGCTCCGGCGGCCCGGCCGGGACGCTTCGTGACGATCGCGCTCGAGCCCTCGGACCGCGCGGCGCTGCATGCCCGCATCGAGCGGCGCTTCGGAACGATGCTCGAACGGGGGCTGGTCGGCGAGGTGGCCCACCTGCGCGCGCGCGGCGACCTCGCTGCGCACATGCCATCGATGCGCTGCGTCGGATACCGGCAGGTCTGGGAGCACCTGGACGGCCGGTATGATCTTGCGACGACAGCCGCACGCGCCGTTGCGGCGACCCGGCAGCTGGCCAAGCGCCAGCTCACCTGGCTGCGCTCGATGGACCGGCGCCTGCGCGTCGACTGCCTCGCTGCCGATGCCCTCGACCAGGTGCTGAGACTTCTACGGGAACAAGAATGAGCCACGAGTCCGACCCCGGAATCCGGCACGCAAGCCAACCCGCGGTTGCGATGATCGGGCTCGGCCGCATGGGCGCGAACATGGCGCGCCGCCTGGCGCGCGGCGGCGTGCGCGTGACCGGCTACGACGCCGATCCGGCCGCCGGCGCCGCCCTGGCGCAGGAACCCGGCGTCGACGTCTTCGGCTCGCCCGACGAGGCAGTAGCGGCCCTGCGGCAGCACGGGCCGCGCTGCACGGTCTGGTTGATGCTGCCCGCCGGCGAGATCACCGACCAGGCCCTGACCCGGCTGCACGCGATGCTGCGCGCGGGCGACTTGCTGGTCGACGGCGGCAACTCGAACTACCTCGATTCGCAGCAGCGCGCCGGCGCCGCCCGCGCCGCGGGATTCGCCTACGTCGACTGCGGCGTGTCGGGCGGCGTCTGGGGACTGGAAAAGGGCTACTGCCTGTCGCTGGGCGGCGAGCGCGACGACGTCGCGCAGCTCGCGCCGTTCCTGCGCGTGCTCGCGCCGTCCGCGGACGAGGGCTGGCTGCATTGCGGTCCGAGCGGCGCGGGCCACTTCGTGAAGATGATCCACAACGGCATCGAGTACGGGATGATGCAGGCGATCGCCGAAGGCTTCGCGCTGCTGCAGGGACGACCGGAATTGAGCATCGATCCGGCTGCGGTGGGCGAGCTGTGGCAGCAGGGCAGCGTGATCCGGTCGTGGCTGCTGGAACTGGCCGCGGGCGCTCTGGCACAACCCGGGGCGCTCGACACCGTGGCGCCCTTCGTCGCGGACTCCGGCGAGGGCCGATGGACGATCGAGGAATCGATCCGCCAGGGTACGCCCGCACCGGTGATCGCGCTGGCGCTGATGAGCCGGTTCGATTCGCAGGGCAAGGCAGACGCGGCGAATCGCCTGCTGGCGCTGATGCGCCAGGGCTTCGGCGGACACGCGATCCGGAAAGTGCCGTGAAGACGCGCGCAGTGATCCTGATGGGCGTCTCGGGCAGCGGCAAGACGACGGTGGGCCGCGCGCTGGCGCGGCGGCTCGGCTGGCCCTTCCGCGACGCCGACGATCTCCACCCCGCGTCGAATGTCGAGAAGATGCGCGCCGGCATCGCGCTCGACGACCGCGATCGGGCGCCGTGGCTGGGCAGGCTCAATGCACTGCTGCGGCACAGCGCCGCGAAACGCGTGCCCGTCGTGCTCGCCTGCTCGGCGCTGAAGCAGGCGTACCGCGACACACTCTCCGAACGCGCCGACGGACTGATCTTCGTGCACCTGGCGGGAAGCATCGATCTGATCGGCGGGCGGCTCGCGAAGCGCGAGCATCGCTATATGCCGGCATCGCTGCTGCGCAGCCAGTTCGACACGCTGGAGGCGCCGCGGGACGCGCTCGTCGTGGATGCCGCACTGCCGGTCGACGAGATCGTCGAGCGCATCATCGCGCAGGCCGGTCTGACCGATCCCGGCGGGCGGGCGACGGGCACGAACGGCAAGAACTGAATCCGCATACCCGACTGCGAGGGGCGCGGCCACCAGAAGGAGATGACGACCATGCAGCAACGCAACGCGACCGTCGCCGTGATCGGCGCCGGCGACTACATCGGCGCGGCAATCGCGCGCCGCTTCGCGGCCGAGGGCTTCCACGTGTTCGCCGGGCGGCGCAATGCCGACAAGCTGGCGCCGCTGGTGGCGGGAATAGAGGGCGCGGGCGGACGCATCACCGCGCGCGCGCTGGATGCGCGCCAGGAGGACCAGGTCGGCGCGTTCCTGGCCGGGGCGGACGCGACGGCACCGCTCGAGGTCTGCGTGTTCAACGTCGGCGGCAACGTCAGCTTTCCGCTGCTCGAGACGACCGAGCGCGTGTTCCGCAAGGTCTGGGAGATGGCCTGCTACGCGGGCTTCCTGAGCACCCGCGAAGCGGCGCGCCTGATGCTGCCGCGCGGCCGCGGCAACATCTTCCTGACCGGCGCCACCGCGGGGATGCGCGGCGGCGTCGGCTTCTCCGCCTTCGCGAGCGCGAAATTCGGCCTGCGCGCGCTGGCGCAGAGCGCGGCCCGCGAGCTCGGCCCGCAGAACATCCACGTCGCTCACCTGATCATCGACGCCGGGGTCGACACCGAATGGGTGCGCGAGCGCATCCGTGCGCGCGAGGGCGACGAGGCGCTGCGAGCCCTCCCGCCCGACCGCCTGATGCGGCCCGACTCGGTCGCCAATGCCTACTGGCAGCTGTACCAGCAGCCACGCGATGCGTGGACCTTCGAACAGGAAATCCGCCCCTTCGGCGAGAAATGGTGAGGAGACCGTGATGAGCGTACCCGTCGAATTCCACTTCGACTTCGGCAGTCCCAACGCCTACCTGAGCCACCTGGTGATCCCGGGCATCGAGCAGCGCACCGGCGTGCGCTTCACCTACGTCCCGGTGCTGCTCGGCGGCGTGTTCCGGCTGACCAACAACCGTTCCCCGATGGAGGCGTTCGGCGGCATCCGCAACAAGCTGGAGTACGAGCGGCTGGAAGTGGCGCGCTTCGTCGCACGGCACGGCATCACCGGGTTCCGGCGCAACCCCTTCTTCCCGGTCAACACGCTGACGCTGATGCGCGGCGCCGTCGCCGCCAAGCGCCTGGGCGTGTTCGAGCGCTACGTCGACGAGGTCTTCCGCCACATGTGGTGCGACCCGAAGAACATGGCCGACGCCGAGGTGCTGCGCGCGGCGCTGATCGAATCCGGCCTCGACGCCGCGCGCCTGCTCGAACTGGCGAACGACCCCGAGGTGAAGAACGAGCTGCTCGCCAACACGCAGCGCTCGGTGGAGCGCGGCGCGTTCGGGTCGCCGACCTTCTTCGTCGGCGACGACATGTGGTTCGGCAAAGACAAGCTGCGCGACGTCGAAGAGGCGATCGTGGCGCGGCGCTGAGCTCCGCCGACCCAGGCGGACGGCGGGCGGGCGTGCCCGCGCCCGCCACGGGCGGCATCACCATCGCCTCGCGACGGCCGTGTCGAAGGCCGTTGCGGCCCGGGACCGGCAAGGATGTGACCGGGGTTGACACGCGCCGCGGTTCCGGGCCATAGTGCGCGAATGAGTGCTTTCGACGCATCCGCCATTTTCTCGCCGGCCGTTCGTGCCGCGGGCGGTGCTGCGCTCGTGCTGCTGCTACTGCGCCGCTAGGCGCAGATATCTTTTCCCCCTCCTGCTGATTGCGACTCTCGGCCTCCGAATGGCCGGTGGGTAGCCTTGCAGCATTCGACCGATCCCCCTCCCCGCTTTGACACGGAAGACCGCCATGAGCATGCCCGACCCGACCCGCAAGTACCGCGCGTTCCCGCAGGTGGAAATCAAGAACCGCACCTGGCCCGACAAGATCATCACGAAGGCGCCGATGTGGTGCAGCGTCGACCTGCGCGACGGCAACCAGTCGCTGATCGAGCCGATGGACTCCGAGCGCAAGCTGATGATGTTCAAGCACCTGGTCAAGCTCGGCTACAAGGAGATCGAGATCGGCTTTCCGTCCGCGTCGCAGACCGACTTCGACTTCGTGCGCACGCTGATCGAGGACAAGCTGATCCCGGACGACGTCACCGTCCAGGTGCTGGTGCAGTCGCGCGAAGAACTGATCGCGCGCACCTTCGAGGCTCTGCAAGGCGTGAAGCGCGCGATCGTCCACCTGTACAACTCGACGTCGACGGCGCAGCGCCGGGTCGTGTTCAACCTGGACCGTGCGGGGGTGATGGGGATCGCGGTGCAGGGAGCGAAGTGGGTCGCGCAGTACGCGGCGCAGCACCCGGGCAGCGAGTGGATCTTCGAGTACTCGCCCGAGAGCTTCACCGGCACCGAGCTCGACTACGCCCGCGACGTCTGCGACGCGGTCGGCGACGTGTGGAAACCGACGCCGCAGCGCAAGATGATCGTCAACCTGCCGGCCACGGTCGAGCACAGCACCCCCAACATCTATGCCGACATGATCGAGTGGATGCACCGCGAGCTGAAGTATCGCGACTCGATCGTGCTGTCGGTCCATCCGCACAACGACCGCGGCTGTGGCGTGGCTGCGGCCGAACTTGCCGTGATGGCCGGAGCCGAGCGCGTCGAGGGCTGCCTGTTCGGCAGCGGCGAGCGCACCGGCAACGTCTGCCTCGTCACGCTGGCGATGAACCTGTACACGCAGGGCGTCGACCCGCAGGTCGACTTCTCGGACATCAACGAGTCGATCCGCGTGGCCGAGTACTGCAACCAGCTGCCGGTGCATCCGCGCCATCCCTACGGCGGCGAACTGGTGTTCACCGCGTTCTCGGGATCGCATCAGGACGCGATCAAGAAGGGCCTGGCCGCGCGCAAGGCCGAAGGCGACGCTGCCGGTCCCTGGGACGTGCCGTACCTGCCGATCGACCCGTCCGACCTGGGCCGCACCTACGACGCGATCATTCGCGTCAACAGCCAGTCGGGCAAGGGCGGCGTCGCCTACCTGCTCGAGCGCGACTACGGCCTCGAGCTGCCGCGCCTGCTGCAGGTCGAGTTCAGCCAGGTGGTGCAGAAGATCACCGACGCCACCGGCAAGGAGCTCAGCTCGAAGGCGATCAAGCAGGCCTTCGACGAGACCTATCTCGAGGGCAACGGCCCGCTGCAGTACGAGGACCACGATCTCACGCACCAGAAGGGCCATTCGGACGCCGAGCGCATCGAGGCCGCGATCCGCGTGAACGGCGAAACGCTGAACGTCGCGGGCGCGGGCAACGGTCCGGTCGAGGCGCTGATGCGCGGGCTGCAGCAGGCCTTCGGCATCGAGGCGCACCTGATGAGCTACTCCGAACATGCGCTCACCACCGGCGAGGATTCGCACGCCATCGCCTACGTGCAGCTGCGCTTCGGCTGGGACCAGAGCGCCTACGGCGTCGGCGTGCACCCGAACATCGTGACCGCGGCGCTCAAGGCGATCCTGTCGGCGATCAATCGTGGCGTCGCACTCGGCCACCTGAAGCTGCCGACGCCGCGCCCGGAACCGCGCGTGGCCAACATGCGCTGACGCGCAGCGCACGGAGGCGCGCGCCGACCGATGGCGCGCGCCTTCGCGCAGGCCGGACAGCAACGACCGGAACACCCCCAGGAGGAGTCTCATGGCAGACGTCATTCTCGAAAGCGTCAGCGACGGGCTGTGCACGCTCACGCTGAACCGGCCCGAACGCAAGAACGCGATGAGCCCAGAACTGCTGCAGGGACTGCGCGACGCGGCGTTGCGCGCGGCCGCCGATCCGCAGGTCGGCGCCGTGATGCTGTGCGCGGCCGGCGACACCTTCTGCGTCGGCGGCGACGTCAAGGCGATGGCTGCCGGGAGGAACCGGGACATGGGCGTCGACGAGCGGGTCGCCGATCTGCGCCGCAAGATGGAGGCGGCGCGCATCCTGCACGACATGCCCAAGCCGACGATTGCGGTGGTGCGCGGCGCCGCCGCCGGCGCTGGCCTGTCGCTGGCCCTGGCCTGCGACTTCCGCATCGTGTCGCGCAATGCGCGCTTCACGACGGCGTTCGCGAAAGTGGCGCTGTCGGGCGACTTCGGCGGCAGCTGGTTCCTGTCGAAGATCGTCGGCACGGCGCGCGCGCGCGAGCTCTACCTGACCTCGCCGATCCTGAACGCCGAGCAGGCGCTGGCAATCGGTCTGGTGTCCCAGGTGGTCGACGATGCCGAGCTCGAAGCCGCTGCAACGGAATTCGCGACGAGGCTGGCGCGCGGCCCGCGCGTCACGCTCGGCTACATCAAGCAGAATCTGAACTTCGCCGAGACCGGCACGCTCGCCGACGCGCTCGACCAGGAGGCGATGCACCACGTCCGCAGTTCGCTGACCGACGACCACAAGGAAGCGGCCGCCGCCTTCGTCGAGAAACGTCCGCCGGTGTTCAGCGGGCGCTGATCGCGCCACCGTCTCGTACGCAGGTTCGAGCGGGCGAAGGCGCGGGGGGCGGGCCGGCGGGGTGTGCGGGTGCTTGCCCCTGCTGCGCAGGGGTGCCCTGCGGTGCTCGGGTTCCTGGCCGAGCGGCGCAACTCGCTGCGCGCCCTGCGGGCGCTACGCTCGAACAGGGCGCCGCAAGTCAGATGAACGATGCGCGCTGCGCGCGCCGGCCCGGAACCCTGCGCTCCTCGGCTGCGCACACGCACACCCCGCCGGCCCGCCCCCCGCGCCTTCGCCGAGACAGCGGTGAACCAGGAAGAACGCCACGTCGACGACCGATCCATGCGGGCTCTTCGCACGAACCCGCGATCACTCGGAGCGGCAGGCGGTGGCGGGTCGGGGGCGATGTCTGCGGCGCCGAGCAGCGCAGCCTTGGGCTGGGCGCGCGCAGCGCGCTTCGTTCATCTGACTTGCGGCGCACTGTTCGAACGTAGCGCCCGCAGGGCGCGCAGTGAGTTGCGGCCGCACCAGCCCAAGGCGAGCAGCGCAGGGCAGTCGGCCCATCGGGCCGACCGCCGCAGTCATCGCCCCCGACCCGCCACCGCCTGACGCGACCCGCTACAGCGTGACGCGCCCCGCCGAGCTCCGCAGCCGCGAAATCGAACCATGCAGCAGCGTCGTGCCCCCGTTCACGCAGTCCTGGATTCCGCCAGCCCGAGCTCCGTCTTCATCTGCTCGCGCATCACGAACTTCTGCGATCTTGCCGGTGACCGTCATCGGGAACGCGTCGACGAACGGATGTAGCGCGGGATCTTGTAGTGCGCGATCTGCCCCTGGCAGAAGGCGCGGATCTCGTCGTCGGTCGCGCGTCTGCGCCGGCGCGCAGCATGATCCAGGCGCAGAGCTCCTCGCCGTACGTGGCGTCGGGCACGCCGACGACCTGCACGTCCTGCACCTTCGGGTGGCGGTAGAGGAACTCCTCGATCTCGCGCGGATAGACGTTCTCGCCGCCGCGGATCACCATGTCCTTGATGCGGCCGACGATGTTGCAGTAGCCCTCGTCGTCGATCGTCGCGAGGTCGCCGGTGTGCATCCAGCCGGCGGCGTCGATCGCCTCGCGCGGTCTTCTCCGCGTCGTCCCAGTAGCCGAGCATCACCGAGTAGCCGCGCGTGCAGCAGCTCGCCGGCGTCGCCGCGCGGCACGATGCGGCCGTCGGCGTCGACGATCTTGACCTCGACGTGCGGCTGCATGCGGCCGACCGTCGCGACGCGCCGCTCGAGCGGGTCGTCGGTGCGCGCTCTGGAAGCTGACCGGGCAGGTCTCGGTCATGCCGTAGGCGATGGTGACCTCGCGACATGTGCATGTCGCTCGATGCACGCGGCGCATCACCTCGATCGGACACGGCGAGCCCGCCATGATGCCGGTGCGCAGGCTGGACAGGTCGAACTCGTCGAAGTCCGGATGATCGAGCTCGGCGATGAACATCGTCGGCACGCCGTGCAGCGCCGGTGCAGCGCTCCTCGGCCACGCGTCTGCAGCACCGCGAGCGGGTCGAAGCCCTCGCCGGGATAGACCATGGTGGCGCCGTGCGTCAGGCAGGCGAGGTTGCCGAGCACCATGCCGAAGCAGTGGTAGAGCGGCACCGGAATGCACAGCCGGTCCTCGCGGCGTGAGCTTCATCGCCTCGCCGATGAAGAAGCCGTTGTTCAGGATGTTGTGGTGCGTGAGCGTCGCGCCCTTGGGGATGCCGGTGGTGCCGCGAGGTGAACTGGATGTTGATCGGGTCGTCGAACTGCAGCGTCGCGCCGCAGCGCCTGCAGCGCCGCCGGCTCGGCTGCGGCTGCCGGCGCAGTCGATCAGTTCGGAGAAATGCATCATGCCCGGCGTGCGCTCGCCGCCCATGCGGATCACCGTCTCGCAGCTCGGGCAGGCGCGCAGCGCGCAGCGCGCCCGGGCTGCGCCTGTGTCCAGTTCGGGCGCCAGGTCGATGATCATGTCGAGATAGTCGCTGGTCTTGAAGCGGGCGACGGTGATCAGCGCGCGGCAGCCGACCTTGTTCAGCGCGTACTCCAGTTCGGAGCGGCGGTAGGCCGGATTGATGTTCACCAGCACCAGACCGGCCTTGGCGGTGGCGAACTGCGTCAGCACCCACTCGAGCGTTGTTCGGCGACCAGATGCCGATCCGCTCGCCGGGCTTCAGGCCCAGGCGCGATCAGCCCGCAGGCCAGGCGATCGACCTGCTCGCGAAAGGCGGCGAAGGTCAGCCGCACGTTCTGGTGCCGGACCACCACCGCCTCGCGCTCGGGGAAGCGCGCGCAGGCCTCGTCGAAGTAACGGCCGACGGTCTGGCCGATCAGCGGAGTCGGCGAGGTGCCGTGGACGTAGCTGAGCTGTTGCATGAACCCCTCTCCTCGAAGTCAGTCGAACGAATATCGGTACAGCACGTCGAGCGCCGATTCGCTGCCCGTCTGCGCGCGCAGCGACAGGCGATCGGTGAGGTCGTACTGCACGCGCAGCAGGTTCCAGACGCCCCGCAGACCCGCCTCGTAAGTCACGTACAGATTCGATCCCAGCCGCTTGCCGACCGCGACGACATTGTCGCCGACCGAGCCCGCACCTGTCGCGCTCGCCGTCGGCACGCCGACCTGCCCGGGAATCGGCGGCAGGCTGGTGCCGTAGCCGGTGCCTCCGAACTCGCTCGACGTCAACCCCGAGGACGCCGAGGCGCTGCGCATCGAGATCGAATCCAGTCCGAAGGCCTGGGCGATGCTGCCGGCGAGCCCGCCGTCGTTGCTCCCGAACAGCGTCGCGGCGGCGGCCTGCAGCGCGGCAGCCTCCGCGCCGGTGTGGGCGTTCTCGAGCGGCATGCCGAGCACCAGCCAGGACAGTTTTTCGGAGTCCGGAACCTCGGGCCGCGAGGTCAGCCGAACGCGCGGCGACAGCACCGTGCCGGTCAGGGCGACCCCGGCCTCGACCGGCTGGTTGCGGCGCAGCGCGACGATGTCGAGCTGCGGATTGTCGATGGCACCATTGAACACCACGCGCCCGGTCGTGATCTCGAGCTGACGGCCATAGGCCGTGTAACGGCCGTCGCGGATGCGCACCGTACCGTAGGCGCGCGGCGCGTCGGGCAAGGTGCCGCGCAGCGACAGCTTGCCTGTGAGGCGGGCGTCGATGCCGCTGCCGCGCACGCGCAGCTGTTCGCCCAGGTCGAGCGCGATGTCCGCCGACAGGCGCACGCGCTGTTCGTCGGCGGGCGAAACCGCGGTCGCCGCGGCGGGCGACGCCGCGCCCGCGTCGTCCCGGCGTCGCCCGCCCTCGTTGCCTTCACGCCCGCCGCCAGCGTCGCCGGCGCGCCCGGCGATCACGACGTCGGCCGGCAGGGTCGGTGCGTCGCCGCCGCGCAGCTCGATCAGACCTTCGTCGGCGCGCAGCTGCCCTTTCAGCTCGAAGGCGCCGCCTCGGCTCGTGAGGTCGGCCTGGCCGGACATCACGACCCGCTGCCCGGGTCCGATCGGCACTGCCAGCCGATCGGCCTTCATCGTGAAAGCGCCCTGACGATCGCCGAGGCGCAGATCACCGGCGAGCTCGACCGAACCGCTGGCCGGCTGGCCGGTATTCAGCTTCAGGGAATCGAGGCGGAAACGCTCGCCGTCGAAGCGGCCGGAGAGCGTGCCCCCGTGCAGGCGCCAGCCCATCGCTGCCTGATGCAGGCGCAGGTCGGCCCCTGTCAGCGCACCGTCGAGCCGCGGTGCGCTCACGCTGCCGCCGACCTGGCCGGAGAAGCGCAGCCGTCCGTCGATCGTCCAGGCCGGTCCGATCAGGCGATTCGCAAAGGCCAGTGAAGGGATCACCAGTTCGAGCGGTCCGGACAAACGACCCTCGTTCAGCTGAATCCGGGCATCGGCCGTGGCATCCAGCTTGTCGGGGGCGCCCATCTGCAGGCGCAGCGTCCCGGTCAGATCGTTCAGCGACGATCCAATCAGGTCGGCCTGCGCCTGAAGACGGAGGTCGTCGGGATCGAAACCGGACGAGGCGTTGGGCGGAGAGGAGCCGAAGGACTCCAGCAGGCGTCGCAGGCGTCCCGGCCGCGTCGGCGCAACCGAGAGATCGCCGGCGAACGCGAACCGTCCGTCGCGCCATCGCGCGTGCGCAAGGTTCAGGGTGCCGATGTCACTGCCGATCGTCATCGGCTCGATCGCCAAGGCCCCGGCTGCCACTTCGAGCCGCACCGGCCGGTTCAGGCGTGCCTCGAGATCCCCCTCGCTGCGCAGTTCGGCCACGGTCGCGCGCCACTCGATTCCTTGGCCGGTTGCGGTGGCCCGCGTCAGCGCGCCGGTCCCGCGCGCGTGCAGGGCGCCGCGCGGTCCTTCCGCCGACAGACTGAAGTCGTGGGCGCCCTCGCTGCCGTCGACCCGCAGGCCGGCGCGCTCCAGGCGCATGCCGCCGACGTCCAGGTCGCTGGCGTCGACGCGCAGCACGAGCGGCGCGCGACCGCCCGGGGCTGCGGCCAGGACACCGGAGAGATTCGGAAGCTCGACGCGCCCAGTCAGCGAGCGTGCGCGCAGGCGGCCCGGGGCATCGAGACGGCCCAGTTCGGCCTGCAGCCCCAGGCCGAGCGCATCGAAACGACCGCGCAATTCGCCGTCCGCGGACAGCGCGCCCGTCACGCCGTCGACGCCCGCCAGCGCGGCCATCGGTGCCAGCGCCGGCGCCCGCAACCGAAAGCGCAGCACATCGCCTGCCGCGCCGAGCGCCCCGTCGGCGTCGAACCGCATGTCGCCGGCGGCAAGCGACACGGCGACCTCGCGCACACGGTCGCGGCTCAGCAGTGCGCGCAGGCGCATGCCGACGGCGTGGCCGGCCAATCGGCCCCGAGCGACGTTCAGGCTCAGTTCGGCCGGCTCGTCGCCCGGGCCGAATCGCAGCGGCCCTTGCAGCAGCAGATCACCGTCGAGCGACCCGCGCAACGCCGCCGGCGCCGGGCGTGCCTGCGCGGCGCCGAGGCGGCCCGGCAAGGCGATCAGGCCGGCCGGGTCGATGCGCTCGAACCTGGCCTCGATGCGCGCCTTGTAGGGCGCCTCGAGACCGATCGCTCCGCCCAGCGACAGCGCACCGTCGGCGACCCCGGGCAACGCCGCGATGCGGGCGCGCTCGATCACGAACCGCGTCTCGTCGACCCGGGCGCTCGCCTCCAGACGCGCGCCGCCGCGTGCCGCATCTGCCAGCGACACCACGAGCGCGCGCCCGTCGAGTCGCGCGCTTCCCGACATGCGGCTGCCGGGGAGCCGGCCGTCGATCACCGACAGATCGATGGCTTCGAGGCGCAGGTCGAGCGCCACCTGCGGCAGGGTGCGTCCGAACAGAACCTGGGCCGCGGCCGGGTCGTAGACGGCGGTCCCGCCGACCCGGCCACTGCCCGGCGCCGACACGTCCAGGCGTTGCACGTGAAGGCGAGCTCCGTCCCAGCTCAGTTCGCCTTCGGCCGCGGCAACCGGAATGCGCTGCCGGTCGATGCCTCCCGGCAGCGCATTGCGCAGGCGAACCGTTCCGTCGGCGACGAACTGTCCCTGCCGACCGACGCCCGGCCGCAGCTGCGCGGTCCCGTCGAACAGTCCGGACCATCCCGGCGGCAGGCCGGCCCAGTCCGCAGTGACGCCCTCGAACGCGAGCTCGACCGGGCCGAGCGGGTCGGGGGCGAACGGATGGATCCGGGTGCCGGCGCGCGCGGAGGGTGAAGCGGGGGTGGCCGCGCCCGCCTGCACCGTCAGTTCGAACGCATCCAGCGAGCCGACCGCACGTGCACGCAATGGCAGCGATCGCCAGGCGGCGACCGCTTCGGCGCCGGCATCGAGCGCGAATGGAGGCGTATCGGACAAGGTGCCGCTCAGTGTTGCCGTGCCATGGACCGATGCGAACTCCAGCGATTCGATCGTGTAGGAGCCTGACGGCTCCCCCGCCTGCTCGCCGGCGGACTCCGTCCCCTGCATGCCGGCCGCATCCCTGGCCGGTGGCCGGTACTGTCCGCGCAGCGCGATCGCGTTCAGCTGTTGCGCCGCCGCGCCCTCGGCCTCGATCGCCAGGCTCGCGACACGCAGCGCATCGATCCGCACCGCGAGCGGCAGGCGCAGATCCGCGGGCGGCGAAGCCGGTTCGTCGGAGGCAGGCAGGAATACGCGGACGGCCAACGCCGAGGCCTGCGTGATCACGACCTCGCGCCGCAGCAGGCGCCAGGGACTCGCGTCCACGCGCAGCTCGCGCACGGTGACCGACAGTCCCGGTCGTTCCCCTGGCGGTGTCTTCTCGGTCCATTCGAGCCGGCCGATCGCGAGCCCGTCGAACAGGGTGCCGGAAATGCCGTCGACCTTCAGCTGCCCGTCGCTGGCGGCGACCGCGTAGTCGAGGGCCCAGCGCAGGAACGCGGTCTGCCCGACCCACAACGCGAGCGCAACCGCGGCGGCCGCGACGAGCGCGGCGGCGGCGACGCTGGCGATGGCAGCGCGACGCATCATCAGAAACTGTACCCCACCGAAAAGTGCACCCGCCAGCTGCGCTCGGCGTCGGCCCAGGCCACGTCCAGGTTGACCGGACCGATCGGCGAGCGCCAGCGCACTCCTGCGCCGTAACCGGCAACCGCACGAAAGTCGGACCAGCTGTCTGCGACGTTGCCGCGATCGTAGAACAACGCGCCGTACCAGGGCCCGCTGATCCGGTGCTGGTATTCGAGGCTGCCGATCGCCAGCACGCGGCCGCCGACGATCGCATCGCCTTCGCGCACGCCGAGGCCGAGGTAGTCGTAGCCCCTCAGCGACTGTGCACCGCCAGCGCGGAACAGGTTGTCGGTCGGAATGCCGTCGCTGCCTCCCGCCACCACGTAGCCGGCCTCGAACAGCCCGATCAGCACCCCTTCGGCGAAGACCGAATCGCGCGGCATCGGCCAGAAGCGCATCGCACGCCCGTACAGCCGCAGGAACGTGCGGTCGGTTGCGAGGCCCTGGACGGCGCCGGAGATCTGCGAGCTGATCGTGTAGCCGCTGCGGGGATCGACGCGCGAATCGAGCCTGCGGAGGTTCCACGAGTAGCCCACACTCAGCGCCTGACGGTGGTCATCGGCGTACCCATCGCCGATGTCCACACTGCGACTCTCGACCTGGTACTGCAGCGAAACGAAGCGCTCGATCTCGCTGGTGCGCTTGCCGCGGCCGGCGAACAAGGTCGTCTTGTCGGTGAGCTCGCCGGTCAGGTCCTGGCGCTCGTAGCGAAGCCCCGTCTGCCACTGGTGCCCATCGCCGTCGAACGGCGTGCGCATCGTCACATACGCGCGGCGGCGCACTTCCTCGGCGAGAAGGCCCGAATCCAGTTGCCAGCCGCGGTCGAACAGGTTGCGGTGGGAGTGATCGACCAGCACGCGCAGCCCCTGGTCCGTGCTGTAGCCGACGCCGAGGTTCACGCGCTGTTCGCGGCGCTCGGTCAGTTCGACGTTGATCGGCACGTCCTGGCGTGCCGGATCGGATTCGATCGTTGTCAGATCCGGCATCACGCTGACGCCGATGAAGTAGCCCGAGGAGCGCAGGCGCTGCTGGAACAGCAGCAGCGCCTCGAAGGTGTAGGGATCGCCGTGGTCGTACGGCTGCAGCGCCTCGACGATGCTGCGCGGATAGCGCTGCAGGCCGCGGACGGCAAGGTCGCCGAACATCAGTCTCGGACCGCTGTCGACGGTCACCGTCAGCGACGCCGCGGTGGTCTGCGGGTCGACGTCGGCGCTGCTGGCAACGATGCGGGCACGCAGGTAGCCCTGCTGGCCGAGCTGCTCGATCAGCTGCCGCTTGGCGAGCTCCCAGTCGCCGACGCGAAAGAAGCTGCCCTCGGGCAGCGGCCAGCCCTCGGCGAGGGATCGCTCCAGCGGCGTGCCGCGCGCGGCCCCCTCGACGGTCAGCACGACCCGGTTCACGGTGGTGCGCGCCCCGGCATCCACCTCGATCAGGACCTCTTTGACCTGGTCGTCGCCGGTGCTCTCGACGACTTCCACCCGAGCCGAGAAGAACCCGGCCGCCTGCGCGATCGCTTCGGCCTCGTCGCGGGCACGCGCGACGAACAGCGCGAGCTGATCGGATTCGAACAGGGGGTCCGACTGCCAGCGCCCGACCAGCGTCTGGGTTCGCAGCGCCTGGGACAGTTCCTCCGGGGCGACGATGCGCAGGCGGTAGTTCTGCGTCTGGGCAGAGGCCGCGCCCGCCGCGGGTGCCGCCGCGATCAGCGCCAGGGCGCACAGCGCCAGCAAAAGGATGCGCGTCGGAAAGCGCATCGACTCGGCACGGTTCACGCGCACGGCGGGATCGACCGCCCGCGGCAGGCGGGCCGGATGGGGGTCAGACCACGACAGTGGCCGGCGCACCGGCAGCGCGCCCGGCGATCTCGCCGATGCGCCAGACCTGTTCGCCGGCGGCGACCAGATGCTCGATCGCGGCCGCCGCATCTGCCGGCGACACGACCAGCACCATGCCGATGCCGCAATTGAACACGCGATGCATCTCGGCATCTTCGACGCCGCCCTGCTGCTGCAGCCAGGTGAACAGCGGCGGCATCGGCCAGGCATCGCGCTGCAGGCGCGCCTGCAAACGGTCGCCCAGAATGCGCGGCACGTTGTCGACGAGGCCGCCGCCAGTGATGTGCGCCAGTCCCTTGACCTGCAACCTGGCCATCAGCGCCAGCACGGGCTTCACGTAGATGCGCGTCGGCTCCATGATCACGTCCGCCAGCGGCCGACCGTGGAAGTCCTGCCGCAGCTTCGCGGCGTCGATGCCACCGTGCGCGCGCTCGAGGATGCGACGGATCAGCGAGTAGCCGTTGCTGTGCGCGCCGCTCGAAGCGAGCCCCAGCACCACGTCGCCCGGCACGATCGCACCGCCGTCGATGATCTTCGACTTCTCGACGAGACCGACCGCGAAGCCCGCCAGGTCGTACTCGCCATCCGGGTACATGTCCGGCATCTCGGCCGTCTCGCCGCCGATCAGCGCGCAGCCGGACTGCTCGCAGCCGCGGGCGATGCCGCCGACCACCGCCGCCGCCGTATCGACGTGCAACTTGCCGCAGGCAAAGTAGTCGAGGAAGAACAGCGGCTCGGCGCCCTGCACCAGGATGTCGTTGACGCTCATCGCGACCAGGTCGACACCGACCGTGTCGTGCCGGTCGAGCGCGAACGCGAGGCGCAGCTTGGTCCCGACCCCGTCGGTGCCCGACACGAGGACCGGCTCGCGATAGCGCTTCGGCACCTCGAAGAGCGCACCGAAGCCGCCGATCCCGGCCAGCACGCCGTCGCGCATCGTGCGCCGGGCGAGCGGCTTGATGCGTTCGACCAGCGCGTCACCGGCGTCGATGTCCACGCCGGCTTGCTTGTAGGAAAGAGGAGAAGTCATCGGATGCTCGCTGCTGGCGGTCTCCGGACCGCCGATGCGGGCCGATACAATGCAATCCCGAATTGTAGTCCGAGCCCCGATGACCCAGCTCGCGCTCGACCTGTACGCGGCCGCGGAACCTTCGCTGTCGAACTTCGTCGCCGGCCGCAATGCCGACTGCTTCGATCTGATCCGCCGGCTCGCCGCCGGTGAGCGCGCGGTGCGGTTCGTGCACCTGTGGGGCGCCACCGGCAGCGGCCGCAGCCACCTGTTGCGCGGCCTGTGCGCCCAGGCGCCGCAGGCCCGCCTGATCGCGGCGGATGCGCCGGTGGCGCATTTTCACTTCGATTCTTCGACCGGCATCTACGCCATCGACGATGCGCATGCGCTCGGCCCGGCGCAGCAGGAGGCGCTGTTCCACCTGTTCAACCGGATCCAGGCGGCGCCGCAGGTCGCGCTGGTGGCGGCCGCGGACCTGCCACCGCTCGGCCTGCCGCTGCGCGAGGACCTGCGCACCCGGCTGGGAACCGCACTGGTCTTCGAGGTGCACCCCCTGTCGGACGAGGACAAGGCCCGCGCGCTGCGGCTGGAGGCCGAGCGGCGCGGCGTGACCCTGGCGGCGGACGTGATCCCGTGGATGCTCGTGCACCAGTCGCGCGACATGCGCGCGCTCCAGGCCCTGTTCGACGCGCTCGACCGCTACGCCTACAGCACTCGGCGCGCGCTCACCTTGCCCCTGCTGCGCGAGATGCTTCGCCGGCGCCGGGACGACCCGCCGGCCGCCGGATTTGGGCCAGTCTCCGACGACTGATAAAATTCTTTGAAAATCATGCGCTTACACCACACCCCTCGAACCGGCCGATGTGCCGGACGGCATTGAGCCAGATGCAGCTTGCGCTCTTCGACCTCGACCACACCCTGTTGCCGCTCGACAGCGACTACGAATGGGGCCGTTTCCTCGCCCGCATCGGGGCCGTCGAACCCGATCATCAACAGAGTCGAGAACGACCGCTTCTACCAGCAGTACCTCGCGGGAACGATGAACATCGCAGGAGTTCCTGGCGTTCCAACTCGCGCCCCTGGCGGCGCATCCGCGCGAGCGCTTGGACCGCTGGCATGCGCAGTTCATGGACGAGGTGATCCTGCCCGCGATCCGTCCGGCCGCGCTCGACCTGGTCGCGCGCCATCGCGCCGACGGCACGCTCTGCGCGATCGTCACGGCCACCAACGAATTCGTCACGGCACCGATCGCCCGCCGTTTCGGCATCGAGCACCTGATCGCGACCCGGCTCGAGGAGCGCGACGGCCGCTACACCGGCCGTCCCTACGGCACGCCCACCTACCGCGATGGCAAGGTGGTGCGCACCGGCGAATGGCTGATCGCGCTCGGGCACGACTGGCAGCAGCTTCGAGCGCTCCTGGTTCTACAGCGACTCGGCCAACGACATCCCGCTGCTGTCGCGCGTCTCCGACCCGGTCGCCACCAACCCGGACGAGCGCCTGACGGCCCACGCGCAACGAGCACGGCTGGCCCGTGCTGCGACTGTTCCCATGATCGAGAAGCTCATCGACCGCCTGTTCCGCAAACGCTCCAGCCCGCCGGGCGAAGCCTCTCCTTCCGGGCGCATCGGCCGCCGCGCCCCGCGAACCCGCCCGCTACAAGGCCTCCGAGCAGGGGATACGCGTCGAGGACGTACCGTCCTCGGCGATCCGCACCTGCGAGACCCTGCAGAAGAACGGCTTCAAGGCCTTCGTCGTCGGCGGCGGCGTGCGCGACCTGCTGCTCGGCCTGAAGCCGAAGGACTTCGACGTCGCCACCGACGCGACGCCCGACGAGGTCACGAAGCTGTTCCGGCGTTCGCGCGTGATCGGCCGGCGCTTCCAGATCGTGCACGTGCATGTTCGGCCGCGACATGATCGAGGTCTCGACGTTTCGCGCGCTTCAGGCCGATGCCGAAACCGACGAGCACGGCCGCGTGCTGCGCGACAACGTCTGGGGCAACGCAGGCGGAGGACGCCGCGCGGCGCGACTTCACGATCAACGCGCTGTACTACGACCCGGTCGCCGACCTGATCCTCGACTACCACGACGGCGTCAAGGACCTGCACCGCCGGGTGCTGCGGATGATCGGCGACCCGGCCGTCGCGCTATCGCGAGGACCCGGTGCGCATGCTGCGCACGGCGCGCTTCGCGGCCAAGACCGGCTTCGCCATCGAGGAAGCGACGCGCGCGCCGATCCGCGAACTCGCACCGCCTGGTCCACAACGTGCCGGCCGCACGGCTGTTCGACGAGATGCTCAAGCTGCTGCAGTCGGGCCATTCGCTCGAGAGCCTGCGAGCAGCTGCGCCGCGAGGGACTGCACCACGGCCTGCTGCCGCTGCTCGACGTCATCCTCGAGCAGCCCGACGGCGAACGCTTCGTCGAGGTGGCGCTCGACCCGAACCGACGAGCGCGTGCTCGAGGGCAAGTCGATCTCGCCGGGGTTCCTGTTCGCGACGCTGCTGTGGCAGCAGGTGCGGGTGCGCTGGGAACAGCGCTGCGCGGACGGCGAGCACTCGATTCCCGGCGCTTGCACGCGGCGATCGACTCGGCGCTCGACGAGCAGAGCGAGCAAGCTCGCGATCCAGAAACGCATCATCGCCGACATGCGCGAGATCTGGGCGCTGCAGCCGCGCTTCGAGCGGCGCACCGGCGGCGCGCCGTTACCGGCTGATCGAGCACCTGCGCTTCCGCGCCGGCTACGACTTCATGATCCTGCGCGTGCGATGCCGGCGAGGCCTCGGCCGAGCTCGGCGCCTGGTGGACCAGCTTCATCGACGGCGACGCCGACGCGCGCAAGACGCTGCTCGAGCGCGCGCCCTCCGGGGCCGGCGGGCCCCGCAAGCGCCGGCGGCGACGTCCCGCGAGTGCCGGCAGCCGCGGACCAGCCCGCGCCGGGCGATGCCGGCGTGAACCATGACGCGTTCATCGGCCTGGGGGCCAATCTCGGCGACCCGCAGGCTGCGATCGGCGAGGCGCTCGCGGCCCTCGCGCGCCTGCCATCGCACACGGCTCGATCGCGGTCTCCTCGCTCTATCGCACCGCGCCGGTCGACGCCGACGGGCCGGACTTCGTCAACGCGGTGGCGCGCCTCGAGACCGCGCTCGAGCCCGCCGTGCTGCTGCGCGGATTGCAGGACATCGAAGCGCGCTTCGGACGCCGGCGTTCGCACCGCAACGCGCCGCGAACGCTCGATCTCGACCTGCTGCTGTACGACGATCTGCGCGTCGACGAGCCTTCTCTGCAGGTGCCGCATCCGCGCATGCATCAGCGCGCGTTCGTGCTGGCGCCGCTCGCCGAGATCGATCCGCAGCGCCACGTCCCCGGACAGCCCGCCCTCGCCGAGCTGCTGGCGATGTGCCGCGGCCAGGCGATCGAGCGGCTGGGGTCGGCACCGGTCCCGGCCGGGCCCTCGCGCGCCGGAGCTGCGCAGCGATGAGCTGGAGCCCGCCCGTGCCGTTCGCGTCGATCTACATGCAGCAGCCCCTCAAGCTCGACTACCTGTGGGCTGCCCTGTGCCTGCTCGGCGCGGTCTATTTCATCTTCCGCTCATGAACCCGACGCCATCCCCGTTCGAACGCTATCGCCACATCGTCGTCGAGGGGCCGATCGGTGTCGGCAAGACATCGCTCGCCCGCAGGCTCGCCGAGCGCTTCGGCACGCAGCTGGTGCTCGAGGATGCCGGCGGCAATCCGTTCCTCGAGCGCTTCTATCGCGACGGCAGGCGCTACGCACTGCCGACGCAGCTGTTCTTCCTGTTCCAGCGTGTCAGCCAGCTGCGCGACCTCGGGCAGCGCGACCTGTTCTCGCAGACCGTCACCGGCGATTTCCTGCTCGACAAAGACCCATTGTTCGCGCGGCTCACGCTGGACGACGACGAGCTCGGCCTGTACCAGCAGATCTTCGACAGTCTGCGCCCGCAGGCGCCGGTGCCCGACCTCGTCATCTACCTGCAGGCACAGCCCGACACCCTGGTCGAGCGCGTCCGCAAGCGGGGCGTCGCGATGGAATCGGAGATTTCCGAGAGCTACCTGCGCGCGCTCGCGGAAGCGTACAGCCGCTTCTTCTACCACTACGAAGCCGCACCTCTGTTGATCGTGAACACCGAGCACCTGAACCCGGTCGAACGCGACGAGGACTTCGACCTGCTGATGCGCCAGCTCGGCGACATGCGCGGCCGCCGCGTGTTCTTCAACCGGGCCGACTGATCGGTGCGGCGCCGCCCCCGGGCGTGCGCTCGAAGCCGCGGGCGCAAGCGCCGCGCGCGAAGCCGCGCTAGCCCGGGCCGGCGCGATAGCCGTCGGGATTTCCGCTCTGCCAGCGCCACGCGTCGGCGCACATCGCATCGACGCCGAGCCGGGCGCGCCAGCCGAGCAATTGCTCGGCATGCCGGGGATCGGCGTAGCACGCGGCGATGTCGCCCGGCCGGCGCGGCGCGAACACGTACGGGACCGGCTCGTCCGCTCGCACGCTCGAAGGCACGCACCATCTCGAGCACCGAGTAGCCGGAGCCGGTGCCCAGGTTGACGGTGAACATCCCCGCATCGGACTCGACGCGGCGCAGTGCCGCGAGATGGCCGCGCGCCAGGTCGACGACGTGGATGTAGTCGCGCACGCCGGTGCCGTCCGGTGTCGGCCAGTCGGATCCGAACACGCTCAGCCGTTCGCGCCGCCCGACCGCCACCTGCGCGACGAAGGGCATCAGGTTGTTCGGAACGTCCGTTCGGATCCTCGCCGATCAGCCCGCTGGGATGCGCGCCCACGGGATTGAAGTAGCGCAGGTTGCCGATCGCCCAGCGCGGGTCGGCATGCGCCAGGTCCGCCAGCATCATCTCGACGAACCACTTGCTGCGGCCGTAGGGGTTGGTCGGACCGGTGCGCGCGTCCTCGCGCGATCGGCACCGACTCCGGGTCGCCGTAGACGGTGGCGGACGAGCTGAACACGAAGCGGCGCACGCCCGCGCGCTGCAGGCAGCGCAGCAGCACCTGCGGTGCCGCCGACGTTGTTCGTCGTAGTAGTCGAGCGGCTGCGCCACCGATTCGCCGACCGCCTTCAGGCCCGCGAAGTGCAGCACCGATCCGACGCCGTGCTCGCGAAGCAGCTCGCTCGACGCAGCGCCTCGTCGCGCACGTCGCCGACGACCAGGGGAACGGCTGCGCCGGTGATGCCGCTCGACGCGACGCAGCGACTCGGCACTCGAGTTGCACAGGTTGTCGAGCACCACGACCGCCGGCCGTCGCAGGATCAGCTCGAGCGACGGTATGCGATCCGATGTAGCCCGCGCCACCGGTGACCAGCACCGGCTGTCGCGTCCGACCCTGTCACACTGCCTCCAATCGAGGACTTCTGTGCAAAGTGTCGCACGCACGACACCCGTCGGTCCCTACAATTCGTCACATCGTTCCGACGCACGTGCCGCTCGCCCGCATCGGCCTGCCGTTGGAGGCCCTTGGTCATGCTGATTCCGGTGATTCTTTCCGGCGGCGCGGGCACCCGCCTCTGGCCGGTGTCGCGCGAAGCGTTGCCCAAGCCGTTCATGAGACTGGGCGGCAGCCTGAGCCTGCTGCAGCGCACGCTCGCGCGTGCGCTGCCGCTGGCCGATGGCGGTCGCGCCGCGATCGTCACCAACCACGAGTACTTCTTCAAGACGCGCGACGAGATCGGCGAACTGCCCGCCGGCCCGCGGCATGCGGGTGACCCAGCTGCTCGAGCCGACGGCGCGCAACACCGCGCCGGCGATCGCGATCGCCGCGCTGTGGGCGCAGGCGATCGCGGCGGACGCGACGCTGCTCGTGCTGCCGGCCGACCACCTGATCCCCGACGAGGCCGCGTTCCAGGCCGCCGCGCGCGACTGCCGCGCGCGCATCGCCGCCGACGGCTCGATCGTGCTGTTCGGCATCCAGCCCGACCTCGCCCGAAACCGGATTCGGCTACATCGAGACCGGCGAGCCGCTGGCCGGACGGCGGTGCGCTGCGCGTGCGCCGCTTCGTCGAGAAGCCCGACGCGGCGCGTGCGGTGCAGTTCCTGCAGGCCGGCAATTTCGTCTGGAACAGCGGCATGTTCTGCTTCCGCGCCGACGCGATCCTCGCGGCGCTCGGCGAGCACGCGCCCGACGTGCTCGCGGCCGCCCGCGCGGCCTGGGAGGCGAGCCGCGACGGCGCCAGCGACGAACAGGTGGCGATCGACGCCGACACGTTCGCGCGCTGCCCCGACATCTCCATCGACTACGCCGTGATGGAGCGTGCCGGCAACGTCGTGGCGCTGCCGTCCCGCTTCGGCTGGAGCGACATCGGCTCCTGGACGGCGGTGGCCGAGCAGTTGCCCGCGGACGCCGGACGGCAACACCACCGTCGGCGAGACGATGCTGGTCGATTCGCGCAACACGCACGTCCAGAGCGACGGACGGCTGGTCGCCGCGGTCGGCGTCGACAACCTGCTGGTGGTCGACACCCCCGACGCGCTGCTCGTCGCCAGCAAGGGCGCCAGCCAGCAGGTCAAGGAGATCGTCGCCCGCCTGAAGGCCAGCGGCCACGACGCCGCGCAAGCTGCACCGGACCGTCGCGCCGCCCATGGGGCACCTACACCGTGCTGCTCGAGGGACCGCGGTTCAAGATCAAGCGCATCGAGGTCAAGCCCGCGCCAGGCGCTGTCGCTGCAGATGCACCACCACCGCAGCGAGCACTGGATCGTGGTCTCGCGGCACCGCGCGGGTGACCTGCGACGACCGCACCTTCCTGGTCGTCGGCCAACGAGTCCACCTACATCCCGATCGGCGGCACGCACCGGCTCGAGAACCCGGGCGTCGTCGACCTGGTGATGATCGAGGTCCAGTGCGGCGACTACCTCGGCGAGGACGACATCGTGCGCTTCTCCGACGCCTACGGACGCACGCCGACCGGCGCGAACTAGGGTCGTTGCGGCGGTTCGGCCCCGCCGCGCCGCCGCCGGCGCGCCGATCGTGACCGGTCGAAGCGCGATCTTCCCGTCCCGGGGATCGCGGCACGTCATCAAACCGTCAAACTGCGGTCATAATCTTCGCGCCTGTGAACGCGAAAATCCTAGTCGTCGAAGACGAACCCGCCATCGGCGAGCTGATCGCCGTGAACCTGCGCCATGCCGGCTTTTCGCCGACGCTGGCCGGCGACGTCGAAAGTGCCGGGCGCCACATCGATGCCGCCCTGCCCGACCTGATCGTGCTGGACTGGATGCTGCCGGACGCCTCGGGTATCGATCTCGCCCGGCGCCTGCGCTCCGAGCAGCGCACCCGCGAAGTGCCGATCCTGATGCTGACGGCACGCGCGCAGGAATCCGACAAGCTCAGCGGCTTCGAGGCGGGCGCCGACGACTACGTCACCAAGCCCTTCTCGCCGCGCGAGCTGATCGCGCGTGTCCGTGCGCTGCTGCGCCGCGCCTCGCCGGGGGCCAGCGACGAGGCGATCGAGATCGCCGGCCTGCGCCTCGACCCGGAGACTTTCCGCGTGACCGGCGACGGCAAGCCGATCAGCCTGAGCCCCACCGAGTTCAAGCTGCTGCACTACCTGATGCAGAACCCGGATCGCGTCCTGTCGCGCGCACGTCTGCTCGACAAGGTCTGGGGCGACCACGTCTACATCGAAGAGCGCACCGTCGACGTGCACGTCCGGCGCCTGCGGGTCGCACTGCAGGCCACCGGCCACGATCGGCTGATCGAGACCGTGCGCGGCGGCGGCTACCGGGTGCTGCCGGCCTGATCCGGCTGCTGCCGGCTGCTGCCGCTCGCTGCGGCATGCGTCACGCCGGGGATCCGACCGATCCGGCGATTCCGGGCGATACTCGCGTCCCCTGGTCCGCGCGCGCCGCTGCGTGGCCCCCTACGACGCAAGGACAGCCCGGATGGCGCGCGCCACGAGCGACCACGAACAGCACGACGCGAAGCGGGCCGCCGACCGCGGCCCCCCAGCATCCGACTCCGACCGCGCGCAGACGCCGGGCGGTCCGGGGAGCGCACCCGGCGCGGCGCCCGCGGCGCCCGAATCGGTCCGTGAGCTCTTCCTCGCGTTCAGCGGCCTTGCCTTGCGTGGCTTCGGCGGCGTGCTGCCGTGGGCGCAGCGCGTGCTGGTCGAGGAACGCCGCTGGCTCACGAACGACGATTTCGTGGAGCTGCTGTCCCTCAGCCAGCTGCTGCCCGGCCCCAACGTGTGCAACCTGGCGGTGATGGTCGGAGACCGCTGGTTCGGCCTGCGCGGCGCAGCCGCCGCGCTGGGCGGCATGCTTGCCGTGCCGATGGCCCTGGTGCTGGCGCTGGCCGTGCTCTACAGCGGCGTGTCCGACCAGCCGGTGGTGGTCGCAGCCCTGCGCGGCATGGGCGCGGTCAGCGCCGGCCTGATCATCGCGATGGCGCTGAAGCTGGTGCCATCCCAGCGCAGGAACCTGCCGGGATGGTTCTTCCTCGCCGGCACCTTCGCGGCGGTCGGGCTGCTGCGCATGCCGCTGATATGGGTGATGCTGGCCATGGGAGCCGCGTCGGTGCTGGTCGCGCGCTGGAGGATGCGCGGATGAGCCCCGGTGAACTGTTCGAACTGTTCTCGCACTTCCTGATGCTGTCGCTGCTGTCGATCGGCGGCGCGATCACCGTCGCACCCGAGATGCACCGCTTCGTCGTCCACCAGCGCGGCTGGATCGACGACGCGCAGTTCACCGCTTCGATCTCGCTGGCGCAGGCGGCTCCCGGCCCGAACATCCTGTTCGTCACCCTGATCGGCTGGAATGCCGGCGGCTGGGCCGGGGCGGCTGCCACGACGATGGGCATCATGCTGCCGTCCGCCACCGTCGCCCTGCTGGCGGGCCGATGGATGCACCTGCGCGGCGAGCTGCCGTGGGTCAAGGCGTTCCGCGCCGGCATGGCACCGATCACGATCGGCCTGCTGCTGGCGACCGGCTGGATCCTCGCCGAATCCAGCCGCCAATCGCCCGTGCTGCTCGCGCTGGCGATCGCCACCACGGCGCTGCTCGCCGCGACCCGCGTGAACCCGCTGTGGCTGATCTGCGCGGGCGCGCTCGTCGGGGTGCTGAACGGCTGAACCGGGCCGGCGGGCCGGTCGGCGCACGCGGTCGGCGCACGGGCCGGCGCACCGGTCAGCGGACCTGGGCGACCACCGCCGCCACGGCGCTGGTCAGCTTCTTCGCGTAGTCGATGTGCAGGAACTCGTTCGGGCCGTGGGCGTTGGACTTCGGGCCCAGCACGCCGGTGATCAGGAACTGCGCGGACGGGAAGTAGTCGCCCAGCATGTTCATGAACGGAATCGTGCCGCCCTCGCCGATCCAGGCGGCGTCGATGCCGTACACCCGGCGCGACGCGTCGTGCAGCGCACGCTCGCAGCCACGGCGCGGTCTCGGGCGCGTTCCAGCCGGTCGCCGCATGGTCGGATTCGAAGCGCACGCGCGCGTCGTACGGCGGCTCGTTCTCGAGCGCGCGCTTCAGCGCCGGCTGGCGCGCTCGCCGTCGACGGTCGGGCGGGATCCGCATGCTGAGCTTGAAGGTGGTCTTCGGGCGAAGCACGTTGCCGGCCGAGTCGACCGACGGAAACCCGGCCGCGCCGGTCACCGACAGCGCCGGGCGCCAGGTGCGGTTCAGGATGCGCCTCGACGGGTCGGTGGTGGTCGGCATCGCGTGCGCGCGCCCGTCCTCGCGCGCCGGACCGTGCGGCAGCCGACCCAGGGGAACTGCTTCCAGACCATGTCGCCGAGGATGCGCCGGCGGCCTCGGCCTGCCGCAGCCGGTCGCGCGGGATCTCGCGTGCAGTTCGGGCAGCAGCACCTCGCCGGTGCGCGGATCGTCGATCCGGTTCAGCAGCTGGCGCGCGATGCGGAACGACGACGGGACGATGCCGCTGGCCGCGCCGGAGTGCACGCCTTCGTCGAGGATCTCGACGGTCAGCACGCCGCCGACCAGCCCGCGCAGCGAGGTCGTCACCCACAGCTGATCGTAGCTGCCGCAGCCCGAATCGAGGCCAGCGACCAGCTGCACGTCGCCGATGCGCGGCGCGAGCATCGCCAGGTACGCCGGCAGGTCGGGGCTGCCGCTCTCCTCGCTGGTCTCGATCAGCCCGACGCAGCGCGGCCGCGGCGACTTCTGCGCGTCGAGCGCCTGCACGACGGTCAGCGCCGCGTAGACGGCATAGCCGTCGTCGGCGCTGCCGCGCCCGTACAGCCGGCCGTCCTCGATCACCGGGCGTCCACGGACCGAAGCCCTCGCGCCAGCCGGTCATCTCGGGCTGCTTGTCGAGGTGCCCGTAGAACAGCACGCTGCGCTCGTTGCCGAGGCCGCCGGTGGCCGGAATGTCGAAGAACAGGCACGGCGTGCGGCCCTCGATGTCGACGATCTCGAGCTTCATGCCCGTCGATCGGACTGCGCGCGCACCACTGCTCGGCGGACGCGACCACCGCGTGAGGTGGCCGTGCGCCTGCCAGCTCGCATCGAAGGCGGGCGACTTCGCCGGCACCTTCACGTACTCGACGAGGCGCGGGACGAGCTCGTCGTCCCGACTTACGGTCGGTGAAAGCCTTCAGGTCGGACAGGTCCATGCGCTACCTCGCGGAACGGTACGGACGGTGGAAGGACCGAGGTTAGCGCAATTCGGCCGGGGCCGGCCCGCGATCAGAACGACAGCTGCACCGAGGCGCGCAAGCGAGCGCGGCAGCGCGGGCAGCAGGTAGATGCCGCCCCAGTACTGGGTCGGCGCGTCGCGCCAGTAGCCGCGGTCGAAGAGGTTGTCGATGCCCACGCGCCAGGTGACCGCCGCTGCCGTCGCCGAGGCCTTCGCCGCCAAGCGACGGCGGTGTCGTACTGCCAGTACGAGGGCAGCTCGATCGCTGTTGTCGCGCGTCACCGGCTTCGCGTCGGACCAGATAGACCCGGTTGGTCCAGGCCAGGCCGTCCACGCCCGGCGACCTGCCAGGCGACATCAGGCTGACACTCGCCCGCGGCACGTTGGTGGTGCGCTTGCCGACCAGCTCCGGTCGAGGCTGCGGGTGGTCGTGGAGTCGAGGTACGTCGCCTGCGCCTGCAGCGACAGCGCCGGCGTCGGCCGCCCGACCCACGCAGCTCGAGCCCGCGGTGCCGCGCCTCGCGGCCGTCGGCCGGACGCGCCGGTGGCATCGCCGTTCGCTCCAGTTCGGCGACGTCGTCGCTGTAGGGCTTGTCGATCCGGAACAGCGTCGCGCTGAACAGCCCGGCGCCCTGCAGCTGCCTGCTTGAAGCCGAGCTCGACCTGCTGGCTGCGCAGCGCCGGCAGAGCGTCTCCCGGCGTTCGCGTACAGCGCCGGGCGGTTCGGCACGACTTCGCTCTCGACGCCGCTGCCGGCCGACACGTAGGCGAAGCCGCCCTGCCAGGGCGGCAGCCGAGCGCGGCCCAGGGCGTGGTGAAGCTCTGCTCGTAGCTCGACGGCGCGGCTGCCGTCGGTGCGCTCGCTGGAGCGCTCGAGCCGCGTGTGGCGCGCGCCGAGCCACAGCGACCAGGCCGCCCCGAGGCGCATCGTGTCGTAGACGTAGAACTCGCGCGTGGTCGCGTCGCGCAGCGTGTTCAGGTCGCGCGGCGTGCGGTCCGCGGGCAGCACCACGGGCGCGAAGACGTTGCCGATGCCGACCCAGTTGTAGGCCTGCTTCGGGTCGTAGCGCTCGGCGTAGCGGGTGCGACGTGACGCCCGCGCCGAACTCGTGGCGCACCGCGCCGGTGCGGAAGTCGCCGCGCAGGAAGGCGTCGGCGAGTCGGTCGTGCGACGCTCGTTGTCGCTGCGGAAGTCGTAGACGTCGAAGCTCGTAGTTGCCGCAGAAACCCGGATACAGGTAGTTGGGCCCGCGCTGCAGCCGTCGGGAAACGCCAGGCGGTCGTCGGTGCGGATGCGCTGCGTGGCTGTAGCGCAGCCCGTACAGCCAGTGCGCCGACAGGGCCTGCTGGAAGCGGAGCGACGCCACCGTGGCGCGGCTCTCGAAGGGCTGCGACCAGGGCTGCGCATTCAGGTTGATCCGCGGATCGATCGGCGCCGGCAGCGTCTCGGCGACGCCGTCGCCGTCGCGTCGAGCAGCCCGAAGCCCGGCACGCTGCGCTGGCGCACGTCGTGGTGCTCGAACTCGGCCTCGAGCAGCGCGTTGCCCGGCAGGCGCATGTCGAAGAAGCCGCTGACGAACCGGCGGTCGCCGTCGGCGCCTCGTCCGCATCCGGGTCTCGTTCCTCGCCGCGACGGTTGATCCGGTAGCCGAAGCGCTTCGTCCTCGCCCAGGCGCCCGCCGAAGTCGCCGTGCAGCAGCATCGTGCCGCGCTCCGACAGACCGAAGAACAGCTCGCGCAGCGGATCCGAGGTCGGGCGCTTCAGCACGTAGTTGACCAGGCCGCCCGGCGCGCTGGTGCCGCTCTGGACGCCGGACACCCCCTTGAGCATCTTCGATCGACTCCTTGTTCTCGAGCGCCAGCGGCGCATGGTTCGAGATCGCGAGTCCGTCGCGGCGATAGTTGAGCGCGTTGTCGAGCAGGAAACCGCGGATCTGCAAGCGACTCGATGTAGCCGACCGTGTTGTACGAAGTCGCCCGCCGAGGTCTCGGAGCGGATCAGGACGACAGGCTGTTGACACCCAGCTCGCGAGCCGTCTCGCGCGCAGGATGCGAGATCGACTGCGGGGTCTCTGCGACCGGCGCGTCGCGATCCCGCCGACCGAGGCACGCTCGGTGGCCGGCGCGGGCGCGCTCGACCGGACCTCGGGCAGCGAGGGGCGTCGGTGCGGCATCGGTCGGCCGTTCGCCGCTCGCCTGGACGATCGCGGGCAGGCGCCCGGCTGCGATCGCGCCGTCCGCGGGGACGAGTCTGCGCGCGGCAGCGGCCACGCCGAGCAGTGCGGCAAGCAGCGCGCACAGGCGCGAATCGTTGCGCGGGGACATCGGTACGGGCCATCGCTCTTCCTCGGCAACGATGGCAGGTCGGCGAAGGACAAGGCCCCGGGCCGGACCCGGGCGCGAGCCGGCGGACGGATGCCGCGAGACACTGTCTTCTACGCTTCCCTGCGCAAGTCTTAACTCGTTCAGGTTCCAAGGGTCTTTCTCACCCGTCCGGAAAACCGGACCGCAGCGCTTTCGCAAGCACCGCGGATTTGTGCGGGACCCCTAGCGTGGCGACGATTATATGCAGATCGGCAGGCCGCGAGCGCGAAGCGTGCTCGCGGCGCTCGCGGCGCCTTCGACGACGACGTGCGCGATGGCGTGCGCGCTGCAGGGTCGCTGCGCAGCAGCGCATCGAAGCGTTCACGCGCGCGCGGCCCGTCGCGCTGGAATGCCGTCGGCCATCCCAGGGCAGGTCGGCGCCGGCCAGCAGCGTCAGCGCGTAGCCGCGCTGGTGCGCGAGCGCGGCGGCGAGCAGCGCAGTCGTCACCGAACAGCGTCGATGCTGTAGAGCGCGGTCGCCAGCGGCGACGAGTCGCAGATCACCCAGTCGACGGCCGCCGCGGCCGCGCGCCGCGCCCGAGCGCTTCGAGCGCGATCTGTTCGTCGACAGCGCCGCCTGCTCGCTCGCCCGCGGCGTGCGCCCGTGCCGCTCGCCGAACTGCGCAGGGCTTCGGGGAGCGCCAGTCCCGGCGAGCCGCGCGGCGAGCGCGGCGCACAGCGTCGACTTGCCGGTGCACTCGGCACCGATCAGCGGCGACGCTGCAGCGGTCGAACGCGGGCCGCTCGATGCGCGACCGCGCGGCGGCGGCGTCGTCCCGCGCGACTGGCGTACCGCGATGCGCCGCCAGCGCAGCAGCCCAGCAGCGGCGAGCGCCGACGAAGATCAGGTACAGCAGGGCGGTCAGCCAGAGCCCCTTGTAGCCGAGCAGCGCGATGCTCACGACATTGACGCCCAGCCAGACCCACCAGTTCTCGACGATCTTGCGCCCGAGCAGGACCTGCCCGATCACGCTGCCCGCGGTCGGGAAGGCGTCGAACCACGGCACGTCGCTGTCGGTGACGGTCGCCAGCAGGAAGCCGAGGACGCCCCACCCCGCCAGCCAGACGCCGACGACCTGCAGCCTGGCGCGGCTGCCGAGCGAGGCGATGCGCAGCGGCTGCGTCGCCCCGCCACCGGCAGGCGGCGCGCGCCGGCCGAACAGCCACTGCCACCACCCCCAGAGGGACGCGACCGCGAAGTAGACCTGGAGGCCCGCGTCGCCGTAGAGCCGGTTGGCATGGAACAGCCACGCGTACAGCGCGCAGCTGACGATCGCCAGCGGCCAGCCCCAATGGATCTCGTGGACGTTGCAGACCACGCAGGCCAGCGCGAGCACGAAGGCCACCGCCTCCAGCCAGGTGACGGTCACTCCCCAGACGACGAACGCGGTGTCCAGCATGCGCGCAGTCTAGCGGGTCGCGGCCGCGCGCCGGATCGCGACAGCACCAGTGCAGCCGGACCGGTACGGCGGCGGTGCGGGCGGATCGCTACAGCGCCAGTGCGGCCGGTTCAGTACAGCGCCGGTGCGCGCTCGATCAGGCGATCGGGTCCGCCGAGGTATTCGCCCCCACCCCCGCTGCCGCGGCTGCCGCCGCCGTTGGTGCCGCTGCCGCTGCCGTTGGTGCCGCTGCCGCTGCCGGTGCCGGACGGACGCGACGTGCCGGGACCGCGCTGGGGCTGCGGCGCACGCGGCGGCTCGGCGCCGATGCCGAAGGTCGCGGGCGCCGCCGCGCTGCGCACGTACAACGTGGCGCCCTCGGGCACGTCGGTCGTGCCGGCCGCATTGGTCACTGCGATGCGGCCGCGGATCACGCGCACCGTCAGCCCCGGCCGTTCGCCGGCGGCGCAGCCGGCGTTGCCGCACGGGGTCTCGGCTGCCTCGTACTCGGTGCCGCGGATGCCGATCGTCGCGGTCGGGGTGGTCAGCCGGTAATCGGCCTGATTGCGCTTGCCGATGGCACCGCTCACCGCGCGCAGCGCACCCTTGGCCAGCGCGTAGAACCCTTTCTCGCCGCCCGCGTCGTAGCGGAAAGCCTCGACCTTGAAGTCCGAGTTCGGCTGAACGACCATCACACCGCCGTCGAGGAAGCGCAGTTCGACCCGGCCGTCGGCACCGGTCAGCACTCGGTCGCCGCTGCGCACGATCTCGTCGGGGCGCAGCGGCATCAGCAACGCCGTCGGGCGCAGCAGACGCGTTTCGCCGCTCGACTGCGTCACGGTTGCCGCATCGCTGCGCGGCTCCTGCTGCGCGTGGGTGGCCGCCGGCAGCGCCAGCAGCGGCAGCGCGACGAACAGGCAGGCGAGCCCGCGCAGCCAGCCATCCCGCGGGCCGGTCCCTGCAACCGGGAAGCGTGCCGAGGCGCGCTCGACGCCGGCCGCGCGCCTGGCCAGCGGGTGCGCGCGACGATTGGGACGGTCGCTGAACGATGAGAGGCGGGTCATTGCCCCTATTCATCGGCATCCGCGGCCGACATCACAGGCCGGCGACCCGGCTGCGGGTGCCGCTGGTCGGCCTGCGGCAGGCGCGCGTTCAGCCGCCGACCCGCCTGACCTTGAACCCCTGCCGTGCGAGCTCGTCGACGACGACGTCGCGGTGATCGCCCTGGATTTCGATGGCGCCGTCCTTCACGGTGCCGCCCGCGCCGCAGCGCTGCTTCAGGCGGGTGGCGAGGCGCACCAGCGCATCCGGATCCAGGTCGGCGCCGGTCACCAGCGTGACACCCTTGCCCTTGCGGCCTTTCGTGTCGAGCGCCACGCGCACGACGCCGTCGCCTTTGCGCACCGGCGCAGCTGCCCGGCAGACACAGGCGGCGATCGCCGCCCCGCATTGCGGGCACAGCCGGCCGAGTTCGGTCGAATACACCGGTCGCGATCCGCTCGCCGTCACGTGTCGATCCCCATGGTTCGTGCGATGTCCGGGACTGTAGGGCAATTCACCGCGTGTCGTATGCTTGCTCACCACCGGGCGCGCCGACGGCGCCGGCCCGAAGTCCGCGACCACCACGACGAACGACAGCAGGAGACCCGCGCCGATGAACACTTTTCCGCTTCAGAAAGCCGACCTGGGCGCCAACGGCATCCGGACCGAACAGATCGAGCGCCTGTACGCGCTGATCGAGCGGCAGATCGCCGAAGGCCGCTATCCGGGCTGCCAGGTCGCGCTCGCGCGCCACGGCAAGCTGCTGCTCGAGCGCTCCTTCGGCCAGGCCGTGGTCGGCGACAAGGCGAAGGCCGCCGAGGCGAACACCCTGTGGCTGCTGTATTCGAACACCAAGGTGGTGACCGCGACCGCGTTGTGGAAGCTGTGCGAGCAGGGCGCGTTCCGCTTCACCGACCGCGTCAGCGACCACGTCCCCGAGTTCGCGCGCAACGGCAAGCGCGACGTCACGGTGCTGCAGGTGATCACGCATCAGGGCGGCTTTCCGAACGCGCAAGTCTCGAAGGGCGCGTGGCTCGACCACGCCGAGTTGCGCGAGTCGGTGAGCAACTTCTCGCTGGAGTGGACCCCGGGCTCGCGCGTCCATTACCACGGACTGTCGGCGCACTGGGTGCTGGGCGTGCTGATCGAGGCGCTGACTGGGCAGGACTTCCGCACCTGGATCCGTGACAACGTGCTGGCGCCGATCGGTCTGTCGCAGGACATCTTCGTCGGTCTGACCCCGGCCGAAGACGCGCGCGTGTCGACGATGTACGAACCGGAGCCGTCGGGTTCGGGCATCCGCCCGCTCGTCGAGAGCAACACCGAGACCTGGCGGCGCAGCGGCGCGCCCGGCGGCGGCGGCTACGGCACGGCACGCGGCATGGCGGCTCTGTACCAGATGATGCTCGCAGGCGGCACGCTGAACGGCGTGCGGCTGCTTTCGCCGCGCATGCTGGCCTACGCGCTGCGCAACCACACCGGCGATCGCGTCGACGAGTACATGGGTATGCCGATGCATCGCGGGCTGGGGCCGCACCTGCGCGGCGTGACCGCGAGCGTGCGCGGTCTCGGCGCGATCGCGTCACCGAACGCGTACGGACACGGCGGCGTGGGCACCTCGTACTGCTGGGCCGATCCGGAATCCGGCGTGTCCTTCGCTTACATCACCAACAACCGGATTCCCGATCCGTGGCACTCCGAGCGCCTGGACACGGTCAGCACGCTGGTCCACGCGTCGATCGTCTGATCCGGCTTCAGGCGGGGTCGGTGAATTTCGCAGCCCGCTTCTGCAGGTTGGACATCACGGCCTCGACCTGGTTCGCACTGCCCAGAAGCGCGATCTGTTCGTCGGACTCCGCCTGCAGCAGCGTGCGGTCGTCGGCCCCGGCCTCGATCAGCGCCATCAGGCGCTTGTCGGCCCGGATCGCGTGCGGGTTGCGGCCCGCGATCTCGCGCGCGATCTCGAGCGCGGTCGCACGCGGGTCGTCACTCAGCTTCGTGGCGAAGCCCATCGCGAAAGCCTCGGTGCCCGAGAAGACACGACCCGAGTAGGTCAGCTCGGCGACCAGGTCGGCTCGCGCCAGGCGGCGCATCAGCACGGTTCCGGCCATGTCGGGCACCAGGCCCCACTTGATCTCCATGACCGACATCTTCGTGTCGGGCGCGACGATGCGGATGTCCGCGCCGAGGGCGACCTGAAAGCCGCCGCCGAAGGCCACCCCATGCACTGCCGCGATCACCGGCACCGGAATCTTCTTCCAGACCAGCACCGCATGCTGGGCCATGTTCGCGTCGCCGTAGGTGCGCGGACCGAGCCGCAGCGCGTTGGCCTCGCGGCGCTCGTCGGCCGTCTTCGGCCCGCCCGCCATGTCCTGGATGCGGCCCATGTCGAGCCCGGCGCAGAACGCGCGCCCTTCGCCCGACAGCACCACCGCGCGCAGGCCGGGCTGCGTGCGCAGCCGCTCGCCGGTGGCGACCAGCGCATCGAACATCGCCTGGTCGAGCGCATTCATCTTGTCGGCGCGCACCAGGCGCACGTCGGCGACGCCGTCGGCGCCCATCGTCACGGTGATCCTGTCGGACATCTTTCCTCTCCCCGGTTCGTTGTCGGCTGCGTGCGAATGTACCGCACGCTCCGGCCGGTCCGGAGCACCGACAGTCCGACTTGCGGCGAATCCCCCGGATCGCCATCATGCCGTCCATCATGAGCAGACTCTGGAACCCGATGGTCGCCGGTCTCGCCCCGTACGTGCCGGGCGAGCAGCCGAAGATGGGCGACCTGATCAAGCTGAACACGAACGAGAACCCGTACCCGCCGTCGCCGCGCGCGATCGAGGCGATACGGCGCGAGGCCAACGCCGACCTGCGGCTGTATCCCGATCCCGCATCGGACGCGCTGCGCAGGGCGATCGGCGCGCACCACCGGATCGACCCCGCACGGATCTTCGTCGGCAACGGCTCGGACGAGGTGCTCGCGCACGCCTTCCTGGCGCTGCTCAAGCACGACCGCCCGCTGCTGTTTCCGGACATCAGCTACAGCTTCTATCCGGTCTATTGCGGCCTCTACGGCATCGCGCACCGCCTGGTCCCGCTCGACGACGACTTCCGCATCCGGCCGCAGGACTATGCTGCCCCGAACGGCGGCGTGATCCTGCCGAACCCGAACGCGCCGACCGGCCGCGCGCTGGCGCTCGGCGACGTCGAGACCATCGTGCGCGCCAATCCGGACTCGGTCGTCGTGATCGACGAGGCCTACGTCGACTTCGGCGCCGAATCGGCGATCCCCCTGACCCGCGAACACGACAACCTGCTGGTGGTGCAGACGCTGTCCAAGTCGCGCTCGCTGGCCGGCCTGCGCGTCGGCTTCGCGCTCGGAGACCCGCAGCTGATCGAGGCCCTCGACCGGGTGAAGAACAGCTTCAACTCCTACCCGATCGATCGCCTGGCCGCCGCCGGCGCAGCCGCCGCCTACGAGGACGTCGCCCACTTCGAGTCGACCCGGACACGCGTGATCGAGAGCCGGGAATGGCTGACCACCGAGTTGCGCCTGCTGGGCTTCGACGTCGTCCCGTCGAAGGCGAACTTCGTGTTCTGCCGCCACCCGCAGCACGACGCGGCGAAACTGCAGCAGTCCTTGCGCGAGCGGCGGATCATCGTGCGCCACTTCACGAATCCGCGCATCGCCCAGCACCTGCGCATCTCGATCGGAACCCAGGACCAGTGCGTGGCCCTGGTCGCCGCGCTGGCGGCGATGCTGGCCCGCTAGGTGCTGGCGGCCGGCGGGACGGCGGTATCGGAAGCCGTCCGGCGGGCCCTGCCCGGAAACCGCGGGAACACCTGATTGCGCGCATCCTTCGGGATCCGCACAATGTGCGGCTGACGACAGCCCGGGGGAACCAAGATGGATTCGCATTCGACCGATGCCGAGCGCCGGCGTGTGGTGCTCAGACTTCGCCGCGCCGAGGGGCAGTTGCGTGCGGTCCAGACGATGATCGAGTCCGGGGCGCCCTGCAACGACGTGGTCCAGCAGCTGAGCGCCTGCCGCCGCGCGCTGGACAAGGCGTTCTTCGATGTGCTGGCCTGCTCGGTCTCCTCGGTCGCGCGCAAGCCCGCGCCCGAGCCGGGCGACACCGAGAGGCACCTGGACGAGGTTGCCGAACTGCTGATGCGCTTCGGCTGACCTGCCTCGCCTGCGCGTGCCCCGACCGTCCGGACCGGCCCCCTGCCGTCGATGCCCGTCGCCGCGACTGCGCTGCGCTACCGCGCCGAGGATCTGACCGCCTTCGCACGGCGCCTGCTCGAGGCGTCCGGCATGCCGACCGAGCGGTCGCGCGACGTCGCCGACGTGCTGGTCGAGGCCGACCTGCTCGGTCACGACACCCACGGATTGAACCTGCTGCCGGGGTACCTGAAGGAGATCGAGTCCGGCAGCATGCACACCACCGGCGAGCCGCGCACCCTGTCGGACCGCGGCGCCGCGATCACCTGGGACGGCGAGCGGCTGCCCGGCCCCTGGCTGGTGTTGCGCGCGTACGAGCTCGCCGCGCAGCGCGCGCGCCTGTACGGCACCGGCACCGTCGTGATCCGGCGCAGCCATCACGTCGCCTGTCTGGCGGCCTACCTGGAGCGCGCGGCCGCGCAGGGTATGGTGCTGCTGATCTACTCCTCCGGCCCGTCGAGCCGGACGGTGGCGCCCTTCGGCGGGACCACGCCGGTGTTCACGCCCAATCCGCTGGCAGCGGGCTTCCCGGCGGGTGATCGGCCGGTGATGCTGGACGTGTCCACCTCCATCACCACCAACAACCTGACCGCGCGACTGGTGCGCGAAGGCGGCCGTCTCGGCCATCCGTGGCTGATCGACGCCGAGGGCCGCGCGACCGACGATCCGGCGGTGCTGTTCGCCGAGCCGCCGGGAAGCATCCTGCCGATCGGCGGTCTCGACCACGGTCACAAGGGCTATGCGCTGTCGCTGCTGGTCGAGGCGCTGACCAGCGGTCTGGGCGGGCACGGCCGGGCCGATCCGCCCGAAGGCTGGGGCGCCAGCGTATTCGTGCAGGTGCTCGACCCGGAGGCGTTCGGAGGCATCGGCGATTTCGAGCGCCAGACCTCGTTCGTCGCGCACGCCTGTCGCGCCAGCCGCCCCAGGCCAGGGTTCGACGCCGTGAGACTGCCGGGCGAAGCGGGACTGAAGAGGAAAGCCGAGCAGCTGAGCCGGGGCGTGTCGCTCAGCGACGCGATCGTGGACGCGCACCGTCCCTGGGCCGGACGCCTGGCGGTGCCGATGCCGTCACCCCTGCAATTGTGACGCCGTGATGACGGTTCGATGACGCGTTGTCACAGGGCTGTCATCTACGCTGCCTAGAGTGCCGGACATCGCCAACCCCTCCCGGTGTCATTTGGAGCAGCAGATGAAATCCCTGATCAAGTTCACCCCGATCGCCTTCGCCGTGGCCGCATGGGCCGCGCCGCAGTTCGCCACCGCCCAGGTCGTCAAGATCGACGGCTCGTCCACCGTGTTCCCGATCACCGAAGGCGTCGCCGAAGACTTCCAGAAGTCGAAGAAAGGCGCGATCAAGGTCACGGTCGGCATCTCCGGCACCGGCGGCGGCTTCAAGAAGTTCTGCCGCGCCGAGACCGACATCCAGAACGCGTCGCGCCCGATCCTGAAGAAGGAGATGGACGACTGCCGCGCCGCCGGCGTCGAGTACTTCGAACTGCCGGTCGCGTTCGACGCGCTGACCGTCGTGATGAACCCGAAGAACACGTTCCTGAAACAGATCACGGTCGAGGAACTCAAGAAGATCTGGGAGCCCGCCGCGCAGGGCAAGGTCACGCGCTGGAACCAGGTCAACCCGGCGTGGCCGGACGCGCCGATCAAGCTGTTCGGCGCCGGCGCCGACTCGGGCACCTTCGACTACTTCACCGAAGCGATCAACGGCAAGTCGAAGGCCAGCCGCGGCGACTTCACCGCGTCCGAGGACGACAACGTGCTGGTCCAGGGCGTGTCTCAGGACGTCAATGCGCTTGGCTACTTCGGCTACGCGTATTACGCCGAGAACCAGGCCAAGCTGAAAGCGGTGCCGATCGTCGAGAAGGAAGGCAAGCCGGCCGTCGCGCCCAGCGAGCAGACCGTGCTGTCGGGTGCCTACCAGCCGCTGTCGCGCCCGATCTTCATCTACGTGAACGCCAAGGCGCTGGCCAAGCCCGAAGTGAAAGAGTTCGTCGAGTTCTTCATGAAGGAAGCCCCGAAGATCGCCAAGGAGGTGAAGTACGTCCCCCTGCCGGCGAAGGCCTACCAGATGAACCTCGAGCACCTGGCCAAGGGCAAGAAGGGCACGGTGTTCGGTGGCCAGGCCGAGGTCGGTGTGACCATCGACGCGCTGATGGCCCGCGAAGCCAAGCTCTGATGACACCGATCGGCCGCGCGCATGACGCGCGGCCCGAACCAGGCTCGCCCTCAGCCTCGCGGCCCCGACAACACCGGGGCCGCGCCTCTTCCCGGCCTCCTGGTCATGGAGGAAGATACGCATGCCCCTCACCACCACCGCATCGGATGCCGCGATGAGCAGTGTTCCCGCCGACGGCTCGGCGAAACTTGCCGAGTACGCCCGCACCAAAGCGCAGCGAAAGCGGCGCGAGCGCGCGATCGAACTGACGCTGCTGCTGGCCGCCAGCGTGTCGGTGTTCACGACCGCGGGCATCGTCTACATCCTGGTCAAGGAGTCGCTGGTCTTCTTCGCGGAGGTACCGCTGTGGACCTTCCTGACCGACACGCAGTGGACGCCGCTGTTCTCGGACGCGCACTTCGGCATCATGGTATTGATGTCGGGCACGTTGAGCAGCTCCCTCGTCGCGCTGCTGATCGCGATCCCGCTCGGCACGATCATCGCGATCTACCTGTCCGAGTTCGCGGGACACAAGACCCGTGAGACCTTGAAGCCGGTTCTCGAACTGCTGTCGGGCGTGCCGACGATCATCTACGGCTACTTCGCGCTGCTGTTCGTGACGCCGCTGCTGCAGAAGATCTACCCCGATCTGCCCGGCTTCAACGTGCTGTCGGCCGGCATCGTGATGGGGATCATGATCATCCCCTACGTGTCCTCGCTGTCCGAAGACGCGATGCGCGCGGTGCCGATGAGCCTGCGCGAGGGCTCGTACGCGATGGGGGCGACACGCTTCCAGACGGCGGTCAGCGTGGTCGTGCCGGCCGCTCTGTCGGGGATCGCGTCGGCCTACATCCTCGGCATCTCGCGGGCCGTGGGCGAGACGATGATCCTGGCCGTGGCCGCCGGCATGCAGCCGAACCTGAGCCTGAACCCGCTCGAGCCCGCCGCCACGATCACGTCGTACATCGTCCAGGTCGCGCTCGGCGACCTGCCGCACGGCAGCGTCGGCTACCAGACGATCTTCGCCGCCGGGCTGTCGCTGATGCTGCTGACCCTGTGCTTCAACCTGCTCGGCCACTGGCTGCGCCGCCGTTTCCGCGAGGCCTACTGATGAATCGCACCGAAGAGCTGCGGGCGCTGATCCGCAAGCACAAGCGCTGGGACATGATCTTCGGCCTGTTGGGCCTGCTGGCGCTGTCGGTCGGCATCCTGACGCTGGTCGCGCTGTTCGTGGACATGGCCGTCGCCGGCATCCCGCGCCTGAATGCCGACTTCTTCACGTCGTTCCCGTCGCGCCGTGCCGGCCAGGCGGGGATCCTGTCCGCCTGGGTCGGATCGATCCTGGTGATGCTGGTGACCGCGATCGCGGCGGTGCCGCTGGGCATCGCCGGCGCGATCTATCTCGAGGAGTACGCGCGCAAGAATCTGCTGACCGACATCATCGAGATCAACATCACCAACCTCGCGGGCGTGCCGTCGATCATCTACGGCCTGCTGGCACTGGGCCTGTTCGTCTACACCTTCGGACTGGGGCAGAGCATCCTGACCGCCGGCCTCACGCTCGCGCTGCTGATCCTGCCGATCGTGATCACCACCACGCGCGAGGCGCTGCGCTCGATCCCGCAGCACGTTCGCGAAGCGGCCTACGCCTGCGGCGCGTCGCAGTGGCAGGTGGTCAGCCACCACCTGCTGCCGTACAGCACGCCCGGCATCCTGACCGGCGTGATCATCGGCCTGTCGCGGGCGATCGGCGAGACGGCGCCGATCATCACGATCGGCGCGCTGACCTTCATCGCCTTCCTGCCGCCGCTGCCGGGCACCGGCGAGCCGGCCGCGGGCGCGTTCGACTGGCTGTTCTCGCCGTTCACGGTGATGCCGATCCAGATCTTCAACTGGACTTCGCGCCCCGACCCGGCGTTCCACCAGAATGCCGCGGCTGCGAGTTTCGTGCTCGTGTTCATGACCCTGGGCATGAACGGGCTGGCGATCTGGCTGCGCTACCGGCTGCGCAAGAACATCAAGTGGTGAGGCGCCTGCCGCCCACCCGACGCGACGCCCAGAACCACCGAACGGAATCCCCGATGACCTCCACGATCACCCTGCCGGCGAACCCGCCGGCGATGAAGGCCGAATCGAAGTCGCTCGACTTCTACTACGGCGAGTTCAAGGCGCTGCGCGGCGTCTCGATGCCGGTCTACGAGAACAAGGTCACCGCGCTGATCGGCCCCAGCGGCTGCGGCAAGTCGACCTTCCTGCGCTGCTTCAATCGGATGCACGACCTGTATCCCGGCCACCGCTACGACGGCAGCATCCAGCTCTACCCGGACCAGGTCGACATCCTGGACGCGCAGGTCGATCCGATCGAGGTGCGGATGCGCGTCTCGATGGTGTTCCAGAAGCCGAACCCGTTTCCCGAAGTCGATCTACGACAACGTCGCCTACGGCCTGCGCGTGCGCGGCGAGAAGTCGCGCGCCTACCTCGACGACAAGGTCGAGGCGGCACTGAAGGGCGCTGCGTTGTGGGGCGAGGTCAACACCCGCCTGAACGAGCTCGCGGTCAACCTGTCGGGCGGCCAGCAGCAGCGCCTGTGCATCGCGCGCGCGCTGGCGACCGATCCCGAGATCCTGCTGTTCGACGAGCCGACCTCGGCACTCGACCCGATCGCCACCGGCAGCATCGAGGAACTGGTCGGCGAGATCAAGCACAAGGTCACCGTGCTGATCGTGACCCACAACATGCAGCAGGCGGCCCGCGTGTCGGACTTCACCGCCTACATGTACTGGGCGAGCTGGTCGAGTTCGGCGAGACCAACGACATTTTCATGAAGCCCAAGCGCAAGGAAACCGAGGACTACATCACCGGCCGCTTCGGCTGAGCGCGCTCGCGCTGGAAGGAACACGATGGACAAGCATCTCTCGACCCAATTCGACACCGAACTCAGCACCGTCAGCACGCGCGTGCTGGAGATGGGCGGCCTGGCCGAATCGCAGGTCAACCGCGCGGTGTATGCGCTGACCCACCTGAGCGGCGAAGTCGCCAGCGAGGTGCTCGCCGACGAGAACCGCATCAACCGGATGGAGGTCGAGATCGACAGCGAGCTGTCGACGATCATCGCCCGCCGCCAGCCGACCGCGCGCGACCTGCGCCTGCTGATCGCGATCTCCAAGACCATCGGCAACCTCGAGCGCGTCGGCGACGAGGCCGCGCGCATCGCGCGCACGGTGCAGCGCCTGATCAACACCGGCGTGTCGAGCCGGCTGCGCGTGCCGATCGACGACCTGTCCTACGAGTCGTCGCTCGCCACCGAGTCGCTGCGGCGCGCGCTCGATGCGTTCGCGCGGCTCGACGTCAACCAGGCGCTGCAGGTGCTCAAGCACGACAACGAGATCGACGTCGAGTTCGAAGGCCTGATGCGCAAGCTGGTCACGTACATGATGGAGGACCCGCGCACGATCACGTCCAGCATCGACCTGGTCTTCGTCGCCAAGGCCATCGAGCGGGTCGGCGACCACGCGAAGAACCTCTCCGAGCAGGTGATCTACATCGTCAAGGGTGCCGACGTCCGGCATACGCCACTGGACGACGTCGAGTCGGTGATCAAGTGACGTGAATCTGACCCTGTGGCTGGTCTTCCGGGCCCTGCTGCTCGCGCTGAGCGGCGGTGCCGGGGCCTTCTTCGGCAGGCGCCTGATCGTCGACGAGAACGGCTGGATCTACGGCGCGGCGATCGGGCTGGCGACCTTGGCCGTGACGCTGCTGCTGTTCGACACGCTGCGCATGCGCGCGCTGGCGAACTGGCTCGTCGGGCCGGCCGACCGGCGTGCGCCGGTGCACACCGGCCCGCTCGCGGAGCTGGGCTACCGGATCGAGCGAGCGCTCAAAGCACGCGAGGCGATGACGGCGACCGAACAGGACCGGCTGCTGCAGTTTCTGTCGGCGATCGAGGCCTCGCCCAACGGCGTGCTGCTGCTCGCCGCCAATGACCGGATCCAGTGGATGAACCGCGTCTCGGCGGAGCATTTCGGCCTCGACCCGCGGCGCGACCTCGAACAGTCGATCACCAACCTCGTCCGCGCGCCGGCGTTCGTCGCGCTGCTGCGCTCCAGCCAGTTCGGCGACGCGGTCACGATCCCGGCCCCCGGCGCGCGCAGTCTGTCGGTGCTGGTCCGCCCGTACGGAGACGAGATGAAACTGGTGCTGTCGCAGGACATCACCGAACGCGAGCGCAACGAGATCATGCGGCGCGAGTTCGTCGCCAACGTCTCGCACGAACTGCGCAGCCCGCTGACCGTGCTGACCGGCTTCATCGAAACCCTGGGCGAGATCGACATGGATCCGGCCGAGCGGGCGCGCATCTACTCCCTGATGGAACAGCAGACGCGGCGCATGCTCAGCCTGGTGGAGGATTCTCTGACCCTGGCGCAGATCGAGGGAGCCCGCCGGCCGGCTGTGGACACGTGGATCGACGTCGGCCAGCTGCTCGACCGCATCCGCGCCGACGCACTCGCCTTCGACCAGGGAAGGCACCACGTCGAGGTGCAGGCAGGACCGGCAGCACGGATCAGCGGCACCGAGTCCGAACTGCACAGCGCCGTCTGGAACCTGGTCAGCAACGCGCTGCGCTACACGCCGGAGGGCGGTTCGGTCGCGGTCCGCTGGACGCTGAACGGCGGGGGCCGCGGCGAGTTCAGCGTCGCCGACACCGGCATCGGCATCCGCCGCGAACACCTGTCGCGGCTCACCGAACGCTTCTACCGGGTCGACAGCGGCCGTTCACGCGAGACCGGCGGCACGGGCCTGGGCCTGGCGATCGTGAAACACATCGCGCAGCGCCACGGCGGCGAACTTCGGATCGAGAGCGAGCCCGGCAAGGGCTCGACCTTCACGCTGACGGTGCCGGCCAGCAGGATCGATGCGATCAGCCCGCCACCGGCGCCGGACGGTCCCGCCGCAGCCACTGCAGCGCAAGCACCAGAGCCACCAGAAGAAGTCCGGCCCCGTCGCTGATCGCCGACGGATAGACCAGCAGAAGTCCGGCGGCCAGCAGCATCGTGCGCTCGACCGGATTCGTGCGACGCAGCAGCCAGCCCTGGAATCCGCCGGCGAGCGCGGCGATCCCGACCGCTGCGGTGAACGAGACGAGGGCGATCGAGCTCCAGTCGGCGCCTGCCAGCCCCTTCACCGAGCCCATCAGCAGCAGCCCCTGGCCGCTCGGGTCGAGCACGAACATGAACGGCAGAAGGAACGCCGGCATCGTGTATTTCCAGCTCTGCAGCGTGGTCCGGTACGGGTCGCCGCCGGTGATCGCCGCGGCGGCGAACGGCGACAGCGCGGTCGGCGGCGACACTTCCGAGAGCACCGCGTAGTAGAAGATGAACATGTGCGCCGCGTAGTCGGGAACGCCCAGCTTGATCAGCGCGGGCGCGGCGATCACCGCGCTGATGATGTAGGACGCCGTCACCGGCACGGCCAGGCCGATGATCCACACGATCAGGCCGGTGTAGATCGCGGTCAGCAGCAGCGATCCGCCCGCATAGGTCAGGATGATCGACGAGAACTTCAGCCCGAGACCGGTGAGCGTGACCACGCCGACGATAAGGCCAGCCCCCGCGCAGGTCGTGCCGACATTCAGCATGCCGACCGAGCCGCCTTCGAGCGCGCGGACCAGGCCCGACCCCATCAGCGCTCGCCCGAATCCCTGCCGGCTGGAGAACAGGTCGCGCGGCAGCAAGGCGCAGTCCCTGTGCAGCAGGCTGGTCAGGAACGACAGCACCGTCGCCCAGAACACCGACAGCACCGGCGAGAAGCCGAGCAACATGAACGCGATGATCGACACCAGCGACACGAAGTGGAACCAGTACTTCCGGGTCAGTTCCCGGACACCGGCGACCTTCTCGAAGACGGCTTCGTGCATGCCGTACTTGCGCGCGTCGATCTCGACCATGATGAACAGGGCCAGATAAAACAGCAGCGTCGGAATCACCGCCATCAGCAGAACGTCGAGATACGAGATCTTCAGGAACTCGGCGATCAGGAATGCGGCCGCGCCAAGAACCGGCGGCGAGATGATCGCGCCGAGGCCGCCGGCCGCGAGCAGCCCGCCGGCCGCGTTGCGTTCGTAGCCGACCTTGGCCAGCATCGGATAGGCCACCGAGCCGAGCGTGACCGTGGTCGCGACGCCCGACCCCGAGGGCCCGCCCAGCAGGAAGGAGGCGAGAACCACCGTGCGCCCGGCACCGGTCGGCTTGCCGCCCATCGCCGAGAACGAAAAGTCGATGAAGAACTTGCCGGCGTTCGAGAACTGCAGGAAGGCGCCGAAGATCGTGAACAGGATGATCAGCGACGAGGACACGTCGATCGCGGCGCCGAAGATGCCCTCCAGCGTCATGTACATGTGCCCGACCAGGCGCCCCAGCTCGTAGCCCTTGTGCGTCCACGGCGCCGGCAGCCACGGCCCGGCAAACGCGTACAGGATGAACAGCGACGTGATCACCGGCATCACCATGCCGTTGGTGCGCCGCATCGCCTCCATGATCAGCAGGATCAGCGCGACACCGAAGAACACGTCGAGCGGGTCCGGCATCGTGTTGCGGTCGGTGAAGTCGTCGCCGCCCAGGATCATGTAGACCACGACGGCGACGGCCAGCAGTGCCATCAGCCAGTCCCACCACATGATGCGGTTGCGGTAGCGCAGCGCGACCGGGAACAGCAGGAAACACACGAACAGCACGAAGGCGACGTGCACGGCGCGCAGGATGTGCGTGGGCACGATGCTGTACGCCGCGTACAGGTGAAAGAGGGACATCGCGACCGCGCACAGGGTGACGAACACGCCGAGCGCACCGGGCAGCCGGTTGGCGGCGCCCTCCTCCTCCTCGATGTACGCCTCGGCCTTCTTCAGCGCCTGTTCGTCGACAATGATCTCGCTCATCCGCTCCCCCGAAAGACGCGGGCCCCGCCCCGGGGACGGGTCACGCCGCGAACACGCTGCCGTGACCTCCCCGCCGGCGGGGCCCGCGAGCCGTGCCGGCGGGCACGGCTCGAGCCGTGACTGCTTCGGCTCAGTTCAGCTTCACGCCGCGCTCGGCGAAGTACTTCGCTGCCCCCGGATGGAACGGCACCGGGCTCGCCGAAGCCTTCTGGTTCTCGAGCTTGAAGTTCGCGGCCTCCTTGTGCACCGCGATCAGATCGTCGCGCTTGTCGAAGATCGTCTTGACGATGTTGTAGGCCTCGGCATCGCTCATCGACTCGTGCGCGACCAGGATGTTCATCACCGTCGCCTGCCGGTTGTCGGTGTCCATGCCCTTGTAGACCGACTTCGCGATCGTGTCCTCGACATACAGATTGCCGTACTTCTGGTTCATCTTCGCGACAGTGTCGGCGTGATCGATCATCCGGATCTTCGTGCCCGGCGTGTTGGCCAGATCGGTCACCGCCGCGGTCGGCAGGCCGCCGACCCAGAAGAACGCGTCGATCTTCCGGTCCTTCAGGGCGTTGACGGACTCGGCCACGCCCAGGCGCTCGCGCGTCATGTCCTTGTCCTTGTCGAGCCCGGCGGCCTCGATCACGCGAAAGGCCATCACTTCGGTGGCGCTGCCCGGCGATCCGGTCGATACCCTCTTGCCCTTGAGGTCGCTCATCTTCGTCACGCCGGCGCCTTCGACCGACACCACGTGCATGCGGTTGGGATACAGGATCATCAGCGTCTTGACCGGGACCGGCTTGCCCTTGAACTTGTCGACGCCCTTGGCCGCGTCCAGCGCCGCGTCGGCCATCGTCAAGCCGATGTACGGCTTGCCGGAACCGATCAGCTTCAGGTTGTCGACCGACCCGCCGGTCACCTCGGCGGTGGCCTGCATGCCGGGCACGTACTTGGACAGCACCGAGGCCATGCCGCCCCCCAGGGGGTAGTAGACGCCGCCGGTGCCGCCGGTGCCGATGGAAAGCGTCTGCGCCATGGCGCCCGCGGATACGACGAGACCCACCCCGATCGATGCGATCCTGGTCCAGAGACTTGCTGCCACGATTTCTCCTCCAAAGTCTTTCGGTGACGGCGACGCACGCAATGCGCCCACGCCGGGCGTGACGCCGAGCGCGGACACGCGTGCCGGTCGCGCTTGCGGGTCATCCTATTCTACGAGTCTAGGAAGGCTCGGGCGGGCTGGTCAAACCGGGTTTACCTGCATCGCGGACACAGTTCACGGAATCGTCGGCGCGCAGGGCGATTGCGAGGACAACTCGTCGCGACCCGGGGCGCGACCCGGGGCGGTTGCGCGATACGACCCGTCGACGGACACTTCCAGCTCCGATCCTCAGGAGCACGCCATGGCGCGCATCACCAGTCTCGAGGCCCTGCGCGGCATCCTGCAGCCGCCGCGGCCGACGACGATCTCCAAGATCTCCGATCGGATCGACGATCAGGCCGAAAGGTTCATCCGCGCGAGCCCGTTCGCGATGCTGGCGACGCGCGACCGCGCGGGCACCGTCGAGGTCTCGCCGAAAGGCGACCAGCCGGGCTTCGTGCGGATCGAGGATCCACGCACGCTGCTGATGCCCGAGCGTGCCGGCAACAACCTCGCATTCGGCCTGCAGAACATCATCGAGACCGGCTCCGTCGCGATGATCTTCCTGCGCCCGGGCACGGGCGAGACGCTGCGCGTGACCGGCCGGGCCGAGCTGCACGACGACGCCGAGCTGCTGCAGACGCTCGGCAGCGCCGGTCGCCCGGCGCTGCTCGCGATCCGCGTGCGTGTCGAGCGCTGCTACTTCCACTGCGCCCGCGCGCTCCTGCGTTCGCGGCTGTGGGACCCGCAGTCCTGGCCCGAGCCCCAGCGCATCTCGTTCGGCGCGATGATCGCCTCGCGCATCGGCGCGGACGCCGCCGTCGCCGATCAGATCGACGCCAACGTGCAGCGCGCGTACACGACGAATCTCTGGTCCAACGGCTGAGCCGGGCGGCGACGCCGCCCAGCGCGCGAGCGTGCGGTCGACGATGACCGGCGGGCGGTCGCGCGCACGGGCGCCGCGCGCGCCGTGTGCGGGCAAAGACCTCGTCGTTCCGATACGATCGATCCCACACACCACGAGATCGATTCGACAGACGAGGAGGAGACATCGCATGCGTCGCAAAGTACTTGCCGGCATCGCCGCCGGCATCGCCACCGGCCTGACCACCCGCACCGGGTTCGCTCAGGCCCCCGCCTTCCCCAGCAAGACCGTGCGCTTCATCGTCGGCCTGGGCCCCGGCAGCGGCGCCGACACCGGCACGCGCTTCGTCGCCGAGCGCTTCGGGAAGATGACCGGCCAGTCGACGGTCGTCGAGAACCGCACCGGCGGCGACCAGGTGATCGCGGTGCAGGCCCTGCTGCAGGCGCCGCCCGACGGGCACACGCTGTTCTACATTTCGCCGTCGCCGATGGTGCTGACGCCGCTGGTCAACCCGTCGGTGCCCTACGAACCGCTGCGCGACATGCGCCCGGTGGTCTACATGGGACGCGGCCAGGCGGTGATCGTCACCGGCGCGAACTCGCGCTTCAAGACGCTTCAGGACGTGATCTCCGAGGCCCGCGCCAAGCCCGAGACGGTGCGCATGTCCAACTACGGTCACCACTACCGGATCGGCGGGCTGTCGCTGCAGAAGGCCACCGGCGCGGTGTTCACGCACGTGGCCTACAAGGGCGCGGCGCAGGCCAACAACGACGTGATCGCCGGCGACATCGACGTCGCGATCACCGACACCGGCGGCGCGATGCCGCTGATCGAGGGCGGCAAGCTGCGCCCGCTGGCGGTCACCGGCCCCAACCGCCACCACTTCCTGCCGAACGTGCCGACCGCCAGGGAGCTCGGCGTCGATTACGAACTGATCGTGTGGACCGGCTTCGCGGTCAGCTCGAAGGTGCCCGACCAGATCGTGCAGAAACTCGAGGAGATTCTGCTGACGATCATCAAGAGCCCCGAGTACAAGGAATACAACGACAAACAGGGCGGCGGCGAGATCGTCGCCGGCAGCGCCGCGATGCTGCGCGCGCTGATCGAGGCCGAGACCGCGCGCTACCGCGAGATGGGCAAGACGATGAAGCTGACGCCGGGCTGAGCGCGGCAGGCAGCGTCCTGAGAACAGAGGAGACGAAATGCAGAGGATCTGCGAAGGCCGCGTCGTGCTGATCACCGGCGCGGGCCGCGGCATCGGGCGCGAATACGCGCTCGAGTTCGCGCGCCAGGGCGCCAAGGTCGTCGTCAACGACCTTGGCGGCGCGCGCGACGGCGCAGGAGCCGGCGAGGGCCCGGCGCACGAGGTCGTCGCGCGCATCCGCGCGATGGGCGGCGAGGCGATCGCCAACACCGACGACGTCGCCGACTGGGACGGCGCCAAGCGCATGGTCGATGCCGCGATCGGGAACTTCGGCGGACTCGACGTGGTCGTCAACAACGCAGGCATCCTGCGCGACCGCACGCTGGCGAACATGAGCGAGGAGGAGTGGGACTCGGTGATCCGCGTTCACCTGCGCGGCACCTTCGCACCGTCGCGGCACGCGGCCGCCTACTGGCGCGACGAAGCCAAGGCCGGGCGCCAGCGCAAGGCGCGACTGATCAACACCAGCTCGTCGTCGGGGCTGTACTGCAACCCGGGGCAGACCAACTATGGCGCCGCCAAGGCCGGCATCGCGTCGTTCTCGATCATCGCGGCGCGCGAGCTCGAGCGCTACGGCGTGACGGTCAACTGCATCTACCCGACCGCGCTGAGCCGCCTCACCTCGGACATCTTCGGGCGCGAGCCGGCCGAGGAGGCAGGCGCGGCCGCCGGCCCCGACTTCGACCCGTTCGATGCGGCCAACGTCGCGCCGATGATCGTCTGGCTCGGCAGCGAGCAGAGCGAAGGGATCACGGGTCGCGTGTTCGGCGTGCGCGGCGGACGCATCACGGTGGCCGAAGGCTGGCATGCCGGTCCCCGCATCGAGAAGGAAGGCCGCTGGGAAGCCGGCGAACTGGGCGCCCTGATCCCGGACCTGGTGCGCAAGGCGGCCGAAAACGCCATCACCTCGGGCGAGATACCGCCCGGGAAGAACTGAGAGGAAGACATGGCAATCGATCCGAAGATCGTCGGCAACACCGCCGGACCCGTCGAGTTCAGCTGGACCTCGCGCGACACGATGCTGTACGCGCTGGGCGTCGGCGCGGGCCAGGCCGATCCGTACTCCGAACTGCAGTACACCACCGAGAATTCCGACGGCGTGCAGCAGGTCGCGCTGCCCGTCTACGCCGTGGTGATCATCCAGAACGCGCCCGCGCGGCCCGACTTCGGCGCCATCGACCGGACCAAGGTCGTGCACGCCGAGCAGGCCTTCGAGCTGCACCGGCCGCTGCCGGTGGCCGGCAGCGTGCGCATCACGAGCCGCATCACCGACGTGCTCGACAAGGGCTCGGGCGCGCTGATCACGATCGCGTCGCAGGCGGTCGACCGCGACAGCGGCGCGGCGCTGGTCACGTCGACCTCGTCGATCTTCGTGCGCGGTGCCGGCGGCTTCGGCGGCCCGCGCGGCGCGTCCGCCAGCGACCCGATGCCGACCGGGAAGCCCGACTTCGAGGCATCCGTGCCGATCCGGCCCGACCAGGCGCTGCTGTACCGCCTGAGCGGCGACCGCAACCCGCTGCACAGCGACCCGAAATTCGCCGCACGCGGCGGCTTCCCGCGGCCGATCCTGCATGGCATGTGCACCTACGGCGTCACCGGCCGGATCCTGCTGAACGCCTGCTGCGACGGCAAGCCGGAACGGCTGCGCTCGATGTCGGCGCGCTTCACGAAACCCGTTCTGCCCGGGGACACGCTGACGGTGCAGGCCTGGCGCTCGGGGGAGGCGATCCGCTTTCGTACGCTGGGCGCCGGCGGCGACACCGTGCTGGACCAGGGCACGCTGCGGCTGAACGCCGCCTGAGATTCCGCTACGCGCGGCGTTCCAGGTCGGCGAAACGCCGCTCGCGGGTCTCCCCGAGCACGCGGTACATCGCCGACAGCGACGGCACCAGTGCCGCCTCGGCATCGCCGAGCAATCCGTGCAGCGCCGACGAGAGGGTGTCCTCGAAGCGGTCCATCGCCTCGCGTCCGGCCGCGGTCAGCACCAGGCGCCGCGCCCGACCGTCCGCGGGATCGTCCTGCTCGTCGACCCAGCCGCGCTCGCGCAGGGTGGCGAGCTGCAGCGACGTCGTCGGTTTCTTGACCAGCGAGCTGGCGGCGATCGAGCCGGCGCGCGCCGGACCGTTGCGCAGGAACAGCAGGATCCGGTACTGCGCCATGCTGAGCTCGCTTTCGCGCGCCGACTGGTCGAACTCCCGGAACACCGCGACGATCGCGCGCACCGCGGCGACACGCTCGCGCCGCGTCGCGCGCTTCGTCGCGAGCTGCGGCGCCGAATCGTGCGGCGCCCGCTCGTCCGGCAGACGATCCGGGGAGCTCATCGCCTCAGTGCGCTGCATCGGTGCGCTGCATCGGCGTGTCGCATCGGCGTGTCGCATCGGCGTGTCGCATCAGCGTGTCGCATCAGCGCGTCGCATCAGCGCGTCGCATAGCGGGCGCGCAGCAGGTGCTTCTGCAGCTTGCCGGTCGGCGTGCGCGGCAGCTCGTCGACGAAGTCGATCGAGCGCGGCACCATGTAGCGGGCCACCCGGCCGCGCAGGAAATCGATCAGCTCGGCGGCCAGCGCCTCGGTCGGCACGGCGCCGGGAGCCGGCTCGACGACGGCCTTCACCTCCTCGCCCATCTCGTCGTCCGGCACGCCGATCACCGCGACGTCGTGCACCTGCGGGTGCAGCGCCAGCGCGTCCTCGATCTCCTGCGGGTAGATGTTCACCCCGCCCGAGATGATCATGAACGCCTTGCGGTCGGTGAGGTACAGGTAGCCGTCCTCGTCGACGCGGCCGATGTCGCCGAGCGTGGTCCAGGTCGGGTGCCGCGGATGCTGCGCCGCTGCGCGTCTTGTCCGGGTCGTTGTGGTAGCGGAACGGCAGCTCGTCGCGCTCGAAGTAGACCAGCCCGACCTCGCCCGCGGGCAGCTCGTTGCCGTCGTCGTCGCAGATGTGCAGCATGCCCAGGATCGCGCGCCCCACCGAGCCCGGGTGCGCGAGCCAGTTCTGGCAGTGTCGATGCAGGTGACGCCGTTGCCTTCGGTGCCGCGTAGTACTCGTACAGGATCGGGCCCCACCAGTCGATCATCTGGCGCTTGACCTCGACCGGGCACGGCGCGGCGGCATGGATCGCAACGCGGTGACTGGACAGGTCGAAGGCGCGGCGCTGCTCGTCGGGCAGCTTCAGCATGCGCACGAACATGGTCGGCACCCACTGGCTGTGCGTGACGCGGTAGCGCTCGATCAGCCGCAGCGACTCGAGCGCGTCGAACTTGTCCATCATCACCACGGTGCCGCCGAGGAACTGCGTGTCAGATCGCGTAGCCGAGCGGCGCGGCGTGGTAGAGCGGCGCGGGCGATAGGTAGACCGTGTCCGTGCGCGAAGCCGAACGCTCGCGTGCGGCTCGTGCCGCGCCGGCCCGTCGCCGGGCTTGCCCTGCGGCTGCGCCCGGATGATGCCCTTCGGCCGGCCGGTGGTGCCCGAGCTGTACAGCATGATCGCTCCCATCCACTCCTCGTCGAGGCGCTCGGCGCGGCTGGACGGCGACCGCGTCCTCGTAGGCCGTCCAGCCCGGGATCGTCGCCGTCGACCATCAGCCGGATCGCGCACTGCACGCCTGGCTGCGCATCCGCGAGCTCGGCCCAGCCCACGGCCAGTTCGCGCATCGCGTGCGAGGACACCAGGGCCTTCGCGCCGCAGTCGGCGACGACGTAGGCGGTCTCGCCGGGCGTCAGGTAGCGGTTGACCGGCGTCACGAACAGGCCGGAGCGCAGCGCGGCCCAGCACCACCTCGAGGTAGCGCAGGTTGTTCTCCATCAGGAGCGCGATGTGGTCGCCGCGCTTCAGTCCCTGTGCCTGGAGATGGCGCGCGAGCCGGTTGGAGCGCGCGTCCAGCTCGCGGTAGGTCAGCACGAGGCCGCTCGCCGCGTGGATCAGCGCGGGCTTGTCCGGCGTCTCGCGCGCATGGTCTCCGGGGTACATCGCCTTGGCCAACGCTTGCTCCTCCTGGCAGCACGCGGGGCGGCCGTGCGCGCCATGCGCACGGCCGCCCCGCTGTGAACACAGATGGTTTGATCGATCAAACTAGTCCGGATTATGCTCGGGGTCAACAGCAACGACGCAGCGGAGACGAACGACACCATGAACTTCGACTTTTCCGACGACCAGAACCTGCTGCGCGAACAGGCGCGCAAGTTCCTCGCCGACAGCTGCCCGCGACAGGTCGTCCGGCGCAGGTGCTCGAGGGCGAGCGCGCCCTACGACCGCGCGCTGTGGAAGGGGATGGCCGACATGGGCTGGCTCGGCGCCGCGGTGCCCGAGGAGATACGGCGGCGCCGGCCTCGGCCACGAGGGTCTGTGCGTGCTCGCCGAGGAGATCGGCCGCGCGCTCGCGCCGGTCCCGTTCGCCTCGTCGGTCTACCTCGCGACCGAGGCGCTGCTGCCGCCGGCAGCGAGGCGCAGAAGACGAAGTGGCTGCCGAAGCTCGCCGCGGGCGAGGCGATCGGCACGTTCGCCCTCGCCGAGGGCGCCGGGCAATCCGCGGCCCGCAGGCGATCGGCGCGCACCTTCGGCGGCAAGGCTCAGCGGCGACGAAGTGGCCGGTGCCCGACGGCGACGTCGCCGACTTCGCGATCGTGGTCGCCCGCGACGAGAGCGACCGGCCGCGCTCGTCCTCGTCGACCTCCACGGCACGGGCGTCGCCCGCGACGCGCTCAAGACCCTCGACCCGACCCGCGAGCAGGCCCGCATCGCGTTCGACGGCGCGCCTGCCGAGTTGCTCGGCGACGGCGCCCGCGGCTGGAACGCCGTCCAGCGCTGCTCGACCGCGCCGCGGTGCTGCGTCGCCTTCGAGCAGGTCGGCGGCGCGCAGGCCTGCCTCGAGATGGCACGCGCCTACGCGCAGGAGCGCTATCGCCTTCGGCCGGCCGATCGGCTCGTTCCAGGCGATCAAGCACAAGCTCGCCGACATCTACGTCGCGATCGAGCTCGCCCGCTCGAACGCCTACTACGGCGCCTGGGCGCTGTCGACCGACGCGCCCGAGCTGCCGCTCGCCGCCGCCGCGGCGCGGGTCTCCGCCACCGATGCCGTTCCACCTCGCGTCCAAGGAGAACATCCAGACGCACGGCGGCATGGGCTTCACCTGGGAGTTCGACTGCCACCTCTACTACCGCCGCGCGAAGCTGCTCGCCCTGACGCTGGGCAGCGCCACGCGCACTGGAAGAACCGGCTGGTCGACGCGCTGGGACGGGACGACGCCCGCCGGCACGCAAGCGACTCACTGAGGAATCGCCATGGACTTCAACGACACCCCGGAAGAAGCCGCGTTCCGCGCCGAAGCCCGCGCCTTCCTCGAAGCCAACGCAACGCTGCAAGCCGCGACGACCAGCCCGAATCGCCGCACCCGCTACAGCGAGGACGCCGACGCGCTCGCCGCGCGCCAAGGCCTGGCAGGCGAAGAAGGCCGACGCCGGCTTTGCCGGCATCACCTGGCCGAAGGACTGGGGCGGCCGCGGCGGCTCGCCGATCCAGCAGGTGATCTACAACCAGGAGGAGGCGCACTTCGACGCTGCCGCGCGGCTTCTTCGAGATCGGCCTCGGCATGTGCATCCCGACGATGATGACCTACGCCACGCCAGGAGCAGCTGCGAGCGCTACGTGCGCCCGGCGCTGCGCGGCGAGGAGATCTGGTGCCAGCTCTTCTCCGAGCCCGTCGGCCGGCTCCGACCTCGCCGGCCTGCGCACGCGCGCCGAGCGCGACGGCGACGACTGGGTCATCAACGGCCAGAAGATCTGGACCTCCGGCGCGCACTACTGCGACTACGGCATCCTCGTCACCCGCACCGACCCCAACGTGCCGAAGCACACGGGCCTGACGATCTTCTTCCTCGACATGAAGTCGCCCGGCATCGAGATGCGCCGATCAAGCAGATCTCGGGCGCGTCGAACTTCAACGAGGTGTTCTTCACCGACGTGCGCATCCCCGACGCCAGCGCCTCGGCGCCGTCGGCGACGGCTGGAAGGTCGTCGCTCACCACGCTGATGAACGAGCGCCTCGCCGTCGGCGACGCGCCCGGGCCGGACGTCGAGGACTTCCTGCGTCTCGCGCGCCAGCTCGAAGCTCGACGACGGCCCGGCGATCGGCAGACGCGGCCGTGCGCGAGAAGATCGCCGACTGGTACGTGCAGGCGCAGGGCCTGAAGTACACGCAGTTCCGCACCATGACCGCGCTCTCGCGCGGCCAGACGCCCGGGACCCGAGACCTCGATCGGCAAGGTCGTCAGCGCCAGCAAGCTGCAGGACATCGCGTCCTTCGGCATGGACCTGCTCGGGCATGTCGGGCGTCGGTGATGGACCCGAATCTCGCGCCGCTGGAGGCCTGGTTCCAGGAGGCGCTGCTGTCCGCGCCGGGCTGCGCATCGCCGGCGGCACCGACGAGATCCTGCGCAACATCATCGCCGAGCGCGTGCTGGGCCTGCCCGCCGACGTGCGCGTCGACAAGGACGTGCCGTTCAACGAGCTGCCGCGCGGCTGATCGCCAGCGCCGCGGCGGGCGGCTCAGGCCGCCGCGGCGTCCTCGCGGATCATGTCCGACGCCTTCTCGGCGATCATGATCGTCGGCGCGTTGGTGTTGCCGCCGACGACCCTCGGCATGATCGACGCGTCGACCACCCGCAGGCGCTCGATGCCGCGAACGCGCAGCCGTTCGTCGACGACGTCGAGCGGGCCGGGGCCCATGCGGCAGCTGCCGACCGGGTGATAGATCGTGTCGCCGTAGTCGCGGATGAACTGCACGATCTGTTCGTCGGTCTGCGCGCCGGCCGACGAAGCGAACTCGCGCGCGCCGTAGCGCGCCAGCGCCGGCTGTGACAGCAACGAGCGCATCAGCCGGAAGCCGCGGACCATGCGCGCCATGTCGTCCGGGTCGGCCAGGAAGTTCGGATCGATCAGCGGCGTCGCCATCGGATCGGCGCTGGCGAGCGTGACGCTGCCCCGGCTGCGCGGGCGCAGCAGGCAGACGTGACACGAATAGCCGTGGCCGAACTGGGTCTTGCGGCCGTGGTCCACGAGCTTGCCGATCACGAAGTGCAGCTGCAGATCGGGGATCGGTTCCTGCGGCGCGCTGCGGATGAAACCGCCCGACTCGGCGAAATTCGTCGTCAGCATGCCGCTGCGGCGATCGCGCCACTCGAAGATGCCCTTCACCACGCGCACGAGCCCGGGCAGCGACAGGCCGAACAGCTCGTGCTGGCCGGGCGCATCGAACACCTGCACCACGTCGATGTGGTCGTGCAGGTGGCGCCCGACCCCGGGCAGGTCGTGGACGGTCGCTATCCCCATCTGCTGCAGGTGCGCGCCCGGTCCGATTCCGGACAGCATCAGCAGCTGGGGCGACTGGAACGCACCGGCGCTCAGCAGCACCTCGCGGCGCGCCTGCACGCGCTCGGTCGCCCCGCCGCGCCGGTACTCGACTCCGGTCGCACGGCGCCCGTCCATCAGGATGCGCGTCGTGTGCGCGCCGGTGATCACCTGCAGGTTCGGCCGCCCGAGGTTCGGCGTCAGGTAGGCCTTCGCGGCGCTGTGGCGTTCGCCGTTCCTGTGTGTCACCTGGTAGGAGCCGACGCCCTCCTGCTCGGGGCCGTTGAAATCGGGGTTGCGCGGATAGCCCGCCTGCACGCCCGCCTCGACGAACGCGTCACCCGCCGGGTTCGGGCTGCGCAGGTCCATCACGTTCAGTGGCCCGCCCGTGCCGTGCAGCGCGTCGGCGCCCCGCTCGTTGTGCTCGGAGCGCTTGAAATACGGCAACACGTCGTCGAACGCCCATCCCGGGTTGCCTTCGGCCGCCCAGTGGTCGTAGTCGGAGCGATGGCCGCGCACGTAGATCATCGCGTTGATCGAACTGGAGCCGCCCAGCACCTTGCCGCGCGGCTGATAGCCGCGGCGCCCGTTCAATCCCGGCTGGGGCACGGTCGACAGGCCCCAGTTCATCTGCGCCTGCTTGGCCATCAGCGCCAGGCCGGCCGGGCAGTGGATCAGCACGCTGGTGTCTGCGCCGCCCGCCTCGAGCAGGCAGACCCGCACCGCCGGATCCTCGCTCAGCCGGGCCGCGAGCACGCAGCCCGCAGAGCCCCCGCCGACGACGATGTAATCGAATTCCATGTCCGCACCCCTTGCTTGCATCGACGGATCTTAACGGATGCTCCCCGGAGTGTTCCGTGCCACTGGCCAGCGATGCGCCACGCCGCCATCTGCACGCTGCGCGCCCGGACGTTGCAGCATCGGCGAGAATCCCCGGGTTTCGGCGTCGCGCTTCAGCGCTGCGTTGTCGGGCGGAACCAGGTCCTCGCGCACGAAATCAGCCGGTCACGGTGGCGATCCACGCCCGCAGGTTGTCGACGACCTCGCGGCGATTCGTCTCGTTCAGCGTTTCGTGACGCCCCTCGCCGTAGACGTGCACCGACACGTTGGCGATGCCGGCCGCCAGATAACGCTCGGCGAGCGGGAAGAACCACTTCAGGTTGCCGTTCACGGGATCGCGGCTGCCGGTGAACAGATACAGGGGCAAGCCGCGCGGGATCGCCGCCAGCGCAGCGGGCGCATAGGCGGCCATGGTCACCTCGAGCATCGAGCGCCGCGCCTCGTCGAGCACGGTGAACCCGCACAGCGGGTCGGCAACGTAGGCATCGACCATCGCCGCGTCGCGGCTCAGCCAGTCGAACGGCGTGCGCGCCGGCTCGAACTGGGCGTTGTAGTCCTGCAGCTTCACGGCGCCGCGGGCAGGCGCGCTCTGACGCAGGTCCAGGGCCGCGGTGCCCGACAGCGAGACGCCGTCGACGAGGTCGCCGAAGCGCGTGACGTAGCTCTGTGCCGCGAACGATCCCATGCTGTGGCCGAGCAGGATCACCGGCAGGCCGGGCGCGCGGGCGCGGATCGCCCGCGTGACCTCGGCCAGATCGGCGACGACGGCGCCGAATCCGCCGGCGCCGAAATCGCCGAGCGTGCCGGCGCGGCGCGCGGCCTCGCCGTGGCCGCGGTGGTCGCTCGCCCACACCTCGATGCCGGCTGTCGCCAGCGCCTGCGCGACATGCGAATAACGCGCGGCGTGCTCGCCCATGCCGTGCGCGATCTGCAGCACCGCGTGCGCAGCCCCGGTGGCGGGCCAGCGCAGCACGTGGATGGGCGAGCCGTCGGCGGCGCTCAGCACGACCGGTTGCGCCAGCGCGGCAGTCATCGTGCGCCCCCGACCGCCTGCGTTGCGGCCCGGCCCCGAGCCTCCCCGAGCGTGCGCGCGAGCGCCTGCGCGAAGTCGGCCTGCAGGTCGTCGTAGTCTTCGATGCCGACCGACAGCCGGATCAGCGATTCGGAGATGCCCATCTGGCGACGCTGCTCGGCGCCCATCTCGAAGAAGATCGTGTGCGCGACCGGGATCGCCAGCGTGCGGGTGTCGCCGAGGTGGCTGGACTTGACCACCAGTTCGAGCGCGTCGAGAAAGTCGAAACAGTCGATCGACGCGTCCAGCTCGAAGCTCATCAAAGCCCCCTGGCGCCGGAAGAGCCGCATCGCGCGCGCGTGCTGCGGATGACTCGCGAGCCCCGGGTAGTGCACACGGACGACGCCGGGCTGGCGTTCGAGCCACTGCGCCAGCTGCGTGGCGTTGTCGCAGGCGCGCTCCATGCGCAGCACCAGCGTCTCGGCGCCGACGGCGATGCGGTGCGCGTGCTCGGCACCGAGCGTCGCACCCAGATCCCGCAGGCCCTTCTTGCGGATCTGTTGCAGTCCCCAGTTCGCCGGGTTGCCCTTGCGATACGGCGCGGCGATGTTCGGGTACTCCGACCAGTCGAACTGGCCCGTGTCGGACACCGCGCCGCCAAGCGCGTTGCCGTGCCCGCAGATCGACTTGGTCAGCGAGTTCACCACCAGCGAGGCTCCGACCGAGCGTGGCCGGAACAGCGCCGCGGTGGTCATCGTGTTGTCGACCACGTAGACGATGCCCAGCGCCTTGCAGAGCGCACCGATCCCCTCGAGATCGGCGACCTGCGTGACCGGGTTCGCGATCGTCTCGACGAACACGACTCGCGTCTGCGGCCGCAGCGCGGCATCGATCGCCGCGGCGTCGGTCGCATCGGCGAGCGTCACCTCTACGCCGATGCCGGCCAGCGTCGACAACAGGCTGGCGGTGTTGCCGAACAGGTAGCGGCTGGCAACGACATGGTCGCCGCCGCGCAGCAGCGCCAGCATCAGCGAGCCGATCGCGGCCATGCCGGTGGCGAAGCAGACGGTGCCGACCGCATCCTCGAGCAGCGAGACCTTGGTCTCCAGCGCGGCAGTGGTCGGATTGCCCTGGCGTCCGTACACGTGCCCGGGCCGTTCGCCCTGGAACACCGCGGCGAGGTCGCGCGAGGCGCGATAGCCGTAGGCCACGGCCGGGTGCATCGGCTTGTGGACCGCGCCGTGCTCGACCTCGCCGTTGCGGTCGGCGTGCAGAAGGGTGGTGGTGATGCCTCGGTGCATGGAGCTTCCTGGTTCCCGCCGCCGCGGCGCAGCGCAGGGCGTCGCCGCGACGGCGCGCCAGCCGTTGGGGTTCGTGGAGAGTGCGAACTGTAGCGGAAGCCGCCGGCCGGGGTCGGGCGCAAGCCGGCGGCCAGGGCGGCCGGCCGAGGCCGACGCGGGCACACGCGACCGCCCCCGGCCGGTCGCCGCCCCGCCTCGGTATCATTGGCCGGGAATCGAACAACGGCCACGGAGGCTCGCCATGAGGATCGTCGACCTGTCCATCTTCCTCGAGAACGACGTGGTTTCCGACCCGCCGCCGTTCAAGCCGCAGATCCACTACGTGAACCACACCGACAGCTTTCCGCGGCTGGCGCAGTTCTTCCCCGGCCTGCAGCCGGGCGACATGCCCGACGGCGAGGCCTGGGCGGTCGAGAAGGTCGAACTGTCGACGCACAACGGCACGCACCTGGACGCGCCCTGGCACTTCGCCAGCACGATGAACCGCGGCGAACCCGCGATCACGATCGACCAGGTGCCGCTCGAGTGGTGCTTCCAGCCCGGCGTGAAGCTCGATTTCCGGCAGATGCCGGACGGCTACGTGGTGACGGCCGCGGACGTCGAGGCCGAGCTCGCGCGCATCGGCCACACGCTGAAGCCGCTCGAGATCGTGGTGGTCAACACCCGCGCCGGCTCGCGCTACGGCAACGACGACTACGTGCAGGCCGGCTGCGGCATGGGCTACGAAGCCACGATGTACCTGCTCGAGCGCGGCGTGCGCGTCACCGGCACCGACGCCTGGAGCTGGGACGCGCCCTTCGTGTACACGGCCGAAAAGTACGCGCAGGGCAAGGACCCGTCGATCATCTGGGAGGGGCACAAGGCCGGACGCGACATCGGCTACTGCCACCTCGAGAAGCTGCACAACCTCGAGGCCCTGCCCGCGACCGGCTTCCGGATCGCCTGCTTCCCGGCCAAGATCCGTGCCGCTTCCGCCGGCTGGACCCGCGCGGTCGCGATCTTCGACTGAGCGCGCGCGCGGCGCGGCCGAAGCCGGCGGTACGCGCCCGTGCCGCCGGTCCGACCAAACGTCAATCGAACAGCGCGCGCAGCTCCTTCTTCAGGATCTTGCCGTTGGCGTTGCGCGGCAGCGGCTCGCTGCGCGGAACGCGATGCGCACCGGCACCTTGAAGGCCGCGAGCTGCGCGGCGACGTGGGCGCGAAGCTCGTCCTCGGTGGCCTGCGCGCCCGGCTTCAGCGACACGACCGCGGCCGGTTCCTCGCCCAGCACGTGGTGCGGGAGGCCGATCACGCGCGGCGTCCATCACGGCCGGGTGGTCGTAGAGCGCATCCTCGACCTCGACGCAGTAGATGTTCTCGCCGCCGCGGATCAGCATGTCCTTGGCGCGGTCGACGATGTAGACGAAGCCCTCGTCGTCGAGCGCGCCGAGGTCGCCGGTGCGCAGCCAGCCATCGACGAAGGTCGCGCGCGGTCGCCTCGGGCTTGTTCCAGTAGCCCGTCACGACGTTGGGCCCGCGGATCCAGATCTCGCCGACCTCGCCGGTCGGCAGCTCGCTGCCGTCGCCATCGACGACCTGCAGGTCGCAGACCGGCGACCGCCAGGCCGACGCTGTCGGGCCGGTGCACGTAGTCCTCGGCGCTGTTGAAGGTGAAGATCGACGAGGTCTCGGTCATGCCCGTAGCCGTTGCCGGGCGTGACGGTCGGGAAGGCCTCGCGGATGCGGCGCACCAGTTCGGGCGCCGCCGGCGCGCCGCCGTAGCCGATGCTCTCGAGGCGTCGACAGGTCGTACTTCGGGCGAGCCGGGATGCTCGAGGATCTGCCACACGATCGACGGCACGCCGCCAGCGCTCGTGACGCGCTCTCGCTCGATCAGCTCGCATCGCCCGCTCGGCATCCCAGTGGTGCATCATCACGAGCTTGCCACCGGTGTGCAGCGTGCCGCACAGCACCGAATGGCAGCCGGTGGCGTGGAAGAACGGCACGGACAGCAGCGTCGTCTTCTGCGGCGCGTCCGGATCGGGCGTCGGCGCGGCTCGCCGCGGCGCAGGCAGCTGCGCGTGCCCGCGAAGGCGCGGCTGAGCGAGGTTGCAGCAGATGTTGCGGTGCGTGCCGAGCGCACCCTTGGGCTTGCCGGTGGTGCCGGACGTGTAGAAGATCGTCGCGTCGTCCTCGGGCTCGAGTTCGACGTCCGGCAGCGCGCCGTCGGGCGCCTCCGAGCACGTCCGGGTCGATAGATCCTGCAGCACGCTGCCGTCAGCGCGTCCCGCGGAATCGCGCGCGACGACGATCCGCTCGAGACCGAGCGCTCCGCCAACGCGGGGCGAGGCGTTCGCGCGCTCGGCGTCGCAGAAGAGCACGCGGGTGCCGGAATCGGACAGTCCGTACTCGAGTTCTTCGCCCGTCCACCAGGCGTTGAGCGGCACGACGATCGCGCCGGCCGTCGCCGCCGCCCAGAACGCGATCGGCCATTCGGGAAAGTTGCGCATCGCGATGCAGACGCGGTCGCCCTTCGCGATGCCCCAGTCCTCGACCAACACGTGCGCCAGCCCTGCGGCCCGAGGAAATGCCTCGTAGTCGATGCGTTCGTCTTCGTAGACGAGGAAGCTTGGCCCCGACGCCGCGCGCGCGCCGCCGAAGCGTAGCGCAGCGAAGGCGGCGCGTTCTTCCAGACGCGCATCGGCACGCCGCGGATCAGGCGCTGCTCCATCTCGAACGGCGAGCCGGGCGCGGTCAGCCAGGCATGCGCCTGCGCGATCGAGACTGCCGGCCAGGTCACGGGCGCGCGTCCGTCAGTACGCGTTCAGCGCGGCGTGCCGGTCCGCGTGGAAGTGCGGCGTCGCCCAGCAGCTCCTGCGCGACGCGCACGCGCTTCATGAACAGGCCGATGTCGAACTCGTCGGTCATGCCCATTCCGCCGTGCATCTGCACGCCTTCCTGCACGGCCAGCGTCGCGCTCATGCCGGCGCGGGCCTTGGCCAGCGAAACGAGCCGGCTGGCCTTCGACGGATCTTCGGCCATCGACTGCCTGGGCCTCGATCACTGCGGCGCGGGTGATCTCGATCTCGCTGTACAGGTGGGCTGCGCGATGCTGCAGCGCCTGGAACTCGCCGATGGTCCGGCCGAACTGCTTGCGCTCCTTCAGGTAGGCGAGCGTGCGTTCGAAGGCCTCGTCGGCCGCGCCGACGAGCTCGCTGGCCAGCACCGCGCGGCCCGCGTCGAGCACGGCGTCCAGCACCGCGCGCCCGCCGCCCACGCCGCCGAGCACCGCGTCCGCGGCGACCTGCACGCCGTCGAAGGCGATGCGCGCCGCGTTGTGCGCGTCGACCATCACGGTGCGTTCGATGCCGACTCCCTGGCCTTCGGATCGACCAGGAACAGCGTGACGCCGTCGGCATCGTCCGGTGCGCCCGAAGTGCGCGCGGCCACGATCAGCAGGTCGGCCACGTGGCCATCGACCACGAAGGTCTTCGCGCCGCTCAGGGAGAAGCCGCCGGCCGCAGGCACGGCCTTCAGCGCGATGCGGTTCGGCCGGTGCTTCGGGCTCTCGTCGGTCGCCAGCGCGACCACCACCTCGCCGCCGGCGATCTTCGGCAGCCAGGCCCCCTGCTGGGCCGCGCTGCCGCCGCGCAGCATCGCGCTGACGCGGAGCACGGAGGTGGACAGGAAGGGCGAGGTCGTCAGGTTGCGGCCGATGGCCTCCATGATCGCGCCGGCCTCGACCGGGCCCAGTCCCAGCCCGCCGTGGGCCTCGGGCACCAGCGCGCCCGCGAAGCCCATCGACGGCGAAGCCGCGCCACAGGTCGGTGGAGAAGCCGGTGGCGTCGCGGCCGTCGCGCAGCTTGCGCAGCTGGGCGATCGGTCCGTTCTCGGCGAGGAAGGCCTGCGCGCTGTCGCGCAGCATCGTTTGTTCTTCGTTCAGTACGAGGGCCATGTCTTGGATCCGGATTCGATTGTTTGGATGCGTTCGGAGCGGTCGGCCTGAGATCAGGCGTCCGGCAGTCCGAGGATGCGCTTGGAGATGATGTTGAGCTGGACCTCGCTGGTGCCGCCCTCGATGGAGTTCGCCTTGGAGCGCAGCCAGTCGCGCGGTGCCGCGCCCTCGCTCGAGCGCGCGCTCTCCCACTCGAGCCCGTCCGAACCGAGCGCCGACATCGCCAGCTCGTTGCGGCGCTTGTTCAGCTCCGAGCCGTAGTACTTGAGCACCGACGAGAATGCCGGGTTGGCCTGGCCCGCCTTCATCAGGTCGATCGAGCGCTCCATCGCGAAGCGGAACGCCACCTCGTCCACTTCAAAGGACGCGATGCGCGCGCGCAGTTGCGGGTCGTCCATGCGGCCCAGCGCGTCCTTGCCAACCGCGTTCGCGGCCATCTGGCCGAGCGTCACGCCCTTGGAGCGCTCGCCCATGCCGCCGATCATGTTGCGCTCGTGCGTGAGCAGCGCCTTGGCCACGGTCCAGCCCTTGTTGAGCTCGTGGACCAGGTTCTCCTTGGGCACCTTCACGTCGTCGAAGAAGGTCTGGCAGAACGGCGACTTGCCGGAGATCAGCAGGATGGGCTTGGTGGACACGCCCGGCGTGGCCATGTCGAAGAGCAGGAAGCTGATGCCCTCGTGCTTCTTCGCGGAGAAATCGGTGCGTACCAGGCAGAAGATCCAGTCGGCCTTGTTGGCGTAGGAGGTCCAGATCTTCGGAGCCGTTGACCAGGAAGTGGTCGCCCTGTCGTCGGCGCGCGTCTGCAGCGAGGCGAGGTCCGAGCCGGCGTTCGGTTCGGAGTAGCCCTGGCACCAGCGGATCTCGCCGCGCGCGATCTTCGGCAGGTGCTCGCGCTTCTGCTGCCTCGTTTCCGTACTGCAGCAGCGCCGGGCCGAGCATCCAGATGCCGAAGCTGTCCAGCGGCGAGCGGCAGCCCAGCCGGCGCATCTCCTCGCGCAGGATCTTGGTCTGCTCGCGGTCGACAGGCCGCCGCCGCCGTAGTTCTTCGGCCAGGTCGGCACGGTCCAGCCGCGCCGACCATGCGCTCGATCCAGGTCGTCTGGGCTTCGCTGCTGAAGCTCGCATTGCGGCCGCCCCAGCAGCGGTCTTCGTCGGTGAGCGCGGGGGTGCGCATCTCGGGCGGGCAGTTGGCTTCGAACCAGGCGCGCGTTTCCGCGCGGAACGTGTCCAGTGTCGTCATCGCGGTCTCCATCGAATGGGGTCCCGGCATGCGCCGATGCCGGTTGCAGACGCCGTAACCAACTTTCCAAGACTGGCGTTGGGTTACGATAAGTCGTTACAGCGTATGGTTTTTTTATCGTCTGGCAACATACCAGAGTTCGCGAAGCAGTTCCATGCAAAGCAATTTCGAAGCAAGAAACCCCGTGACGGTCCCGGCGGCCGGTGCGGCGGCCGGCGGAGCCGCCGAAGCGGTGACCGGTGCCGCAGGCATCGCCCCAACCCCCGCGATGCGGCCCGCTCCGCTCGAGCCGTTCGCCGGTGCCCGCCCGCCAGCCCCGCGGTGGTACGAGGAGGTCATGCGCGATGCTCCGGAGCGCAGCTTCCACACCGTGCACGGCGCGCGCATCGAGACGCTGACCTGGGGCCGCATCGGCGATCCGGGTCTGCTGCTGCTGCACGGCAACGGCGCGCACGCCGATTGGTGGAGCTTCATCGCGCCGATGCTCGCGGAGGGTCACCGCGTGACGGCGATGTCGTGGTCCGGCATGGGCGCATCCGACTGGCGCAGCCGCTATTCGATGGACCTGCACGTCGACGAGGCGTTCACCGTCGCGCGCGAAAGCGGCCTGTTCGAGAGCCGGCGCCGGCCGGTGTTCGTCGGGCATTCGTTCGGCGGCTTCCCGACGATGGCCTGCGCCGCGCGGCATGGCGAGCGCCTGCACGCCGCGATCGCGGTCGACTCGCCGCTGTTCACGCGCGAGCAGCGCGCCGCCCGCCACGCCAGGCGCGGCCCGCCGCGCGATCCGCACCCCTCTCGGATCTATCCGAGCCTCGAGGCGGCGCTCGCGCGCTTCCGCTTCATGCCGCCGCAGGAGTGCGAGAACCTGTTCCTCGTCGACCACATCGCGCGCGGCTCGATCAAGGAGGTGCGCAGCGAGGACGGAACACCGGGCTGGACCTGGCGCTTCGACCCGTTCCTGTGGCGCGACTACGACCGTGGCGACAGCGCCGCGGACCTGGCGCGCGTGCGCTGCCCGTTCGGGCTGATCCGCGGCCAGCGTTCGGCGCTGGTCAGGCCATCGGTGTTCGCCTACGCGCGCAGCGTCGCGCCGCCCGGATCGCCCGCCGTCGAGGTGCCGGACGCCGACCATCACGTGATGGCCGACCAGCCGCTGGCCTTCGTAGCGGCGCTGCGCGGACTGCTGGCCGCCTGGCCCTGATCGGCGGCCGACTCGCGATCCGGTCGTCGCTCGGCGGCCCGCCGCCGCCGGCGGCGGTCAGCGCTGCTGGCGCGCCTGCTTCACGTCGGTCGCCTCCCAGACCATGCGCTTGCCGCGCGGCTGGCCCAGCAGTTCGATCGGGTCGTGGTTGTCGATGTGACCGAACTGGCCGCGATAAACGCTGTAGCCGCACAGCTCCTGCAGCCGGCGCGGGAACCGGGCCGCGGTCTCGCGAGGTATGCCAAGCTGGAAGTTCTCCTGCTGCCGCATCCAGCCCGAGCAGTACGAGCACGAGAACGCGTAACGGCGCGCGTCCGAGCGGTTCTCTCCAGCTCCGTGCCAGAGGGCGCTGTCGAACAGCATCACGCTGCCCGCGGGCATCGTCGCGGGCCGGGCGTCGTAGGTCTTGCCGTACTCCGGCGCGCGATCGTAGCGGTGACTTCCCGGCACGATCAGCGTGCCGCCGTTCTCCTCGGTGAAGTCGGTCAGCGCCCAGATCGCGTTGACCACGATCGGAATGTGCGGCCGCGGCAGCGGGATCAGCTGCGTGTCCTCGTGCAGGGGCTGCGCCGGCTGGCCCGGCCCCAGGATCAGCGAGCAGAACGAATGCAGCAGCAGCTCGCGGTCCAGGATGCGCTCGGCGAGCGCCAGCACGACGGGCTGCAGGGGCACCTGCCAGAAGTTCGGATCGTGGGTCAGCAGGTTGTTGATCCGGATCGTTCGGTACCCCTCGAACGAGGTCTTCGCGTAACCGAATCCCTTGTCGCGCTCGAGCCGGTCCAGCGATTCCACCAGCGACGCGACCACCGCCGGTTCGATCAGCCGCTCGAGCACCGTGTAGCCGTCGGCCCGAATCCGCCCGGCGTGCGCGTCGAGTTCCTTGTCGTCCAGCATCGTCGCCCCCTCCTGTCGGAACGAGTGTAGACCGGATGCTGCGCGATCGGGCGGCGCGGGCGCCGGACGGTTCGGGACGCGAGCACGGCTGCTCCGCCACTTCATGACGAGGGCTCTCAGGGGTGGACCGCGCCCTCCGGGGCCCAGATCTCGGCCAGATCGCCGAACGGCCAGTCGTCCGGCGACTCGACCCCGACGATGCGATCACCGCAGCCACGCGCGCCGAGGTCGACGTCGACCGGAGGGATGTGAAGGTTCGAGCGCAGCGAGAAGAACACACGCACGCGCGGCGTGAGCACCGTCTCGGAGTGCTGGTTGAGCACCACCGCGAGTCGCTCCGATTGCAGCCTGACCAGCGAACCCGTCGGGTAGATGCCGACCGTCCGCACGAAGGCGCGCAGCAGCAGCGGGTCGAAGTGACCCTGCCACTGCGCCATCCTGCGCACCGACTCGTTCGGGGTCCAGGCGCCCTTGTACACGCGACGCGACGTGACCGCGTCGTAGACGTCGCAGATCGCCCCCATGCGCGCATGCAGGCTCAGACTGTCCTGGGCGAGGCCGAATGGATAGCCGGTGCCGTCGACCTTCTCATGGTGATGCAGACAGACGTCGAGCACCATCGCGGGGGTGCCGGGCGCATCCCGCAGCAGCGCGTGTCCGCGCTCCGGGTGGGACTGCATGATCTTCAGCTCGGCCGCAGTCAGAGCGCCGGGCTTGTTCAGCACTTCGACAGGCATCAGCGCCTTGCCCATGTCGTGCATCAGGCCGGCGAGTCCCGCCTCGCGCACCTCTTCACGCCCGAGCCCGAGCTGCTTCGCGAAGGCGACCATCAGCGCGCAGACGGCGACCGAGTGCATGTACGTGTACTCGTCGCGGTTCTTCAGACGAGCCAGACTGATCAGCGCGCCCGGATTGCGGTGCACCGATGCCGCGATCTCGTCGACCAGCGGCAGGCAATCGGCGGCGTCGATCGCCTTGCCGAGGCGCGCTTCGCCGTACAGCGACATCACCATCTGCTTGCTGTGCCGGATCAGCCGGGCGGCGCGATCGGTTTCGCGGTGCAGCGGCTCGGGCCGCACGGCGGCCGCGATTGCCTGTCGGGGCGCGGCGCCGGACGACCCGGCCGCGTGCTCGATCACGGTCACCGCCTCGGTCGCCCCCGCCTGCGGCGCGGCATCGTCGCGCGCCGGCTGCGCGGCATCGGGACGCCCCGGCTCCCGGCCTTCAGGCCCGTGCCCGGTGCCGGGGACGAGCACATCCAGTCCCTTGGCAGTGTCGATCCAGACTTCTTCGACGCCGCTTTCGGCGATGCGTGCGACTTCCTGCGGATCCCGCAGCAGGAACTTCGCCCGCCAGAACGGGTGGTCCAGCCACGAGCCGCAGAATTCGTGCACGTGCATGCCGACACGCAGCTGCCGGACGGTAATGCGCTTGATCATCGGGATTCGGCAGGATCGCGGATCGTGGAGAAATTTGGCTTGCAGCGAACACGGCAGGCCCTTGCGACCGACCGCGCTCGGTGTCGCACCCACTCTAGCGTCAACCGGGCGAGGATGTTGAGCGCCCGCGCGGCTCAATCCGCCCGTTCGTCGGGAACCACCGTACCGGGGTAGAGCCGCTCCAGGACATCGGCGACGCAGGCACGCAGGACCCGGGCCGAGGGCGCGGTCAGCGTCGCCGGATCCGCGACGTCCTCCGGGTCCGCGCCCACGCCGCTTGCCCAAAGCGCCCGCACGGCGTCGCGTCGGGCCTGCACGGCATCCGCCGCGAGCTGCTGCCACGTCGACGGCGTCTCGTCCTGCTCGAAGCGCCCGCGGCCGCGCCCGAAGTGCGCCACCGACAGGTAGCGCAGCACCGCCGATCGGACCAGCCCCTCGATGAACTCCGGCGACCAGCGGACACAGGCACGGCCGCGGCCGCGCACCAGGTTGTAGCCGCGGGCGAGGCCGGCCGCACCGAGCGCGCCGGCGACTCCGCCGGCGAGCATGCCGATCCCCAGGCTCAGGCCGCCCGCGGCGAGATCGGCGGCCAGCCCGCCGAGGGCCCCCGACGCCAGCCCGCCCCATACGGCAGCGGCGCGTTCGTCGACCCGCTCGATCGCCGCATAGTCCTCGCGCAGGCGGCGCAGCACCTCGGCGGCCGCTTCCCCGTCCAGGCCGTGCAATGCGATCAGCCGTTCCGTGGAAGTTCGGATCCCGGCATCGAGACGTTCGGCCAGCACCGCCATCGCGCGATCGCGGCTGCTCGTCTCCTGCGCCCGCGACCAGCCGAGCGCGGCGAGCACGTCCCGCGTCGACTCCTTCCAGCCGCCGCCGTCCAGCCACTCGCGATCGGCGACCGCGCGTGCCAGCTGATCCGCCAGCACGTCGACAGCCGCGTCGAAGCGCAGCAGATTGCGCCGCCGCCAGGCGTCGGTGAGCCGCGCCATCGCGGCTGCCTCGTCGGGCGGCAGCGATCGGGCGACCGCCTCGAACAGCACACCCTCCTGCACCCAGCAGCGCGTGAACGCGTCCAGCACCAGCACGTCGCGCACGATCGGGAAGGCGCCGAGGTGAGCGCGCCAGCGCTCGACCTCGGCACGCTCCGCATCGGGTCCGCGCCGCGGCCCGACCTGGTTCAGCACCGCGACCACGGGCCTGCCGATCCAGCCGAGGATCTGCATCTCCGGTGCCACGTACCCCGCGGCCTGCGGCGACTCCGCCGCATTCACCAGGTAGAGGACGACGTCGGCCTCGTCGCGCGCATTGCGCACCGCCTGCTGGCTGCTCCAGAACGGCCGGTCGCGATAGCGGTCCCATACCTGGCTCAGCAGCCAGCCGAGCGGATTGCCCGACAGCTTCAGGCGCTTCAGCAGCCGGACGCTGTCGCCGAAACCGGGCGTGTCCCAGAGCAACAGCCGGTCGCCGGCATCGGTCTGCAGCAGCGTGTGCACGTCGGCCACCTCGGTCACGTGCGCGCGGTCGTCGACCTCGCCGACGTCGCGCCCGAGCAGCGTGCGGGCGAGCGTGGTCTTGCCGGCGTTGGTGTGGGAGACGAGGCTGACGCGGATGTCGCGCGGCACGGTCACGGGAGATGCGGTCACGGGAGATGCGGTCACGGGAAGCACGGTCGCAGGCGGCACCATCACGGCCTCGACGGCCCTGGGGCGTGCGCGGCGGCGCGCGCGAGCATCGCGTCCGGCAACCTGGCGTCCGACGATTCGAGGTCGATGGCCGCAGCCCGGACGCCGGCAGCATCGAGCACACGCATCCAGGCGGCACGGCGGGCGTCGAGACGGGCTGCCGCGCCCGCCTGGCCCGACAGGCGCGCGCGGTAACCCGACTCGTCGACGATCACCAGCAGGCTGCCGCTGTCGGGATGCCGGGCCAGGGCCCGCGCGATGCGGTCTGCGGCGGCGGCGTGGATTTCGTGCTCGGGCGTCGCCGCCGCGCTGAACAGCAGCACGAGCCAGTCGCCGCGCGCCGCCCCGACAGCGCGCTCGAGCATCGCATCGTCGGCACCGTACGGCACCGGCTCGTCCAGCGCGCTGCGCAACTCGTCGCCCGTCGCCGAACCGAGCGCGCGGACGAGACCCTCCACCGCCTCGGCGGAGGGCAGATGGCTGTAGGGCAGCACCTGCACCACCCTCGCTGGGCCGCCGGGCGGCCGGGCGAGTCGCCGCCACCAGGGATCGCGCGCGGCGTCGAAGGGAAAGTCGCGCGCCAGGCGACGCGCGCTGGCTGCCGACCATGCCGCCAGCGCCAGCCGCGGCAACACGATCACCAGCGCGGCGCTGACCGCGTACAGGTGGATCCAGCGTGCGGCGTTCTCGCCCGGCTGAACAGGCGACCAGCGCAACGCCGCGATCCGGTCCGCGGAGGGAAGCTCGGTGCCGGTGAGCGCTGCCGCCGGCCCCAGCACGATCGTCAGCCAGCGGTGGACCGCGTGCTCGTCGAGGAAAGTGCTCTCCCAGCCCGCCAGGAATTCGAACCCCAGGCCGCGCAGGTACATGCCGGCGACCGCGCCGAGCGCGAGCAGTGCGGCCGACAGGTGCAGCAGCGTGCGGATCCGCGCCGCGTGCAGGGGCGCGCCCAGACCCAGCCAGTCTCTGGAAAAGCCGGCCAGCGCGTCAGCGAGGGTTGCGGTCGCGCGCGCGCGACGCGGAACCCGGCGCGCGAAGACCGCGTGCGCCAGAAACGAGGTGGCCCCGTGCAGGTCGGGCGTGCCTGGCCTGCCGGGCCGCGCCAACGCCAGCAGCGCGCCCACCGCCAGCAGCAGGTACATCAAGAGGTTCCACACCAGCATGCCGGTCAGCGGAATCGACAGGATGTTGACCCTGGAGCCGCCGCCACCGAGCTCGTTCAGCGCCAGTCCCGCCAGCAACGCGGCAATCGCCGCCACGGGCGCGAGCCAGACCGGCCAGCGGGTCGCCGCGAGCGCCTGCCGCACCGCCGGCGCCCGCGCACCGGCCTGCTCGACCACGGCACGCGCGTGCGCGATCGGCGCTACCGCACCGGGACTCGCTGCGGTCGCCGCAGGCGCCGCCGCCGACCGCGCCTGCGTCCCGCCAAGGATCGCGCGCTGCGGGTCGTACAGTTCGATCGCCCGGGCCAGCAGCACGACCCGGGCATCTTCCTCGTTCAATGCGCACGCTCTCCGGGGTGTGAACCGGCATTATCGTCGAACGCCCGCGGCGACCCGGCGCCCGTGCCGGCGCGGCAGCTCCGCCGCGCCCCCTCAGGCGGCGACGGCCTGCGCCTGACCCGCCGGCATCCGCAGCCGAAGCAGCAGTTCTTCGCGCTCGGTCGCCACCGCCGCGGCGTTGGCCTCCTTGACGTGGCCGAAGCCGCGGATCTTCTCCGGCAGCGACGCGATCTTCACCGCGGTCGGCAGCGTCCCGGCACTCAGCTCCGACAGCAGCGCCTCGACGTCGCCCTCGTAGCGCGCGACCAGTTCCCGCTCGAGTCGCCGCTCGGCCGAGTTGCGGAACGGATCGACCAGGCTGCCGCGCAGGAAGCGCAGCTTCGCCATCACCGACAACGCGTTCATCAGCCAGGGACCGACCTCGCGTTTGACCGGCTTGCCGGTCTTCGGATCGGTGCGGCCGAACGGCCAGGCGCCGACGTGGAAGTGCAGCTTGAAGTCGCCCTCGAACACGCGCTCGAGCTCCTGCCGGAACTCGGGCCGGCTGTACAGACGGGCGACCTCCCATTCGTCCTTCGGCGCCAGCAGCTTGAAGTAGTAACGGGCGACCGCGCGGGCGAGCGAATCGTCGACGCCGGCGCGCTCGCTGTCCGTGCGCACGCGCTCGACCAGCGCGGTGTAGCGCTGCGCGAGCGCCGCATTCTGGTACTCGGTCAGCCAGGCGCTGCGCGTGCGCACCAGCTCGTCCAGCGTCTGCTTCGTGCGCGGCGCGAACGAGATGACCTGTGCCGACGGCCCGGTCTGCACCGCGCTGCGCTCGACGGCGGCGAGGTCGTGCGCGGCACGACGCCCCCACAGGAACGCCTGCCGGTTCATGTCGATCGCCACGCCGTTGAGCTCGATCGCACGGTCGATCGACGCCAGCGACAGCGGGATCTGACCGAGCTGCCATGCGGCGCCCAGCATGAACATGTTCGCCGCGATCGCATCGCCCATCAGCGCGGTGGCGAGACGCTGCCCCTCGAGCAGCAGCACGCGGTCGCCGAGGCGGGCGCGCAGGCGCTCGGCAAGGCCCGCTGCGTCGACGCCCCAGTCGGGGTTGCGCGCGAACTCGCCGGTCGGGATCAGATCGGTGCAGACCACCGCGCGGCTGTGGCCCGCGCGCAATTTGGCCATCGCCTCGTCGCCGGCGGCGACGATCAGGTCGCAGCCCACCAGCGTGTCGGCTTCGCCGTTGGAGATGCGGGTCGCGTGCAGCAGTTCGGGCCTGCGCGCCAGGCGCACGTGCGACAGCACGGCGCCGTACTTCTGCGACAGACCGGTCACGTCGAGGTTCGAGCTGTACCAGCCCTCCAGGTGCGCGGCCACGGCCAGCGTCTGGCCGATCGTGATCACGCCGGTGCCGCCGATGCCGCCGATCATGATGCTGAACAGCCGGTCGGGCGAAGGCAGCACCGGATCGGGCAGCGCCGCGGTCCAGCCGGCGTTCGCATCCGCGCGCTGGGCCTGGACGTCCTCGCGCTTCGGCTTGCGCAGGCTGCCGCCGTGCACGGTCACGAAGCTCGGGCAGAACCCTTCGGTGCAGGAGAAGTCCTTGTTGCAGGTCGACTGGTTGATGCGCCGCTTGCGGCCGAACTCGGTCTCGAGCGGCTCGATCGACATGCAGTTGGACACCTTGCCGCAATCGCCGCAGCCTTCGCAGACCGCCGAGTTGATGAAGCTGCGCTTCGAAGGGTCCTCCCACTTGCCGCGCTTGCGCAGGCGCCGTCGCTCGGTCGCGCAGGGCTGCTCGTAGACGATCACCGACACGTCCGGGTAGTCGCGGAACTCGCGCTGCACGGCCTCCAGCTCGGAGCGGTGCTTCACCGGCACCCCGGCCGGCATCGTCACCCCCTCGTACTTCGACGGATCGTCGGTGACCAGCGCCATCCTGCCGACGCCCTCGGCGGCGAGCTCGTGCAGGATCTGCGGCGCGGTCAGCCCGCTTTCGACCGGCTGGCCGCCGGTCATCGACACGAAACCGTTGACCAGGATCTTGTAGGTGATCGGCACGTGCGCCGCCACCGCCTGCCGCACGGCCAGGAACCCCGAGTGCGTGTAGGTGCCGTCGCCCAGGTTGGCGAACACGTGCTTCTCTTCGGTGAAGGGCTGCTGGCCCAGCCAGATCACGCCCTCGGCGCCCATGTGGGAGATCGTCGTGGTCTGCGCCGGGTTGGTCAGCATCGCCATGCCGTGGCAGCCGATGCCCGCCAGCGCGCGGCTGCCTTCGATGACGCGTGTCGAGCGGTTGTGCGGGCAGCCCGAACAGAAGCCGGGCACACGCACCGGCCCGGGTGCGCCGGTCGCGCCAGGCGCCGCCAGGCCGGCCGGATCGGCGAGCGCGCATCCGGGCAGCTGCCGGCGCAGCACCGAAGCGAGCACCGCCGCGACCATCGCCGGACTGGTCTCGCCGGCATTCGGAAACATCGCCGCGCCGCGCACCGCGTCGAACGCATAGCTGCCGTCGAACTTGCCGACGATGCGCGGCGCGTTCGCCGTTCCGTACAGGATCGCGCGCACCTGGTCCTCGAGCACCGGGCGCTTCTCCTCGACGACCACGATCGTGTCGAGGCCCTGCGCGAAGCGGCGCACGACCTCGGGATCGAGCGGCCAGGTCATGCCGATCTTCAGCATGCGGATGCCGAATTCGGCGGACTTCGCGTCGTCCAGCCCGAGGCCGGTCATCGCCTGCAGCGTGTCCTGCCAGGCCTTGCCCGCGGACAGGATGCCGACGCGCGCCTGCGGCGGATCGACGGTGATGCGGTTCAGGCCGTTGGCGCGCGCGTAGGCCAGCGCCGCGTACAGCTTGTGGTGATAGAGGCGGTCTTCCTGCGGGATCCCGGCGTCGATCGCGCGGATGTGCACGCCGTCGGCAGGCGCATGGAAGTCGGTCGGCAAGACGATCGCCGGCGCGTCGGGCGCCACGTACACCGAACCGCCGCCCTCGACCACGTCGGTGACGACCTTCATGCCGACCCAGCAGCCGGAGAAGCGCGACAGCGCGATGCCGTGCAGGCCGTAGTCCAGAAGCTCCTGCGTGTTCGATGGGTACAGCACCGGCATGCCGACCGCGATGAACATCTGGTCGGAGAAGTTCGCCACGGTCGACGACTTCACGCCGTGGTCGTCGCCGGCCAGCGCCACCACGCCGCCCAGCGGCGAAGTGCCCGACATGTTCGCGTGCCGCAGCGCGTCGCCGGAGCGGTCGACGCCCGGCCCCTTGCCGTACCAGATGCCGAACACGCCCTGCACCTTGGCGCCGGGAAACGATCCGACGTACTGCGCGCCCCAGATCGCGGTCGCGGCCAGGTCCTCGTTCAGGCCGGAGCGGAACACGATGTTGTGTTCCTTCAGCAGACTGCCGGCAGCCCACAGCTCCAGGTCGTAGCGGCCGAGCGGGGAACCGCGGTAGCCCGAGATGTAGGCGCCGGTGTTCAGGCCCGCCGCAGCATCGCGCAGGCGCTGCTGGATCGGCAGGCGCACCAGCGCCTGGGTGCCGGTCATGTACAGCCAGCCTTCGGACACGCGATAGCGGTCCTCCAGCGTCATCGACAGGCGCTGTCCTGCGACGGGTGCGTTCATCGTCGGGTCTCCATGTTCGTTGTCGTGCGCTTCACCGGGGCGGCGCTTCGCCCGCTGCGCGGCGGGGATGTTCGCCGCTCGAAACCGGTCTGCGTGCTAATAGTGCGCAGCTCCGGCGGAAATGTGCAACGTGCCAATCGCAGGTGCCAATCGCCCGGCCCGGAAATCCGTTTCATTCTCTGCAAGGAAATCGCGTGCCCCGAATCGTCATCGCCAGCCAGCTGGGCGAGAACATCGACCGCATCGTGCAGGCGAAGCTGCCGCAGGCGCGGATCCTGCCGATCCCGGTGGGTGCTCCGGCCGACCTGCCCGCCGACGTGCCCTACCTGTTCGCGCATGCCTTTCCGCGCGACGAATCGTCGCCGGCACGGCTCCGCCCGGCCGGCTGGCCGTTCGGGCTGCGCTGGATCCAGCTGTCGTCGGCCGGCATCGACTCGTACCCGCGCTGGTTCCTGGAAGGACCGGTGGTCACCAATGCGCGCGGCACCGCCGCCGAACCGATCGCCGAGTACGTGCTGGCGGCCCTGTTCGAACACGCCAAGCGCATGCCGCAGCTTTGGGTGAACGACGCCGCGCAGTGGAAGCAGCGGCCGCTGACGATGCTGCGCGACTCCTCGCTCGGCATCGTCGGCATGGGGCCGATCGGCAATGCGATCGCGCGCAAGGCGCTGGCTCTGGACGTCAAGGTGCTGGCGATGCGGCGCACCGACGCGCCCTTCGCGCTGCAGGGGATCGAGCGCGTCGCGACGATCGGCGAGCTGTTCGAACGCTGCGACGCCGTCGTGCTCGCGGCGCCGGCGACCGCGCGCACGCAGCACCTGGTGAACGCCGAGGCGCTGGCGCGGGCGAAGCGCGGCCTGCACCTGATCAACATCGGCCGCGGCGCGCTGATCGACCAGGACGCGCTGCTCGCCGCGCTGGACGGCGATCGCATCGCGCGCGCGACGCTCGACGTGACCGAGCCCGAGCCCCTGCCCGCGGATCACCCGCTGTACCGGCACCCGAAGGCGCGCGTGTCGCCGCACACCTCGGCGATCTCGGGCTACATCCTGCACGCTCTGGTCGACAAGCTGGTGCGCAACCTGCGGCGCTTCGAGAACGGCGAGGCGCTGGAAGACGTGGTCGACGCGGACGCGGAGTACTGAGACACGCGCCGCGAGACCCCGGCCGGAACGGGCGCCCCGATCAGCGCTTGCCCTCGATCGCGATCTCGACCAGGCGCGGGCCGCCCGCCGCGAAGGCCTGCGCCACCGCGCCCGCGACATCGTCGGGCTTCGTCACGCGCACACCCGACACGCCCATGCCCCCGGCCAACTTCGACGAAGCCGAGCGCCGGGCCGGTCAGGTCCATCTTCGGATACGGCTTGTCCGACTGGACGTCGAAGCGCTGGCGGTAGATGTCGAGGTTGTGCTTCAGCACGCGGTACTCGCGGTTGACCAGGATCACGAACACGATCGGCAGCGCGTGATGCGCAGCGCTCCACAGCGCCTGGATCGAGTACATCGCCGAGCCGTCGCCCGACACGCACAGCACCGGCCGGCCCGGATTGCCGACGCTGGCGCCGATCGCGCCGGCCAGGCCCTGGCCGATGCCGCCGCCGCGTGCGCCCAGGTACTGGTCGGGCGCGTCGAACTGGAACGCCGCGGCGAAGTCGACGCTGGCGGTGATCGACTCCTCGACCACCAGAGCGCCCGCCGGCGTCGCCTTGCGCAGGTCGGCCATCACCCGCGGCATCGAGATCGGCTCGCGCGCCCAGGCCTTGCCCAGGCGGGCCTGATACGCGGCGACGTCGTTGGCCTTCTGCTCGGCGAGGCGCGCGCAACGCGCCCGGGCGCCCGCGCGCCACGCGTCGTCGGCGCCACTGGCCACCGCCTCGTCCAGCGCGCGCAGCGCGGCCCCCATGCCGGCGACGATGCCGACGGCGGGCGCGTGGTTGTACGCGAGCGGGCGGGCCGACGTTTCGATCTGCACGACGCGGGCGCCGTCCGGGAACGGCGAGCCCGGCGTGAACCAGACCTCTTCGAAGAAGGCGCCGCCCAGCAGCAGCACCAGGTCGGAACCGGCCAGCGTCTTGCGGATCGCCGCCGCGTCGAACGGCAGGCTCGTGCGCGCATGGGGATGCGCGCTCGGGAACGACGCGTGCCCGCGGATGCCCTCGAACCAGACCGGTGCGCCGATACGCTCGGCGAAGCGCACGAGGTCGACCATCGCGCCGGAACGCGCGACCTCGTCGCCGACGACGATCACCGGCGAGTTCGCCGACTTCAGCAGCGCGCAGGCATCGGCGATGCCGCGCGGATCCGGCGCCGGCAGCCGGTAGGCGTGTCCCGGCGCGATCGGTCCGTTGACGGTCTGCTGCTCCATCACGTTGATCGGCAGCGACACGAACACCGGTCCGTACGGAGGATCGTTGGCGACCTTGAACGCCCGGCGCAGCACCTCGTCCATCTCGTCGGCGTCGCGCACCTCGGTGCTCCACTTCGTGACCGGCGTGGCCATCGCCGCCAGATCGTGGCTGAGGATCGGCTCGCGGCGCAGCATGCGCGTGTCCTGCTGGCCGGCGGTGACGACCATCGGCGCGTTCGCCTTCAGCGCGTTGAAGATCATGCCGATGCCGTTGCCCAGTCCCGGCGCGACGTGCAGGCTGACCACGCCGGTGCGGCCGGTGGTGCGCGCGTAGTAGCTTGCCGCGCCGACCGCCATGCCCTCGTGCAGGTGGACGATGTAGTCGATCGACGGGTAGTCGAGCAGGGCGTCGAGCAGCGGGCTCTCGGTCGTGCCCGGGTTGCCGAAGATGTGCTCGACGCCGTGGGCGACGAGGCTTTGCATCAGTACTTCGCGTCCGCGCATGATGGGTGTCTCCTTTGGTATGTGATGTTCCGACGGCTATGTCCGGAGTGTCGGCTCAGAACCCGCGCGCGCGCAACCGCGCGTCGAGGCGAGGATAGACTCGGCGCGCATTGCCTTCGAAGATGCGATGCCGGTCGTCGTCGCTCAGACCCTGCGCCTGCATCAGGTAGCGTTTGGTGTCGTCGTAGTGGTGGCCCGTCTGCGGGTCGATGCCCTGCACCGCGCCGATCGTCTCGGAAGCGAACAGCACGTTCTCGACCGGGATCACGCGCGTCAGCAGGTCGATGCCCGGCTGGTGGTAGACGCAGGTGTCGAAGAACACGTTGCCGAGCAGCAGCCGGTCGAGCGTCGGCAGGCCCATGTCCTGCGCGATGCCGCGAAAGCGCCCCCAGTGGTATGGCACCGCGCCCCCGCCATGCGGAATCACGAACTTCAGCGTCGGGAAGCGCGTGAACAGATCCGAAGTCAGGAACTGCATGAACGCGGCCGTGTCGCCGTTCAGGTAGTGCGACCCGGTGGTGTGGAAGTTCGGATTGCAGGAGGCGCTGACGTGGACCATCGCCGGCACGTCGAGCTCGACCATCTTTTCGTACAACGGGAACCACCAGCGGTCGGTGAGCGGCGGATCGTTCCAGTGGCCCCCCGACGGATCGGGATTGAGGTTGCAGCCGACGAAGCCCAGTTCGCCGACGCAGCGCTCGAGTTCGGCGACGCAGGCGGCGGGGGACACGCCCGGCGACTGCGGCAGCTGGCACACCGCCGCGAAGTTGTCGGGGAACATCGCGCAGACACGGTGGATCAGGTCGTTGCAGACCTGCGACCAGGCGCTGCTGACGCCGGCATCGCCGAGGTGGTGTGCCATGCCGGCGGCTCGCGGCGAGAAGACCGTCAGGTCGATGCCGCGCGCGCGCTGCACGCTGAGCTGGCGCGTCTCGATCGTCTCGCGGATCTGGTCGTCGGAGATGCGCGGACGCGGCACGCGTGCCGCGGCGTCCAGGTCCGGCAGGGCCGCAACCTGCGCGGCACGGTACGCGTCGAGCTCGCGCGGCGCGGTGGTGTAATGACCGTGGCAGTCGATGATCATTTCGTCTCCTGTTGGTTCACGCTGGTTCCCGCTGTTTCCCGCTGGTTCAGCTGGCTGGCAAGTCCGGGGTCGCCGCCTCGCCTCACCCGTTCGCTTGCCGTGCCGCCGCGGCGCGCGCGCGATCCCGTCGCGCCGACATCAGCATCAGAGCCCCGGCGATCGCCGGCAGCACGGCCAGACCCGCGTAGACACTCGCGTAACTGCCGGTGCGGCCGACCAGCCAGGCGAACACGCCGCCGCCCGTCATGCCGCCGAGAAAGGTCATGAACTGCGTCGCGCCGGTCGCCTGCGCGACCGCGGATGCCGGCACGTGGCGCACGAGGTCGGCGTAGAAGACCCCGTTCCACGACACGGCGGTGGCCGCGCACAGCATCGTCACCGCGAGCGTCAGCGGCCAGGGCGCCGAAGCGGGCAGCAGGCCCAGAGAGGCGACTCCGACCGCCATCATCAGCCCCAGCAGACCCATCAGGATGGTCGGATCGATCCACCGGTCAGAAACGTGCCCCCAGCCGATCCGCGCCACGACGCTGACACCCTGCGAGGCCGACAGCAGCCCCGCCGCCAGCGCCAGCGGATGACCGTGCTCCAGCTTCAGCAGCGAGACGAGGAAGGTCAGATAACTCACCTGCGTGAAAGCGTAGACCAGTGAAACGAGCGCCAGCCGGCGCGTCGGCGCCAGCATCATCACGTCGCGCAGCGGCAGCACCACACGCGCCCGCAGCAGGTCGGCGACGGACTGCCTGCCGCAGCGGGCTGGCGTGTCGTCGGTGACCTGGAGCACCCCGCGCGATGCGCCGACGCCCAGGGCGATGACCAGCAGCGGCGCCGCCATCACCAACAGCGCGTGGCGCCAGTCGGTCAGCACGAGCAGGGCCGGCACGACCAGGCCGCCGAGTGCGACACCCAACGGCACACCGGTCTGCTTGATCGAGAAGAACAGTCCACGGCGATCGGCCGGCGCGTGCCTGCTCAGGATGTCGGCCGCGGTGGGATTCGGCAGACCGTAGCCAACGCCGATCACCAGCGCGGCCGCGAGCAGCGCCGCCGGGTGCCCGACGGCCAGCAGTGCCAGGCCCGACGCGCAGCCCAGCAGCCCCCACTGGCTCAGGCGCACGGACCCGTGCCGCTGCACCAGCGCGCCGCCGTTCAGGCCGGACAGCATCGCCGTCAGGTAGATCACGCTGATCAGCCAGCCGACGTTCTGCGCCGGCAGGCCGAGGTCGGCAGCCATCACCGGAGCGACCACCGACGGTACCGACAGCGTGAGCGCAGCCAGCGTCTGCACCAGCAGCGTGACCGACAGCGCGAGCTTCGGCGCGCGCGCACTGCCGATCGCCGCCGACAGCACGCTCATCGCAGCGTCGCCAGCATCCCGCGATCGTAGGCACCCAGCGCATCGAAGCGCCCGTCACGCACCTTGGCCGCCCATTCGGGGTCGGCGATCAGCGCGCGGCCGACCGCCACCAGATCGAAGTCGCCACGCTCCAGCCGGCGGAGCAGTTCGTCCAGCGACGCGGGCTTCGACACCTCGCCGCCGAAGGACTCGACGAACTCGCCCGACAGGCCGACCGACCCCACCGTGATCGTCGGCAGACCGGTGAGCTTCTTCGCCCAACCGGCGAAATTCAGGTCCGAACCGGGGAACTCGGGCTCCCAGAAGCGGCGCTGCGAACAGTGCAGCACGTCGGCGCCGGCATCGGCCAGCGGCTGCAGCCACGCCTGCATCTCGTCGGGCGTGATCGCGAGCCGCGCGGGGAAGTCCTGCTGCTTCCACTGCGACAGACGGATGCCGATCGTGAACCCGGGGGACGTCGCCCGCCGCACCGCGCGGATCACCTCGCAGGCGAAGCGCGTGCGCTCGGGCAGCGTGACGCCGCCCCAGCGGTCGCTGCGCGCGTTGGTGCCCGACCAGAAGAACTGGTCGATCAGGTAGCCGTGCGCGCCGTGCAGCTCGATGCCGTCGAAGCCCAGCCGATGCGCGTTCGCTGCCGCCGACGCGAACGCCGCGATCGTCGCTTCGACGTCGGTCTCGGTCATCGCGACGCCGGACGTCTTGCCGGGCCGCGACAGACCGGACGGACTTTCGAACGGCGCCGGCGGCCGCCAGTCCGAACCCATGCTGCGCAACGCGCCGACATGCCAGAGCTGCGGCCAGATGCTGCCGCCCTGCGCCTTCACTGCGGCGAGCACGCGGGCCCAGCCCGCCAGCGCATCCTCGCCGTGGAAGCGCGGCACGTTCTCGACGTTGCCGGCGGCCGGGCGGTCGACCAGCACCCCTTCGGTGATGATCAGACCGACGTCGTTGGCCGCGCGCCGGGCGTAGTAGTCGACGACGTCGTCGCCGGGCACGCCGGCGAGCGCGAAGGCACGCGTCATCGGCGCCATCACGACGCGGTTGGGCAGCGAGAGCGTGCGGGATCGGAAAGGCCGGAACAGTGCCGTGGCGGGCGTGGGCATCGACGGGAATCCTCTGGACTATGATCGGATAATAGCTGCGGCCGGCCGCAGGCCGGACTGCGGTGCGCAAGACACCAACCTGGAGACGACGATGCCCACCATCACCGCCGACGACGGCGTCCGGCTGTACTACGAGGAGGCCGGCAGCGGCACCCCGATCGTGTTCGTGCACGAGTTCCTCGGCGAGATCCGCAGCTGGGAGCCGCAGATCCGCCACTTCTCGCGCCGCTACCGCTGCATCGCCTACAACGCGCGCGGCTATCCGCCGTCGGACGTGCCCGAGCGCGTCGAGGACTACTCCTTCGAGCACCAGCGGGCCGGCATCCGCGCCGTGCTCGACGGCCTCGGCATCGACAAGGCGCACATCGTCGGCCTGTCGATGGGCGCCTTCGCGACCTTCTACTTCGGCATGCAGTGGCCCGAGCGCGCGCTGTCGCTGACGCTGGCCGGCATCGGCTCGGGGTCGATGCCCGAAGCGCGCAAGCAGTTCCGCACGGAGTCCGAGGCGGCCGCGGACCGCCTGCTGGCCGATGGCTGGGAGCGCAGCGCCGAGGCACGCGCGATCTCGCCCACCCGCGTCCAGTACCAGAACAAGGACCCGCGCGGCTTCGCCGAGTTCGTCGCGATGCTGCGCCAGCACTCGTCGAAAGGCTCGGCGCTGACGCTGAAGGGCTACCAGGCGCTGCGCCCGTCGCTGGGCAGACTTCGCCGAGCAGATGGCCGCGTGCACCGTGCCGACGCTGATCGTCAGCGGCGACGAGGACGAGCCATGCCTGGACGCCTCGCTGATGCTGAAGCGCTCGATGCCGGCGGCGGGCCTGTACTTCATGCCGCAGACCGGCCACGCCTGCAATCTCGAGGAACCGGCGCTGTTCAACGCGGCCTGCGAGCGCTTCTTCCATCAGGTCGAGTCGGGGCAGTACCGGATGCGCGATCCGCGTGCGCTGCCGGGCCGCATGATCTGAGGAGGCACGCATGGAGCACTTCACCCGCGTCGTGTTGTTCACCGACCGCGACGGACGGGCGCGCTTCCGCGAGGACAGCGTGCCGCTCTCCGAAGGCAGCCCGCAGTCGATGCTGAGCACGCTGCGCGCCAGTGGCGGCTACCAGCTGCGCCGCAGCCCGGTCGGCTTCCGCAGCCAGTTCCACTGCACCGGGTCGCCGCAGTGGGTGTTCATCCTGCGGGGACGGATGGAAATCGGTTTGCAGGACGGCAGCTCGCGCGTGTTCGGGCCCGGCGAGCACTTCTACTCGGCCGACCTGCTGCCCGAAGGCGCGAGCTTCGATCCCGCGGTGCACGGGCACTGGAGCCGGCAGGTCGGGGCCGAACCCCTCGAAACGCTGTTCGTGCGCGACTGACCCGCGCGCTCCCGTCCACCGCCCACTGCAGCTGCCCTCCCCGGCTTTCCAGACTGCCCTCGACAAGGAGCCCTCATGGCCGATCCGATCCCGATCATCGAACGCCGCCGCATCGAGGCGGAGCTGCTGAAAGAGGTGTACGAGACGGTGCGCGCGCGCCACGGTGTCGACGAGGCGCGCGCGGTCGTGTCCGAATCGGTGCGCCGCTCGGCGATCGAGCAGGCGCGCCAGTTCGCGGCCGCCGCACCCGGAGGCACCAGCCTGCAGAGCTTCGTCGACATCCAGTCGCACTGGACCGCGGAGAACGCGCTCGAGATCAAGCCGGTGTTTCGCGACGACACGCGCTTCGAATTCGACGTGACGCGCTGCCGCTATGCCGAGATGTACCGCGACATGGGCCTGGCCGACATCGGCCCGCTGCTGTCGTGCAACCGCGACGGCTCGTTCTGCGAGGGCTACGACCCGAAGCTGAAGTTCACGCGCACGCAGACCCTGATGCAGGGCGCAAGCCACTGCGACTTCCGCTACCGTTACGAAGAGATGGACATGAATCCGACAGAACGACATGCGGCACGTGCCGTGGCCGTGGCAGACGCGGTCGACAGGATCCGAAGGATCGAGGCCCGCGACGGGGTGAACCGGGACAGCCTCGAGTCGATCAAGTCAGTGCTGATCGAACTGGCCGGCCGGCGCGAACTGTTCCCGATCGGCGACTTCCCGCCGCCGGGCAGCGAGGTCGCGCGCAACAACGCGCTCTATCGCCTGTCCGAAGACGCCGACCACCGCTTCGCGCTGTATGCCCAGCGCTCGCAGGGCGGCACCGACACGCCGGCTCACGACCACACGACCTGGGCGATCATCGTCGGCGTCGATGGCGACGAGCTGAACCGGCTCTACGAGCACGACGGCGGCGGCGTGCGGAAGGTCGGCGAGAAAGTGGTCGGTCCAGGCACCGGCATCGCCTTCCTGCCCGACGACCTGCACTCGATCCACATCCCGCCGCAGACACCGGTGCTGAACTTCCACATGTACGGACTGGCGCTCGAGCAGCTGCACGGCCGCCGCTACTACCGCCCCGCAACGCACGACTGGGCGCACTTCCCGGCGAGCGAAGGCATCCGCGACCTGCCGGCGCCCGCCACGGGGAGCGCAGCGTGAGCGATACGCGCCCGAACCCAGGACAGACTGCCACGGGCGCCGCGCTCGCGACGGTGTCGCCCGAACAGCTGCGCGCGCAGTTGCAGGACGGCGGCGAGATCGCGCTGATCGACGTGCGCGAAGAAGGCGCCTTCTCGAAGGACCACCTGTTCTTCGCGGCGTGCGTGCCGCTCAGCCACCTCGAGATCCGCATCGGCGCGCTGGTGCCGCGCGCCGGCACCCGGATGGTCGTCACCGACGGCGGCGACGACGACGCAGGGCTCGCGCGGCGCGGCGCGCAATGCCTGCGCGCGCTCGGTTACACCGCGGTCGCGGTGCTCGACGGCGGCACCGCCGGCTGGCGCGCGAGCGGCTTCGAGACGTTCTCGGGGGTGAACGTGCCGTCGAAGGCGTTCGGCGAGTTCGTCGAACACTGGTACGGAACGCCGCGCCTGCCGGCGACCGAGGTCGAGGCCATGCGCCGGCGCGGCGACAAGCTGGTGATCCTCGACAGCCGCCCGCTCGCCGAGTACCAGCGCATGAGCATCCCCGGTGGCGTCGACTGCCCCGGCGCCGAACTGGTCTACCGGGTGCACGAAATGGCGCCCGACCCCGACACCACGATCGTCGTCAACTGCGCCGGCCGCACGCGCTCGATCATCGGCGCGCAATCGCTGATCAACGCCGGCATTCCCAACAAGGTGTTCGCGCTGAAGGACGGCACGATGGGATGGACGCTTGCCGGCCTCGTGCTCGAGCATGGCCGCAGCGCGCACGCGCCTGCTCCGGGCCCGGACGCGCTGTCGCGGGCGCGCGAACGCGCCGGCGACGTCGCCCGGCGCTTCGGTGTGCGGCACGCGGGACGCGAACAGCTGCTGCAGTGGCGCCGCGACCCGTCGCGCACCACGATGCTGCTCGACGTGCGCACCGAGGCGGAGTTCGTCGCCGGCCACTGGCCGGGCGCGCGTCACGCGCCAGGTGGCCAGCTGGTGCAGGCCACCGACGAGTACGTGGGCACCCGCGGTGCGCGCATCGTTCTGGCGGACGCGCCCGACGGGGTGCGCGCCACGATGACGGCACACTGGCTGATCCAGCTGGGATGGTCCGAGGTGTTCGTGCTCACGGACCCCGCCCCCGAGCCGGAGACGGGCATGCCGGCGCGCGCGATCCCCGGCTTCCATCCGATGCCGGAGATCGGCGCCCAGGCATTGCGCGCGTCGATCGAGACCGGTCAGGCGCCGCCGGTCATCGACCTCGCGTCCAGCCTCGCCTACCGCAAGGGTCATGTGCCCGGCGCCCATTGGGGGGTGCGCGCCCGCATCGCGGCCTGCGTCGACGCGCTGGCGCCCGCCGCCTCGCTGGTGCTGGCTTCGCCGGACGGTGTGCTCGCGCATCTGGCGGCGCACGACCTCGCCGGTTTGCGTCCCGGGCTGTCCGTGCGTGTTCTGGCCGGCGGCACCGACGCATGGGCCGCCTCCGGAGGCACGCTGGAGTCCGGTCTGGAGCGTGCGCTGACCAGCGTCGACGACGTCTGGTGGAAGCCCTACGACCACGCCGGCGGCGTCGAACGCGCGATGAAGGAATACCTGAGCTGGGAAGTGGGTCTGGTCGACCAGGTCGAACGCGACGGCCTCGCGCGCTTCCAGCGGTTCTGAACTCGGCAGCGTGCGGACCGGATCGCGCGCGGCCACCGGCCGCGCCCCCGGACGCTCCACCACGCGGGTTCGCACCGGCGACCCGCAGCCCGTCCCCGACCCGGGAGTACTCCTGTGACATCCATGACCGAACTTCCCGCGCTGCCGCTGCCCGAAGGCATCCGGGCCCGCCATGTGAACAACCACAACGGCCTGACGATGCACGTGCTCGAGGCCGGCTTCGAGGAGCCGGTCGCGTCCCTGCCTGCTGCTGCTGCACGGCTTCCCGGAGCTGGCGTACAGCTGGCGCAAGGTGATGCTGCCGCTGGCGCAGGCCGGCTTTCACGTGATCGCGCCCGACCAGCGCGGCTACGGGCGCACCACCGGCTGGGACGAGCGCTACGACGGCGACCTGGCGCCCTTCCGCATGCTGAACCTGGTGCGCGACGCGCTCGGTCTCGTCCACGCGCTGGGCCAGCGCGCGTGCACGCGGTGATCGGCCACGACTTCGGCTCGCCGGTGGCGGGCTGGTGCGCGCTGGTGCGGCCCGACGTGTTCCGTTCGGTGGTGCTGATGAGCGCGCCGTTCGGCGGTCCGCCTGCGCTGCCTTTCGACACCGCCGGCAGCGCGGCCGCGAGGCGTCGCCGGCGGCCGGCCACGCTGCGCCACGGGCTCGGGGAGTCCGCTCCGCCCGCTCCGGCACCTCCGACCGGCGCGGCGCTGGCCGCACTGCCGCGCCCGCGCAAGCACTACCAGTGGTACTACTCGACGCGCGAGGCCGACGGCGACATGCGCAACTGCCCGCAGGGCGTGCACGCCTTCCTGCGCGCCTACTACCATCACAAGAGCGCCGACTGGCCGGCAACCGGCCGTATCCGCTGCGCGGCTGGGCCGGCGGCCGAGCTCGCGAAGCTGCCGACCTACTACGTGATGGACCGCGGCGAGACGATGCCCGAGACGGTCGCGCCCGACATGCCCACCGCCGCGCAGATCGCCGCCTGCCGCTGGCTGACCGACGACGAGCTGCGCGTGTACAGCAGCGAGTACGCGCGCACCGGCTTCCAGGGCGGCCTGCAGTGGTATCGCTGCGGCGGACCGCGGCGCAGCTTCGTGTCGGAGCTGCAGCTCTACGCCGGGCGCAGCCATCGACGTGCCGTCCTGCTTCATCGCCGGCAGCAGCGACTGGGGCGTCTACCAGAAACCCGGCGAGCCTCGAGCGGATGCAGCACGACCGCCTGCACGCGACATGCGCGGCGCCACCTGGTCGACGGCGCCGGGCACTGGGTGCAGCAGGAGCAGCCGGAGGCGGTGGTGTCGCTGCTGCAGCGGTTCCTGTCGCGCGCGGGCTGAATCCGCCCGCCCGGCGCACGACGGGCCGCGGCGCACGACGGGCCGCGGCGCGCGACCGGCCGCTACGCGGGGCTGCGACCGGCGACCAGCGGGTCCGCGACTCCGGCCTCGGCGAAGCCTTTCGCACGCAGCGCGCACGAGTCGCAACGCCCGCAGGGCTCGCCCCCGGGTCCCGGATCGTAGCAACTGCTCGTGATGCCGTAGTCCACGCCCAGTTCGAGGCCGCGCCGGATGATCTGCGCCTTGCTCATCTCGATCAGCGGCGCGCGGATCTTCAGCCGCGTCGTCCCTTCGACGCCGGCCTTCGTCGCCAGGTTGGCCATGCGCTCGAATGCTTCGATGTATTCCGGGCGGCAGTCCGGGTAGCCGGAGTAGTCGAGCGCGTTCACGCCGACGAAGATGTCCGCGGCGCCCAGCGTCTCCGCCCAGGCCAGAGCGAAGCTCAGGAAGATCGTGTTGCGCGCGGGCACGTAGGTGACCGGAATGCCGTGCGCCATCGCCGCAGCGTCGCGGTCCTTGGGAACGTCGATGTCGGCGGTCAGGGCCGAGCCGCCGAACTGGCGCAGGTCGATGTCGACGACGACGTGGCCGGCGGCGCCCAGGGCCTGCGCGACGCGGCGCGCGCGGTCGAGCTCGACGACGTGCCGCTGACCGTAGCGAAAGCTCAGCACGTACGGCGCGAAGCCGTCGGCCTTCGCGATCGCCAGCACGGTGGCGGAGTCGAGGCCGCCGCTCAGCAGCACGACGGCGGGAGGGGCGTTCCTGGCTTCGGTCATGAGGCGGATCCGGATGCGTGCGCCGCGGGCGGCAGCCGGTGCAGCACGAAGCGCCCGGGCGCGAGCACCTGCGCGGCCAGCGCGGCCAGGTGCTCGTGGTGGGTGAAGAACACGACCTGCGTGTCGCGTGCCGTGTCGGCGAGGACCTGCAGTGTCGCCGCGCTGCGCCGGTCGTCGAAATGGACGAGCAGATCGTCGATCAGCAGCGGCAGCGGCTCCTGCGCGCGCACGGCGTCGGCGATCGCCGCCAGGCGCAACGCCAGGTAGAGCTGGTCGACGGTGCCCCGGCTCATCCCCGGCACCGGCACCCGCGCGCCACCGCCCCGCACCCCGACGATGACCTGGCCGCTGTCGCCGAACTCCGCCGACAGGCCGGCGAACGCGCCGTCGGTCATGCGTGCGAACAGCGCCGAGGCGCGGCTCAGGATCGGCCCCTGGTGCTGTTCCCGGAAATGCTGGATCACGTCGCCCAGCACGGTGCGGGCCAGGCGCGCGCGCGCATAGCGGCGCGCGTCCTCGACGATCTGCGCCGAGGTCTGCTGCAGCGCCTGCGCGGCCGCGGCAGCCGCGTCGCCTCCGTCGATCGCATCGAACTCGCCGCGCGCGGCGATCTGCGCGGCCAGCGAGCCCTCGACGTCGCGCTCGAGCTCCGGCAGCACCAGCTCGAGCGCGGCGATCTCGTCTGCGACGGCCACCGGATCACGGCCGTCCGCGTCGGCGCGCACCTGCCCGAACGGGCGGGCATTGAGACGGACGAGATCGTCCTCGATCGCGGCGATCCGCACCTGCAGCCCGCGGCGTTCGTCGTTCGCCGCTTCGACCGCCAGCAGTGCCTCGGGCGCCTGGCAGCCGCCGGCGTCGAGCAAGGCCCGCAAAGTCTGCGCGGCCGCACGCTGCTGCGCGAGGCCATTGTCGAGGGCCTGTGTCAGCCGCACGCGCTCGGCCTGCAGTTCACCGTGGCGGGCCTCGGCCGCCCGCACGAGCTGCAGCGCCTCGTAGAGGCGGCCGGCCAGGGCCCCGGCGTCGCGGCCCTCGCCCGCCAGGCCCAGGGCCGACACCAGCGCACGCACGCCCGACTCGAACCCGTCGACGACACGCTGCGCCTCCGAAGTCTCGGCCTCGACCCGCTCGAGATCGGCGGTGCCGCGTTCGAGGCGATCGAACTCGCCCAGCCGGGCGCGCGCCTCGTGAACCGATGCTCGGGCGGGAAGGTGCAGTGCGGACATGCCTTCGCTCCAGCGCGCCTCCCAGTCGGCGCGCTCGCCGGCCAGCGACGCCAGCCCGGCGCGCAGGCGCTCGCGGGTGCGCTCGTGGCGCTCGATCCGCTCGCGGGCATCGGCGGCCACGGCGCGGGCATCGGCCGCGGCATCGACGGCATCGCGCAGCCGGGCCACGGCCGCTGCCCGCGGTTCGGCAGCACCCCGTCCGGTCAGACCGGCGTCGGCGAGCGCCGCTGCCAGCGCAGCGTCGGCGCGCTCGAGCTGCACGCGCAAGGCACTAAAACCGGCCGCATCGCGGCGCAGCGCGTCGCCGCGCTCGACGAGCCGGGCGCGCTCTTCGAGCCAGGCGCGCGCGCCCGCCGGTGTGATGCCCGGGGAACACAGCGGCGCGGCGGTCGCACTCCAGTCGTCCATCCGCGCGCTGCGCTCGCCGCGCAGCGCGACGATCTGCGCCTCGTGACGCGCCAGCGCGGCTTCCATGTCGGAGATCCGGACCGACAGCTCTTCGCTCAGCGTCGCCCGCTGCGCATCCGCGTGCAGAAGGTCGGCGAGGCGGTCTGCCTCGCGCACCGCTGCGGCATAGGCCTGCGGCGCGGGCGCCTGCGCGGCACCGCTCGTCTCCGCGGCTTCGCCGGCGCCGCCGCCCGCGGACAGCACGCGCTCGATGCGTCGCCAGCCGTCGTCGCGGCGCGCTCGCGCCTCGACGACGTCGGCGCGACGCACCAGTTCACCGGTCGCCTGCAGCACGCGCAGCTCGGCGTGCCGCGCCGTCAGGTCGCCACGCAACCCGTCGCAGGCGCGCAGCAGGTCGCGCTCCTGGACGTCGAGCGCCTCGAGTGCGGCGCGATGCTCGTCGACCTGCGCGGCGAGCGGCACGCGCAGCGCGGCGAGCCCATCGATCCCGACGCCTGCCAACGCCGCCGCCGCACGATCGAGCTCGGCGGTGCCGAGCGCGTGTTCGCGCTCACCCCGCTCGAGGCGCTGTTCGGCATCGGCCAGCCCTTCCAGGCTGACGAGCGCTTCGCGCAGGGTGACCGGGTCGATCGACGGCGTCTGCCGCTCGAGCACCGCCCGCGCCTGCGCGATCTCCTCGTCGATGTCGCCGGCGCGCGCATGCGCCTGCTCGACGCGGGCGTCGAGCTTCGTGCGCTCCTCGATCAGCCCGTCGACGCGCGCACGCAGCGTCGCCGACGGCAAGCGGCCGCGCGCCCGCGCCAGGTTCGGCACGGCCTCGCCATCGGCGGCGGCAAACGCCGTGTCGCCGGCGATTCCCTCGATCAACGCGCGGACAGTCGCCTGCACCGATGCGCTTCGCGCCGACAGCAGCGGCAGCCGCTCGCGCGCGTCGAGCCACTGGGCAGTGCGGTGGAAGGCAGCCTCGATCGCCTGTCCATGCTCGAGCATCGCAGGCGAACGCTGCAGTCGCTCGAGCTCGTCCGCGATGCCGTCGAGCCGCGTGCGCGCCGCCTCGACCGTGCCTGCCGCCGCCTGCGCCAGGGCCTGCGCTTCGATCCTCCGTTCGGCGGCGTCGGCCGCGAGCACCGGCACCGCTCCCAGCGCCTCGAGGCGGGCCGTCTTCTCCCGATGCTCGGCCAGCAGCGGCAGATTGCGCGCCAGTGCCTGCGCGGCCGCCAGGTTCGATCGCGTCTGCACCAGCCGCGCACGGGCCGTCGCCAGCGCATCGTCGGCCTCGCGCAGGCGGCGCTCGGCCAGTTCCCAGGCATCGGGACGCACGCCGGTGGTGCGCAACGCGCTGCGCTGATCGGCATAGGCGCGCAGCGCGGCGTTGAGCGGCGGCTTCTGGGCGCGCGGACTGAACAGTGCCTCGGCCTCTTCGTCGAGTCGGCGCAGCAGGTCCTGCAGCTCCGCCACCCCGGCGGCGGCCTGGAACAGGCTCTGCCCCAGTTCGCCCTCGCCGCGCAGCAGCGCCGAACTGCCGTCCTCCAGGCTCTCGAGATCGAGCGAGAACATCTGCCGGTACAGGCCTTCGTCCAGTCCGCCCAGCGCCCGCCGCAGCGACTCCTCGGCAACGACGCGGTCGGCCTGCTCCGCGCCGGTGACCGGATCCAGTCCGATCAGCGTGTTGCGATTGCCCTTGCGCCGCATCGCCGAAAGCCGGCTGCCGTCGCCCATCACCAGTGTGGCGCCGACCCGCATCGCGTCGTAGGAGTGCAGGAAATCGTCGTCGCTGCGTGCCGGGATGCCGAACAGGAAACCCGACAGGGCACGCAGCGTGGTCGACTTGCCGGCCTCGTTCGGTCCGCAGACGATGTGCAGCGCATCGGCACCGGCCTCGAAGTCGAGGCGCCCCCCTGTGAAGGCGCCGAAGGCCGCGAGGTGCAGCTGCGCGATCCTCACGGCCGCCCGCCTTCGCCCATCGGTGCGCCCGACGCAATCCGTGCGATCAGTTCGGCCTTCGCCTCGGCGAGCAGTTCCGCGAGCGTGTGCGGCGCGGCCAGATCCAGCCCTTCGACGCCGGGCGCGCCGCCGCGCAGCTCGGCGGGAAGCTTCGCCTGCAGGTCCGACAGCGCGCGCTCGCCGAGCGCCGCGCGCGCCGGCTCGTCGCCGGCCAGCGCCGCGAGGCTGCGCAGCAGCATGCCGAGGGGATCGTCGCGCCGCGCGAGTGCATCGAGGTCGAGCGCGGCGCGGGTCGACAGCCGCAGCTTCTCGATCCAGGCGCGCCCGCCGAAGCGCTCGTTCGCGAGTGCTCGGAGCTCGCCGGCGAACTGCTCGTGGCGCCCCGCGACGAAGCGGTGCAGCGCGCCCGCGCCGCGCAGTTCGAGACGCACGGCGAGCACGCGCCCCTCGCCCGCGTCGATCGCCTGCTGGATCGATGCCGCGACACGCGCGAGCAGCGCGTCGCTGTCCTCGAGCCCGGCGATGTCGACCGAGACCAGGCTCCAGCGCAGCACGTCCAGCGCGACGAAGCGGCAGTCGACACGCGCGCCGTCCCACTCGACGAGCTGGCAGCCCTTGGCCCCGGTCTCGCGTGCGTGGCGGCCCTGTGCGTTGCCGGGATAGACGACCCAGGGGTCCGTCGCAACGATCTCGCGTGCGTGCACGTGGCCCAGCGCCCAGTACTGGTAGCCGCGGGCGCGCAGCACGTCGAGCGTGGTCGGCGCGTAGTTGGCATGCCCCGGCCGGCCGGTCAGCGAGGTATGCAGCAGGCCGATGTTGAACACGCCCGCGACCGGCTCCGGATAGCCTGCAGCCAGGTCCTCGGACACGGCGCCGGTGGCGAAGCTGCGGCCGTGGATCGCCGCACCGCACTCGTCGAGGACCACCGTGCCGGCCGCGCGATCGGAGAAGACGTGCACGTTCGCCGGCAGGCGCAGCGCGCGCGTGATGCGGCTCGACGCATCGTGGTTGCCCTTCACGACGAACACGCGGATGCCGGCCTCGGCCAGGCGCCCCATCTGGCGCGCGAAGAACAGACCGGTGTTGAAGTCCGGCCAGTCGTCGTCGTAGAGATCGCCGGCGATCAGCACGAAGGCAACCCTCTCGGCCAGCGCGAGCGACACCAGGTTCTCGAACGCGCGCCGCGTGGCCGCGCGCGCCTCGTCGACCGGCGCGCCCTCGTAGCGCTCGAGGCCGCGCAAGGGGCTGTCGATGTGCAGGTCGGCGCAGTGCAGGAACTTCATCGTCTGTCGGGGCGGGCGGCGGGCGGAGCGTGACCCGCATGGTACCGTTCACGGACCCTGCTCCACCGGCGGCCCGTTCGCACGGCGGTCTGTCCGCAGCCTCGTGGCCACGCGCAACACGACCCGATGAATCTCCCCGGCACCCGTACCGGCCTGCTGCTCGGCCTGGCCCTGCTGACCATCGTCAGCCAGTTCTTCCGCTCGTCGATCGCGGTCATCGCGCCCGAACTGATCCGCGACCTGTCGCTGAGTCCGCAGCTGCTGGGTCTGGCGGGAGGCGTCTACTTCTTCGCGCTGGCCTGTTCGCAGATCCCGGTCGGCATGAGTTTCGACCGGTTCGGACCTCGCCGCACCGTCCTCTGGGTCAGCGTGTTCGCGCTTGCCGGCTGCGTGCTGCTGGCCTTCGCCGGATCGGCCTCGGCGCTGATCGCCGGCCGCTTCCTGATCGGCTTCGGATGCGGCGCCAGCTTCATGAGCGGCGTGGTGCTGCTGATGCGCTGGTACCCGTCCGAACAGGTCGGCACGATGTACGGGCGCGTCTTCGCGCTCAGCCAGATCGGCAACTTCATGGCCGCCACGCCGATGGCGTGGATGAGCGAGACGGTGGGCTGGCGCGCGGTGTTCGGCGGCATGGCGCTGGTCACGATCGCGGTGGTCGGCCTGTTCGTCTGGGCCGTCCGCGATCACCCGCCGGACCGTCGGCCGCCGCCGCGGCATGCCGAATCGCTGGGCGCGACGCTGCTCGGCTTCGTCGCCGTGCTCAGGCAGCCGCACTACAAGAAAGTCGTCGCGATCCACATGGTCGCGTACGCGACCATGGCGACGCTGCTGGGACTGTGGGCCGGCCCCTACCTGCACGACGTGCACGGCCTGGACGCGGTCGGCCGCGGCCACGTGCTGCTGGCGATGAGCGGCGCCCAGGTCGTCGGCATGCTCTGGCTGGTTCCGCTCGAGCGCCGCTTCAACACGCGCAAGCGGGTGGTGATCGGATCTGCCTCGCTCGTCGTTGCAATCCTCACGCTGCTGGCGCTGATCGCGCAGCCGCCGCTGTGGCTGGCGATCGTGCTGCTGGTGGGCGTCTGCGGCTTCAGTACCTACAGCCCGATCATCATCGCGCACGCGGCCAGCATGACGCCGCCCGCGCTGCTCGGCCGCGGCTCGGCCACCGCCAATATCGGGCAGGTGACGGGCTCGTTCCTGCTGCCGGTGATCACCGGGGCGATCGCCGGACTGTTCGTCCAGACCGGCGACGCTTATCCGCCCGTCGCGTATCGCCTGATCTTCGCCTTCCTCGCGCTGGCACTCACCGCGGGAATCCTGATCTATTCTCGGGTGCAGGACCTGAGGCCGCGCGTCTGACCGACGGCGCCCGCTACCGGCGAGGCGGATCGAGCCGGCTGCGGCGCCCCCTGGCCGGACGGCCGCGCAGACTCTTGAAACCGCGCGCCCCGCCCCCAGATCGGACCGACGGAGGAACCTGCCCGGCACCATCCGGCAGGAATGTCAGTCATGCACGCATCGAACCCCGGGATCAGCCGCGACACCCTGACCATTCTCGCCACTCTGGCCGGCATGCTCGAGCGCCTGGAGCGCAGCACGACCGCCGTCGACCCCGACCAGTATCGCGCGGTCGCCGATCGTCTGCGCCGCGAGCTCGCGGCAGTGCCGCAGAGCACGGCGCTGTACGCGCTGTTCGCATCCAGCCCTGCGACGGCGGAACTCTACGAGAACCTGCAGTACGAACGCGCCGGCCTGTGCCTGCGGCAGCTCGAAGCCGCCACCGAAGCCGAACTGCAGGCGCGGCGGGCGCTCGACAAGGCACGCATCGCGCGCCGACCGGCAGACTCCTGATCAGGGAAGACGCGCTTCTACTCCGGCTGCACGCCGGTCTCCTGGATCACCGCCCGCCACTTGTCGATCTCGGCCTTCACGAACTGGCCGAAGCGCTCCGGCGTGCCGCCCTGCGGATCGGCGCCGTTGGCCACCAGCTTCGCCTGCAGCGCCTGGTCCTTGAAGGCCTCGTTCACCGCCGCATTGACTGCCTCCACGACGTGCGGCGGCGTGCCGCGCTGCCCGAAGAAACCGAACCAGGAGCCGGAGTCGAAACTCGCAAGCCCCTTTTCCTTGAGGGTCGGCAGCTCCGGCAGGGCGCGGGAACGCTCGTCGCCCGTGACCGCGAGCGCGCGCACCTTGCCGGCGCGGATCTGGCCGATGATCGACGGCGCGGTCGCGAACATGAACTGGATGCGCCCGGTGATCAGGTCGTTGACGGCCTCGGCGCCGCGATAGGGCACGTGCTGCGCCGTCGCGCCGGTGCGCAGGCAGAACAGCGCGCCCGTCAGGTGCGCCGCCGTGCCGATGCCTGTCGAGCCGTAGTTCAACGCGCCCGCGTTGCGCTTCATGTGCTCGATGAATTCCTCGACCGTGTTCGCCGGCACGCTGGGGTGGACGACCAGCACGTTGCAGACGTCGGCGATGAAGACGATCGGCACCAGGTCGGTCAGCGGGTTGTACGGCAGTTTCTTGACCAGCGAAGGGCTGACCGCGATCGGGCCGACCGACGCGCACAGCAGCGTGTAGCCGTCGGCGGGCGCCTGCACCGCGAGCGTCGTGCCCAGATTGCCGCCGGCGCCTCCCTTGTTCTCGATCACCACCGACACCTTCCAGCGTTCGCCGAAGCGCGCCGCCATCTCGCGCGCCAGGATGTCGGTCGTGCCGCCCGCGCTGAAGGGAACGATGATGCGGATCGGCTTCGCCGGCCACCCGGACGCTGTCGGCTGCGCCAGCGCCGCGCGCGACGGCACGAGGCCGGCAGCGGCACCAGCGCCCGCAGCCAGGCACCCCAGAACGCGCCTGCGGCTGCGCGCCGGTTCGATGAAATCGGTCATTCCAGTCTCCTCGTCGCGGGCGTCGCGCGCCCGTCAAGTCATACGTTGCCGGTGCCGGACCCGCGGCGCGGACCGCGGCCTCGGAGCGGTTCCTGCACCCTCGTTCAATCGCGATACGAAGGATCGATGCGGTCGGCCAGCCGCCGCATCGCCGGCCACTCCAGCACGCCGTACGGGCGCCGGGTGCCGGGCTTGTAGGCATGGTTGGTCTTCGCGATCACGTCCTGCGGGGGCAGCACGATCTCGTCGCCGCAGGCCGACGCCATCAACTGCGCGCGGCAGGCGCGCTCGATGCGATAGGTGTTGTTGAACGCCTCCGCCACCGACCGCCCGACCGCGAGCACGCCGTGGTTGCGCAGGAACATCACGTCGTTGTCGCCCAGGCTGCGCAGCAGCCGCTCGCGCTCGCCGAGTTCGAGCACGACGCCCTCGTAATCGTGGTAGCCCACCCGTTCGAAGCGCATCGCCGTCTGCGTCATCGGCAGCAGCCCGCGGCGCAGCGACGACACCGCCATCGTCGCCAGCGAATGTGTGTGCACGATGCCGTGGACGTGCGGCAGCGCCTCGTGGATCGCCGCGTGAATCACCCATCCGGCCGGATTGAACCGGTAGCCCAGCCCGTTCGGAAACTCCGGGGCCCACAGCACGTTGCCGGCGACGTCGACCTTGACCAGCGAGGACGCGGTGATCTCGTCGTAGGTCAGGCCGAAGGCGTTCAGCAGGAACTCCTCGGTGCCCGGGATCTTCACCGAGATGTGGTTGTAGATCAGGTCGTCCATGCCGAAGTGCGCGACCAGGCGGTACGCGCAGGCGCAGTCGACGCGCGCGCGCCACTCCTCCTGGCTGACCTCCCCCGCGATCGAGCGCAGCTTCAGCGGCGGGTAGTCGGGGTCGGGCTCCAGCGTCGGATAGCCGCTCTTGATGTCTGCGAGCATCCGGGTCGCGTGCGACCCGCCCGGGCCGGCGGACTTGCTCATCTCTGCGTCTCCCTCGCCATGTCGCCTGCCTAGTAGCCGGCCTGCTTGTCGACCACGTTGACCAGTTCGCGACCTTCGACGAAACGGGCGAAGTTGTCGAAGAACACCTCCATCGCCTGCTCGAGCCAGCCTTCGACGCGGTCGGCGCAGTGCGGCGACATCAGCACGTTGTCGAGCGAATAGAGCGGATGCCCGGCGGGCAGCGGCTCGGTGTCGAACACGTCGAGCGCCGCGCCGCGGATGCGCCCGGTCTGCAGTGCCTTCACCAGTTCCGCTTCGACGATCACCGGTCCGCGGCCGACGTTGATGATCACCGCTGCCGGCTTCATCACCTCGAACTCGCGCGCGCCGATCAGGCCGATCGCGCCCGGCACGTTCGGCGCGGCGACGCAGATGTAGTCGGCCTCGCGCAGCATGTCGAGCAGTTCCGCCTGCCCGTAGACGCGATCGACCAGCGGATCGTCCTTCGACAACTCCGGGCGGCGGCGATAGGCGGTGACGCGCATGCCGAAGGCCTTGGCAAGCGCCGCGCTGGCGCGGCCGATCTCGCCATAGCCGACGACCGCCAGCGTGCGGCCGTGGATCTCCTGCATGTAGTACGGGTCCCACACTCCCTGCGCCTGGCTGCGCAGCAGGCGCCGCACGTCCTTGGCGAAGAACAGGCAGCCGGCGATCACGAACTCGCCGAGCGCGCGCTTGAAAGCGCCGCGACCATTGGTCAGCGTCGCGGCGCTGGACTGCATCGCCGGGAACATGAACCCTTCGACCCCCGCGGACACCGAATGGACCCAGCGCAGCTTCGGTGCCTGGCCGATCACGGCCTCCAGCAGCCCGGCGCGCCCCATGTCGCAGAGGACAGCGGTGACCTGCGGAGCCGCTGCAAGCGCGGTGGCGCGATCCTTGGTGACTGTGATCTGGATGCCGGCCGGCAGGCGCGACAGCATGGACAGGTGCGGCGCGTCGGGCGGACCGAGGACCAGCAGATGGTGGGACGTCATGGGCAGGGCTTCCGTTCGAAAGTGCATCGGCCGTTCGCGCGGCGGACGACCGAGTATGGGCGCACCGTCGTTCGCATGCGAGATGGCGAAATGACGAATGAAGAAATGGCGAACTGGGCGAAACGCCCGAACGCGTGATTCTGGCCGATGCCGGTCGCCGATGGAGATTCCGGCGACATCGGGAATTCCACGATCGGCCGCGACTGCATGCCGGGCCGATCGAGCCTGCATCGCCGGAAAGCCGCACAATCGCGGGCAGACCCGACTCGAAAGGAATGAATGCGATGCGTGCCGTGCTCTGCGAGAACTACTGCGAACCGAAGGACCTGGTGATCCGCGACATCCCGGCCCCGACGCCGGGCGAGGGCCAGGTCGCGATCGACGTCGAGGCCGCCGGCCTGGGCTATGCCGACGCGCTGAACGTGCGCGGCGGCTACCAGCTCAAGCGGCCCCTTCCCTTCGTGCCCGGCAGCGAGGTCGCCGGGCGTGTCGTCGCGCTCGGTGCCGGCGCCCCCGCGTCGCTGCTCGGCAAACGCGTGATGGCGCTGTCGGGCGGCGCGCTCGCGCAGCGCGTCGTCGCGCCGGTGCTGCAGACGGTCGAGCTGCCCGACACGGTGAGTTCCGAGTCGGCCGCGGGTTGCCTCGTCGCCTACTGCACGGCGCTGTACGGGCTCGAGACCTGCGGCCAGCTGCGCGCGGGCGAGACGATGCTGGTGCTGGGTGCCGCCGGCGGCGTGGGCCTGGCGGCGATCGACGTCGCGCGCGCGATCGGCGTGCGCGTGATCGCCGCCGCGTCGTCGGCCGAGAAGATCGCGCTGGCCGTGCGCCACGGCGCCGAGTTCGGCGTCGACTACAGCCAGCCCGAATGGCGCAAGGAGCTCACGGTCCGCAACGGCGACCGGGCGATCGACGCGGTCTACGACCCGGTGGGCGGCCCGTACTCCGAGACCGCGCTGCGCTGCCTCGCGCCCGGCGGCCGCTTTCTGGTGATCGGATTCGCCACCGGAGAGATCCCGCGCATCCCGCTGAACCTCGCGCTGCTCAAGCGCTGCTCGATCGTCGGCGTCGACTGGGGCGGCCACATGCGCGCCGCGCCCGGCAACAACCAGCCATTGCTCCAGCGCCTCGCGTCGCTGCTCGCGGCGGGAAGGCTCGCGCCCGCCGCGACCTCGGTGCATGCGCTCGACGAGGCGCCCGAGATGCTTCAACGCCTGCTCGAGCGCCGCAGCCTGGGAAAACCCGTGGTCCGCATCGGCTGACTGCGCACGCGCTGCGTTCGCGAGACGTTTCGACGCGGCGCAGCATCCGATTCTCTTGCGTTCGCGCGTCGATTGCGACAGATTGATCGCGACAACGACACGGCAGCCCCGATCGAGCGGGCGCCAACCAGGAGGAGACGGAATGTTCAAGCGCGCATCGAAGCTCGGGGCCGCATGTGCGGCGGCGGTGGTCACCATGGCGGCCGCACTGTCTGGCGGCGCTGCCGTCGCGCAGGACAAGCAGGTGACCTTCCGCTACACCACCGGAGCGCCGGCGAAGACGCCGTGGGTCATGCAGGCGGAGCGCTTCGTCAAGGACGTCGACGAGGAGACCAAGTCGTCGATCAAGGTCGACCTGTTCATCGCCGCGCAACTCGGCAACGAGCAGGACACCGTGCAGCAGATCGCGCGCGGCCGCATCGACATGGGCGGCTTCTCGACCGGTGCCGTGGCCCTGCTGGTGCCCGAGCTCGGCATCTTCCAGCTGCCGCTGTACTTCAAGTCGATCGCCGAGCTCGACTGCGTGCTCGACACCAGCCTGACGACGCCGGTGACCGAACTGCTGGCCAAGAAAGGCATCCAGTTCCTCGGCTGGACCGAGGTCGGCACGGTCGACATCGTCGGCAAGCGCCCGTTCCTGTCGCCCAAGGACATCAACGGTCTGAAGGCTGCCGCCAACAGCAACAAGGTGAACGCGATGTTCTGGCAGGCGCTCGGCGCCAACCCGAGCTTCATCGGCATCACCGAGATCACGTCGGCGTTCCAGACCGGTCTGACCGACGTGAACGCGACCGTGGTCACGTTCTACGTGCCGTCGGGCCTGTCGAAGGTCGCCAACGTGATGACCCGGCTGGACCTGTGGGACGCGCCGGGCCTCGTCATCATGAACAAGGCCGCGTACGACCGCTTGAGCAAGGATCAGCAGGCCGCGCTGATGCGCGCGGTGCAGCGCCGCCCCGCGTCGCAGCTGCGCAGCGAGATCCGCGGCTTCGAGGACGTGCTGCGCGGCATGCACGAAAAAGCGGGCGGCACGATCGTCAAGGCCACGCCCGAGCAGCGCGAGGAGTTCCGCAAGGTGATGACCGCCACCTGGCCGAAGATGGTCAAGGAAGTCGGCGGCGAGTCCGAACGTCTCTACCAGCAGATGGAAGCCGGGCGCAAGGCCTGCGAAGGCAAGTCCTGAATTGAGCTCCGGTTCCGTGATCGCACCGGCGTTCGCGCGCCGGTCGCTCGAGTTTTGGCATCGCGCCGAATGCTGGGTCGCGGTCAGCGCGTTCGCGTTCATCGCGATCGTGCTGATCCTCGACGTGATCGGACGTGAGGCGATCGGTCCTCTGTCCCGCCTGTTCAATCTCGACATCGGCCCGACCGGCATTCCGGCGTCCCAGCGGCTGTCGGTCTACGCGCTGGTCGTCGGCAGCTTCTGCGGCGTCGGCATCGCCACCGCGACCGCGTCGCACCTGGTGCCGCGCGTCGCCTTCGGCTGGCTGCCCCGCGGCTGGGATGCCGGCGTCAACCGGCTGGCCGACGTGATCACCGGATTGTTCCTGATCGGCGTCGCCTGGTACGGCGGCCAGTACGTGCTTTCCTCGATGTCGACCGACCTGCGCGCGCCGATCCTGAACTGGCCGGTGTGGCCGTTCCAGATGGCGATCCCGCTCGGCTTCCTGTCGGCATCGGGTCGCTACCTGGCCTACGCGGTCTGGCCCGACCTTCGCCCGAAACCGCCGGAGTTCCAGGAATGAGCGGGCTCCTCGTGCTGGCCCTGGTGGTTCTGCTGCTGGTGCTGCGCCAGCCGCTGCTGGTGATCCTGCTGGCGGTCGCCGCCGCGGTGCAGATGATCTGGGGACGCGGCCAGCTCGACTACATCATCGAGGACATGTGGGTCGGGCTCGACAAGGAGGTGATCCTGTCGATCCCGCTGTTCATCCTGTGCGGCAACGTGATGACCCGCGGCATCACCGCGAAGCGGCTGATCGCGATCCTCGAGGCGATCACCCGGCCGCTGCCGGGCGGCATGGCGGTGGCCTGCATCCTGTCCTGCGCGGTGTTCGCCGCGATCTCCGGCTCGTCGATCGTGACGATGCTGGCGATCGGCTCGGTGATGTACCCGGCGATGCGCGCCTCCGGCTACGACGTGAAGTTCACGCTCGGCGCGGTGATGTCGGGCGGCACGCTCGGCATCATCATCCCGCCGTCGATCCCGATGATCATCTACGGCCTGGTCACCGAGACATCGGTCACCGACCTGTTCGCCGCGGGCATCGGACCGGGCCTTCTGATCACCGTCGTGTTCTCGATCTACGCGATCTGGTTCAACCGCCACATGCCGACGCGCAGGATCGACTTCGGCGAGCTGGCGGCCGCGGTGCGCCACGGCATCTGGGCGATGCTGATGCCGGTGATCCTGCTGGGCGGCATCTACAGCGGCTTCTTCACCGCGACCGAGGCGGCCGCGGTGGCGCTGGCGTACGCGATGGTCATCGAGATCTTCGTGCACAAGGAACTGAAGCTGCGCGACTTCTACGAGGTGGTGCTCGACGCCTCGAAACTGGGCGGGTCGCTGTTCCCGGTGCTGGCCGTCGCGCTCAGCCTGAACATCATCCTGACCGAGCACCGCGTGCCGGCGATGATGGTCGACTTCATGCAGGGCTTCATCTCCAGCCCGCTGATGTTCATGCTGCTGGTGAACCTGCTGCTGCTCGGCGCCGGATGCCTGATGACCACCGGCGAGGCGATCCTGGTGCTGGCCCCGCTGCTGGCGCCGGTCGCCGAAGCCTACGGCTACGACAAGGTCGTGTTCGGGCTGATCATGATCCTGAACCTGGAGATCGGTTACCTCACGCCGCCGGTGGGCCTGAACCTGATCGTCGCGATGGGCGCGTTCAAGCAGTCGTTCGGCACCCTGGTGCGTGCGGCCCTGCCGTTCATCGTGATGATGCTGTTCTGCCTCGCGATGGTGGTGTGGCAACCCTGGATCGCGATGTACCTGGTCAACGGCAAGTTCTGATACCGACGCTGGCAGGCGGCCGCGCCGTGAAAGCACTGCGGCCCCGCCCGGACGAGCGGGCGCGGCCCCCGGCTGGCCGCCGCACACGCCCCTGCCGCTCAGCGCCGGAACTTCGGCGGCCGCTTCTGAAGGAACGCGGCGACGCCCTCGCGCGCGTTGTCGTCGTTGAACACCGACCTGACGACCGCGTCCTCGACCGCCAGGCCGGCGTCGGTGACGGTCGCGCCGGCGGCCGCGACACAGCGGCGGATCCCGGCGATCGCGGTCGGGCTGAAGGCGGCCACCTGGCGGCCCAGTTCGAGCGCCGCCGCGAGCACGTCGACCTCCGGCGCGACGACGCGGCTCAGCAGGCCCATCGCCAGCGCTTCGGCGGCAGGCACCTGCCGGCCCGTCAGCATCATGTCGAGCGCCCGCGCCTGACCGACCAGCGCCGGCAGGAACTGCGTGCCGGCATAGGCCGGGATCACGCCGAGCTTGATCTCGGGCAGGGACACCAGCACGTGCGGCGCCGCCACGCGGAAGGTGCAGCCCATCGCCAGTTCGAGCCCGCCGCCGAACGCAAGGCCGTTGAGCGCCGCGACGCTGATCACGGGCGAACGCGACAGCCGCACCAGCAGTTCACGGGCCGTCGCGCTCTTCTGCAGGCGGGCCTCCTCGGACATTCCCTGCAGCTCGGCCAGGTCGGTGCCGGCACAGAACGCGCGGCTGCCTTCGCCGGTGATCACCAGCAGCGGCAGCTTGTTCGCCTCGAGCCGGTCGAGGCAGGCGGCGAGTCCGAGCCAGCGCCGGCTTGGTCAGCGCATTCAGCCGCGCGCCGCGCCGGATGCGGAAGATCTCGCCGTCGGCCAGCGGCTCGATCTCGAAGTGAGGGGCCTCGGCCTCGGTGCCGGTTGCGGCCGTGTTCTGCGACGTCATGCTGATCTCCTCGAATTGTCGTCGATGCGCTGTATCAAGCCGCGGCGCGATACTCGTTCGCGGTGCAGGGCATCTGCATCGTCAGCACCTCGGCGCCGCACGCGTCCGCCTGCAGAAGCGGCGCGGACTCGTCCGCCGATGCGTAGACGATCTCCCAGGCGCCGAGCGCGCGTGTGTCGCGGACGATGCGACCCGACAGCACCATGTGGAACTGACCCAGGCTGCGCGACGGATCGGGCATCGCGACCCGCCCGTCCGGCGGGATCCGCGTCACGAACACCGCCAGCGCGTCGGCCGCCAACGGGAACAGGTCGATGCGCTCGGCGGCCGCAAGTCCGGCCAGCGCCAGCTCCGGCAGCGGCAGGTGCGGTCCGACATGTGCCTGTCGCTTCGGGCCGCGGATCATGCGCTCGCGATCGGTCGCGACCATCATCGCGCCCGCGTCGTAGACCGACCGGATCGTGAAGTAGGACAGCCCCTCGGGGCCCGCGACCAGCGGGCCGTAGCCGGTGAAGGCCCCGGCGTAATGGACCATCACCGGGCTGAGCACGTGCCGTCCGATGGTGCCGCCGCCGGCGACGACCACCTGGAACTGGTTCTGCCGGTGGAAATGGGGCGCGAGCACCGAGCCGGCCGGCTGCTCGATCAGGAAGGCCGTGGGCGAAAGCTCGGGATCCTGGTCGGTCTCGAGCCACTCGGCCTTGTGATACGAGAAGCCGTCGGGCAGGCGCAGCTGGCGGCGGCGAGCCATGCCATGGTCACGCGTACCCAGGATGATCATCGGCAACTCCGTCGAATGGCGCGCATGCGGCAGGCACCAACCCAGTCCGCGCCCATGCGACCAGGGGGTCCGCCGATTGTATCGGCGCGCCGGCGCGGCCGGTGCCCGGCCGCCGCTCAGGTCAGCCAGCGCTTGCGGCGGCGGTAGTGCTTGACGCTCTGGTAGTCGACGCCCGCCCCGGCACCGAGGTAGAACTCCTGCACGTCCGGATTCTGCGCCAGTTCGGCTGCGGCGCCGCTCATCACCACCCGGCCCTGCTCGATCAGGTAGGCGGTGTGCGCGACCTCCAGCGCCGCCGCCGCGTTCTGCTCGACCAGCAGGATCGACACGCGCGCCTCGGCGTTGATGCGCACGATGATGTCGAAGATCTCGTCGACCAGCATCGGCGCCAGGCCCAGGCTGGGCTCGTCGAGCATCAGCAGGCGGGGCTCGGTCATCAGCCCGCGCCCGATCGCCAGCATCTGCTGCTCGCCGCCCGACAGGTAGCCCGCCTGCGCCTTCGCGCGCTGCGCCAGCCGCGGAAACCACGCGAACACGCGGTCGATCAGCGTCTGCACGTGCCGCCGGTCGCGATGCATCGACGCGGCCGCCAGCAGGTTCTCTTCCGGCGTCAGGTGCTCGAACACGCGGCGCCCTTCCAGCACGTGCACCAGGCCGAGGCGCACGCGGTCGGGCGGCGACAGGTCGAGCATGTCGGCGCCGCGCCAGCGGATGTCGCCACGCGTCACCTTGCCGCGCTCGGCGGCCAGCAGTCCGCTGATCGACTTCAGCACCGTGCTCTTGCCGGCCCCGTTGGCGCCCAGTACCGCCACCAGGCCGCCCTCGGGCACCGACAGCGACACGCCCTTGACCGCGAGCGACACGTTGTCGTAGACGACCTCGACGTTGTTCAGCTCGAGCAGCGAACCCGCCGTGGTCCCGGCGAGCGGCCCCGCCGACGGGGCCGCCGCGGCCGCCGCCGCGCTCACTTGCCGGACTTCCTGAATTCGCCGGACTCGGTGCGGATCATCTGCCAGATCACGTCCTGGTCCGCGGCCGCCCAGTCGGACTTCGGCACCCAGCGCTTGCCGTCCCACTGCGCGATGCGCCCCTTGCCGCCGCCCTGGTGGTCGCCCTTGGTGATCGTCACCGGCGGCAGCATGCCCTCGGCGGTGAAGTTCTTGATCGAGCGCAGACCCTCGTTGAGCTGCTCGGCGGTGATCGGGCCTTTCGGATTCTTCGCGATCGCCAGCCTCGCGCCCTCGACGATCAGCGCCGAGGCCATCACGCCGATGTTGTAGTACGTGGTGCCGATCACCTCGGGCTTGCCGGCGCCCTTGCCCTTGGCCTGGACCTCGTTGAGGATCGCCTGGATGATCTTCGGATCACGGCCGCCCGCGCACGCCCTCGAACTTGAGCATGCCCTTGGCCCCCTCGCCGCCGGGCGCCATCACCTCGGTCTCGCTCAGCCAGACGCACCGACGCGATGCGGTCGTAGGGGATGCCGTTGCGCCCGGCCTCGGTCAGCGACGCCCGTCTGGCCGCCGCCGGCGCCCCAGATCAGCACCCAGTCGGGCCGCGCGCGGCGCACCTGCGTCCAGACCGCCGACTGCTCGGTGCCGGGCGGCGGGTACGGATAGGTCTGCAGCTCGAAGTTGTAGCGCTTGGCCAGCACGCGCAGCAGCGTGATCGGCTCGCGTCCGAACGGCGTGTCGATGTGCACCAGCGCGACCTTCTTGCCGTCCAGGCCGCCCTTGTCCTGCTTGCGGATGTAGTCGATCAGCGCCGCCGCCTGCGACCAGTAGCTGGGCGACAGCGGCAGCACGTACGGGAAGGTCTCGCCGTCGGCGGCGTCGCTGCGCCCGGAGAAGGTCGTGATCATGTTGATCTTGTCGGCCAGCGCCCGCGGCACCAGCGCGCGGCTCGACCGGCGTCGACAGCGGATCGACCAGGACCACCCCCTCGCGCTTGAAGCGCTCGTAGGCTTCGATGCCGCGCTGCGGCGCGTTGCCGTGGTCGACGATGTCGGCCTGGAACTTGAAGCCGTTGATGCCGCCGCGCTCGTTGATCAGCGTCAGGTAGTCGCGCTGGCCCTGGCTGTACTCCGCGGTGACGAAGGTGTAGACGACCGTGAAGTCCTGGCACATGCCCAGCTTGATCGTCTTTGCGTCCTGCGCCCGCGCCAGGTTCCAGGCCGGCAGCGTTGCCGCCGCTGCGGTTGCGCCGACGAATCCGCGTCTGTCGATTCCCATGTCTGTCCCCTCTCTTTTGAACTGCGCGGCGGCTGCCGCGAACGTCTTGCCCGGTCACCGCCTGGCGTGCCGGAACGGCCACACCAGGAAATACTTGCGCGCGTTGTCGTAGATCTTCGCCAGCCCCAGCGGCTCGAACAGCAGGAAGCCGACGATCAGCCCGCCGTAGACCATCAGCGGCGCGTGCGACACGAGGTCGGCGCTGACCTGCAGGTCGAACAGGCTGGTGGCGCCGGCGATCAGGTTGTTGAGCACCACCGGCGCGAGCAGGATCAGCGCCGCGCCGAAGTAGCAGCCGAGCACGCTGCCGAGGCCGCCGACGATCACGGTGGCCAGCATCTGGATCGACAGCTCGAGGTGGAACTGCTCGGGCGTCACCGCCTTGTAGTAGCAGAACGCGAACATCGTGCCGGCGACGCCGCCGATGAACGAGCTGACCCAGAACACCGACAGCTTGTAGCGGAAGGTGCTCACGCCGATGATCTCGGCCGCGTAGTCCTTCTCGCGCACCGCGGCGAGCGCGCGGCCGTAGCTGCTGCGGCGCACGTTGAGGATGAACAGCGTCACCAGCGCGCACACCGCGAGCACGAACCAGTAGTAGGCTGCGTCGCCCGCGAGCGTCATGCCCAGCAGGCGCACCGGCGGCGCCTGCAGCGTCGCCTGCGAGCCGCCGCTGATCGCCGGCACGTGCACGATCGTGTAGTCGACGATGTACTGCATCGCCAGCGTCGACACCGCCAGGTACAGGCCCTTGACGCGCAGCGCGGCGGCGCCGAACAGCGTGCCGATCGCCGCCGCCAGCAGCCCGCCGATCAGGATCGCGAGTTCGAAGGGCACGCCGGCACGCGCCGCGTGCAGCGAGCCGTAGGCGCCGATCGCCATCACCGCCGCGTAGCCGAGGTGGACCTGGCCCGCGGTGCCCATCAGCAGGTTCAGCCCGAGGGCGGCCGTGGTCCACAGCAGCCAGGGCATCAGGTAGGTGCCGACGTACAGGTCGGACAGCAGGAACGGCGCGGCCACCGCCAGCGCGCAGATCAGCCCGACCAGCTTGCGGTCGAAAGGCAGGCGCCAGAGCCGGCGGTCCTGCTCGTAGCGGGTGTGGCGGATGCCCGACTGACGGTAGAACATCTCAGACCCTCTCGATGTGCTCGCGGCCGAACAGGCCGTGCGGACGCGCGAGCACGGTCAGCAGGATGATGACCGACGCGACCACGTCGCGCGTGCCGCCGCCGACCAGCTGGTCGAGGTAACCCGAAGCCAGGCTCTCGCAGACGCCGATGATCAGGCCGGCGATCAGCACCCCGCCGATGCTGTCGAGCCCGCCCAGGATCGCGATCGCCAGCGCCTTGAGCAGCAGCAGCGACAGCGTCCAGTCGACCCCCTGCACCGAGCCCCACAGAATGCCCGCCGCCGCGGCCACGATGCCGGACAGCCCCCAGGCGACGGCAATCACGCGCTCGACGCGGATGCCCACCGACCAGGACGCGATCTGGTCGTCGGACACCGCGCGCATCGACACGCCCACGCGCGAATTGAAGAACAGGATCGCGGCCGCGATCAGCGCCAGCGCGATCAGCGCCGCTGTACAGGTACGAGCGGTTGATCAGCATCTCGCCCAGGAAGATCGGCTGCTGCGGGATGCCCAGGTCGAGGCGGCGCGCCATCGACCCGCCGAATCCCGGCAGCAGCCCGCGCATCATGATCTCCAGGCCCAGCGTCAGCATGATCACCATGATGATCGGCTGGCCGATCATCCGGCGCAGCATCAGCCGTTCGACCAGCAGGCCGAGCAGGAACAGCAGCCCGACCGACAGCGGGATCGCGGCCCAGATCGGCATTCCGACCGACTGCGTCAGGATCAGGCAGGCGTAGCCGCCGGCCATCGCGAACGCCCCCTGCGCCAGGTTCGCGTAGCGCGACGCCTTGTAGATCAGCACGATGCCCAGCGCCACCAGCGCATACATCAGGCCGACCAGCGCGCCGTTGATCGTGAGCTCGCCAAGCAGGTAGAAGTCCATCACGCCCCCGTATCCATCAGCGTCAGCGTGCGTCGCAGCACGCCGGTCTCGCCGCTCTCGTAGACGATGCCCGCCTCGAATTCGACGGTCGTCGCGTCGCTGTACAGCGCATCGATCAGCTTCGCGTAGCGCTCCTCGATCACGGTGCGCCGCAGCTTGCGGGTGCGCGTGATCTCCCCGTCGTCCGGGTCGAAGTCCTTGTGCAGGTTCACGAAACGGCGCACCGCGAGCTCGGGCTTGAGCAGGCTGTTGACGTGGACGAGCACCGAGCCCACCAGCTCGATCACCTCGGGCCGCTGCGAGAGCTCGGCATACGAGGTGTAGGTGAGGCTGCGCTGCTCGGCCCAGTGCCCGACCGCCTCGAGGTCGATGCAGACGATCGCCGCCAGGTGCGGCCGGCCCGCCCCCAGGATCGCGACGTTGCGCACGTACTGGCTGAACTTGATGCCGGTTCTCGATGTAGTTCGGCACGTAGCGCTCGCCGCCCGCGGTGCGCACCACCTCGCTGACCCGGCCCAGCACCACCAGGCTGCCGTCGTCCTCGAGGTAGCCGGCATCGCCGGTGTGCAGCCAGCCGCCCTCGAGCGCCGCGGCGCTGGCCTGCGCGTCGTCGTAGTAGCCGCCGAACACCGAGCCGGAGCGCACCTGGATCTCGCCGCGGTCGTCGATGCGCACGTCCACCCCGGGCATCGCCCTGCCCACCGTGTGCAGCTTGACGCTGGCGTCGTCCTGCGCGGTGGTCAGCGCCGCCGTCTCGGTCTGGCCGTAGAACTGCTTCAGGTTCACGCCCGAGCGCGCGAAAGAACACGAACGTGTCCTCGCCCATCGCCTCGCCGCCGGTGTAGGCGCGCTGTGCGCGCGCCAGCCCCAGCCAGTCCTTCAGCGGGCCGCAGACGAACACTTCGGCGAGCGCGCGCATGATCCGCTCCGCAGCGCGTCGGCGCGTGCCCGGCGAGCTTGCGCCGCTCGAGCGCGATGGCGCGCGGCATGAAATAGTCGAACAGCCGGCGCTTGAGCGGCGTCGACTCCTGCATGCCCACCTGGATGCGCGTCAGCATGTTGTCCCACGCGCGCGGCGCGGCGAGATACATCGTCGGCGAGACCTCGCGCAGGTCGTGCAGCACCGTCTCCTGACGCTCGGGAATGTTGATCGCGAACCGCAGCAGCACGCCGGCGCCCAGCGTGAAGACGAAGTCGCCGACCCAGGCGGTGGGCAGGTACGCGTAGTGCTCTTCGCGCTCGCGGAAGTACCCGCCGGCCAGCGCGTTGAAGACGCCCTGCACGACGTTGTCGTGGGTCAGCGGCACGCCCTTGGGCTGGCCGGTGGTGCCCGACGAGTGCAGCAATACCGCGAGGTCGGACGGCTGCGCGCGGCACACCAGGTCGGCGGCCAGCCCGGGCTCGGCGGCCAGCCGCGCGCGGCCCTCCTGCAGCAGCTCGTCGCAGGCGAGCAGGCCGGGTGCGCGATACGCGGCCAGCCCGCGCTGGTCGTCGTAGACGATCAGCGACGGGCGCCCGATGCGCTCGCGCAGTTCGAGCAGCTTGTCGACCTGTTCCTGATCCTCGGCGATCGCCACGTCGGGCGCGCCGTGACGCGTGTAGTGCTCGAGCTCGGCCGGCGGCACGTCGGGGAACACCGGCACCGGGAACGCGCGCAGCGTCATCACGCCCAGCATGCTGGCGTAGATCCGGTACCGGTTGTCGCCGATCGAGGTGACCGCGCTGCCGGGGCCGACGCCGCGACGCTCCAGCGCCGCGGCCAGCGCGAGCACGTCGCTCAGCACGTCGCGCCAGGTCCACTCCTGCCAGATGCCGTGGTCGCGCTCGCGCACCGCGACCTCTTTCGGATGCACGAGCGCGTTGCGCGCCAGGCCGGCGATCAGCGTGGCCGGCCGGCCCTTGTCGCTGCCGGGCCAGGCCAGGCCGGCGGGCAGCTCGACCGAGCCGCCGTGCGACGGACCGGGTGGCTCGGGGCGCACGAGCGCTCTCATGGCTGCTCCCCGCTCTGCGCGGGCACCGCCATGCCGTGCCGGGCCATCGCTCGGCGGCCCAGGTAGGCGGCGACCACCTTCGGATCGGAGATCGCCGCGTGCGGCTCGCCTTCGGCAATCGCCTCGCCGTAGCTGAGCACCATCACGCGGTCGCACAACGCGGTGACCACGTCCATGTGGTGCTCGATCAGCAGGATCGACACGCCGCGCTCGTCGCGCGCGTCGAGGATGAAGCGCGCGATGTACTCCTTTTCCTCCTGGTTCATGCCGGCCATCGGCTCGTCCAGGATCAGGAAGCGCGGCTGCGCGACCAGCGCGCGCGCCAGCTCGACGCGCTTCTGCAGCCCGGGAGGGATCGTCTCGACCGGCTCGTCGCGGATGTCCTGCAACTGCATGAAGTCGATGATCTCCTCGACCGCGCGGCGGTGCTCGACCTCCTCGCGCGCCGCCCACACCCAGTAGAAGAGCGACGCCAGCGCGCCGGGCTTCATGTGGCAGTGGCGCCCCAGCAGGATGTTGTCGAGCACGCTCAGGCCCCGGAACAGGGCCAGGTTCTGGAACGTGCGGGCCAGCGACTGCTGCGCGATCCGATAAGGCGGCATCCGGGTGATGTCGGCGCCGAACAGGCGCACGCTGCCGGCCTCGGGCGGATAGAAGCCGGTGATCACGTTGACCATCGTGGTCTTGCCGCTGCCGTTGGGCCCGACCAGCCCGAAGATCTCGCCCTCGCGGATCGACAGGTCGACGCCCTTCAGAGCGCGCAGCCCGCCGAAGGAGCGCTCGATCCCCTCGCACCGAAGGGCCAAGCGGTCTGCCGATCCAGCCCCGTTGCCGTCCACGCCTCCTCCTCCTCCTCGGTCGGTCATTCGACTAGAGCCTGAGCACGCCGTAACCCGGCTGGCCGATCGGCGCGTTCAGCGCCGCCGACAGCGCGATGCCCAGCGCATTTCTGGTGTCGACCGGATCGAGGATCCCATCGTCCCACAGTTCCGAGGTCGAATACCACGCGCTCGATTCGCGCCGGTAGTCCTCGAGCACCGGCTCGCGGATCGCGTCGATCTCCTCCTTGGACAGCGAGCGCCCCTCGCGTTGCAGCTGCCGGATCTTCACCTCGCTGAGCACGTTGGCGGCCTGCTCCGCGCCCATCACCGAGATCTGACCTTGCGGCCACATGAACAGGAAACGCGGGTCGAACGCGCGGCCCGACATCCCGTAGTTGCCCGCACCGAACGAACCGTTGGCGATCACGGTGAATTTCGGCACCTCGGAGCCGGACACGGTCATGATCATCTTCGCACCGTCCTTCGTGATGCCCGCGCGCTCGTACTCGCGGCCCACCATGAAGCCGGTGATGTTCTGCAGGAACAGCAGCGGGGTGCGGTTCTGGTTGCACAGCTCGATGAAGTGCGCGCCCTTCAGCGTGCTGTCGTTGAACAGCACGCCGTTGTTGGCGAGGATGCCGATCCGGTAGCCCCAGATTCGCGCGAAGCCGCACACCAGCGTGCTGCCGTAGGCCGGCTGGTACTCGTGGAAGCGGCTGCCGTCGACCATACGCGCGATCACCTCGCGCATGTCGAACTGGACCTTGATGTCGCGCGGGATGATCCCGTAGAGCTCCTGCGGGTCGTAGAAAGGCGGCTCGGGCTCCTGCCAGTCGATCGCGGTCTTCGCCGGACGGCTCCACTGGGCCACGATGTCGCGCGCGATCGCGATCGCCTCGTGCTCGCTGGAGGCCGGGTAGTCGGCCACGCCCGAGACGCGCGTGTGCATGTCCGCGCCGCCGAGCTCCTCGACGCTGACGTCCTCGCCGGTGGCCGCCTTCACCAGCGGCGGCCCGCCCAGGAAGATCGCGCCGGTGCCGCGCACGATCACGTTGTAGTCGGACAGCGCTGGCACGTACGCGCCGCCCGCGGTGCAGTGGCCCAGGACGATCGACACCTGCGGCACGCCCATCTTCGACAGGATCGACTGGTTGCGGAAGATCCGCCCCGCGGAGTAGCGGTCGGCGAAGAACTGCGACTGCGCAGGCAGGAAACCGCCGGCGCTGTCGCACAGGTGCACCACCGGCAGCCGGTTCTCGATCGCGATGTCGAGCAGGCGCACGATCTTCTTGATCGAGTGCGGATACCAGGCCCCGCCCTTGACGCTCGCGTCGTCGGCGTGGATCACCACCTCGCGTCCGGCGACGATGCCGATGCCGCTGACGACGCCCGCTGCCGGGCACCTCGCCGCCCCAGGCCATGTTCGCCGCCAGCGCCGACAGCTCGAGGAAGGGCGTGCCCGGGTCGAGCAGGCACTCGAGGCGTTCGCGAACGAACAGCTTGCCCTGGCGCGCGAGGCGCTCCATGTCGCGGGCGGGCCGTTCTTCGCGCACGCGGCGCTGCCGCTCGCGCAGCTCGGCGACCAGCGCCCGGTTGTGCGCGCTGTTGGCCAGGAACTCGGCCGAGCGCGTGTCCAGCCTCGATTCGATCCGCCTCATGCCGCCTCCGGGGGCTCGAAGGTGACCAGCACCGCGTCGCGGTCGAAGGCCTGGCCGGGAGCCACGTGCACCGAGCGGATCGTGGCGTCGCGCGACGCGGCGATCGTGGTCTCGAGCTTCATGCTCTCCATCACGAGCATCGCCGCGCCCCGCGCGATCTGGTCGCCTTCCCGGACCGACACGCTGACCGCGGTGCCGGGCATCGGCGCGCGCACCTGGTCGTCGGCGCCGGCGTGCGCTTCGGCGCTCGCGCGATCGAGCGGGTGGCGCAGGCGCAGGCGCCGGTTCGCGCCGTCGACGTGCACGAAGACCTCGTCGCCACGCTGCACCACCACGACCGGCAGGCTGCGGCCGTCGAGACTCAGCGTGCCGGAGCCGTCGCGCGCCGAGCGCGAGCTCGAGCGGAACCACGCGCCCGCAGGCGTGCAGCCGGTAGCCGCCGCCCGGTGCGCGGCCGAGCCACAGATCGTGCTCGACGCCGTCGATCTCGAATGCATACCTCATCAGTTCCTCCAGGCGCCGATCGCCGCATGCATCGGCGGCACCGCGTCGGCCGCGTCGCGCAGCGGCCGGCTCGCCGCCGCGGCCGCCGCCAGCAGTCGCAACAGCGCTCCGTCGTCGGGCGCGGGCTCGGCCGCGACCTCGGGGTGTCCGTCCAGAAACCCCGTGTGCACCTCGCCGGCGACGAACGCCGGATGTGCGTTCAGCCGGCGCAGGAACGCGAGATTGGTGTGGCAGCCGAGCAGCACGTAGCCGGCCAGTGCGCGGTCGGCGAGTGCGAGCGCCTCGGCACGGTCCCGACCGGTGACCACCAGCTTGGCCAGCATCGGGTCGAACGCGGCGCTGACCTGCTGGCCCTCGGCCACGCCAGCGTCGACGCGCACGTTGTCGAGCACCGGCGGGCGGTGCGCGAGCAGCGGCCCGGTCGTCGGCGTGAAGCCGGCGGCGGGATCCTCGGCGTAGACGCGGTACTCGATCGCGTGGCCGCGCGTGCGGACGTCCTGCTGGCCGTAGCCCAGCGGCTCGCCGGCGGCGATGCGCAACTGCTCGCGCACCAGGTCGATGCCGGTCACCTGCTCGGTGACCGGGTGCTCGACCTGCAGGCGGGTGTTCATCTCGAGGAAGTAGAACTCGCCGGCGCCGTAGATGAACTCGACGGTGCCGGCGTTGCGGTAGCCGGCGCTGCGGGCGATGCCGGCGGCGGCCTCGCAGATGCGCGCGCGGGTGCCTGCGTCCAGCGCCGGCGACGGCGTCTCCTCGACGATCTTCTGGAATCGGCGCTGCACCGAGCACTCGCGCTCGAACAGGTGCACGACGGTGCCGTGGTGGTCGCCCAGCACCTGCACCTCGATGTGCCGGGGGTTTTCGACGTAACGCTCGACGTACAGACGCCCGTCGCCGAAGTAGCGCTGCCCCTCGCTGCGCGCGCGCTCGATCTCGCCGGCCAGCGCGTCGGCGTGCCGGACGATGCGCATGCCCTTGCCGCCGCCGCCCGCGGCCGGCTTGATCAGCAGCGGAAAGCCGACGGCTGCCGCGCGCTCGGTGAAGCTCGCCGGGTCGTCGTCCTCGATCGCCGATGGCGCCACCGGGAATCCGGCCCGCGCGACGAAGGCCCGCGCGCGCACCTTGTCGCCCATCAATTCGATCTCGTCGGGGCCGGGCCCGACGAACACCAGGCCGGCGTCGCGCACGCGCCGCGCGAACTCGGCGTTTTCGGACAGGAAGCCGTAGCCGGGGTGGATCGCGCCCGCGCCGGCCGTGCGCGCGGCCTCGACGATGGCCTCACCGTCCAGATAGGCGCCCACCGGGCTCGAACCGTGGATCTCGACCGCGTGGTCGGCCATGCGCACCGCCGGCGAGTCGCGGTCCAGCGCGTGATACACGACCAGGCCGCGCAGGCCCAGCGAACGCACCGTGCGCAGCACGCGCACCGCGATCTCGCCGCGGTTGGCAACCAGCACGGAGTCGAACGGAAAACGTGTCATCGTCTGCAGCATCCCCTGGTCTGCCGTCATCGTCGCGCGCCGGCGCGCACGCTCTCCAGCCGGTCGGCGACCCGCTCGAGCCGCAGCACCTGGCGCTGCAGCGCCGCGGCGCCGGTGCGGGCTGCCGCGCGCTCGACGGGCGCGGCGATGCCGTCCCACAGAACGCGCAGCAGATCGTCGGTCTCGCGGTCGACGTCCAGCCGGCCGTGCCCGCTGACGTAGCGCCAGGTCAGGTGCTCGACGCCGCCGTAGACGAGATCGCGGACGACACGCGCGGGCACATCGTCACGCAGTTCGCCCGCGGCCGCGCCCTCGGCCAGCACGCCGGTGAGCAGCGTCGTGTAGCGCCGGTTCAGCGCGTACAGCGTCGAGCCCGGATAGTCCTCGTGCGCGCGCACCTCGAGGAACATCAGCCTGGAGAGCTGCGGGTCCTCGCGCACCGCGCGCAGGTGGCGCCAGACCACATAGCGAAGCCGCGCCTGCGGCCCGCGGATGCCCGGCAACTCGCGCGCGTAGTCGGCGAGCACACCCTCGTACCAGCCCTCGAGCACCCGCATGAGCAGCTCGCGCTTGCTGTCGAAGTACTTGTAGATCGTGCCCTCGACGACCTCGGCGCGCGCGGCGATCTCGGAGACCGAGGCGTCCGCGTAGCCGTGCTCGCAGAACACGACGCGCGCCGCGGCGAGAATGTCGCTCATGCGGCGCTCGCGCGGCAGGCGCACGGCCGCGCGTCGCTGCTTCACTTTCCCGTCCACACCGGTGGGCGCCGCTCGCGAAACGCGCGCATGCCCTCACGCGCGTCTTCGGTGCTCGCCATCACCGGCACCATCAGCTGTGCGTACTCGAACGCCTCGGGCAGCGACATGTCCTGCATCGCGCGAAACGCCTGCTTGCCGAGCCGGATCGCGGTCGGGGACTTGTCGGTGGTGTGCGCCAGCAGCGCGTCGAGCCGCGCGTCGAGCTCGGCGCGCGGCACCACGTGGTTGACCAGGCCGGCGTCGAGCGCCTCGCGCGCGTCCAACGGCTGCGCGGTGATGCACATCTCGAACAGCTTGCGCCGCGGCACGATGCGCAGCATGTAGGTCAGGATCATCATCGGGAACACGCCGATGCCGGTCTCGGGGGTTCCGAAGCGGGTGTCGTCGGCGGACACTGCCATGTCGCATGCGCACAGCAGCCCGATGCCGCCCGCCATCACGTGGCCGTTCACCCGCGCGACGATCGGCAGCGTGCACGCCTCCATCCGCCTGAACAGGTCGATCACGTAGTGCTGCGGGTGCGCGTAGTCGACCTGGAACGCGCCGCCCTCGTCGGTCTTCAGATCGGCACCCGCACAGAAGGCGGCATCGCCGGCGCCGGTGAGCACGATCGCTCGACACTCGGGGTCGGCCTGCGCCGCTCCGAGGGCCCGGCCGATCGCCTCGACGACTTCCAGGTTGAGCGCGTTGCGCCGCGCCGCCCGGTTGATCGTGATCCAGTGCACTGCGCCCCTGCGCTCGTGCAGCACGACCGGCTGGTCCATCGCTCCTCCTGAAATGAGTGACGCTCACGACAGACCGCTTCGAGCACCGAGATGCATCGCGGAACTGCCGCCGATACGCGCATCTTGCGTGCTTTTATCGGCCCGAATAACATTGGTGAGTGACATTCATTTAATTGCAGTCCAACGCGACTGTCAAGAGCCGGGAGGGGGAGATGGCACAGGATTCGACGGCCGCGGGCGGCGGCCCGGCGGCGGTGTTCAGCGGGCTCAGCGCCGACGAGCGCGGCGTGCTCGATGCGGCCGACCGCTACGCGCGCGAGAAGCTGCACCCGCTCGCCAAACGGATGGACGACGAGGAGTGGTGGCCGGAAGGCGCGTTCGCCGACATCGGCAGCAACGGCTTCATGGGCGTGACCGCCCCCGCGCAGTACGGCGGCGCGGGCATGGACCTGTTCGCCAGCGCGCTGGTCGCGCAGGCCTTCTCGCGCTGGAACCACGCGCTGGCGCTGAGCTGGGTGGCGCACGAGAACCTGTGCCTGAACAACATCCTGCGCAACGCGACCGACGCGCAGAAGGCACGCTACCTGCCGGGCCTGGTCGCGGGCACGCTCACCGGCGCGCTCGGTCTGACCGAGCCCGGCGCCGGCTCCGACGCGCTCGGCTCGATGCGCACCACGGCACGGCGCGACGGCGACCACTACGTGCTGGACGGCACCAAGCTGTACATCACCAACGGCCCGGTGGCCGACGTGTTGCTGGTCTACGCCAAGACGGCGCCGGACAAGGGCGCGCAGGGCATCTCGGCGTTCATCGTCGAGCGTGGCTTCCCCGGCTTCCGGGTCGCGCAGAGGCTGGTGAAGATGGGCTTTCGCGGCAGCCAGACCGGCGAGCTGGTGTTCGACGGTTGCCGGGTGCCGGCGGCGAACCTGGTCGGCGAGGAGGACCGCGGCGTGCGCGTGGTGATGAGCGGGCTCGACCTGGAGCGCGCGCTGGTCTCGCCGATCTGCCTGGGCATCGCCGAGCGCGCGCTCGACCTGTCGCTCGAGTACGCGCGCACGCGCACCCAGTTCGGCCAGCCGATCGCCAGTTTCCAGATGGTGCAGTCCAAGCTGGCCGACATGTACGTGTGGGTCGAGGCGATGCGCGTCTTCACCTACCAGGCGCTACGCGCCGGCAACGATCTCGAGGCCGGCGGCGGCGGGCGCGGCGAGATCCACAAGATCACCGCGGCCTCGGTGATGTTCACCGCCAACATGCTGAACAAGGTGCTCGACGAAGCGCTGCAGATCCACGGCGGCGCCGGCTACATCTGGGAGGCCGAGATCAACCGGCTCTACCGGTCGATCAAGCTGCTGGAGATCGGCGCCGGCACGACCGAGGTGCGCAAGATCATCATCGCGGGCGAGCTGCTGCGGGGGTAGGAGAGACGGATGGAACACGAGCTTCCGCCCGCCGGCCCGGGCATCACGATCGACGATCTCTGGAGCGCGCCCACGGTGTTCCGGGCCGACCTGTACGCCGGCGCGACGGTGATCGTCTCCGGCGGCGGCTCGGGCATCGGCCGGGCGATCGCGCTGCTGTTCGCGCGCCTCGGCGCCCGCGTCGCGATCTGCGGGCGCACCCCGGAGAAGCTCGAGTCCGTCGTCGCGTTCGCGCGCGAGCGCGGCGCCACGATGCTGGGCATCCCGGCGAACATCCGCGAGCCCGACCAGGTGCGGGCGCTGTTCGATCGCACGCAGGCCGAACTGGGGATGCCGGACATCCTGATCAACAACGCCGGCGGCCAGTTCCCCAAGCCTGCGATCGATTTCTCGGTGAACGGCTGGAACACCGTCGTCGCCAACAACCTAAACGGCACCTGGTACATGATGCAGGCCGCGGCACAGCGCTGGCGCGATGCGGGCCGGCCCGGCAGCATCGTCAGCATCGTCGCGCCGACCGACCGGGGCATGCCGGGCGTCGCGCACACCGTGGCGGCGCGCGCCGGCGTGATCGGGCTCACCCGCACCGTCGCGGTCGAGTGGGCGCCGCTGGGCATCCGCGTCAACTGCGTGTCGCCGGGCCTGATCGGCACCGAGGGCCTTGCCGTCTATCCGCCCGAGGCAGCGAAGGAGTGGCCGAAGGCGAACCCGATGAAGCGCTGGGGCTCGCCGATGGACATCGCGCAAGCCTGCTGCTGGATCGCCGGGCCCGCCGGCAACTTCGTCACCGGCGAGGTCTGCACGGTCGACGGCGGCGGCCGCCTGTGGGGCGAGCTGTGGACGGCGGGGCGCCCGCCGTGGTTCTCGGTCTGAGCCCGGGCGCTTGACCTTCTTCGGAGCCGCACATACCTTCGGCTTCGCAGCCGGGTGATCCGCATCGCACGGCCGGCAAGGACGTTCCGGGTGCGTCGCGCGCCGCCCGTACGAAGGGGACACGAATGAGACCGGCGGCGATCCGCAACATCCTGTTCATCATGTGCGACCAGCTGCGCTGGGACTACCTGTCCTGCGCGGGGCACCCCGCACTGCGCACGCCCAACATCGATGCGCTGGCCGCGCGCGGCGTCCGGTTCTCGCGCGCCTACTGCCAGTCGCCGGTGTGCGGCTCGTCGCGCATGAGCTTCTACACCGGCCGCTACGTGCAGTCGCACGGCGCGGCGTGGAACAACTTCCCGCTCAAAGTCGGCGAGATGACGCTGGGCGATCACCTGCGGCCGCTGGGCGTGCGCACCGCGCTGGTCGGCAAGACGCACATGAAGGCCGACACCGAAGGCATGGCGCGGCTGGGCATCGACCCCGAGTCACTGATCGGCGTGCGCGTCGCGGAGTGCGGCTTCGATCCCTACGAACGCGACGACGGCCTGCACGGCAGCGGCCCCGACGGAAAGTACGACCCGCGCGCGCCGCGCTACAACGAGTACCTGAAGTCGCTCGGCTACGACGGCGACAACGGCTGGGACGACTGGGCCAATGCCGCCGAGGACGAGTCCGGCAACCTGCTGTCCGGCTGGTTCATGCGCCATGCGCGCCGGCCCGCGCGCGTGAAGGAAGAGCACTCGGAAACGCCGTACATGACGCGGCGCGCGATGCAGTTCATCGAGGAAGCAGGGGGACGCGCCCTGGTGCCTGCACCTGTCGTACATCAAGCCGCACTGGCCGTACATCGCGCCCGCCCCGTATCACGCGCATGTACGGACCGGCGGACGTGCCGCCGGCGGTGCGCTGCGACGCCGAGCGCGCCGACCCGCACCCGGTGTACCGCGAGTTCATGAAGCACCGCGTCGGCCGCGCGTTCTCGCGCGACGAGGTGCGCGAGGCGGTGATCCCGGCGTACATGGGCCTGATCGCGCAGATCGACGACCAGATCGGCGTGCTTGATGGCCTTCATGCGCGAGCGCGGCCTGCTCGACAGCACGATGATCGTGTTCACCTCGGACCACGGCGACTACCTCGGCGACCACTGGCTCGGCGAGAAGGATCTGTTCCACGAGCCGTCGGTGCAAGATCCCGCTGATCGTGGTCGACCCGTCGCCGCAGGCCGACGCGACGCGCGGCAGCGTGATCGACGCGCTGGTCGAGAGCATCGACCTGGCACCGACCTTCCTCGCGTGGTGCGGCGGCGCGGCTCAGCCCCACCGCCTGGAGGGCCTGGCGCTGCAACCGCTTCTGCACGGCGAGAAGCCCGCCGGATGGCGTCGCTACGCGATCAGCGAGTACGACTACTCGGTGCTGCCGGCCTCCTCCGCCCTTGGCTTGCGGCCGATGGACGCACGCCTGTTCATGGTCACCGACGGGCGCTGGAAGCTGATCCATGCCGAGGGGTTCCGGCCGATGCTGTACGACATGGAGCGGGACCCGGAAGAATTCCACGACCTCGGCGGCGAGACCGCGTTCGAATCCGAGCGCCAGCGACTGACCGAGGCGCTCAACCGCTGGGCGCGGCGCCAGTCGCAGCGCACGCGCGATCAGCGACGAGCAGATCCTCGCGCGCCGCGGCGGCAAGTCGCAGCGCACCGGCATCCTGATCGGTTTCTGGGAAGAAGCCGAACTGCCGGACGAACTGCTGCCGGCGAAGTGGCGCGGCGCGCTGCGATCCGGTTGAACGTGCCGCCCGGCGGCCAGTGACCGGCTGCCGACTGTGGCAACATCGATGCCGTCCGCGACCCAAGGAGACAAACGATGAGCGCTCGTCATGACAGCAACGCGACCCGCGACATCGCGGCCGTTCTGCACCCGTACACCAACCCCGACGCGCACGCCGCGGCCGGCCCGGTCGTGATCGCGAAGGGCTCGGGCGTCTACGTCGAAGACGACCAGGGACGCCGCTACCTCGAGGGGATGTCCGGGCTGTGGTCGACCTCGCTCGGATTCTCCGAGCCGCGGCTGGTCGAGGCCGCCACGCGACAGATGCGGCAGCTGCCCTACTATCAGCTGTTCGGCGGCCGCTCGACCGAACCGGCGATCGAGCTGGCCGATCGGCTGCTGGCGATGACGAAGGACTTCGGCTTCGACAAGGCGCTGTTCGCGAACTCGGGCTCCGAGGCGAACGACCAGGCCGTCAAGGTGATCTGGTACTACTTCAACTCGATCGGCAAGCCGCAGAAGAAGAAACTGATCGCCCGCGTGCGCGGCTATCACGGCGTCACGGTGATGGCCGGCAGCCTCACCGGGATTCCCTCCAATCACGCCGACTTCGACCTGCCGGTCACCGGCGTGCTGCGCACCGACTGTCCCAGCCGCCATCACTACGGCGAGCCCGGCGAGACCGACGAGCAGTTCGTCGACCGCATCGTCGGCAACCTGGAAGCCCTGATCGAGCGCGAGGGCGCCGACACGATCGCAGCGTTCTTCGCCGAGCCCGTGCAAGGCGCGGGCGGTGTGATCGTGCCGCCGGCCGGCTACTTCGAAAAGATCGGCCGCGTGCTGAAGAAGCACGACATCCTGCTCGTCGCCGACGAGGTGATCTGCGGCTTCGGTCGCACCGGCAGCATGTTCGGATCGCAGACCTACGGCATGCAGCCCGACATCATGACGGTGGCCAAGGCGCTGTCGAGTTCGTACCTGCCGATCTCGGCGACGCTGCTGTCGCGCAAGGTGTTCGAGGGCGTGGCTGCCGGCAGCCGCAAGCACGGCATGTTCGCGCACGGCGTCACCTACGCGGGCCATCCGGTGTGCTCGGCGGTGGCCAACGAGGCGCTGAAGATCTACCAGGAACGCGACGTCGTCGGCAATGTGCGCCGGCTCGCCCCGCACTTCCTGCAGCGCCTGCACGCGCTCGGCCGGCACGAGCTGGTCGGCCAGTCGCGCGGCGTCGGCCTGATCGGCGCGCTCGAGATCGCCGAGAACGGCGCGCGCCCGAACGCGCCTGCAGCGACGGTGGCCGCGCGCATCCAGAGCGCCGCGCTCGAGAACGGCCTGATCGTACGGACGATCCGCGACGCCGTCGCGGTGTGTCCGCCGCTGATCATCGACGACGCGCAGATCGACGAGCTGTTCGACAAGCTCGCCCTCGCCTTCGACGTGGCGCTGAAGGAAACGCGCGGGGTCCAGAAGGCGGCGGCTTGATGGGTCCGGAAGGCGGCGGCCTGAGGGGTTCGGAAGGCGGCGGCCTCTTCCGGCATCAGGCCGAGGCCGCCGGAATCCAGTTGAACAGGGCCAGTCCGCCGTCGACCTCGATCGTCGCGCCGGTGACGTAGGACGAGAAGCGGTCGGTCAGCAGCATCGCGATCACCTGCGCGACCTCCTCGGGCGCGCCGGTTCGCCCGAGCGCGATCTTGCCGGCGAGCGCATCGAGGTCCGCCTGCGACGGCTTGAAGCCGCCGCCGAGCACGACACCGGGCGCAACCGCGTTGACGCGGATGCCGCGCGGCCCGAGGGCCCGCGCGAGCTCCTTCACCACCATCATCTCGGCGGCCTTCGCCGCGCTGTAGTGCGGCAGGTTGCGCGGCGCGAACCGGTGCTGCGACGTGAGGTAGACCATCCGCCCGGGCGTTGCGGTGGCGATCATGTGAGCGCCCAGGTCGCGGCCGAGCACGAAGCCCGACTTCACGTTGACGTTCATCATCCGGTCGAAGGTCTCCTCGCCGACCGCGAACAGCGTGTCGGCCTCCGATCGGCGCGGCGACGCGCTGTGCACGAACAGTGCGACGCGCCCGAGCGTCGCGATCGCGTGCGCGGCGAGCGCGGCAGCCTGCCCGGCATCGGCGAGGTCGAAGGCCGCGAACCGGGCCTTCAGGCCTTCGCCGCGCAGCGTCTGCGCGAGCGCCTCCCCGGCGGCGGCATCGATGTCGGTGAGCAGCACGTCGGCGCCCTCGCGGGCCAGGCGGACGGCGGCCGCCCGCCCGATGCTGGACGCTGCGCCCGTGACGAGCGCGCCCTGCCCGGCGAACAGATGCGGTTCTTGCGGCGCGTGCGCCGCGGTCGATGCTTCATGGTCTTGCATCCCGGACTCCTGATGGCGTGATCGGTGCGATAGTCTGCACCTTCGTCACCGAAAGAGCGGACACGGATGGCCGGAACCAGCCTGCTGGCCCTGATCGACGACATCGCGAGCATCCTCGACGACGTCGCCGTGCTGACCAAGCTCGCCACGAAGAAGACCGCCGGCGTGCTCGGGCGACGACCTGGCGCTGAACGCACAGCAGGTCGCGGGCGTGCGCGCCGATCGCGAGCTGCCGGTGGTGTGGGCGGTGGCCAAGGGCTCGCTGCGCAACAAGCTGATCCTGGTGCCGGCGGCGCTCGCGATCAGCGCATTCGCGCCCTGGGCGGTGACGCCGCTGCTGATGATCGGCGGCGCCTTCCTCTGCTTCGAGGGCTTCGAGAAGATCGCGCACCGCTTCCTGCACGGCACCGCCGAGACGGCTGCCGCAGCATGCCGACACTGCTGAAGGCCGTCGCCGATCCGCAGGTCGACCTCGTCGCGCTGGAGCGCGAGAAGATCAGCGGCGCCGTGCGCACCGACTTCATCCTGTCGGCCGAGATCGTCGTGATCACGCTCGGCACGGTCGCCGACGCGTCCTTCGGCACGCGGCTGGCCGTGCTGTCCGGCATCGCCGCGCTGATGACCGTCGGCGTCTACGGCCTGGTCGCCGGCATCGTGAAGCTCGACGATGCCGGGCTCTACCTGGCGCGCAGCGCCGGCGGCGGCGCCGCACGCTTGAAGCGCGCGCTCGGCCGCGGCATGCTCGTCGCAGCGCCCTGGCTGATGAAGGGGCTGTCGATCGCGGGCACCGCCGCGATGTTCCTGGTCGGCGGCGGCATCCTGACGCACGGCATTCCGGCGCTGCACCACTGGGTCGAGGCGACCGCCGCCGCCGCGTCACTCGTCGAGGGTGTCGGCCCCATGCTGTCGGCGCTCGCGCCGCTGCTGCTGGACGCGCTGACCGGCATCGCCGCCGGCGGGCTGATCGTCGCAGCCGTGTCCGGCGTGCGCCGCCTGATCCCCCGGATCCGGCCATCCAGGTAACCCCGGGGCCGGGCGGCGCGCGCATCGAGGTCGTGCCGGATACAATCTGGAGTATCTGAAAACACGTGCCCGAAGTACCGGCCGACGTTCGACGAAGCGGTGGCAGCCCGTGCGGCGCTCGCCCGGCCCGCGTCGACCACGGCCCCTGTCCACGGAGACGACGTTGCCTCGACACTCACGCCGCCTGTTCGTCGCCCTCGCCGGCGGCTGCATGCTCGCCCCCGCCCTGCTCACCACGCGCAAGGCTGCGGCTTCGCCGCTGCGCGCCGACGCACTGTCCTTCGTGCACACGCATACCGGCGAGACTCTGCGCGTCGCGTTCCGCGCCGAAGGCGATTTCGTTGCCTCGGCGCTGAACATGGTCAACCGCTTCCTGCGCGACCACCGCACCGGCGACGTCCACCCGATCGATCCCGCGCTGCTCGACCAGCTGCACCGGATCTCGGAGCTGACCGGTTCGCGCGCGCCGTTCCAGGTGATCTCCGGTTATCGGTCGGATCGCACCAACACCATGCTGCGCACTCGCGGCCGCGGGGGCGTGGCGCGCTCGAGCCTGCACCTGCAGGGACGGGCGATCGACGTCCGGCTCGCCGACGTGCCGCTGGAAGACCTGCGCGATGCTGCCCGCAGCCTGGCCGCGGGCGGGGTCGGCTACTACGCCGAATCCGGCTTCGTGCACATCGACACCGGGCGCGTGCGCTACTGGTGACGAGGCTCAGCCGCCGAGCGCGCGCGCGAGCTTGTCGTCCTGGCCGTAGACGTCGGGAACGAAGCGCGCGCGCCCGTCCGCGCCGACGTTGACGGTCGAATAGAGGATCAGCACCTCGATCGGCGCGGCCAGCGCGACGCTGCGGTTGCGGCCTTCGGCGATGGCCTGCTCGATCGCCGCCGCGTCCCAGTTCGGCTGGTCCGCCAGCGCAAACAGCGCGAGCTCGAGCGGGCGCTGCAGCCGGATGCAGCCGTGGCTGAAATCCCGGCGGCTGCGCTCGAACAGCTGCCGTGCGGGCGTGTCGTGCAGGTACACGTTGAATGCAGTTGGGCATCACGAACTTGATCTTGCCGAGCGCGTTCAACTCGCCGGGCTTCTGCCGAAGACGCGCCCGGCCGCTCGCCAGCGCACTGCGCAGATCGCCCGCCCGTGTCGCCGAGCAGCTCCATCTGCTCCCGCGCCAGGTAGCCGGGATCGCGCACGAGCTTCGGGTAGAGCTCCTTCGAAGCGATCGACGGCGGCACGTTCCAGTAGGGATTGAGCTCGACCGCCTCGATCGCATCGGCGAACACCGGCGTGGCCGTCACCGATGCGCCGACGATCACGCGCATCTCGAGCGGCGCCGCGGATGAACCGGTCTGCGGCACCGCCCACAGCCGGTACTCGGGAATGTTGATCGCAATGAAGCGGCCCGGCGGCCGCCGGCCGATCCAGCGCAGTCGCTCCAGCGACAGCTCGATCTGGCGCACCCGCGCCTGCGGCGGCACTGCGAGCGCCGCCAGCGTCTGCCTGCCGACCACGCCGTCGGGGTCCAGGCCGTGGCGCTCCTGGAAGCGCTTCACGGCCTCGACGAGGCTGCCCTCGTAGCGTTCCGGCGGCGGCGCATCCGGGCTGGCATCGAGGTCTCCGTAGCGCCGCAGCCGCTCGGCCAGCGCAGGCAGCCCGTCGACATGGTCGCCCGGCGCAAGCTTGCCGCTGATCGACGGCAGCGCCGGCAGCGGTCCTTCGTTCACCAGACGGCGATGGCGCGTCAGCTGGCCGAGCAGGTCACGATAGAGGCGCAGGTCGGGCTCGAACGCCGCGGCCGCCGACGCGGGCGCGTCCGATCCCACGACCCGATCGACGGCGGCGTCGACCGCGGCACGATCGTGACGCACGGGCAGGTGCATTCCCACCAGAACCGGGTCGATCCGCCCGAGACTCGCATCGAGCAGGTAGCGCACCACCCCCAGGGTCAGCAACGCGTCGAAGCGCAGCGCCGCCTCCCGGTCGAGCGGCACCGACAACTGCGAACGCAGCCACGCGGCGTCGTAGTCGTCTGGACGCAGGCCACGCGTCTGCGCGTCGGACAGCATCGCGACCGCTTCGACAGCACCCGCGGCAGGCACCGGCACGGGGCCGTCGTCGCGAATCCACGCCAGCGCGTGATCGCGCCGCGCGTAGAACGCCAGGGCGTGCTGCCTCGCGTCGTGGCCAGGGCGCAGATTCGGCCGCGGCTCGCGCGCCTCGAGGATCGGGCGACGCAGCTCGGCAACCTCGGACGACGTCGTCCCCCATGCCGCGCCGACGACGCAGGTCGACACCAGGCAGCAAGCAGCCAGGAGGCGGGCGCAATTCGCGCCTGCCGAGCGGGCAAGGCGGACGAGCGATGCGGACATGTCACGGAGCCGGTTGGATGGCGAAGAGTTCGCGGTCACGCAATCTAGCGCATTCGGATGCGATGATTGGCAATGCGCGACGTCGGCGAGCCCACGCTGCGCCAGTCGGAGCACGGATGACCGAGACCGAGATCAAGCTGCAGGTTCCCCGCGAAGCGCAGCGCGCCGTCGACGCGGCTGTCGTATCCGGCAGATCGGCGCGAACGCGGCTGCAGGCGGTCTACTTCGACACCGCGGATCGTCGGCTGGCAAAGGCCGGAATCGCGCTGCGGCTGCGCAAGGAGGGGCGCCACTGGGTGCAGACCGTCAAGGCGGTGGGACGCGCGCTGCTGGAACGGCTCGAGCACAACGTTCCCGTCACCGCGCCGGGGCGCGCCTCGTCCGGGCCGATCGAAGCGGACCCGCGCAGGCACGCGGACACGGCGGTCGGAGCGCTGCTCGATGCGGCACTGGCGCCGCGCGCGGGTGAAGCCGAAGTCCCGCTGACCGCGGTGTACCGCACCGACATCCGGCGTCGGCATCGGCGCATGCGGACAGTGGGCGGCGAGGTCGAGCTCGCCTACGACGAAGGTTTCATCGTCGCCGACGGGCGCAGGCTTGCCGTCGCCGAACTCGAGATCGAACTGGTGCGCGGCAGGCCGGAGGCGGTGGTCGACGTCGCGCAGCGCTGGGCCTCGCGCCACCACCTCTGGATCGACACGCGCAGCAAGGCGGAACGCGGCGAGCGCCTGGCCACCGGCGCTGCGCGCGGGCCGGCCGTGAAGGCCGGGACCGTAGCGCTCGACGACGCCATGACGCCGGGCGTGGCGCTGCAGACCGTGATCGAGACCTGCCTGACGCAGGTCCTGCGCAATGCCAGCGAAGTGGCCAGCGGCGAGTACGACGACGAGCACGTGCACCAGCTGCGCGTCGGGCTGCGGCGCGTGCGCTCTGCGCTGCGGCTGTTCGAGGGCTGGGCGAGCGGCGTCGAACCCGGCTGGCCCCAAGCTGCCGCCGTGGCCTTCCGGCAACTGGGCGCGACGCGGGACCGCGACGCGCTGCGGGCATCGCTGCTGCCCCGGCTGCGCGATGCCGGCGCTCCCGTGTTCGATCCCTTCCCCCCGATCCAGTCGACCTGCGGATCCGACGATCCCGTCGAGATCGTCCGCTCGCCGGCGTTCACGACACTGGCGCTGCAGCTGCAGCGCTTCGTCGTGCGCACGGCACCGCTGCCGGCGGCCGGCGATCCGAATCTGCGAACGCTGCTGCAGGGCCGCCTCGACGACTGGCATCGCCTGGTGCTGCGCGACGCGCGCCGCTTCGCGGACCTGCCGGACGACAAGCGGCATCGCCTGCGCAAGCGCCTGAAGCGCCTGCGCTATGCGGTCGAGTTCGTCGCCGCCCTCTACCCCCCCAGGGCGGTCGGCAGCTATCTCGAACTGCTCGCGCCGGCGCAGGACAGTCTCGGCAGCTACATCGACGTGTGCGTCGCGCTCGGTCTGTTCACCGAAGTGGTCGTGAACGACCCGCGCGCCTGGTTCGCCGTCGGGTGGCTGAAGGCGAAACGCGGCGACATGATTCCGCGCATCGCGGACGAACTGAAGCAGCTGCACGCACTTGGAGCGTTCTGGGCGTGATGCGGCTCGTGGCGGCCGCGGCACGTCCGGCCCGCGCCGACACGGCAGGAGCCGCCCGCGACAGGCGCGCCGATCAGGCGACCGGCACCATCCTCCGGTTGCCGGAACCGGGCAGCGTACGCAACGACTTGCCCACCGTCACCGTGAACTCGCGCGAGGTGACCGTGCTGACGTAGCGCCAGTCGGCGCGCGCCTCGCCGGGCGTGGCAGTCACGACCAGGTAACCGCGCCGGCTGGTGTCGGCGTAGACCAGCGGCCCGATCAGCTGTTCTAGCGCACGGGCGAACAACTCGGGATCCTCGTCCGGGAAGATCGCCTCGAAGCCCGGCGAGCTCACCGAAGTACCTGCGAACTCGACGCCGATCTGGCGACCCGACGCGTCCCGCAGGTCGCTGGCCCAGGCGTTGTGCGTGTCGCCGGACAGCACCACCAGGTCGCGATCGAACTCCGCCGCCATGCCGAGCACGGCTTCGCGGGCCAGCGGATAGCCGTCCCAGGCATCCATGTTGTAGGGAACGCTGGGCGCCGCGAGCACGGCCCTCTCCTCGGGCGTGAGGGTCTGCGGACTCAGCCGGGACTTGAACAGCAGCGCCGCGTACTGCGACACGGTGACGGTCTGCAACAGCAGGGGCGAAGGCACCGGCATGCGCGCCATCAGCACCTGCGACCCGAGCATCTGCCAGCGGGCGCGCGACGCGCCGATCGCCTGCCGCAGCCACGTCGTCTGATCGACGCCGAGCAGCTGGCGCGCCGGGTCGCCCAGGTCGGCCTCGAATCGTGCGGCATCGAAACCCGAGTCGTCGACGTACGCCATCAGGTCGATCTGACGATCGCGCGCGATCAGGCGAGTGTCGAGCATGTGCAGCGACACGAGGTCGCCGAAGTCGAAGGAGCGGTAGATCCGGTCGTTGCGCGCCGGGTCCGGCAGCCTGGTCGGAAGCCATTCGTGGTACGCCTGCAGCGCGGCGGCGCGGCGAGCGGCGAACTGCCCTTGCGAAGCCGCGTCGTGATTCTCGGCCCCGTCCCGCCACGCGTTGTTGGCAACCTCATGATCGTCCCAGACGGCGATCATCGGCATCGCCGCATGCACCGCCTGCAGGTCCGGATCGGAGCGGTACTGCGCATAACGGCGGCGGTAGTCGGCGAGCGTGACGAGTTCGTTGGCCGGCTCCGGAACGCGGCCGAGCGCCTGCGCCTGCGCCGAGGCGTATCCGTCCTCGTCGTACTCGTACAGGTAGTCCCCGAGGTGCACGGCGCAATCGATGTCGCCCTGACGCGCCGCATCGGCGTAGGCGTTGAAGAACCCCGCCGGATGGTTGGCGCACGAGAACACCGCCAGGCGCACCTGCGCGACGCCGGCCGGCGGCAGCGTGCGCACCCGTCCGACCTGGGAGATCGTCGCGCCGTGCGCGAAGCGGTAGTGGTACTGCCGGCCGGGCGCGAGCCCAGTCGCATCGACTTTCGCGGTGAAGTCGGACCCGGGCGCAGCCCGCACGGTGCCGGATCGGATCACACGCGCGAATTCGGCATCGTCGGCCACCTGCCAGTCGAGGTCCACCGCTTCGGTCTTCTTCGGCGTGACCCGCGTCCACAGGATCACCCGATCCGCCAGCGGATCGCCGCTGGCGACGCCGTGCAGGAACGCGACCTCCTGCCCGTCGTCGTCGCTGCCACAGCCCTGCAGCCAGGGTGCGCTGGTGGCCAGCAGGCCGGCGCCGCCGAGTAGTCCGACGAAGCTGCGGCGCGGAGTCGAGGTGTCCATGGCGGTACGGGCGGCAGTGGATCCGGGAACCGCATCGTACCCCCGGCCGGTGACAGGACATCGTGCCGGCGCACGGGCGCCCGATCCGGCGGGTGCGCGATCCTGCAGGCGCGCCAACCGGCGGGCGCGCGATCCGTACCGGTCCCGCGACCGGCACGGCACCGGCGCCGGCCCGCACGACCGTGCCTATTGCCGCGGGGACGGGCAGCCCACCATCGTCGTCATGAACGCCCGGATCGCCACGCCGCTGCTCGACGCGCCTGCCAGCCCCGCCGCCGGCACGACTTCACACCTTGCCGCCCGCCTGCACGGCCTGCGCAGCTCGGCGGTGCGCGACCTGCTGGCGCACGCGAAGGCACCCGGGATGATCTCCTTTGCCGGCGGCCTGCCGGCACCCGAGACCTTCGACGTCGCCGGCATCCGCGCGGCTGCCGACGCGGCGCTCGGCGACCCGCACACGACGCTGCAGTACGGCACGACCGACGGGCAGCCGGCGCTGCGCGAGGCGCTCGCCTCGCTGATGACGCAGCGCGGTTGTCCGGCCGGCGCCGAGGACCTGATCGTCACCACCGGCTCGCAGCAGGGCATCGACCTGCTCGCCCGCGTGCTGCTCGATCCGGGCGACACCGTGATCGTCGAACGCCCCGCCTATCTGGCCGCGCTGCAAGTGTTCGCACTGGCCCAGGCCAATGTCCTCAGCCTGGAGATCGACGGTGACGGCGCGCAGACGGCCCGGCTCGACACTCTGCTCGACGAGGCCCGCGCGCGGGGATGGCGCGCGCCGAAGCTGATCTACCTGGTGCCGGAGTTCGGCAACCCGTCGGGCGTTCGCATGAGCCTCGCGCGCCGGCGGGAATTGCTGCGATGGGCGGTCGCCAACGACGTGCTGGTGATCGAGGATGCGCCGTACGCGGAACTGCATTTCGACGGCCCCGGCCCGCCCGCGCTGCGAACCCTGGCGAGCGAGGTGCGCGGCGCCGCCGATCGCGTCGTTGCGCTGTCGACGCTGTCGAAGACGATCGCGCCCGCATTGCGCGTGGGCTGGATCGCAGCGCCGCCGTGGCTGCGCGGCCCCGCGGTGCTGGCCAAGCAGAGCCTGGACCTGCACACGTCGACACTGAGTCAGGAGGTCGCGGCGCACTACCTGCGTTCGGGCCGGCTCGATGCGCACCTGGACGCGGTGCGCAGGCACTACGCAGACCGGTGCGACGCACTGGTCGGCCGACTGCGCGAGCAGTTCGGCGACCGGCTGCGCTTCGAGCCGCCGCCCGGCGGCATGTTCGTGTGGGCGCGATTCGACGAGCCCGTCGACACCGCTGCGCTGCTGCCGCACGCGCTCGAGCGCGGCGTCATGTACGTGCCGGGCGAGGCGTTCTACGCCGAGCGGCCCGACACCAGGACCCTGCGCCTGGCGTTCGCGACCGTCGACCCGGATCGCATCGCCGAGGGCGTGACGCGGCTGGCGGCCGCGCTGCAGGCGTACGGCCGCAGCCGCCGGGTCAGGCGAGACGCGCGGGGATCACCGCCTTCATCGACGTGAATCCGTGCACGAAGTTCGACTTCGTGCGGACCGGCTCTCCGACCACCTCGATGCGCGGGAAGCGCTTCAGGATCTCTTCCCACAGGATCTTCAGCTGCAGCTCGGCGAGCCGGTTGCCGACGCAGCGGTGGATGCCGAAACCGAACGAGATGTGCTGACGCGGACGCGCACGGTCGACGATGAAGCGGCCGGCATCCTCGATCGCCTCTTCGTCGCGGTTGCCCGAGACGTACCACATCACGACCTTGTCGCCCTTGCGGATCTGCTTGCCGCCCAGCGTCGTGTCCTTCAGCGCGGTGCGGCGCATGTGCGCCAGCGGCGTCTGCCAGCGGATGATCTCGGGAACCAGGCTGCTCGATCAGCGCCGGGTTCGCGCGCAGCTTGTCGTACTCGTCCGGGATACCGATGCAGCGCGAGCAGACCGCCGCTCATCGAGTTGCGGGTCGTGTCGTTGCCGCCGACGATCAGCAGGATGAGGTTGCCGAGATACTCCATCGGTCCCATGTTCCGCGTCGCCGGCGCAGTGCGCGAGCATCGAAATCAGGTCGTTGCCGGGCGGCGCATTGACGCGCTCGTTCCACAATCGCGTGAAATACGCCAGGCACTCGCCCAGTTCGCTCGAGCCGCTGCTCCTCACGACGTGACCGCGCCGTTGCCGTCGGGATCGCCGCGTGGCCATGTCCGACCAGCAGGTCAGCTTGCGGCGCTCCTCGAAGGGGAAGTCGAACAGCGTCGCCAGCATCTGGGTGGTCAGTTCGATCGAGACGCGCTCGACCCAGTCGAACGCCTCGCCGATCGGCAGGCCGTCGAGGACGCGGCAGGTGCGCTCGCGGATCGTCGCCTCGAGCGCCGCGAGGTTCGCGGGCGCGACGATCGGGCTCACCGTCTTGCGCTGATCGTCGTGCTTCGGCGGATCCATCGCGATGAAGCTCGGGAATACCTCCTCGGGCGGACGCTCGGCCAGCGCGATGCCGCCGACGTGCGCGTCCGACGAGTAGGTGCCGTGATTGACCTCGACCTCCATGATGTCGTGGTACTTCGTCACCGACCAGTAGTGGCCATAGCGCTTGCTCACCGCGAGGTGGACCGGGTCCTCCTTGCGCAGGCGTTCGAAGTAGAAGCCGACGATGTCCTGCTCGAACAGATAACCCTTGCTGACGTCGATCTGATCGAGCGGCATCGCCCACGCCTTGTCGCGCTCCGGATGGGTACCGGTGGTCTGCATCTCTGGTCTCCGCTTGTCTCGGGGGTCGTCGTGAATGCCCGCCAGGCCCTGAGCCACGGCCGTCACGGATTGCGGCCGCACGCCGCAGGCAGTTTTGAAGCGTACACCAGCGCGCGCGTCGCTGTGATCCGCCGCCGCCCGCCCGACATGGGACATCGCCGGCACGCCTTGCTATTCTTGGCCAAACGCGCCGCAGAGCGCGGATCCGGCACCAACCGCGCGCAGCGCGGCCATCGGCGCCGGTGACATCGACACGACTTCCCGTGCGGGCTTCCGCCGGGGCGAATCCGGAGACGACACCGATGAGCATCCAATGCCGGGCCGCCGTGCTGCGCAAGAGCGGCGCCTCACGCCCATTCGCCGACAGCCGCCCGATCTCGATCGAACAGGTCACCCTGGCGCCGCCGAAGCCCGAAGAGTTGCTGGTGCGCATCGCGGGCGCCGGCCTGTGCCACTCGGACCTGTCGGTGATCAACGGCGACCGGCCGCGGCCGGTGCCGATGGTGATCGGACACGAGGGCTCGGGCGAGATCGTCGAGGTCGGCTCCGCCGTCACCGACGTGAAGATCGGCGACCACGTCGTGTTCCAGTTCTCCGCCGCCTGCGGTCGCTGCCGGCGCTGCCTGGAAGGCCGGCCGCAGATCTGCGAACGGGCCGCCTCGTCGCGCGCCGCCGGCGAACTGATGGCCGGCGGCAGCCGCATCACCAGCATGAACGGCGAGACGGTCGCGCACCACACCGGCGTCTCGTGCATGGCCGAGTACGCCGTGGTCGACCGCGGCAGCGTGGTCGTCGTCGACAAGTCGCTGCCGCTGGCCGCCGCGGCGCTGTTCGGCTGCGCGGTGATGACCGGGGTCGGCGCGGTGATCAACACCGCGCGCCTGCGCCCCGGCGACTCGGTCGCGATCATCGGGCTGGGCGGCGTCGGACTGAACGGCGTGCTCGGAGCGCGGGTCGGCGGCGCGGAGACCATCGTTGCGATCGACCTGGACGACGCGAAGCTCGCACTGGCCCGCGAACTCGGCGCGACGCACACCGTGAACGCGCGCGACCCGAACTGCGTCGAGCAGGTTCGCGACATCACCGGCGGCGGCGTCGACCACGCGGTGGAACTGGCGGGCGCGATCCCGGCGATGGACACCGCCTACGCGGTCACTCGACACGGCGGCTCGGTGATCACCGCCGGCCTGTCCCCGGCGGGCGCGAAGTTCAGCTTCGTGCACGGCGACCTGGTCGGCCAGGAGAAGTCGATCCGCGGCAGCTTCATGGGCTCGTGTGTGCCGGTCCGCGACATCCCCCGCTTCCTGAACCTGTACCAGCAGGGACGGCTGCCGGTCGACAGGCTGATCGACGGCCGCGTCGACTTCGACGGCCTGAACGCAGGGTTCGACCGGCTGCAGGAAGGCAAGGCCTTGCGTCAGATTCTGATGCCGAACGGCTGAGCCGCAACGACAACGAAGGAGACCAACGATCATGCTGGAACGCGTCGACCGAATGCTGCTGGCCGTGAGTTCACGCGCCCGGGCCACCGAAACCTTCGTTCGCATGCTCGGCGCCGCGCCAGCGCGCGAAACCGGCAGCGAGCACCTGGCTGCGAACTGCTCGGTGCTGTCGCTGGGCGAGAGCGAAATCGAGCTGTGCGAACCCGCGGGCCCCGGACCGACGCGCGACCATCTCGAACGCTGGGGCGAGGGGCCGATGTTCGCGGGCTACTCGACCTCCCGCCTCGACGCGCTCGCCGAACGCCTGCGCAGCCGCGGCGCGGCCTTCGTGCGCGAGGGCGAACGGCTCTACATCCCGGGCACGACCACGTTCGGGTTTCCGATGGCCATCTCGCCGACCGCGCAGCGGCCGCGCGTCGGGCCGGTCAGCTTCCTGTACGAGGCGACCAACACGCTGGACACCGACTGGCGCACGGTTGCCGCGCGCTACGCGGACCTGTTCGACCTGGATGCTTCGAAGTTCTCGCCGATCGGCAGCGAGCGCTTCGGCTACGAAGGCACGCTGACCTTGTTCGACCCGCCGGCGAGACTCGACCGCATCGAGCTGTCGCAGACCTTCGCCGACCGGCCGAGCGCGATGCGACGCTTCGTCGAGCGCCACGGCGGCGACTCGCTGTACATGTGCTACGTCGAGACCCACGACTTCGACGGCCTGAAGGCGCGCCTGCTCGCCGCCGGCGCGACGCTCACGCCGCGCGCCGGACGCATCGAGGACGAACGCGAAGGCGCCTGGGTGCATCCGAAGAACCTGCACGGCCTGCTGCTCGGCATCTCGCGCACCACGCTCGCCTGGGAGTGGTCCGGACGCCCCGAACTCGTCCGGCCGCTCGCCGCGTAGCCCCCGCCGTTCAGGCGGGGTGCGCAACGACCCGCCAGAGCTCCGGCAGACGCGCAGCCAGCCAGCGCGCCAGCGCCGCGTTCACCTCGACCGGCCGCTCCTGCGCCATCCAGTGGCCGGACGGTCACGACGACCTCGGTGAGATCGGCGCAGTGCGCGCGCATCGGATCGGCCAGGCGCGACCGCAGCGTCTCGCAGACGTAGTCGTGCGCGGCGTGCAGGAACAGCACCGGCATCGTCAGGCGGCCGCCGCGCGGCGCCCGGCACGCGTAGTCGGCGTTGCGCCGCGCGTTCATGTACCAGGAGTCGGGGCCGAAGAAGCCGTTCGTCTCCAGCGCGCTGACGTAGCGGTGCAGGTCCTCCTCGGTCAGCAGGTCGTGGTCCATCGGCACGTCCGGCGCCTGGCGCGCGCCGTGGAACCAGCCGCCGTCGGCGCGCGTGAGCGCGGTCCGCGCGGGCTTGCCGCGACCCGCGGGATCGCCCTTGCGGAACAGGATCTTCACCGTGTTGCGAACGTTCGCCTCGAACGCCGCGCTGGCCTTCTCGAAGTTCTCCTCGTAGAAGATCTGGTAGTCCCACTGCGCGTACGGCATCGTGTCCGCGGGATAGAGCGTGCGGTCCGACAGCGCGGCGCTGGCCTGCGGCGTGAAGCCTTCCGGCAGATACGGCACACACAGCGACGCGACGCCGGCGCACCGGCTCGCGTGATGGCTGGCGATGCTCCAGACCACCGGCGCGCCCCAGTCGTGACCGACCCAGACGGCGGACGTTCGCCCGAGCCCGTCGAGCAGTTCGAGCATGTCGGCGACGATCGGTTCCATCGCGTAGTCGGCGTGCGCACCGTACACGCTCGAGCGCCCGTAGCCGCGCATGTCCGGCGCGACGCAGCGGAAACCGAGCGCCGCGAAGGCCTGCAGCTGGTGCCGCCAGCTGACCGACAGCTCCGGCCAGCCGTGCACGAACACGATCAGCGGCGCGTCCTCGGCGCCGCAGGCCAGATAGAAAGTGCGGTGACGTTCGGTCCTGTGGACGTGTTCGGTGACGGTCAGGTTCATCGACGTGTCTCCTGGTTCGGGTCGTTCCGGTCAGTCGGCAGCGATCGGCGCACCGGCGGGCGTGCCGATGAACCCGCCGGACTGCAGCTTCCACAGAGTCGCATAGTGCCCGCCACGGCGCAGCAGCTCCTGGTGCGTGCCCTGCTCGACGATGCGCCCGGCGTCCATCACCACCAGCCGGTCCATGCGCGAGATCGTCGACAGGCGGTGTGCGATCGCGATCACCGTCTTGCCGTTCATCAGCGTGTCGAGCTGCTCCTGGATCGCGGCCTCGACCTCGCTGTCGAGCGCCGACGTGGCCTCGTCGAGCACCAGGATCGGCGCGTCCTTCAGGATCACGCGCGCCAGCGCGACACGCTGACGCTGTCCGCCCGACAGTTTGACGCCGCGCTCGCCGGCATGCGCGGCATAGCCGGCGCGCCCCTTCCAGTCGCGCAGCGTGCAGATGAACTCGTGCGCGTGCGCCTGGCGGGCGGCAGCCTCGACCTCGGCCGCGCTCGCGCCGGGGCGCCCGTAGCGGATGTTGGCGGCGATCGAGCGGTGCAGCAGCGAGGTGTCCTGCGTGACCATGCCGATCGCCGCGCGCAGGCTCTCCTGAGTGACCTCGCGCAGGTCCTGGCCGTCGATCGTGATGCGCCCGCCCTCGACGTCGTGGAAACGCAGCAGCAGGGCCACCAGCGTCGACTTTCCCGCGCCGGATCGCCCGACGACGCCGACACGTTCGCCCGGCCGGATCGTCAGCGACAGGTCGTCGAGCACCTCGGCGCCGCCCTGCTGCGCCTGCCCGTAGCTGAAGCGCACGTTCTCGAAGCGGATCTCGCCGCGCGTGACCTCGAGTTCGCGCGCGCCGGGGCTGTCGACCAGCGCGTGCGGCACCGCGATCGTCTCCATGCCCTCCTGCACGACGCCGACGTTCTCGAAGATGCCACTGACCTCCCACGACACCCAGCCCGCCATGTTGGCGATCTGCCAGGCGAGAGGCAGCGCGGTCGCGACCACCTGCGCGTCGACCTCGCCGCGGGTCCACAACGCCACGCCGATCGCCGCCGTGCCCACCAGCAGCACCGCGTTCAGGCAGGCGAGCGTGAACATGAAGCGCGTCGTCATCCGCATGTGGTCGGCAACGCGGTCGCGATGCTCGTCGAGCGACGCGCGCACGAAGTCGTCCTCGTCGCGGGCGCGCGCGAACAGCTTGACCGTGAGGATGTTCGTGTACGAGTCGACGACCCGGCCCATCACCTGCGAGCGCGCCTCGGAACTCGCCTTCGACAGGTCGCGCATGCGCGGCACGAAGTGGCGCAGGAACAGCAGGTAGGCGACGATCCAGCCCAGCATCGGCATCGCCAGGCGTGCGTCCGACGCCAGCATCAGCGACAGCGCGGCGACGCCGTAGACGAGGATGTACCAGATCGCGCGGATGCTCGACACCACGCTCTCGCGCAGCGACATCGCGGTGTTCATCACGCGGTTCGCGATGCGGCCGGCGAAGTCGTTCTGGAAGAACGGCCAGCTCTGCCGCACGACGTGCCAGTGCGTCTGCCAGCGGATCAGCGTCGTCACGCCAGGCACGACCGCGTTGTTGCGCACCATGCTGTCGAGCGCCATGATCAGCGGCCGGCCGAACAGCACGAGCGCGGCCATGGCCGCCAGCACCGGCCAATCGGCGGCGATGGCGTCGGCCCGGTCGGGCGCGGTCATCATGCCGACCAGCCGGCCGATGAACACCGGGATCGTGGTGTCGATCAGTGCGACCCCCAGGCCGGTGGCCAGCATCGCCAGGTACAGGCCGCGCGTCTGCCGCACGTAGTACCAGTAGAACGCCAGCAGGCCGGACGGAGGACCGCGGTGATCGGCATCCGGCGGCGGCGTCAGCGCGCGCGGAACGCGCGATTCGAAGAAGCGGAACATCCGGCCGGGCCGCATCGGCGCTACAGCAGCGCGAGCATGCGCTCGCGTACGAGCCCGGGCTGCTCCATCGGAACGAAGTGCGTGCTGCCGGGCACCACCTCGACCTCGGCCGCAGGAGCGCACTCGCGCAGCATCGGAATCGCCCGCTCGGAGGTGGAACCGCGTTCGGCGACGAGCATCCGCGCCGGCGCCTTCAGCGCCCGCAGCGCCGAGCGCAGATCGTGGCGCTGCGCGGCGAAGGTGGCGCTCTCCCACACCGGCGTGCAGCGCAGCGTCACCGCCCCGTCCGCGCGGCGCACGAAGCCGTCCTCGACGTAGTCCTCCAGGAAACCCGGCAGCCAGGTCTTGAACGCGCCGCGCCCGCGATAGCTGGACAGCACGTCCTCGGTGGCGGGAAAGTCCGCGCGCCGCCGCCCGGCGGTGCGCGCGATCGGGATCCGCCTGCGCATCAGGTGCGGCACGAAGGGCAGCTTCATCAGCGTCTGCGTCTGCGGCGCCACCATCGCCGGGTCGATCATCAGCAGCGCCCTCGCGAGCGAGGGCTCGATCTCGAGCGCCAGCAGCGAGGTCGTGCCGCCCATCGAGTGACCCGCGATCAGCCCGACCGGCTGGCCGCCGCCGATCTGGCGCAGCGCGGCGACCACGTCGCGCGCGAACGTGTACCAGCCGGTCAGCGTGATCGGCCGCGCCGGCAGCGTGGTGTGACCGTGGCCGCGCATGTCCAGGGCGACGACGCGCCGGTCGGGTCCCAGCGGTTCGAGCAGGCGCCGGTAGGTCAGCGCGCAGAATCCGGTGGCGTGCAGGAACACCACGTCGATCGGCCCGTGGCCGCGGCCGAAGTTCAGCCCGGCCATGTGACCGCCCTTGCCGGGCACCGTGAATCGCTGCATTCCCCCTCCTGGGACGCCGTCTGGACACTGCATGGTAACGGCTGCGGGCACGACGCCCGGGCAATCCGCCAGGCCTATCGTGTCAGCCGCGGCGTGCCGGCACCAGCTCTCGCAGCAGGATCGCGAGCTCGGGCCCTGCAACACCTGGATGCCCTGCTGTCTGGCGAAGGCCGCGGCGTTCTCGCTCAGATCGGCGACCGCGACGTGCACGCAGCCGTGCGCGCCGCGCGCCTGCGCCGCGCGCTGCAACGCCCGCAGCGGCTCGACCCCGGCGCGCGCCGCCTTCCAGCGCCTGGCGCACACCAGCACCGTGCGGCCGCCCTTGGTCAGCTGCAGGTCCGCATCGGGGATCGACAGCGGCACGACTTCGTACCCGTCGCGACGGAACCCCTGCTCGAGCAGCGCGACGAAGTCCTTCCAGGCCATCGCCGAGACCGCCTCGGCGACCGCGGCGATCCGGGCCGCGCTCGGCACGCGCATCTGCCGCCATCCCGCGATCGCGGCGATCACGAGGAAAGGCAGGGCGCCGAACGCGCCGAACACAAAGTACTGCGCCGGCAGCAGCAGGCGCGAGAGCATCGCGATGCCCAGCGCGATCAGCAGGCTGATCCACCAGCGCGAGCGCAGCAGCACCGCGAACAGCGAGTTCTCCGACATGCGCAGCTTCATGGGGGTGGCCTTTCAGTCCGAAAGGCGTCGAGTATGCCGCCGCTTCAGCAGTCGCCGATCCGCTTCGCGACCATCAGCTCAAGCGTCTTCTCACCGTCGGTCTCCCCGTCGACGGTGAGACGGTATGCGCTGTCGCTCTCGACCGTGATCACCGTCTTCGTGTTCGACGAGACACCCATCACCTTGCATTGCGCGGTCATCGTGTACTGGTTTCCGGAGCGTGCGTAGGGCGAGAACCGGCAACCGGCCTTCTCCATGCGCGCGTTCTGGGCGCGCATGTCCGCGCCGGGGTCGACGCACCGGCGGCTGGAGACCTTGCCCTTCTTGCCCGCACCGCCATCGATCGTTCGGTCGAATTCCCACAGTCCCTTGCGGAACGCCGGCAGGTCGTCGGCGATCGCTGCCGACACGGGAGCGAAGAGCACCGCGGCGGCAAGTGCGCCGGTGAAGAGAGGCCGGAAGCGGAGCATGAAGTCCATGTCGTGAAACCTCTGCGAATGGGTTGAAGAATTCCCGTCCACAGCGTGCAGCACGAATGCGACACCCGCATTGACAATCGTCGTCAGTCGCTGTGCCGCAATGGCCGCTGCAATAGCGCGAGCGATGCGCCCAGCAGCAGCGCGCCCGCCGACACCGCGAGCCCGAGGCCCAGCCCGCCCGAGGCGTCCGACAGCCTGCCGACCAGGCTCGGCCCGACGATCTGGCCGAACGCGAACACGATCGTGAACGCGCTGATGCCGGCCGGCCACGCCGCCTGAGGCAGGTTGTGCCGCACCAGCACCGTGGTCGACGCGACGACCGACAGGAACACGGCGCCGAACAGCCCGCCCGAGACGAACGCCGCCAGCGGGTGCGTGAACAGCACGGGCAGCACGGTGGCGACCGCCAGCAGCGCGTTCAGCACGGCGAGCGGACGCCCGCCGCGATGCCGCTGCAGCAAGCCGGCCCACAGCCAGGGCGACGCGATCACGCCGAGTCCCAGCAGCGCATAGAACGCGGCCACGGTCGCTGTCGACAGCTGCTGCTCGCGCAGCAGCGTGACGATGAAGGTCATGTAGCCGATGTAACCGAGGCCGAACATGAAGTAGCCCGCCAGCCCGAAGCCGAAGCGCCGCCAGGCGAATCGGCCGGCGTGTGCCTGACCGGGCGGATCGCGCGGCAGGGTCCGGGTGCGGATCGCCATCGGCACGGTCGCCAGCAGCGCGGTCGCGGCGAGCGCCAGCCAGGCCCACTGCCAGCCGGCCCGCACCCCGTCGACGCCCGGCACCGCCAGCGGCGGAACCAGCAGCGCGCAGGCGACGATACCGAGCCCGGTGCCCCCGTAGTAGATGCCGAGCACGAGGCCGGCACTGACGCCGATCCCGAGCGCGGGGCGCGCGCTGAGCCGGGCGGCCATCAGCCCGCCCGACACGAAGACCGCCGCGCTGGCCACCCCGGTCAGGAATCGCAGCAGGTACAGTGCCGAATCCGAACGGACGAACCCGTGCAGTGCAAGCGCGAACGCGGCGCAGACGCTGCCGCCCAGCAGCGCCGCGCGCGCGCCGGCTCGCGACATCAGCCACGGGGCGGCGAGCGCGCCGGCGAGGTAGCCGGCCGCGTTGGCGGTGTTCATCGCCCCGGAGGTGAAGTAGTTCCAGCCGAGATCGGCCCGCATCGCGGGCAGCAGCAGCGCGTACGAGAAGCGCGCGAGGCCGAGCGACACCGCGGCGCCCAGCGCCAGCGCGAAGGCGGTCAGCAGCGTTTCCCGAGCGCCGCCGCCCGGCGCGGGTGGGGGTGCAATCTGATCCGAGGGGCGGCCCGTCACATGGTCTCCGGTTGCGTGGTCCTGGCGGGCACCGAGTATCGCCCGGATGCCCTGCCGTGCCCTCCCGGTCCGGCATTGCCCTGCGAGACCGATTCCGACAGCGGCGGACTTGCGCGGCGAAGTCGTCGTGGCACACACTTCACGCGCCCGCCCGCCGCAACTGTTCCGGGCGATCACCAGAGGAATCGACGATGGATCTGAGCTACTCCCCGGAAGAGCTGGCCTTCCGCAACGAAGTGCGCGACTGGCTGTCCGCGAACCTGCCGCAAGACATCCGCGACAAGGTCGTCGGCTACCAGCACCTGTCGCGTGACGATTTCATCCGCTGGCACAAGATACTGGCCGCCAAGGGCTGGGCGGTTCCGCACTGGCCGGTCGAATGGGGCGGCACCGGCTGGGACATCACGCAGCGCTACATCTTCAACGAAGAGTTCGGCCTCGCCGGGGCGCCGACCCTGCCGAGCTTCGGGCCGAACATGTGCGCCTCGGTCCTGATGCGGTTCGGCACGCACGAGCAGAAGAACCGCTTCCTGCCGCGCATCCGCAACGGCGACGATTTCTGGTGCCAGGGCTATTCCGAGCCGGGCGCCGGCTCCGACCTGGCCTCGCTGAAGACCCGCGCCGAGCGCGAGGGCGACCACTACATCGTCAACGGCCAGAAGATCTGGACCACGCTGGGCCACTACGGCCGACTGGATCTTCTGCCTGGTGCGCACCGATCCCGACGCGCGCAAGCGCAGGAAGGCATCAGCTTCCTGCTGATCGACATGAAGACACCCGGCATCACCGTGCGCCCGATCATCCTGATGGACGGCGGGCACGAGGTGAACGAGGTGTTCTTCGACGACGTGCAGGTGCCGGTCGAAAACCGCGTCGGCGAGGAGAACAAGGGCTGGACCTGCGCCAAGTACCTGCTGGGCCACGAGCGCATGGGGTCGGCCAACGTCGGCGCCTCCAAGCGCGAGCTGAGCGCGCTGCGCGCGCTCGCCGCCAGCGAGATGAAGAACGGCAAGCCGCTGATCGAGGACCCGCGCTTCCGCGACCGGCTCACGCGCGTCGAGATCGAACTTCAGGCGCTGGAGCTCACCGCGATGCGCTTCCTGGACAAGATGCGCCGCAGCGGGCAGCCGCCGGGTGCCGACGTGTCGATGCTCAAGCTGAAGGGCAGCGAGATCCAGCAGGCGATCACCGAACTGATGATGCAGGCGGTCGGGCCGCAGGCGCAGCCGTTCGTGGCGGCCGACGGCGGCAGCGTCGACGCGTACAAGTCGCGCCTGTCGCCGCGCTACTTCAACTACCGCAAGACGACGATCTATGCCGGATCGAACGAGATCCAGCGCAACATCATCGCCAAGATGACCCTGGGCCTGTGAGCACGAGGAACGCAGCATGAACTTCGAATACTCCGAAGAACAACAGCAGCTGGCGGATTCGCTGGGCAAGTACCTGGCCAACGAATACGACTTCGAAAAGCGCAAAGCGATCGTCGCCTCGCCCGCCGGGATCAGCGACGCGGTCTGGTCGACCTTCGCCGAGCTGGGCCTGACCGCGATCGCCCTGCCCGAGGCCGACGGCGGTTTCGGCGGCGGCGCGGCCGACCTGATGGCGGCGATGGAAGCCTGCGGCGAAGCGCTGGTGGTCGAGCCCCTGCTCGACAACATCGGACTGGCCGCGCGGCTGGTGTCGCGCGGCGGATCGGCCGCCCAGCGTACCGCGCTTCTTCCGGGCGTTATCGACGGCAGCCTGAAGCTCGCCTTCGCCAGTCTCGAACCGGGCGCGCGCTACGAACTGGCCCCCGCCGCGACACGGGCCCGTGCCGCCGACGGCGGCTGGGTGCTCGACGGCGAGAAGACGGTCGTGATCGGGGCGCCCTCGGCCGACAAGCTGATCGTTTCGGCGCGCACCTCCGGTCAGGCCGGCCAGGCCGACGGCGTGAGCCTGTTCCTGGTCGACCGCGGCGCGGCCGGCGTCACGCTGAGCCCCTGCCGGACCGTGGACGGACAGCGCGCGGCCGACATCCGGTTCGCGGGCGTGAAACTCGCTGGCGACGCACTGCTCGGCGCACAGGGCGCGGCACTGCCGCTGATCGAAGAGGCGGTGGATTTCGCCACCGCGCTGCTCTGCGCGGATGCCATCGGCACGATGAAGTTCGCCAACGACGCCACCCTCGAGTACCTGAAGACGCGCAAGCAGTTCGGCGTGCCGATCGGCTCCTTCCAGGCGCTGCAGCACCGCATGGTCGACATGTACGTCGTCTGCGAGCAGGCGCGCTCGATGGCGATCCTGGCGGCGACCAGGGTCGACGCCGGCGGAGATGCAGCCGAGCGCAAGCGCGCGGTGTCGGCCGCGAAAGTGAAGATCGCCGACGCGGCGCGCCAGGTCAGCCAGGAGTCGGTGCAGTTGCACGGCGGCATGGGCATGACCGAGGAGATGAAGGTCTCGCACAGCTTCCGGCGGCTGACGATGATCGCGCAGCGCTTCGGCGATGCCGACCATCACCTGGAACGCTACGCGGCGTTGAGCTGAGCGTGTGAAGCAGTCGACACGTCCGTTCAGCGGTCGTGTCGACTCATCCACCGGATCGCATACGGAACGAACCACGCGTTGCCGCGGTAGAACGGCGCGGTCGGCGGCGGGCGATCGAACACGCTGTCGCCGCCGGCGCGCCCGAGGATGCGGCGCGCGATCTTCCCCCCCAGCATCGTCCCCATCGGCACGCCGACGAAGCAGTAGCCGCCCGCGTAGTGGATGCCGTCCTGGCATCCGATCCGCGGCGTGACGTCGAAGGTGCCCGCGCAACGGCCGGTCCACACGTGGTCGAAGCGCAGGTCCTCGAGCTCCGGGAAGATCCGCACCAGCCGGGCGCGCAGCCGGGCGCCCACGACGCGCAGGTCCTGGTTGCGCCCGCCGGTGAGGCCGCCGAACTGGATGCGCGACGGATCCCCCGGCACGCGCCGCATCCAGTCCACGTCGAAGTTCCAGTCGATGAAGGTGCGGTCGCCGGGCAGCGTGCGCCGCACGCGCTCCGCATCCAGCGGCGCCGACACCGCCTGGTAGGCGTCGAAGGGGATCATCCGCCGCTGCAGCCAGGGCCACGCGGCGCCCGAATAACCGTTGGTCGCGACGACGACGTCGCGGGCGAGCACACGCGCCGGGCCGGTGACGACCGCGGTCGCGTCGCGCTCTCGGACCAGGCCCAGCACCGGCGTGTGCGCGCAGACCGCGACGCCGGCCTCGCGCGCCGCCCGCAGCAGACCGAGGTGGTAGAGCCCGGGGTGCAGTCCCGCGTGATCGTCGACGCGCACGCCGCCGAAGTAGTGGTCGGTTGCGATCTCGCGGCGCTGCTCGGCGCGGCTCACCGTGGCGAACGGCTCGCCCAGGTGCTGCGCGCGCAGCGCGTACTCGCGCGCCATTGCGTCGTACATCGCGGGGCTGGTGGCCAGAAGCAGGCGGCCCTGCTGCCGGTAGAAGCAATCGATCCGCTCGCGCGCGACGATGTCGCGCACCGCGACGAAGGCCTCCATCACCTCGCCGAAGATCCGCTTCGCGCGCTCCAGACCTTCGGCCTGGATCGTCTCTCCGAAGGTCTGCTTCAGCGAACGGCCGACATAGCCGGCATTGCGCGTGCTGGCGCCGTGCCCCGGCTCGTGCGCCTCGAAGATCGTGACTTGCCTGCCCGTGCGCGCGAGCTCGATCGCGGCGACCAGGCCGGTGATGCCCGAGCCGACGATCGCGACGTCGGTGCGAGCGGGGATCTGTCCGGGCGCGCCTCGCTCGAGCGGCGCGTCTCGCCACCAGTACGGCTCGAAGCCGACCTGCGAGTCGAGCGCGTCCGCGACCGGGCCGCCGCGTCCCATCGCTCAGCCCCGGCGCCGGTCGACCTCGAGCCAGCGGAACAGCTCGTCCATCCGTGCGCCGACGAGCGCCGCGCCGTCGCGCTTCGACCAGTCGTAGACCCCGCGTCCATTGGACAGGCCGTCGGCGCCGGACGCCACCAGCGCCGCGATCTCGGCAGGCGGTTCCGGCGAGGTGTCGAGGTGCGGCAGCAGCGATCGTGCGAAGTGGTACATCGTGTGCAGTCCGCCGACGTCGGCCGACTCGATCGGACCGGTGATTCCGATGCGCCGGCCAAAGCTGTTGCGCACCACGGTGTCGATCGCCTCCGCGCTCGCCGCGCCGCTCGCCCAGAGAGCCCAGGCCTCGCGCAGCATCGCGAACTGCAGGCGGTTGCCGATGAAGCCCGGAATCTCACGGTCGATCAGCGCGGGCTCCTTGCCTGCCTTGCGCAAGGCCTCGCACACCCAGGCCGTCACCTCGGGGGCCGTGCGCGGGCCCGCGCACACCTCGACCAGCGGGATCAGCTGCGGCGGGTACCAGAAGTGCGTTGCGATCACCCGCTCGGGATGCCGGACTCGCCCGATCAGCGCGCTGGCGGGCTGACCGCTCGACGATCCAAGCACGGCCGGGGGCGGACAGATCGCGTCGAGGCGCTCGAAGATCGCGAGCTTGAGTTCGAGGTCCTCGGTCACGGCCTCGATCACCAGCTGCGCCGGCGCGGCGTCCTCGAGCCGCGTCGAGGTGCGGATGCGGCCGAGGATGGCTGCGATGTCGGCCCGCTCGACGAGACCACGATCGGCGAAGTCGCCGAGGCTTGCGGCGACCTTCCCGACCGCCTTGGCCAGCGATGCTTCGGATCGCCCGATCATCGTCACCGCAGTCCCCGCGGCGGCAAAGACCTGCGCGATCCCGTGTCCGATGATGCCGTTGCCGATGACGGCGACGGTCTCGAGAGCGGCTGGTGTCATGTCGATCTCCATGCAAGTGTCGGTGGATGCTGCGGTCGGAATCATCCGGCCGGCGGATCGGCCCGGGACTCAGGCCGGCGGATCGGCCCCAAACAACCCGGCCGGCGGATCGGCCCCAAACGATCCTGCCGGTGGCCCGGCCGGAACCCGCGCGATCACGGAACCAGGATCGGCGCGCCGATCGTACGCCGCGACTCGAGGTCGTCGTGCGCGCTGCGGATGTCCGCCAGTCGATACCGGCTGCCGACTTCGAGCCGCAGCATGCCGCCGCGCGCCGCCTCGAACAGCCGGGCCGACGACGCTTCGAGGTCGGCACGCGAGGCGATGTAGGTGCGCAGCGTCGGCCGGGTGACGATCAGCGATTTCGAGTGCAGCCTCTGCAGCGGAAAAGGTTCGACCTGGCCGGATGCCGTGCCGTAGTTGATCGCCATGCCCATCGGCCGCAGGCAGTCCAGCGAGCCCATGAAGGTGTCGCGGCCGACCGAATCGTAGACGACGTGCACACCGCCGCCCGTGGTCAGGTCACGCACCGCTTCGACGAAGGAGGACCGGCGGTAGTCGATCACGTGATGGCAGCCGTGCGCCGCGGCCACCGCGGCCTTCTCCGCGCTGCCGACCGTGCCGATCACGGTGGCACCGAGCGCGCGCGCCCACTGGCACAGCAGCACCCCCATGCCGCCGGCCGCGGCGTGCACGAGCACGACGTCGCCGGGCCGCACCCGATAGAGCCTGTGCAGCAGATATTCGGCGGTCATGCCCCGCAGCAGCGTGGCGGCGGCCTGCTCGTCGGACACGTCCCCGGGCAACCTGACCATGCGTTCGGCCGGCGCGAGCCGCACCGACTGGTACGCGCCCGGATGCACGTAGGCCACGCGATCGCCGGGCACCACGTCGGCGACCCCTGGTCCGACCGATTCGACGACACCCGCGCCCTGCGCGCCCAGCACGATCGGAAACGGCGCCGCGTCGTGCGGCCCTGGCTCGCCCTGGCGCTGGTAGATGTCGGCGAAGTTCAGGCCGATCGCCGTCTGCTGCAGTCGAACCTGACCCGCGCCCGGCGGACCGACGTCGGTCTCTTCGACCTGCAGCACCTCCGGGCCACCATGTGCGTGAATCCTAACGACCATGCTGTGCATCGACGAGCTCCCGAAGCTGCGGCTGGGTTGGGTGACGAATCGCGGAGGAATCGCCCGATGCGCGCACCGCCGCCGTGGCGCACGCATCGGAGATCGGGACCCGGCGTCCGCGAAATTCAGCGACCGCGAAAACGCGGCGGCCGCTTCTCCATGAACGCGCGACGCCCCTCGACGTAGTCCTCGCTGGCGAAGCAGGCGTCGACCGCACGCGCGACCGAGTCGAGATCGCGCGCGGACTCGTCCGCGCACGCAGCCTCGATCGCCTGCTTCGCCGCCGACACGGTCATCGGCGCATTGGCGGCGATGCGCGCCGCATAGTCGGCCGTCCACGCGTCGATCTGCGCGCCGGGAACGATGCGGTTGACGAGCCCCATCTCGTAGGCCTCGCGCGCATCGAACAGCCGTGCCGTATAGAAGATCTCCTTGGCGAACGCCGGACCGACCAGCCCAACCAGCTGGCTTATGCCGGTGTATCCGTACCCCAGGCCCAGCTTCGCGGCGGGCACGGCGAAACGGGAATCGTCCGCCGCGATCCGCAGGTCGCAATCGAGCGCGATCGCCAGCCCGCCGCCCACGCAGTAACCGTGGATCAGCGCGATGCTCGGCTTGCTCAGTCCGGCGATCGCCCGCTTGGCGCGCCCGGCGACGCGGTCGTACTCCGCCACCGCTTCGGGCGTCGCGCGCAGCGCCTCGAACTCTGAGATGTCCGCCCCGGACGCGAAGGCCGCATCGCCCTCGCCGCGCAGCACGACGACGCGGACCTCGGGGTTGCGTTCGAACTCCTCGAGAATCGCCGGGATCGCGGCCCACATGCCCAGGCTGACGGCGTTGCGCCGCTGCGGGTTGCTGAACACCATCCAGCCGACGCCGCCGTCGACGCGGCTTCTCATCGTCGGCGCGGACACGGCATCGGAACGCGACTGCGGCGACACCGCCGCGGAACCATCGGACTGCATCTTCGGCCCCCCTTCAGACGATGCCGTCGGCGCGCAGCGCGCCGATCTCGGACGCGTCGTACCCCAGTTCGGCGAGCACCTGGTCGGTGTGCTCGCCCAGTTCCGGCGTGGCCGTGACCAGCGGACTGCTCGAGCGCGACATCATGATCGGCTGGCCGACCAGCGTCTGGCGGCCGAGCCGCGGGTGCTCGACGGTCTGCGCGATGCCGAGGTGCCTGCACCTGCGGGTCGTCGAACATCTGGTCGATCGGATAGATCGGCACCGCAGGGCACGCCGGCCTCGTTGAGCGACTCGATCCAGTTCGCCGCTGGATGCGGGTGCGCGTGCGCTTCGCCGATCAGCGCATTCAGCTCGTCGCGGTTCTTCGAGCGCAGCGGCGCCGTTGCGGAAGCGCGGGTTCGCCGACCAGTTCCGGCGCGCCGATCGCCTGCGCAGAAGCGTTGCCCAGATCGGCTGGCCGCCGACGGCGATGTTGATGTGGCCGTCGGCGGTCTTGAAGACGCCGGTCGGGATGCTGGTCGGGATGGTCGTTGCCGGCCTGCTTGGCGCACCTCGCTGGTCGATCAGCCAGCGCGCCGCCTGGAAATCCAGCATGAAGATCTGCGCCTGCAGCAGCGAGGTCTGCACCCACTGGCCCTCGCCGGACACCTCGCGCTCGAGCAGCGCGGTCAGGATGCCGATCGCGCAGAACAGGCCGGCGGTGAGGTCGGCGATCGGGAATGCCGACGCGCACCGGCCCCTGGCCGGGCAGCGCCGGTGATCGACATCAGCCCGCCCATGCCCTGCGCGATCTGGTCGAAGCCCGGCCGCTTGGCGATACGGCCCGTCCTGGCCGAAGCCGGAGATGCTGCCGTAGACGAGGCGCGGATTGATCGCCGCGCAGGCGTCTCGTAGTCGATGCCGAGCCGGTGCTTCACGTCGGGGCGGAAGTTCTCGACCACGCACGTCGGCCTGCTCGGCCAGCGCGCTTGAACACTCGCGACCCCTCGGCGTCCTTCAGGTTGAGCGTCATGCCGCGCTTGTTGCGGTGCAGGTTCTGGAAGTCGGAGCCGTGCCGCGCCACCTGGTGCTCGCCGCCGTCGTCTCCGAGCGATTCGATCTTGATGACGTTGGCGCCCCAGTCGGCGAGCTGGCGCACCGCGGTCGGACCGGAGCGCACCCGGGTCAGATCGATGACGCGAAAGCGCGCGAGCGCGCCGTTGGAAGGACCAGCCATGTCGATGCCTCAGGATTGAATGGGAACGACGTGCGCAGGCGCGATCTGCAGCCATGCGGTGTCGTGGACGGAAAACACGTTGGTGGCCGGCGCGCTGACCCGCAGGCGCGTGCCCGCGCCGTTCACCGCGACCACGTACTCCCAGGACTCGCCCAGGAAGCAACGTTCGACGACGACCGCGGGGACCACCACCTCGCTGCCCGCCTGCGGCGCGGCGCGGTGCATGGCGATGTTCTGCGGCCGCAGCGAAGCGGTCACCTCGGCGGTGGGACCAGGCGGCACCTCGAGGCGATCGATCGGCACGTCGAAGCCTTCGAACGCGAGTGTTCCGCCGTCGCGGCGCCCGCCGATCAGGTTGGTGCGGCCGATGAATTCGGCGACGAAGCGGGTGCGCGGACGCGTGTAGATCGTGAACGGATCGGCGATCTGTTCGATCCGTCCGCGATTCATCACGGCGATCCGGTCCGAGATCGCCATCGCCTCGGACTGGTCGTGCGTGACGTACACCGTCGTGATGCGGAACTCGTCGTGCAGCCGGCGGATCTCGCCGCGCATCTCCTCGCGCAGATTCGCGTCCAGGTTCGACAACGGCTCGTCGAGCAGCAGCACCTGGGGCTTGACGACGATCGCCCGGGCCAGCGCCACGCGCTGCTGTTGCCCTCCGGACAGCTCGTTCGGGTAACGCTTCGCGAGTTGACCGAGCTGCACCACCTCGAGGATCTCGCCGACCCGCTGCCGGATCTCGTCGCCACCGCAGCGGCGCATCTTCAGGCCGAACGCGACGTTCTCGAACACGGTCATGTTCGGCCAGATCGCATAGCTCTGGAAGATCATCGACATGCCCCGCCGCTCGGGCGGAAGCGACCCGCCGGGCGTCGACACGACGCTGCCGCTGACCTGGATCTCGCCGGCGGTCGGATCGATGAAGCCGGCGATCATGCGCAGCGTGGTGGTCTTGCCGCAGCCCGAGGGACCGAGAAGCGACACGAACTCGCCCTCGGACATCTCGATGCTGATGCCGTCGACGGCGGCGAAGTCGCCGTAGCGCTTGGTCAGGTCCTTCAGAACCAGTTTGCTCATGTCAGCCCCTGCGCAGCATGAAGTCGCGTCCGAGCAGCTTCATGCCGGTGCCTACGACGACGGTGGTCACGACGAGCAGCAGCACGCCCATCGCCGCGAGCACTTCGTACTGGCCCTGTTCGCTCAGGTCGAGCGTCAGGATCGAGATGACGCGGCTGGCCGGGCCGGTCAGGAAGGTGGCGGTCGACAGCTCCCGGGTGCTGATGATGAACACCAGGATCCACGCGCCGAGCATCGTCTTCTTCAGCAGCGGCGCCACCACCTGGCTGAGCACCGTGAACCGGTTGCCGCCGAGAATGCGCACCGCTTCCTCGAGTTCGGGATGAATGCCCCGCACGCCGGAGGCGGACGACACGAACGAGATCGGCAGGAAGCGCGTGATGAACGCGAGCACCACCAGGGTGCCGGTGCCGTAGAGCTGGAATGGCTCGCCGGCGTACGCTGCGTAGAAGCAGATCGCCAGGACGATTCCCGGCACCGCGAAGGGCGCGAGCGTCAGGAACGCCAGGCCGCCGGCGTACGGCAGCAGCCTGCGCTGCACGACGTAGGCAGTTGCGAACCCGATCACGCCGCAGACCGTGGCGGTGATCGCCGAGTACGCCATGGTGTTCGCAATCGCGTCGCGCACCGTCATCTGCTCGAACAGAATGAAGCGGAAATTCTGCAGCGTCAGGTTGTCCAGCGACGGGGTTCTCGCCCAGGCGCGCGACAGCGCAGTCTGCAGCAGGACTCCGGCGGGCAGCACGACCGCCAGCAGCGAGACGAGCACGCCGTGCCCGAAGAACAGCCAGCGCCAGCGCCCCAGCCGCACGATGCGACGCTCGCCGCCCTTGCCGCCGACCGCCACGTGGCCGCGGCGCGCGAGGATCAGCCGCTGCAGCAGCAGCAATGCCGCGGTCACGCCGACCAGCGGCAGCGCGAATGCGGCCGCCACCTCCACCCGCAGCGGAAACTCGAAGAACACCGAGAGCTGCGTCGTGGCCACGTTGAACCGTGCCGGGATCGCGATCAGCGCGGGCGTTCCGTACAAGGCCATCGACTCGAGAAACACGATGATCGTCGCCCCCAGAATCGCCGGCAGCACGAGCGGCAGCGTGACCGCGAAGGTCGCGCGAAACGGCCCGGCGCCGTGGATCGCAGCCGCCTCTTCCATCTCGGACGAGATCAGGTCGAGCGCCGAGGTGACGAAGATGTAGACCAGCGGGAAGACGCTGAGCGCGATGACGAAGCACAGTCCCCAGAAGCTGAAGATGTTGAACGGCCCCTGGGGGGCGCCGGTCAGCGCGACCCAGCCCTTGTTCAGCCAGCCGGCATTCGGCCCGGCCAGCAGGATCCAGCCGATCGCGCCGAGGAACGGCGGAATGATGAAGGCGGCGATCACGCTGAGGTGCAGGAAGCCGCGCCAGGGGACGTCCGTGCGCGACACCGACCAGGCCAGCGGCACGCCGATGAACGCCGTCATCACCGCGACCACCGACGACATCTTCAGCGTGTTGATCATCGCGTCGACGTGGCGCGCGCGGCCGAAGGCCGCGGCATAGTTCGCCAGCGTCCAGTCGCCCGTGCCCGGCGCGCGCAGGCTGTCGATCACCAGCCGCGCGAGCGGGTTCACCACCAGAAACGCGAGGATCAGCGCGAACCCGATCCAGACCCAGATCATCGGGTCGGCGAACGCCGCGCGCAGCGGCGATCGCCCGACCGTGGCGATGGCGGTGCTCTCAGATGCCGAAGGTGTCACGCCATTGCTCCCGGACCTCGGGAATCCCGGTCATGATCTCCTCGGTGGACGGACGGATGGTCTTCATCGACGCGATCGGCACCACGCCGGGCTTCAGCGGCACGCCCGGCCGCAGCGGAGTGCCGTACTCGTCGGACGAGATCTGCGCGATCTCGGGCCCGAACAGAAACTCCATGAACAGTTTCGACGCGTTCGGCCGGGTCGTGTTGGCCATGATCGCCGACGGCGACACCATCAGCACCGAGCCCTCGGTGGGGTAGATGACACCAAGCGGATTGCCGCGCGACGCGCCGAGCTGGGCCAGAGCTCCGGGCCCCGCGCCCACGAGGCGCTCGCCGGATCCGATCGTGGTGATGACGTCGATGATCGATCGCCCGATGTGCGGCTTGCTCTTCGCCAGCTTCTCGAAGTAGTCCCAGCCGTACAGCTTCTTCATCTGCACGACCCAGATGCCGACGAAGCCCGAGAAACCGGGATGCCCGACCGACACCTGGTTCGCCCATTTGGGGTCGAGCAGGTCCTTCCAGCTCTTGGGAGCGTCTTCCGCCTTGACCTTGTTCGTGTTGTAGATGATCGATACGAAGGTGGCGGAGCTGATGTGGTAATAGTTGTCCGGATCGACACCGACGAAGCTCTTGTCGATCTCGGCGAGCCGCACGGGCTTGTACTGCAGCAGCAGCTTGCGGCGCTTGAGGTCGACGCAGTGCGCCATGTCGGTGGACGCGAACACGTCGCAGTTCGCGACACGGGTCTGCAGGTCCTGGTTCAGCCGTTGGAAGGCGACCTGAGCGGTGGTCCGCACCACGTTGACGTTGACGCCGGGATAACGCGCCGTGAAGGTCTTGCCGACGCGCTCGGCGGTCTCCGACGACAGGTGCGCGACGTACCAGGTGAGCTGGCCCTCCTTCTTCGCGGCCTCGTAGAGCGCGGCTTCCTCGGGACGCATCTGCGCGCGCAGCGCGCCCGGCACCAGCGCGGCGGCGGCACCGGCCGCCACGAACGTACGACGATCGATCGTCATCGGGTCTCCTCCAATGATGCGGTCCGTCCTGGTCGGCGGACCTTGTATTTGTGCCGCATGGTGGTACAAGATGTACCGCGGTCGGATCCAATCTATCCCAGTGCCCGGACCGCGTAAAGCCCTGGTTTCGCGGTCGAGGCAAATCGAAGGCCGGAGGCAATGAGCGGAATGGACAGCGTCAAGACAGCGCTGAAGGTGTTCGAGGCCGTCGCGATGAATCCGCGTATCGGTGTGAGCGAACTGGCGCAGCGCCTCGAAGAGCCGAAATCCACCGTGCAGCGCTGCCTCGTCACGCTGCACGAGGCCGGCTGGATCCGCCCTGCCGACGGCCCGCGTCGCTCGTGGGTGGCGACGACGCGCCTGTTCACCCTCGGCCGCGCGGCGGAATCCGAGCCGCGGCTGCGCAGCTCCGCGCTGCCCGTGATGCAGCGGCTGCGCGACGAAACCGGCGAGACGATCCACCTGATGGTGCCCGACGGCCATGAGGTCGTCCTGATCGAACGGATCGACTCGACTCAGCCGGTGCGCACCGTGCGCATGCTCGGCGCGCGCGCGCCGCTGCACGTGGCGTCCAACGGCAAGGCCGTTCTGGCCTACCTGACGGCGGAAGAACAGGATCGTTATCTGAAAGGCCCGCTGGAGCGCTGGACCACGCGTTCTCTGACGCGCCCCCTGCAGATCAGAACCCAGCTCAGGCGCATCCGCGAGACCGGCTACGCGGTCAACATCGGTGAACTCGACGAAGGCGTGAACGCCGTCGCCGCACCGGTGTTCAACCGGGACATGCGCCCGATCGCCGCGGTGTCGATCTCGTGCCCGGCGATCCGCCTGCCGAAGCAGCGGGTCGCGGACTACGGCGCGCGCGTGGCGGCCGCGGCGGCGCAGATCACGCGGGCGCTGACGGAGTAGTCGGCGTCGAGTCCGCCAAGCTCGCGTGTTCAGGTGATCACTTGCGCACGGAACGCCGGGCGACGCTACTGTTGCCGACCACGAAGCCTTTCCGTCACGTCCTGCATCAGGATATCGAACGCGTTGCTGCAGATGAGGGCGCCGCCCGGTCCGACGCAGCCCGCCCACGCCGGCCGGGAGGCCTCGCTTGACACGCGTACTGGCCGTCGCTGCACCAAGAAGCAGACCAATTTGGGCGGCGGCGATGAGCTCCACCTCTGCGGTGTGGAGGACGAAGCGCCAACCTGCGATACCGCGTCCGACGGCGGCAGCGGGCGCTGTAACAGACCAGGATCCGGAACGTTGCGATCTGCCGCGGTGAGGTCGGCCTGGAAGATGCGCTCGCCGGCCGTGTTGCCAGTCAGCCCTGGCCCGGCACTTCGTCCTGGGAGCCACGGCGCTGCGTCCACGCGAGAAGCCGCTTCATCGCCTTCACGCGGAGATGACGCGCCAGCATTGCCGGCGGCATCTTCAGCCAGTGCGAGCGGACCAGCAGGAGGCCGTTTGCGAACGACGTCCAAGCATTGCCGCCTTTCGCCCCTGTCGACAGCAGATGTGCCGGAATCAGCCGATCCATCAGCCAGCGCACGGGCGGCCCAGGCCGCCAAGCCTCGGCCGCAACCCGAACCTGCTCCGGCACCTCCGCGCCGAGGATCCGTCGCGAATAGCGCAACGAGTAGTAGAGCGTCCGCCCCAGGCCGTGCAGCGCGGCGCGCTCGAGCAGAACACCCCAGAACGAAGGGTCGGCGGAGAACTCCTCCATCAGGTTCTGCTGGTCGATCAGGTCGCGCAACCGGTGGCTCGACTCGCCATTGAACAGATGCACTGCTCCGTGCAGCAGCATGTCGGCAGGAGCGAGCACCTTCAGCGGCCGCGTCGATACCGGGACAGCGGCCGCATGAAGCGCTGCCGCGTCGGGCTGCACCCTGCCCGTGCGCGGCAGGATCGTATGGTGAAGGTCGACCGGTGTCTGGCGCTGGGGATGCTGCAGAGGCGGCACCTCGTGCATCCACTCGCGGTAATAGCGCTGATCGTATTCGTCGACCTCGGCCGCTTCCCAGCCCGACTTCGTCAACGCCGCCTCGACCTCCTCGATCCGCTCGAGCGGAACCATCAGGTCCAGGTCGCCGATGAAGCGTCCGCGCGCCGCCGCCAGCCCCGCGACGAGATACCCGGCGCCCTTCAGGACCGTGACAGGGCAATCGACACCGGACAACTCCAGTGCGCGTCGAACCCGGTCGAGCTCGAATCGGATTGCCGTATGGGTCGACTCGCACGCGATGGCCAACGCCCTGAGATGGCGACGCGCCTTCGGCGGAGCCTGCTCGAGAAGACCGCGACGTTCGAGCTCGCTCTCGAGCCTCGCGGCAAGGGCGTACTTGCGCGCAGCCAGCAGCACGGAGTTCCAGTTCCGTGCCGACAGGCCGGTCGCCCGCGCAGGATCGCGCAGAACCGCCAGCAACTCCGTCGGGTCGGGCCCATCGCGCATCTGTCGCTCAGCCTTCGTCCGCGAGCCGGCCGAGCAGTTCGATCGCGTCATCGAGCTCGGAGTAGGTGAGGGAGTAGAGCCGACAGTTCTCGACCAGGGACGACACCAGGCCGAAGCCATCGCTCAGCATCGACGCGTAGTTCACCGTGCTGTCGACCAGCCAGCGGAACGCCTCGCCGCGGGCGAGCGGCCGCAGACTGGCCGGGGCCCCGGCACGCCAGGAGGGAACCAGTACGATGCCCGCGGGAGCGGCTTCCGATGCACGCGCGACTGCCTGATCCGGAGCCCGCATGTACGCAACGTCACCCTTGTGGGTGCCCCTGTAGGTCGGGCTGAATATCGCGCGCGGCTCGAAGTCGCGAATCAGTTCGATTGCCTCGTTCTTCAGCGACACCGGCCTGGGGTTCGGCAGCACAGCGTGGTCGCCCAACCCGAACACGGCCATCTCGTCCGAGAACAGCCGCCAGCCCCGCCACGCGAGCGCTGCCGACAGGGTGCTCTTCCCGGAACCCGAGGGCGCCGGCATCAGCAAGGCACGGCCGTTCCGTTCCAGGACAGCCGCGTGCATGATGAGCGGGGCGACCCCGCTGGTGGCAAGCCCCCAGTTCAGCGCGGACTCTACCGCAGCGAAACCGCGCTCGACCGGCACCGGGTCGATCAGCGCGACACCATCGCAGCGTGCCAGCACGAGCGGCGCAATGTGCCTGCGCCACCATGAAGGAGCTCCGATGCGCACCGTCGCGTCGTCGATACCAGGAGGGTCCTCGATCGGATAGCTCGCATACATGGTCGCGAACTCGCGAGCGACCGACGGCCATTCGATATGCAGGTGGACAGTGAATGCACCGGTATTCAGGTGCACGCCCTCGCGGCGGAGCCTGACAACGAGTTCCGGCAGCGGAATCTCGCCGATCAGCACGACGCGCAGGGTTCGATCAGTCCGAGGTTGAACAGCACCGTCAACATGAAGCGAACGTTCTCCAGCCTCGAAGGCAGGTCGGGGTATTCGACGAGGCTCGAAGCGTTCTCGAGCAGCGCATCCTCGGCTCCGTTGCCAGACGCGATCGACGCGAACAGCGCGCCGGTCACGCCGTCCAGCACGTGCGTGTTTCCGGACAGGGGATTGTAGACGACGAATTCCTCGTCCCAATGTCGGATCTGGAGGCCTTGCGGGGAGATGACTCTCCAGTGCGTCGGTATCGGCAAGCGCGATCCTCTCGGCCGACTGCGTTCGCCGGGCGCCGCGCCAGACTCAGGACGCTCGGCGACGCCGGCTCGGGTCATTCATGCGCAGCGCTGCTGCGCGCAAGGCCGCACGGGCGCGCCCATCGACGCCATCACCGACCGAACAACCGCGACAGCAAGTCCTGCAACCAGGATTGCCCGCCTCCGGGCGATCCGCCTCCGGGCGATCCGCCTCCGGGCGATCCGCCTCCGGGCGATCCGCCTCCGGACCATCTGCCCCCGGGCGATCCGCCTCCGGACAATCTGCCTTGGAACGGATTAAGAGTCGTCGGCACGTCGCAGGCGAGCCTTTCGACCTGCTGCCCCGTCATGCTATCGACCACCGTGACAGTGCCCGCGACCGTCCCGCCCAGAGACTCACATGCGGCCTGGCTGGATACCGCCAGTTGGCCCGGCGCCAACTCTTTCTCGGTACCGGCTGAATCGCCAGCGAAGCTTCGGCTGTGGTGAACCGTGTACACGGCGACACCAGCCCCCACCGCAGAGCCCTTCTTGAGGAAACGCCGTCGGCCTGCCTGGAGCGGCTGCTCCCCGGAAACAGGCTCGCCGGTTTGCGCTCCATCGTCCCGAGTGTCGTCAGTCATGATCAGCCCCAACCAGGATACCCGCCAGACGAACCGAACACCCCGGCTCGCCCATCGACAATCCTGGCCATCTCGAACGTTGATTCACATTAGCCACGCTAAGCCCCCTGAGGCGGCCCACGCCGCCATGCCCACACGTCCAGGAGAAGCCTGGCGGCACTCTTACAATCCTGCTTACAAGCACAAACCATACCAAAGACACATATCTTCTACATTTCAAGCAGTTAACGCCTGCTACCTGCCCAACAACAAGGTACGCGTAAGAATTACCGACAACGCGCACCAACGATGCGAACCAGCCCAAAATGAGCGAATCACCGATCACCGCGCCAGACGCGATGCCCCTGATCGGGAGGCCCCGCTCCTGCTCGTGACCACCAGCAGGGGCTGGCGACCAACCGGGGACTTCTGCTCCGCCGGCATTCGATTCGTCGCGCAGTTTCTGCACTCACCCGACCCTTTCTACCAAGACGATGCCAGCTGCTTCAAGGCATTTTGCCCGGCTGACCGCAAGAAAAGGGGCCATTGTCGGTTCCGATCGATCCCGCTCCGCCCCGATCCGTCAGCGATCCGGTTCACCATCCGAGACTCGGAGAGTGGAGCGACAGGGGCAAATCGGAGGGATCCGCTTTCCGTCGCTGCCGCGCTGTCGGCCTGCGCCGGGCATGTCGGGACACGTCACATTCCGACGAAATGCGTTCGCCGAGGATCTGGGGTCATCGGGGGACGGGACCTCGGCTTGCCTCGAGCGTTTCGCGATGCGTATTGAACCATGGCCACACGCCACAGTCGTGGAAGTCGTGCGATCACGTCCCAGTCCAGCCTAACGGCCGCCGCCAGCGTCACGTACTTGGCGACCACGCGAAACGACCCGCGAGCCTACGTCCCCTTCAGTTGGTCATGCGGGAATCGACGCGCATGCTGCCATGCTTCGGCACCGCGCAGGAAGACGGCGCTTCGGTGGCCGCGGCGGGGCGCAGATCACGCGGGCGCTGACGGAGTAGTCGGCGGCGCAGCCTGCCGCGTCACCATCAACTGGTCGATGCGATAGTTGTCGATGTCGACCGCCTCGAAGCGGTGCCCGGCGAACTCGAAGCCCTCGGCGCGTTTCGGGACCCGCTTCATCATGTACATCATGAAGCCGGCCGCGGTCGCGAAGGCGCCCTCGCCGGGCACCTCGTCGACACGGACCAGGCGCATCACCTCGTCGATCGGCGTCATGCCGTCGACGAGCCACGAGTCGGGGCCACGCTGCACCACCTGCTGATCGCTCGCCGGCACCACGACGCGGTCCATCAGGCACTGCATCAGGTCGTCGAGGGTCACCGTGCCGACGACCAGCGCGTACTCGTTCACGACCACCGCGAAGTCGGTGCGCGCCGCGCGAAAGCTGTTCAGGACATCGGCCAGGGTCAGCGATTCCGGCACCACGGCCGGCGTGCGTACCGCCGCCCCCGCAAGCGCCTCGGACAGGTCGGCGCCGGTCGGGTCGGCCAGCGCAGGCAGCAGGTCGCGCAGTTCGATGAAGCCGACCACGTCGTCGATGCGGCCGCGGCAGACGAGGAAGTCCTCGGCGCGACGCGACAGGATCTTTTCGCGCGAAGTGGCCGCGTCCTCGTCGAGGTCGAGATAGACGACGCTGTCGCGCGGCGTCATCGCGGCAGCGACCCCGCGATCGCCGAAGCCGAGCACGTTGCCGATCATCCGGTGCTCGTCGCCGCGCAGCGCGCCCGCGTCGGCGCCGGCATCCACCACGGCGACGATGTCGTCGGCGGTGATTCGATCCTCGCGCGCAGCCGGCAGGCCGGTGATGCGGAAGAAGGCGTTGGACAGCCCATTGAACACCACGACCAGCGGTGCCAGCGCGATCGTGCACAGGCGCATCGGCCCCACCAGGCGAATCGCCCAGCGTTCGGGCTCGGCCATGCCGATGCGCTTCGGAATCAGGTCGGCGAACTGGATGAACAGCGCCGTGATCGTCACGAAGGACAGCCCGAAGCCGACACTGGCGGCCAAGCCGGGCTCGGCGCCGAGCGCGCCGGCCAGTCGCGTGAAGAAAGGCGACAGTGCGCCTTCGGCGACCAGACCGGCGAGGATCGCGACGGTGTTCAGCGCGATCTGGACCACGGTGAAGAAATGCCCCGGCCGCTCCTGCAGTGCGATCACCGCCGCGGCGCGCGCGTCACCGGCGTCGGACAGCGTCTGCAATTTCAGCTTGCGCGCGCTCGCCAGCGCGATCTCGGCCATCGAGAAGAAGGCGGAGACTGCGACCAGCAAGGCCACGACAACGAGATTCAGGGAGGTCGACATGGGCGGTCCGGTGCGGCATCGCCCGGCCGGAAGCCCCCGACGCTACGCGGGAACGGGAGCCGATGGCCGGAGCGCCGGGAAAAGCGCGCAGGATTCTTCGACCTGTGGTGCCGGAGGCGGGAATCGAACCCGCACTCTCTTTCGAGAACCGGATTTTGAGTCCGGCGCGTCTACCAGTTCCACCACTCCGGCATCGGGTCGGCTTGGGTGCGCGAGTATATCGCGGCTCACCGCGCCCCATTGCAGCGCGGTCCGGCCATGCGAATCTCAGTGCTCCGCCACCGGTTCGTTGATCAGCATGCGCACGAACTCGGCATACGGCGGGACCACCAGGTAGGCGTCTGACTCGCCGGAGGCGCTATGGATTTCCATGCGCGCCGCGCGCGCGATCGACAGAATCGCGTTGTTGCCCGTCAGGCAGTGCATGTAGACGCGGCGCACGCCGGCGCGCGCCGCATGCGCTACCGCGAAGCGGAAGATCGCCGCGCCCAGCCCGCGCCCGCGCGCATCCGGCAGCACGGACAGGCCCAGTTCCGCGTCTTCGCGGCCGAGGGTCAGGTGCCCGATGCCGAGCCACGACCCGGTGCCCGAACACACGCCGAACACCACGTCGGAGTCGAAATCGATGCCGTCGACGTAACGCGCGATGGTCTCGTCGCCGACCGGCAGGCCGAAGCGAAGGCGGCGGTCGTCCGCATCGAGCGACAGGAAGTGCGCGCGCAGTCCTTCGCGCTCGCTCGCGTCGAGCCGTTCGAGAAGGGCGACCCAGTCCAGGATCTCGCGGGGCAGAATGGCCGATTGGCTGTGCATCTTGTACTCCTCGAGGCGAGTGATCGCCGCGGCGGTTGCCGCGACACCTGCCCCGAGACATCCGGTTCGAACGTCTCGGCGCACCGCCTCGATCGACATCATAACGACCAAGTGTCCCGAATCGATGACAATTTGCGGCATTGCAGCAATCTAGATGCATTGCTCTAGATACTATGAATCTCGGGCATTCACAACGGGAATGCCCGAGATTTGTGTTGCGCTGCCGCAATTCCCGCCGTCGACGCCTGGCGGGCCCCGCCGTCCGGTCACAGCGGATTGAACTTCGGCGCGCGCTTCTCCAGGAAATGCGCGACCCCTTCCTTGAAGTCGGGGGCGGCGAAACTCTGCTCCATCTCGTAGTTCGCAATGGCCGTCGCCTCGGCCATCGTCTGGAACATCCCGTCCCAGATCTGACGCTTCATCACCGCCACCGAGCGGGGCGACACGGAGTCGACCATCGCCTTCAGGTAGCCGCGCGCGGCGTCGAGCAGCTCCGCGTCGGGCACCACGCGCTGCACCAGGCCGAGCCGCCCGGCCTCGTCGGCACCGAACTTGCGCGCCGAATACAGCAGGTCGGCGGCATTCGGCAGGCCGACCAGGCGCGGCAGCAGCCAGCTGATGCCGTGCTCCGCGATCAGCCCGCGCTGCGCGAACGCCGTCGTGAACACCGCGCTCTGCGCGGCGAAACGCATGTCGCAGTAGAGCGAGATCACCAGCCCGAGCCCGGCGCACGGCCCGTTGATCGCGGCGACGATCGGCTTCGGGATCGACGGGAAGTAGGAGTAGGTCATGCGGAAATCGGCGCGCGTGCTGCCTTGTTTCGGCACCGCGTAGGAAGACGGCGCTTCGGCGGCCGCGGCGGGCGCCGCGGCACCCGCCGAGGACAGCGAGCTCAGCATGTTCATGTCGGCGCCCGCGCAGAAGCCGCGGCCGGCTCCGGTCAGGATGATCGCGCGCACCGCCGGGTCGACGGCGAGCTCGTGCATCGCGCGGCGCAGCTCGTGATGCATTTCGCGCGTCCAAGCATTCAGCCGGTCCGGCCGGTTCAGGCGA
>CAWKFK010000008.1:0-105236 GCA_963849015.1 uncultured beta proteobacterium
TCGCGTCGTGAATCGCACTGCGGTTCCGGTATCGGCGTCCGTGACTATGAAACCTGCGCTTCGAGCCGCATCTCCGCTCGGATGCGCGATTCGCTCAAGTTTGAGATTCTCAAAACCTAACTCAGCACGGTACTTTCCGGCCTCTTCAGTCATCTCAAACGTCATAAACGAGCCGTTTTCCATTTCGAGGTCGACCGTCGGTTCACGCTCGTCCTCCGGCAGGTCGACGTCGGCATTGTCGTAGACAGCGTCGAACTGCGAACCATCGTCGCCCGGCAGCCCGAGCTGCCATCCACGACCAAGCACTCCGTCAACGTCGCCGTACCGGGAGTTGTAGGTGCGAGTGACGGTGAGATCGGACTTGTATGCGTCGATACTCACATCGGTGGCCGACATCGAAAAATTGCCGGTTATGAGGTCGACTGACCCCGGACCGAGATCGACAGAATCATCGTCGGCGTCACGACCTCCACGGTCGTACCGAATCGTCACGTCCTCGGACGCTCTCGTGAATTCTGCGCCTGCACCTTCCATGACTGCGCGGAATCTCACAGGACCATCGGGAAGTCGCGGATCGCCCGTAGCGCAGGTGGTTCCCAAGAACATCAGATCGTCAAGATCGACGACGAAGCGAGGAGACGTACTCGACTGACCGAAGCCGTACGGCCATGAGTTCAACGCCGAACCAGTGGATTCCAGCTGAACGGCGCTAGCCGGAACAGTGCACCAGTTGTGGCGGTTGGGCCCCCAATAGCTGGAGTCTCAACGAGGCAGCGCTCGTAGACGACCGTTTTTGGATCTGCAACGGTACGTATCGAGCTGTGGCCTGTCCTTCTGTGACTCCAAGAATATTGGCTACGCCGACACCGACCTTGAATACCTTTGTTGAAGGATTTCCAACGAAGTCACTTGCGGTCACTCGGACGTGGTCGAGACACCCGCCGGGAGGTTTCCCGTTTCGGCTTGGAAGTTGCCAGTCAACGTCTGTCGGCAGCTGTGGTCCTGTACGTTCGGAGTGCTCGGATCGCAGTCGGTCGTGCTGCCGGCAGATACATCGATGCTGCCGAGGTTCATCACCTGATTCGAGGTGAGTTCGTTGCCGTTGGCATCGGCGCCATTGACGACGGCGGAGATCGACTTGACACCAGATCGACGGTCCTTGGCAGGCGCGTCGGTGCCGTTCGAATTCTTAGTCTTACCATCAGTCGCCACGACCATGAACGGCGTGTCCTCAACAAGGACGCGCGGGTCCGCCGAGCCGATCAATTCGGTATCGAGCGCAATCGCTCCCAACTTGCCGGTCAAGTCGATCTCCGGTCCACTCTTGTCGATCTTCAGCGTGCGTGTCTGGGTCGCGCTGGACCTACCGACGATGTCGTTCGCGGTGAACTTGTAGACACGGCTGCCCTCGAATGTCGTCATCGGCGCCGCGGTATAAGTGGTCGGACACGGGTTGTAGACACCGCCAGTACAGGCCGGCCCCCATCCCTCGGGCTGGACAACATCGTCGACCTTGATTTCAATCGCGCGCTCGAACGCGCCTGAAGCCTGCCCGTGAGACAAGCCGACTCCAGCGTCGTCCGCCCTTACGTTTTGGATCGTCGCGAGGTTGTTCCACGGACCCTCGGACGGCACGCCGGTCAAAGTCGGTGCGGCGTAGTCGCTGAACGATGTGACCATTCCGGTGGTCGACACGGTCGGCTTCTGTCCCGCCGGCAGAGCTTGACCAGACGGCACTCGAATACGGTGGTTCTGTTGTGTCTTGTTGTCTACTCCGCCGGCCAAGAGGCAGCTGGGCCCAGTGTTGCAGATCATCACGTTCAGGTGGCTTGGATTCACACCACTCCAGGGGGCCGACTCCCACGTGTTGTAGGCCGAGTTAATAATGCCGGTCATCACATCTGACCAGCCCTTGCCGTTGTTCGACATGGTCACGTCGCCCCAGTCGGTGCGGAATATGGTCGAGGCGTGCGGCGCGTCATACCGCCAGGCTGCGTGGTACATCGAGGGGTACGCTGGGCCGCGCGTCGCATCGCTCCACTGCGAGTAGTGACGGCAGCCGGTGCCAGTTGGGTCCGTCCAGAAGTTGCTGCGAGTCGCGTTGTCGGTCCAGGTGCTCACGTACGGCCGGCAACCGATCGGTGTCACGCCGTCGAGATACACATCTTTGAAGGCCGGCGTTCCGTCGGTTAGAACCCAGTAGGGATCGACGATGATCGGATAGGCGAAGTCGCCACCGTGATGATCGACATTCACATCGAGGCCCTTATCGGTGATCGAATACTTGATGGGGACCGTCTGATCTTGGGCGTCATAAGCGAAAGGCGCGGAAACGCCACCTACCGGCTGGCCGTCCTTCAGAATCGTGACGCCGCCATCCAACTCCACGTGATATTCCACGTCGAACTTAAAATTGAACTCCAGGGGAAGAGTCGCCGGGGCGGCAGGTGAGCGAAGGCTCCAAGACACTTCCGCGCCGCGGGGCAGCGCTTCGACGATCGCGTCGGTGTCGGTGTGGGAGTTTGCGTAGAAGACTTTCTTGCCGTTGCCGACGAGTACGCCGGCATCGGACGAGCCGCTCACGCGTACGCCCATGTCGCCGAAATCTTCGCCAAGGGGAGAGACGATTTCGTCGGAAAGTGAGGCGGGGAATCGAGTGTCGAGATCCGCGATGTCCGGCTGCCAGCCGCGGCCCTTCGGTAGGAGGCTCAGGTCGAAATGCTCGAGCTTGCCGTCCACTCGTGTGGCGATCGGATTTTCGGGCGAGTCAACGATCGCGTCGGCCTTCTGATTCGGGAGATCCACTCGCTGGGTGTTCTCAGAAAGCAGGGCGACGACCTTCTCGCCGGGGAGCAGCGTCGGAGGACTCCATCGTGGGCGCTCGATTGCGGGGGCCTGTTCGGTCGCAACGGCCGCCAGCGCCTTCTTGGAATCGAGTTTCCGGTACGCGGTACGCGAACGCGCGCGGTCGGCCTTGGCCGCGGGGCTCGCTATGTAGCGACGATGCTTGGCAGCGCGGCGCTGATCGCGAGCGACCTGTCGATTCATCTTGCGCTTCGCGGCTCGCGACATCTTCGGCGCAGGTGTGCCTTCAGTTGCGAAAGTGGGGCTGAGTCGTGTGCTGCCGTTGTAGTCGTTGTCGCCGGTCGAACGAAAGCGCAAGCGCGAAGACCGCGATGAGCGCTACTACGGCTACAGAAGAGGACCTTTGGTGATGAAAACCGACCCAGCATTACTACCCCCCTTTTGGCACCATGTGTCCCCTTTTTGGGGACAGCCACAATCACTATACACATTCCACCAACGGAAAGATGAACAACACTCAACCTCTATACCTGTTTTGGGGTATATATACGGAAATTGTTCGTCGACGAGTCGTCAGAACGCCGCTTCGTCGATCTTTTCCCTGACGGCTTAGGAGACGATCAATCCCAGGCCCTGCAGCATCATCTCGCGATTGAAATCGCCGTCGCCGAGCATCGCGCGGGCCGCCGTGGCGCGACGGTAGTAGTAGTGAGCCTCGTGCTCGTAGGTGAAGCCGATGCCGCCGTGCAGCTGGATGTTGGCGCGGGCGACGTTCCAGAAGGCGTCGTGGGTCTGGGCCTTGGCCAGCGGGCCGACGACCGGCAGTTCGTCGCGCTGCTCGGCCGCGGCCCAGCCGGCGTAGTAAGTGGCGCTGCGCGACTGCTCGACGTCCATCAGCAGGTCGGCGCAGATGTGCTTGATCGCCTGGAACGAGGCGATCGGGCGGCCGAACTGGAAGCGGTCCTTGGTGTAGGCGAGCGCGGTGTCGAAGCAGTGCTGCGCGGCGCCGAGGGACTCGGCGGCCAGCGCGACTCCGGCCAGCTGCATCGTGGTGTTGAGCGTGGGCCAGGCGTTGCCGGGCTCGCCGATCGCGGCGCTCGCCGGCACTCGGACGCCGTTGAATTCGAGCGTGGCGACCTTGCGGGTGGGGTCGACGCTAGTGGGCCTCGGCGCGGGTCAGGCCGGGCGCGTCGCCGGGCACGGCCAGCAGCGCGATGTCGCCGTCGGCTTCGCCGGTGCGGGCGACGACGACGATCGCGTCGGCGGTGTGGCCGTCGACCACGTAGGACTTGGCGCCGTCGAGCACGAAGTCGCCGCCGTCGGCCTTGGCGGTGAGCTTCACGTCGGGCGGGCGATAGCGGCCGCCGGGCTCGACGTAGGCCAGCGACGCGGTCTTCTCGCCGGCGGCGATCGCGGCCAGCAAAGCGGCGTTGTCGTCGGAGAGCGGCGCGACGGCGGCACCCTCGATCAGGGCGTTGGCGGCCAGGCAGACGCTGGCGAAGAACGGTGACGGGTACAGCGCCATGCCCATCTGCTCAAGCACGACGACCAGCTCGACGTGCGACAGGCCGACTCCACCGTGCTCCTCGGGCACGATCAGTCCGGTCCAACCGAGTTCGGCGAGCTGCGCGTAGTCGTCGCGGCTGAAGCCCTCGGAGGTGGCGGTCAGTTCGAGCACGCGGTCGAGCTGGGCGGTCTCGTCCATCAGCCGCTTGGCGGCGGCCTGGATCTCGCGCTGTTCCTCGTTGAACGCGAAGTTCATCTGATTCCGCGGGGCAGCCGCCTACGCCGCGCCCTTCCTGATCTCGCTGAACGGAATCTCGGCGTCGCCGCGCGGCTCCTTGGGCATGCCCAGCACGCGCTCGCTGATGATGTTGCGCTGGATCTGGTCGGTGCCGCCGTAGATCGAGGTGGCGGGCACGACCAGGTTGAGCCGCTCGGCCGTCTTCAGCAGCTTGTCGTCGTCGGGCGCGCCGATCGCTCCGGCGCCGGCGAGGTGGATCAGGTAGTCGGCCACGGCGCGCACGATCTGGTTGTAGGCGAGCTTGCCGGTCGACGCCTCGACGCCCGGTCCCTGCCCCTTCATGATCGCCGTCGTGATGCGGTAGCCGGTGAAGCGGTTGACCTCGTACATCGTGTAGACCTTCGCCAGCCGCTGGCGGGTGATCGGGTCGTCGATCAGGCCGGCGCGCTTGGTCAGCTCGACCAGCGCGTTGGGGCCGCGGGCGATGAACTTGCCCATCGTCTCGAGCGAGCTCTCGGCGTCGGCCTCGGCCAGGTCGACCGGCGCGCCGGCCGCGGTGCCGCCCAGGCCGCCCAGGCCCAGCGCCATGCGCTCGTTGGCGAGCGTGGTCATCGACACCTTCCAGCCGTCGCCGATCTCGCCGACGCGCAGGTCGTCGCTGATCCTGCACGTCGCTCAGGAAGACCTCGTTGAAGATCGCCTCGCCGGTCATCTCCTTCAGCGGCACGATCTCGACGCCCTCGGAGTGCATGTCGCAGATGAAGTAGGTGATGCCCTGGTGCTTCGGCAGCGCCGGATCGTGGCGGGCCATCAGGATTCCCCAGCGGGCGAGCTGGGCGTGGGTGGTCCAGACCTTCTGGCCGTTGATCACCCACTCGTCGCCGTCGCGCTCGGCCTTGGTGGCGATCGCCGCGAGGTCGCTGCCGGCGCCGGGCTCGCTGAAGAGCTGGCACCAGATCTCCTCGCCGCGCAGCATCGGGCCGAGGAAGCGCTGCTTCTGCTCTTCCGTGCCGTGCTGGATGATCGTCGGACCGGCCATCGGCACGCCGATCCCGCGCGGCGGCGGATCGGCGTCGATCGCCTGGCGCTCCTGGTTGAAGATGATCGCCTCGCTGGGCGTGGCGCCGCGGCCGCCGTACTCCTTCGGCCACAGCGGAGCGGCCCAGCCGCTGTCGGCGAGAATCGCGAACCACTCCTGCTGATCCATGCCCTCGCGCCAGTTGGCCTCAAGCCAGCCGCGCAGCTCTTTGCGCAGTTCTGCCTCTGCGCGGTGTGTCACGCAGATCCATTGGCGCGGAGTCTAATTAGTTTTCGCGGGGTTCGGGTGAGCGGCCGGCCGCACACGAGTTCCGCGACGCAGAGCCAGTTACGACTTCGTCAAAGGTGGCCCGTGCGGGGCCAGCCTTTGCGCACGATCGACCCCTTTGGGAAGCGATTCCCGCGTCGGGCCGAGCGGGCGATGTCGAGCGCCTGACGGGGCCGGGCGGGCGGGCGGACCGGCGGGCGGCTCAGCCCAGCGCTTCGAACTCGGTCGTCGCCGACGGCTCGAGGTCGTCGGCCGTCGTCGTGTCGAGCAGGTGGGCCATGTCGTTCAACCGCACGATGCGGCCGCCGCCGTCGCTCTCGACAAGGAACTCCGTGATCGAGGCGTTGCCGATCGACATGATGCGGCCGAGCTCGCTGGCCGGCATGCCCGAGCAGGTGGCAGGTGGCCAGACGAATGCAGCCGCCGTGGCTGACCGCGACGACCGTGCGGCCGTGCCACTCGGCCGCGATCGACGCCACCGCGCCGCCGACGCGCTCCATCGCGTCCGCGTAGCGCTCGCCGCCATCCCAGCCCTCGACGCCCTCGACTCGCCAACGGCGCCAGGCGTCGGGATCGCGGCCTCGATCTCTTCGCGCGCCGCCCCGGTCCACGAGCCGAGATCGACCTCGCGCAGGTCGACGCGCTCGGTCACCGGCATGCCGATCGCATCGGCCAGCGCCCGCGCCGTGGCCGAAGCCCGCACCAGGTCGCTCGACACGATCGCGTCGATCGGCTCGTCGACCAGGCGCGCGGCGGCGCGGGCCGCCTGGTGGCGGCCGAGGTTCGAGAGCGGCGGATCGGCCTGGCCCTGCAGTCGGCCGGCGGCGTTCCACTCACTCTCGCCGTGGCGGACGAGCAGAAGTCTCAAAGTGGCGCGGACGTTACTCGAGCGAGATCACGTCGAGTGGCACGCCGAGCGCTTCGCGGATCGCGTCGTCGAACGCTTCGGGGTCGGGAATCGCATTGTTGGGATTGTGATGGGCGATCACGACGCCTTCGACCGAGCCGGCGCGGCCGGCCGCCGCGACCTCGGTCAGCGAGATCGTCGCCGGGCACCCATTCGTGCTCGATCCGCACGCCCTCGTCGCGCAGCGCGGCGACCTTCTCGTCGAGCGTCACCAGGTAGCCGTCGCCGCCGCGCCGCTCGTCACCCCAGCTGTTGCGCGCGCGGCGTGACGAGCAGAAACTCGGCCGGCCCGTCGAGCGAGCGCACGCGGGCGTCATCGATCACCGCCGCAAGCGTGTCGTCGTCCATCGCAACCAGCATCCAGGCCATACAGCCGATCATAAAGATGCGATCGCCGCCGTGCGGCGGGGGCCGGGACGAGGCGCTAGGGTAAGCCCCGCAAATGCCAGAGCAGCAAGAAAGCATCCTCAACCGTCACACCGACTCCGCGCCCGACCGCAACCTCGCGCTCGAGCTCGTCCGCGTCACCGAGGCCGCGGCGCTGGCCGCCGCCCGCTGGGTCGGCCGCGGCGACAAGATCGCCGCCGACCAGGCCGCCGTCGACGCGATGCGCTTCGTGCTCGACACGGTCCCGATGGACGGCATCGTCGTGATCGGCGAGGGCGAGAAGGACGAGGCGCCGATGCTCTACAACGGCGAGCAGATCGGCGACGGCTCGGCCCCCGAGGTCGACATCGCCGTCGACCCGCTCGAGGGCACCACGCTCTGCGCGCCAGGGCATGCCGAGCGCGCTCGCCGTGATCGCGCTCGCCGAGCGCGGCTCGATGTTCGACCCCGGCCCCTGCGTCTACATGGAGAAGATGGCCGGCGGCGCCGAGATCGCCGACCTGCTCGACCTCGACCGCCCGATCGGCGAGACCGTCGAAGCTGATCGCCGAGCGCAAGGGCAAGACCGTCGGCGACGTGACTCGTGTCATGCTCGACCGCCCGCGCCACGAGGAGGCAGGCCAAGCGATCCGCGAGGCCGGCGCCCGCGTCCGCTTCATCACCGACGGCGACGTCAGCGGCGCGCTGCTGGCGGTCAGCCGACCGCTCGCCGGTCGACCTGCTGTGGGGCATCGGCGGCACGCCCGAGGGCGTCATCTCGGCCGCCGCGATCAAGTGCATCGGCGGCGCAGCTGGTCGGCCGCCTCTGGCCGCGCAACGACGAGGAGCGCAGCGCCGCGCTCGACGCCGGCTACGACCTCGACCAGGTCCTCACCCAGCGACGACCTCGTGCAGCGGCGACGACGTCTTCTTCGCCGCCACCGGCGTCACCGACGGCGACGTGCTGCAGGGCGTCCGCTACCCGCGCGGCAAGGCGCGACCACCGAGTCGCTCGTCATGCGCTCGCGCTCGCGGCACCGTGCGCCGCGTGCTCGCCACGCACAACCGCGCCAAGCTGCGCGAGATCACCGGCGAGCGCTACGGCTGAGCCCGACGACCGGCTGCGACGGCCGGCCGCCGATCGCTCGATAGCTTCAGTCGATCACCTGCGCGCGAATCGCCTCGGCGACCGCGTGCGTGCGCGTGCGGGAGTTCAGCTTCGCGAGGATGCGCTTGGTGTGGGTGCGCACCGTCTCGGTCGAGAGGCCGAGCGTCTCGGCGACGCGCTCGGTGTGGGCGCCGTCGGCGTACATCTGCAGGATCTGGCGCTGGCGCTCGGTCAGGATGCGCGCCTCTTCGCCGAGGTTCGGCTCGCCCTCGGTGGCGAGTGACGCGTCGATGTAGAACGAGCCGTCGCGGACCGAGTTGATCGCGTCGGTCAGCACTTCGGGCGACGAGTCCTTGCGCACGCAGCCGCGCGCGCCGGACTTCAGCGCCTCGGCGAGCAGGCGCATGTTGCCTTCGGCGGCGAAGGCGACGATCGGCGCGTCGATCGCGCGACGCAGCTTGGTGATCGATGTGGTCGCGTCGAACGAGCCGAGGTGCGGCTCGACGATGACGGCGCTGATTCGCTTCTTGCCGACGAGCTTGATCGCCTCGTCGACGGTCGCGGCTTCGGTGGTTTCGGCGCCGTCGAAGCCGCCGCGCAGCACACTGGCGACGCCTTGACGCAGGACGGGATGGTCGTCGACGATGAGGAAGTGGTCGGTCTTGGACGTGCTCATTCGCGGATTTCCTTAGCTGGAATTAGAGGGAGTGGGGTTGTGTCCATGCCGGTCGATTCCTTGACCGGCGAACTGCGAGGACACTATGGGATTCGTATTATCGACGAGTCCAGATCGGACGGTTACAACACGAGTTAAATCTAGCCGGACCGAGGTCCGGATTCATCAGCGACGAGTAACTTACACAACTCGAATGCTACGCCAAACTAGCCCACCAGGGGGAGGCGACGGCTTTCGGTGCTCAGCCGAGCGGCAGCGCGCCGATGCGCACCGTCGAGAGCGCGCCCAGCGAGCGGGCCGTGGCGTAGGTCAGATCCCAGGCGACGCCGCGGACGAACGGACCGCGGTCGATCACCGGGACGGTGCGCTTCTTGCCCGCATAGAAGAGCTCGACACGGCTGCCGCACGGCAGCGTGCGGTGCGCGACGCCGTGGGTGCGGCGGGTCAGCTTCTTGCCGCAGGCCGTGCGGCGACCGTAGAAGCCGGGGCCGTACTAGGTGGCCTTCTGCAAGCGGTAGACGGAGAGTGTGCCGTCGGGCTGGTCGCCGGCCGTGCGCGCGGCGCCCGCGGGCGTGAAGCGAAAGTCGTAGCGACCGGCGGTCGGCGGCGTCCAGAGCGTCTCGAACGAACCGGAGCCGTCGGCGACGACGGTCGCGACCTGCGTCCAGAGGCCGTCGGCGCCGCGCGCCTCGACCAGCACGTTGCGCGGCGCCGTGCTCGGTGTTGCCGACGATGCAGCGAGCTGCGGCCGGCGAAGGCTCCTTGCGGCGCGCTGATGACCTGCTTCTCGAAGGCCGTTCCACCGCTCGTCGGCCGGCCGTCAGCGCCCGCGGCCGCGGGAGCGAGCAGGAAAACGGTGCACAAGAGTGCGGCTATTTGAGCGTAGGCTCGGTTCAAACACGTTGCGTGTTGGGTCACTGCTTGGACTGCGTCTCTTTCGAACGGGCCTACGGGGTTAGCTGAAGGGCTCGCGCTGAAAGAGCAGCGCTACGGCGGTTGTGACGGTTGAGATTTCGCCGGCACGGTTACCGATTCGCCCCGGTCCGAAGCTGATGGCCCTTGGCGTGCGGCCGGCTTCGAACAGTGGTTCCCCCGCCTTTCCACACCCGGAGGCGTGAAAAGTTCGGCGGCAAGTTCGTGGCGAGTATACATATCGGCAGTACGCCGTCATGTGCTGAAACGTCACTTATGACGCGGTAAGTAGGCGCGGGCAGTGTGAATCCCGTGAGCTCAGCGAACGCTGAAGCGCGAGCGAGGCGCGCTGTTGCGCTCGACCGCGCCGGTCACGCGCTGCACCGCGCGGGCGCGGACCGTGTAACCGCCGCGCTTGAACGCTCGCCGCGACACGGCGACGCTGCCAGCGCTTGGTGCCGCGCGCGCGAACCCAGCGCGGCCGCTCGCACGAGCCGGCGACGAAACGGTCGCGCTTGGCGCTCCACCAGGCGCAGCGTCCGGCCTGACGGCGGCCGACCGCCACCGAGCACCTTCGCCACGCCGACCGTGTCGGCCTTGGCGCGCCCGCTGATTCGCGCCGGCCGCGGCCGGCCGTGAAGCTCGAACGCGCTCTTCGGCGAGACGCTGCTGACCACCGGGTCGGCGCAACCGTCGCGATTGCCGTCGATCAACGGGTTGGTGGTCGGGCAGGGATCGGCGGCGTCGGGCAGGCCGTCGCCGTCGTCGTCGTCGTCGCAGGCGTTGCCGAGCGGCGTCGCCGTCGTGGTTGAGCTGGTCGACGTTGGCCAGACCGCGGCAGTTGTCGAGCGCGTCGATCGCGCCGTCGTGGTCGTCGTCGTCGTAGCGCAGGCGCACGATGCGGCCGTTGGCGGCGTCGGCCACATAAAGCAGCGCGCCGGGCGCGCGGCGCGAGCGAGGACGGATCGTTGAACTGACCGTCGCCCGCCCCGGTCGAGCCGAGCGTGCCGAGCGGCGCGAAGCCGCCGGCCGCCGAATCGAACAGCGCGACGCGGTCGTTGCCGCTGTCGGCGACCAACAGGCGCCCGGCGGGGTCGACGTCGAGGCCCTCGGCGCGATCGACCTGGCCGAACGCCGTACCCGGACCGATCACGCTTGCGATGAAGACGCCGCGCGAGTCGTACATGCGCACGTCGCTGCCGGCAGCCGCGCTGCTGACGAAGAAGTTGTTCGGCCGGTTCGAACGTCAACCCCGGCCGGCGGCACCGTAGGGCGCCGGATCGGCGACGCCGAAGGCGAACAGCGAGCCCAGCGCGCCGCGCGCCGGGTCGAAGGCCTGCACGCGCGACGTTGCCTCTGCTCGGCCACGTAGAGCCGCGGCTCGGGATCGGTGGCCAGCGCCACGCGGCGCCGCGCATCTGGCCGAGCGCCGTGCCGGTGGCGCCGTCGGTGCCGCGATACTCGGCGCCGGTGATGAACGAGCCGAAGGTCACGATCACGTCGCGGGCCGCGTCGGCCACGTAGATCGTCATGCGGTTGTCGACCGCGACCGCCGACGGATCTTGCAGCCGCCCGGCGCCGATCGAACCGAGCAGACGGTTGCCGTTGCGGGCGCTGTCGTAGACGTAGACGACGCCCGGCGCCGCGCTGCGGCACGTATACGCGGCCCGCGGAGTCGGTCGCGATCGCAGCCGGGATTGAGACCGGTGGCGGCGACGCCCTCCCATTCGAACACCGCGCGCGCGCAGCCGTGCCGGCGAGAGCGAGCGCCGCAACACAGCAAGCGAAGGCACACCGGCGTCGAGGCGCGCCGAACGCGCGCGCGTGCGGAGATGTGCGGTGCGAGGGACGGAGTGCATCGCGTGCTCACACGTTAACGCGGTAGACGATGCCGATCGCCGCGCAACGAAGCGATCTGGCCTTCAGCGAACGAACACCCTGGGCAGCGCAATCAACGTCTTGACGTCGCCCTTGGCCTTCAGCTTGCGGGACAGCAGCGCCTTGGCGATCGGCTTGCGGCCGATCGATCACGGCCATCCAATCGGAGAGACTGGTCGTGAACGTGACGTCGGCGACCGGTGCACGGCCCGCCACCGCCTGTGAAGTTCCGTTGTCGATGCGAATGTGCCATGGATCAGCGTCCGTGAAGTCCCACTGCAGGACCTTCGTCTGCTTGAACCCATGATTCGGGTTGACCGATGCGCTCATCAGGTCAAAGAAATATTCCAGCGCCTGCGGGTCGTTCTTGACCGGCTCGGTGCCGCCGGAGAAGAAGCCCGGCGCGCATCATCACGAACGAACGGTCGGCGCGCTCTTCGTAAGTGATGTCCTCGTCCAGGAACGGCAGCACGCCGCTCGGGCCGCGCGACGGGATGCCGGCGGCGTTGAGCCGAGTGTCGAGCTGTCGCTGGCCGGTGACGGCGATGTTCTGCAGCGTCTCGCCGAAGACGGTCACGTAGCGCTCGTCGTCGTTCGGGCGGACGGAAGACGCCGATCGTGTAGGGCAGCACCTCCTGCAGGATCTCGCGCATCGCCGGCCGGACCTCGTCGTCCTGGCGATTGAAGTCGGCGAGCATCTTGACGCCGAAGGCGATGTGGCGCTGCTCGTCCTTCGCGACGTTGACCATGCCCTCGCGGAAGCCGGGCAGCACGTCCATCCGCGCGAGGTAGTCGGCGATGAAGTGCTGGCCGGTCTGGGCCAGCGTGCCCTCGACGATCAGGTGGTAGAGCGTGATCGCCTGCGCGAGCTTCGGCAGCGAGCGGTCGCGGCGCAGCTCGTCGGCCACCCGGTCGAGCGCTCGAAGACCTTGCGCAGGCCGTAGGTCAGCTCGGGCTGGGTGGCCGCCAGCGACTCGGCGTAGGTCTTCGCGTTCGACGCCGATCACCTCGTTGAAGAAGCGCGAGAAGAAGATCGCGTGGCGCGCCTCGTCGACCTGCTGGGTGGTGAGGAAGTACTTCTGCTCCTCGAGCGGCGCGGCGTCGATGTACGGCGAGAGGTTGTCGGCCACCTCGTCCTCGCCGAAGAAGAACATCGAGTAGATCCAGCGCGCGGCCTTGCGCATGAAGTCGTCGAACTTCTCGTTCCAGTCGAGCTTGTCCTGGCTGAAGTCGAGATCCATCGCCGACCAGTTGTTGTGCTCCCAGCGGCGATAGAGGTCGACGAAGTCGATCTGGTCGGCGGGCAGCGCGCCCTGGGGCGTGAGTGGCGTGGTCGTCGCTGGCATGGATCCTCCGGGAGAAGCGAGTGTCGTACGGGCGGGATTCGGCTTATTGCACGGGACGTTCAATGGGAAATACTAGTGACCGCTGGATTTATGTGGTGTTAAGCACGGCACACGCGCGATGGGAGGGAGCGACTTAGGTCTGGCCGAATACGTCCGATCGCTTCAGGACGCTGAAAACGAACCTTTCGCGCAGGCGAATCGCGCGCGGAAATGCCCGGGGTGGGAATCGAACCCACATGTCCTCCAGGACAGCCGATTTTAAGTCAGCCGCGTCTACCGTTCCGCCACCCGGGCGAGTACGTCACAATGAAAAGTAACGATTGCGACGGGGAAGCAATCGCGGCTTAACCGCGACTTTCTCGGGTTTGAAGTGTCTATGTCGATAGATAAAGAACAAATGGAAGCTTCCGTTCTCAGAGAACCCGGCGTCAACTCGCCGACGCTGTTGAAGGACCCGCGCGCGGGTTTCCTTCGCCTGCAGTCAGACGAACGGCTCGTTTCGCTCACCCGCCGCGGCAACGAGGCAGCCTTCGAGACGCTGATCGACCGCTACCGCGTGCGCCTGCTCGCCTTCTGCCGTCACATGGTCGGTTCGACCGAAGACGCCGAGGACATCCTGCAGGAAGTCTTCGTCGCCGCCTACCGCGCGATGCTCGCCGACGACCGCGAGCTCAACGTGCGCCCGTGGCTCTACCGCATCGCGCGCAACCGCAGTCTCAACCACCTTCGCCGCCCGCGCCCGACCGGCGTCGACTCGATGGACGTCTTCGAGGGCGGCGCCGCAGTCGCCACCGCCGACCGCGTGCACGACAAGCTCGACCTCGAAGACCTCGTCGACGACGTCAAGCGCCTGCCCGAGACCCAGCGCACCGCGCTGATGCTGCGCGAGATGGGCGACCTCTCCTACGACCAGATCGCCGAGACGATGGACACCTCGGTCCCAGCGTCAAGAGCCTGCTGGTGCGCGCCCGCGTCTCGCTGGCCGAGGCCGCCGAGTCGCGCCGACTGACCTGCGACGAAGTGCGCCTCGAGCTCGGCGCCGTCGCCGAGGGTCTGCAGAAGATCTCCCCGCCGGTGCGCCGCCACGTCAGCGACTGCGAGCGCTGCAGCGCCTTCAAGAAGGAACTCTCGCTCACCAACCGCAAGCTCGCGGTGCTGGCCCCGGTCGGCGGCCTGCTGGCGATCAAGAACATCCTCGCGCTGAAGCTCTTCGGCGGCGGCGCCGCCACCGCGACGTCCGGCGGACTGGCCGGCGCCACGCGGCGCCACCGGCGCCGCCGGAGCCGGTGCCGGAGCAGCGGCCGCCGGTGCCGGATTGTCAGCCGGCCTCGGCTCGATCGCCGCGAAGGTCGGCGCCGGACTGGCGACGGCCGCGATCGTCACCGGCGGCGTGGCCCAGGTCGCCAAGAACGACATCAACACCAACTCCCTCAGGCAGGGCGCGATCGCGCAGCCCGCCGACATCAACTCTGCGGACATCACCGGCGGCGTCGCCCCCGAGCCTTTGCCGGCCGGCGACGAAGCCGGCGACAGCGCCGTGGCCGCGGGTGGACCGACCGGCGAGGCCGAGGCGCCCGCCGACGAGACGCCGCCCGCCGACGCACCGGCCGAGGTCGAAACCGAGACCCCCGCCCCACCGGAGATCGTCGACGAAGAACACTCCACCGCGGTCGTCGAGCCAGGCACTCCTGAAGGCTCCGGCCCGAGCGGACCGACCGGCGGCAGCGAAACTCCCGGCCTGCCTACGGCGCCGACGGCGCCCACCCCGCCCACGACTTCACCGGCTCCGCCGGTCACCGCACCGCCGCCCGCGCCGCCCGCCGGTCCGACCGGCAGCAGCGTTCCGAGCCCGGGCGCCACCGGCGCCACGGCCGGCGACGGCACGCCGGCCGTCGAAACCCCCTAGCGCTCGTCCCGTCTACGGACCGGGTTCGGCGTCGGCCACGACCGTGATGCGGTCGCCGCCCAGCGAGACCGTCAGCGTGCGCTCCGGGCGCAGTCCTTCGAGTTGCAGCGTCGTGCGCTTACCGCCGGGGAACGACTGAGTGCGCTTCGCGTTACCGCGCGCGATCACCAGCGTTCGTGACTGACCTCCCTTGACCGTGACGTCGAGTTCGATCGCGATGAACGAGGGGACGTGAACCTCGCGCGCGGTGGCGGCGCTGAAGCGCTTGCCGACGACCGTGATCGTGACCGGGGTGCGTGCGGCTTCCTCGTCGCCGGCGCCGCCGTCGGTCTCGACGCCGACGCCGCCATCGTCGGGTTCGCCGGTGGCCGTGGTGTCGGTGGTCTCTCTTCGGACTCGGCGGTCGCGCCGGTCACCGCGGTCGTTTCGTCGCCGCCGGTCGCGCCGGTGGCGGCCGCGGTCGCGCCGCCGGAGGTGGTCTCATCTTCGTCGCCGCAGCCGGCGATCGCGAAACTGGCCAGGACCACGGCCAGAATTGCCAGCAACATCGAGATACGTGATTTTGACGAGTGGGACATGCTTATCGCCGACCTCCGAAATGCCGATATATAGGTTGCTTATTCATAGCTCAAGGGTTACGTTTGGGACAGAGCCGCGGTGGGGGATCGCGGTCCAATGGAATGGATGAGGACAATGGTTCATTACGACAAAGATCTTCAGCGAGTATGGGTTGCGGGCTGGCGTCTGCACCACGGTTTCACCGGCGCAGTGCTCGCCATGGCGGGCGGCCTGCTGATGGTGCACGACTGGAAAGACCGTGCCCACTGGCTGCGCGACCACAGTGAAGCCTGACCTGCGCACATCAGACTTCGTCGGCCCGATCCTCGCGGTCGGGCGCGACGGAATCTTCATTTGAGTCGTCGCGTTCTCGCCGCTCGGCGAGGCGCTCGGCGATCTCCCATCCCACGGCGACCCCGACCAGCATGCCGAGCCGGGTCTGTTCGAGCACCAGCGCGCGCACCGCGTCGATCCGCGCCTGATCGTCGGGAGTCGTTGCCGCCGCGAGCACGAGTCGCTTCGTGGGCGTCGTCGAACCAGCCGCCGGCCGAGAGGGCTTTGTCGAGCGTGCTCTGCAGCTGGGGGCGATTTCGCCGATGCGGCGGTCGGCGGAGTCGAATCCGCCGGGCTCGCTGAGTTCGGCGAGGATCTGTTCGATCGCTGCTGTCTGGTCGGAGTTCTGGGACGTATCGGGCGATCATACGGCAGCCGCCTAACATTCAAGGACGCCCGGGCTTGGCCCGGGCGACATGAGGGGCCATAGCTCAGTTGGTAGAGCGCCTGCTTTGCAAGCAGGAGGTCGTCGGTTCGATCCCGTCTGGCTCCATGAGGTGTTGACTCGCACGATCTTCGCCATGCTCGGGCTTGGCGGATCGGTCACGATCGGAAGGTCGCTCCCTCGCCGCCATCGCCCTGCGCGTGACGAATCTCGCACGACTCAACACCTCATGGGATGGGCGCTGGCGGGGTCTTGCAGATTGCTCTGAGACCGAGGGACGGCCTCGCCGCTGTGCAACTCACATGCGTGTGAGTTCATCGATCGTGGTGCGCGGATTCGATCAGGCGGGGAGTCCCGGCCAAACTCACGGGGAGATCGTTCGAACGAAGAAGACTGACCACCATGCTGGCGGTTGCGTTGTTGGCGGTTGCGGCACTGGCGACCCAGGCGACCGGCTCGGCGGTCGCGGCAGACTACGTCGCGATGGGCGACTCGTACTCGTCGGGCAACGGCACGAAGAGCTCCGAATCTGAACCTGTCTGTTACCGCTCGTCGCGGCGTATCCCGCGATCGTCGCCAAGCAGCGCGGCTTCCGCTTGCGTTTCGTGGCCTGCGGCGGCGCGACCACCAGAGATGTGCTGAACACTCGGTGAGTTCGCTCAACAGCAAGACCGCCTACGTCACGATCACGATCGGCGGCAACGACATCGGCTTCGCAAACGGCGTGTTGACGTGTCCGTCGGCCGGCGAGACGCGTGCGAACGCGAGCGGCAGTGCGAGATCGAGCGCTCTGCAGAAGGCTCGACAAGCCACGCCGAGCCCAGCCGACCGCCGAAGAGCGCAAACGCTGCCGGCTGGCCTGTGCCGACGCGTCTCGACCAGGCCGGAGTACCAAGGCGCGGCTCAGCGGACGCGCGAGCTCGCAGGAAGCCGAGCCAAGACCGCGGATCGTGAAGGCCAGCCGGCCCGAAACTTGACGTACGAAACGCGTCAACCGGCGGTCACAGCACGGGCCAGCTCGTTCGCGCCGTAGGTCGCACGGACAGACCGGAGATCGCGCGACGACAGGCATCGACGTGCCGAACACCGGGCGGCTACGCGGCTGCTCGTCATCAGGCGATCGCGCTGAGACCGACGGGTTAGGACGCCACCTCGCGCTCGGGGCGGGTCTCCGGCCGCGCTCGGCCGACGGCAATCTACGTGCATTTCAGTAAGTGACACACTCCGCCTCTCGGCCTACTACCTTTCGCTATGACCGCTGATCGCTCTAGACGCACAGTGGAAAGTCAAGAAGTCGCTTTTTGGCCTGTTGGGTCGTTTGATTCTCAGCCGTTGCGCGACGTAAGTAAGACAGACGGAGGAATCAATGCCTACTGGCACAGTCAAGTGGTTCAACGACGACAAGGGTTTCGGCTTCATCGCCCCGGAAGACGGTTCCAAGGACGTCTTCGCCCACCACACCGAGATCGTCGCGGAGGGCTTCCGCTCTCTCGCCGAAGGTGACCGCGTGGAGTTCGAAGTTGAGGCTGGGGACAAGGGTCCCAAGGCCGTTCAGATCAAGAAGGTCTGAGCACCGTCAAAGCGCAACGAATTGTTGTAACAGCGGCGCTCCCGATCCGGGGGTCGCGTTTTTTTGTGCCTTGACGCATGCGTCATGGGGGCGCGTTGCCGATCGCTCGCGTTCGGCCCAGGATCAGCACGTGGCTAACGCGTCAAGTTGCCGTCAGCGCGTCGCGCAGCGCCCGGGCCGTGGACTGGCGCCAACTTCGGCTCTTCATGCGGCGGGCGTCGCCGGCGTTGCGCATGTTGCCGTGCTCGACGAGCACCTTGGGCACCTTCGAGAGGTTGATCCCGCCGATGTCGGTGCGGCGATGCAGTCCCGTTGCGGCCGGCGTAGGTCGAGGTGCTCAGGCCCGGCATCGACCAGCGCGATCGCGCGACGTCGCGGGCCAGCGCTCGACGGCTTGACGATCGGCTCGGTGTAGCCCTTGACCGGTGCCGGGGTGGATCACGTGGAAGCCGCGGCCGCCCGGCTCGAGCCGCCGTCGGCGTGCAGCGAGATCGCGACGTCGGCCTTGGCGCGGTTGCCGATCGACGCGCGCGGCGGTTGATGCACGGACCGACGCCGCGGTCGTTCTTGCGCGTCAGCACGACCTTCGCGCCGTCGCGTTCGAGCAGCTTGCGCAGGCGCTCGCGCGAGATCCCAGTTGAAGTGCGTGCTCGGTCAGCGCGCCGTCGTCGGTCGCGGTGCCGGTCGTGTCGCACGCCTTCATGAAGCCGCCGGCCGGGACCTGCTTGTTGATCGTGTCGGGCTGGGCGGCGTTGCCGCCGTTGTGGCCGGGGTCGATCACGATCGTCTTGCCGGCGAGCGGCTTGGGCGGCTGGGCACAGCGGCAGGTCGGCCGCTCCGCCGGGCGCGAAGACGGCGGCGGCGCGGCGAGAATCGCGGCACCGCGATGAATGCGGACAGCGCATCAACCGATTGTGACGGCTCGCGCCGTGGCGGCCGGATGGTCGCCGGGCGGCGTCAGCCGGGCTTGACGACCATCACGACGACGGTCGCCCAGAGCAGCAGCAGCTCGATGCGGCGAGACCATGAGCATCTTGCTCGAACTTCGCGCTGTACGCCGGGCGACCCGAACTCCTCGGCCTCGACGATCTGCGCGAGCAGCTTTCCGGTCTGCGGGCCGAGGTAGCCGGCGCCGATGATGAAGGAGATCACGAACATCGTCAGTCCGAACGCGATCGAACGGGTCGGCGAAGGCGTAGGCGTCGACCGTCGAAGACGCAGCGCGATGCCCAAGTGCGACGGTCAGCAACGAAACCGGGATGAAGTAGCGCGGCGCGAAGTAGGCGCCGTCGGCCAGGAACTGGCGCAGCGACTGCTCGTTGCCGGCCTTGACGACGCGGCGGGCGGTGATCTGGAACAGCGTGCCTGCCGCCGACCCAGGCCACGGCGCCGATCACGTGCAAGGCGAGATAGAGCTCGGTCAAGCTGTCGCGGAATGTTAACTGTCTTCGCGGCGGCCGCGGCGGCCGAGGCGCTTCTTCGGAATCGGCGGCGGGTCGAACTGCGCCATCGGATCGTCGCCCTTGTAACGCAGAGCGCCGATCAGTCCGTAGATGATGCCGCCCGAGCAGGATCAGCGTGAACAGCTCGAGGATGTCGAGGCCGCTCGAGCGCGATCACGCCGACCGTCAGCGCGAACATCATCGACGCGAACGCGAGCGCGATCCACAGGACCGCCTTACGCGAGCGTTCGTTGGGCGGCCGGGCGCGTTCATCATCTCGAGGGCGGTCAGCTCGCGCTGCTTGTCGGCCGGCGCGCCGACTCGATCGTCGGGAAATGGGTCCTTGGCCACGCGGAAAGCCGTGTCGCCGACTGGCTCGGGCGGCGTCACGCTTCGGATTCGTCGTCCGAAGGGTCGTCCCGGCGACTCATCGCCGGTCGAATCAGCCATTGCCGCAAGCGTAACGCGCGGATACTCTTGAGGTATGGGAAGGAGATACCAGCCGAGCGTCGATCCCGTTCAAGGACACCGACGTCATCGACCAGCGCGCTCCGCGCACCATGCAGGCGATCGTCGCGATGTGACCGGCGCCGCCTACCTGCTCGACTTCTGGCCGCTGGTCGACCGTGATGGGCCTGCAGCTGGTGATCGGCCTCACTTTCGGCCGCAAGCTACTGCGCTGCCGTGCGTCTTCTACTTCAAGGTGCTGCAGCCGCGCTTCGGCGAAGGCCGCATCGAAGACTCGCGCCCGCCGCGCTTCGCGAACATCGTCGGCGCGACCTTCATGCTCACGGCGACGGCGCTGTTCCTGGCCGGCGCCGCCACCGCCGGCTGGGTGCTGACGCTGATCGTCACCGACGCTGGCCGGCTTCGCGGCCGTCTCGGGCATCTGCGTCGGCTGCGAGATGTACGTCGCCTTCGCCCGCTTGCGCGGCGTGAAGCTCGCGACCACCCGCTGAGCCGCGATGGACCGTGGATCGCCTATCATCCTGCTGGTGCTCGTCGCCGTCACCGTCGTCGTCTCGATCGCCTTCCGCGGGCTGTCGCACCGCACGCCACGCGCTCGGCACGATCGACCCGGCGCACTTGGCCGAGCCTCCGGCGCACGCACCGCCGTCGTCTTCACCAGCCCGTACTGCCACGGCTGCCGCGAGTGGATCGACGCGCTCGAAGAAGAGGGCCGCACGCCGCTGGTGCTCGACGTCGTCGAGCGCCCCGAGCTGGCCGCCCGCTACCGGATCAACTCGACGCCGCGCGTCGCCGTGGTCGAGATCGCCGACGGCAACGTGCTGCGCGAGTGGGATCACTACACGCCGCGCGCACACGACGTCGAACGGGTCGTTTCGCTGCTGCCTGTGCGCCGGTAGCGCCGCGGACGCGGCCGGGGCCGGCCGCGGCCCAACGTATGCGTTGAATTTCGAGTACCACTGCCGCAACTTCCGTCGGCGGAAGTGTTTGAGCAGTGTCGGACCAATTCGCTCAGGTCCGATCGACATCAAACATCTCATCAGGAGAAGCAATCGACATGATTTCCCCGAGACTTCGCAATCTGCTCAGCGTGATTCCCGCGACGATCGCGGTGCTCGCGATCTTCGCCGCGGTCGCGTACGCGGCCACGATCGACGGCGAAGGACAACTCCGAGAATCTCGCGGCACCAACCAGAACGACACGATCAACGCCAACGGCGGCGACGACAAGGTCAACGCCCGCAAGAGCGCCGACATCGTCAACGGCGGCCTCGGCAACGACCTGATCTTCGCCGGCCTCGGCAACGACACGGTCGACGGCGGCGACGGCAGACGACAAGCTGCACGGCGGCCACGGCGACGACACGCAGAACGGCGGCGCCGGCGACGACACGATCTACGCCGGCTCTCGGAGTCGACGTCTCCAACGGCGGCGACGGCAACGACCGGCTCTGGGCTCTGGCCCGCGCCGACACACGCAAGGCCGGCGTCGACACGCTCGACGGCGGCAACGGCGACGACATCTTCCGCACCCGCGACGGCGAAGCCGACGTGATCACCTGCGGCGAGGGCAACGACACGGCGTTCCTCGACCGCAGAGACGTGATCACCGACGCCACGGCCGACGAACGCCGAACGGATCTTGCGAGACGGTCAAACGCCAGCGCGCCAAGCGAAACTGGAAGGACTCGACAGAGACCAAGAACGAGCCCACCAGCTGAGCGGTTCACACGAACCTGCTCGCAACGAGTCTGCTCCGAGCACCCCGGCCGGGACAAGCCGGGATCGTCAGACTCCTCTCCCCGGGAGAGGTCACGCAGAAAGACCCGAGTCGCAAGGGACAGCGATTCGGGTCTTTTTTGTTTCGACCCAGACTGGTCTGCGTCTTACCTCATGGGATGGATGCGATCGACGCCATCCGGTCACCGCCGCACGGTCAAGGCCTTCGCGCCCGAACCGCTGACGCGCGACGAGACGAGCCGAACTGCTCGAGCTGGCGCGCTGGGCGCCGAATCACAAGCTGACGTGTCCGTGGCGTTTTCGCGTGGTCGGGCCCGAAGTCGCTGGCGGCGCTGAAGCGTGCAGCGGCCGTACAGGCCTGCGCCGACGCGCCCGAGACCGCCGACGCCGATACGCTGTCGGCGGTGGCCGCGGCGAAGCTCGACCGCGCGCCGACGCTGGTGGTCGTCTCGGTCGCTGCGCAATCCCGATCCGGTGCTCGACATCGAGGATGAGCACGCCACGGCCGTGGCCGCCTACATCGTGCTGCTGGCCGCCCACGCGCGCGGGCTGGCCGGCTACTGGCGCACGCCGGACGTGCTGCGCGACGCCGCCGGCCTCGACGCGGTCGGCGTTCCCGACGGCGAACGCGTGCTGGGGCTGCTGCATCTCGGCCGCGCCGCACAGGCCCCCGGCGCCGCACCGGCGCGGCCGCGAGCTGGACGACTACGCGACCTGGCTGGACTAGGCGCTCGCGGCGCGCGCCGCGAGGCGCTCGGGCACGTGCTCGTCGGCGTGGTAGCTGCTGCGCACGAGCGGGCCGGCGGCGACCGACTCGAAGCCGATCTCGTAGGCGGCCTCGCTCGAGCGCGTCGAACTCGTCCGGGTGCCAGTAGCGGACGACCGGCAGGTGGTTGCTCGGTCGGGCGCAGGTACTGGCCGACGGTGAGGACCTGGACGCGGTGCTCGCGCAGGATGCCGAAGGTCTCGACCATCTCGTCGAAGCGTCTCGCCGAGGCCGACCATCAGGCCGGACTTGGTGACGACCTCGTCGCCGCCCATCTCCTTGGCGATCTTGCAGCACGCGGCGCCGAGCGCACGAACGTGCGAGCCGCGGCGGGCGCATCGGGTAGAGGCGCGGCACGATCTCGACGTTGTGGTTGAAGACGTCGGGGCGCTCGTGCGATCACCTTCGCCAGCGGCATCTCCTGGCCGCGGAAGTCGGGGGTCAGCACCTCGACCTTGCAGCCGGGCGCCTGCATGCGGATCGAGCGGATCGACGCCGACGAAGGCGCTGGCGCCGTAGTCGGGCAGGTCGTCGCGGTCGACCGAGGTGATGACGGCGTGGCGCAGGCCCATCTGCTTGACCTGATCGGCGACCGCGCAGCCGGCTCGAGCGGGTCGTTCCAGGTCGGCTTGCCGGTCTTGACGTTGCAGAAGCCGCAGCGGCGGGTGCAGGTGTCGCCGAGGATCATGAAGGTCGCGGTGCCGCGCTCCCAGCACTCGCCGATGTTCGGGCAGTTGGCCTCCTCGCAGACGGTGTGCAGCCTGTCGCCCTCGCCGAACACCAGCCGGACCGCATCCGTGCCCGCGATCAGCGCCCGCCGGCGTGCAACCGCATCGCCCAGCCGCGCCTCGATCCACTGCCCGTCGATGCGCTCGGTCTCGCTGAAGGACCAGGCGCGCGCCCGGATCAGCGAGTGCGGGCTGTAGGCCGCCCAGGCCAGGAAGGCGCCGGCGGCGGAGCGAACGCAGACGGTGTCGCCCGGTCCGGGCGAACCCTGCTGGCGATCGATCGCCGCGGCGAACACCCAGGGGTGACGGCGAAGCAGCGAACGCTCCTTGCCGGGCTTCAGGATCAGTTGCGCTGTCATCGGTCGGACTCGATATGCGGCGTCGGGGGCAGCGGCGTCGGGGCGCCGCCCGGCTCACCGGTGTCGGCGCGCGCCTATTTGCGGCGCGCCCGCGGATGCGCCGAATCGTACACACTCGCCAGCCGCTGGAAGTCCAGCGACGTGTAGATCTGGGTGGTGGCGATGCTGGCGTGACCGAGCAGTTCCTGCACCGCGCTCAGGTCGCCGCTCGACTGCAGCAGGTGGCTGGCGAAGGAGTGGCGCAGCACGTGCGGATGGACATGCACCGGTACTCCGCGCCGCAGGGCCGCGCGGCGGATACGGTCCTGCACCGTCCGGTTCGCCAGGCGCCGCCCGGTGGCCGACAGGAACAGCGCATGACGGTCGGCCTGCGGATGCAGCGACAGCCAGCGCGCCCGTTCGGCGAGCCAGCGCGCCAGGGCATCGCAGGCCGGACCGCCGACCGGGACGGTGCGCGTGCGGCCACCCTTGCCCAGCACGGTGACCTCGGCCTGCCCGAGATCGAGCCAGCTGCGCGACCGGTGACCCGGCAGCTCGACGTACTGCGCGTCGAGGCTGGTCAGCTCGGACAGGCGCAGGCCCGACGAATAGAAGAGTTCGAGCAGTGCCTGGTCACGCAGGCCGTCGAAACCGGCGTCGCCGTGGTCCGGCGGCGGCGTGACGAGGCTCATCGCCTGGTCCGGCGACAGCGCCTTCGGCAGCCGCTTGCCCGCCTTCGGCGCGCGCAGCCCCGCGCGCGGGGTTCGCGCCGATCTCGCCGTTCTCGGCCAGGAAATCGAGGAACCCGCGCCAGGCCGACAAGCGGCGTGCGATCGAGCGCGGCGATGCGCCGACACGGACCTGCGCCGCGATCCAGCGCCGCAGGTCGGCCTCGTCGAGGCGAGACCACTCGCGACCTTCGAGAAGCCGCTGCAATTGTTCGAGGTCGCGACGATAGGCCTCGAGGGTCCGCGGGGAGTACCCCCGTTCCGTGGCCAGGCGGGCGAGCCAGGCGGCGGCCCGGGTTTCGGACGGCGGCACGACCCGCAGGCCCCGGGGCCCTACTCGACCACGCGCGCCAGCGCCGCGCTGGTGATCTCGGCGATCCGGTCGAGGAACGCAGTCCCCATGTTCATCTGGAACCGGCCCGGATCGGCCGATCCGAGCACCAGCATGCCGAAGGCAAGCGGATCGACCCCTTTGCGCAGGGGCATCAGGGCGATCGAGCGGGCGGTGACGCCGCCGTCGGGCAACCAGGAGGCAGCCTGGAACTCGGCGTTGGGGCCGCAGTACGGCGTCTTCATGCTGTTGGCCAGCGTGATCGCGTCGACCTCCACCGGTGCGGCGACCGGCAGTTCGCGCCAGGGCTCGCGCACGCCCCATAGGCGCAGCGCCACCATCGGCACCGAAAAGATGTTGCGCAGGCCGTCGGCCACCACGGTCGGCAGGCGCTCGGCCTCGCCCGTCAGCAGCAGCTGCCGGGTGTATTTCTGCAGGCGGTCGGCGATCGCCTCGTTTTCCTGACCGATCCGGATCAGCTCGGCGAGTTTCGCCTCGAGCGCCCGGTTCTTCTCGCGCAGCACCTCGAGCTGGCGCTCGTGCAGCGAGATCGTGCGGCCGCCATGCGGATGCGGGACGGCGATCGTCGCCAGGAGGTCGGCGTGCCGGGTGAAGAAATCGGAGTGCGCCTTCAGGTAGCCGACGACGTCAGCGTCGCCGATCGCGGGATTGCTCATGCTCGGTCCACCAATTCGATCTCGCCTTCGAACACGTGGGTGGCGGGCCCGGTCATGATCACCGAACCGCCCTCCCAGGAAATGGACAACAGGCCGCCGCGGGTCTCGACGTCGACCGGCGCGCGCAGCAGCCCGCGGCGGATCCCCGCGACCACCGCCGCGCAGGCGCCGGTGCCGCAGGCCAGCGTCTCGCCGGCGCCGCGCTCCCAGACGCGCAGCCGGATCCGGTGCGGCGAGACGACCTGCATGAATCCGGCATTGACCCGCTTCGGGAAGGCCGGGTGATTCTCGATCAGCGCGCCTTCGCCCGTCACCGGCGCCGCATCGACGTCGGCGACGACCTGCACGGCGTGGGGGTTGCCCATCGACAGCACGGACAGCCGGCGCGTGTGCGCGCCGACCGGCAGCAGCCACAGGCAGTCGGCACCTTCGCGCTCGGCAACCAGGTCGCCGGGCACGAACGGCACTTCGTCGAGCCCGAAGCGCGGCGGCCCCATGTCGACGCTGACCCGGCCGTCGTCCTCGAGCCTGGGCTCGATGATCCCGGCCAGCGTCTCGACACGGATCGCGCGCTTGCTCGTCAGCCCGCGGTCGTGCACGAAACGCACGAAACAGCGCGCGCCGTTGCCGCACTGTTCGACTTCGCCGCCGTCGGCATTGAAGATCCGGTAGCGGAAGTCGACACCGGGCTGCGAGGAGGGCTCCACGAGCAGCATCTGATCGGCGCCGATGCCGAAGTGGCGGTCGGCCAGCGCCCGCCACCGGGCCGGGCTGAAGTCGATCGCCTGATGCACGCCGTCGATCACGACGAAATCGTTGCCTGCGCCGTGCATCTTCGAGAACTTGAGTCGCATCGGCCGATTATCGCCGATTAGACCGGTACGGATCCGGCTGGCCCGGCGGGCGCGTCTTGAAGCGCCGATGGCTCCACAGGTACTGCGCGGGCATCTCGAGCACGCACTGCTCGATGAACTCGTTCATCCGCCGGGTGGCCGCGACCGGATCGTCGCCCGGGAAGTCTTCCCAGGCGGGCTGGATCTGAGCCACGTAACCGGTGTCGGTCATGCGCGTGACGAACGGGATCACCACCGCCCCGGTCGCCTTGGCCAGGCGGGCGAGCGAAGTCACGGTTGCGGCCTGGACTCCGAAGAACGGCACGAACACCGCATCGCGCGGCCCCAGGTCCATGTCCGGCAGGAAATAGAACGGCACGCCCTTGCGAATCAGCCGCAGCGCGGGGCGCAGGCCCTCGTTGCGCAACAGGATGTACGAATGGCCGAAGCGCGTGCGCCCGCGCGTCATCGCGTCGGTCAGCGCGCGGCTTTTCTGGTTCGCGAACATCGAGGCGCCGGGCCAGTCGGCCTGGAAGCGCATGCCGCCGGCATCGATGCCGACGAAATGCGGGCCGAGCATGATCACCGGGCGCCCCCTGAAGGGCTCGTAGTTCTCGATGCCGCGCAGCTCGACGAGCGCGCGCAGCCGCTCCGGCGGCTCGAACCAGAGCACGAACCGGTCGAGGAAGCTGCGCATGAAGCAGCGGAAGTGCTCGCGCGCGAGCCGCCGGCGTTCGTCGGCCGGCATCTGCGGAAAGCACAGTCGCAGGTTGACCAGCGTCACGTGCCGGCGCGGCGCCGCCAGCAGATAGGCGAGGTCGCCTGCCCAGATGCCGATCCGGCGCAGCGCTCCGTACGGCAGGCGCGCGACCTGCCGCAGCAGGAACAGGCCGGCACGGATCAGCAGTTCGCCGATCACCGCGCCCCGCCCTCGGGGGGGGCATCGGCCCCTGCCGGCCGCTTGAAGCGGTTGTAGCCCCAGAGGTACTGCGCCGGAAATCGCAGGATCAGCCGCTCGAGCGCCCGGTTCAGCGCCTCCGGGTCGGGGGTCTCGGTCATCCGCTCGAGGTGGATGCGCCATCCCCGGCCTCCCGGCAGGCGTTCGCACCCGGCCAGCACCACCGCGGCGCCGCTGGCGAGCGCCAGCCGCCCGGGCAGCGTCATCGTATACGCCGACCTGCCGAAGAACGGCGCCCAGCGACCCTCGCCCAGCCCGGGCACCTGGTCGGGCAGCAGCCCGACCGCTTCCCCCTTGCGCAGCGCGCGCATCATGGCCCGGACCCCCGACAGGTTGGCGGGCCCGGAGCGCATCGCGCCCTGGTTGCGCGCCGCCTCGTACAACGGCGCCAGCGCGGACTGGCGCGGCGGGCGAAACAGCACCGTGATCGGCGCCCGGGCGCCGTAGTAACGCGCCGAGACTTCGAAACAGCCCAGATGCGGCGTCATCAGCATCACCCCACGGCCGGCAGATTCCGCGTCGTCGAGGACCGAGGTGTCGTCGCAGAACACCCGGCGCAGCACCTCGCCGTGCGGCCGGAACCACACCCACGGCAGTTCACCCACCATCCGGCCGGCATGCGCGGCGCACGACCAGGCGAGCGAACCCGGCAGCCCCGCGGCTGCGAGATTGGCCCGCACCTTGCGGCGGTAGGACGGCGACAGCACGAACACCAGCCAGCCGAGCGCCGCGCCGAGCGCCTGGAGCAGCGCCAGCGGGAGCCGGCTCGAGAGCTGGAAGAAGCCGAGCATCACATGGGATGGTTGACGGATTCCCGGTCGGCGGGACCGGGGCTGGCCTTATAATCCGCCCGTCGCCGAGTTAATGGACAACTTGCGGGGCGACTGCGTCAGGGCTTCGGTCCTGAGCGAATCAAATGCCGCTAAAGCGTCGCCGCTTCTCCGGAGTCGGCCGCGCCGACCGGATGCGACATTCGCACCGAGTGTCCTCAACATCGAACGGAGAAGTGCCTTGGCCAATGATTACCTGTTCACGTCGGAGTCCGTCTCGGAGGGTCACCCCGACAAGGTCTCGGATCAGATTTCGGACGCGATTCTCGACGCGATTCTCGCGCAGGACAAGTTCTCGCGTGTCGCCGCGGAGACTCTTTGCAACACCGGCCTGGTCGTTCTCGCCGGCGAGATCACGACCGGCGCGAACATCGACTACATCCAGGTCGCCCGCGACACGATCAAGCGGATCGGCTACGACAACACCGAGTTCGGCATCGACTACAAGGGATGCGCGGTACTGGTGGCGTACGACAAGCAGAGCCAGGACATCGCCCAGGGCGTCAACGAAGGCAGCGGCATCGACCTCGAACAGGGCGCCGGCGACCAGGGCCTGATGTTCGGCTACGCCTGCGACGAGACGCCGGAACTGATGCCGGCGGCGATCCACTACGCCCACCGCCTGGTCGAGCGCCAGGCGGACCTGCGCCGCGACGGCCGCCTGCCCTGGCTGCGTCCCGACGCCAAGTCCCAGATCACGCTGCGCTACGTCGACGGACGCCCGCACTCGATCGACACCGTGGTGCTGTCGACCCAGCACGCGCCGGACGTCGCGTACGAGAAGCTGCGCGAGGCGGTGATCGAGGAAATCGTCAAGCCCGTGCTGCCGAAGGACCTGATCAAGGGCGAGATCCGCTACCTGATCAATCCGACCGGTCGTTTCGTGATCGGCGGCCCGCAGGGCGACTGCGGCCTGACCGGCCGCAAGATCATCGTCGACACCTACGGCGGTTCGGCGCCGCACGGCGGCGGCGCATTCTCCGGCAAGGATCCGTCCAAGGTCGACCGCTCCGCCGCCTACGCGGCCCGCTACGTCGCCAAGAACGTCGTCGCTTCCGGCCTGGCCAGCAAGTGCCTGGTGCAGATCTCGTACGCGATCGGCATCGCGAAACCGACGTCGATCATGGTCACGACGCAGGGCACCGGCAAGATCAGCGACGAACGCATCGCCCAGCTGGTCAACGAGCACTTCGACCTGCGCCCGAAAGGCATCGTGCAGATGCTCGACCTGCTGCGGCCGATCTACCAGAAGACCGCCGCCTACGGCCACTTCGGCCGCAACGAACCCGACTTCACGTGGGAAAAAACCGATCGCGCTGCGGCCCTCGAGGCCGCTGCGTGATCGGTTTTTCGGCGCAGGCTGACTTCCCGCCAAGGGAAGTCAAGCCCGCCGCGAGGCGGGCGGCCGCAGCCAAAAAACGCAGCCACCGCTTCGCGGCTTATCGGTTTTTCGGCGCAGGCTAACTTCCGCCAACGGCGGAAGTTAAGGCCGCCCTCAGGCGGCCGTGCCGGAGCCACATCACTTTCTCGCTCTGCGGCCCCACGGGCCGGAGAGCGACCGGTCCCCAGCGCAGCCCCTTCAGACGCCGTCCCACCCAAGAGCCGACCCCGCGGCCGCGCGCGCCCAGCCGCACCCCTCACGGCGCAAGCCGCTGCCTGACCCTCCCCCCCAATACCCATGCGCGCACAATGGGCTGCGCCCTCCCCGCACGCCCACGCTCGTAGAGTGGTCGGGGTCATTCGCTCGACGCTCGCGCGACGCTGATCGAACGGGGCTACGCCGCGCCGGCCCAGGATCGCATTCCGCCTAGTTCAGCCAGGAGATGGCCATGGACATCAACCAGCGGATCGTCGTGCACAACTTCGTGGCGGGCGGCACCTCCACGCTCTACGTCTACGACCCCTCGACCAACGCCTTCGGCGCGATCGGCAACACCAACCGCTCGCTCACCGACATTGCGATCACCCCCGATGGCAGGACCTATGCGGTCGGGTTCGATGCCTTCCTGCGGGTCGACCTGGAAACCGGCGCCACCACGCTGATCCGCTCGCTGAGCCCGGTGGCGAACAACGCCCTCACATCGGACGGCCGGGGGAGCCTGTTCATCGCCGAGTTCAACAGCACGCGCATCCAGCGCATCGACCCCGACACGGGGCAGCGCAGCGCGTTCGCCACGAGCACTGCGCCCTCGGCTGGCGACCTGATCGTCTTCAACAACCGTCTTTGGCTGGCCACCACCTCGTTGACGCTGGAGTCGTTCAGCCTCACCACCGGACAGCGCCTGGGCTCCCTGTCTCACGGGATACCCGATGTGTACGGTCTGGCGATCGGCGCGGACGGGCAGTTGTACGGGTTTGCCGGCAACCGGGCCTTCATCTTCGACACCGGCAGCGGACAGGCCAAGCTGGTGGCCACCTTCCCCGGACTGCTGTCGATCGGCGGTGCGACCCAGACGGCGCCCGGCGTCGACACCTGGTTCGTGGGCGGCGCATCGGCCGACGTGCTGACCGGCACCGCGCTCAACGATCTGTTTGCCCCGCATGCCGGCAACGACACGATCAACGGCCTGGGAGGCGCCGACGCGGTGCGGCTGGACGGCAACCGCGCCAGCTTTTCCGTCCAGCGTACCGGCCTGGACTGGCAGGTGACCGATCGATCCGGCATCGGGGTCGGCAACGACCGGCTGGTGTCGATCGAACGCCTGCTCTTCGACGACCAGCAGGTTTCGCTGCAACCCCTTCCGGACGCCAGCGCCCCCGCTTACAACAGCCAGCCCGGCTTTCTGTTCGACGAGGTGTTCTACCTGCTGGACAACCCCGAACTGGTGCCCTTCCTTGCCCCGGCCGACGCCTTGGCGCACTACGTGAACCACGGCAGCACCGAAGGCCGCGCTCCCAGCAGCTGGTTCGACGCGGACTACTACGCCAACCGCTGGAACGACCTGCGACCGCTGAATCTGCCCGACGCCGCACTGTTCCAGCACTACAACCTCTACGGAGTGTGGGAAGGCCGGTCGGCCGGGCCTGACTTCGACCGGTTCGACGGCAACCGCTATCTCGCCGACAACCCCGACGTGGCGGCCTACGTCGACGCCTTCATCGGCGACTTCCTGGGCAGCCGTACCAACGGGGCGATCGCGCACTATGTGATCTATGGCGCCAACGAGGGCCGTCCCGCCCACGACACGGGCGGCGCCCCGATCGATCTGGGCTACATCGTCTGAGCTCGCGTTCGGCCGGACCGAGGTTCCGGCCCTGACCGTGACGACAGCCGATCACGCACGCGCAGTCGTTCTACGGCGCCAGCCGCTGCCTCACCCACCCCCCATCGGCCTGCAGGATGTACACCAGCCGGTCGTGCAGCCGCGACGGCCGCCCCTGCCAGAACTCCCAGCGCTCGGGCAGCAGCCGGTAGCCGCCCCAGTGCGGCGGGCGCGGAGGATGCAGCCCGAACTTGAGGCCGAATTCCGCGGCCCGGGCCACCAGCGTGGCGCGCGACGGGATCGGCTGGCTCTGCGGCGACGCCCAGGCGCCGATGCGGGAGGCCAGCGGCCGGCTCTGGAAGTACTCGTCCGACTCGGCGGCATCGACCCGCTCGACCGGGCCTTCGATGCGCACGACCCGTTCCAGCTCCACCCAGTGGAACTGCAGCGCGGCGAACGGATGCGCCGCCAGTTCACGGCCCTTGCGGCTTTCGTAATTCGTGTACCAGACGATCCCGCGTTCGTCGAAATCCTTGATCAGCACGACGCGCGTCGACGGCCGGCCATCCGCGCCGACGGTCGCGACCGTCATCGCATTCGGCTCGGGCACGTTGGCCGCACGGGCGTGGTCGAACCAGTTGCGGAACTGCAGGGTCGGCACGTCGTGCGCCTGGTGTTCCTCGAGTTCGCCCTTCTCGTAGCTCTTTCGCAGGTCGGACAGTCGGTCGCTCATGAACCGAAGTCTAGCGCGCCTATTCCAGCAGGCTCGGCAGGTAGAGGCTGATCTGCGGAAACGCGATCAGCAGCACGACCACCACCGCATCCACCGCGATGAACCAGGCCAGGCCCCGGAAGATGGTCGACAGCGACACCTGATCCCCGACCACCGATTTCACGACGAACGCATTCAACCCGACCGGCGGGGTCAGCAGGCCGATCTCGAGCAGCATCACCACCAGCACGCCCATCCAGATCAGGTCGGCATCCACCGCCTTCCACATCGGCAGCAGGATCGGCAGCGTGATCAGCATGATGCCGATCGGATCGAGGAAACATCCGAGAACCAGATACAAGGCCACCATGAACAGGATGACCCCGAGCTGCCCGAGGCCCAGCGTGTCGATCAGCGAGCCCATGTACTGGGGCAGCCCGGTCATCGCCAGGAAACGCGTCAGCAGCACGGCGCCGATCGCGATCAGGAAGATCGACGTGCCGGAGTGCAGCGTGTCGACGACGCTTTCCTTGAACGTCTGCCAGGTCAGGCCGCCCGAGATCCACGCGATCACCAGCGCGGAGGCGGCGCCGAACGCCGCCGCCTCGGTCGCCGTCGTGAGCCCGCTGTAGATGCCGCCGATCACGCACAGGATCAGCACCGGGATCGGCCAGACCTTGGTCAGGATCGCGAACTTCTCGGCGAGCGTCGGATGTTCGGCGGGAGGCGGCGCCGCCTCCGGCTTCCACAGGCAGTAGCCGACGATGAACACCGCGAACAGCAAGGCGTTCAGCAGCCCGGGCACGATGCCGGCGATCAGCAGCTTGCCGATCGGGGTTTCGGTATACCAGCCGAAGATCACGAAGGCGATCGACGGCGGGATCATCGCCCCCAGCGTGCCGGCGGCCGCGACCGTGGCGGTGGCCAGCGCCGGGTCGTAGCCGTAGCGCAGCATCTGCGGGATCGCCAGACGCCCCATCGCCGCGGCCGTCGCCACCGACGAACCGGACGCCGCGGCGAAGATCGCCGAGGCGAAGTTCGTCGAAATCGCCAGGCCGCCGGGCAAGCGCCCGAACCACAGCCGCGCCGCATCGAACAGCGAGCCGGTCAGCCCGCAGCGAAACGCGATGCCGCCCATCAGCAGGAACATCGGGATCGCCGACAGGTGCCAGCTCGCGGCGAACTCGAACGGCGTCGAGGCCAGCATGTTCAGCGCGGTGTCGAATCCGCGCAGGGCCCAGATGCCGACGAAGGAGCTGACCCCCAGCGACACCGCGATCGGCACCCGAAGCGCCATCAGGACCAGCATGCCGGCCAGGCACAGCACGGCAAGAGTGAGAGGGCTCATCGGGGTCAGATGTGAAGGTCGCCGGCGCGCGGCGAGAGGTCCGACGCGCCCGAGGCCAGACGGCGGCAGTCGCCGACGAACTGGTACAGCGCGATCAGCGCGGCGGCGAGGCACGCGAACGCGAACACCCAGCGCATCGGCCAGACCGGCAGCTCGAAATAGGTCGCGTCCTGCGTCTCGCCGAGCACGGTCTTGCTCCACGCCCGGGAGGCACCGACCACCGCCAGCGTGCCCAGATAGGCGACGCTGAGCGGCGCGAGCACGGTCTCCAGCTTCAGCAGCGAACGCGGCGTCAGGTTCTGCGTGAAGAACTCGACCACGATCAGCGACCGGCTGGCCTGCACGTGCGCCAGCGGCAGGAAGGTGCAGCCGACCATGTAGATGTAGGACGAGATCTCCAGCGTGCCCGCCACCGGCCAGCTGAAGGCGACCTTCAGCAGCACGTCGGCGGTGACGTGCACCATCATCGCCACGATCGCGACCGCCCCCAGCCAGAGCGTGACGCCGGACAGCCTCGCCAGCAGGCGACCGAACGGGCCCCGGTCGAACTCGTCCGCGTTGGCCGGAGCGTTCACCACTTCACCTTGCTGAACACCTCACGTTCGAGTGCGGCGACGAACTTCTGCTTGTCGCCCTTGATCTCCTCGGCGTCGATCTTCTCCCACTTGCGCACCAGCGCCAGGTACAGGTCGACCTGCTGCGAGCCGGTGGGGATGCCGCGCTTCACCGCGTTCTCCTTCGCGCGCGCGATCTCCTGCACCGCGTACGCTTCGTAGGCATCGGTGAAGCTCTTGTCAGGCTTGTTGAACTTGACCCCCTTGTCGAGGGCGAGCTTGCGCACCTGCGTGGTCTCGTCGATGTAGCCGAAGGTGACGTCCGCGGCCAGCAGCGGCAGGTTCTTCTTGAACACTGCCTTCTCTTCGGGCTTGAGTTTGGACCACGCTTCGGCGCTCATGCCCCACAACAGCCCGCCCGTGTAGGCGCCGATCGAGGTGTCGAGCACGTTCTTGGCGACATCCCAGAGCGAGTAGGACTTCAGCCAGCCCTGCGCGCCGATCGTGCAGTCGACCTGGCCGCGCTGCATCGCTTCGTAGGTCTCTTCGCTGGTGATGTTGACCGGCACCATGCCGAAGGACTTGAACATGATGGAGAAACTGCTCGCCGAGCGGATCTTCTTGCCGTTGATGTCCGCGATCGACCGCAGGTCGGGCTTGCACATCATCGTGTACGGCGCGGTCGAGTAGAAGGCCATCGAGATGATGCCCAGCTTCTTCTGTTCGGCCACGCATTCGGCGCAGGCGACCAGGTTGTACTCGTTGGTGGCGCCCGCCAGCGCGATGCTGTTCTTGCCGAGGATGGCGAGATCGGTCGCGGTGAACGCGTTCGGCACCTGCTTCTGCACGTAGCTGTCGACGATCATGCTCGCCGTCACGACGCCATCGCGGATCGAATCGATCGCGGCACCCGCCTTGGCAACGGCGCCGCCGCTGAGGATCTCGATCTTGACCTTGCCGCCGGTCTCCTGCTCGATGCGCTTGGCGAAGGGCTCGATGCCGGCAACGTTGTTGACGTGCGTCGACGGCAGGTAGGTGCCGTAGGACAGCTTGGTCTGCGCGGCGGCCGTACCGGCCAGCAGCACCAGCGAAGCCCCGAATGCCGAAAGGGTACGGATCATGATCGTCTCCTCCTCATGTGTGCCCGGCGTACCTTCGGACGCGTCGGCCCCGGACTTTTCCCGACCGTATCACAGGCGCACCGCAACAATCACGAGTGCGAACACGAAGTCGGATAAGGGCTTGCCCAGGGAATTCGGGCTTGCCCCCGTCCGGCTCCTGCGGTCGAATCGACTGCCGAACACGCATGCCCGCCGCGCCCCGGGGCGCGGCGCAACGAAGGACTTTCTCGATGCACCTCGACCTCCACGGACTGCCCCTGACCGCGCCCTCGGATGCCGCTGCGGCCGGATTCGACGAGACCCTGCGGCGCTACCTGGGCTATCGGGCCGACACCATGCAGCCACTGTTCGCGACACTCGCGGCCGAGCCCGGCTTCGCGATGGGCCAGTGCCTGAAGGGTTACATGACGCTGCTGGGATTCAAGCGGGCGAATCTTCCCGCCGCCGCGGACGCCCTGCGCGCGGCGCAGGCGGCCGCCGATGGCGCCACCGAGCGGGAACGCGTGCACGTCGCGGCGCTGCAGGCCTGGATCGACGGCCATCTCGACCGCACGCTGGCGCTCTGGGCGCAGCTGCAGCGGGAGCATCCGACCGACCTGCTCGCCTTTCGCCTCGCCCACTTCAACAACTTCTGGCTGGGACGGCCCGCCACGATGCTCGCCTCGGTCGAGCAGGTCCGCCCGCACTGGCACGACGGCCTGCCTGGCTGGGGCGCCCTGCTGTCGTGCCACTGCTTCGCGCTCGAAGAGTGCGGCCGCCACGACGAGGCCGAGCCCCATGGCCGGGCAGCCGTTGCGCTGGACCCTGCGGACCTCTGGGGCACGCACGCGGTAGCCCATGTGCTCGAGATGCAGGGACGGCTCGACGAGGGCATCGAATGGCTTGCGTCGCTGGAAACGCACTGGGCAGCCGGCAACAACCTGGTGCACCACCTGTGGTGGCACCGCGGGCTGATGCATTACGGCCTGGGCGATGCCGCGGCGATGCTCGCGCTGTACGACACCAGGTTCCGCGACCTGTCGGCACCGCTGACCGTCGCACAGCCCGACCTGTACATCGATCTGCAGAACGCGGTGTCCGCGCTGTACCGGCTGGAGCACCTGGGCGTGCCCGTCGGCGAGCGCTGGCGCGAACTCGCCGACCACGCGCAGGCGCGCATCGGCGACTGCCTGTCGCTCTTTTCGCTGCCGCACTACATGCTGGCGCTGCTGGCCGACGGACGCATGGCGGACGCACAGCGGATGATCGACGCGATGCGCGACTTCGGGGCCGGACCGGACGACCAGGCGCCCGTGGTGGCCCAGGTGGCCCTGCCCCTGGCACAGGCAATGCTCGATGCCGCGTCGGGACGCGCCGCCGAAGCGGTGGCGAGGGTGAGGCCGATCTTCTCCCGGCTGCACGAACTGGGCGGCAGCCACGCGCAGCAGGAGGTGCTGGCGCTGTTTCACTGGCGCACGGCGCGCGCCGCGGGGCTGGACGAAGACGCGCGGCAGGTGCTCGGGCACCTCGACCGGCAGTTCCCCGGCGGCTGGCGCGCGCGGATCGCATTCGGCACGCCAGCGCACTGAAGCCGGCGCCGATGCACCGGCGCGGATTCCGATAGAATCGCGTTTCCGCCCGAGGAGCGCTGCAACGGGTTCCGGCCGCACGTCGTGCCGTCCGGTACCGCCAGGCTCGGGTTTTGTCCAAAGTTGCAACGGCGCTCGTTGAACCGTGACTCCTCACGGAACGAGCGCTCATCGCAGGACTGCACAGCCGTCGCACGGCCGGGCGGGCTGCGGGCATCGTCTCCGGGCGAGTCACCCTTTGATGGAGTGACCATGTCCGCCGTTCTCAAGAACCCGCAGTTCACCGACTTCCAGGTTGCCGACCTGTCGCTTGCCGACTGGGGCCGCAAAGAAATCCGCATCGCCGAGACCGAGATGCCCGGCCTGATGGCGATCCGCGAGGAATACGCCGCAAGCCAGCCGCTGAAAGGCGCGCGCATCACCGGCTCGCTGCACATGACGATCCAGACCGCGGTGCTGATCGAAACGCTGACCGCCCTCGGCGCGCAGGTGCGCTGGGCGTCGTGCAACATCTTCTCGACCCAGGACCACGCCGCCGCCGCGATCGCCGCGGCCGGCATCCCCGTGTTCGCCTACAAGGGCGAGACGCTGGACGAATACTGGGACTACACGCACCGCATCTTCGACTGGGCCGACGGGGGCACCAGCAACATGATCCTCGACGACGGCGGCGACGCGACGCTGCTGCTGCACCTGGGCGCACGCGCTGCGAAGGACGCATCGCTGCTCGAAAATCCCGGCAGCGAGGAGGAGACCTGCCTGTTCGCGTCGATCCGCAAACGTCTGGCCACCGACCCGGGCTGGTACGAGCGCCAGCTGAAGTCGATCGTCGGCGTCACCGAGGAGACGACCACCGGCGTGAAGCGCCTGTACCAGATGTCGCAACGCGGCGAACTCGCGTTCCGTGCGATCAACGTCAACGACTCCGTCACCAAGAGCAAGTTCGACAACCTGTACGGCTGCCGCGAATCGCTGGTCGACGGCATCAAGCGCGCCACCGACGTGATGATCGCGGGCAAGATCGCCGTGGTCGCCGGCTACGGCGACGTCGGCAAGGGCTCGGCACAGGCGCTGCGCGCCCTGTCGGCGCAGGTCTGGATCACCGAGTGCGACCCGATCTGCGCGCTGCAGGCGGCAATGGAAGGCTACCGCGTGGTGACGATGGACTACGCCGCGGACAAGGCCGACATCTTCGTGACCGCCACCGGCAACAAGGACGTGATCACCTTCGCGCACATGAAGGCGATGAAGGATCAGGCGATCGTCTGCAACATCGGCCACTTCGACAACGAGATCGACGTCGCCGGCCTGAAGCAGTGCGCCTGGGAGAACATCAAACCCCAGGTCGATCACGTCGTCTTCCCGGCCGCCGACGGCAAGCCCGGCAGGCGCATCATCCTGCTGGCCGAGGGGCGGCTGGTGAACCTCGGCTGCGGCACCGGCCATCCGTCCTACGTGATGTCGTCGAGTTTCGCGAACCAGACGATCGCGCAGATCGAGCTGTGGGCGCATCCCGAGCGCTACCAGCCGGGCCAGGTCTACGTGCTGCCGAAGCACCTCGACGAGAAGGTCGCGCGCCTGCAGCTGAAGAAGCTGGGTGCGATGCTGACCGAGCTGACGCCCGATCAGGCGGCCTACATCGGCGTCGAAGTCGCGGGCCCTTACAAGCCCGACACCTACCGGTACTGAGCCGAGGGTACCGGGCCGCGCCGGGCAGTCCGCACCCGCCGTCCTCGCGACGGGGCAGGCGGTGCGTCCCGGCCGGCCGGGTGCAACGATGATCCGCGCCGACATGCTCCTCGTGCAGAGGGGGCTGGCCGCCTCGCGAACCCTGGCCCAGCGACTGATCGCCGCGGGTCGGGTGCTGGCAGGCGAGCCGGCCGCGCCGGTGCGCAAGCCGTCGGAGCAACTGGCCGCCGACGCGACGCTGCAGGTGCTTCCAGGCGACACGGAACGGTTCGTGTCGCGCGGCGGCCTGAAGCTCGCCGGGGCGCTGGCGCACTGCGGCGTCGACGTGCGCGGCCTGGCGTGTCTCGATGTCGGCCAGTCGACCGGCGGCTTCACCGACTGCCTGTTGCAAGCCGGTGCCAGTCGCGTCGTCGGGGTCGACGTCGGCCACGATCAGCTGCATCCGCGCATCGCGGCCGATCCGCGCGTGGTGGCGATCGAAGGGATCAATGCACGCTCGATCGGCCCGTCCGACCTCGGCCGATCGCTGCCCGCCGGCGGCTTCGATCTGATCGTCGTCGACGTGTCGTTCATCTCGCTGACCAAGGTGCTGCCGGCGCTGGCGGCGCTGGCCGCGCCCGGCGGACGCCTGATCGCGCTGGTCAAGCCCCAGTTCGAGGTCGGCCGGCGCGGGCTCGACCGGCACGGCATCGTGCGCGACAGCGCCCTTTACGGCGAGGTTCGCGCGACGGTGACGCGCTGCGCCGAGGACTGCGGCTGGCAGGTGCTCGACTGGCTCGACAGCCCGATCACCGGCGGCGACGGCAACCGGGAATTCTTCATCCATGCATCGCGGCGGGCCCCGGCGGCCGGCGATGCGCGCAACGAGTACGGAACTCCATCATGACGGCGAACGTCAGCTTCGAGTTCTTTCCGCCCAACACGCCAGAAGGCGCCGTGAAGCTGCGCGCGGCACGCGAGGCGCTGGCGGCCGCGGACCCCGAGTTCTTCAGCGTCACCTACGGGGCGGGTGGCGCCACGCGAGACAAGACCCTGGCCACGGTCCTGGAGATCGCCGCCGAGGGTCGCGCCGTCGCGCCGCATCTGTCCTGCATCGGCGCCACGCGCGAATCGATGCGCGAACTGCTCGACCTCTACCGCCGGCACGGCATCCGCCGGCTGGTCGCGCTGCGCGGCGACCTCCCGTCGGGCATGGTGAACCACGGCGAATTCCGCTACGCGAGCGATCTGGTCGAGTTCGTGCGCGCCGAGACCGGCGACTGGTTCCGCATCGAGGTCGCAGCCTATCCGGAGATGCACCCGCAGGCGCGCTCGCCGCGCGACGACCTCGAGGCCCTGGTGCGCAAGGTGCGCGCGGGCGCGGACGCGGCGATCACGCAGTACTTCTACAACGCCGACGCCTTCCTCCGGTTTCGTGACGAAGCGGCCGCTGCCGGCGTCGCCGTGCCGATCGTGCCGGGCATCATGCCGATCACCAATTTCACGCAGCTGGCCCGCTTCTCCGAAGCCTGCGGCGCCGAGATTCCGCGCTGGATCGCGGTGCGCCTCGCGAGCTACGGCGACGACCGGGACTCGATCCGCGCGTTCGGCGTCGAGGTGGTCGGCGAGCTGTGCCGGCGGCTGATGCGCGAGGGCGCCCCGGGCCTGCACTTCTATACGCTGAACCAGACGAATCCCAGCCTCGCCATCTGGCGGGCGAGCGCCGGCTGACACGGCGCGACGTCCGGGCGGCACCGTTCGCCGCCCCGCAGCGGGCCGTCCGTCGGCGCCTGTTGTAGCAGGAGCGCCAGGCAGCGCAATTCGTTGGTCGCGTCCGGGTGCGCTCGCTACCATCGACGAACACCGACTCTCATGCCGATGTTCCTCGCCACCTCAATGACGTCACGAGCCGCTGCGGTCAGCACCCGCCCCACATCGAGCCAGAAGCGCTTCAAGCTCCCGGTCGCAGGTCTGCGCATCGGGGTGTTCGTCGCCGAACTCGATCGCCCGTGGCTCGACACACCGTTCCTGATCCAGGGCTTCCTGGTCGACAGCGAGATCGAACTCAGCACGCTGCGCAAGTACTGCCAATACGTGCTGGTCGACCTGGAGCTTTCGACGACCGACGTCGCCGAGGCGCTGCGCCACCATCCAATGGCGGACGGGGACGGGGATGCCGCGTTCGAGGACACCGTCGCGAAGGAGGACGAGGCGACCGCGCCCGGAATGTCCGGGCCGGCGTCGCGCGATCGACACGACGGTTCGACAGACCGGCCGATGGCCCGAGCGTTGCGCGAGAACCGGGAGGCGCCGCAGGATGAGCGCAACGGCAGACGGGGCGACGGGTCGGACAAGGCTGCGCCCGAGGAACACGACGCGCTCGACGACGACACGCGCGGTGGCCACGCCGGCACCTCCCCCGACACCGGCACCGGCAGCGACGCCCGCAAGTCCACGCCGGCGCCGCGCGCAACGCAACGCACCTACCGCATCCGTTCGGACGTCCGCATCAGCAGCGACACCCGCGACCGCTTCCGCCAGCTGGTGCGAGGCCTTCCGCTCGATGCCACGGACGACGACGAACCGTCGCTCGCCCAGCGGGCGCTGTCGGGACTGCGCTCGCTGCTCGGCGGGCGCGGCTCCGACGGCCCCGGCGCTGCCGAACAGCCCGGCGGAAAGCCGCGCGGCTCGATCCCCGACAGCGAGCTGCTCGAGACTCTGCCCAAGGGCACCAGGCTGAAGACCTACGTCGACCGGGTCTCGGTCGGCGACGAACTGCCGCGCGCGCGGCAGGCGATGGCGCGAAGCGAGGAGACCCTGGCGAGCGTGGTCGCCGACATCCGCGGCGGCCGGATCCCGCAGACCGGACAGGTGAACGAAGTCGTCGACCACATGGTCGACAGCATGATCGACAACCCCGACGCTCTGCTCTGGGTCGCGCAGCTGCGCGAGGAACATCTGCAGACCTACCAGCACGGCGTGCGCGTGGCGCTGTACATGATCGCGATGGGCCGCCAGCTCGGCTTTCCGCGCGAACTGCTCGGCAATCTCGGCATGATCGGCATGCTGGCGGATGTCGGCAAGATCAAGCTGCCGCGGGCGCTGCTCGAGAAGCCGGGCATGCTCAACCCGGCCGAATACAGCATCATCAAGGAACACGTGCGCCTCGGACTCGAAGCGCTGGCGCAGGGCGGCAATTTCCCGGCGGAGGTCGAGCTGGGCATCGCCCAGCACCACGAACGCCTCGACGGCAGCGGCTATCCGAAGGGAATGAAGGGCAACGAGATCAGCATCTACGGGCGGATGGCGGCGATCGCCGACAGCTTCTCGGCGCTGATCACGCCGCGCCCCTACGCCAACCCGCTGGCGCCGCAGGACGCGCTGATGAGCCTGTACCAGTGGGCAGGCAGCTCCTTTCACGGCCCGCTGGTCGAACAGTTCGTGCAGGGCGTCGGCGTGTTCCCGGTGGGAAGCATGGTCGAACTGTCGAGCGGCGAGGTTGCCGTCGTGCTCGCGCAGAACCGCGTGCGCAGGCTGGAGCCGCGCGTGCTGCTGCTGACCGCGCCGGACAAGAGGCCGCTGCCCGCGCCGATCGAGAAGAACCTGCTGAACCAGTCGTGCGAGGGCGCCAGCACAGCTCTGCGCATCGTCCGCGGCCTGCCGTCCGGTGCCTACGGGCTGAAGCTGCGCGACTACTACGCCGATGAGCTGGCAGCCGCGAACAAACTCGTCTGAGCCCGGCGGAGCCGCCTCGCCCGGGCGTCGACTTTCACCGGGCGCGCTGATCGAACGCGCTTGCCGGCTCGAGCGCGACGACGAGAAAACCGCGCTGCTGGTGGTGCGCCTGAACCGCTCGGACCGGCTGTCGGCGCTGTCCCAGCGCGCCGAATCGCGCCAGGCGCTGCTCGAGATCGCGCGTCGCGTCGAATCGATGATGCGGGCCCGCGACCACTGGGCGATCGCATCGCACGACGAACTCTGGATCCTCCTCGTCGACCTGCCGACCACCGCGCTGGCCGAGCTTGCCGGCCGGACGATTCGCGACAGCCTCGCCCGGCCGGTGCATGTCGAGGGCATCTCGACGCCGATCGCGCAGCTGCAGCCGGTGGTGGGCGGCTGCTGGGCGCTGTCGTCGGACCACGACACCCCGGTCGAACTGCTGCGCGCCGCGACCGCCGCCTGTGCGCTGGCCGCCTCGGAAGACGACCAGGTGCTGGTCAGCGCACCGCAGACACGGGCACGCGCGATCGACCGAAACCGGCTCGAGAACGAACTGCGCGTGGCGCTCTACGCCAACGAGCTGGAGGTGTACTTCCAGCCCCAGATCGATCTGCGCTCGCGGCGCTGCACCAACGCCGAAGCGCTCGTGCGCTGGACGCGCGAGGACGGCAGCACGGTCCCGCCGGGTCTTGTCGTGTCGGTCTGCGAAGAGCGCGGCCTGATGAACCAGCTGACGCAGTTCGTGCTGAACACGGCACTGCGGCACGTGATGACCTGGTCGACACAGGGGATCGATCTCGGCGTGTCGGTCAACATGTCGAACACCACGCTGGCGGATGCGTCGTACCCCGCGCTGATCGCGAACGCGCTCGACACCTGGGGTGTCGATCCGACCCGGCTGACGCTGGAGCTGACCGAGAGCGCGATCGTGCGCAGCGAACGTTCGGCGATCGAGTTCATGCACCGGATCCGCGACCAGGGCTGCCGGCTCGCGCTCGACGATTTCGGCACCGGCTACTCGTCGTTCGCGTACCTGCGCAAGTTCCCGATCGGCGAACTGAAGATCGACCAGTCCTTCGTGCGCAACATGATCGCGGACCGCAACGACGGACGGATCGTTCAGGTGCTGATCGACCTCGCGCACACCTTCGACATGAAGGCCCTGGCCGAGGGGATCGAAGACCCGGCCATCGAGGCGCGGCTGATCGAGGCCGGCTGCGACATCGGCCAGGGATATCGCTACGCGCAGCCGCTGCCGCCCTTCGAGTTCGCCGGCTGGGTGCGGGAGTTCAACGCACCGGCGCCGGAAACGGCCCCAGCACTTCCCGGTCGGTGACGATCCTCTGCAGCGGGTGATCGTGCGGGTCGGGCGCAAAGCCCGTCACCTCGCAGAACGAATAGCCGATGCCGACCGTCGCGACCGGACCCAGCACGGCGAGCGTGCGGTCGTAGAACCCGCCGCCGTACCCGAGACGGTACCCGCGCCGGTCGAACCCCAGGCAGGGGATCAGCAGCAGGTCCGGCCGCACGGGAGCGCCCGGCACCGGATGCAGGGTGCCGAACGGGCCGCGTTGCAGCGGCATGCCCGGCTCCCAGCGCTCGAAGGACAGAGCGGCATCGGCGCCGACCACGCGCGGCAGCGCCATCACGATCCCGGATCGATGCCAGCACTCGAAGGCCAGCCGCGGATCCGGTTCGCCCAGCATCGGCCAGTAAGCCGCCAGCGACGAGGGAGCGAGCGCGTCGACCAGGTCCAGCAGTGCGGCAACGATCGCGGCGTCGCACGCGGCGCGCGCCGGCGCCTCGAGCGCCGTGCGGCGTTCGCGCAGCGCGGCGCGCGCGCGCGCGCGGTCGGCGGCACCCACCGGGTCGCGTGATATGCTGGCTCGCAATGGTTCCCGCACGTGTTTTTCTGCCTGTCGTCCTCGCAGGCATTCTAGGGCTGATGAGTGGTGCCGCCCACGCGCAACGGCGCGGCCGCCCTCCGCCTCCTGCGATCTCCGCCGACGATGCCTTCCTGCAGGCGCGCCAGTTCGCCTACCAGAACGATCTCGACCGCTTCGACGCGGTCGTGCGCGCCGCCAGCGCTCATCCGCTGAACGCCTACCTGTCCTATTGGCGCCTGAGGATCCTGCTCAACGCGTTGAACGGCGCGCGCAACGGCGGCAGTTCGACGGCCGGCGACGTCGACGCGGCCGTGCTCGAACTGCTGCAGAAGCATCCGGGCACCGCGATGGCCGAGCAGCTGCGCCACGACTGGCTGCTGAGCCTGGGGCGGCGCGGCGAGTGGGCTCAGTTCGACGCCCAGTACCCGCAATGGGCCTGGCGGGACAATCCGCAGATCCACTGCCGTGCGGGGCAGAGCCGCCTCGCGGCGGGCGGATCCGTCCCCGCCGAGGCCCTCGACGCGCTGATGCAGCCGCGCGAGCTGGGCGAGGGCTGCGCGGCGCTGCTCGACGCGATGCTCGGCACCGGTGCCGCGCGCCGGGCGGATCTGTGGCGCCGGCTCGAACTGGCCCTCGAGGGCAATGCCGCGACGTCGGTGCGCCGCATCGGCGGCATGCTCGGCCTGGACGCCGGCGCGGTCGAGGCGGCGTTGCAACGCCCCGCGCGCCTGATGGGGGCGAACGCCGAGCGCCCGCTGCTGGTGATCGCACTGACCCAGCTGGCCAGGAAGGATCCGCAGGCGGCGGTCGACGACGGTGGTGCGGACCTGCGCGAGCTGCCGCCGGCCGAACGTGCATTCGTCTGGACGCAGATTGCCGCGCAGGCGATGCGGCGCATGCATCCGCACGCGCTGGAATGGACGCACGCGGCGCTGACGGCGATGCGGCAGGTGCCGAGCCCGGGCCGCGACGCGGCTGCGCCGCCGATCGCGTCCGACGACACTCTGGTGTGGCTGGCGCGAGCGGCCTTGCGCGGCAACGACTGGCGGACCCTGCACGCGGTGATCGACCGCATGAGTCCGAAGGGGCGGCTCGACCCGGCCTGGGTGTACTGGAGCGCACGCGCGCACCAGGCGCTCGGCCGCAGCGCCGAAGCGCAGGCACAGCTGCGCTCGGTCGCCGGCCAGTTCCACTTCTACGGGCAGCTCGCGAGCGAAGAGCTCGGCGGGGCGGCTGCGATCCCGCCGCGCGCCGCGCCGCCGACCGACGCGGAGCTCGCGCAGGCCGAACGCAACCCGGCCTTCGCGCGCGCGCTCGCGTTCTACGGCCTGGGGCTGCGCATAGAGGGCAACCGCGAGTGGAACCTCGAGATCCGCGCGATGAACGACCGGCAGCTGATCGCCGCCGCCGAATGGGCCTGCCGGCGGTCGGTGCTCGACCGCTGCGTGCACACCGCCGACCGCACCGTCGCGGAGCACGACTTCACGCTGCGCTTCGTCACCCCCTTTCGCGAGCAGCTCGCGCCGATCGCCGCCGAACGCGAACTCGACATGGCCTGGATCTACGGGCTGATCCGCCAGGAGTCGCGCTTCATCATGAACGCACGCTCGTCGGCGAGCGCGCAGGGACTGATGCAGATCATTCCGCCGACCGCGCGCTGGATCGCCCGCCGCCTCGGAGTCCGCGACTTCCGGCTCGAACAGCTCAACGATCTCGACACCAACCTGCGCTTCGGGACCTACTACCTGAAGAACGTTCTCGACGATCTCGACGGCTCGCCGCTGCTGGCCTCGGCCGGATACAACGCCGGCCCCAACCGGCCACGGAACTGGCGCGCGACTCTGCCGTTCACGGTGGAGGGGGCCGTGTTCGCCGAGATCATTCCGTTCTCCGAGACCCGTGACTACGTGAAGAAGGTGCTGTCGAACGCGACCTACTACGGCACGCTGATGACCGGAGAACCGCGCTCGCTGAAGACCCTGCTCGGCAGCGTCGCGCCGATCCCGTCGAGGCCCTCCGAACTGCCCTGATCCCGGCGCGGCAACGCAGGACGCGGGACGCAGGCCCGGGGGGCGCATGGAAAATGCGCCTTGATACCCTGATGGGTATTCGATAGAATACCTGGATGGGTATCTACCGGAACTGGCACATGAATCGGGCATCGATCCGCGCGGTATTGGCGTCGGCACTGGCCGGCGCCTGGCTGGGCAGCGCCGCGATGGCGGCGTCGGCGCCCGTCGAGACGGCCGCGGTCAGCGGCTCCGCGCGGGCGGGCGGGTTCGAGATCGACGGCACGCTCGCAGGCGCTGCAGCAGAGCACGGTCGCGGCGCAGGTCGGCGGCAACGTGCTGCAGCTGGCGGTGAAGGCCGGCGACCGCGTGCAAGGCCGGGCAGCTGCTGGCGCGCATCGACGAGCGCGACGCCCAGGCCGGCCTGGCGCGCAGCGAAGCCGCGGTCGCGCAGGCCGAGGCCGAGTTGACGCAACGCCCGGCTGCACGCCGAGCGCACGCGCGAGCTGCGCGCGCAGGGGCTTCATCAGCCAGGCGGCGCTGGACATCGCCGAGACCCAGCTCAAGGCCGCGCAGGCCGGCGTGCAGCAGGCGCAGGCCGGGCCGCACGCCAGGCGGCGCTGGCGCGCGGCTTTGCCGCGGTGACGGCGCCCTTCGACGGCGTCGTGCTGGCCACGCACGTCGAGGCCGGCGACCTGGCCACGCCGGGCCGCCCGCTGGTCACGCTCTACGCCCCGCGGCCGCATGCGCGCCGTGGTGCAGGTGCCGGCGTCGCGCACGGCGGTCGCGCGCGTGCCGCGACGGCGGTCGCAGGTGCAGCTGCCCGGCGGCGCGGACGCGCTGGGTGACGCCGGCGACGCAGCACCGAACTGCCGGGCACCGACCCGGTGTCGCAGACCGTCGAATGGCGGCTCGACCTGCCGGCGGCCGACAGCGCCGGCGCTGCAGCCGGGCCAGAGCGTGCGCGTGCGCTTCGGCGGCGCCGCCGCGGCGACCGCCGCGGCACCCGCGGGCCGCCTGACGGTGCCCGCCGCCGCCGTGCTGCGCCGTGGCGAACTGACCGCGGTCTACGTGGCGCGCGAGCAACGGCTTCGTGCTTCAAGCGCCGTGCGCCTCGGCGCCGACGCGCAGGCGGCCGGCGTCGAGGTGCTGGCCGGCCTGAAGGCCGGCGAGCGCATCGCGCTCGACCCGGTACGCGCCGGCCTGGCCGGCGCCGACGCCGGTCGCCGCCAGGTGAGCGCCAGCCCGAATGACGCCGCAGTCCGCATCGCGACCCGACGACGCCCGCGCTGGGCGTTTCCGGCCGCCTGGCGCGCGCCTTCCAGGCCAACGCGCTGACGCCGCTGCTGGCGCTGGTGGCGCTGCTGCTCGGCGTGTTCGCCGTGCTGGTGACGCCGCGCGAGGAAGAGCCGCAGATCAACGTGACCATGGCCAACGTGCTGATCGCCTTCCCCGGCGCCAGCAGCGCCGACGTGCAGAACATGGTGGCGCGGCCGGCCGAGCAGGTGCTGAGCCAGATCGCCGGCATCGAGCACACCTACTCGGTGGCGCGCCCGGGCATGGCGGTGATGACGGTGCAGTTCAAGGTCGGCGTGCCGCGCACCGAGGCGCTGGTGCGCCTGTACGACGTGCTCAACGCCAACCAGGACTGGCTGCCGCGCCGACCTGGGCACGCTGCGCGCCGATCGTCAGGCCCAAGGGCATCGACGACGTGCCGGTGCTGGCCGTCACGCTGTGGAGCCGCGACGCGCCAGCGCCGGCGAGCTCGAACGCGTGGCCGCCAGCGATGGAGGCCGAGCTCAAGCGCGTGCCCGGCACGCGCGAGGTGCAGACCATCGGCGGCCCCGGCCGCGCGGTGCAGGTCACGCTGCGAACCCGAGCCGGCTGCGCGAACGCGGCGTCGACCTGCTGCGCCTGAAGCAGACGCTGGCGGCGGCCAACCAGGCCATGCCGGCCGGCACCGTGATCGACGCCGCCGGGCAGCGCGCGATCGCTGGCCGTGGAGACCGGCGAATTCCTGCGTCGGCCGACGACGTGGACGACCTGGTCGTCGGCGTGCACGAGGGCAAGCCGGTCTACCTGCGCGAAGTGGCCCGGGTCGAGGCCGGCGCGGCGCAGCCGCGCGCGTTACGTCTGGTTCACGCCGGGCGCCGGCGCAGCCGCCGTCGACCGCAGGCCGCCCGACGCGGCCGGCGGCGGCCTACCCGGCCGTCACGCTGACCGTGACCAAGAAGCCGGGCGAGAACGCGGTCGACGTGGCCCGCGCCGCGCGCCAGCGCGTCGACGAGCTGCGCAACACCGTCATCCCCGCCGGCATCGAGGCCACCATCACGCGCGACTACGGCGCCACCGCGGCCGAGAAGGCCAACAAGCTGATCCAGAAGCTGGCCTTCGCCACCGGCTCGGTGATCCTGCTCGTGGGCCTGGCGCTGGGCCGGCGCGAGGCGGTGATCGTCGGCGCGGCGGTCATCCTGACGCTGACCGCGACGCTGTTCGCGAGCTGGGCCTGGGGCTTCACGCTCAACCGCGTGATCCTGTTCGCGCTGATCTTCTCGATCGGCATCCTGGTCGACGACGCCATCGTGGTGGTCGAGAACATCCACCGCCACCAGCAGCTCGACGCCGGACGCGCCGCTGCGCGACATCATTCCGCGCGCGGTGGACGAGGTCGGCGGCCCGACCATCCTGGCCACGCTGACGGTGATCGCGGCGCTGCTGCCGATGGCCTTCGTGAGCGGCCTGATGGGCCCGTACATGAGCCCGATCCCGATCAACCGCAGCCTGGGCATGGCGCTGTCGCTGGCCATCGCCTTCACCGTCACGCCCTGGCTGGCGCTGAAGCTGATGAAGCCGCACGACACGGCTGGGCGACCATCCGCACGGCGCGCACGCGCCGAGCCGCGTCAGCGCCGCCATGTCGCGCGCTGTTCGCCGGCCTGCTCGCTGCCGTTCCTGGACAGCGCGCGCAAGCGCTGGCTGCTGCTGGCCGGCATCCTGGCGGCGCTGATGCTGTCGGTCGGCACTGGCCGGCCGTGCAGTGGGTGGTGCTGAAGATGCTGCCCTTCGACAACAAGAGCGAGTTCCAGCTCGTCGTCGACATGCCCGCCGGCACGCCGCTGGAGGACACCGCCGCGGCGCTGCACGAGATGGCGCGCTTCCTGGCCCGGCAGCCCGAGGTGCTGGACCTGCAGGGCTACGCCGGCACCGCCAGCCCGATCACCTTCAACGGCCTGGTGCGCCAGTACTACCTGCGCGCCGACGCCGAGCAGGGCGACCTGCAGGTCAACCTGGTCGACAAGAAGCACCGCCACGAGCAGAGCCACGCCATCGCGCAGCGCCTGCGGCCCGCAGCTGGAGAAGATCGCGCAGCGCCACGGCGCGCGCGCTCAAGGTGGTCGAAGTGCCGCCCGGCCCGCCGGTGATGAGCCCGCTGGTGGCCGAGGTCTACGGCCCCGACGAAGCCGGCCGCCAGCAGACTGGCCGCGCGCGTCGCGCAGGCCTTCGCCGCCACGCCCGACATCGTCGGCATCGACACCTCGCTGCAGGACGACGCGCCGCGCGCCTTCCTGCGCGTGCAGCGCCAGCGCGCCGAGTCGCTCGGCATCCCGGTCGCAGCGATCGCGCAGACCGTGCAGGGCGCGCTGTCGGGCACCGACGCCGCCTGGCTGCACGACGGCCAGAGCAAGTACCCGGTGCCGGTGCGGCTGCAGCTGCCGCGCGAAGCGCAGGTGGGTCTGGACGCGCTGCTGGCGCTGCCGCTGCGCGCCGCCAACGGCCAGCTGGTGCCGCTGTCGGAGCTGGTGCGCGTGGAGCGCGGCGTGATCGACAAGCCGCTGTTCACCAAGGACCTGCATGGGCGTGAGCTACGTCTTCGGCGACGTGGGCCGGCGGGCACGCTCGATTCGCCGCTGTACGGCCTGTTCGGCATCCGCGCGCAAGCTGGCCGATGCCGCGCTGCCGGGCACCGGCGAACTCGGCGAATACTGGATCCGCCAGCCGTCCGACCCCTACCGCGAGTACGCGCATCAAGTGGGACGGCGAGTGGCAGATCACCTACGAGACCTTCCGCGACATGGGCGCGGCCTACGGCGTCGGCCTGATCCTGATCTACCTGCTGGTGGTGGCGCAGTTCAAGAGCTACCTGACGCCGCTGATCATCATGGCGCCGATCCCGCTGACCATCATCGGCGTGATGCCGGGCCATGCGCTGTTCGGCGCGCAGTTCACCGCCACCTCGATGATCGGCATGATCGCGCTGGCCGGCATCATCGTGCGCAACTCGATCCTGCTGGTCGACTTCATCGAGCTGCAGGTCGCCCAGGGCATGGCCTTCAAGGACGCGGTGGTGAATTCGGCCGCGGTGCGCGCGCAGCCGATCGCGCTGACCGCGCTGGCGGCCATGATCGGCGCCTTCTTCATCCTCGACGACCCGATCTTCAACGGGCTGGCGATCTCGCTGATCTTCGGCATCCTGGTCTCGACGCTGCTGACGCTGGTGGTGATCCCGGTGCTGTATTACGCCCTCTACCGCCGCCGGCACGAGCCCGCAACCGGCGCGCGGCCCGATTCCCGCAACCTTCCCGGCAACCTGACCGTCACCCCAAGGAGATTTCCATGACCATCGAACGCTAGATCCGCCTCATGGCCGGCTTCTTCATCCTGCTGTCGCTCGCGCTGGGCGTCGAGGCCAGCCCGCTGTTCGTGCAGCCCCTGGTGGCTGGCCTTCACCGCCTTCGTCGGCTTCAACCTGTTCCAGTCCGGCTTCACCAACTTCTGCCCGCTCGGCTTCTTGCTGAAGAAGCTCGGCGTGCCGGAAGGCAACTGCGCACGCTGCACCCGCTGACCGACATGGAGGCCAATGCTGCCGATGGGGCCCGCTCCGCCGACCGACGAAGACCCGCACCGACCTGCTCAACCGCCTCAAGCGCGCCGAAGGCCAGTTGCGCGGCATCCAGCGCATGATCGAGGAAGGCCAGCCCTGCCTGGACATCGCCACCCAGATGGCGGCCGTGCGCAAGGCGCTGGACAGCACCTACGTGCGCATGACGGTGTGCTTCATGCAGCAGGAGCTGGGCGCGCGCATGGGCGACGACGCCGAGGCCGCGAGCAGTTCAGCGCCGTGCTCGACGAAGTCCAGACTCTGCTGGCGAAGGTGCCGTGACATGGCGCACCATCCGACTCCGCTGAAGTTTCTGTTCCCGGGCTGGTACGCCATCGTCATGGGCCTGTCCGGCCTGTCGCTCGCCTGGCATCGCGCCGAGCCGCTGATGGGCGATGCGGCCGGCACGGCATCGCTGGCGATCGGCGTGCTGGCCGCGGCGGTGTTCGTCGTGCTGGCCGTCGCGACCGTGCTGCGCGGCCTGCGCCACGCCGACGCCTGGCGCGAGGACCGCATGCACCCGGTGCGCCACACCTTCATCGCCACGCTGCCGATCGCCGTGCTGCTGCTCGCGACGGTGGCCGTCGCGCACGGCGCGAGCGGCCCGCTGGTGGCGGCGCTTCTGGTGGGCCGGCAGCCTGTCGCAGCTGTTCATCACCGACCTGGGTGCTGTCGCGCTGGTGGCGCGGCAACCAGGCCGGGGGCTTCCAATGGGCGGGCATCACCCCGGCGCTGCTCGTGCCGATCGTCGGCAACGTGCTCGCGCCGCTGGCGGGCGTGCCGCTGGGCTACACCGAGTGGTCGGCGGCGCAGTTCGGCATCGGGCTGCTGTTCTGGCCGGTCGTCGCTGGTGCTGGTGGCCAGCCGGATCATGACGCAGGGCATGTTGCGCGGAACGGCTGCTGCCGGCGACGTTCGTGTTCATCGCGCCGCCGGCCGTGGTCGGACTCGCGCTGCTCCAGCTCGGCGCGCCGCAGCTCGCGGCTTGGTCGATGTGGGGCATCGCGCTGTTCAGCTTCCTGTGGGTGGCGACCCTGGCGAAGCGCATCGCGAAGCTCGAGTTCGGCCTGCCGCACTGGGCGATGTCGTTCCCGCTGGCCGCCTTGGCCGCGCTGACGCTGCGCCTGGCGCAGCCCGGCAGCGCACTGGCGAGCCTCGGCCCGATGTTGCTGGCGCTGGCCTCGATCGTGATCTTCGGGCTGGTGCTGGGCACGTTGCGGGGCCTGCGCGACGGCACCTTGCTGGCGCCCGAGCCGGTGGCGGCGATCCATCCGGTTGCCGCAGGCCCCACGGCGGGCCCGGCCACGGGTCCGGCCGCAGCCGCGCAGCCTGCCCCGAAGACCAGGCCGGCTGCGAGCCCGCCGACACCGTCCACGGGTGCACCCGCCGGCGGCTGAAACGCGCCGGCGCTGCGATTGCGCAGCTCTCGGACCGGATGCCCGGGCCGATCGCCTAAAATCGGGGGGCAGGCGGTATTCCGCCGCCCCCCGATTTCCATTGCCCCCCGTTCGGAGCCGATCCCATGAAACCGTCCCGCATCCTGCTCATCGGAGGCTCGGGCTTCATCGGCAGCCATGTGGCCGCCAGACTGTCCTCGCAGAACCTGCAGCTGACGATTCCGACCCGCCGTCGCGAGCGCGCGCGCCACGTCGTGCTGCTGCCGATGGCCGACGTGATCGAGACCAGGCTCGCGTCGGACGCCGAACTCGACGCGCTGACCGCCGGAGCAGGCGCGGTGATCAACCTCGCCGGCGTGCTGCACAGCAGCTGGGGCGAGCCCTACGGTCCGGAGTTCGCCGCCACCCACGTCGAACTCCCCCGCCGCCTCGTCGAGTCCTGCCGGCGCACCGGCGTTCGGCGGCTGATCCACGTCTCGGCGCTCGGCGTCGGCGACGATCCCGCGCAGCTGCCGTCGATGTACCTGCGCTCGAAGGCGGACGGCGAGCGCCTGGTGCGCGAGTCGGGGCTCGACTGGACGATCCTGAGGCCGTCGGTGGTGTTCGGTCCCGACGACCGGTTCCTGAACCTGTTCGCCCGCCTGATGCGCCTCGCGCCGGTGATGCCGATCGCGCGCGCGCGCACCCGCTTCCAGCCGGTCTACGTCGGCGACGTCGCGCAGGCGATCGTCAACGTGCTGTCGCTCGGCGCCTCGTTCGGCAAGACCTACGAGCTCGCCGGCCCCGAGGTCTTCACGCTGGCCGAGCTGGTGCGGCTGGTCGGCCACTGGAGCGGATGCGAGCGTCCGGTCTGGGAGCTGCCCTACACCCTCGGCCAGATGCAGGCCTCGATTCTCGAGCACATGCCGGGCCCGACCCTGATGTCGCGCGACAACTTCGACTCGATGGCGATCGACAACGTCGCCAGCGGCCCGATGCACCCGGATCTGGGCATCACGCCGACCGCGCTGAGCGCATTCGGCCCCAGCTACATCAAGCCCGGCGCGCGCTTCGGCGAGGAACGCGCCCGCGCGCACCGCTGAGTCGCCCCGATGAGCGCCCCCGAGCTGACGCTGACGATCGGCAACCGCAACTATTCGTCGTGGTCGCTGCGCGCCTGGCTGCTGATGCGGCAGCTCGGGATCCGTTTCAGCGAGCGGCTGGTGCCGCTGTTCACGCCGCAGTTCGGCCCGGCCGTCGCCGCGATCTCGCCGGCCGGCCGCGTGCCGGTGCTCGACGACGACGGCTTTGCCGTCTGGGACACGCTGGCCATCGCCGAATACCTGGCCGAGAAATTCCCCGGCGCGGGCGTCTGGCCGCGCCAGGCGCGTGCGCGCGCCCGTGCGCGCTCGGTCTGCGCCGAGATGCACGCCGGCTTCGGCAGCCTGCGCAGCCGGATGCCGATGAACATCGAGGCGCACCTGCCGGGCATGGGCTGGGATCTCGAGGTGCAGCGCGACATCGACCGCATCGTCGGGATGTGGTCCGGCCTGCGCGCCGAACACGCCGGCGGCGGCCCCTTCCTGTTCGGCAGCTTCTGCGCGGCCGACGCGTTCTACGCGCCGGTGGCCAGCCGGTTCACCACCTACGCGGTCGCCCTGCCGCCGGTGTGCGACGAGTACCGGCGCGCGATCCTCGAACTGCCGGCGATGCGGGAGTGGAGCGCGGCCGCCTGCGCCGAGCACATGTTCCTCGCCGAGGACGAGCCGTACCGGCGCAGCCGCGCGTGAGCGCGCCGTGAAGGTCTACTGCGTCGGCGGAGCGATCCGCGACGAACTCCTCGGCCTGCCGATCAAGGACCGCGACTGGGTGGTCGTCGGCAGCACGCCCGAAGATCTCGTCGCCGAGGGCTACCTTCCGGTCGGACGCGACTTCCCGGTGTTCCTGCACCCCGTATCGCGCGAGGAGTACGCGCTGGCGAGGACCGAGCGCAAGACCGCGCGCGGCTACCGCGGCTTCCAGGTGTACTTCGCGCCCGACGTGACCCTCGAGGACGACCTGCGCCGACGCGACCTGACGATCAACGCGATGGCGCGCGACGAGCACGGCACGCTGGTCGATCCGTACAACGGCCTGGCGGACCTGAAGGCCGGCGTGCTGCGGCACGTCAGCGAGTCCTTCACCGAGGATCCGGTGCGAATCCTGAGGCTCGCGCGTTTCGCCGCGCGCTTCACCGGCTTCACCGTCGCCCCCGAGACGATGGACCTGATGCGCACGATGGTGCACTCGGGCGAGGTCGACGCGCTGGTGCCGGAACGCGTCTGGCAGGAGATCTCGAAAGGCCTGATGGAAGACAAGCCTTCGCGGATGTTCGCGATCCTGCGCGCGTGCGACGCGCTCGGACGCGTGATCCCGGAGCTCGACCGGCTGTGGGGCGTACCGCAACGCGCCGATCGGCATCCCGAAGTCGACACCGGCGTGCACGTGATGATGGTGGTCGACTACGCCGCGACGCACGGCTTCCCGCTCGGCGTGCGCTTCGCGGCGCTGATGCACGACCTCGGCAAGGGCGCGACGCCGCCCGCCAGTCTGCCTGCGCACGTCGGTCACGAATCGCAGTCGGTGGCGCTGCTCGAGACGGTCTGCGCCCGCCTGCGCACCCCGGTGGACGTGCGCGACCTGGCGCGCCTGGTGGCACGCGAACACGGCCTGATCCACCGCGCGCTGGAGCTGCGGCCCGCGACGATCGTGCAGCTGCTCGAGCGGCTCGACGTGTTCCGCCGCCCGGCGCGGCTCGACGAGGTGCTGATGGCCTGCGAAGCCGACTATCGCGGCCGGCTGGGACTGTTCGAGCGCGACTATCCGCAGGCGCCGCGCGTGCGGCGCGCGAGCGACGCCGCGCGCGCCGTCGACGCCGGGGCGATCGCCCGCTCGTGTCCGGACGCGGACTCGATCCGCACACGCGTGCACGCCGCCCGCGTCGCCGCGGTCCGCGCGGCACTCGGCGCCGACTGACGCGCACCCCGCGGCCAGTGCGCCGCAGCGGCTCTGAAGCCTGCTCGCGCCGGCTTCAGAGCAGGCGCGCCAGGCCGGCCGCGATCAGCGACAGCAGCACCGTCGAAGCCAGGGGCAGCGACCAGTCCCGCCCGAACAGGCGGAAGTTGAAATCGCCCGGCAAGCGCCCGATGCCGAAGCGCCGCAGCCAGGGCATCAGGCCGGAGAACAGCACCAGCGCCAGCGCCGTGGTGAGCAGCCACTTCAGCATCGCAGGCTCACCGCGACGAACGCGTCGGGCGCAACATCGAGCGCGGCACGCCGGTCGCCGCTGCGGAACCCGATCGCGTCGTCGGGCACGCCGCGACCGAACGCGATCGCCTTGAACAGCTCGCCCATCTCGGCGTCCGAGATCAGGGTGTGCACGTTGCGCGCCGCACGCTGGTATTCGGGCGTGCCCGGTTCGCCGCACTGGCGCACCTCGTCGAGCAGACCGAGGTCGAGCAGCAGCCGCGCCTGCGACGCGAAGCCCAGCAGGTCCAGCCCCGCCGACGTGCCGGCCTCGGCGATCGCACTGAAGTCGACGTGCACTGTCAGGTCCTGCAGGCCCGGCCAGAGGAAGGGATCGGTGTGCGCGCGATGGCGGTAGTGGCACATCAGCGTGCCGCGGTCGCGCTGTGGGTGGTAGAACTCGCGGCGCGGAAAGCCGTAGTCGATCAGCAGCACCGCGCCGCGGTCGATGCGCGCCCCGAGCTGCGCCACCCACGCTTCGGCCTGCTCGCCGAGCTCGCTGAAGTAAGCGGTGTCCGGATCGATGCCGCCCCAGGCCTGTGCGAGGCGGGCCAGGACCCGCGCGGCGAACGCCGGCCCGGCGGGACGTTCGGCCCACCGGAACCTCGGCGCGCCTTCGGCGGCGGGAGCGGCGCCACGATCGTCCGCTCGCTCGGCCGTTCGATCGGACGCCAGATCGGCGACGACACCGCACTCGACGACCGACCGACCGCGCACTCCGAACACCCGGGCCGGCATCGCATCGAGCACTTCGTTGGCGAGCACCACGCCGGAGATCGTCTCCGGCCAGGCATCCAGCCAGCGCACCTGTCCGGCGAGGTGCGGTGCGCGCTCGGCCAGCGTCGCGGCCTGGCGCGCCCGCAGTTCGCCCGACAGCTCGACGATCGCGTAATCGACCCGGGCGACGCCGCGCGCCTCGAGCGCGCTCAGCAACCGGGCGGCGAGCGCGCCGCTGCCGGCGCCGAACTCGACGATCCGCCGGGGCACGTGATCGAACCACTGCGCGCACTGCGTCGCGATGCAGGCGCCGAACAGCGGGCCTAGCTCCGGCGCGGTGACGAAGTCGCCTTCGGCGCCGAACTTGCGGCTGCCGCCGCTGTAGTACCCGAGGCCGGGCTCGTAGAGCGCCCACTGCATGAATGCGTCGAAGCCGATCCAGCCGCCGGCCTCGTCGATGCGACGCGCGATCAGGCGCGACAGGCGCGCGCTGGAGGCCAGCGCTTCGGCCGATGGAGGAGGGAGTCCGGATGACCGCACGGCGCGATTGTAGAGGGGTTTACCGGTACACTCCGGGCGTTTTCGCGCCATCGGGCCCGGCATTTTCGCGCCATCGGCCCCGCGCCCACGAACTGGCTCGCGCCCGCGCACGATCCGCGCCCGCACAACCCGCGCTTCCTCTCGGCACCGATGAACACATCCGCCCACGCCCCCGGACCAAGCAGACCCGCGCGCGCCGCGCTGGTGACCGGCGCAGGACGACGCCTGGGCCGCGAAATCGCGCTCGGTCTCGCCCGCGCCGGCTGGGACGTCGCGGTCCACTACGGCAGCTCGCGCGACGACGCGCTGCAGACCGTGCGCGACATCGAATCGGCGGGCCGCCGGGGCGTCGCGCTGCAGGCCGACCTGTCGGACGAGGCGGCGACCGCGTCGCTGATCGGCCGTGCGGCCGCGGCGCTGGGACCGCTGCGCTGCCTGGTCAACAACGCGTCGCACTTCGAGCCGGATCTGCCCGCGACCTTCGACTATGCATCGCTGCAGCGGCACGTGGTGCCCAACCTGGCGGCGCCGCTGCTGCTGACGCGCTGCCTGCACGAATCCCTGCCCGACGACGCTCGCGGTGTCGTGGTCAACCTGCTCGACCAGAAGCTCGACAACCTGAACCCGGACTTCTTCAGTTACACGCTGGGCAAGGCGGCACTGCTCACCGCCACGCACCTGATGGCGGGCAGCTTCGCGCCGAAGCTGCGCGTGGTCGGGGTCTCGCCCGGCATCACGCTGATCTCGGCGGACCAGACACCCGAAGGCTTCGAGGCCGCGCACCGCATGACCCCGCTCGGCCGCTCGTCGACGCCGGCGGACATCGTGCGCGCCGTGCTGTATCTCGCCGACGCCGACGCGGTCACCGGCGTGAACCTGATCGTCGACGGCGGGCAGCACCTTCTGCCGCTGCCTCGCGACGTGATGTACCTGAGCGGCGGCTGAGCGGGCCACGCGCGCCCCTCGCATCGACCCAACCTCGGCAACACCCAACGGAATTCCAGCGTGAACGCCCTGCTCGACCCCCGGCTGTCCGACTGCCGCCGCATCTTCCTGCACGAGTTCTCGCTCGATGCGTCGATCGGCTTCCACGACTTCGAACGCGAGGCGCGCCAGCGCGTGCTGGTCAGCGTCGACCTGTACGTGCCGCTGCACGCGACGACGCCGACGCGCGACGAGGTCGCCGAGGTGCTCGACTACGACTTCATCCGCCACGGCATCGAGCAGCTGGCCGCATCTCGCCACTTCAACCTGCAGGAGACGCTGATCGACGGCATCGTCGAGCTGTGCATGGGGCAGCCGTCGGTGCGCGCGGTGCGCGTCAGCACCGAGAAGCCCGACGTCTACCCCGACTGCCGCACCGTCGGCATCGAGGTCTTCCGCTTTCGGGACGCCGCATGAGCATCGACACGACCGGCACGCGAACGGACGGAGCAGCCGCTTCGAAGCCACGCGTCAGCACGCGTGCCGAGGAAAAGCGCGCCTACGAGCGCAACAAGCTGCACAAGCGGCTGCTGCGGCTGACCGGCCAGGCGATCGCCGACTTCGGCATGATCGGCGCGGGCGACCGCGTGATGGTCTGCCTGTCGGGCGGCAAGGACAGCTATGCGCTGCTCGACCTGCTGATGACCCTGCGCGAACGCGCGCCGGTCGACTTCACGCTGGTGGCGGTCAACCTCGACCAGAAGCAGCCCGGCTTCCCCGGCCACGTGCTGCCGGACTACCTGCGCAAGCTCGACCTGCCGTTCCGCATCGAGGAGCAGGACACGTACTCGATCGTCAAGCGCGTGATCCCCGAAGGCCGCACCATGTGCTCGCTGTGCTCGCGCCTGCGCCGGGGCATCCTGTACCGCGTCGCCGACGAACTCGGCGCAACGAAGATCGCGCTCGGCCATCATCGCGACGACATTCTCGAGACCTTCTTCCTGAACATGTTCTTCGGCGGCAAGCTCAAGGCGATGCCGCCGAAGCTGGTGTCGGACGACGGCCGTCACATCGTGATCCGGCCGCTCGCCTACGTGCACGAAGCCGACCTGGTCGCCTACGCCGACTGGCGCGCGTTCCCGATCATCCCGTGCACGCTGTGCGGCTCGCAGGAGAACCTGAAGCGCCGCGAGGTCAAGCAGATGCTGCGCGACTGGGAGAAGCGCTTCCCGGGCCGCGTCGACAACATCTTCTCGTCGCTGACGCGGATCACGCCGTCGCACCTGATGGACCGCGGCCTGTACGACTTCGCCGGTCTCACCGCAAAGGGCATCCCGGTGGCGGACGGCGACATCGCGTTCGACGTCGATCCGGAACTCGAGGCGGCGGTCTCGTCGACCGGCATCACCGGAGCCACAGACGCGGCAGGGCCGGCAGGCGCCTCGGGCATCACGGTTCTTCGCCGCGACTGAGCGCGGCGGCGCGGCTCACGACTGAGCGCGGCGGCACGGCTCACGACCGCGCGCGCCGCTGCCGCATCATGAAGGCCGGCACCAGGGCGACGAGGAAGATGACCCCGACGGCGAGGAAGCTGTCGCGGTATCCCATCATGCCGCCCTGCGCCTGGACCACGCGGCCCAGATAGTCGAGCGCGCTCGCCTGCCGGATCGCTTCCGGCACACCGGATTCTGCATAGAGCGCAGTGACGCCGCGCAGCAGATCGGCGGTCGCACCGTTCGACGCGTCCTGGCCGTCGGTGAACGTCTGGACGTAGAGCTGCGAGCGCCGCTCGAGCAGGATCGACAGCAGGTTCACGCCGAACGCGCCGCCCAGCTGGCGCATGAAATTGATCGCGCCCGAGCCCTGTCCGATCAGCGTGAAGGGAAGCGCCTTCAGCGCGCCGGCGTTCAGGCTCGGCATCACGAACCCGAGGCCGATCCGGCCCAGGATGATCCACCAGGCGAGCTGCCAGAACGGGGTGTTGGCATCGACCCCCGTCAGCAGGAACGAAGAGAACGCGAACAAGAGAAGCCCGAACGTCACCGCGACGTGCGCGGGCGTCCTGTCCGTGAGCCGACCGGCGATCGGGAACACCACCGCCAGCACCAGTCCCGCCGGCATCAGCAGCAGTCCGGCCCGCGTCGGCGTGTAGCCCTGGATCGTCTGCACGAACAGCGGCAGAAGAAAGGTCGAGCCGAAGATGCCGGCGCCGAAGATGAAGGCGACGACCGAGGCGCCGGAGAACACGCGATTGCCGAACAGCTTCAGGCTGAGCATCGGCGCCGGCGCGCGCAGTTCCCAGAGAACGAACCCGATGCCGGTGACGATGGCCACCGCGAAGTCGGCGAGGATCGCGTCGGACATCCAGCCGTCGCGCTGACCGTGGGAAAGACCGTCGAGGAGCGTGAAGAGGAACACTGCCATCAAGCCGAAGCCGATCCAGTCGAAGCGACGGGCAGGTCCGGACCCGGTGCGTCCCGGCAGGAAGATCACCGCAAGAACCAGGCCGAGCACGCAGATCGGCATCGACGCGAAGAACACGTAGCGCCAGCTGTAGCCGTCGACCATCAGTCCGCCCAGCGTCGGCCCGAGAGCCGGAGCGAGCACCACGCCGATGCCGTAGATGCCCATCGCCGAGCCGCGCCGCTCCGGCGGGAAGACCTGGTAGATCACCTGCATCGACAGGGGCTGAAGGACTCCGGCCGCGCCGCCCTGGAACACGCGCGCGACGATCAGCGTGTCTTCGCCGGGCGCCAGCCCGCCCATCAGGGAGGCGACGACGAACACCGACACGGCCAGCACGAAGGTCGTCCGCTGGCCGAAGCTGTCGACCATCCAGGCATTGAGCAGCATCGTGCCGGTCATCGCGGCGAGAAAGGCGGTCGACAGCAGCTGCGCCTTGTCCTGGCCCATGCCGAACGCGCCCATGATGTCGGGCAGGGCGACGTTGACGATGGTGGCGGTCAGCACGGTCGCGATCGTGGCCGTCATCACGGTCCCGGTGACCAGCCAGCGATAGGCCGGGCCGAATCGCGCGAACAGCGCCTCGGTGGTGTCCGGCCGGGACGCGCTAGTCACCGGCCCGGGTCTCCAGCTCGACCATCATGCCGGGCTTGAGCAGTCCGTCCTGCTGCCGGACGGTGACGCGCACCGGAAGGCGCTGCGTGATCTTGGTGAAGTTGCCGCTGGGATTCGGGCTGGGCAGCAGCGCGAATTCGCTGGTCGCGGCGTGCGAGACACTGGCGACCGTCCCCTCGAAGACGCGCCCCTGCAGCGCGTCGACGGACACCCTGACCGCCTTGCCGGGCGTGAAGTAGCGGATGTCGGTCTCCTTGACGTTCGCTTCGATGCGGACCTGTGCGGGGTCGTGCACCATCAGCAGCCGCTGCCCGGGCGTGACGTACTCGCCGACGTCGACGAACACCCGGTCGACGGCACCGTCGAACGGCATCGTGATCGCCCGGTCGCGCAGATCCATCAGCGCGCGGCCCTGCTGGGCGCGCAGCTGCTGCTCCTCCGGAACCAGGGCCGCGAGCTGGCGCGCGAGCACGGCGAGGTCGCCGCGGGCCGCCCTGGCCTGGGCCAGCGCCGCATGGGCATTCTCGACATCGGCCTGCGCACGCAGCGCCTGCTGGCGCGCGGTTTCCAGCGCGGCCCGCGTCTGGTCGAGGCGAACACGGGTGATCATCCCGCTCGGCGCGAGCTTTTCCGACTGGTCGTTCTCGATGCGCGCCAGGTCGCGCTGCGCGACCGCCACCGCAAGAGCCGCCTGGGCGGAGCGTATCGCCGCCTCCTGCGCTTCGATCCGGCTGGCCGTCTGCAGATCGGTCATCCGGATGCGGGCCTGGATCTCTTCCCGGCGGGAAACGATGCCGGCCAGGCGCGCATCGAACTCGTCGATCAGCAGGCGGCTCTCGCGGCTGTCGATCGAGACGAGCACCTTGCCCGCCTTGGCCAGGTCGCCCTCGACCACCTCGATCGCGGTGACCCAGCCCGGCACCCGGCTGCTGACGGCGATCATGTTCGCCGCGACGCGGGCGTCGTTGACGAAGACGTGGGTCATCTGCCGGTACAGCCACCACCCGCCGCCGGCCGCCAGGATCGCGCAGGCGACGACGACGATCAGCAGGCGCCGCGAGCCGGAGCGGCGCGGGTCGGCGCCGACCGGCGATGCGGCGGGCCCGCGGCCGGGGCCGCTGCTTGCGGCTTGCAGCGGCTGGTCGGCGGCGCGGTCGTTCATGCCGCCTCCTCGCCGGCGCCGCTTCGTTGCGCGTGCGGGGCAGCATCGGGCAGCGTCTGCGGGCGCTGCGCCTGGCCGCCGGCCGACAGCGCGCCGACGATGTGCCTGAACACACGCAGGCAGGTCCGGATGTCCGCCTCATCGACGCCTGCGAAGATCTCGGCCCGCAGCCCTTCCACGACGGTCTGGATGCGCGCCAGGCTGGGCCTGGCCGCGTCGGTCAGATGCACCGCCTTGGCACGGCGATCGCCCGCGATCGCGCGGCGCGCGATGAGCCCCTCGGCCTCCAGCCAGTCCAGCGTGCGCACCAGGGTCGGCCCCTGCACCCCCACGGCCGCCGCCAGCGCCTTCTGTGTCACCGGCTCGACTTTCCAGGAGAGATGGAGCAGGACCAGCCAGCGCGCCTCGGTCAGACCATGGGGCGCCATCCGCCGGTCGATCTCGGCACGCCACAGCCTGGCGGTCTGGCCCAGCCAGACCCCGAACATGTCCCGCGATCCGAGCTCGCTCACGATTCCACCACCTGTCGCTGGCTGTGCATGTAATGCGGCTAACGAATAGCATGCTACTCGTTAGCTGCGCAAGCACCCAGCGCGCGGCGGATCAAAACAGCAGGGGCGCCCCTCGCGAAGCGCCCCTGATCGGGTGGCTGCCAACGGCAGCGACCCGCTTTGCAAAACGCAGGATCAGCGGCCGTAGACCTTGCCGAACAGCTCCCAGGTCTTGCCCGTGAAGCGCTGCAACTGCATGCGCTCGATCGGATAGAAGTCGTCCGGACCGGTCTTCACGTTCACGCCCGGCAGCAGCATCGGCAGCGTCATGTCCAGGCTCGCCGCCTGCTTCATGATGTTTTCGCGCGTCAGGTTGTCACCCGCCTGCTTGAGCGTCTGCACCAGGCCCTGCGACACCGTGTAGCCGTACACGAGGTTGACGTCCTTCATGTCGGCTGTCGGCAGGTACTTCTTGACGAAGGCAGTGAAATCGTCCCACTCCTTGCCCTTCTGCCACTGCGGATCGGTCGGATCCTTGATGTAGCCCGCGCTGATGATGCCGACGCCGTTCTCGAGCCCGGCCGGTGTCATCACCGAGCCGACCGATATCGACACGCTGTTCAGGTATTGCACGGGCTTCCAGCCGATCTCGGCCGCCTTCTTGATCGCCTGCGCGGCGAACCGCGGCGACGCGATGTTGAAGAACGTGTCCGCGCCCGAGGCCTTCAGCGTCACGATCTGGCTGTCGACAGTCGGATCGCTAGTCTCGTAGCTGACCTCCTTGATGATCAGCTGCGATGCCTTGGCGCCAAGCCCATCCTTCAGGCCCTTCAGGTAGTCCTTGCCGTAGTCGTCGTTCGCGTAAAGAACCGCGATCTTCGCGTTCGGCCTGGTCTCCAGGATGTGCGCCGCGTAGATCTTCGCCTCGGACTGATAGTCGGGCTGCCAGCCCATCGTCCACGGGAAGTTCTTCGGGTCGCCCCACTTGCTCGCGCCGGTCGCCACGAACAGGTGCGGCACCTTCTTCTGGTTCATGTAGCGGTGGATCGCCGAGTTCGGCGGCGTGCCCAGCGGATTGAACAGGATCAGCACCTCGTCCTGCTCGACCAGTTTGCGGGCCTGCTCCACCGTCTTCGGCGGGCTGTAGCCGTCGTCCAGCGACAGGACATTGATCTTGCGCCCGTTGACCCCGCCCTGCTCGTTGACCATCTGCATGTAGGCGATGATCGTCTTGCCGATCACGCTGTAGGCGGACAAGGGCCCGGAATACGGGAGGATGTTGCCGACCTTGATCTCGGCATCGGTCGCACCGGGATCGTATTTCTTCTGGGCATGGACGGGGGATGCCAGCGCGAACGCCAGGGCCAGCGCGGTGCCCGACAGGGTGGTGAGTGCTGCTCGACGAACCTTCATGAGTCTCCTCCAATCAGGGTGGCACCCCGAATCGCGGTGCCGGGGCCCCGCGAGCGGGTTGCGCGGGGCACTTGCTCGAACATCCATATCGCGCCTCGGGCGGACGCCGATGCGCCCGCCCGGGCATCGGGTTCAGCGGCCGTAGACCTTGCCGAACATCTCCCAGGTCTTGCCCGTGAAGCGCTGCAGCTGCATGCGTTCGATCGGGAAGAAGTCGTCCGGACCGGTCTTCACGTTCACGCCCGGCAGCAGCATCGGCAGCGTCATGTCCAGGCTGGCGGCCTGCTTCATGATGTTCTCGCGGGTCAGGTTGTCACCCGCCTGCTTGAGCACCTGCACCAGGCCCTGCGACACCGTGTAGCCGTAAACGTAGTTCAAGTCCTTGATGTCCGCGTTCGGCACGTACTTCTTCAGCCAGCCGGTGAAGTCATCCCACTCCTTGCCCTTCTGCCACTGTGCGTCGGTCGGGTCCTTGATGTAGCCGGCACTGATGATGCCGACGCCGTTCTCGAGCCCCGCCGGCCCCATCACTGCGCCGACCGACACGGACACGCTATTCAGGTAGTGCGTCGGCTTCCAGCCGATCTCGGCCGCCTTCTTGATCGCCTGCGCCGCGAACTTCGGGGTGGTGATGTTGAAGAACGTGTCCGCGCCCGAGGCCTTCAGCGTGACCATCTGGCTGTCGATCGTCGGATCGGTGACCTCGAAGCTGACCTCCTTGATGATCATCGACGCGGCCTTGTCACCGAGCCCATCCTTGAAGCCCTTCAGGTAGTCCTTGCCGTAGTCGTCGTTCTGGAAAAGGATCGCAATCTTGGCGTTCGGCTTGGTCTCGAGGATGTGTGCGGCGTAGATCTTCGACTCGGACTGGTAGTTGGGCTGCCAGCCCATCGTCCACGGGAAGTTCTTCGGGTCGCCCCACTTGGTCGCACCGGTCGCGACCAGCAGCTGCGGCACCTTCTTCTGGTTCATGTAACGGTGGATCGCCGAGTTGGGCGGCGTACCCAGCGGGTTGAACAGCACCAGCACTTCGTCCTGCTCGACCAGCTTGCGGGCCTGCTCGACCGTCTTCGGCGGGCTGTAGCCATCGTCGACCGAGATGAAGTTGACCTTGCGACCGTTGATGCCGCCCTGCTCGTTGATCATCTGCAGGTAGGCGGCGATCGCCTTGCCGATCACGCCGTAGGCCGAGGCCGGGCCCGAATAGGCGGTGATATGGCCGATCTTGATCTCGGTGTCGGACGCGCCGGTGTCGTACTTCTTCTGTGCGTACGCGCCCGGCGACGCTAGAGCGATCGCCAATCCCAGTGCCGAGCCCGACAGGGCGGTAAGTGCTGAACGACGTTTGCTCATGGAGCTCCTCCAGGTTGGCTTCGTCGAATCGACGGAACAGGGACGATGAGATACACGGGAACGCAGGCTCGATGTAAGCCCGGGCATACCCGATTGGGGAATTCGCGCATCACGCCCCCTCGCATCACCCCCGGGCCACCGCGTGCGGCAGGCGGCGATGGAATTCGCCGGCACAGGCAAGAGTGCGCCCGTACCGCGCACCCACAAAAAAGGGGCATCACCGATGCCCCTTCTCCGTAACACTTCCCTGACCGGCTTACCTCGGGCCGAGCGTCTTGCCGAACAGCACCCAGGTCTTGCCGTCCCAGCGAGCGAGTTGTTCCTGCTCGATCGGGAAGAAGTCGTCGGCCGACGTCTTGATCCGGATGCCGGGCAGCAGCATCGGCAGTTCGAAGTCCAGGTTGGCGGCCTGCTTCATGATGTTCTCACGCGTCAGGTTGTCGCCGGCCTGCTTCAGCGTGCGCACGATGGTCTCGCCGACCGTGTAGCCGTACACGTTGAAGTTGTCCTTCAGGTCGCCGCTCGGGTGGTACTTCTTCATGAACTCGAGCCAGTCCTTGTACTCCTTCGTGCTCTGCCACTGCGGATCGGTCGGATCCTTCAGGTAGAACGCCGTGATGATGCCCACGCCGTTCTCCGCACCCGCCGGCACCATCACCGTGCCGGCAGCGTTCGAAACGCTGTTCAGGTAGTGCGTCGGCTTCCAGCCGATCTCGGCCGCCTTCTTGATCGCCTGCGCCGCGAACTTCGGCGTCGTGATGTTGAAGAACGTGTCGGCGCCAGAAGACTTCAGCGTGACGATCTGGCTGTCGATCGTCGGATCGGTCACCTCGTAGCTGACCTCCTTGACGATCATCGACGCTGCCTTGGCGCCCAGGCCGTCCTTGAAGCCCTTCAGGTAGTCCTTACCGTAGTCGTCGTTCTGGTAGATGATCGCCGATCTTCGCGTTCGGCTTCGTCTCGAGGATGTGCGCCGCGTAGATCTTCGCTTCGGACTGGTAGTTGGGCTGCCAGCCCATCGTCCACGGGAAGTTCTTCGGGTCGCCCCACTTGGTCGCGCCGGTCGCCACGAACAGCTGCGGCACCTTCTTCTGGTTCATGTAGCGGTGGATCGCCGAGTTCGGCGGCGTGCCCAGCGTCTGCGCCAGGAACAGCACTTCGTCCTGCTCGACCAGCTTGCGCGCCTGCTCGACGGTTCGCGGCGGGCTGTAGCCGTCGTCGAGCGAGACGAACTTGATCTTGCGGCCGTTGATGCCGCCTTCGGCGTTGACCTTGTCGAAGTAGGCGGAGATCGCCTTGCCGATCGCGCCGTAGGCCGACGCGGGGCCGGAGTAGGGCATCACGTTGCCGATCTTGATCTCGGTATCGGTTGCGCCCGAGTCGTATTTCTTCTGAGCCGAAACGGGAGATGCCGCGACGGCAAGACCGAGGGCGACCCCGGAAATGGTCATCAGGGCGGTACGACGGGTACTCATCGATTCATTCCTCCAGGAACAGGAAACTGGGGGACACGCCACGCACCCCCCGAACAGCTTCAACGCTTCAGACGCGCTGCAAGCAGACGCAACATGCCCATCACGCCACTGGGCATCAGGTACATGAGCAGGATCAGGAAGATGCCGTAGACGGCCCAGGGCGCCGACTTCGAGATCTGATCGGCGATGTTCGGCACGTACTGGATGAAGATCGCGCCGAAGATCGCGCCGGGAATCGACGCGAGGCCGCCCACCACCACGCCGACCAGGAACGTGATCGACAGGAACACGTTGAAGCTGTCGGGCGCGACGAAGGCGACCGCGATGGCGCCCAGCGCGCCGGCCACGCCGGTGAACGCGGCCGACACCCCGAAGGTGGCCGACTTGAACACCGGCAGGTTGACGCCCATCGCCGCCGCGGCGATCGGATGGTCGCGGATCGCGACGATCGCGCGGCCGACGCGCCCGCGCATCAGGTTCCACATCAGCACGAACATGACGACGGCGACGAACAGGATGAAGAAGTACAGCCAGCGGTCCTCGCTCAGCTTCTCGCCGAACATGCTGAACTCGAACGGCGGCTGCGGCTTCATCAGCACGATGCCCTGGACGCCGCCGGTCCAGTCCTCGATGCCCTTGTACTTCAGCAGCTGCGGCACCGCCAGCGCGAGCGCGAAGGTCGCCAGCGCCAGGTAGTGACCGCCCAGTCGCAGCGCCGGGAAGCCCATCAGGTAACCCAGCACCAGGCACAGCAGCGCCGCGATCGGCAGCGTGCCCCAGTAGGGAACGCCGAAGCGGTCCATCAGGATCGCCGCGGTGTAGGCGCCGACCGCGTAGAACGCGCCGTGGCCCAGCGAGATCTGGCCGCCGAAGCCGGTGAGCAGGTTCAGCCCCAGCACCGCGATCGCGTAGATCATCACCAGGTTGAGCTGGAACACGCGGTAGTTCTTCAGCAGGAACGGCGCGCAGATCAGCGCCACCGTCCCCACCACGCCGAGCAGCCAGGACCACTGCCGGGCCGTCAGCCCCGCGTAGCGCGCCTCGGCGGCCGGGGGCGCCGCATTCACGGCGCCTGCAACATTGGTAGTCGTTTGCATGTTGTCTCCGGTGCCGTTCAGACGCGCGTGACGACCTTCTTGCCGAACACGCCGTTCGGCATGATCGTCAGGATGGTGACGATCAACACCAGCGCCACGGTCAGCTTGAGTTCGGTGCCGATCACGTAGGCGCCGAGCAGGTTCTCGAGCACACCGACCACGAAGCCGCCGATCACCGCGCCCCAGGGGTTGTCGATGCCGCCCAGAAGCGCGCCGGCGAAGCCGTAGAGCAGGATGCCCGACATCATGTTGGGGTCGAGGAACACCACCGGCGCGATCATCATGCCGGCCACACCCCCGATCGCGGCGGCCAGGCCCCAGCCGAGCGCCAGCATCCACGACACCCGGATGCCGACGAGCGCGGCCGACTCCGGGTTCTGCGCAGCCGCGCGCATCGCCAGGCCCAGCGGCGTGAACCGGAAGAACGCGTAGATCAGCAGCAGCACGACCAGCGTCACCATCATCGAACCGATCTCGTGGCCGCCCAGGTACTTCGACACCAGGAACCCTTCGGTGGGGAACGGGCTCGGGAACGGCTTGATCGTGTGGTCGAAGATCCAGCCCGAGAACGAGTTGAAGATCACCAGGAGGCCGATGAACACGATCACGTTCGTCAGCACCGGCGCCTTCTCGACCGGCTTCAGGAAGATGCGCTGCACCAGCGCGCCGCCGATGAAACCGATCGCCACCGTGAGCCCGAACGCGACCCAGTACGGCAGGCCCGCCTGGATCAGCGCCCAGCCGATGTAGGTCGCGAAGGTCGCCATCTCGCCCTGCGCGAAATTGATGTGATGGGTGGCCTGGTAGATCATCACCAGGGCCAGCGCCACCGAGGCGTAGATGCCGCCGGTTGCCAGGCCCGAGGTGACCTGATGAATGAATGCTTCCATGTTCGTCTCGCTCCGTGCTTGTCGCGCGATGCTCAGTAACCCAGGTACGCCTTGCGCACCCCTTCGTCCTTGGCGATCTCGTCGGCCGGCCCGGACATCACGACCGTGCCGGTCTCGAGCAGGTAGGCGTGCGTGGCGAGATCGAGCGCCAGCGACGCGTTCTGCTCGACCAGCAGCATGCTCACCTTGTCGGCCTCGTTGATCCTGCGCAGGATCTGGAAGATCTCGAGCACGATCAGCGGCGCCAGCCCGAACGAAGGCTCGTCCAGCAGCAGCAGCTTCGGCCGCAGCATCAGCGCGCGGCTGATCGCGAGCATCTGCTGCTCGCCGCCCGACAGCGTGCCTGCCTGCTGACGGAAGCGCTCCTTCAGACGCGGGAAGGTCTGGTACATGCGCTCGATGTCTTCCTCGACACCGTGCTTGTCCTTGCGCACGTACGCGCCCAGGCGCAGGTTCTCCTCGACCGACAGCGCGGTGAAGGTGCCCCGGCCGTCCGGAACGTGCGCGATGCCGCGGCGCACGATGTCGTCGGTGGGACGGCCGTCTACCGAGGCGCCGTTGAACTTGACGCTGCCGCTGGTGCGCACGGTCTGGCACATCGCGCGCAAGGTGGTCGTCTTGCCCGCGCCGTTCGCACCGAGGATGGTGGTGATGCCGCCCTCGTCCAGCGTGAACGACACGCCGAACAGGGCCTGGGTCGAGCCGTACCAGGCGTTGAGGTTCTCGACCTCGAGCAGGGGGGTCTTCATCCGCTGGACCTCAGTGAGCGACGCCACCCAGGTAGGCCTGGATGACATCCGGATTGGCGCGGATCTCCGCGGGCGTGCCTTCGGCGATCTTGCGGCCGAAGTTGAGCGCGACGATGCGATCCGACACCGCCATGACGAGGCTCATGTGGTGTTCGACGAGGAGCACGGTGATTCCCAGGCGGTCGCGGATGTCGACGATCAGGCGCCCCAGGTCGGCCAGCTCTTCGTGATTCAGGCCGGCTGCCGGCTCGTCGAGCAGCAGCAGCTTGGGCTTGGCGGCCAGCGCGCGGCCGAGCTCGACGCGCTTCTGGATGCCGAAGGGCAGGTCGCCCGCCGGGCGCTCGCGATGAGGCGTGAGGTTGAGGTAACTCATCACCTCTTCGGCCTGCTCCTCGAGGCGCTTCTCTTCGGCGCGGACAGCCGGCGAGCGCAGCAGGTTCGCCGCGAAGCCGCCGCTCGAACGGCAGTGCGCGCCCACCATGACGTTCTGGCGCACGGTCATCGTGCGGAACATCGCGAGGTTCTGGAAGGTGCGACCGATGCCGAGCGAGGCCATGTCGTGCACCGGCGTCGCGGTGACGGATTTGCCCTCGAACAGGATGTCGCCTTCCTGATACTGGTACAGCCTGCTCAGACAGTTGAACAGGGTGGTCTTGCCCGCTCCGTTCGGTCCGATCAGGCCGCAGACTTCGCCGGCCCGCACGTCGAACGAGACTCCGTCGAGTGCGACGATGCCGCCGAAGCGCACCGTGATTCCTTTGACGGTGAGCAAGCCCTGCGTGCTGGCGTTCGCCATCACTTCTCCTACGGGCGCTTGTTTGAAGTGCGCGAGTCTACAGGCACGCAATGGCCGATTCCAGTCGGCGCCGGGCGTGCGACGTCCGGGTAATCCCGGATCGCAAAGGCCTCGTACAATCGGCCGGTGCGCCTCTTCCGTCTCACGAAAATCGTGTTCGTCGCCTGGCGTCACGGGCTCGACGAGATCGCCGCGTCCGGTGCCGCGGCGACCTTCGGCTCGCGCTGGCTGCTGGCGCTCGTGCGGCTGCTGCGCTTCGGCCGCAAGCTCGACGCGCCGCGCGGCGAGCGGCTGCGGCTCGCGCTCGAGGATCTCGGCCCGATCTTCGTGAAGTTCGGCCAGGTGCTGTCGACGCGACGCGACCTGATGCCGACCGACATCGCCGACGAGCTGGCCAAGCTGCAGGACCGCGTGCCGCCGTTCGACGGCAGGCTCGCGATCGCGGAAATCGAACGCGGCCTCGGGCGCCGCATCGACGAGGTCTACGACCTGTTCGACGCGCAGCCGATCGCATCCGCGTCGATCGCACAAGTGCACTTCGCGACGCTGAAGGACGGCACGCCGGTGGCGGTGAAGGTGCTGCGCCCGGACATGGCGCACGTCATCGATCGCGACCTCGCGCTGATGCGCTCGGCCGGCAGCCTGCTGGTGCGCGTTTCGTCCGACGCGAGACGGCTGCGGCCGCTCGACGTGATCGACGAGTTCGACCGCTACCTGCACGACGAGCTCGACCTGATCCGCGAGGCGGCCAACGCCAACCAGCTGCGCCGCAACTTCGCCGACTCGCCGCTGCTGCGCGTGCCGGAGATGTACTGGGACTACTGCGCCACCAACGTGCTGACGATGGAGCGGATGCAGGGCATCCCGATCGGGCAGGTCGAGCGTATGCGCGCGGCCGGAATCGACCTGAAGAAGCTGTCGCGCGATGGTGTCGAGATCTTCTTCACACAGGTTTTCAGGCACGCCTTCTTCCACGCCGACATGCACCCGGGCAACATCCTGGTCGGCGACTCGGGCGCCGACTTCAACCGCTACATCGCGCTGGACTTCGGCATCGTCGGCACGCTGTCCGAGACCGACAAGAACTACCTGGCGCAGAACTTCCTGGCGTTCTTCCGGCGCGACTATCGCCGGGTCGCCGAACTGCACGTCGAGTCCGGCTGGGTGCCGGCGCGCACGCGCGTCGAAGAGCTCGAGGCGGCGGTGCGGACCTGCTGCGAGCCGGTGTTCGACCGGCCGCTCAAGGAGATCTCGCTCGGGCTCGTGCTGATGCGCCTGTTCCAGGCGTCGCGTCGCTTCGACGTCGAGATCCAGCCGCAGCTGGTGCTGCTGCAGAAGACCCTGCTGAACATCGAGGGATTGGGCCGGCAGCTCGACCCCGACCTGGATCTGTGGGTCACGGCCAAGCCGTTCCTCGAGAACTGGATGCAGCAGCAGATCGGGCCGGCCGGCCTGCGCGAACGACTCGAGCGCGAGGCGGCGCAGTGGCCGCAGCTGCTGCCGCAGATCCCGCGTCTGATGCATGCCGCGCTGGCGCGCCACGCCAAGCCCGGACCCGACCCGCTGCTGCAGCAGCTTCTCGACGAGCAGCGGCGCCAGCGGCGCTGGCTGCGCTGGCTGACCGCCGCGGCGGGCGTGACCGTTGCGCTTCTCGCGGCTACGATCGCGATCTCGCAACGTTGACGTTCAGGAGATTGCGTCCATGCTGATCGGCCTCGTACTGATCTACCTCGCCGTGACCATCGGAGTCGGGTTCTACGCATCCCGGCGCGTGCACAACTCGAAGGACTTCCTGGTCGCCGGCCGCAGCCTGCCGCTGTACATGAACCTGGCCACCGTGTTCGCGACCTGGTTCGGCGCCGAGACGGTGCTGTCGGTGTCGGCCACCTTCGCCAAGGACGGGCTGAACGGCGTGCCCGCCGATCCGTTCGGCGCGTCCTGCGCACTGCTGTTCGTCGCCCTGTTCTTCGCGCGGGCGTTCTACCGGATGGACCTGCTGACGATCGGCGACTTCTATCACAAGCGCTACGGCAAGCTGGTCGAGGTCGTCACCAGCCTGGCGATCACAGCCTCGTACCTCGGCTGGACCTCGGCGCAGCTGACCGCCCTCGGGCTGGTGTTCTACGTGCTGAGCGGCGCGGCGCTCAGCCTGAACGAATGCATCCTGATCGGCGCGGCGGTGGTCGCGATCTACACGCTGTTCGGCGGCATGTGGGCGGTGGCGCTGACCGACCTGTTCCAGACGGTGATCATCGTGATCGGCCTGCTGCTGATCGCCTGGCTGGTCGGCGACATGGCCGGCGGTCCGGCGAAAGTGATCGCGCAGGCGCACGCCGACGGCAAGTTCGACTTCTTCCCGAAGGCGGGCGCCGTCGAGTGGATCGCGTTCGTGGCGGCCTGGATGACGATGGCGCTCGGCTCGATCCCGCAGCAGGACGTGTTCCAGCGCGTCACCAGCGCGAAGGACGAGAAGACCGCGGTGCGCGGGTCGCTGCTGGGCGCGCTGCTGTACTTCGTGTTCGCCTTCATCCCGATGTTCATCGCGTATGCCGCGGTCGTGATCGACCCGAACTTCGTCGAGCTGTTCGGCTCGGACGACGCGCGCGAAGTGCAGCGCATCCTGCCCGACCTGATCCTCGCGAAGACACCGATGTGGGCGCAGGTGATGTTCTTCGGCGCGTTGCTGTCGGCCGTGCTGTCGACCGCCAGCGGCGCGCTGCTGGCGCCCACCGCACTGTTCACCGAGAACGTGCTGCGGCCGTTCTTCCCGAACCTCGGCGACCGCAAGTTCCTGATCCTGCTGCGCACGGTGCTGGTGCTGTTCACCTGCGCCGCGTTGCTGTTCGCGCTGAACTCGCGCAGCACGATGTACGAGATGGTCCAGAACGCCTACAAGGTCACGCTGGTGGGCGCGCTGGTGCCGCTGGCCGCCGGCCTGTTCTGGAAGCGCGCGACGGTGCAGGGCGCGCTGCTGTCGATCCTGTCGGGCCTGGTCGTCTGGCTGTCGTGCGAGGCGAACTTCGCCGACGCCGTGCTGCCGCCGCAGATCGCCGGCCTGCTCGCAGCCATCGCGGGCATGGTGATCGGCTCGCTGCTGCCGCAACTGCTGCGCGAGCAGCGCCCGCACCGCGCACACGTGGCCACCGACTCCTGATGCCTGACGGGGACGCCGGGTCCGGCGCCCGCGAGGCCCGGCTCCGGGAGCTCGAGGCGGCCGCACGGGAGCGCACCGCTCGGTCCGCGGACCGCGACGCGATCCTCGCAGCGCTACGGCGGATGGGACTCGTGCCCGAGGGCGACGCGTCGCGCGTGCCGCTGACACCGCTGACCGGCGGCGTGTCCTCGGACATCTACCGCGCCGACCTCCCGGGTGGTCCGGTCTGCGTCAAGCGCGCGCTGCCGCGGCTGAAAGTCGCCGCCGACTGGCGGGCCCCGACCGAGCGGAATCGCTACGAGGCGCAATGGCTGCGATTCGCCGCGGGGGTCGTCCCGGACGCGGTGCCGCGCGTGCTGGCCGTCGACGACGACGGACTCGCCTTCGCGATGGAATGGCTCGATCCGCAGCGCTACCCGGTGTGGAAGACGCTGCTGCTGCAAGGCGTCGCCGAGCCGGCCTTCGCCGGCGACCTTGGCCGGCGCCTGGCCGCGATCCACGCCGCCAGTGCCGACCGCGACGATCTTGCGCAGGCCTTCGCGACCGACGCGAGCTTCCACGCGCTGCGGCTCGACCCGTACCTGCTCGAGGCCGCACGACGCCACCCCGCGCTGCGCGGCGTTCTGACCGCGCTGGTCGAGCGCACCGCAGCGACGCGGCGGGTGCTGGTTCACGGCGACGTGAGCCCGAAGAACATCCTGCGAGGACCGCGCGGCCCCGTGCTGGTCGACGCCGAGTGCGCCTGGTTCGGCGACCCCGCCTTCGATCTCGCCTTCTGCCTGAACCACCTGCTGCTGAAGTGCGTGCGCCGGCCGGCGCAAACCCCGGAGTACCTCGCCTGCTTCGATGCGCTCGCCCGGGCCTACCTGACCGGCGTGCGCTGGGAGCCGGCCGCGCAGCTCGAGGCGCGCGCCGCGACGCTGCTGTGCGGCCTGCTGCTGGCGCGGGTCGACGGCAAGTCGCCGGTCGAGTACCTGCGTGCCCCCGGCAATCGGGCGCTGGTCCGCGCGTTCGCGCAGCAGCGGCTGCACGAGCTCGCGACGGGTTGCACGGATGTGAACGAATCGCTGGACCGCGTCGTGCGCGCATGGCAGGGTCATCTGCAGGCCACGCCGCCAGTCGCGGAGGACGCATGAGACCCGGTCACCGATCGCCGTGCGCAGGATAGACAAGTGAGCGAACAGACACAGATCACCGGAATCGAAGCGCGCCGCTTGTGGGATTCGCGCGGCCGCCCCACCGTCGAGGTCGAGATCACGCTGGCCGACGGCAGCGTCGGACGCGGCATCGCGCCCGCTGGCGCGTCGCGCGGATCGCGCGAAGCCAGCGACGCGCGCGACGGCGGCGCGCGCCTGGGCGGGCTCGACGTTCAGGGGGCGCTTGCCGCCGTGCGCGGGCCGATCGCGCAGGCCCTGCGCGGCCTTCGGCTCGACCACCCGCTGGCCGGCGACGCCGCGCTGCTCGCGCTCGACGACTCGCCGGGCAAGTCGGTGCTCGGCGGCAACGCCATGGTCGCCACCTCGATCGCCTGCGCGCAGGCGGTCGCCGCCAGCCGCCGGGTGCCGCTGTACGAAGCGCTGGCCGGCGGTGCGCAGGTGTCGATCCCGCTGCCGGAGATCCAGATCTTCGGCGGCGGCGCGCACGCCGGGCGCCGCATCGACATCCAGGACCTGATGGTGGTGGCGCGCTCGGCCGAATCGGTCGAACAGGCGCTGGAGATGACGGCCGAGGTCTATCTCGCGGCCGGCCGGCTGATGACCGCACAAGGCCCGCTGCAGGGCGTCGCCGACGAAGGCGGCTGGTGGCCCGCCTTCGCGGGCAACGAGCAGGCGATCCAGACCCTGGTGCGCGCGATCGAGGCAGCCGGCTACGTGCCGGGCGACGAAGTGGCTATCTCGCTCGACATCGCCGCCAGCGAGTTCGGCAGCAGCGCCGGCGGCTATCGCCTTGCGCTGGACGAGCGCGCGATCGACCGCGACGCGATGATCGGCATGCTCGGCCGCTGGCTGGAGCGCTACCCGATCTGCTCGATCGAGGATCCGCTGGCCGAGGACGACATCGAAGGCATGCAGTTGTTCACGCGCGAATACGGCAACCGCGTGCAGATCGTCGGCGACGACTTCCTCGTCACCAATGCCGCGTTCATCGAGTCCGCTGCGCTGCACGGCGCGTGCAACGCAGCGCTGATCAAGCCGAACCAGGCGGGCACGCTGAGCGAGGCGTGCGACGCGATGACGACCGCCAGGCGCATGGGCTGGGGCGCGATCGTGTCGGCGCGCTCGGGCGAGACCGAGGACACCACGATCTGCGACCTGGCGATCGGCTGGAACACCCGGCAGCTGAAGGTGGGGTCGATCACGCGAGGCGAGCGCACCGCCAAGTGGAATGCGCTGATCCGCGCAGAGCAGCGCCTGGGCGCCGCCCGTTTCAGCGGTGGGTATTGGCTGCCTGTGTCGTGCCGGCCGTAGCGACCTTGCCGGACAGCGCCGTGAAATCCTGCGCGTAACCGCGCACGAGTTTCGTCAGGTGGGCGCGCTGCTCGGGGCTGGCGCGCGCCAGCATCTGCACCGACAGCTTGTCGCCGGCCTGGACCGCGCGGTCGAGCTTGCGGTGGTGCTGTGGTTTGGTCTCCCACAGGCCCGTCAACTCTTCCCTGGCGATGCGCACCGCTTCGGCACGCGGCGGCTTGTCACGCGACAGCCGTTCGAGCAGTCCGACCACACGCTGCTGCCGCGCCTCGCGCGCCGCCATCCACTCCTCTTCCGCGGCCGGCAGGCGCGCCGCCATCGCGCGCAGTTCGCGCTCCTGCTCGGTGCCGAGCCGTCCGAGGAAGAACTCGGCACGCTTCACGATCCGGTCGGCGCGCGCCTCCTCGCGGCGGGCGTCGACCGGGAACTGCTTTTCGCGCGCCGTCTCGTTCGATTCCTCCAGCCGCTTGCGCAGGCGCTCGATCTGCTCCGGCCGCAGGGTGACCGCCAGCTCGGCGACGCCCGGTGCCAGGTGCTCGGCGACCGGATGCCAGGCTTCGGCGACACGCTCGCGCCAGGCGGCGATCGAATCCGCGTCTACCGCATTGTGCAATTCGTCATCGACGTCGCGCAGGAAGCGGACATACTGCTTCAACTGCGTGCGACGGTGCCAGCGGTGCAGTTCGTCCAGGCGACGACTGACGATCCGCTCCTGTTCGTCGTCCAGTGCGAGGTATCGCTCGACCTGCCAATGCGCCCAGGTCGGCAGGGTTTCGTAGCCGAGCCGGATCATCGAACAGCTCGTTGCCGCAAGGCAACTGGCGACGAGCGGCGCCCAGAGTCGGAATACACGCATGTTAAGATTTTCGACAAATCGAGAAAACGACTCCAAGTCCTTGAAAATCCAAAAGAAATGAATGTCGTCATCCTCGCCGCTGGCATGGGCAGGCGCATGCGCTCGGACCTGCCGAAAGTGCTGCACCGGCTGGCCGGCAAGCCCCTGCTCGGCCACGTGCTGGATTGTGCCCGCAGTCTAGCGCCGAAGCGTCTGGTCGTGGTGTATGGCCATGGCGGCGAAGCGGTGCCGCAGGCGATGGCCGCGCCCGACCTGCGCTGGGCGCTGCAGGCGCCGCAGCTGGGCACCGGTCACGCCGTGATGCAGGCGGTCGGACATCTCGACGACGGCGCACCGACGCTGATCCTGTATGGCGACGTGCCGCTGACGCGGGCGTCCACGCTGCAGCGTCTGTTGCAGGTGGCGGGGTCTCACCGGCTGGCGGTGCTGACGGTGAACCTGCCCGACCCGTCCGGCTACGGCCGCATCGTGCGCCGCGGAGAACAGATCGAACGCATCGTCGAGCACAAGGATGCCGACGAAGCGACGCGGCAGATCCGCGAAGTGAACACTGGCATCATGGTCTGCCCGACGCCCGCGCTGAAACGCTGGCTGGGCGCGCTGTCGAACGACAACGCGCAGAAGGAGTACTACCTGACCGACATCGTCGCCGCCGCGGTGGCCGACGGCGTTCCGGTCGTCGCCGCCCAGCCCGACGCGGACTGGGAAACGCTGGGCGTCAACAGCAAGAGCCAGCTCGCCGAGCTCGAGCGCATCCACCAGCGCGAGTGCGCCGCCCGGCTGATGGACGAAGGCGTCACCCTGGCCGACCCGGCCCGCTTCGACCTGCGCGGCACGCTGCGCTGCGGGCGCGACGTCGAGATCGACGTCGGCTGCGTGTTCGAGGGCGAGGTCGAGCTCGACGACCGCGTTCGGATCGGCGCGCACTGCGTGATCCGCGATGCGCGCGTCGAGGCCGGCGCCGAGATCCTGCCCTTCACGCACATCGACGGCGCGCGCGTCGGGCGCGATGCCCGCATCGGCCCGTATGCGCGGCTGCGGCCGGGAACCGACCTGGCGGAGGAAACCCACGTCGGCAACTTCGTCGAGATCAAGAACGCGGTGATGGCTGCGCAGGCAAAGGCCAACCACCTCGCCTACGTGGGCGATGCGGATGTCGGCCAGCGCGTGAACATCGGCGCGGGCACGATCACCTGCAACTACGACGGCGCCAACAAATGGCGCACCGTGATCGAGGACGACGCCTTCATCGGCAGCGACACGCAACTGGTCGCGCCGGTGCGCGTCGGCAAGGGCGCCACGCTGGGCGCCGGCACCACGCTGACCAGCGACGCGCCCGCGGGCAAGCTGACCATATCCCGCGCGAAGCAGGTCACGATCGAGACCTGGCAGCGTCCCGTCAAGACCCAGAAGCGCGGCTGAGGCCGCGCGCGCAGGAGCAAGCGAGCATGTGTGGAATCGTTGGAGCCGTTGCCAGGCGCAACGTGGTGCCGATCCTGATCGAAGGGCTGCGCAAGCTCGAATACCGCGGCTACGACTCGGCGGGACTGGCGCTGCTGAACGGCGCGATGGAGCGTGTGCGCGCGGTCGGCCGCGTGGCGGACCTGGAAGCGCGCGCCACGCAGGTCGGCGCCGACGCGCCCACCGGCATCGCCCACACCCGCTGGGCCACGCACGGCGGCGTCACCGAGAACAACGCGCATCCGCACGCATCGATCAGCGTCGGCGTCGAGATCTCGGTGGTGCACAACGGCATCATCGAGAACCACGAAGCGCTGCGCGCACGGCTCATCGGACTGGGCTACGCAGTTCAAGTCGCAGACCGACACCGAGGTGATCGCGCACCTGGTGCACGCCTACGTGACCGAAGGCATGACGCTGTTCCAGGCCGTGCAGCAGGCGGTGCGTGAACTGGACGGCGCCTATGCGGTGGCGGTGATCAGCACCCGCGAGCCGCACACCGTGGTCGGCTCGCGCAAGGGCTCGCCGCTGCTGCTCGGCGTCGGCAACGAAGGCTCGGGCCGCGGCGAGAACTTCCTCGCTTCCGACACATCGGCGCTGCTGCAGGTCACCAAGTACGTCGCCTACCTCGAGGAGGGCGACGTCGTCGAGATCCGCCTCGACGGCTACTCGATCGTCGACGCGCACGGCCGCGCTGCCGAGCGCCCGATCATCGAGAGCCAGCTGTCGGCCGACTCGATCGAGCTCGGCACCTACGCGCACTACATGCAGAAGGAGATCTTCGAGCAGCCGGGCGCGATCGCCAACACGCTCGAGATGGTGACGCAGCGCGTCGTCGCTGTCACCGGGCCTGTTCGGCGCCGACGCCGCCGAAGTCTTCGAGCGCACGAAGCAGGTGCTGATCCTGGCTTGCGGCACCAGCTATCACTCGGGCATGGTCGCCAAGTACTGGATCGAGAGCGTCGCGAAGATTCCGGTGTCGGTCGAGATCGCCAGCGAATACCGCTACCGCGATTCGGTCGCGCTGCCCGACACGCTGCTGATCACGATCTCGCAGTCGGGCGAGACCGCCGACACGCTGGCCGCGCTGCAGCACGCACGCTCGCTGGGCATCGCGGACACGCTCTCCATCTGCAACGTGCCCGAATCGGCGCTGATCCGGCAGTGCGAAGCTGCGCTTCCTGACGCGCGCCGGCCCCGAGATCGGCGTTGCGTCGACGAAGGCGTTCACCACGCAGCTCGCCGCACTGTTCGTGCTGACGCTGGTGCTGGCCAAGATGCGCGGGCGGCTGAGCGCCGAGCGCGAGCGACGAGCTGCTGGCGCAACTGCGCCACCTGCCTGCCGCGGTCGGCCACGTGCTCGAGTGCGAGCCGGCGGTGCGGCACTGGGCCAACCGATTCGCACCGAAGGAGCACGCGCTGTTCCTGGGCCGCGGCGTGCACTTCCCGATCGCGATGGAAGGCGCGCTGAAACTGAAGGAGATCACCTACATCCACGCCGAGGCCTACGCCGCCGGCGAGCTGAAGCACGGCCCGCTCGCATTGGTCGACGCGCTGATGCCGGTGGTGGTGGTCGCCCCCAACGACTCCCTGATCGAGAAGCTGAAGTCCAACCTGCAGGAAGTGCGCGCCCGCGGCGGCGAGCTGTTCGTGTTCGCCGACCGCGACACGCACATCGAACCGGACGACGGCATCAACATCGTCAACCTCGTCGACCACGCCGGGCTGCTGAGCCCGATCCTGCACGTGGTGCCGCTGCAGTTGCTGGCGTATCACGCGGCGCTGGCGCGCGGGACGGACGTCGACAAGCCGAGGAATCTGGCGAAGAGCGTGACGGTGGAGTGAGGGGGCCCGACAGCATGTCCATTGCACATGCTCACGGCAGCGCAGCATCCCCCTCGTACCGCTCTACCCCCACCATGCACGTGTGCGCGCTGCAGCCGCCCGAGAACGCGGAGCTCGCAACGTCCAGCGTCAGCACGTTCGGATTGCCCGCCACCTCCAGCACGCCGCCAGCCACCTCCCTCGGCGCAAACCACGCGCCGGTCGGCAGGAACACGACGCCCGTGCGCACCTCGTCCGACACGCGCACTCCGGCGAGACACTGACCACGGTCGTTCCACAGACGCGCCACGTCGCCGTCGCGCAGGCCCAGGCGTGCCGCGTCCGTGGGGTGAATCGTGACGGCCTCTCGCCCGCCGACCTTGCCGCCCCGGCTCACCGGTCCATAGTCGATCTGACTGTGCAGGCGCCGCTGAGGCTGCGGCGACAGCAGGTGGAACGGATGCCTGTCGGCGTCCGGGCCCTGCAGCCACTCGGGCGGCTCGAGCCACGAGGCGTGCGGCGGACAGTCGGGGTACGCGCGCGCCGCGAGCGTCTCGCTGTACAGCACGATGCGACCGGACTCCGTGCGCACCGGATGCGCCGCCGGATCCGCGCGGAACTCGGCCATGTGCACATAGCCTTCGCGCACCGGCACCTCTGCATGGCCGCGACTCCAGAACTCGGCGAACGCGGGCATCTCGAAGCGCAACCGCGCGCGCGCGTCGCGTGCGGTACCGGCGTACAGGTGCTCGATCCACTGCATTTCGCTGCGCCCTTCGCTGAACGCGGCCTCCACGCCCAGTTCGCCGGCGATGTGCCGCGCGATGTCGTAGTCGGATCGCGACTGCCCGAGCGGCGCGAGGACCTGCCGCATCGCGAGCACGTACTCCGAACGCGGACCGCCCGCGATGTCGTTGCGTTCGAGCGAGGTGTTGGCCGGCAGCACGATGTCCGCGCGCCGCGCGGTCGGCGTCCACAGCGGCTCCTGAACGATGATCGTCTCGGGCCGCGCCCACGCCTTCTGAAGCCGGTTCAGGTTCTGATGGTGGTGGAAGGGATTGCCGCCCGCCCAGTACACGAGCCGCACGTCGGGATAGGTGTACGACGCGCCCTCGTAGGTGAAGGGGCCACCGGGGTCGAGCAGCATGTCGGCGATGCGCGCGACGGGGATGAAGCTCGGGCTGGCGCGGTCCCCCTGCGACAAGGCCGGCGCCCGGGACAGCGCAACGGTGGCGCCGGTGCCACCGGAGGAACCGAAGCCGAACGCCACGCCACCGCCCGGAAGTCCGATCTGACCAAGCAAAGAGGCCACGGCGATGCCCGCCCACCAGGGCTGTTCGCCGTGCACCGCGCGCTGCAGGCTCCAGCTCATGGCAATGAAGCTGCGCCGATCGGGCAGCGCGCGTGCAAGCGCACGGATGCGGCCGGCGTCCAGTCCGGTGATGCGCGCGGCCCACTCGGCATTCTTCGCGACGCCGTCGGTGTCGCCGCGCGCGTACGCAAGAAAGCGGTCCGAACCGCTGCAGCAGCGCCGCAGGAAGTCGTCGTCCTGCCGGCCGTCGGCGAGCAGTTCGCCCGCAAGGCCCAGCAGGAGCGCGGCGTCCGTTCCGGGGATGATCGGCCACCAGTCCGCGTTCACCCATTCGGGGATGTCGTCGCGACGCGGCGAGATCAGCACGATCTGCGCGCGGCGCTCGACCAGCCGGCGCAGATGCAGCTCGAGCGTATGGCGCCCGAGCCCGCCGGCCTCCTGCTGCGCGGTGCGTGGCGAGAGCGCACCGAACACGAGCAGCAGTTCGGTGTGCCGGGACACGGAATCGAGCGAGCTGCCCAGGCCGAGATAGTCGGCGTCGTTGCCCATCACGTGGCGCGCGATCACGGCGCCGGCGCCATAGCTGTACGTGTCCCGGTGGCCGGTGAAGCCGCCGACCAGGTTCAGCAGACGTTTGACCTGCGTCTGCGCATGGTGGAACCTGCCCGCGGAGGTCCAGCCGTACGACCCCGCGAAGATCGACGGATTGCCGAACGTATCGCGCACCCGCGTGATCTCCGACGACACCAGCCGCGCGGCCTCCTCCCAGCTGACGGGAACGAAGGTGTCGCGTCCGCGCCGCGCGCCGTCGCTGCGCGCACGGTCGGCGAGCCAGCCTGCGCGCACCATCGGTTGCGCGATGCGGCGCGCGGGATCGACCCAGTCCTTGACGGCCTGGATGATCGGCGACGGCGCGGGATCGTGCGCGAAGGGCTCGATGCCGACGATGCGGCCATCCTCGACCAGTGCCGTGAATGCGCCCCAGTGCGCGCAGTGCGGAATCCGCTCGATCATCTCGGTCACCCGTGTCGTGGAGGAAGCGTCCGACCTACCCGATGGGCGTGCTGCGCGCGCCGGGCTTCACCTTGTGCGCCTTCTTGTGGACGAAGTCGCCCAGGCGGCTCTGTACGTCGGCGCCGGTCTGGACGACCGCCGCCATCAGGCCTTCGGCGAACAGGCCGTCGGTCGCGCCCATGTCCGCGATGCGGTTGATCGAAGTTGCGATGGCGTAGTTCGACAGGACCGCATTCGTGGCGATCTTCCGCGCGAGTGCCAGTCCGAGTTCGTACGGCGAAGCGAAGCCCTCCTCGTGCGCGTCGTAGTGCGCCAAACCGAGCCGCAGCCCCTCGCGGGCATCGAGGACCCGGCCGGTGAGCATCATCTCGACCATCCGGTTGGCGGTGAGGATGCGCGCCGTGCGGACCGTCGCGCCGCCGCCGGTGAAGATGCCGCGCGTGCCCTCTGGCAGCGAGAAGAACGTGGTGGGATCCGCGATGCGCACGTGCGCGGCGCTCGCCAGTTCCAGGCCGCCGCCGACGACCGCGCCCTGCATGCAGGCGACGACCGGTGTGCCGCCATGCTGGATCTTGTCGAACGCGCGGTGCCAGGCCTGGCACACGCGCATGAAGTCGACGGCGGAGCGCCGCTTGTCGTGATGCTCCTTCAGATCGAGTCCGGCGCAGAAGTGATCCCCGGCCGCGTGCATCAGCACCACGCGCACGCCGGCCGGCACGCCCGAGAAGTACGCGTCGATCTCGGCGACCGCGTCCTCGTCGAGCGCGTTGCGCTTGTCCGGGCGGTTGAGTCTGACCACGCCGATCTCGCCGAGAACGCGGGTCTCCAGGAAGGGCTGTGTCATCGTGATGGACCTCTCGGGCTTGAAACACCGCACGTGGCGGCAGCGGGCACGACGCCGACCGAGCGGAACGTGCCTGCGGTGGGGCGTGCCGTCACTCCGCGCGTCGATGTCTGCATACTAGGCGTGCGGCAGATGGCGAACCATCGCCGATGCCGACGCCGGATTTGCATAAACAGACAAGTTGAGGGATCAGCGAGTGGGACGCCGCGCCATGGCGGATCGACAGCGCACCAGACCCGGGCCGGACGGCCAGGCCGTTTTCTCGACCGTGTCGGTCGAGTTCGTCCAGGAGCTGCTCGACAGCATCCGGGCCATCAGTGACGACGAGCGTTTTCGCGCCTATCTCGAAGCATCGGGGCTTCATGGCACCTCCCTTCACCAGGGCCTGCGGCGCGTGTCGCATCACCAGCTGGTGCGCCTGTATCAAGCGGCCGCCGTCGGAAGCGGCGACGAAATGATGGGCCTGTGGAGCCGACCGATCCGCGCCGGCGCGCTGAAGCACATCTGCCGAAGCCTGATCGACGCGCCGACGGTCGAGCGCGCGTTGTATCGCTTCTGTCAGTTCTGGAACCTGCTGCTGGACGACTACACGCTGGTGCTGCAAACGGTGCCCGGCGGCGTCTGCCTGACGCTGCAGCCCATCGGACCCGTCGACGTGGTCAATCGCTTCGGCCATGCGCTGATGCTCAAGTTGACGCACGGGATCGCGTCCTGGCTCGCGGGCCACGAGCTTGCGTGCGAGGAGGTGGCGTTCGCGTTCCCGCGCCCCGCGTTCGCGAACGACTACCCGATTCTCTTCCCGGCCACGATCACGTTCGACGCACCGTGTTCCTCGATCCGCTTCGGGAACGACGCCGTGCGCCGGCACGTGGTGCGCCGGCCGGCGGAGATCCGGGGATTCCTCGAACGGGCGCCGCGCGACTGGATCTACACCTCCATGCAGGAGCACGCGATGCAGCTGAAGCTGCGCGCGTTCCTGCTGCGCGATGGCAATCTCGAGTCCTCGTTGGCGGACGCGGCCGAACACTTCCATGTCTCACCGCGCACGCTCGTGCGCAGACTGGCCGCCGAGCGCCTGTCGTTTCAGGGCATCAAGGACGACGTGCGGCGCGACGTCGCGATGCACGAACTGCAGTGGACCGGCAAGAGCCTCGATCAGGTCGCGCATGAGCTCGGCTTCAGCTCGGTCGCCGTTTTCCATCGGGCGTTCAAGAACTGGACCGGCATCACGCCGGGGCAGTTGCGGCGCGGGTGGTCGTCGAACCAGCGCGGACAGGCGCCGGATCAGCGCGGGCGGGAGTCTCCCTGAGGCAGGCGTGAGGCCCCGGACGCGCACGGTAGTCCCCTGCTGCGCGCGGTAGTCCCCTGCTGCGCGCGGTAGTCCCGCGGCGGAGGCCGAAGGCCCCGGCCGCGGACCTCCGGCGCGGGCGCGCGGGATCAGGCCTTCGGCATCCGGTGCAGGCCGCAGATCTTGTTGCCGTCCGGGTCGCGCAGGTAGGCCAGGTACAGGTTGCCCGCCGCGCCTTCGCGCACACCCGGCGGGTCTTCGCAGCTGACGCCGCCGTTGGCCACACCGGCCGCGTGCCAGGCGTCGACCTGCGCGGGATTGGCGCAGGCGAAGCCCAGGGTGCTGCCGTTGCCGACGGTGGCGGGCTGGCCGTTGATCGGCAGCGACACAGCGAACACCCCGGTAGGCGTGCGCCAGAACGCGCGGTGGCGGTCGACGACACCGGGCGGGATGCCCAGTGTGCCGAGTACGGCGTCGTAGAACTTGCGGGCGCGATCCAGGTCGTTGGTGCCGACCATCACGTGCGAAAACATGCGTGTCTCCTGTCGAGTCTGACTGCAATCCGGGCGGGGCATACCGGCCCCCGATGCGACCCCGTGCCGCATCGTGGTTGCGCGCCAATCTTAGCCTGCGCCGACGCGGTGATCGCCGGTATCGAGACGCGCACGCGCCCGATCACGCCCGCGAACGACCCAGCCTCGACAGCGTTCGGCGCTGTTCCAAAAGGAAGGGGCGGTCGATATGACCGGCGAGTTCCTCGATCACGGCTTCGGAGAGTCCTTGCGCAGCGAAGTGGGCGCGCCAGCGTTCGACCACCTCGGCGACACGCCGCGCTTCGTGCAGCGCGTCGCGCGCCGTGAGCCAGAACTGCGCCGCCATCGTCAGCGCATTCTCGATGGAGGACTCGGCGCCGCGATCCCCGACCACCAGAGCCTGGTAGCCCAGCGAGCTGGCCATGGGCAGGACATCGAAGGCGGGTGCCAGCGCGTAGTGCTGGCTGGCCGTGACCAGAAGCACATGGTTCTTCTCGTGGTCGTCGGTGTTGTCGATGAGGATGTTGAACACCATGCGCCTGAAGAGCTCGCGCATTTGGACACGATGAACGTCCGGGACGCCACGGCGCCGCAGCAGCAATGCCAGGTTGGGATAGGACAGTTCGACGCCCGCAGCCTTCAGGGCGACATTGGCGGAGAGCGCGTGCACGCGCCCGCCGTCCGCACGATCGAACCGCCGGATCGCCAGGGCATGGCCCCGGGCGAGCGGAAGCGGCCGTGTCTCGGCAACGGTGATTCCGACCCCGGCTGCGAGGGTCATGGCCGCGTGCTCGATGCGCGGTTCGTCCGGCCGATCCTGTTCGGCGAACTTGAGAACCCACTCCCCACCGTCGAGCTGCAGCAAAGCCTTCGGACGTGCGCCCCCCATCGTGACGCCCGGGGCGATCAGGCGCTTCTGACGCTCGTCGACCGGTTCGCTCGCCAGAATCCGGCGCACCACTTCGTGCACCGCATCGACGTCGACGAGCCTCGGCAGGGGACCGATTTCGCGCGGCTGATAGCGCTCGCCGGACAGCGACACACCCAGCGCGCCGAACCGGTCATCGCCGGCGTGGTACAGGTATTCGAGAAGGGAGAGCCGCGGCGGCCGGTCCAGCAACCGGATCACGCGCTCGCCCCATCGGTCCGGCCGGGCGTCGTCGACAGCTCCGGCTGCGGTGTCCTTTTCCTTCGGAAAATGCTCGATGTCGGTGAGCGGCAGGTCCTCGCTGAGGGCGAAACCCCTGGCGCTCCAGCTGTCGGCATAGCGCAGCGAGACGCCGCGGCGACTCATCACGAGATTGAGCTCTCCGATCAGGACGGGCGCATTCGGATTGCCCAGGTACCAGAGATGCAGCGTGTCGGCGGGCACGGTCCGTGCGCTCATCAGGCGCCCGCCTTCCGGCCGCGCAGGGCCGTCCGGGACACTCGGGTGCGCGCCGCGCGCAGTCGGCTGGCCTGCCGGACATCGGCTTCCAGGGCCCGCAGATCCCTGCCCGGATCCGCGAGATCGGCAATCCCGTCCGATAGGCCCAGCAGCCAGAGCGCGGTGGCATAAACGCCCATGCTGACCGTCGGATCGCCTTTTTCGAGGCGGATCAGGGTGGGGACCGAGACGCCGAGGCGGCTCGCCCATTGTTTCTGCGATTCCTTGCGCCGCAGACGCGCAAGAGCGAGGCGCTCTCCGAATGTGAGCAGGGATGCCGTCACTTCCGGGGGCAAGGCCTCGAGTGCAGGAGAGGATCGCGACATAACATATTTTTTACCACGTTACCTCGTTCAGGTAAATTAAATGTTACTTCGACCGGGAAGACGGCTGGGGGCGTGCACCAGGTGCGCCAGGGCAGCGAAGCCCTCCAATGGCTGTAAGCAGGAATTCGAGCCTCTCGCGCAACACGCGCAAGAGCGATACATCGGCGATCGAACGCCTCAGGTCGCGGCCCCGATCAGGCGGCGAAAATGCGCGGCCACACGCGCCGCGTCGGCTTGCAGCCCGGTGAAGAGCCGGAAGGCGCCGATCGCCTGCCCGACCGCCATCCCGCCGCCGTCCGCGATGCGGCAGCCGCGCGCGCGCGCGGCCTGCAGCAGCGCGGTGTCGAACGGGAAGTAGACGATCTCGTAAACCCACAGACCGGGGTGCAACAACTCCTCGGGCAGTGGCAAGCCGGGCAGCTTGATCATGCCGGTCGGCGTCGCGTGCACCAGGCCGCAGGCCCCTTGCAGCGCCAGGGCGACGTCGGTTTCGGCGGCGGCGCGCGCACCCGGATACGCGAGGTTCAGCGCCGCGGCCAGCGCGCGGGCGCGCGCCGGCTCGGTGTCGACGATGCGCAGCGACGCCGTGTTCATGCGCAGCAGCGCGTGCGCGATCGCCGAGCCGGCGCCACCGGCGCCGAGCAGCACGACCCGCGACAGATCGGCTCCCGGCAGCGCGCGCTCGAAGCCCCAGCGCCAGCCGCTGCCGTCCGTGTTGTGGCCGATCGCGCGGCCGTCGCGGAAGACGACGGTGTTGACCGCGCCCATCGCGCGCGCCTCGTCCGACAGCGCGTCGAGCTGCGCGATCACCGCCTGCTTGCACGGGTAGGTGACGTTGAGCCCGGCAAAGCCCATCCACTTCGCGGCGGCGATCAGCGTCGGCAGCGCTTCCGGGCCGACGCCGGCCTGGTCGAGGTCGATCAGCTGGTAGTGCAGGCGAAGACCGTGCTCCGCAGCCTCGGCCTCGTGCATCGCCGGGGTCAGCGAACGCTGGATGCCGGCGCCGATCAGGCCGACCAGGGCGCGCGCCGGCACCGCGACCGTGGGAGCGGCGAGGGCGCGCGCTGCGAGGGGGGGAGAGGCAGGCGACATCGTGCGTGGGCTTCGAGACAAAGACAGCTGGGCAGTATGTACCGCCTGGTTCATCGAGTGCAAACTCGTCGAGGCGAAAGACTCCGGCCGCTCCCGGCCGCAGCCGGTTGCTCCCGACCGAGCGGCAACTTTCGGCCTTGTCCGGGGAGGAATGGATTGACGCGTATTAACCAACTCGTACATCATTCTGCGGGATTCAGAAGAACGCCGCCGCCGGCCCACCAGGAGACCCATCCCATGTCGCACTCGCACCAACGCCGCATCCTGCTGGCCGGCACGGCCGCACTCGCCACCACCGCGCTCGCCCCCTGGGCCGCCGCCCAGGGCAAGATCACGCTGACCTATTCCGACACCGTGCCGGAGCAGGACCCCCGCGCCGCGATCCTGCGCGACGTGTTCGGCAAGGCCCTCGGCCCGGAGTTCGAGTTCAAGCCCTACTTCGGCGCCACGCTGTTCAAGCAGGGCACCGAGCCGGTCGCGATGCAGCGCGGCAACCTCGACATGGCCAATCTGGGCGCCTTCGACGTGTCCAAGCAGATACCGGCCTGGAGCATCGTCACGACCCCCTACCTCTTCCGGGACGCCGCGCACATGAAGAAGGTGTTCGACAGCGATGTCGGCCGCGAGCTGTTCAAGATGATGGAGGACCAGATGGGCATCAAGGTGCTCTCGGTGCCCTACATCGGCACGCGCCACCTGAACCTCAAGCCGAAGAAAAAGATCTCGACGCCGGCCGACCTGGCGGGCATCAAGTTGCGCATGCCGGCGGGCGAAGGCTGGCAGTTCGTCGGCACGGCGCTCGGCGCCAACCCGGTGCCGGTGGCGTACACCGAGACCTACACCGCGCTGCAGACGGGTGCCATCGACGCGCAGGACAACCCGATGAGCGGCACCAAGTCGATGAAGTTCTACGAGGTGACCACGCAGTACGTGCTGACCGGTCACCTGGTGGCCAACAACCTGTTCGCGATCACGACGAAGAAGTGGAGCGCCATGACGCCGGCGCAGCAGAAGACGGTGCAGGCCGCGGCCGACCGCTTCGCCGAAGCGATCACGGCGCAGATGCAGAAGGACGAGACCGAAATGGCCGCCTTCTTCAAGGCCCAGGGCCTGGATGTCTATACGCCCGACGTCGCCGCCTTCCGCAGGCACGTGCTCGACGTCTACGCGAAGTCCAAGTTCGCCAAGGACTGGCCTGCCGGGATGCTCGATCGGATCAACGCGCTGTGATCGCCTGGCTTCGGCGCGGCGCCGAGGCCGTGCTCGTGCTGATGATGGCGGCGATGTTCGTCGCCTTCATCCTGCAGGTGGTGTTCCGCTACGTGATGAACCTGCCGGTCGGCTGGACCGACGAGGTCTGCACGCTGGTCTGGCTGTGGGGCATCCTGTGGGGCGCGTCCTTCGTGTTGCGCAACCGCGAGGACATCCGCTTCGACATGGTCTACAGCCACCTGCCGCGGCGCGTGCGACGCGCTTTCACGGTCGTGGCCAGCGCGTGCGCCGTGCTGCTGCTGCTGGTGTCGCTGCCGGCCACCTGGTCCTACGTCACCTTCATGAAGGTGGAATCCTCGGCCAGCTTCGGCATCCCGCTGAACTGGGTGTTCTCGATCTACGTCGTATTCGTGGTCGCGATGTCCGTGCGCCACGCCGGCATCGCCTGGGATGCCCTGCACGGCCGCCTGGTCGAGGACGGCCACCATCTCGGCGACGGAGGGCCCGCCACGTGACCGGACTGCTGTCGCCGTTCGGATGGTGCGTGCTCGCCATCGGCGTGCTGAGCCTGCTCGGCTTGCCGATCGGGCTGTCGATGATCGGCGGGTCGATCCTCTACCTGGCGGTGTCGGGCCAGGACATCGGCATCGCCGCCGAACAGTTGGTGCAGGGTCTGACCCACACCTACACGCTGCTGGCGATCCCGCTGTTCATCCTCGCCGCCGAGATCATGAACATGGGCTCGCTGAGCGACCGGCTGCTCGCCTGGTGCAACGCGCTGGTCGGCCGCTTCCGCGGCGGCATGGGCCACGTCAACGTCGTCTCGTCGCTGATCTTCTCGGGCATGTCGGGATCGGCGATCGCCGACGTCGTCGGCGTCGGCAAGCTGACGATGGACATGATGACCAGGGACGGCCGCTACACGCCAGCCTACGCGGCGGCGATCACCGCAGCCACCGCGACCATCGGCCCCATCATCCCGCCGTCGATCCCGCTGGTGCTGTACGCGCTGATCTCCGACACCTCGATCGGCTACCTGTTCGCGGCGGGCGTGGTCCCGGGCCTGGTGATGACGCTGGTGATGATGGCGCTGAACGGCTGGCTTGCGCACCGGCGCAACTTCCCGGTGGAGCCGGCGGTGCCGATGCGCGAATTCCTGCCGCTGACCTGGCGCGCGCTGCCGGCGCTGCTGATGCCTGTCGTGCTGCTGGGCGGCATCTACAGCGGGGTGATGACGCCGACCGAGTCGGCCGCGGTGGCGGCGCTGTACGCGCTCGTGATCTCGACCGTGCTCTACCGCTCGGTCACGGGGCGCGGCCTCTACGGCTCGCTGCTGAACAGCGGCCGGCAGATGGCCTCCGTCGGCGTCCTGATCGCCGGCGCGCTGGTCTTCAATTTCGTCGTCACGAAGGAGGACGTGCCGCAGACGGTGAAGGTCTTCCTCGACGGCTTCGAACTCGGCCAGGTCGGGTTCCTGCTCCTGGTCAACATCCTGCTGCTGATGCTGGGCGCGCTGCTCGAGGCCGGCACGATCCTGCTCGTGATCGTGCCGATCCTGATCCCGACCGCGCAGGCGCTGGGCGTCGACATGGTCCACTTCGGCCTGGTCGTCACCGTCAACCTGATGATCGGCCTGATCACGCCACCGTACGGATTGCTGCTGTTCATCGTCGCGAGCCTGGCCAGGGAACCGCTGACGGCGGTGATCCGCGAGACCGTGCCCTACATCGTCGTGCTGATCGCGGCCCTGTTCTTCCTGACCTTCGTCCCCGACGCGGTGCTGTGGCTGCCCCGCCGGATGGGCTACACCGGCTGACCATGATCAACCCAGAACTGCAGTCCTTCCTGGCCGACTGGGCCGCCGCCTGGGCCCCGCTGCCCGCCAGCGCCGACCCGGCGGAGCGCCGCGCGCACTTCGAGACCGTCGCGGCGGCGACGCGTCAGCCGACGCCGGAGGGCGTGACCACGCAGGAGCTCTGGGTGGCGCGCGACGGCCGCCGCGTGCGCGTGCGCACGTTCCGGCGTGCCTGCGCGGCGCCGCAGCCGGCACTGATCTACCTGCACGGCGGCGCCTGGACGCGGGGCAGCCCCGAGACGCACTGGGACATCACCGCCGGCCTCGCCGCGCGAACCGGCCGTGCGGTGTTCAGCGTCGACTACGCGAAAGTGCCCGAGCTCCCGTTTCCGGCCGCGGTGAACGACGTGCGTGCCGTCGTGGCCTGGCTGTTCGACGAGGCCGGCGCGCTGGGCGTCGACCCAGCGCGCATCGCGATCGGCGGCGACAGTGCCGGCGCGAACCTGGCGGCCGCGATGACACTGGCGTTCCGCGGCACGTCCTGCCGGCTGGAGCGGCAACTGCTGGTCTACCCGGCCTGCGACTTCGACACCGATCGCCCTTCGTACCGCGAGAACGCCGACGGCCCGATCCTCGCCACCGCATCGATGCCGATCGTCAATGCGGCGTACTGCCCCGACCCGGCGGATCTGAAGAATCCGCTCGCTGCGCCGCTGCTGGCCGACAGCCATGCCGGGCTGCCGCCGGCCTACATCGCGGTGGCCGAACACGACCCGCTGCGCGACAGCGGCGTCGCGTATGCCGAGGCTCTGCAGGCCGCCGGCGTGCCGGTCACGCTGGACCGCGGCACCGGCCTGATCCACAGCTACCTTCGGGCATTGCCTTACTGCGCCGACGCGCGGACGAGCTTCGAGCGCATGGCGCTCTGGCTCGCCGACGCGCGCGCGTGAGGACGCGCGCGGCAGCGACTATTCGTCGTCGACCGGGACCTACCTGCGCACGAAGCGGACGATCATCTCCATGATGCTGTCGCGCCGCGAAACGATGGCCGCCGGCGTGTCGAAGTCGCGCTGGAAGATCAGCGAGAAGGTGTGGCGGTTGGCGACGTTGAACACCGACAGCGCGCTGATCGACATGTGCAGGTCGACCGGATCGATGCCACTGCGGAACACGCCGGCCTCGAGGCCGCGCTGCAGCACGCGCTTCAAGCCCTCGATTGCCGGCACATTGAGCTGCTGGATGGCCTTGCTCTGGCGCAGGTACTCGCCGCGATGGATGTTCTCCGTCATCACCAGCCGGATGAAGTCCGGGTTGGCGAGCTGGTAGTCGACCGTGAAGCCGACGAGCCGGCGCAATGCGTCCTCGGGCGGCAGGTCGTCCAGGTGCAGGGCGGACTCGATCGCGCGCATGCGCCGGTAGGCCTCTTCCAGCACCGCGACGTAGAGCCCTTCCTTGCTGCCGAAGTAGTAGTAGATCATGCGCTTGCTCGTGCGCATGGCCTTGGCGATGACGTCGATCCGCGCTCCGGCCAGGCCCTTGTCCGCGAACTCGCGCGTCGCGACGGCGAGGATGTCCGCCATCGTCCGCTCGGGGTCGTTGGTGCGCGTCGGCGCCTTTGCGGCACCCGCGCGGCGGCGCTTTTGTACCGGTTCGTTCATTCCCGCAGTGTAGAGGAAGCTCCGCGCCGTCGCGCGATCGATCGGGACAGCGCAGCCGCAGGTGATCATGTCGATCCCGCGGTCGGTGATCTTGACCGAGGCACACCCGATCGCGTGTACTTCGCCTCTTCGCCGATTCCCGCGGCAGCACGGGGACGCGCCCCGACTCGAACCAGGAGACCGCATGTCCGAGCCCACCGACTTCACCGCGATCCTCTCCCACTGGGAGGCGCAGCAGCCCGACGCCATCGCGATGAGCTTCGGCGCCTCGAACTGGACCTGGGCCGAGCTCGCCCGCCGGGTGCGCCGCATCGCCGCGGCCCAGCGCGCGGCGGGGCTCGCGCCCGGCGACCGGATCGCCGTGCTCGACCTCAACCACCCGTCGTGCCTGGAATTGACGCTGGCCTGCGCACAGGTCGGCACCGCCAACGCCGTCGTCAACTTCCGGCTGGCACCGCCCGAGATCGCCTACGTGATCAACGACGCGAAGGCGCGGCTGCTGTTCGTCGGGCCGGAGTTCGCCGGCGCCGTCGACAAGCTTCGCGATCAGCTGCCGAGCGTCGAGCGGGTGATCCGCATCGGCGGCGCCGACGACGAGTACGAAGCCTGGCTGGCCGCGCACGAGCCCGATGTCAGCGCCCACCGCGCCGCACCCGACGACTGTTTCGTGCAGCTGTACACATCCGGCACCACCGGCTTTCCGAAGGGCGCGATGCTCACGCACCGCGGCATGCTCGCGCACTCACGCAACGTGGCGGCCAGCCAGGACATCGGCCCGCACTCGCGCGTACAGGTCGCGATGCCGCTGTTCCACGTCGGCGGCACCAGCTACGCGCTGATCGCGGTCTACTCGGGCGCGCGGATCTACATGATGCGCATGCCGGACCCGGCGGCCGCGCTGGCCATGCTCGAGGCCGAGAAGATCACGCACACGTTCTACGTGCCTGCGCTGATGGCCGTGATGAACCAGGTGCCCGGCGCCGCCGACCGGGACTATTCGGCCTTGAAGGCGCTGTCCTACGGCGCCTCGCCGATGCCGCTGCCGGTGATGCGCGCGTCGCTCCAGCTCTTTCCCGGCGTGATGCAGCAGGTCTACGGCATGACCGAGCAGTGCGGCGTGGTGAGCCTGCTCGGCCCGGCGGACCATGTCGATCCGGCCGCGGCGCACCGGCTGGTGTCGGCGGGCAAGGCGATCCCCGGCGTCGAGATCGAGATCCGCGACCCCGCCACCGGCAAGCCCGTCCCCACCGGCGAGCCCGGCGAGATCTGGGTGCGCAGCGAGCAGGTCATGGGCGGCTACTGGGGCAAGCCGGAGGCCACCGCCGCAGCCATCACGCCGGACGGCTGGCTGCGCACCGGTGACGGCGGGCACATGGACGCCGACGGCTACATCTACGTCACCGACCGCATCAAGGACATGATCATCAGCGGCGGCGAGAACATCTACCCGGCCGAGATCGAACGGGTGCTGGCCGAGCACCCTGCCCTGCAGGACGTCGCCGTGATCGGCGTGCCGGACGAGCGCTGGGGCGAGGTGCCCAAGGCGGTGGTCGTCGCGGTGCCGGGCGCCACCGTCGACACCGAGCAGGTGCTGGCGTACTGCCGCGAACGCCTGGCGTCGTTCAAGTGCCCCAAGACCATCGACGTCGTCGCCGAACTGCCGCGCAACCCCACCGGCAAGATCCTGAAGAAGGACCTGCGCAAGCCCTTCTGGGAGGGACGCGAGCGCCAGGTCGTGTAGGTCGAACGACGGCTTCGCCCGGGCCGGATCACACCGCCGACTGCGCCGCCGAGACCGTGGGCACACCGCCCAGTGCCGCCTGCAGCATGTCGATGAAGACACGGGTCTTGGCCGGCATCAGCTTGCGGCCCGGGAACACGGCCGAAGCGGTCTGGGTCGGCAGGCACCAGTCGGGCAGCACGCGCCGCAGCGTTCCGTGGCGCACGTCGGGCTGCGTGAAGTAGTCGGGCACGGCTGCGATGCCCGCGCCGGCCCGCGCCAGGCGGATCAGAAACTCCGGCGAATTGGCCGTGACCTGGCCCGGTGGCACGCCCTCCCAGAACGCTTCGCCATTGCGCAGCCGCCACGCCACGGGATCGCCGTTGCCGCCGAGCAGCCGGATGGCGCGATGCCGCGTCAGGTCCTGCGGCGTCTCGGGCTGGCCGAACTGCGCCAGGTAGCCGGGCGACGCGTACAGCCCGCTGGAGAACTCGCTCAACCGCCGCGCGGCGAGCAGGCCGTCGTCGCTCAGCGGGCCCATGCGCACCGCCAGATCGTAGCCTTCGCCGAGCAGGTCGACCCGACGAGGCGACAGGTCGAGCTCCAGTGCGATGCCCGGATGCAGGGCCACGAATGCCGCGATCGCGTCGGTGAGCAGCAGGTTGGCGAGATCGCTCGGCATGGACACCCGCAGCCGGCCGCTGGGCGCGGCCTGGCGCCGCTCGCTGAGCTCGGCCACGGCCTCGACCTCGGCGGCGACCTGGCGGGCGTGCTCCAGCAGCTGCGAGCCGAACTCGGTCAGTGTCTGGCGTCGTGTCGTGCGCAGCAGCAGGCGCTCGCCCAGCCGCTGTTCGAGCGCGGACAGCCGCCGCGAGACGGTCGACTTTGGCAGGCGCAGCCGGTCGGCCGCGCGGCTGAAGCTGCCGATCTCGGCCACGTGGGCGAAGATCAGCAGATCGTTCGGGTCGATCGGGCCGGTCGATTGTTCCATTGCAGGGACAATCATATCCATTTCTGCGGATTCTCAGTGCGATTGACGAGAATTACAGTTCACCCATCGCAACCAACGCCCTGGAACGAACACCATGAGAATCCTGCAGATCAACGCCAGCGCCCGCCGCGAAGGCTCCAACTCCACCCGCCTGGCCAATGCCGTCGTCGCCCGCCTGACGGCCGACCACCCCGGCGCAGAAGTCACGCTGCGCGACCTGGCCGTCACGCCGCATCCGATGCTCGACGAGGCCGCGCTGGGCGCGCTGTTCACGGCGCCCGACGCAGCGCACGCCGGAGCAGGCGGCGCGGGTGGCGCTCGACGACGCGCTGATCGCCGAGGTGCAGTCCCACGACACGATCGTGCTCGGCGTTCCGATGTACAACTTCGGCACACCGGTGCAGCTCAAGAGCTGGATCGACGCGATCGCCCGCGCCGGCGTCACCTTCCGCTATACCGAGAACGGTCCGGAAGGTCTGCTGAAGGGCAAGACGGTCTACGTCGCCCTGGCCCGCGGCGGCATCTACCGCGACACGCCCAACGACGCGCAGGTGCCGTACCTGCGCCACGTGCTGGGCTTCCTGGGCATGACCGACGTGCGCTTCCTGTACGCCGAGGGCCTGGCGATGGGCGCCGAGAACGTCGAGAAAGGCTTCGCGCAGGCGCACGCCGACCTCGACGCCGCCCTGGCCTGACCCCCGCGCGCCGCACGGCGCAGCGAACGGCCCGCGACACGCTCCCCATGCGCTGCGCGGGCCCGGACCGAACCCTCGAGGAGGATCTGCAGATGAACCCGCCGACCACCATCACACCGACCACCACCGTCACCACCGTCACCGCCGTCACACGTCCCCGCACCGTCGAGCGCCTGGTCGCCGGCCAGGCGACCTCCGACGGCGCGGGCGTGAAGCTGACGCGCGTGCTGACGCAGGACCTGCAGCGGCGGCTCGACCCCTTCCTGATGCTGGACGCGTTCGGCAGCGACGACCCGGACGACTACATCGCGGGCTTCCCGGACCACCCGCACCGCGGCTTCGAAACGGTGACCTACATGATCGCCGGTCGCATGCTGCACCGGGACAGCGCCGGCAACGAAGGCCTGCTGCAGAACGGCGGCGTGCAGTGGATGACGGCCGGGCGCGGCGTCATCCATTCGGAGATTCCGCAGCAGGAGGAAGGCGTGATGGAAGGCTTCCAGCTGTGGCTCAACCTGCACAGCAGCGAGAAGATGAACGCGCCGTGGTACCGCGACTTCCAGAACGAGCAGCTGCCGAAGGCGACGACGGCGGACGGCGTGTCGGTGACGGTGATCGCCGGCGAGAGCCACGGCGTGCGCGGCGCCGTGACGCGCGAGCGCACGCAGCCGCTGTACCTCGACCTGCACCTGCCGCGCGGCGCGCGCTTCGAGCATCCGCTGCCGGCCGGGCACAACGCGTTCGTCTACGTGTACCGCGGCGAAGTCGCGGTGGGCGGCAAGCCCGTGGCGTCGCGGCGCATGGCGATCCTGGCCAACGACGCACAGGCCGACGGTGTGGTGATCGAGGCCGGCGAAGACGCGCGCGTGCTGCTGATCGCCGGCCGCCCGCTGAACGAGCCCATCGTGCAGTACGGCCCGTTCGTGATGAACACGAAGGACGAGATCTACCGGGCGCTGAACGACTTCCGCGACGGGCGACTGGGCGAGACGGCCGCATAGCGATCGCCCCGGCGCGTCGGTGTCGCTGCGACGCGCCGGAACGACGCGGGTCGACGTGCCCCGCGCGGCCTCGCCGTCAGGCGCCGCCGGGGCTTCATCTCAGATCCGCCGTTCGACTCCCGCCCAGTACGCGTCGCGCAGCAGCCGCTTCTGAAGCTTGCCCGTCTCGGTGCGCGGCAGCGTCGTCGCGGAACTCGATCGAACGCGGCACCTTGTAGGCGGCGAGCTTCTCGCGGCAGTGGCGCATCAGCGTGTCCGCGAGGTCTCGTTCCAGCCCGCCGGTCCGCAGTGGCCTGCACGATCGCCTTCACTTCCTCGCCGAACTCGGCGTTCGGCACGCCGATCACGGCCACGTCCTGCACCGCGGGATGCTCGGCGAGCACGGCCTCGATCTCGGCCGGGTAGATGTTCACGCCGCCGGAGATGATCATGTCGATCTTGCGGTCGGTCAGATACAGGTAGCCCTCCGCGTCGATCCAGCCGACGTCGCCGGTGGTGAAGAGACCTTGCTCCGCGGTGCGCGGCCTCGGTCTTGGCCGGGTCGTTGTGGTACGCGCACGCCGATGCCGCGGCGGCTGCGCATGTAGATCGTGCCCTGCTCGCCGGGCGGCGCCTCGCTGCCGTCGTCGCGCAGGATGCAGCACGTCGGTCTGGAAGGTGGCGCGCCCGACCGAGGCCGGGCGCTGCAGCCATTCCTGCGCCGAGATGCCGGTGACCACCGACCCTTCGGTGGAGCCGTAGTACTCGTGGATGCACGGCCCCCACCAATCGATCATCTCGCGCTTGACCTGCGGCGGACAGGGTGCGGCGCCGTGCCAGACGCGCACGAGCGATGTGCCGTCGAATCGCGCGCTTCACGTCCGCGTCCAGGCGCAGAAGGCGGATGAACTGGGTCGGCACCAGGTGAACGTTGGTGACGCGGTGCTCGTCGATCAGCCGCAGCGTCCGTTCGGCGTCGAAGCGCTGCGTCATCACCACGCAGCAGCCGGCCAGCATCGGCTGGAACGACCACGCCCACTGCGCCGAGTGGTAGTACGGGCCGGCCAGCAGGGTCGTGCCGTCGGGCGGCAGCTGCAGCATCGTCGTCAGGCCGTCGGCCATCGTGCGCAGGGATTCGATCGGCGGCGGCCCACGCCGCGTTGCGCACCACACCCTTCGGGCGGCCCGTGGTGCCCGAGGTGTAGAACATCGGACCGCCCGGCCGCCTGATCGGCAGGCTCGCTGTCGTCGGGCTGCGATGCGATCAGCGCCTCGAAGGCCTGGAATCCCTGCGGGCTCGCCTGCCCGGGCGGCAGCACCGCGCAGGCCTTCAGGCGCGCACCGGCCGCCGGCACACGCGCGAGCGCCTGCGCCGCGACGTCGGCGAAACGGCTGTCGGTGAACAGCCCCACGGCACCGGAGTCGGTCAGCACGTGCGCGAGTTCGTCGACGGTGAAGTGCCAGTTCACCGGCACGAAGACGATGCCGGCGTGACTGGCCGCGGCCATCAGTTCGAACACCGCCCGGCTGTTGCCGGCGAACAGCGCGATGCGGTCGCCGCGGCCGCAGTCCCGACGGCACGCAGCGCGCGGATCAGCCGGTTCACGCGGCGGTCGAGCTCGAGCCAGCTGCAACGGCCGTATTCGTCGATCAGCGCGGGGGCGTCGCCGCGGCGCTGTGCGACGGGGGCGGTCATGTAGGCCATCGGCGGATCCTGAAGCGTTCGTGGAGTTCAGACTCGACTGTAAACGCGGATCGGGCGCGACCGGCGGATCCGACGGCTCGGGGCCGTCGCGGCGCGACCGCCGCCCGCACACGCGGCGGCGAAGTGTTCGAGAATCCGGCGAGATCCGCTCTGCCGCCGGGCGGATCGATACGAAATCAGGAGGTTGCAGCGATGACACAGGCGTTCGAGCGGCAGGGCTTTAACCTGCTCGCCTTCAACAAGGGGGATTTTGCCGATCGGGAACTGCTCGCGCGTTCGCTCGACTACATCCGCGACGCGGACGCGAACTTCGTCAACGTCGACTGGATGGTCGCTTTCGAAGACGACGGGAGCATCGTGCCCGCGTCGTCCGACCGCAGTCGCGAGCCGGCGATCGAGGACCTCGAACAGGTGATCGCGATGGCGCAGGCGCGTGGCCTTGCCGTGTCGCTGAAGCCGCACGTGAGCTTTCCCGACTCCTTCGACAACCGAATGGAGTGGAACACCGACATGGCCGAGTTCTCGATGCCTAGGTTCTTCACGGACTGGGCCCGATATCTCGAGTCGGTCGGCCAGCTCGCGCGCAGAACCGGCGTCGAGATGCTGGTGATCGGCACCGAGCTCGCGGGGTTCGACCGCGCCCATCGCGACGAATGGGTCGAATTGATCGATCGGGTCAGGGTCGTCTACGACGGCGCCCTCGGTTACTGCGCACTGTTCAACGTCGACGACTATCACTTCCTGGTCGACGACGTCGTGTTCTGGGACCGCGTCGACGTCATCGGCCTGTCCCTGTACGTGCCCTTGAGCCTGAACGACGACGCCAGCCCGGCGGAGCTCAACGCCGCCTGGCTCGACAACCCCTTCGGCAGCATCGGCAACGTCGTCGCCTACCTAAAGAACCTGTCCGACACCTACGGCAAACCGGTCATGGCCATGGAGAGCGGCTTCCAGAGCATCGTCGGCGGGCTCCGTGACGTCGGCCCGGTCGCCACATTACGGGACGTGGACAACGGCGTTCAGGCGGCCGGCATCGCGTCGTTGCTGGACGTGCTCGGCAAGCACCAGGGGCAGTGGTTCGACGGCATCACCCTCTGGTCGGTCTTTCCGCCGTTCCTGGACGAGACGAACCAGGACGGCTGGGGCTACCGGCAGGGGTACATGACCAACGGCAAGCCTGCGAGCGAGGTCATCCGCGACTACTTCACCGGCGTACGGACGTACTCCGATCCGGTCTTTCGCGGCGACATCGCAGACGGGATCCTGACCGGCAGCTACGCGGACGACCTGATCCTCGGCGGCATCGGGCGCGAGACGATCTGGGCTGGCGCGGGCGACGACACGATCGTGTTCAGCGCGGAAGGTCAAGGCCGCCCGACGACCGCATCGATCGTGATCTCCGCAACGGGCGACGTGTTCGAGGGCGAGGGGCCCTTGTTCCAGTTGTGGATCAACGGACAGCAGGTCGGCCGGACGACCGAGGCACGGCAGCCCGGGGACTTCGTCTTCGCGCTGCCGCTCGAGACGATCGACGCGATCGAGCAGTTCTCGATTCGCACCCTGCCCGATCCGAAGTTCGCGCAGGGCGTGAACCGGGCCCTCGTCGTCCATGCGATCGAGGTCAACGGATATGCGCTGAGCGAGGAAGACGGCACGTACGTGGTGCAGTCCACGCGCACGACCGGCCCCGGCAGTTGGTCGCGGCTATGGTCAGGCACCGAGCTGACGCAGGACGTGTCCATGCACCAGGACGTCTTCTACGGCTCGCCGACCAACGAAGACCGGATCGACGGCGCGGCCGGTATCGACACCGTCGTCTTTGCCGGTCGGAGCGAAGCGTTCGCCCTGTCCCGGCAGACCGGCGCCTGGGTCGTCACCGGACTGCAGGACAGCGACGGAAACGCCGTGCTCCAGAACGTCGAACGTGTGCAGTTCGCCGACAAGACGTTCGACCTCGTCGACCTGCCCCGCCCGAGCGTGCCGGCCTTCGGCCAGCAGTCCGGCTTCCTGTTCGATGCGGTGTACTACCTGCTCGACAACTCGGAGCTTGTTCCGACGCAGAGCGTGGCGACCGCACCGGCGCACTATTTCGAGACCGGCGCCGCCCAAGGCAAGGCGCCGAACGCCTGGTTCGACGCGGCGTACTACGAGAACCGCTGGCCGGACCTGAAGGCGGGCGACTTCAGCGACACCGCCCTGTTCAAGCACTACAACCTGTACGGCGTGTGGGAAGGACGGTCGGCAGGACCGAAGTTCGACCGGTTCGACGGCCAGCGGTACCTTGCCGACAACCCCGATGTCGCGGCCTACGTGGACGCCTACGTGGCGGACTTTCTCGGCAGCCGCACGAACGGGGCGATCGCCCACTACGTGATCTACGGGCAGCACGAGGGACGGCTGGCGTACGACCTTGCAGGCGGGCGGATCGACCTGGACTACACGGTCGCGCTAGGCGTCTGACCCGAGCCCGGTCCGCCAGGTCGACGGCGGACAGCCGAAGCCGCGCTGCGCGCGCTTGCCGAGCCGGAACCCGCACTGCCTCGGCACCGTGTCGAAGGCCAGGTCCAGGCCCATCTTCTGCGCGGCGTCCATCGGCCAGTTGGGGTTGTGCAGGATCTCGCGTCCGACGCCGACGAGATCGGGGCAGCCCCGCTGCAGGATCTGCTCGGCTTGGTCGCCGTGGATGACGAGGCCGACCGCCATCGTCATGATGTCGGCGCCCTGACGGATCCGTTCCGCGAACGGCGTCTGCCGCAGCCGCCAGACCGCAGATCCGCGCCGAGCGTCGCGCAATCGCCGAGCGCAAGCTGCTGGAGGCCGCGCGTGAGATCGTCGCGGCGAAGGGCTGCGTGGGGATGACGCTCGAAAAGGTCGGCGAGGCCGCCGGCTACAGCCGGGGTCTCGCCGCGCACCACTTCGGCAGCAAGGGCGGCCTGCTGATCGCGCTCGCGCATCACCTCGACGATTCGTTCAAGGCGCTGATCCGCAGCGCGCCGCCGCGGCGCGACGGGCTCGACGCGCTCGAGGGGTTCGTGCAGACCTACCTGGGACGTGACGACGGCCAGTGGACCAACACGCGCGCGCTGCTGCTGCTGATGGCCGAGTCGCTGATCGACGACAGCGGCATGGGCGACCAGATCGCCGAGTACAACGCCCGCGTCGTGCAGCACGTGGAGGACCACATCCGCGCCGGGATCGCCACCGGCGAGATCCGGCGCGACGTCCAGCCCAAGGTGGTGGCTGCTCTGATCATGGGCGCCCTGCGCGGTGTGATGCTGCAGAAGCTCAACCGCGATTCCACGCTCGACCTGAAGAAGGTCAGCCGCCAGATGATCGACCTGCTGGTGCGCAGCCTTGCCGACCCGTCGCAACCCACGGCTGCGGCGGACCGGCGCGCGCCGAGGCGTGCGCCGCCGCGCGCCCCGGCGCGATCGCGCAGGCCCTCCTGACGCAGCCCGTCCCGCGGGCCGGGATTGTCGGCGCACCGATCACGCGGCGCGGCGCGCCGGGGCCCAGGGCGGCGCGATCCGCCCCCGGCGAGGCACCTCCTGGCGCTGGCCCGGCGAGGCACCTCCTGGCGGTGGACCGGCGACACGCGCCGGGTGCGCCCCGTCCTATGCCGCGTACCGGCTCGCCGTCAGCGACGTCCACAGCGCGCCAGGCCCCGCGGCCGCATACGCGGTGCCGATCTTCTCGCCCCAGAAAGTTTCGCTGCCGAAGTCGCGCCGCCACACCCACAGCCGCCGGGTGTAATGGTGCAGCGTGTGCTCGTGCGTGAACCCCATCGCGCCCATGCACTGATGCGAGATCGCGGCGATGCGATGCGCGAACTCGGACGCTTGCGACTTCGCCGCGGCGATCGAGAAACTGCCGCCGTCCGCCAGCCCGCCTTCCTGTGCGTCGCGCGCGGCCGCCTCGGCCGAGGCGATGGTGGCGGCCACGTAGCTGGCGAGCTCTGCCAGCAGGTGCTGGATCGCCTGGAACGTGGAGATCGCGCGCCCGAACTGCACCCGCTCCTGGCAATAGGTGACCGCGGTGCTCAGCACGGTCTCGGCGGCGCCGGCCATCTGCATCGCGCGGGTGAGCGCAGCCAGCTCGAGCGCCCGCGCCGCAGTCACCGGCGAAGCGCCGACGAACCCGCATTCGGCACCGTCGAAGCGCACCGAACCATAGGGCTCGCCGGCATGGCTCTGCGCCGCGACGACCGTGGCCCGGGCGGCGTCGACCACGGCGACCTTCGACACGGTCCCGTCGTCGACCACCGCCACGAAGCGCTGCGCCGACGAGGCGAAGGGCACGCGATCGACCTTGCCGCTCAGGCGGCCGTCCTTCAGCGTCAGCGCGCCCAGCGCCAGCGTGCTCGGCCCGTCGGCGGGTGTGCCGCCCGCGTGCGCGACCAGCATGCCTGCGAGCGCGGTTTCAGCGATCGGCACCGGCACCGCATGCGCACCGGCCACGCGCACCAGCGCGAGCATGTCCTCCAGCGTGCCGCCGACACCGCCCTGCTCCTCGGGCACGGCCACCAGGGTCAGCCCCAGTTCCTCGATCCCCGCCCAGAGTTCCGCCGGCCACAAGCCCTTCTCGACGCCGTTGACGACTTCCTTGCCGCACTTGTCGCCGAAGAAGCGGTTGGCCGTCTCCAGCAGCATCTCTCTCGATTCGCGATCCATGTTGCGTGTCCTTTCAACGCAGGCCGAGGCCGCGGGCGACCATGCCGCGCAGGACCTGGGTGGTGCCGCCCTGAATGGTGAAGCTCGGGGCGATCATCGTGGAGTACTGGGCGATGTCGAGGAAGTCGGCGAGGAGATCCTCGTCGGTCGCGTCCGACTCGGCGAGCACACGTGCGATCTCCGGCAGGTCCTGCTGGTAGATCGTGCCGAGGTCCTTGACCAGCGCCGCCTCGATCACCGGCGACTTGCCGTCCTGCAGCATGCCCGCGAGCGCGACGGCCATCTGCCGCAGCGTCCACAGCCGGGCGACGAGCCTGCCGAGGATCGCAGCGACGCGCTTGGACGGGTGGCGCCCCAGCACGCGAACGAGTTCGCCCAGCACGTGGAAGTTCTGCAGGAAGCGCTCGGGGCCGGCGCGCTCGAACGCGAGCTCGCTGGTGACCTGCTTCCAGCCGTCGCCCTCGTTGCCGATCAGGCAGTCCCGGGGGATGAACGCATCGGTGAACGTCACCTCGTTCCATTCGTGGCGGCCGGCGAGGTTGATCACCGGACGGATCGTCACGCCGGGCGTCTTCAGATCGACGAGGATCTGGCTAAGTCCCTTGTGGCGGTCACCGTGCTGACCCGACGTGCGCACCAGGGCGATGCAGTAGTGGTTGCGATGTGCGCCCGACGTCCAGATCTTCGTGCCGTTGACCCGGAACCCGTCGCCGACGGGCTCGGCGCGCGTGCGCACGGAGGCGAGGTCGGATCCCGAATCGGGCTCGCTCATGCCGATGCTGAAGTAGCACTCGCCACTGGTGATGCGCGGCAGGATCTGCTCGCGCTGGGCCTCGCTGCCGAACTTGAGCAGCAGCTGCCCCGATTGACGGTCGGCCACCCAGTGCGCCCCGGCAGGCGCGCCGTTGCCCAGCAGCTCCTCGGTCACGACGAAGCGGTCGAGGAAGCTGCGTTCGCTGCCACCGTACTTCTTCGGCCACGTGATCCCGATCCAGCCGCGCGCGCCCAGTGCGCGGCTGAACTCCGGCGAACGAGTGGTCCAGGTTGCGAAGCGGTCCTCGCTCTTGATGTTCGGAAGCGTCTGCGCGAGGAACTCGCGGACTTCGAGGCGCAGCGCCTCGGACTGCGCCGGAAGGCGGAACGGCGGAAACTCCAGTTTTGGTACGGTCATCTGTTTGGCCTCTGCAACTCTCCAGGACGTGCGAGCACGAAGTCCCGCGTTGCTGCGTACTGTACCCCCGCGCCCCGAAGTCGTCCGCCCTTCGACCCGTGCCCGGCTTGGACTTTCGGCCGGACGATGTCACCCTTGCGATCCATGGACCTCGCAAAACCCCACATGGACGTCGGCCTGTTCACCAATCGGCGCGACGAGCAGCTGCAGTTCTGGCAGCAGACGGTCGGCCTCGAGTTCGATCACATCGGCAAGCTCGGCGGAGGCATGCAGCAGCTGCGCCACCACGTGAACGGCTCGATCCTGAAGGTCAATCACGCGCGCGATCCGCTCGCACCGGCGCCGCCCAGCGGCATCGTGCGGGTCCGCATCGCGCGGCCCGCGCTGGCGCAGCGCAAGGCGCTCGCCGATCCCGACGGCAATGCGGTGCTGCTGGTGCCGCCCGGCGACGAAGGGGTGGTCGGCATCGCGATCGAGCTCGCGGTGAACAACCGCGATGCGCACGACCACTTCTGGCGGCACGTGATGCAGTTCGATTCGCCCGCGCCCGGCGTCTACCTGTGCGGCGATACGCGCGTGCTGGTCGTCGAGACGAGGGCCGTCGAGCGCTGCGACGATTGGCGCGCGCCGGGCTGGCGCTACACCACGGTGCAGATCCGCGACTGCCTCGCCGAGCACGCAGGCGTGCTGGCGCGCGGCGGCGACGAGGGGCGGCCGCCGACGGTGCTCGGCGACACGGTCCGTTACTCGTTCGTGCGCGATCCGGACGGCAACTTCATCGAACTGTCGCAGCGGGCGTCGCTGGTCGGCCACCTGTAGGCGGGGCTGCGACCGCAACACCGCAACACCGCGATACCGGCGGGCCGGAACCGCCGGCCTGCGGCTAGCGCGCCTGCCCCGAGCCGCGATACTCCGGGCGCACGTCGCCGGTTCCCCGATAGGCGGGCTGCACGTGCGACTCGGGTGTCGGCGGCGGCAGGTAGCGAGGCTCGCGATGGATGCTCCCGGCGCTGGCGGCCGCCGCGCCGGACGCTTGCGCGTCGAGTTCCCGGCGCAGCTCCTGCACCTGCATCTCGCGCCTGACGGCGCGGCGCAGTTCCACGTCTCCGAAACAGGCGCCGGCCACGCACGGCCCCCACGGCGAGTAGCCGCCATAGGGGTAGGGCCCATAGACGTAGGGCGGGTATGCGTAAGGCAGGTACGGATAAGGCGGGAACGGGCCGTAGACGGGCCGGGACCAGCCTGCGCCGCCGGCCAATGCGGCCTCGGCCTGCGCAAGAGCGCCGCCGCCGGCAGATGCGAGAAGCACGACGCACGAGACCGCGAGCATTCGGAGCTGTTTCACGACACGCATGGCTTGGTTCCTTCGACGCGACAGCATAGCTCAG
>CAWKFK010000009.1:0-124571 GCA_963849015.1 uncultured beta proteobacterium
GGGCCCGGTGTCCTCCGGAAAGACAGGCGCGCCTTTCATGGTGCTGGCCCAGGGGGGCAGGGTCCCGAGTCGGGGCTCCCCTGTCGGCGCCTTTTCCGGCGCCTGCGGGGGGGCCGGCGGTTCGGGCTTCGGCTCGGCCCCGGCCTCGGCCGCCACGAAGCTGTCGACCTTTTCTTTGGCCAGCTCGACGGTCTCGCCGATGCTCTCGAGCTCTCGAGTATCGAAGGTGAGCGGCCGCAGGGCGGATTCGCCCGCGGTCGAGGCGATGTCCGTCTCCGGGGTTTCGACGATGTACTCGACTTCGGCGACTCCCCCGGAAGCTCCCAGCGGCTCGGGGATCTCGGTCGTCGTGTCGTCCTCTTCCTCGTCTTCCTCGTCCTTGTCCTTTTCCTCTTCCTTCTCTTCTTCCTCTTCTTCGTCGTCTTCTTCTTCGGTTTCCTCGCTAGGTTTTTTCAGTTCCGCCGTATCCTCTTTTGCGAGCTCGCGGGACCCGTCCTTGGCTTTCGCCTCGGAGGCCGCGATCTCGTCGACCAGGATGACCTCCTCGGTGACCTCGTCGCCGGCCTCCCCGCCGGCATCTTCGACGACGAGCTCGTCGAGGGCCATCTCTTCGGTCTCCTCGCGGAGCTCCCGCTCGAGGTCCTCGTCGATCTCGGTATCGAGGTCCTTGGCGGCGGCCGGGCGCTTCTCGACCCCGGGCTCGTCGACCGTGTAGTCCTTCTCCTCGACGTCGGCGTCGATGATCTTTTCGCCCCGGGATCTCCTCTTCGACCGCTTCGTCCTCGGTGAAGAGGAGTTGCGTGCCGCAGTTGTTGCAGTACTTGTCGTTTTCGTCGATGATGGCGTGGCAGTAGGGACAGCGGATGATGGCCATTGGCTTTATTATCATAGGGAAAACGGCCCGTGTCAATTGAAATGCGGGGCCCGTTCCCGTAGACTAGCGGCCGGAGGAAACCCATGGCCCTGAAGATTTACAGGCACGCTTTGATCACCGGAGCATCGGCCGGTATGGGGGCGGAATACGCCCGGCAGCTGGCCGCCGCCGGGACGAACCTCGTCCTGACCGCCCGGCGCCTGGACCGGCTGGAGGAGCTGGCCCGGGAGCTCCGTGCGAAGCACGGCATCGAGGTCGACGTCGTCCAGGCCGACCTCCTCGACGCCGCGGGGATCGGGCGGATGGAGCGCCTCGTCGCGGAAAGCCCGGACCTCGACCTGCTCGTCAACAACGCCGGCTTCGGCGGCCGGAGCGGTTTCGTCCGGGGCGGACGTCGCCGATCATATGAAGATGGTCGAGGTCCACGTCGGCGCGACGGTCCGGCTGACGCGGGCGGCCCTGCCCGGCATGATCGCGCGAGGGCGGGGAGGCATCATCAACCTGGCCTCGATCGCCGCCTTCTCGCCCTTCTCCGGGGCGATGTACAGCGGTACCAAGGCATTCCTGGTGATGTTCTCGGAGAACCTCCAGGCCGAGGTCAAGGCCAAGGGGATCTCGGTCCAGGCCCTCTGCCCGGGCATGACCCATACGGAGTTCCACGAGGTCGCGGCGATCGACAAGGCGGTCGTCCCCAAGCCCTTCTGGATGACGGCCGAGAAGGTCGTCCGCATCTCGCTCCGCAATCTCGGCCGCGGCGCCGTCTGCGTCCCGGGCTGGAAGAACAAGGTCATCGCCTTCCTGATGCGCTGCCCGGCCACGGCGGCCGTCGTCCGCACCGCCGGCCGGAGCGCGGCCGCCCGCAGGAAGGCCGGGACAGATTGACTTCCCCTTCGAATGCGATAAAATGACGAGCCGTGGGCGATTAACTCAGCGGTAGAGTGCTACCTTCACACGGAAGCTGCGCTCGCGGCTCTGGACTGATGATGCGCATCAGCGTTGGCGGAGAGGGTGGGATTCGAACCCACGTTAGGGTGCCCCTAAACCAGATTTCGAGTCTGGCGCATTCGACCACTCTGCCACCTCTCCGCGATCGAAGCCTTGCAGTATAGCAAAACCTCCGTCGCAGCGCTGTTCCGAAGACGCGATCGAGACACGCGCCTCCGCCCGCCGCGTCAGCGCAGGTGGATCCCTTGCTCAGCGCTCCGGCCGGATCGACTCCACCCCGCCCATGTAGGGCCGCAGCGCCTCGGGCACCGTCACCGAGCCGTCCGCCTGCTGGTAGTTCTCCAGCACCGCGACCAGCGTGCGCCCGACCGCCAGGCCGGAGCCGTTGAGCGTGTGCACCAGTTCGGTCTTGCCCTGCGCGTTGCGGAAGCGGGCCTGCATGCGGCGCGCCTGGAAGGCCTCGCAGTTCGACACCGACGAGATCTCGCGGTAGGTGTTCTGCGCCGGCAGCCAGACCTCGAGGTCGTAGGTCTTGGCAGCGCCGAAGCCCATGTCGCCGGTGCACAGCAGCATCACGCGGTACGGCAGCCCGAGCCTCTTCAGGATGTTCTCGGCGTGGCCGACCATCTGCTCGAGCGCTTCGTACGAAGTTCTCGGGCTGCTCGATGCGCACCATCTCGACCTTGTCGAACTGGTGCTGGCGGATCATGCCGCGCGTGTCGCGGCCGTACGAGCCCGCCTCGGAACGGAAGCACGGCGTGTGCGCGGTCAGCCGGATCGGCAGCGCGTCGGCGGCGAGGATCTCGCCGCGCACGAGGTTGGTCAGCGGCACCTCCGAGGTCGGGATCAGGTAGAGTGTCCTCGCCCTCGCCTTCCTGGCCGCCCTTGCGCGCGGCGAACAGGTCCTGCTCGAACTTGGGCAGCTGGCCGGTGCCGCGCAGCGTCTCGGCGTTGACGATGTACGGCGTGTAGCACTCGGTGTAGCCGTGCTCGGTCGTCTGCACGTCGAGCATCAGCTGGGCGAGCGCGCGGTGCAGCCGGGCCATCGGACCGTTCATCACCGCGAAGCGCGAACCCGAGAGCTTGGCGGCGGTCTCGAAGTCCAGGCCCAGCGCGGCGCCGACGTCGACGTGATCGCGCGGCTCGAAGTCGAACACCCGCGGCTCGCCCCAGCGCCGCACCTCGACGTTGTCGTCGGCCGAACGCCCTCCGGCACGCTGGCGTGCGGGAAGGTTCGGCAGCGTCAGCAGCCAGTCGTTGACCTGCGCCTGGATCGCCTCGTTGCGCTCGGCCGGCCCGCTTCGAGCTCATCGCCGAGCCCGGCCACTTCGGCCATCACCGCCGAGCGTCCTCGCCCTTGCCCTTGATGCGCCGATCTGCTTCGACAGCGCGTTGCGCCTCGCCTGCAGCTCCTCGGTGCGGGTCTGGACCGCCTTGCGCTCGGCCTCGAGGGCGCGAAACGCGTCGGTGTCGAGCTCGAAGCCGCGATCGGCCAGGCGGGCGGCGACCGCGTCGATGTCTTTGCGAAGGAGCTGGAGGTCGAGCATGGCGGGAACAGGCGGGAAGGATTCGGACGAATCCGCCAGTTTACAGGGCAGCGACTTCGTACCGCGACCTCGTGTTTGCGTGCCGAAGGCACCGGTTCGTCGGGCCGCCGCCCGGCCGCATCCGCCGCGCTCGCTTCGCCGTCCGCGCGCGTCCTTCGCTCAGCCCGCCTCGTCGTCGAGCGACTGCAGCCAGCCCAGCTTGTCGCGGATCTTCGCTTCGAGGCCGCGGTCGGTCGGCGTGTAGAACGCTGGCTCGTCGACGCCCTCGGGCATGTAGGTCTCGCCGGCCGCGTAGCCGTGCGGCTCGTCGTGCGCGTAGCGGTAGGCGCGCCCGTAGCCCAGCTCCTTCATCAGCCGCGTCGGCGCGTTGCGCAGGTGCACCGGCACCGGCTGCGAGCCCTGCTCTCGCACGTAGTCGCGCGCCGCGTTGTACGCGTTGTAGACCGCGTTCGACTTGGCTGCGCAGGCCATGTAGACCACCGCCTGCGCCAGCGCGAGTTCGCCTTCGGGCGCTGCCCAGCCGTTCGTAGATGTCGACGGCATCGAGCGCCAGCGTCTGCGCGCGCGGGTCCGCCAGGCCGACGTCCTTCGCTCGCCATGCGCATGATGCGCCGGCCGAGGTAGCGCGGGTCGGCGCCGCCGTCGAGCATGCGGCACAGCCAGTACAGCGCGGCGTCGGGATGCGAGCCGCGCACCGACTTGTGCAGCGCCGAGATCTGGTCGTAGAACGCGTCGCCGCCCTTGTCGAAGCGGCGCAGGTTCTGGCTCAGCGACTGCTCCAGCCAGGCGCCGTCGACGCGCGTGCAGTGCTGCGCGGCGGCGGCTTCGACGCACGATCTCGATCGCGTTGATCAGGCGCCGCCCGTCGCCGTCGGCCCAGCCGATCAGCCGCTCGACGGCGTCGGGGTCGAACTCGGGGACGGGGATCGCTACGGGCGGCGGTGCAGCGGCCTGGTCGCGCTCGCCACCCGCCTCGGCCCGGCCGGCCTCGCCCGCACGCACGGCATGCGCGCCGTCGCCCGCGTTCGACTCACCCGCAGGCGCCGCGAACAGGTCATCGACGATAGCGCCCCCGTACGCACCGGCGCCCGCAGCGGCATCCACCGGCACCTGCGGATGCCGAGCCGCCTCCAGCGCCCGGTCGAACAGCAGCCGCATGCCCTCGGGCGGTATCGGCTTCAGCACGTAGACCCGCGCGCGCGACAGCAGCGCGGCGTTGACCTCGAACGAGGGGTTCTCGGTGGTGGCGCCGATGAAGGTGAACAGACCGCTCTCGACGTGCGGCAGGAACGCGTCCTGCTGCGCCTTGTTGAAGCGATGAACCTCGTCGACGAACAGGATGGTCGCGCGGCCGCGCGCGCGCTCCTGCTGCGCGAGCGCGACCGCGTCGCGGATCTCCTTGACGCCGCCGAGCACCGCCGAGATCACGAGGAACTGCGCGTCGAACGCGTCGGCCATCAGCCGCGCCAGCGTGGTCTTGCCGACGCCGGGCGGGCCCCAGAAGATCATCGAGTGCGGCCGCCGCATCTCGAACGCGACGCGCAGAGGCTTGCCGGGACCGAGCAGGTGCTCCTGACCGACCACCTCGTCGAGCGTGCGCGGGCGCAGGCGCTCGGCCAGCGGCGGCATCGGCACGACGGGGCTCATCGGCCGTTGCCCCGGCATCAGAACTGCGCGCCGCGCGCGTCGATCGGCCACAGCCCTTCGACGACGCCGGCACGGTGCGCAACGAACCAGTCGTGCAGGTTGACCGTCGGGTCGCAGTGCCCCGGAACGAGCCGCACCTTGTCGCCGACCGCAAGCGGCGGCGCGCCCTCGCCGGGCGCGATCACGGTGTGCTCGTCGGACAGGCCCAGCACGGCCATCCGGGCAGCGTCATCATGCGGCTTGCCGCTGTCGACGGCGAACGTCTTCAGTCCGCCGTCGAGCACCGCATGGCCGGGACGCACGACGTGATCACCGTGCACAGCACGTTCAGCGCCTGGCCGAGCGCAGGCGCGGCGGGATCGGGCTGGTTCGCGAAGTAGTCGGCGTCCATCAGCACGTAGGAGCCCGCCTGCAGTTCGGTGTACAGGCCGGACGTGAGCTCGTTGCGGTAGCTGCCGGTGCCGGCGCCGCAGATCTCGTCGCAGCGGTGTCCGGCAGCGACGAGCGCGTCGCGAAAGGCGCGCGCCCGAGCCGTTGCCGCCGCGATCGCGGCCGCCCGTTCTCCCGGATCGCGCAGGTGCTGCGCGCGCCCGTGATAGGCCTGCAGGCCGCGCAGTTCCAGGCCCGGCGCCGCGGCGATCGCGTCGGCCAGCGCCACCGCCTCCGCCGGCTCGGCGACACCGCAGCGACGCTGCCCGACGTCGATCTCGATCAGCACGCCGAGTCGCGTCCCCGCCTCCGCCGTCGCACGCGCGAGCTGCTCGACCTGCAGCGGCGAATCGACGCACACGCCGACGCGCGCACGCCCGGCAAGCGCCGCCAGGCGCCGCGCCTTCGACTCGCCCACCACCACATTGCTCACCAGCACGTCGCCGATGCCGCCGGCGACGAAGACCTCGGCTTCGCCCACCTTCTGGCAGCACAGCCCGACCGCGCCGGCAGCCACCTGACGACGCCCGATCTCCGAGCACTTGTGCGCCTTGCCGTGCGAACGCAGGCGGCCGCCGTGGCGCGCGACTTCGCCGTGCAGCGCGGCGATGTTCGACTCGAACGCGTCGAGGTCGAGCAGCAGCGCCGGGGTGTCGACGTCGGCGAGCGGAATGCCCGGCTGCGCGGGCGGCGGAATCGAGGCCATCGTCTTCCCTGTCGGTGTCGTATCGGTCCGCTGCCGAACCGGCGGCTCTATTGCTGGACCACGTCGGCGCCCTTCGGCGCGACGAAGCGGAACAGTTCGGGATCGAGCTTCGGGTTGCGCTCCAGGTTGCGGAACGTGAACTGCGTGACGCGACCGAAGGCGTCGAGCACCTCCATCGCCTGTGGCAGGCCGCCGCGAAAGCCGATCAGGATGCGGTCGAAGCCGGCATCCTTCGACTTGGGCAAGGCGTCGAGCCAGTCGAGTCCGTCGCGCTCGCCGGCCTCCTCGAGCGTGAAGTTGCGCTCGAGCGCATCGCTGCCGAACAGGATCGCGGCCGGGCTTGCGCCCAGCGAATCGGCGAGCTTGCGCACCGTGACCTGGTTCAGGTCCTTGTCGTAGAAGTACAGCTTCTGGGCATCGGCCAGCATCAGCTGCTCGTAGGGCGTGCGCACCTCCCAGCGGAAGCGCCCGGGCCGCGCGAACCAGAACGCCCCGGAACCGGACTCGGCCCGCGCGCCGCCGGCGCGTGCGGTGCGCTGCGTGAACTCGCCGCGCGCCGACTGCGTGCCCGACACGAACTCGCGCAGCTGGGCCTGCGCCTTGTCGGCCTGTCCCTGCGCCTTGCCAGCCTGCGGCCTGCGCCTTGTCGGCCTGGGCCATCGACACGGTCGGCGCTGCCACGAGGCCGGCGGCCGCGACTACGGCGATGCGGGCCATCGAGGCCAGTCGGCTGCGAAGACGAGGACGCGCGACGAACGGAGGATTCGCGAGGGGATGGAGGCTCATTCGGGGCATTCTAACGGGGCGGTCCCGCACAGAACGCACCCGCTGCCACGCGCGATGACCGCGGGGCGAGAAGCCCAAGGCGCACGGCGCACGGCACGGCGACGGCCAGGCCACGGTCCACGGCCACGGCGCACGAGCCACGGCCGCTGCGGAAGCGGCAGCGGGTCGGCGAACCCCCAGAAGCCCGAAGACCCCGCCTAATCGTCCTGCTGCTGCGGCACCAGGATGTCGCGATTGCCGTTGGTGGCCATCGCGGACACGACGCCGGACTTCTCCATCTGCTCGAGCAGGCGCGCGGCGCGGTTGTAGCCGATGCGCAGGTGGCGCTGCACCAGCGAGATCGACGCCTTGCGGTGCTTCATCACGACGGCCACGGCCTGGTCGTACATCGGGTCGGCCTCGCCGTCGACGCCTGCCTCGGCCAGCGTCTGCTGCAGCCCGCCGAAGCCGACGGCGCTGCCGGCATCGACTTCGTCCGGCACCCCGCCTTCGAGGATGCCCTCGACGTACTGCGGATCGCCGATCGACTTCCAGTGCGCGACGACCTGCTGCACCTCGTCGTCGGCGACGAACGCGCCGTGCACGCGCACCGGCAGCCCGCTGCCCGAGCGGCATGTACAGCATGTCGCCCTGCCCGAGCAGCGACTCGGCGCCCATCTGGTCGAGGATCGTGCGCGAGTCGATCTTCGACGACACCTGGAACGCGATCCGGGTCGGGATGTTGGCCTTGATCAGGCCGGTGATCACGTCGACCGACGGGCGCTGCGTGGCGAGGATCAGATGGATGCCGGCGGCGCGCGCCTTCTGCGCCAGCCGCGCGATCAGTTCCTCGATCTTCTTGCCGACCACCATCATCAGGTCGGCGAGCTCGTCGATCACGACCACGACCTGCGGCAGCTTGCCGAGCGGCTCGGGCGCGTCGGGCGTCAGCGAGAACGGGTTCGGGATCGTCTGCTCGCGCCGGTCCGCATCGGCGATCTTCGCGTTGTAGCCCGACAGGTTGCGCACGCCCAGCTTGCTCATCAGCCGGTAGCGGCGCTCCATCTCGGCCACGCACCAGTTCAGCGCGTTGCCCGCGTGCCGCATGTCGGTGACCACCGGCGCCAGCAGGTGCGGGATGCCCTCGTACATCGCCATCTCGAGCATCTTCGGGTCGATCAGGATCAGCCGCACGTCGGTCGGGTCGGACTTGTACAGCAGCGACAGCAGCATCGCGTTGATGCCGACCGACTTGCCCGAGCCGGTGGTGCCGGCGACCAGCAGGTGCGGCATCTTCGCGAGGTCGGCGACCATCGGGTTGCCGGCGATGTCCTTGCCCAGCGCGAGCGTCACCGCCGACGCGCTGTCCGCATAGACCTGCGAACCGAGGATCTCGGACAGACGCACCGCCTGGCGCCGCGGATTGGGCAGCTCCAGCCCCATCAGGTTCTTGCCCGGGATCGTCTCGACGACGCGGATCGACACCAGCGACAGCGCGCGCGCCAGGTCCTTCGACAGGTTGACGATCTGGCTGCCCTTGACGCCGGTGGCCGGCTCGATCTCGTAGCGGGTGATCACCGGTCCCGGGTAGGCGGCGACGACGTTGGCCGCGACGTTGAAATCGGCGAGCTTCTTCTCGATCAGCCGCGACGTGTACTCGAGCGTCTCCTGCGACACCGACTCCTGCGCCACCAGCGGCGGATCGAGCAGCGACAGCGGCGGCAGCTGCGTGTCGGCGGGCAGGTCGACGAACAGCGTCGCCTGACGCTCCGACTCGGCGCGTTCCGAGCGCTCGACGCGCAGCGATTTGCGGCTCGATGCGCACCGGCGACGGTTCGTCGTCCGAGGATCTTGCGCAGGCCCTCGACCTGCTCCTTGCGCTCGGTGGCCGCGACTTCGCCGATGCGCCGGTCGTGACGCGCGGCGACGAGCGTCGCAGCGCGCCGCCAAGCCGAGTTCCGCGCCGAGACCGATCCGCTTCGAAGATCGCCGAGCCACGACACGCCCGGTCCACAAGCTGAACCCGGCCGCGATCATGACGAACAGCGCGAGCGTGCCGCCGACCGCGCCGAGCGCCAGGAACAACGGCGAGCTGATCAGCTCGCCGATGATGCCGCCCGGCGCCAGCGGCAGTTCGGCCGGCAGGCTGTGCAGGCGCGCGGACTCGAGCGCGGAACATGCCGAGCAGCAGGATCCCGAAGCCGATCCAGCGCTCCCATGCGAAGCGCTCGATCAGTTCGACCTCGCGACCCTCGACCAGGTGCGGGCGCAGCCGCCGGTAGCCGCGGATCACGCTCGACTGCGCACAGACACGACCCACAGGTAGGCGGACACGCCGAACAGGTACAGCAGCAGGTCGGCGAACCACGCGCCGACGCGCCCGCCAGCGTTGTCGATGGTCGCGCACGGCCACCGCGTGCGACCAGCCGGGGTCGGCGCGGTCGTAGGTCGCGAGGATCAGCAGCAGGAACAGGCCCAGCGCGACCTGGACGATCCAGCCGGCCTCGCGCAGCAGCAGGATCGCGCGTTGCGGCAGACCGAACCCGGCGGCGGACCGGCGCCCGGCGGGCTGCGCCGCGGCGGCGGCTCGACTCACGTTGGGGAACTCGCTCATGCGGCGCATCGCATCATCGACACGCCTGGCCGTTTCCGTTGATCTGCGCACTCAGCTGATGTAGGAGCTCGAGCTTCTCGCGGAGCACCAGCTTGCCCTCGGGCAGCGGCATGATGTACCCGTCGAGTTCGAGCCCCTTCATCACGCGCGACACCATCTCGCGCGAGGCGCCGATCATCTTGGCGATCTCCTGGCGCGGCAGCTGGTTCTTCACGATGCGCTCGCCGCCGACGTTCTCGGAGAAATCGAGCAGCACGCGCGCGACGCGACCGTAGACGTCGAGCAGCGCGAGCGTTTCGATCTTCTTGTCGGCCTCGCGCAGCCTGCGGACCAGTCCGCGCATCACGGCCATCGCACACCTCGGAGCTCTGCGACCAGCATCGTCTTGAAGGCATCCTTGCCGACGGCCATGAACTCGCAGGGTTCGAGCGTGATCACGCTGGCCGATCGCGGCGCATCGTCGATCAGGCTCATCTCGCCGAAGAACTCGCCCGGAGCCCAGCACCGCGAGGATGACCTCCTTGCCTTCGGAGTCGGAACGCTGCACCTTGGCACGGCCGGCGAGCAGGATGTACATGGACTGCGAGGGCTCGCCCTCGGACACGATGGTGCGCCCCTTCGGGAAGCTGCGGCGCGCGCTCCCGGCGGCCAGCGCGTCGAGCTGCTGCTCGGTCAGGCCCGAGAACAGCGGAACCCTGCGCAGGAACGCCTTGTTTTCATCGTGCGCCATACCCACCTCTTGCAGACTGAATTGCCTATAATTTTGCACAAACCCCGGGACAAATCAAAAATCAGGTGAAGATCGCCTGCTAAGCTAATGATTTTTCGGGCCTTCTACAACGAATTGGAGCTCTGATGGCCTCTCCCAGACATTGCCAGTTGCTGATTCTCGGCTCCGGACCGGCCGGATACACCGCCGCGGTGTACGCCGCGCGGGCCAACCTGAAGCCCGTTCTGATCACCGGCCTCGCCCAGGGCGGGCAGTTGATGACCACCACCGACGTCGACAACTGGCCGGCCGACGCCGAGGGCGTCCAGGGGCCGGATCTGATGACGCGCTTCCAGGCGCACGCCGAGCGGTTCGGCACCGAGATCGTCTTCGATCATATCCACACCGCGAAGCTGAACGAGAGCCCGGTCCGGCTGATCGGCGATTCGGGCGAGTATACGGCGGATGCGCTGATCATCGCGACCGGCGCGTCGGCCAAGTACCTGGGGCTGCCGTCCGAGCAGGCCTTCATGGGCAAGGGCGTGTCGGGCTGCGCGACCTGCGACGGCTTCTTCTATCGGGGCCAGGACGTCTGCGTGATCGGCGGCGGCAACACCGCGGTCGAGGAGGCGCTGTACCTGTCGAACATCGCGCGCAAGGTGACGGTGATCCATCGCCGCGACCGGTTCCGCGCCGAGCCGATCCTGATCGACAAGCTGATGGAGAAGTCGCGCACCGGCAACGTCGAGATCCGCTGGTTCCAGCAACTCGACGAGGTGCTGGGCGACGACAGCGGCGTGACCGGCGTGCGGCTGCGCGACGTGCGCGACGGCGGCACCAGCGAGCTGAACGCTGCAGGGCGCGTTCGTCGCGATCGGTCATTCGCCGAACACCGAACTGTTCACCGGCCAGCTCGAGATGGCCAACGGCTACATCGTCACGCGCAGCGGCCTGGCCGGGCAGGCGACGGCGACCAGCGTGCCGGGCGTGTTCGCTGCCGGCGACGTGCAGGACCACGTCTACCGGCAGGCGATCACCAGCGCGGCCACCGGCTGCATGGCCGCACTGGATGCGCAGCGCTACCTCGAGTCGCGCAGCGACCAGGCGGGCTGAGCGTGCTGCCATGAAAGGGGCTTCGGCCAAGGGTGCTGCGGCCAGGGCGCGGCTGTCGGCCAAGGGGGCTTCCGGCCAAAGGTGCTGCGGCCAAGGACGCGCGGCCAAGGGCGCGCCGCTCAAGGACTTCGCGGGGCTCGCCCGATTGCGCGACGAGCTCGGGCGCAGGGCCGAGGAGGAGCGCGTCGAACGCGAACGCCGGCAGCGCGAGCGTGAGCGCCTCGAGCGCGAGGCGCGCGTGTTCCAGGAGGCGCTGGGCAACATCGTGCCGCTGAAGCCCACCGGCCGTGCCAGCACGCGGCTGCCGGCAGCCCCGCCGCACCCCCGCCAGCGCGAGCTCGACGAGCAGGCGGCGCTGGCGGCGTCGATCTCCGACGAGATCGACATCGAGCGCCTGCTCGACACCGACGAGAAGCTGTCCTTCCGGCGCAGCACGGTGGGCCCGGATGTGCGTGACGCGACTGCGCCGGGGCAACTGGGTCGTGCAGGACCAGATCGACCTGCACGGCCTGCGCGTCGACGAGGCGCGCGAAGCGCTGGCGTCCTTCCTCGGCCGCGCTCAGCGCCGCGAGCAGCGCTGCCTGCGCGTGATCCACGGCAAGGGGCTGGGCTCGGTCATGAAAGAGCCGGTGCTCAAGAACAAGGTGCTGAAGTGGCTGGTCCAGCGCGACGAGGTGCTCGCGTTCTGCCAGGCCCCGCCCAACGACGGGGGCGCCGGCGCGCTGCTGGTGCTGATCAAGGCATCGGCGCGCTGATCCGCACGGCTGTCGGGGCGAGCCGCGCCTCGAGCCGAACGATGTCCTCCGGCGTATCGAGATCGAACACGCAGTGGTCGGCGGGCATCTCGATGCGGCACACCCGCTCCGGATGCGCGTCGATGAAGCCGCGCGCTCCGCCGTCCGGGCGCTCGCGCAGGATCGTCCGAACGGCGTCGGCGCCGATCATCACCGGATTGCCGCGCCGTCCGCCGTGCCCCGGGACGAGCACCTCGCAGCCGGCACGACGGTTCGCCCAGGCATCGATCAGCAGCCTCAGGTCGGCCTCGTCGACCAGCGGCATGTCGCCCAGCACGACCATCGCCGCATCGAAGCCTTCCGGCAGCGCGGCCAGACCGGCGAGCACGCTGCCGTGCTGACCCTCGCGATAGCCGGCGTGTTCGATGACCCGCACGCGCGCGACCGGCGCGACCGGCGCGACTAGCGCGATCGACGCGACCGGCGCGACCGGATCGGGCAACGCCCCGGCCGCCGATCCCGGCGCCGCACCTGGTCGGGCGACGAGCGCGGTCACGGTCAGATCGGCGACATCCCCGAGCGCACGCCGCACGAGTCCTGCCTGGTGCCCCAGCACGATCACCACGTCCGCACACCCGGCGCGCATCAGCAGCAGCGCCGAACGCCGGACCAACGGCACGCCGTCGATCTCCAGAAGCAGCTTGTTGATGCCCTGCATGCGGCGCGCCTCGCCCGCGGCGAGCAGGACGGCCGCGATCCGGGGCGCTGGCGCTGGCGCTGAGCCGGAGCCGGAGCCGGACACGGGCCCGGACGAAGATTCGGTCGTGCGCGAATTCATCGTCCGCTCACGCCGTCGCCGCCATCGCAGCGGCATGCGCCGAGGCCCAGGCCCACTGGAAGTTGTAGCCGCCCAGCCAGCCGGTGACGTCGACCACCTCGCCGACGAAATACAGTCCCGGCACGCGCAGCGACTGCATCGTGCGCGCATCGAGTTCGGACACGTCGACGCCGCCGACGGTGACTTCGGCCTTGCGAAAACCTTCGCTGCCCGAAGGCTCGATACGCCAGCTCTGAAGCGCATCCGCCAGCGCCGCCAGATCGCGGTTGCCGACTTCGGCCAGGCGCATGTCGGCGCGCAGTTTCGGATGCGCCGCGACGAAGCGGTCCAGCCAGGCCTGCGCAAGCCGCTTCGGCAGGTGCGCGGCGAGCAGGCCCGACAGCGACCCGCGTCCGTCGTTGCGCGAAGCCGTCCAGTCGGCCGCCAGGCTGCGGCCGGGCACGAGATCGATCTCGACCGCTTCGCCGGGACGCCAGAAGCTCGAGGCCTGCAGCATCGCCGGTCCGGACAGGCCGCGGTGCGTGAACAGCAGGTCTTCGCGGAACACCGGCGCCTCGGGGCGCGCGGGCATGCCGATGTCGACCTCGAGCGACAGCCCCGACAGCTCGGCGAAGGGGCGCCACACCTCGGCCGCGAACGTCAACGGCACCAGACCGGGTCGCGGCTCGACCACCGAATGCCCGAACTGGCGCGCGATCCGGTAGCCCAGGTCGGTGGCGCCGATCTTCGGGATCGACAGCCCGCCGGTCGCGATCACCAACTGCCGCGCGGCGATCGGGCCCGCGTCGGTGTCGACGACGAAGCCGGCACCCTCCCCGCCGCCGGCTGCCGCCCCGGTGCGCGCAGCGGACCGCAATGCACAGGGGGTGAGCCATTCGACCCCGCCCGCGTCGGCCTCGCTGCGCAGCATCGACACGATCCGTTCGGCGGAGTCGTCGCAGAACAACTGTCCACGGTGCTTCTCGTGCCAGGCGATGCGGTGGCGGCGCAGCAGCTCGATGAACCGCGCCGGGGGATAGGCGCGCAGCGCGTGCCGCGGGAAGTTCGGCATCCGCGACAGGAAGCGGTCGAGCCGGTCGGCAGACAGGTTGGTGAAATTGCAGCGACCGCCGCCCGAGATCCGGATCTTTTCGCCGATCCGTGCGGCGTGGTCGAGCAGCACGACACGCGCGCCGCGCTGCGCGGCGATGCCGGCGCAGAACATGCCCGCGGCACCCGCGCCGACGATCAGCAGGTCGCAGCGGCGCATCAGCGCAGCGCGCCGGGCAACCCGGCTCGACACGGCACGCCCAAGGTGGCAGTCTCGAGCTCGCCGAACCGACTTGGCACACCTGCAGACCCGGCCTCGCTGCCCCGACCCGACCCGAGCACGCTCGTGAACCTGGACGCCCTGATCACCCACGCGCCCGACCTGGCGCTGGCTGCCGCGCTCGCCTGGGGCGCCGGAATCCGCCTGTACCTCGTGGTGTTCCTGTTCGGGATGGCAGGAATGGCCGGGCTGTGGCCGCTGCCCGAGCACCTGCAGGTGCTGGCGCACCCTGCGGTGCTGGCAGCGTCGGGCTTCATGGCCTTCGTCGAGCTGTTCGCCGACAAGCTGCCCTGGCTCGACAGCGCCTGGGATGCCCTGCACACGGTGATCCGGATCCCCGCCGGCGCGGCGCTCGCCGCCGCCGTCTTCGGCGACTCGGGCGCCGCGACGGCGACCGCTTTCGCGCTGCTGGGCGGTTCGCTCACCGCCACCACGCACTTCGCCAAGGCCGGCACCCGCGCTGCCGTGAACACCTCCCCCGAGCCGTTCTCGAACGTGGCGGTGTCGCTGGCCGAAGACGCGCTGGTCGTCGGCGGCGCATGGCTGGCCACGCAATACCCGCTGGTCTTTCTCGCGCTGATCGTCGTCTTCGTGGTGATCGCGCTGCTGCTGCTGCGACTGCTGATGCGCGGCGTGCGCCGCATGTTCAGGCGCACAGCTCCAGCAGCAGATCGGCCAGCGGCGCCGGAGAGATGACCATCGCGTCGTGGCCGCTGGCGATCGTGCGGAACTGCCAGCCGGGCGCATCGCGCAGCCGCTCGTAAGTGGCCAGCATCGGCGCGTAGGGCGGCTCGGAAACCGCGATGTAGGTGCGGCGCAGTCCATGGCTGGCGCCGTTGCGCAATCCGATGCGTCCGGTGTACGTGCCTGCCGGCATCGGCGTCATGCGCGCGCGCACCCAGTCCTTCTGCGCCGCATCGACGACACCGAACACCTCTGGTGCCGGCGGCGGCAGAGCGACGCCGGCGCCCGCTGTACGGATCAGCTCGAGACGCGCCGCGCGATCGGCGGCGGAGTTGAAGTCGGACCAGCTCCAGCTGTCCGCGTCGTCCGGCGGAACCACTGCGTCCAGGAACACGTAATGCCCGACCCGCTCGCGCAGGCGGTCGGCGACGCCGCTGATCACGTTGCCACCGTAGCTGTGGCCGACGAGCACGCAGCCGTCGAGGGACTCCCAGTCGATCAGCCGGACGATGTCCTCGACGTGCGTCGCCAGGTCCACCTGCGCGCCGAACAGATGCGCACGATCCCCCAGGCCGGTGAGCGAAGGCGCGAACACGCGGTGGCCTGCGGCAGTCAGACGCGCGGCGACCGGCCCCCAGCACCAGCCGCCGTGGAAGGCACCATGCACCAGCACGAACGCCGGACGCCCCGCCCCCGGGCCAGGCCCACCGCCAACCATGGCCGCGGCCGCTGCGCCCATGATCAGATCGCGGACTCGCCGGTCTCGCCGGTGCGGATGCGGATCACTTCCTCGACGTTCGACACGAAGATCTTGCCGTCGCCGATGCGGCCGGTCCGGGCGGCCTTGCAGATCGCCTCGATGCCCTGCTCGACGACGCTGTCCGGAACGATCACCTCGATCTTGACCTTGGGCAGGAAGTCGACCACGTACTCGGCGCCCCGGTACAGCTCGGTGTGCCCCTTCTGCCGGCCGAAGCCCTTGCATTCGGTCACGGTCAGCCCCGTCACGCCGACCTCGGCGAGGCCCTCACGAACCTCGTCGAGCTTGAAAGGTTTGATGATGGCGGTGATGCGCTTCATTGTGGCTCCTGGGTGGATGCTGGGTCGCGAACGAGGGCTCAGTCGCGAAAGCGGGACGTGATCGGATAGCGCCAGTCGCGGCCGAACGCACGGTGCGTCACGCGGATGCCGACCGGCGCCTGGCGGCGCTTGTACTCGCTGATGCGCATCAGCCGGACGACCCGCGCGATCGCGTCGGCGGGATAGCCCGCTGCCTCGATCTGCGCGACGCTGCAGTTGTCCTCCATGTACATCTGCATGATGCCATCCAGCACGTCGTAGGGCGGCAGCGAGTCCTGGTCGACCTGGTCCGGCTTGAGTTCGGCGCTGGGCGGGCGCGTGATGATCCGCTCGGGGATCACTTCGGACAGGCTGTTGCGATAGCGGCTGAGCCGGTACACCATCGTCTTGGCGATGTCCTTGATGACGGCGAAGCCGCCGGCCATGTCGCCGTACAGCGTGCAGTAGCCGACCGCCATCTCGCTCTTGTTGCCGGTGGTCAGCACGATCGAGCCGTACTTGTTCGACAGCGCCATCAGCAGCGTGCCGCGGATGCGCGCCTGAATGTTCTCTTCGGTGGTGTCCTGAGCAAGGCCCGCGAACTCTCCGGACAGGCGGTCCAGGAACGCATCGAACACCGATCCGATCGGGAACTCGTCGTAGCGCACGCCGACCCGCGTGGCCATGTCGCGCGCGTCGATCCAGGAGATGTCGGCCGTGTACGGCGACTGCATCATCACCGTGCGCACCCGCTCGGCGCCCAACGCGTCGACCGCGATCGCCAGCGTCAGCGCCGAGTCGATGCCTCCGGACAGGCCGATGATCACGCCCGGAAAACCGTTCTTGAGGACGTAGTCGCGCACGCCGAGCACCAGCGCCGAGTACACCTGCTGCTCGACGGTGCTGACCGGCTCGATGTGGCTGCCGCTGAGTTCGACCGATCCGTCGGCACCGGGATGCACGTCGGCGATCAGCAGGTCGGGCTCGAAGCCGCGCCCCTGTCCGACCAGGCGCCCGCTGCTGTCGAGCGCGAACGACAGGCCGTCGAAGACCAGTTCGTCCTGGCCGCCGACGAGGTTCGCGGCGAGCATCGGCATGCCGCGCGAACAGACGTTCTGGCGCGCGACGTCGAGCCGCACGTGCTGCTTGTTCATGTGGAACGGCGAAGCGTTCAGCGCCAGCAGCACCTGCGCGCCGGCGGCGCGCGCGCACTCCGGCGCGTAGCCGAACCAGAAGTCCTCGCAGATCACGACGCCGAAACGCACGCCGTCCACCTCGAACACCAGCGGCCGGTTGTCGGGCTCGAAGTAGCGCTCCTCGTCGAACACGTCGTAGTTCGGCAGGTCGTGCTTGGCGTAGTCGGCGACCACGCTGCCACGGTGCATCAGCACCGCGCCGTTGTAGCGCAGGCCGTCGCGAATCAGCGGCACGCCCACCAGCAGATGCAGGTCGAGTTCCTTCGTCTGCTCGGCGATCGCAGCGAGCGCCTGCGAACACCTGTCATAGAATGCGGATCGAAGCAGCAGATCCTCGGGCGGATAGCCGCACAGCGACAGTTCCGGCGTCAGCAGCACGCGCGCGCCGGCAGCGACGGCGGCCCGCGCCGACTCGATGATCTGGCGCGCATTGCCGTCGAAGTCGCCGACCGTCTGGTTGAGCTGGGCGGCCGCAATACGAAGAGGCATGTCGATTTCGAACGAGGGCGGTGAAGGGGCGGATTATCGCACGCGCATCTGCGGCGACCTGCGTGACATCGGCCCGCAGAAGTGGGACGAACTGGCGCGCGCCGGGGGCGATGGGCAGCCGCGCGCCTTCCTGCGCTTCGACTTCCTCGACGCGCTGGCCCGCACCGGCTGCATCGGCCGCGGCACCGGCTGGGACCCCCGCTATCTGACGCTGTGGCGGGGCGAGCGGCTATGCGGTGCCGTGCCGCTCTACCGCAAGAGCCACTCGTACGGCGAATACGTGTTCGACTGGGCCTGGGCCGACGCCTACCAGCGCCACGGTTTGCGCTACTACCCGAAACTGCTGGCGGCGATCCCGTTCACGCCGGTCGCCGGCCCCCGTCTGCTGGCGGTGGACGACGCCGCACGCGGCGCGCTCGCACGGGCGCTGCTGGAGCACGCGCGGGCGTCGCGGATGTCGTCGCTGCACGTGCTGTTCCCGCCGCCCGCAGAGGCGCGCGCGCTGACCGATGCCGGCATGATGATCCGGCGGGGCGTGCAGTTCCACTGGCACAACCACGACTACCGCAGCTTCGAGGACTTCCTCGCATCGCTGACCCAGCCCAAGCGCAAGAAGATCCGCGCCGAGCGGCGCCGCATCGCCGAGACCGGGCTGAGCTTCCGCCGGCTGGCCGGCACCGACATCCTCGAGCGCCACTGGGACTTCTTCGCGGACTGCTACGAGGCGACCTACGCCGCGCACCAGTCGACGCCGTACCTGAGCCGCGAGTTCTTCCTGCGCATCGGCGAGTCGATGCCGGAACATCTGCTGATGGTGCTGGCCCTCGACGGCGAGCGCCCGGTCGCGGCCAGCCTGCTGGTGCGTGACGCGGACCGCCTGTACGGACGCTACTGGGGAGCGGTCGCCGCCGTGCCGTTCCTGCACTTCGAGACGGCCTACTACCAGGCGATCGAAGCGGCGATCGAACTGCGCATCGGCATCATCGAAGGCGGCGCGCAGGGCGAGCACAAAATGGCGCGCGGATTTCTGCCGCACGAAACGGTGTCGTGCCACTGGCTGGCCGAACCCGCGTTCGCGGACGCGGTCGAACGCTTCCTGCAGCGCGAGGGCGGCATGATCGACGGCTACCTGGACGAACTGAACGAACGCTCGCCGCTGCGCCGAAGCTGAAGCCTCGGCGCCCGCCGGCGTCGGCCGCGCGCCCTGTCCTTCGTCAGAAGTGCGGCTTGTCCTTGGCTTCCTTGAAACGCCGGATGCCTTCGACGATCTCGGCGGCCGCCTCGTCGGGACCGGCCCAGCCCAGCACCTTGACCCACTTGCCCGCCTCGAGGTCCTTGTAGTGCTCGAAGAAATGGCGGATCTGATTCAGCCGTTCGGGCGCGATGTCGTCGGGCTTCTTCCAGTGGCGGTACCACGGCAGGACCTTGTCGATCGGCACCGCCAGCAGCTTCGCATCCCCGCCCGCCTCGTCGTCCATCTTCAGGACGCCGATCGGGCGGCAGCGCACCACCACGCCGGGCTGCAGCGGGTACGGCGTGATCACCAGCACGTCGACCGGATCGCCGTCGTCGGAGATGGTGTGCGGCACGTACCCGTAGTTGCAGGGGTAGTGCATCGCGGTGCCGATGAAGCGGTCCACGAACAGCGCGCCGGTCTGCTTGTCGACCTCGTACTTGATCGGGTCGGCGTTCATCGGGATCTCGATGATGACGTTGAAGTCGTTCGGGATGTCTCGTCCGGAGTCGACTCGGTCGAGGTTCATGGCGTGCTTTCGTTTTGTATTCCGGTGGGAGGCGACGGCCCGGCACGCATGACGCACGTCGGACCGGGCGCGGCCCGGAATTCTAGCAAGCACGCTGCTCAGCGCTCCGGCCACCGTCCGGCGCGATCCGGGTTTTCCCTCGACCGTCTCGCGCACGGACCGGATGGCACGCGGGCCGCATGCAACCGCACGATCAGTTGGGTTAAGGTTAGCGTCATGACCGATCCCACCCTCATCCAGATCGTCGGCGCGTCGCTGTTCGCGCTGGCCGTGCTCCACACCTTCTCCACCAAGTTCTTCGAGCGTCTGGCGCATTCGCAGCCGAGCCATGCCGGCATCTGGCACCTGCTCGGCGAAGTCGAGGTCGTCTTCGGCTTCTGGGCGATGGTGCTGATGATCGCGATGGTCGCGATCCTGGGCACCGGCCCGGCTGCCGAGTACCTCGACACGCGCAATTTCACCGAACCGATGTTCGTGTTCGCGATCATGGTCGTCGCCGGCAGCCGCGCCGTGCTGCACATGGCCGGAGTCGGGGTCGACCAGATCGCCCGCTTCATCCCGCTGCGCGGCAGCACGGCCTTCTACTTCGTCGCGCTGTCGGTCGTGCCGCTGCTGGGATCGTTCATCACCGAACCGGCGGCGATGACGCTGGCGGCACTGATGCTGCGCGAGCGCATCTACGGCACGAAGATCTCGACCAAGCTGAAGTACGCGACGCTCGGCGTGCTGTTCGTCAACGTGTCGATCGGCGGCACGCTGACCTCGTTCGCCGCGCCGCCGGTGCTGATGGTCGCCGCCAAGTGGAACTGGGACAGCTGGTTCATGCTCAGCCACTTCGGTTGGAAGGCGGCGATGGCCGTCATCGCCAACGCACTGGTGACGACGATGCTGTTCAGCCGCGAGCTCACGCGGCTGCCCCGGCAGATGTCGGCGCGACGCGAGAAGCTGCCGTTCGTGGTCAGCCTGATGCACATCGTGTTCCTGGTCGGGATCGTCGCCTTCGCTCACCATCCGGCAGCGTTCCTCGGCCTGTTCCTGTTCTTCATGGGCTTCGCGACGGCCTATCCGCAGTACCAGGACCGCCTGATCCTGCGCGAGGGACTGCTGGTCGCCTTCTTCCTCGCCGGTCTGGTCGTGCTCGGCGGGCAGCAGCAGTGGTGGTTGGAGCCGGTGCTTCGCGGCATGGATTCGACGACCGTCTATTTCGGGGCCACTGCCCTGACCGCGGTGACCGACAATGCGGCGCTGACCTACCTCGGCTCGCTGGTCGAAGGACTGAGCGACGAGTTCAAGTACGCGCTGGTCGCGGGCGCGGTGACCGGCGGCGGCCTGACGGTGATCGCCAACGCGCCGAACCCGGCGGGCTTCGCGATCCTGCGCGGCAATTTCGAGGACGAGGCGATCCACCCGCTCGGCCTGCTCGTCGCGGCCACGCCCGCCACGATCACCGCGATCCTCGCCTTCCAGCTGCTGTGACGGGCTCGCGATCCACCCGCCGCCGGGCCTGCGGGCCCGCGGCGTTCGCGCCCGTGGCATCGGCGTCTGCGGGCGCGTCCACGAGGCACCTCGAACCCATCTGCCCGGCAGCGCCCGGCATAGCGAGCGGCACATGAACCAACCGGACCCGTCTTACCACCTGTTCATCGACAACGCGACCGTGCCGTGCGCCAGCGGCGAGTCGATACCGGTGGTCGATCCGTCGACGGCCGAGGTGTTCGCGCGCGTCGCCCGCGGCAACGCGGCGGACGTCGATCGTGCGGTCGGCGCGGCGCGGCGCGCCAGCGAGGGCGCCTGGGGCCGGATGCCGGCGGCCGAGCGCGGCCGCCTGCTGCACCGCTGGGGCGCGTTGATCGAGGCCCATCGCGAGGAACTCGCGCAGATCGAATCGCGCGACACCGGCAAGCCGCTGAAGCAGGCGCGCGCCGACGCCGGCGCGCTCGCCCGCTACTTCGAGTTCTACGGCGGCGCGGCCGACAAGCTGCACGGCCAGACGATCCCGTACCAGAACGGCTATACGGTGCTGACGATCCGCGAGGCGCATGGCGTCACCGGCCACATCATCCCTTGGAACTACCCGATGCAGATCTTCGGACGTTCCGTCGGCGCTGCGCTGGCAGCGGGCAACGCCTGTGTCGTGAAGCCCGCCGAGGATGCCTGCCTGTCGCTGCTGACCGTCGCCCGGCTGGCCGCCGAGGCTGGCTTTCCGGAAGGCGCGCTGAACATCGTCACCGGTCTGGGCCCCGAAGCCGGGCAGGCGCTGGCCGAGCATCCCGGCATCGACCACATCTCGTTCACCGGCTCGACCCTGACCGGACAGCGCGTTGCCGAGGCGGCCGCGCGCCACCACTGCCCGGTCACGCTGGAACTGGGCGGCAAGTCGCCGCAGATCGTGTTCGACGACGCCGACCTCGAGGCGGCGTTGCCGGTGCTGGTCAACGCGATCATCCAGAACTGCGGTCAGACCTGTTCCGCGGGCAGCCGCGTGCTGATCCAGGCCGGCCTGCACGATCGCCTCGTCGGCATGCTGTCCGAGCGCTTCGCGGCGCTGCGCGCCGGGCCCGCGACCGACGACCTCGACCTCGGCCCGCTGGTCTCGCGCAAACAGTTGCAGCGGGTCTGGGACTACCTGTCGGTGGCGCAGACCTCCGGTCTGGGGTTCGCCGCCCAGGGCTCGGTGGTCGAGAGCGCACCGTCGGCGGGGTTCTACCAGGCGCCCGTGCTGCTGAACGCGGTCTCGCCGGACCACCGCCTGTTCCAGGAGGAAGTCTTCGGACCGGTGCTGGTCGCGACCCGTTTCGGCGACGAAGCCGAGGCCGTCGCCCTGGCCAACGGCACGCCGTACGGCCTGGTAGCCGGCGTCTGGACACGGGACGGCGGCCGCCAGATGCGCATGGCGCGCGCGATCCGCGCCGGCCAGGTGTTCATCAACAACTACGGTGCCGGCGGCGGCGTCGAGCTGCCCTTCGGCGGTGTCAAGCAAAGCGGCTACGGCCGCGAGAAAGGCTTCGAGGCGCTGTACGGCTTCACCACGCTGAAGACGATCGCGATCCGGCACGATTGACTCGATGCCGGCGCCAAGCAGAGCCGGATCGGCGCGCCGCCAGACCAGACCAAGGGGGACGAGAGATGAGACTGAACGGAAAGATCGCGATCGTGACGGGCGCCGGCTCGGGCTTCGGCGAAGGCATCGCCGAGCGCTTCGCGACCGAGGGCGCACGCGTGGTCGTCAACGACATCGACGCTTCGAACGGCGAGCGCGTGACGGCCGCGATCCGGGCCGCCGGCGGCCAGGCGGTCTTCGTGCGCGCGGACGTTTCGAGCGGCGCCGACGTGAAGGCACTGCTCGACCGCACCCTCCAGGCCTGGGGTGGCCTCGATATCGTCGTCAACAACGCCGGCGTGTCGCACCGCAACCAGCCGATGCTCGACGTCGGCGAAGCCGAGTTCGACCGGGTCTTCGCGATCAACGTCAAGAGCCTGTTCTGGACCGCCCAGCACATGGTTCCGTACTTCCGCAGCCGCGGCGGCGGCGTGTTCGTGAACATCGCCTCGACCGCCGGGGTGCGCCCGCGCCCGGGGCTCGTCTGGTACAACGGATCCAAGGGCGCGGTGATCACCACGTCCCGGGCAATGGCGGTCGAACTGGCCCCCGACCGCATCCGCGTCAACGTGATCAACCCGGTCGCCGGCGAGACACCCCTGCTGGCCACCTTCATGGGCGAAGACACACCGGAGATGCGCGCGAAGTTCGTCGCGTCGATTCCGATGGGCCGGCTGTCGCAGCCGCGCGATGTCGCCAACGCCGCGCTGTACTTCGCGTCCGACGAGGCCGACTTCGTCACCGGCGCCTGCCTCGAAGTCGACGGCGGGCGCTGCGTCTGAGTCAGGTTTTCGCCAGCAGCCGGGCCGACGCCCGATAGTGCCTGGCCGCATCCTGCGGCCGATCGAGCCGCTCGAACAGCTCGGCGAGCGCGAGGTGCGCGGCTCCGGTCTCCGCGCCGGCGAGGCTGAGCTTCAGGAACTCCTCGGCCTTGCCCCACAGCGATTCGGCCATGCACAGGCGGCCGAGCGTCAGCGACAGGCCGGGATCGTCTCCGTGGAGCCCACGCCAGCGTTCCGCCTGCTGCAGACGCTCGCGCGTGCCGACCTCCGACAGCGACGCGTACTGAGCCAGCAGGCGGGCCGACAACTCGACGTCGAGGGCGGCCTCGAGGATCCGGCGCGCCTGCTCCTGCTCGCCGCTCTGCGCGAACGCCGAGGCAGCCGCCTCGACCACCTCGGGAAGCGCGCGTTCGGCCGGGCGCAGTTCCGACCACAGCTGCTTCAGCGCGCCCGAGTCGCCGGTCGATCGCGCGAACAGGGCCCGAAGCGCGCGGACGCGCAGGCCGCGGACAGCCGCCGGATGCAGCGCGTCGCGCTTTTCGAGCTGGCGCAGCACCTGCAGCGCGCGCTGCCAGTCCTCCGACTGCTCGTAGGCGCGCAGCGCGACCCGCAGCGACTGGATGTGGCGCAGGCCACGGCTGTGCAGCCGCTCGATCGACTCGATGGCGCGCGCCGGGTCGTGCTCTTCGAGTGCCATCTCGGCCGACGTCATCAGCTCGGCGTAGGCGCTCGCGCGATCGGCCTCGGCCAGCGACAGCCAGCGGTCGCGGCGGTCGGTCTCGCGCATGCGATGCGCCGCGCGGGCCGCGATCAGCGCGGCCGGTCCGGCCAGGCGCTCGTCGTCGCGGGCGGCCTGCGCGAGCCGTTCCGCGCGTCCGAAGCGCCCCTCGAACAGGGCCAGCAGGCTGTCGCGCAGCGCCGTGCGCGCGGTCTCGGCCTGCCGGCGCGTCTGGTAGTCGCGCACCCGCGCCGGCAGGTCGAAGGCCTTGCCGAGCGCCAGCAGCAGCAGGTGCAGCAGCAGGAACAGCACGATGATCACCAGGACCGCGAAGTTCACCGACACGTCGACACGGTACGGCGGCCACAGGACTGCGACGTTGCCGTGATTGAAGCGCATCAGCAACGCGAGCCCGACGGCGGACGAGATGACCAGAAGGGTCCAGATCACCCAGCGCATCGCGGCCTTCCCTCGCCGGTCAAGGCGTTCCCTCGCGCGCCACGCGCAGCGCGCGCACGGCCGCGAGCGTGTCGCCAAGCGACGGAAGGTCGGCAGTGACTCGGCTCGACTGCAGCTGGCGCAGCGTCGTGACCGCATTCGAGACGCTGCGGCTGCGCGTGTCGTAATAGCTGCCCAGCCACCCGATCGCCCGCTCGAGATCGGCGCGGAAGATCGGCTCGATGCGGGCCAGCATCGCCAGCCGCGCCGACAGCAGCGTCAGGCGCAGGTTCTCGCGCACGAAGTACTGCTGCGAAGGCGCCAGCAGCAAGGCGTCCGGATTGTCGACGCGGTTCACGCGAAACAGCGTCGACAGCTCCGCGACCAGAGCATCCCAGCCGCGCCGGCCGGTGCTGGCCAGGCGCTGCAGCAGCAGGCCGCCTGCGCTTGCAGCCTCGGCATCCGCCGGCGACGAGTCCACCGTGCCCGGCGCGGCACCGGAGGCCAGCGGCAGCTGTTCGAGTCCCGAGGCCACCGCATCGAGGCGAAGCGCCAGCCCGATCACGTCGACGTTCGGCACGGCGCGCAGACGCTCGATGTCACGCGCGATCATGCGCCGCAGGCCAAGCGCCTCGGGCTGGTTGATGCGCTTCAGGCGTCCGTCGGCATCCTGCATCGCCACCAGCGCGCCCTGCACGTTGCCGCTGACCAGCAGCTGCTGCGAGGCGATCGACACCGAATTCTCGACGTCGGCCAGCACCGCCGAGATGCTGTCCTGGGCGATGTCCCGGTACATGCGTTCGAGCTGAGCCTGCTGGCCGAGCGACTCGTTGAGCTTGCTCTCGAGCACCGCCGAGCGCGATTGCAGTTCGCGTGCCTGTTCCTGAGACTGCTGCAGCTGTCCTTCGAGCTGCGCCACGCGCGTGTCGCCCTGCTGCAGGCGCCGCGCTGCCTCGCGCGACACGGTGTCCAGCTGACGCCACAGATACCCCGCGAAGATCGCGCACGCGCCGGCGAGGACCAGACCCGCCAGGGCCACCGTCATCGCCCGCTGCGTCGGACTGCCGGCCGCAGCCGCCTGCCGGGGCGGCGGCACCGCGCGGCTCTCGGGCGTCTGGCTGGTGGTCGGAAGGGGATCGGACACGCGGGTCTCGGACTCTGCTTCGAAAGCCGCCCTTCACGGGCGGGGGATGGCCTGCATTGGTCAGGCGGATTCTAACGCCTGCACCAGCATCGACTCACCCGGCTCGATCAGTCGCGTGCGGCGCCAGCCGGCCTCGTCGAGGCGCCGCGCGTGCCGCGCATGCAGCACCAGCGCAGGCTGGCGCAGCGCCCATTCCATGGAGCCCTGCCGCGCCAGCAGCGCAAGCGTGGCGTCGATCGCATCGACGCTGCTGAACACGAATGCGGCTGGCGCATCGGCGCCTGCCCAGCGGGTCAGCTCCGCGAGCTCGGCCCGGTCCGGGTCGACCGGCTCGGAACGATAGGCCGACACGACGTCGACTGCGGCGCCGCGTGTCCGCAACTGCTCGATCCAGTCGCGGCGCCCGGCTTCGCCGCGCACCACCAGAACGCGCTTGCCGGACAGGGACTGGAACTCGGGCAGCGCCAGCAGCGCGTCGGCATCGTAGGGCGGCGACGACGGACCGACCACGCGCGCGGCCGGCGCGCAGACGCCGCGCGCCGCAAGCGCCTTCGCGGTCCCCGGCCCGACCACTGCGGCAGCGGTCAGCGCGGGCCACGGCCGAGGGGCATCGTCGAACGCCGCCTCGACCGCGCCCGGGCTCACCGGGATCACCCAGTCGTAGGTCGCCAGCCGGTTCAGGGGATGCGCCGGATCGCAGCGCTCGGCACGCAGCGGCACGAGCCGGCGTGTCGCCAGCGCGACGACCTCGAATCCGCAGGCGCGCAGCTGGCGCGCCACGCGCGCGTTGCGCGGATCGGGATGGGTCAGAACCACGCGGGAGATCACGATTGTCGGCCCGCAGACGACGGCAGAGCGTTCGTCGCGATCGCACGCGTTCCGACAAACCGACGGGTCACCGCCCCGGGTCTGGCAGGAAGGCCTGCGCGCCCTGCGCGAGCAGTGCGTTCGCGACCTCGACGCCCAGCTTCTCGGCCGCTGCGATGTCCTGCCCGCCCGATTGCCCCTCGGCCTCGAGCAGGGTCGCGCCATCGAGGCTGGCGATGCAGGCGCGCAGGTGCAGGCCGCCATCGCGGCGCAGCGACGCAATACGCCGCCAGCGGCACACGGCAGCTGCCGCCCAGCACGCGCGACACCGCCCGCTCCGCACTGACCTGGCGCCAGGTCGCCGAATCGGCCAGGGGCGCGATCCAGCCGGCGACGTCGCTGCGCCGCGCAAGCGTTTCGATGCCGAGCGCGCCCTGCCCCGCCGCCGGCAGGCTCAGCGACTCGGGGATCAGTGCCCGGATGCGGTCCGCCAGGCCGAGCCGCTTCAGCCCGGCCGCCGCCAGCACGATCGCGTCGTACTCGCCGCGGTCGAGCTTCGCCAGCCGGGTGTCGAGGTTGCCGCGCAGCGGACGCACCTCGAGATGAGGCAGACGCCGGCGGATCTGGGCCGCGCGACGCAGGCTGGAAGTGCCGACGATGGCCCCCGCCGGCATCGATTCGAGACTGGCATGCGCGGCGCTGACGAAGGCGTCGCGTGGGTCCGAGCGCTCGAGCACGGCCGACAACGCGAAGTCGTCGGCCAGTTGCATCGGCACGTCCTTCAGCGAATGCACGGCCAGGTCGGCGCGCCCGTCGAGGAGCGCGACTTCGAGTTCCTTGGTGAAGAGACCCTTGCCGCCGATCTCGGAGAGCGCGCGGTCGAGCACGCGATCTCCTTCGGTGGTCATTCCGAGGATCTCGACGGCGCAAGCCGGGTACAGCGCCCGCAGACGCGCCTGCACGTGCCGCGCCTGCCAGAGCGCGAGCCGGCTCTCGCGCGAGGCGATCACCAGCCGGGACGGCGCACGCCATCAGGTCACCAGGTTCTTCACGGTCGACCATTGCCGGCGGCTGACCGGCAGGCGTTCCTCGACGTCGCGCAGCACGACCTGCCAGTAGGGGTCGCCGGAATCGTCCTCGCCGGTCGGCGTCACGCGCTCGAACCCGGCGATCGAGGGCCGCGCGACCAGCGCGTTGCGATGGATGCGCACGAAACGGTCGACGAACTCCTCCTCGAGCGAGGTGAGCGACTCCTCGATCAGGTACTCGCGCTCGCGCGTGCGCACCGTGATGTACTTGAGTTCGGCCTTCAGGTAGACGACCTGCTCGAGCGGCACGAGGATCACGCGCCCGCGCTCGTGCACCGACAGGTGACGCCGCCGGGTGTTGGTCGCCTTGGCCAGTGCGTCGATCGCCTGCACCTGGTCGGTCGGCAGCCGCAGCATCGCACGCTTGAGCGCTTCGAGCAGACGCTGCGCCCGCACCGGCTTGAGCAGGTAGTCGATGCGCCCGGACCTCGAAGGCCTCGACCGCGAATTCCTCGAACGCCGTCACGAAGATCACCAGCGGCATCGCGCGCGGCGTCTCGCTGGCCGACGGCGCGCGCCGAGATGTGACGCGCCAGCTCGATGCCGGTCATTCCCGGCATCTGGACGTCGAGCAGGACGATCTGCGGACGCTGCCGCCTCGATCTGCGACAAGGCCTCGGGCGCATTGGCCGCCTCGCCGACGATCCGATGCGGAAACTCGGGCGCCAGATCGGCCAGCAGTTCGCGCAGCCTGGACCGCGCGCGACCGGCTCGTCGTCAACTATAAGGACTGAAATGGCGTCGGACATCGCGGCGTCGCCTTTCCTTTCGGTAGGGGAATTCGAGGACCAGCCTGAACTGGCCGTGTTCGGCGGAAGTCTTCAGCTCGGCCTCCATATCGTACAGCAGCATCAGACGCTCCCTAACGTTGGAAAGCGCCATCTGGTTGCCGGGACTCGCGGGTTGGCCTTCCGCCACCGGGTTCAGGATCTCGACCCGGACACGCTCGCCCGGATCGCATGATCTCGACCGAGATCTCGCCCGGCTCCGAGCGCGGTTCGATGCCGTGATGCACCGCGTTCTCGATCAGGGGCTGCAGCAGCAGCGAAGGCAGCAACGCGTCGCCGGGCATGTCGTCGAGTCGCCAGACCACCTGCAGCCGGTCGCCGAGGCGCAGCTGCTCGATCGCCAGGTACTGCTGGCAGGTGACGACCTCTTCGTCGATCGGCACCAGCTCGCGCGTGTCGCGCATGAACACGCGAAACAGGTCGGACAGGTTCTCGAGCGTGTGCTCGGCGCGACGCGGGTCGCCGCGCATCAGGCCGAGCACGGTGTTCAGGCTGTTGAACAGGAAGTGCGGCCGGATCCGGGCCTGCAGCGCCTGCAGCCGGGCCTCGGCGAGCGAAGGCGAGAACGACAGCGCGCGCAGCCTCAGATACTCGATCACGAGCCAGCGATCGCCGCGGCCGCGAGGCAGCGGGTCAGCACCCACAGCGCGAACGGGCCCGGTTCGATCTCGGCGAACACCAGGCTGCGCATCAGCACGCAGACGATCATCGTCAGGGCGGTGGGCACGAGGATGCCGACGGCCCACTGCGCCTGCACGATCATGCCGTTGACGGATTTGCGCAGAGCGCACAGCGCCACCAGCGAGGCCAGCGTCACCGGCTCGAGGATCAGCACGATCTCGAGCAGCCGGTCGAAGGGATCGCCGGTCGACACGCCGATCGTCAATGCGAGCAGGCACGCCGCGAGATTCAGCGACACCAGCACGCGCACGGTGATGCCGAGGTTGCAGCAGTCCGGAAGGATGGGCATCGACGCGCCGTCGGCGACGCGACGCGGCACGGAACGGCGCCGGTGCGCTGCTGCGCGCGCGGGATCCGGCGGCGCCCGATCCTGGCGTCTCTGTCGGCTGGCTGGCCGGCTGCACGGTGACCTCGTCCTTGTTGGCGGACTTCGCCCGCGTCGACGGGCCATGACAGCGACACCGTGCGCGGATCGTTCGAATCCGGCCTTTATAATCTGGCGGATTATGACAGATCAATTCTCGAAAAAAGCCGAGGCGTGGTCGGCGCGGTTTTCCGAACCCGTCTCCGAGTTGGTGAAACGCTACACGGCGTCCGTCGACTTCGACAAACGGCTCGCCCCCTACGACATCGAAGGCTCGCTCGCGCATGCCGACATGCTGCACGCGGTCGGCCTGCTGTCCGAGAACGATCTGCTCGCCATCAGCAATGGCATGGCGCGGATCCGCGGCGAAATCGAGCAGGGCAGCTTTCGCTGGTCGCTCGACCTGGAAGACGTCCACCTCAATATCGAGAAGCGCCTCACCGACCTGGTCGGCGACGCCGGCAAACGCCTGCACACCGCGCGCTCGCGCAACGACCAGGTCGCCACCGACATCCGGCTCTGGCTGCGCGACACGATCGACACGATCGGCGGCCTGCTGATCCAGCTGCAGCGTGCGCTGCTCGATCTCGCCGAGCGGCACACCGAAACGATCATGCCGGGCTTCACGCACCTGCAGGTCGCGCAGCCGGTCGTCTTCGGACACCACCTGCTGGCGTACGTCGAGATGTTCGCGCGCGACACCGAGCGCTTCTCCGACTGCCGCAAACGCGTCAACCGCCTGCCGCTGGGCGCTGCGGCGCTGGCCGGCACCAGCTATCCGATCGACCGGGAGCGGGTCGCGCGCACCCTCGGATTCGACGGCGTGTGCGAGAACTCGCTCGACGCGGTGTCCGATCGCGACTTCGCGATCGAGTTCTGCGCCTGCGCGAGCCTGGTGATGACCCACGTCTCGCGGCTGTCCGAGGAACTCGTGCTGTGGATGTCGCCGCGGGTCGGCTTCATCGACCTGGCCGACCGCTTCTGCACCGGCTCGTCGATCATGCCGCAGAAGAAGAACCCCGACGTCCCGGAGCTGGCGCGCGGCAAGACCGGACGCGTCAACGGCCACCTCGTCGCCCTCCTCACCCTGATGAAAGGCCAGCCGCTGGCCTACAACAAGGACAACCAGGAGGACAAGGAACCGCTGTTCGACACCGCCGACACGGTGATCGAGACCCTGCGGATCTTCGCCGACATGATCGGCGGCATCCAGGTGCGCGCCGAACGCATGCGCGCGGCCGCCGCCGAGGGCTTCTCGACTGCGACCGACCTTGCCGACTACCTGGTGCGCAAAGGCCTGCCGTTCCGCGATGCGCACGAAGCGGTGGCGCGGGCGGTGCGCGTCGCCGCCGAACGCGGCGTGGACCTGCCCGACCTGGACGCTCGCCCAGCTGCGCGCGTTCTCCGACCGCATCGACGACGACGTCTACGCCTGCCTGACGCTCGAAGGGTCGGTGGCGTCCCGACGGCACGTCGGCGGCACCGCCCCGGAGCAGGTCCGGGCCGCAGTCGCCCGGGCGCGTGTGCGACTGGCCTGAACCCGGACAGCGGGCGCCGCACGTGGTTGGCGACCGGCTGCACGCCCCAGCGAATACCTGCGCATTTGCCGGGAGCGGCACGGAAACCTAGAATTCGGGCTCGCGCGCGGGTTGGCGCTATACCGGCTGCAGTATCCATGTCGCCCGATTGGGCGGCCTTTCGGTGCGGGACCGTCGAAGGATCCGGGTCTGCGCGCAGAACACCACAGGAGCTTCCATGCAACGTCGTTCGTTCATCCAGAAAGCCGCCGTCGGCGCGGCAGCCGGCACCATCGTCGGTGCTCCGGCCATCGTCGGCGCGCAGCCGCAGATCCGCTGGCGCCTCGCCTCCAGCTTCCCGAAGAGCCTCGACGCGATCTACGGCGCGTGCCGAGGTCGTTGCCCGCCGCGTCTCGGCGATGACCGGCGGCAAGTTCCAGATCACGACGCATGCCGCCGGCGAGATCGTCCCGGGCCTGCAGGTGCTGGACGCCGTCCAGAACGGCACCGTCGAGATGGGCCACACGGCCGTGTACTACTTCTTCGGCAAGGATCCCGCCTGGGCGCTGGGCACCGCCGTGCCCTTCGGCCTGAATGCCCGCCAGTACAACGCCTGGTGGCATCAGGGTGGCGGCGACAAGCTGTTCAACGAGTTCACCAACAGCAAGTTCGGCGTGCAGGCCATCCTCACCGGCAATACCGGCGCGCAGATGGGCGGCTGGTTCCGCAAGGAGATCAACAGCCTCGACGACCTGAAGGGCCTGAAGTTCCGCATCGCCGGCATCGCCGGCATGATGCTCGCCAAGCTCGGTGTGGTGCCGCAGCAGCTGGCCGCCAGCGACATCTACTCGTCGCTGGAGAAAGGCGCGATCGATGCGGCCGAATGGACCGTGCCCCACGACGACGAGAAACTCGGCTTCCAGAAGGTCGCCAAGTACTACTACTACCCCGGCTTCTGGGAAGGCGGCCCCGCGCTGCATTCGCTGGTGAACCAGAAGGCTCTGGCCGCGCTGCCGCCGGAGTACAAGGCGATCCTGGAGGCCGCCTGCGAGGAAGGCAACGCGTACATGATGTCGCGCTACGACGCGCTGAATGCCAGCGCGCTGAAGCGCCTGATCGCCGGCGGCGTTCAGCTCAAGCGCTTCCCGAACGCGGTGATGGAGGCGGCCTACAAGTCGGCGCAGGAGGTCCATGCCGACCTGTCGGCGCAAGAGCCCCGACTTCAAGAAGATCCACGATCACTACTTCGCGTTCCAGCGCGACCAGATCGCCTGGTTCCGCGTCAACGAGAACACCTTCGACGACTTCATGGCGCAGCAGATGCGGCGCAGCTGAGCGTGTCGCGACGCTCGCGCGCCGCTCGCGGCCGCGCGAGCTCGTCGCTGCAGCCTCGAACACCCCGCAACCGCGGGGTGTTTTCTCTTTCGGCGCACGGATCGTCGCCTAGGGGCAATCGCCTAGGACCACGGCTTCGAGGATGCTGCCCTCGGAGCCACGGCCGCCTCTCCCTCTGCTAATCGGGCGGCCCTGCCGCAAGGGGCTCGACGCGTGGTGAACCGGGCGATCGCCTGCGCGTCGCATCGACCTCGGACTGCATCTCGATCTTCACCTTGTCCAGGTCGACGTCGGTCTTCTCGTCGAGCCACATCGTCACCATGCCGGGCCAGAAGATCAGGATCGCGACCAGCAGCAATTGCAGGATCACCCAGGGTATCGCTCCGATGTAGATGTCCGAGCTCTTCACCTCCTTCGGCGCGATGCCGCGCAGGTAGAACAACGCGAACCCAAAGGGCGGGTGCATGAACGACGTCTGCATGTTCACGCACAGCAGCACACCGAACCAGATCAGGTCGATGCCAAGCTTGTCGGCCACCGGGGCGAGCAGCGGGATCACGATGAACGCGATCTCGAAGAAATCGAGAAAGAACGCCAGGAAGAACACGAACAGATTGACGACGATCAGGAAGCCCGTGGCGGTACCGCCGGTCATCTCGATCAGCATGTGTTCGATCCAGATCCCGCCATCCACGCCCTGAAACACGAGCGAGAACACCGTCGAGCCGATCAGGATGAAGATCACCATCGCAGTGATGCGCGCGGTCGACTCCATTCCCTGACGCACCAGCGTCCAGCTGAGGCGTCCGTGCATCGCGGCAAGCACCATCGCTCCCACCGCGCCCATCGCGCCCGCCTCGGTCGGCGTGGCCAGCCCCATGAAGATCGTACCCAGCACGAGAAAGATCAGCACCACGGATGGCACCATCCCCCACAGCACCTTGCGCCACAGCGGCCACCCCCTGAGCGTGCGCGCCTCGGGCGGAAGGGGCGGCATGGTGTGCGGCTTCACGATCGACAGCACGACGATGTATCCGATAAAGATCAGCGTCTGCGCGATCGAAGGGCCGATCGCTCCCAGGTACATGTCGCCGACCGAGCGCCCGAGCTGGTCGGCCAGCACCACCAGCACCAGCGAGGGCGGAATGACCTGCGTGATCGTTCCCGAGGCTGCGATCACGCCGGTGGCGAGCCGCATGTCGTAGCCGTAGCGCATCATGATCGGCAGCGAGATCACGCCCATCGCGATCACCGACGCCGCCACGGTACCGGTGATAGCGCCGAGAATCGCACCGACCAGGATCACCGCATACGCCAGCCCGCCGGGGATCGTCCCGAACAGCTGGCCAGTGCCTTCGAGCAGATCTTCGGCGAGCCCGCAGCGCTCGAGAAGCGCCCCCATGAACGTGAAGAACGGGATCGCCAGCAGCAGGTCGTTCGACAGGATGCCGAAGACTCGCAGCGGCAGGTTCGACATGAACTGCGCCGGGAAGAATCCGAGCTCGATCGCGACGAACCCCGACAGCAGGCCCAGCGCCGAAAGTGAGAACGCGACCGGGAAACCGATCAGCATCACCACGACGAGGCTCCCGAACATGATCGGAGCCATGTTCTGCAACGTGATCATCGAGTAGTCACCACCTGGTTCGAAGGGGCTCGCACGGGTGCGTCGTGAGGCGAGGCGTCACTGCGCGCGAAGCACAACGCATCACTGCAGCGGCCGCTCGTAGTGCGTATCCATCTCGTAGTCGCCCCTCAGAAAGGCAAGGGGGCACCGTGAACGGGCTGTTGGGACTGTCGAGAGCGATCGACTCGCTCAATCTGAAAGTGGGCAAAGGGCTGTTCTGGCTCGTGTTCGCCGCCGTCGTGATCAGCGCAGTGAATGCGCTGGTGCGCAAGACGTTCAGCATGAGCTCGAACGCGTTCCTCGAAGTGCAGTGGTACCTGTTCGCCGCAGTCTTCCTGCTCGGCGCCGGCCACGTGATGCTGCTCAACGAGCACGTGCGCATCGACGTCGTGTCGCAATCGATGTCGCGGCGCACGCAGATCTGGGTCGACATCCTCGGGCTGCTGATCTTCGTGATCCCGTTGTCCATCTACATCATGTGGCTGACCGTGCCGCTCACCTGGGTCGCGTACCAGAGCGGCGAGATGTCGACCAACGCGGGCGGCCTGATCCGCTGGCCTTCCTACCTGATGATCCCGCTCGGATTCCTGCTGCTCGGCCTGCAGGCGGTCTCGGAAATCATCAAGCGCGTCGCGTTCCTGCGCGGCGCCGGGCCCGATCCGCAACTTGCGGTGCAGCAGCGCAAGGACACCGCGGCGCTCGCCGACGAGCTTCGCCGCGAAGCGGCCGCAAGGGAGCAGGCATGAGCTGGGTCGAGGCCAATCTCGCGCCGATCATGTTCGGCTCGCTGATCGTGTTCCTGCTGACGGGGTTCCCGGTCGCGTTCAGTCTCGCCGCCTGCGGCATGTTCTTCGGTTTCATCGGCGTCGAGCTGGGGATGCTGCCGGTGTCGCTGCTGCAGGCGCTGTCGCTGCGCCTGATCGGCATCATGCAGAACGACACATTGCTGGCGATCCCGTTCTTCACGTTCATGGGCCTGATCCTCGAGCGCAGCGGCATGGCCGAGGACCTGCTCGAGACGGTCGGTCAGGTGTTCGGCGCGGTGCGCGGCGGGGTCGTGATCGCGGTGATCCTGGTCGGCGCGATGCTGGCGGCAACCACCGGGGTCGTCGCAGCCTCGGTGATCTCGATGGGCCTGATCTCGCTGCCGATCATGCTGCGCTACGGCTACAACCGCGAGATCGCCACCGGAGCCATCACCGCGTCGGGAACCCTGGCGCAGATCATCCCGCCGTCGCTGGTGCTGATCGTGCTGGCCGACCAGCTCGGCCGCTCGGTCGGCGACATGTACGCGGGCGCGTTCCTGCCGGGCTTCATGCTGGTCGGCGTCTATTGCCTGTTCATCGCGATCATCGCGATGGTGAAACCCTCCTGGGTGCCCGCCCTCCCGCCGGAGGCGCGCATCTACAAGGAGCCGGACGGCGCCACCGGGTCGCGTTCGCTGACCGTGCTGACGATCATCTCGATCGGCATCGGCGTGGCCTTCGGCAAGTTCTATCCGGAGATCATCGCCGCGCTCAAGAGCGCGGACGTGACGCCCCAGCCGATGGACGAGACGATCGTGATGGCGCTGGCCGCGGGCGTGCTCAGCGCCTGGCTGCTGGCGGTGATCAGCCGGGTCCTGCGCCTGAACCTGTGTCTCGCGCATCGCGGAGCGCGTGACCTTCGTGCTGATCCCGCCGCTGGCGCTGATCTTCCTGGTGCTGGGCACGATCTTCCTCGGCATCGCCACCCCGACCGAGGGCGGCGCGATGGGCGCGGTCGGCGCGCTGATCATGGCGGTGTCGCGGCGCAAGCTCGAACTGCGTCGCTGATGAAGCAGGCGCTGAACTCGACCGCCAAGCTGTCCAGCTTCGTGATCTTCGTGCTGGTCGGCTCGACGGTCTTCAGCCTGACGTTCCAGGGCATCGACGGCCCGATCTGGGTCGAGCACCTGTTCGACAAGCTGCCAGGCGGCGAGTTCGGCTTCCTGCTGGTCGTCAACGCGCTGATCTTCGTGCTCGGTGCGTTCCTCGACTTCTTCGAGATCGCGTTCATCCTGATTCCGCTGCTGGTGCCGGTCGCCGACGAAGCTCGACATCGACCTGATCTGGTTCGGCGTGATGATCGCGATGAACCTGCAGACATCGTTCCTGACGCCGCCGTTCGGCTTCGCGCTGTTCTACCTGCGCAGCGTCGCACCGGCCGCCGACTACATCGACAAGGTGAACAAGCAGGTCATCGCGCGCGTGACGACGGGCCAGATCTACCGAGGTTCGGTGCCCTTCGTCGCGCTGCAGCTGATCATGCTGGCGGTGATCTGGGCCTGGCCCGGTGTCGTCACCAATGCGCTCGACACGGCCAGCAAGGTCGATCCCTCGACCATCAAGATCGAACTACCGTCCGAAGACGACGAGCAGAAGGACGAAGAGGAAGAGGAGAAGTCTTTCGGCGCCGGTTACGGCAGCTCGGAGAGCAAGACCGACGAGGCCCCCACCCCGGACAGCGGCGACAAGAAGAACTGAAGGGTCGCCGTCGGTCGGCGCGGCGCGATCGACGCGCCAGGCCGTCGCCCACGCGCGCGCGGATCGTGCGTCCGCCCGCGCGCTGCTTGCGCGTTCAGCGCTTCGGATGCGCCGAGATCACGTGTCCGATCTGCCAGGGACGCGGCAATGCCGCGTGCGCCTGCTTCACCTGCGCGAGGCGCGCCGACAAGGCGTCGGGCATCGGCGCCGTTCGGCGCTGCGACATGTCCACGTGCACCGACAGCGATTCGTAGGTCGCCGCGAGGTAGCCCTCGGTGCCGTGGAACATCTCCTGGTAGAAATGGATGCGCTTGCGGTCGAAGTCGAGAAGGCGCGCCTCGAAGCGCAGCGGATCGCCTTCCTTGACCTCGCGCATGAAATTCAGGTGCGACTCGAGCGCGAACGTCGACGAGCCGTGCGCCTTGCGAAACGCCCGCGTCAGGCCGAGCCACTCGAAGAAGGGTTCGGCCGCGATGTCGAACACGACGTGGTAGTAGCCCACGTTCATGTGGCCGTTGTTGTCGATCCAGTCGGGGCGCACGACAGCGCTCGCCTGATTGAAGGGGGTCTGGAGTTCCGTCATCGGTTCGGGTCTGAATACGTTCGATGTTGATGTGACTTCACGCGCACGGCACCGGGCGCGGCCCGTGCCGCCGCCGTCGGCGAACAGGACCGGCGTCGGCCTCAGCGCTTGCGGGCCGGCGCGACGTCGGTGCACACGCCTTCGAACACCTCGGCAGCCAGCCCGATCGATTCGCCCAGCGTCGGATGCGGATGGATCGTGCGCCCGATGTCGACGCAGTCGGCGCCCATCTCGATCGCCAGCGCGACCTCGCCGATCATGTCGCCCGCGTGGGTGCCGACGATACCACCGCCGACGATGCGATGCGTCTCCTCGTCGAACAGCAGTTTCGTGAACCCCTCGTCGCGTCCGTTGGCGATCGCACGTCCGGAGGCCGCCCACGGGAACACACCTTTGCCGACCTTCAGCCCCCGCGCCTTGGCCTCGTCCTCGGTGACTCCCACCCAGGCCACTTCCGGATCGGTGTAGGCCACCGACGGAATCACGCGCGCATCGAAGAAGCTCTTCTGGCCGGCCGCGGCCTCGGCCGCGACGTGACCTTCGTGCACCGCCTTGTGGGCCAGCATCGGCTGGCCGACGAGGTCGCCGATCGCGTGGATGTGCGGCACGTTCGTGCGCATCTGGCGATCGACCGGAATGAACCCGCGCTCGGCGACCTGCACCCCCGCGCGCTCGGCGCCGACCCGCGCCCCGTTCGGGCTGCGACCGACCGCGCACAGCACCAGGTCGTAGCGCTGCGGTCCCTCGGGCGCCTGCTTTCCTTCGAACCAGACGTCGATGCCTTCCGGCACCGCCTCGACCTTCACCGTGCGGGTTTCGAGCATCACGCGCTCGAAGCGTTTCGCATTGTGCCGCTGCCATACGCGAACCAGGTCGCGGTCGGCGCCGGCCATCAGACCGTCGAGCATCTCGACCACGTCGACCTTCGCCCCGATCGACGCGTAGACCGTGCCCATCTCCAGCCCGATGATGCCGCCGCCGATCACCAGCATGCGCGACGGGATCGACGTCAGCGCCAGCGCCCCGGTCGAGTCGACGATGCGCGGGTCGTCGGGCAGGAACGGAAGGCGCACCGACTGACTGCCGGCCGCGATGATCGCGCGCTCGAAGCGCACGACCGACTTGCCGCCGGTGCGCGCCTGGCCCGCGCCCTCGGTGAGTTCGACCTCCAGGTGGTGGTCGTCGAGGAAGACGCCGACGCCGCGCAGCACGCGCACCTTGCGCGTCTTGGCCATCGTCGCCAGGCCGCCGGTGAGCTTGCCGACGACCTTTTCCTTCCAGGCCCGCAGGCCGACAAGGTCGATGACCGGCTCGCCGAACGCGACGCCGTGCGCCGCCATCGCCCTGGCCTCGTCGATCATCGCCGCCGTGTGCAGCAGCGCCTTCGACGGGATGCAACCGACGTTCAGGCAGACGCCGCCCAGCGTCGCGTAGCGCTCGACGATCACGGTGTCGATGCCGAGATCGGCGGCGCGGAACGCCGCCGAGTAGCCGCCGGGACCGCCGCCCAGCACAAGCATGTCGCAAGCGACATCGACCGGCTCGCTCCAGCGGCCGGCCGGCGCGGCGACGGGCGCGGCACTGGCCGAAGATGTCGCGGCCGCGGACGCGGATGCCGCGGATCCCGCCGTGGCGGACGCCGCCGAGGCACCCGCGGACGCCGACGGCGCAGGCGGCGCGGACGCCTGCGCCGAGCCTGCCCCCGCCGGCGCGGGCGCGACGGCCTGCCCCTCGGCCAGCTCGAGCATCAGGATCGCGCTGCCCTGCGCGACCTTGTCGCCCAGGGCCAGCTTCAGTTCGCGCACGACGCCTGCCGCCGGACTCGGGATCTCCATCGACGCCTTGTCGGATTCGACGGTGATCAGCGACTGCTCTGCCGCCACCGTGGCACCGGGCTTCACGAGGATCTCGATGACCTCGACCGCGTCGAAATCGCCGATGTCGGGAACCTTCACTTCCAGCAGTTGACTCATGCCCGTGTCCGTCAGAGAACCGCGCGGCGGAAATCGCCGAGCAGCTGCGCCAGGTACGCGTTGAAGCGCGCCGCCGCCGCGCCGTCGATGACCCGATGGTCGTAGGACAGCGACAACGGCAGCATCAGCCGCGGCACGAACTCGCCGCGTGCCTCGTCCCACACCGGCTTGCGGGTCGAACGGCAAACACCGAGGATCGCGACCTCGGGCGCATTCACGATCGGCGTGAAGTACGTGCCGCCGATACCGCCCAGGCTCGAGATCGAGAAGGTGCCACCCTGCATGTCTCCCGGCGAGAGCTTGCCGTCACGCGCCTTCGCCGAGAGCTCTCGCATCTCGGTGGCGAGCTGCAGGATGCCCTTGGCGTCCGCGTCGCGGATCACCGGTACGACCAGACCGTTCGGTGTGTCGGCCGCGAAGCCGATGTGCCAGTAGCGCTTGTAGACGAGGCTGTCGCCGTCGAGCGAGGCGTTGAACTCGGGGAAGCGCTTCAGCGCGGCGACACAAGCCTTGATCAGGAAGGCCAGCATCGTCACCTTGGCGCCGCCCGCGCCCTGCTCGGCGTTCAGTCGCACCCGGAACGCCTCCAGATCGGTGATGTCCGCGTCCTCGTGATTCGTGACGTGCGGGATCATCACCCAGTTGCGGTGCAGGTTCGCGCCCGAGATCTTGCGGATCCGCGACAGCGGCTTGCTTTCGATCGGGCCGAAGCTGCGCGAAGTCGACCTTCGGCCACGGAATCAGTCCCAGCGCGGCCCCGTCGCCGGCCGCAGGTGCGGCTGCCGCCGCGGGCGCGCGAACTGGCCTGCGCCGATCACGCCCTTCACGTAGCGCACGCACGTCCTCGGGCGTGATCCGCTGCTTCTGCCCGGTGCCGCGCACCAGTGCCAGGTCGACCCCGAGTTCGCGCGCGAATTTGCGCACCGACGGCGATGCGTGCGGCTTCGACCGCGATGTCGCTGACGTGCAGGTCGGCCGGCACCGGGTGCGCGCGCGCGGCCGGCTCCGCCGACGCAAGCGCGGGGGTCGCAGCCGCCGGTGCAGGCGCGGCAGCCGCGGGGACCTCCACGCGCGACGACTGGTCGATCTGCGCGGCCGGTGACGCCGATGGCGCAACGGTGTTCGCGGCCGGCTCGCACCGGGCCCGACTCGACGCCCTTATCGACGCCCGCTTCGGCGGCCGCCTCACCCACAGCGCCGCCGGTCGCCGCGCTGCCCGCGCCATCGGTCTCGAGGATCAGCACCACCGAGCCCTCGGAAACCTTGTCGCCGAGCGCGACCTTCAGTTCGCGCACCACGCCGGCGGCGGCGCTCGGGATCTCCATCGACGCCTTGTCGGATTCGACGGTGATCAGCGACTGCTCCGCGCTGCACCACGTCCCCCGGCTTGACCAGGATCTCGATCACCTCGACTTCGCGTCGAAATCGCCGATGTCGGGCACCTTCACTTCCATCGGCTTCACTCATCTGCGGTGCCTCAGGCGTAGTGCGGGTTGGACTTGTCGGGATCGATGCCGTACTTCGCGATCGCCTCGGCCACCGTCTTCTGCGTGCACCGCGCCCTCGTCGGCCAGCGCCTTCAGCGCCGCGATCACGACGAAGTGCCGGTCGACCTCGAAGTGCTCGCGCAGCTTGGCGCGGAAGTCGGAACGGCCGAAGCCGTCGGTCCCCAGCACCCGGTAGTCGCGGCCGCGCGGCAGGAACGGCCGGATCTGGTCGGCGAACAGCTTCATGTAGTCGGTCGACGCGACCACCGGCCCCGGGTGCGACTCGAGCTGCGCACGCACGAACGGCACCTTCGCCTTGGCCGTCGGGTGCAGCAGGTTCTAGCGATCGCAGTCGAGACCGTCGCGGCGCAGCTCGGTGAAGCTGGTCACGCTCCAGACGTCGGCGCCGACGTCCCAGTCGTGCTCGAGCAGCTCGGCCGCGGCCAGCACCTCGCGCAGGATCGTGCCCGACCCCATCAGCTGCACGCGCGTCGTGCCGGGCTTCGCCCTGGCGGCGCAGCAGGTACATGCCGCGCTTGACGATCCCTTCCTCGTCGCCCGGCTTGAGCCCCGGGTGCGCGTAGTTCTCGTTCATCACGCGTGAGGTAGTAGTAGACGTTCTCCTGCTCGCCGACCATGCGGCGCAGGCCGTCCTGCATGATCACCGCGAGCTCGTGCGCGAAGGTCGGGTCGTAGGACACGCAGTTCGGAATCGTCGACGACAGGATGTGGCTGTGCCCGTCCTCGTGCTGCAGGCCCTCGCCGTTCAGCGTCGTGCGGCCCGCCGTGCCGCCGAGCAGGAAGCCGCGCGCCTGCATGTCGCCGGCGGCCCAGGCGAGGTCGCCGACGCGCTGGAAGCCGAACATCGAGTAGTAGATGTAGAAAGGGATCATGATGCGGTTGTTCGTCGAGTACGACGTCGCCGCCGCGATCCACGAACAGAACGCGCCCGCCTCGTTGATCCCCTCCTCGAGGATCTGGCCCGCCTTGTCCTCGCGGTAGTACATCACCTGGTCCTTGTCGACCGGCGTGTACTTCTGGCCCTCGGGCGCGTAGATGCCCAGCTGGCGGAACATGCCCTCCATGCCGAAGGTGCGCGCCTCGTCGGGCACGATCGGCACGACTCGCGAGCCCGAGCGACTTGTCGCGCAGCAGCTGCGTGAGGATGCGCACGAAGGCCTGCGTGGTCGAGATCTCGCGGCCCTGCGGCGGTCGGCTCGAGCACCGCCTGGAACGCCGACAGGTCGGGCACCTCGAGACGCTCGTCGGCGACGCCGCCGGCGCTGCGGCAGATAGCCGCCCAGCGCGCGGCGGCGCTCGTGCATGTACTGCATCTCCGGGCGTGTCCTCGCCCGGCTTGTAGAACGGCAGTTCCTCGAGCTTGTCGTCCGGAATCGGGATGTTGAAGCGGTCGCGGAACTCCCGGATCGTGTCGGTGTCGAGCTTCTTCAGCTGATGGGTCGGGTTCTTCGCCTCGCCGATCCGGCCCAGGCCGTAGCCCTTGACCGTCTTGGCCAGGATCACGGTCGGCTGGCCGGTGTGGCTGCACCGCCGAGTGAAAGGTCGCGTAGACCTTGTGCGGATCGTGGCCGCCGCGGTTCAGGCGCCAGATGTCCTCGTCGGTCATGCGCGAGACCAGTCTCGAGCAGCTTCGGATGCTTGCCGAAGAAGTGCTTGCGCACGTAGGCGCCGTCGTTGGCCTTGTAGGCCTGGTACTCGCCGTCGACGGTCTCTTCCATGATCCGCTGCAGGATGCCGTCCTTGTCGCGCGCGAGCAGCGGATCCCAGTACGAGCCCCAGATCAGCTTGATCACGTTCCAGCCGGAGCCGCGGAACTCGCCCTCGAGCTCCTGGATGATCTTGCCGTTGCCGCGCACCGGCCCGTCGAGGCGCTGCAGGTTGCAGTTGACGACGAAGATCAGGTTGTCGAGCTTCTCGCGCGCCGCGAGGCCGATCGCGCCGAGCGACTCGGGCTCGTCCATCTCGCCGTCGCCGCAGAACACCCAGACCTTGCGGTTGGAGGTGTCGGCGATGCCGCGCGCGTGCAGGTACTTCAGGAAGCGCGCCTGGTAGATCGCCATCAGCGGGCCCAGTCCCATCGACACGGTCGGGAACTGCCAGAAGTCCGGCATCAGCTTCGGGTGCGGATAGGAGGACAGGCCCTTGCCGTCGACTTCCTGGCGGAAGTGTCAGCAGCTGCTCCTCGGTCAGACGACCTTCGAGGAACGCGCGGCCGTAGATGCCCGGGCGCCGAGTGCCCCTGGAAGTACACCAGGTCGCCGCCGTGACCCTCGTGCGGCGCGTGCCAGAAATGGTTCATGCCGGCGCCGATCATCGTCGCCAGCGACGCGAACGACGCGATGTGGCCGCCGAGGTCGCCGCCGTCCGGCGGATTCAGGCGGTTGGCGCGCACCACCATCGCCATCGCGTTCCAGCGGATGAACGAGCGGATGCGCTCCTCGAACTCGGCGTTGCCGGGCGAGCGCTCCTCGAGGTGCCGGCGGAATCGTGTTGATGTAGGCGGTGTTCGCCGAGAACGGGATGTAGCGCCGCCCGAGCGGCGCGCCTTCTCGACCAGCGTTCTCGAGCAGGAAGTGGCGCGCGCTCGGGTCCTTCGCGCTCGATCACCGCCTCGAGCGCATCGAGCCATTCCCGGGTCTCGACCGGGTCGACATCGTCGTTTGCCGTCGGCCGGCGGGATCATGTTCGGAACCGCGGACATGCTGCGTCTCCTTCTTCGATTCGTGGGCTCGTCTGCGGACGATTCTAGAGAGCCCTTCCGGCGAACACAAGAAAAATTCTCACGATGCGGAATCTATTTCCGTATTGCGATATTTTAACGCATTGGTGCGGCAAGTGGCACGCCGTCCGCCCCTTGCGATCGGCGCGAACCGACCGCCCGCACGGACGCATTTCCTCGTGATCCGCCCTGCCACGGGTAGTCGCGCATGGACGCGCAGCGATCGACCCTACACTCGGCTGCGCGCAACGTCCATGTCAGCCAGAGGCTCTCAGCTCGTCCCCGACGCGCGGAACTGCGTGCGATCAAGTGGTTCACGCTGACGCACGCGGCCTGGGCCTGCTGCTGTTCGCGCTGATCGATGGGCGGCTTCCTCTGGTACCTGCACCGTGATCGACAGTCGAGCAGCAGCGCCAGACGCTGTACCGTGACATCGAATGGGCGCAGCAGTCCATCCGGCTGCGTCTGCGCCAGAACCAGGACGAGATCGTCGCATCGACGCTCCGACTGGGCCCTGGTCCGACGCAGCTCGAGGACACGCGCGCTCGCGCGACGTGACTTCCTGTCCGCAATCCGGACGCCGTGTACCTCGCGCGCCTCGACGCGGACCGCCGCGATCCGTGTGGCTGCTGCCGACGGCGGGCGTCAACAACGTGATGAACCGCGACGCCGGGCCAGCGCATCGACGACTCCGCCGGCTACACCGTGTTCCACGAGGCCCGCGAAGAGCGCCGCCCGACCTTCTCGACGCCCTTCGTCGGTGCCGACAACGAGTTGCTCGTCGAGCTGCACGTCCCGGTGATCCGCAACGGCGCTTCCTCGGCACCATCATCGTCGGCTACTCGCTGAACCGCATCCTCGGCGACATCCTCGCGCCCGAGTCGCGCGACCGCTACCAGGTCACGATCGTCGACGAAGGCGGCAACCTGCTGGTCAGCTCCTCGCCGCGCACGATCCACGAATCGAACCTCGGCTACGAACTGCCGCTCGACCCGCCCGGCCACGGCATCCGGCTGCAAGGCGCACGCCTTCGGCACCCAGCCGCGCCTCGTCGAGCGAAGCCTTCTGCTTGCGGTCGTCGGTCTGTCGGGTGCCAGTCTCGTCAGCCTCGTCCTGCTGTGGCGGCACTCGCGGCGCCGCATCGAGGCCGAGGCCGAGCGCGATCGGCTGTTCAGGCTGTCGCAGGACCTGATGTGCGTGCTCGACAACCGACGGCCGGATGCAGCGCGTGAACCCGGCGTTCGAAGCCATGTTCGGTCAGGACGGCGCGCAGCGCTCGCTGTTCGAACTCGTGCACCCCGACGACCGGGCGCCGGTCGAAGCCGCGCTCGCCCAGGCAGGGGCCCGCGCGATCGGCACCGGCAGCATCGAAGCGCGCTTCGCCTGCGGCGCCGGCTGGCGCTGGCTGCACTGGTCGCTGCGCGGCGATCCCGAGCTGCTGACGGCCACGCTGTACGCCATCGCGCACGACATCACCGAGCGCAAGCAGGCAGAAAGCGCATTGGCCGCCGAGACCGCGTTCCGGCGCGCGATGGACGACTCGATTCTGACCGGCATGCGCGCCTTCGACCTGACCGGCCGAATCACCTACGTCAATCGCGCGTTCTGCGAGATGCTCGGCTTCACGGCCGAGGAACTGATCGGCGCCGAAGCGCCCTTTCCGTACTGGCCCGACGAGGACATCACGCGCCACCAGGCCAGCCTGCAGGCGATCCTGCGCGGCGAATCCCCGCCCAGCGGCTTCGAGGCGAGGATGCGCCGCAAGGACGGCACCACCTTCGACTCGCGCATGTACGTCTCGCCGCTGGTCGACAGCGAAGGCCGCCAGACCGGGTGGATGACCTCGATCACCGACATCACCGAGCCCAAGCGCGTGCGCGAGGAACTGGCCGCCGCGCACGAACGCTTCACCACGGTTCTCGACGAACTCGAGGCGGCGGTCTGGGTGCTGCCCGACAGCGAAGCCGGCGCGCCCGACACGGCCGCTTCGCACGAGCCGCTGTTCGCCAACCGCATGTTCCGTCACATGTTCGGCGCCTCCGCCGACCTCGGCCGCCTGCTCGAAGCCGGCAGCGCCGAGCCCGGCTGGGTGCCCCGCGAAGTGATGCACCCGGGGCTGGGCCGCTGGTTCGAGCTGCGCACCCGCCGGATCCGCTGGGTCGACGGCAGCACCGGTCCGCCTGGTCGTCGCCACCGACGTCACGCGCCGGCACGAGGCCGAGGAGCGCCATCGCGAGCAGGACGAAAAACTCCAGCGCACGTCGCGCCTGGTGACGATGGGAGAGATGGCCTCGTCGCTGGCGCACGAACTGAACCAGCCGCTGACCGCGATCGCCAACTACTGCATGGGGCTTTCGGCGCGCGTGCGCTCCAAGCTCGCGCTCGGTCAGGCGCCCGATGCCCAGGAAATGCTCGAGATGCTGCGCAAGACGGCGGCACAGGCCGAGCGGGCCGGCAAGGTGATCCGGCGCATCCGCGAGTTCGTCAAGCGCAGCGAACCCGAGCGCCGGCCCTGCGACGTGTCGGCGATCGTCGCCGATGCCGTCGGCCTGGCCGAGATCGACGCCCAGCGCCTCGGCGTGGCCATCGACGTGCGCAGCGACGCGAACCTGCCGGTGCTCAACGCCGACCCGATCCTGATCGAACAGGTGCTGCTCAACCTGATGAAGAACGGCATCGACGCGATGCGCGACGCCACCCACCGCACGCTCGAACTGCGCATCTGCCCGCGCGCGACGGCATGATCGAATTCGCCGTCACCGACGCTGGCACCGGGCCTCGCTCCCGACGCTCGCGACAAGCTGTTCGAACCCTTCTTCACCACCAAGTCGGAAGGCATGGGCATCGGCCTGAACATCTGCCGCTCGATCGTCGAATCGCACCAGGGACGGCTGTGGGTCGAGAACAATCCGGGCGGCGGTTGCACCTTCCGTTTCACTCTGTCCTGCGCGCCGCACGGGCCGCGATCGCCCGCGCGGCCTGACGGCGAACACATAATGACAACGACTCCAGACCTCACCATCCCACCGATTCCCTCGTCTACGTCGTCGACGACGACGAAGCGGTCCGCGACTCCCTCGCGATGGCTGCTCGAGGCCAACGGCTTCGCGGTACGCACCTTTCCAAGCGCCGAGGATTTCCTGTCGCGATCGCCGGCGAGCGCACGCCGCGCAGCGGTGTCCTGCCTGGTCGCTCGACGTCCGGATGCCCGGCATGAGCGGACTCGAACTGCACGACGAGCTGCTGCGCAGCGGGCTCGCGATCCCGCTGATCTTCATCACCGGCCACGGCGACGTTCCGATGGCGGTGGCCAGCATGAAGAAGGGCGCCGTCGACTTCCTCGAGAAGCCGTTCAACGACGAGCAACTGTGCGCCCTGGTACGGCAGTGCCTGCAGCGCGCGGCGAGCCGCCAGCGCACGGTACGCCGAGGACCGGCGCGCCAGCGAGCGCCTCGAACGGCTGACCGCAGCGCGAACGGCAGGTGCTCGACCTGATCGTCGCCGGGCGCCTGAACAAGCAGATCGCCGACGACCTGAGCATCAGCATCAAGACCGTCGAGGCCCACCGGGCCAACATCATGGACAAGCTCGGCGCCCGGACGATGGCCGACCTGATGAAGACGGCGCTGCGCGCAACTGGCGGCTGAGGCGCGGCGGGCGCGCTTGCAGACGGGCTGAGCGATTTGCTATAGTTGATGGCTCAGCGCGCCCGTAGCTCAGTTGGATAGAGTACTTGGCTACGAACCAAGGGGTCGTGGGTTCGAATCCTGCCGGGCGCGCCAGTAGCATCGAGGGGCCAGCGAAAGCTGGCCCCTCGTCATTTGGGCGCGTCGCAAGGCCTTCCCTATTCGGGCAGGCGACCCAGCAGGTACATGATCTCCAGCGCCGGCGACGGGCGACCGAGCGAACCGAACCAGCGCGAGTAGATGTCGGACAGCGCGCTGCTCTTGTAGATCTGCGACAGCGCCGAGTTCACCGCCTGGCTCATCGCCCAGTCGCCGCGCGGCAGCGCAATGGCGTAGGGTTCGTAGGACAACTCGTCGCGCAACAGCGTCAGCGCTTTCGGATCTTTCGCTTTGGCGGCCAGGCCGACGAGCAGCACGCGGTCGCCGGCGAATGCGTCGATGGCGCCGGCTTCCAGCTGTTCGAGCCCCTCCTCGCGCGTCTTCACCGCGACCACGGTGGCCGTCAGCATTCTTGCCTTCAATGCCTCGCCCAGCGCGCGCTCGTTGCTGGTGCCGGCGATCACCCCGATCTTCTTGTTGGCCAGGTCCATCAGGGAACCAGCGGTGGTGGCGCTGCGGGTCAACAGGCCCGTGCCGTCCACGAACGTCAGTGACGAGAATCCGACCTCCTTCATGCGCCCCAGCGTCACCGTGCTGGCACCGCATTCCATGTCGGCCTGGCCGCTGCCGATGGCGGTGAAGCGGGTCTGCACCGTCACCGGCACCCACTTCACTTGCAGCGGCGTCACGCCGATCTGGCGCTCGATCACGCCGATCACGCTGCGGCACAGGTCGACGGTGTAGCCGGCGGGTTTCTTGTCCTTGTCCTCGAAGGAAAAGGGCATCGCGTCGGTGCGATAGGCCACCGAGATCGTCTTCGCATCGCGGATCTTTTTCAGCCGCCCGTCGAAGGGCGCCGAGGCCATCTGGGCAAAGGCAAGCGTCGGTGCGAGGCACAGCGCGGCGAAAACGGCATTCAAACGGGGCATGGGTACGGGACTCCTTGTTGTTCTATCGATCGCCCAAGGGGGCGCAACTGCCGGGGCGGGCGTCTCGTTCAACGGGCGCCGGCGCAAGGGCGAGCCCGCCGCCCGGCGCCGTCGTCTCGCCGCAACCTACTTCGCGGCCTTCTTCAGCGCCGCCTGCAACTTGGCCGAGTCGGGGCTGCCGACCTCGCGTTTGACCAGGATCTCGACCGGCGTCGCCGGCTTGCCGTAGTAGCCGGCGTTGAGCTTCTCGCGCACGTCGACCACCGAACCGTCGACCGCCATGCCGGCAAAGGCTCCCTTGGCCCTCGCGTAGACGATGAAGTCGGCACCGACCGATGCGCCGGTGCCTGCGCCCTTGGGACCGAGAGCGACCGACGCGTCGCCGCCGAGCTTGACCTTGTTCGTGTAGAGCGAATCGAGCGCCTGCTGACTGTTGATCACCATCACCATCTCGGCCGACGACGCGCCGGCCTGGAAGCCCAGGCTCGCCGAGCCCATGGTGTAGAACGCGGGCCCGCCCCAGTCGCCGGTATTGCTGTCGCGCACCAGCAGCACGCCCGAGCCGCCCGAACCGCCAAGGACGAAGCCGGCCTTGAGCACCTGCGGGAAGATCAGCACGCCCTTGGCCTTGCCCAGTGCCGGGCCCAGGCTGGCGAAGTCCTTGCTGCCGGTCAGCGAACCGATCGTGATCGAGGCCTTGTCGACGAGTTCCTTCGCGTCGCTTGCGTCCGAGGCGCGGGCCGACAGACTGCCGAAGGTGCCGGCCAGGGCGATGGCGGCGCTGGCCACGGTGAGACTACGGCGGAATTGGTTCATGGTCTGTCCTTTATGGATGGCTGGTGCGCGGAGTCGACGAAGCCTGCCAGTGTGTCACAGGAACCGTGATCGAAATGGCGCGCGGCCTGGCACACACATCCGTCCCGGTGGCCGCGCGCCAGCCGGGGATCAGGGCCCGCCGCCGTTCAGCGACCCGAATACGTACTGATTGATGCCGTCCTGGCAGCGCTGGACCGCCTGCAGGCTGCTCATGCGGTCGATCGTCGCGGTCCACGCCTGGTCGCCGCGCCGCGCCTGGGCAGTCGCCTGCGCGCAGAGCGCCTGGTCGTCACTGGTCGACTTCGGCACGGACGTGGCGCAGCCTGCCGAGCCCCGCCACCGCGACGAGCGCCACGATCGTTCCGAGACCCGCTCTTGTATGCATGATCCTTCTCCTGTTCAACACGGTCGACGGCACCCGCGGGGCGCCATCGACGTTCATCATCCATCGTTGCCACAGGGCCCACAAGCGTGGGCCCGGAAGCCGCGCAGGTATTGTTCAGCGGCCCGCGAAGAAACGCGGCCCCCGCGAAGAAACGCGGCCCCCGCGAAGAAACGCGGCCCTACTGCGCGACCGCTTTGTTACGTTACGCCCCGGATCGATCAAGCGGAACCAAAGACCATGCTGGTTCAATCAGTACATCCGAACCGGGACCTGTCGATCGCCTGGCCTCGACGGTCGCTGGTCCGCAAGCTGAAGCCGAACAGGACGTCCGCCGCGCGGATTCGAGACAATCGACCGATTCCCGCAACAGGTCTCGGATTACGAAGATGACCCGGACACTCGCATGAAACCTCTTCATCCTTCCCGCCTTGGCGATCCGATCCACGATTCGCCGCTGCCGTTCTTCGTGCCGGACGATCTGCTGGTGCCCTCGGACACACAGTGGCCGCAAGGGAATCCACCAACGGACCTGCTCCTGTTCGAGAAAGCCGGTCCCCGCCGGAAGCTGTTCTTCGATCCGGCGCGCACCCGTGCGGCGATCGTCACATGCGGAGGCCTTTGTCCGGGGCTGAACAATGTGATCCGTTCGGTGACGCGCGAACTGCGGCGTGGCTACGGCGTGACTTCCGTGCTGGGCATCCGCGGCGGCTACCGCGGGCTGGACCCGAGCCGGGGCAAGCCCCCGATCGAATTGACCGACGACCTGGTCGAGAACATCCACAAGGAGGGTGGCACGCTGCTGGGCACATCTCGCGGTCCGGTGGACATGAAGATCGCGGTCGACTTCCTGATGGCCCAGGGCATCGATGTGCTGTTCACCGTGGGTGGAGACGGCACGCAGCGCGGTGGCAACGCGCTGTTCGAAGAAGCCCGCGCCCGGGGCCACGCGCTTTCGGTGGTCGGCATACCCAAGACGATCGACAACGACGTGCGTTTCGTGACGCGCACCTTCGGCTACGGCACGGCGGTTGCTGAGGCGGAGCGAGTCATTCATAGCGCCCACACCGAGGCGCGCAGTGTGCACAACGGGGTCTCTCTGGTGAAACTGATGGGTCGCCATGCGGGTTTCATCGCCGCGGCCGCCACCGTGGCCAGCCAGGACGTCAACTTCTGCCTGGTGCCCGAGGTGCCCTTTGCGCTGGAAGGCGCCGGCGGGCTGCTGGCCGCCCTGGAACGTCGACTGGAACGCAAGGGTCACGCGGTGGTGGTGGTGGCGGAAGGCGCAGGGCAGAACCTGATGGACAGCAGGGGCGAGCGCGATGCCTCCGGCAACCTGCTGCTGCAGGACATCGGCGTGCTTCTGAAAGATCGATTCAACGCGCACTTCAAGGTGCGCGGCGTGGAGATGACGTTCAGGTACTTCGACCCCGGCTACCAGATCCGCGGATGCCCGGCCAACACTGAAGACGCGCTGCTATGCGACCGCATGGCAAGACACGCAGTTCACGCCGCCATGGCGGGCAAGAGCGGCCTCGTGATCAGTTTTCTCAACGGCCAGTTCGTTCACGTGCCGATATCCGAGATCGCCACGGGCGGCAAGCAGCTCGATCTCGAGGGCGAACTGTGGGGCGCCGTGCTTTCCTCGACGCGACAGCCCGCCTGTCTGCGCTGATCGAGGTGAGGCAGCGCGCGACGTCTCTCGCACAGCTGCTTCGCGTAGATATCGGCTCGGACGGTGCCCAAGGCGCCGATCGCGAATGGACCGCTATGATCTCGCGCCATGGACGCCACCTCTGCCCTCCCCTCGCGCGTGCGCACCATCGCGCACGCCGAAGCCATCGATCGCGCCGCGCGCAGGCACCTCGTCGCCTGCGGCGCCGGCACGATGCTCTGGCGCAGCTGGGGCGACAGCGGCGACCCGGTCGTGCTGCTGCACGGCGGGTCAGGCAGCTGGAACCACTGGGTGCGAAACATCGTTCCGCTGCTCGCCGCAGGGCGCCAGGTCTGGGTGCCGGACCTGCCCGGCTTCGGCGATTCCGCATCGCCGCCCAAGGGAGGCGACGCCGACGCCCTGCCCGAACCGATGGAGACCGCGCTGCGGTCGCTGCTCGGCGATGCCGCGGTGGACCTCGTCGGATTCTCGTTCGGAACGATGGTCGCCGCATTCATCGCCGCGCAGTGGCCGCGGCGCGCGCGCCGGCTGGTGCTGTCGGGCGCCCCGGCGCTCGGCATCGACCGCGCGGACAAGCTCGTGCTGCAGCCGTGGCTTCACCTGGCGCCGGGCCCGGAGCGCGACGCGGCGATGCGCGAAAACCTCGCGCGCCTGATGCTGGCGCAGCCCGAGTCGAACGACGACCTCGCGCTCGCCCTGCACGCGCCGAACCTGCGAGCGCGACCGGATGCGGCTGCGCAGGCTGTCACGCACCGACATCATGCTGCGCACCCTGCCGAAGTCCGTTGCCCGGTCTACGGCATCTGGGGCGAGCAGGACGTGCTCTATCGCGGCGTGCAGGACCGGATCGCATCGGCCTGTCGGTCGCGCCCGCTTTCCGCTCCCTGACCCTGATGCCCGGAGCGGGCCACTGGGTGCAGTACGAGCGTGCCGACGGCCTTCGACCGCGCGCTGATTGCAGCCCTCGACGCCTGATTCTTCGGCAGCGCGCCCGGCGCCTGTTCGATGTCCCTTCGTCCGCGCGACCGGCGCATCGTCGCTATGATGACCGAACCGTCTGGAGCACCGCCATGAACAACGACCCGAATACCGCGCCCGCCCCGCTGCTCGTCGATCCGCAGTGGCTGCACGAGCGCCTCGAACGATCCCTCGATCCGCATCCTCGACTGCACCACCTACATGTTCCCGCAGCCGGTCGGCCCGTCGCGCATCGAGAGCGGGCGGCCCGACTTCGAGCGCGGCCACATCCCAGGCGCGCAGTACGTGAACATGGCCACCGACATGTCGGACCCGTCGGGCCCGTTCCGTACACCCTGCCGTCCGAAGCCGGCATCGAAGCGCTGCTGAGCGCGCTCGGCATCGGCAACGACCACCACGTCGTGTTGTACGGCCGCGGCCATCCGATGCCGGTGACCAGAGTCTGGTACGTGCTGCGCGCCCACGGCCATGCGGCGGTGTCGGTGCTCGACGGCGGCTTCGAGCGCTGGCAGCGCGAAGGCCGACCGCTGTCGCAGACGCCGCGCAGCTACCGGCGCACCCTGTACCGCTCGCGACTCGACCGCAGCCGCGTCGCGAACGCCGACACCGTGCACGCCGCGCTCGACGATCCCGGCACGCGCATCGTCAACGCCCTGAGCCGCGAGCAGCACAAGGGCACCGGCGGCGCCCACTACGGCCGCCCGGGCCGCATCCCCGGCAGCATCAACGTGCCCGCCCGCGAGCTCGTCGACCCGGAGACCGGCTGCTTCCGCCCGATCGACGAGCTGCGCGCCCGCTGCGCAGCCGCCGGCGCCCTCGACACAGCGCGCACCATCGTCTACTGCGGCGGCGGCATCGCCGCCACCACCACCGCCTTCGCCATGGCCCTCGCCGGCCACGACGGCTGGTGCGTGTACGACAACTCCCTGCTCGAATGGTCCGCCGACCCCGCACGACCGATGGAGACGGACGCCAGCTGAGCCGAAACAGGCGGTTTGGCCCGCATTCACACGCTCCACGGGCCGCGCGCCGAACGTCGTAGTACTCGCCACGCGCGAAAGCGAGTTCGGCGCCGGGTGCGCAAGACACGCGATTCGAACGGATGAGCGCGCAGCGCTCGACGCGCGCAAACCTCGCGCATCGCGCCTCGCGCCTCGACAAAGTACGTCAGCCGGCCGGTCCGGGACGGGGCCCGACGGGGCATGTGCAAGCCGAGCGCTACCGAAAGGAAATCCTCGGGACCCGACCCGTCCGGGCGGCGCGCAGCGACGACCGTACGGAGCGGGTGAGGATTTCCGAGGTAGGCGAGGGAAGCCCCGCGCAGCGGGGCCGCAGCACCTGCCCCGTCGGGCCCCGTCCCGGACCGGCCGGCGAGCTCTCACCGAAGCGCGCCAACCGCAGCGCATCAAACGCAGCGCACCAACCGCAGCAACGCACAAACCCAACCCCGCCCCTACAATCGCCGCTTCCGCATCCCGACCCCCGCAGGAGCCCCTCGAATGATCGAACTGCACCGCGGCCAGCGCGAGCTCGAACTCGCCGCGCGCACCGACCGCTTCATCCGCGAGACCGTCATCCCGTACGAGAAGGACCCGCGCATCGGCCATCACGGCCCTTCCGACGAACTGCGCGTCGAACTTCAGGCCCACGCCAGGAGCGCCGGCCTGCTCGCCCCGCAGCTCAGCCGAAGACCTCGGCGGCTACGGCCTCTCGCACCGCGAGACCGCGACCGTGTTCCGCGCCTGCGGCTACTCGATGCTCGGGCCCGGTCGCGATGAACTGCATGGCGCCCGACGAGGGCAACATGCACCTGCTCGACAGGTGGCGACGCCCGCGCAGAAGGAGCGCTTCCTGCGCGCCGCTGGCGGCCGGCGCGGTCCGCTCGGCGTTCCTGATGACCGAGCCCGACGGCGGCGCCGGCTCCGACCCCGGCATGCTGAACACGACGCGCGCGCCTCGACGGCGACGACTGGGTGATCAACGGCCGCAAGTGGCTGATCACCGGCGCCGACGGCGCCGGCTTCGGCATCATCATGGCGCCGCACCGGCGACGGCCGCGACGATGTTCCTGACCGACATGAACACGCCGGGCATCGCGATCGAGCGCGTGCTCGACACCATGGACCGCTCGATGCCGGCGGCCATGCGCGTGGTGCGGCTCGACGATCTGCGCGTGCCCGCGACCAGGTGCTCGGCGAGGTCGGCAAGGGCTTCCGCTACGCGCAGGTGCGACTCGCGCCGGCGCGGCTGACGCACTGCATGCGCTGGCTGGGCGCCGCGCCAGCGCGCGCACGACATCGCCATCGACTACGCCTGCCGCCGCCAGGCCTTCGGCAAGCCGCTGATCGAGCACGAGGGCGTCGGCTTCATGCTGGCCGACAACGAGATCGACCTGCAGCAGGCCGAGCTCGACGATGACTGGCATGCGCCTGGGTGCTCGACCAGGGCGCAGCGCGCGCACCGAGAAGTCGAGCATGGCGAAGGTCGTCGTCTCGGAGGCGCTGTATCGCGTCGCCGACCGCTGCGTGCAGATCCTGGGCGGCATCGGCGTCACCGACGACACGCCGGTCGCAGCAGATCTTCCGCGACATCCGCGCCGTTCCGCATCTACGACGGCCCGTCCGAAGTGCACCGCTGGTCGATCGCGAAGCGGCTCAAGAAGCAGTGGAAGGGCGATTGACCGCGCACCTCGGCCGGCGCGGCGCGACACCGCCGCGAAGCGCGCCGCAACGAAAGGGATCGCCCTGAGCGAAGCGCGCCGAATCTCGCACGCGCTGCGCGCGCTGAGCCTGGCCTACTTCACGATGGGCACGGCGTCGATCGCGGTCGTGGGCATCGTCAACGAGATGTCGCGCGACCTCGGCGTGTCCAAGCCGGCGATCGCCGCGCTGGTGACGGTGTTCGCGCTGACCTTCGCAATCGCGGCGCCTTTCGTGCAGATCGCTGCCGGCCGCCTGCCGCGCCGCACGCTGCTGCTCGCTGGCCTGGCGACGCTGTCCGCGGGCTGCCTGGCAACCTCGCTGGTGCCCGACTATCCCGGCGTCGTGGCGGCACGACTGCTGATGGCACTGGGCGCCTGCGCGGTCGGCCCGGTCGCGTCGTCGCTGGGCGCCGGTCTCGTGCCCGCCGAGCGGCAGGGTCACGCGCTGGCCGTGGTGTTCGGAGGCATGACGCTGGCGACCGTGCTGGGCGTACCCGTCGCCACCTGGCTCGGGACGGCGGTCGGATGGCGTTGGGTCTTCGCGTTGCTGGCCCTCACGTCGGGGCTGACCGCCGTGACGATCGCCGCACTGGTGCGCGAGCGTTCGCCCGCGCCGGCCGTGACGCTGGCGAGTTTCGCGCAGGTCTTCCGCCATCCGGCAGCGACCTGGGCGGTGACGATGGCGCTGTTCCACATGGCCGCGCAGATGTCGATGTACGCGCTGGTCACCCCGTACCTGCAGGAGCGCTTCGCGATTCCTGCCCACTGGCTGTCTTCGACCTTCCTGACCGCGGGGGTCTGCAGCATGGCCGGCAACCTGATCGCCGGGCGGCTGGTCGACCGGCTCGGCGCATCGCGCACGATCGTGCTCGCCTTTGCCGTCTTCGGCGCCGTCTTCGTCGCACTGGCCTTCGCGCCGGCGCTGCCGTGGATCGGCGTGGCCGGTTTCGCCGTCTGGTCGGTCAGCGGCATCGCGTTCTACGCGCCGCAGCAGAAGCGCCTGATCGCGCTCGCGCCGCAGCTCGGCGGGCTGCTGCTGGCGATGAACGCGTCGGCGATCTACATCGGCATGTCGCTCGGCTCGGCGGCGGCCGGCCAGGCCTACCAGAGCATCGGCGCGCAGTCGCTACCCTTCGTCGCGCTGACCTTCCTGGCCGCCGCTGCCGTCGCCTTCGCCCGCTCGCACCGGGCGGCAATTCGCCGGGGCGACTGACCGCGCGCCGTTGCACACGCCGACCGCGCGACGCGGATGCGCGACTGCGGATGCGCGACTGCGGATGCGCGACTGCGGGTGCGCGAGCGCGCAGCCCCGCCGCGGGTGCTACGCGTCCGGCGCCGCGATCACCTTCGCCTCGAGCAGCCGTGCGATCTCGTCGTCGCCGTAGCCGAGCTCACGCAGCACCGCAGCCGAATCCTGCCCGAGCACGGGCGCCTGGTTGCGCACTTTCGACGGGCTCGCCGAAAACTTGACGGTCGGCCGCACGTAGCGGATCGGTCCCTCGGTCGGGTGCTCGTCGCTCTGGAACAGCCCGACCGCCTTCAGGTGCGGATGCTCGGGCAGCTCGTCGAGCGAATAGATCGGCGTGGCCGGAATGTCCAGGCGCGCGCACACCTGCATCCAGTGCGCGGTCGTGCGCGTCGCGATGATCTCGCCGAGCAACGCATAGAGCGCCTGCAGGTGCTTGTTGCGCTCGTAGCGGTTGCGCACCTGGTAGCGCTCGATCGCGTCCTCGTGCCCGGCTTCGCCGAAGAACGCGATCCAGTGTTCGTCGGTGTACGGCAGCATGCTGATGTGGCCGTCGAGCGTGGCGTGCGGTCGCCGGCCGCCGGCCAGGATGCGCGCGTAGCCGGCCGGCGCGGGCGACGGATCGAAGGTGAGACCGCCCAGGTGCTCGGCCAGCATGAACGCGGTCATCGTCTCGTACATCGGCACTTCGATGCTCTGCCCCTGGCCGGTGCGCAGCCGGTGCACCAGCCCCGCCATCACGGCATTGGCCAGGTACACGCCGATCGTCTTGTCGGCGAGCAGCGACGGCGCGTACGCCGCGACGCCGAGGTTCGCGCGGTTCAGCCCGACCAGCCCCGATGCAGACTGGATGATGTCGTCGAACGCCGGCTGATCGCGATACGGGCCGTCCTGGCCGAAACCGGTGGCCACGCAGTAGACGATGTCGGGCCGGATCTTCGCGACCTCGCCGTAGCCGAAACCCAGCCTGTCGATCGCCTGCACGCGCATGTTGTGCACGAACACGTCGACGGTGCCGATCAGCCTGCGGATGATGGCCTTGCCCTCATCGCTTTTGGTGTTGACCGCCAGCGAGCGCTTGTTGCGGTTGATCGCCAGAAAGATCGAGCTCATTCCCTGGTGCAGCGAAACCCCGTTGGCGCGCATCAGGTCGCCCTCGGGCGGCTCGACCTTGATCACCTCGGCACCGTAGTCGGCCAGGATGTGCGTGGCGACGGGGCCGAGCACGACCGAAGTCATGTCGAGCACGCGGATACCGCTCAAGGGGCCTGAACTCATCGGGTCTCTCTCCTCTCTGGAAACGACTATTTCGAATGCTAAACTCGGAGCGAGAGACTACACCGACAGAGGAGACATCATGGTCCGTTCCGCATTGACTGCAGCCATTCTCGGGCTGGCGATTTCGTCCAGTGCAATCGCTCAGAGCGATTTCCCGTCGAAGCCGATTCGCGTGATCGTTCCATTCGCGGCGGGCAGCGGTGCCGACGGGTCGGCGCGCGTGCTCGCCGAACAGATGCAGCGCACGCTCGGTCAGTCGGTGCTGGTAGAGAACAAGCCCGGTGCCAGTGGCTCGATCGCCGCGGTGTACGTGAAGAACCAGCCGGCCGACGGCTACACGATCCTGGTGGCATCGAACTCGCCGATGTCGGTCAACCCGGTCGTGATGAAGAATCCGGGCTACGACGCGGTCAACGACTTCAAGGCGGTGCACGGCATCGCGCGCAGCGTCAACCTCTGGTACGTCGCGAACGAATCGCCGTACAAGACGATCGACGACCTGGTCGCCGCCGGCAAGACCAAGCCGCTCAACATCGGTTCGTATTCGGCCGGCTACCAGCTCGGCATCGCGTGGCTCGCCAACATGACCGGGGCGCAGTTCGCCTACGTGCCGTACAAGGGGCAGGCACAGGTGATCACCGACGTGGTCGGCCGCCAGCTCGACGCCGGCATGGGCGACCTCGGCGGAGCGATCTCGCTGGTCCAGAGCGGCAAGATGCGTGCACTGGCAGTGTCGGGCGACAAGCGCATGGCCGGCCTGCCGAACGTGCCGACGATCAAGGAAACCCACCCCGAGTACGAGAACTACGCGTGGACCTCGTTCTACGTGCGCACCGAGACGCCGCCGGCGGCCCACGCCAAGCTCGTCGACGCAATGAAGAAGGCGCTTTCCACCAAGGAGACGACGGACTACTTCGAGAAGCAGAACAGCATGCCGATGCTCTCCTTCGGGCCGGAGGAAATGGGCAAGCACCAGCGTGAAGAGATCGCGCGCTTCAAGCGCATCGCGGACGCCGCGGGCATCAAGCCCGAGTGAGCACTCTGGCATCCGAACACAAACCCCGACGAACGACGACACACTGGACTCCAACGTGAGCGACATCCAACTGCCCGCCGACCTCGGCCTGACCCGCGACGGCCACGTCGCCATCGTCGAGATCCGCCGCCCGCCGCACAACTTCTTCGACCTCACGCTGATCCGCAACATCGCAGACCTGTTCGACAAGCTCGCCGCCGACCCGGAAGTGCGCAGCATCGTGCTGTGCGCCGAGGGCACGGCGTTCTGCGCCGGCGCCGACTTCAACAGCCGCGAACGCTCGGTGGTGCCGGGCGCCGAGCAGAAGAGCAACCCGCTGTACGACGAGGCCGTCCGCATCTTCGGCTGCACCAAGCCGATCGTCGCCGCGGTCCAGGGTCCGGCGATCGGCGGCGGCCTGGGCCTCGCCGTGGCGGCCGACTTCCGTGTCACCTGCAAGGAAGCGAAGTACTCCGCCAACTTCAACCGCCTGGGCTTCCACCCCGGCTTCGGCCTGTCGGTGACCCTGCCGCGGCTGATCGGTGCGCAGAAGACCGCGATGCTGTTCTACACCGGTCGCCGGATCGACGGCGAAGAGGCCGTCGCGATCGGACTCGCAGACGTGCTCGTTCCCCTGGACCAGGTGCGCGCCAAGGCGATCGAGCTCGCGAAGGAGATCGCGATCTCGGCGCCGATCGCGGTGCAGTCGACGCGCGCAACGCTGCGCGCCGGACTTGCCGAGGCGGTGCGCGTCGCGACCGCGCACGAAGGCGCCGAGCAGATCAAGCAGTTCCGCACCGAGGACTTCAAGGAAGGCGTGGCTGCGATGACCGCACGCCGCCTGCCGGAGTTCAAGGGCCGCTGACGATGCGCGCCGGCAGCTACCGTCCGCCGAAGATCGAGCGCGTGGTGTTCGGCACCCCGTATCTCGACGCAGCCTCGGCGATCGTCGAAGAGACTGGCGCGCGGCGCGTCTTCGTCCTCGCCAGCCGGACGCTGAACCGCACGACACCGATCGTCGACGATCTGCGCCGTGCGCTCGGCGCGCGGCACGCCGCCACCTTCGACGCCATCCCCAGCCACACGCCGCGCGACGCCGTCGTGGCCGCGGCCAATGCGGCGCGCGATGCCGGCGCCGACCTGCTGGTCACGATCGGCGGCGGATCGCTGACCGACGCGGCCAAGGTCGTGCAGCTGTGCCTGTCGAACGACGTGCGCGAAGACGCGCAGCTCGACGCCCTGCGCACGCGCCGCGGCCAGCCCCTGCCCGCTTCGATCGCGGCGCCGACGGTGCGTTCGATCGCGATCCCGACCACCATGTCGGCCGGCGAGTTCATGGCGTACGCCGGTGTCACCAACCGCGCGACCGGCGTCAAGGAAACGTTCTTCCATCCGCTGAGCGTGCCGGCCTTCGTGATCCTCGATCCCGCCGTCACGCTGCCCACGCCGATGGACCTGTGGCTGTCGACCGGGATACGCGCGCTCGACCACGCGGTCGAAGGCTACCTGTCCCGCAGGCGCAGCCGTACTCCCAGGCGGCCGACCTGCAGGCGCTGCGGCTGTTGCGGCGGCGCTGCGCCGTTGCCACGAGGCGCCGTCGGACCTCGAAGCGCGCTTCGACTGCCAGATGGGGATGTGGCTGTCCACGGTCGGCTCGCAGTCCGGCGTGCCGAAGGGCGCCAGCCATGCGATCGGGCACCTGCTCGGCAGCTGGGCCGGCTGTGCCGCACGGCGTCACGTCCTGCGTGATGCTGCCGTCGGTGCTGCGCTGGAACCTGGCGCAGAACCGCGACGGCCAGACGCGGGTGGCCGCGGCGATGGGCGCGCCCGACGACGATGCCGCGGGTTTCATCGAGCGCCTGATCCGCGACCTCGGCTTGCCGTCCAGGCTGGGCGAAGTCGGCGTCACGCCCGACAAGCTCGACGAACTCTCGCGCCTGTGCATGCACGACGCCTGGATCCCGACCAATCCGAGGCACATCGCCGGTCCGGCCGACGTGCTCGAGATCCTTACGCTGGCGTCCTGAGGCGCCGGTGACGACGCCCCCGCCGGCCCTGGCCGCGATGCGCCGCGCCGGGGTCGGCGCGGCGTTGCTGTCGGCGGTCCTGTTCGGAGCCAGCACCCCGCTGGCCAAGCTCCTGCTCGAATCGACCGGTCCGTGGCTGCTGGCCGGACTGCTGTACCTCGGCTCCGGAATCGGCCTCGGCCTGTGGCGCGCGGCGACGCGCGCCGAGCGCGTGCGGCTGGATCGAGCCCAATGGGCCTGGCTCGGTTCGGCATTGCTGTGCGGGGGCGTGGCGGCCCCCGTGCTGCTGCTCTACGGCCTGGCCCGGATGCCGGCCTCGGGCGCCGCTCTGCTGCTGAACGCCGAGGGCGTCTTCACCGCGCTGATCGCCTGGATCGTGTTCCGCGAGAACCTCGACCGGCGCGTCGCGCTGGGCATGGCGCTGATCGTCGCGGCATGCGTGCTGCTGTCGTGGCCGGGCCTGCCCGACTTCGAGACCGCCCTGCCCGCGCTGTCCGTCCTCGCCGCCTGCCTGCTCTGGGGGGTCGACAACAACCTGACCGGCCGGGTGTCGTTGGCGGATGCGCGCTGGGTGGCGGCGGCCAAGGGCTGGACCGCCGGCATCGTCAACCTGTCGATCGCGTTCGCGACCGGTGCGAGCCTGCCGCCGGCGGGCATCGCCGCCGCAGCGGCGCTGCTGGGCTGGGTGTCGTACGGCCTGAGCCTGACTTTGTTCGTCGTCGCGCTGCGCCATCTCGGCGCCGCCCGCACCGGTGCGTACTTTTCGCTGGCGCCGTTCGCGGGCAGCGCATTGTCGCTGGCCCTCGGCGACCCGCTGACACCGACGCTGGCAGCCGCCGGCACACTGATGGCGGCTGGCGTGTGGCTGCACCTGACCGAGCGGCATCACCACCGCCACACCCATGCGGCGATGGAGCACGAGCACATGCACCGTCACGACCTGCACCATCGGCATGCCCACGCGGCCCCCGTTGCGCCCGACACCGTCCACAGCCACTGGCACCGCCACGAGGCGATCACGCACGAGCACGCGCACTACCCGGACGAACACCACCGGCACACGCACTGAACGCCGGGAGCGGGCGTCACCTCCCGCGCTTCCCGGACTTGCGAGCCGCAGGCGGCCGTGCCGAACGTTCCGAACGTTCCGAACGTTCCGAGTGTTCCGCGTCCTCGACCTGCTCGACCTGCTCCACGTGCTCCGCGCGCGTCGCAGGTTCGGCCTCCGGCTGCGTCATGCTCATCGCGAGCTCGAACGCGGCGTCGGTGAAGCGAAGCACGCGCGCGAACTGCTCGTCGGACAGCACCCGCGCCGCGTCGCGCGAGCGGTAGATGTTGATGAACTCGTGTTCGCGTCCGGCGTGAATCGCGAGCCTGGCGACCCCGAGCTGCTCGAGCGCCCGCCACAGCTGGGGGCTGTAGGTCTTGGTCAGCTTCAGCGCGAACGGGATCGGATCGTTGCGCGCCAGCACGGCGGCCAGCCGCAGCAGCACCTCGAAGGGCAGCGCCGCCTTGCCGTGTTCGGCGAGCTCGAGCAGCGCGGCATCCTTGACGTCGATCGCGCTGCTCACTTCGCCCAATGTCAGCCCGGCCTGCTCACGCGCCTCGCGCAGCAACACACCGGCGCGCTCGAGCGCCTTCTTCTGGGACGGGCCTCGCGCCAGCGCCTTGCCGACGCCGAGCGAAAACTCGGCCGCGGTGCCCGCCCAGCCGAGCAGCTGGTCGGCGACGCTGCGGATCTGCGGCGTCCAGCCGGAGCCTGTCTTGGCGGCCGGCGATGCCTTGTCGCGCAAGGCGACACTCGCCACCGCTGCCGATCCCGCCGGTGCGCGTCGGCGTTTGCGCGCACCCGACGAGGTCACGGCCAGGTCGCCGGCCGCCGCACCTGCGCCGCGCCGCGCAGTCTTCTTCCGCATGTCCTGATCCATGTCGTCTCCAGGTCGTGCCGCAGCCGCTGCCCGCAGCCCCCGCCAGGCACTACGCCTGCCGCGGACGGTGACGCCGTTATGCTATACCGCGTCCCTCGACAGGAAGCCCCGATGCCCGAACGCCCCAGTCCGCCCGTCCCCGAACTGACCTTCCTTCAGGCGCGTGTCCTTGCCGTCCTGGTCGAGAAACGGCTGACGGTACCCGACACCTACCCGCTTAGCCTGAACGCGCTGGTATCGGGATGCAATCAGAAGTCGAGCCGAGATCCGGTCACCGACACAAGCGAACACGAGGTGCGGGACGCGGTCGACGCGCTGCGGCGGATGTCGCTCGTGATCGAATCCAGCGGATCGCGCACGATGCGCTACGCGGAGAACGTCAAACGGGTTTTCGGAATCCCCAGCGAATCCGTTTCATTGATTGCAACGCTCATTCTTCGCGGCCCCCAGACCGCGGCCGAGCTGCGGCTGCACAGCGAGCGCATGCAGCGCTTCTCGGACCTCTCCGCAGTCGAAGGATTCCTGCACGAGCTGGCCGCGCACGCCACGGGTCCGCTGGTGCGCCTGCTGCCCCGCCGGCCGGGTGAGCGCGAGAGCCGATGGACCCACCTGCTGGTACCCGCCGACCTGCCTGCGCCGGATCCCGAGAATCCGAAACCCGCACCTCTATTGGATTACAAAGGGATATCAGGGATTTCCCCAGGGGATACGACCGCACTCCTCGAGCAGCGCATCGAGCGTCTGGAGCACGATCTAGCCGAACTGCGCGAGCGATTCGACCGGTTGGTGCAGGCGCCCGGGCAGAGTTCCGAATCCTGAAGGCGGCGGCGCTGCGCCGCGCTATCGCGGTCACGACGGGCGCGGATCGAAACGCCGGGCGAGCGTTTCAATAGAAGAGACTGTCAGAATGTTGTAAGATTGCGTACCCGGTGAAATTGTCTCGACACCGATTGCTGGAGCCCTCGCCTTGACGACGCCTAAATCCCCCCGCCCATCGCAGGACAGCCGCAAGACTCACACCTCGATCGCCCTGACCAGCAGGCAGGCCGCTCGAATTCGTGCGGGTCAAAACGAGTCCAAACCTTCCGACTACGCCAACCTGCGCGGCAGCGAAGCGCTGCAACGCCGCAACGAAGCGCGCCGCATCCTGGAAGAACGCCAGATGCTGCGCGATCTGGGCCTGCTCTGACCAGTTGAGCAGCCTGCGCGAGCCGTCCAAGGCTCGCGCGTTCATCGACAGCAACACCCCCGCCAAAGCCCGTTCAGGGCCGACTGATGCGCCTCGACGGCGCATCGCATCCCCGGCGACCGCGCAGCTCACCGCCCGCGGCGCCGAGGGGCGCACTCCCGATCAGACCACGTATCCGAGATCGATGACCGCGCCTGCCGTGTCGTAGGCCACCCGCTGTTCGTCCGCACCGTAGATGATGTAGTGGGCGATCGCCCCGTTCGAGCGGCTGCCGAGGAAGTCGTTCACATAGGCGTCGACGTAGGCGGCGACGTCGGGGTTCTCATTCAGGTAGCGGTTGCCGTCGAAGTTCTGGAACTTCGGACCCGGCGAACGACCTTCCCAGACACCGAACCGGTTGTAGTGCACGAACAGCGTCGCATCGTCCAGCCCGAGCGGCGTCAGGTCGGGCCAGCGCGCCTCGTAGTAGCTCGCATCGAACCAGGAGTTGGGCGCCTTGCCCGCTGTCGCGCCGGTCGTCAGATAGTGCTGTGAGGCGGCTTCGGGCGTCACCGTCGCAACCAGTTCGGGATTGTCGAGCAGGTAGAAGACGGGATCGAACAGAAAATCCAACGACTGCCCGAATGCTGGCGGCGGCGAGCCGGCCGGTGCCGCGGGCTCGACGAGCGAGACGGTCGATCCGCTGAACCGAAGCATTTCGATCGACTGCAGCGCGTCGGTACCATCCGTTCCGGTCGTGGTGGCGACTTGCCAGCCGGCCCCCACCTTTGCGACGGTATAGATTTCTCGCGCACCGGCGAACACCGCCGTATCGATTCCGGCACCGCCGTTGATCGAATCGTCTCCCTGGCGTCCTTGCAACACGTCGTCGGCAGTGCCTCCGACGATCGCGTCGGCCCCGCTGAGCAGAAGCGGGACCAGGGCCGAAAAATTGGCGCCGTCCACGATCGGCTCGATCATGGCCCACGTGGCGTTCAGACCCGTCCAATTGAAGAGCGGCTGCCCTGCGGCCGTTCCAGCTCCGAAGGACGTAAACACGCTCGAGTTGGGCGAAAAGATGTTGATCGTCCCCCCTGCGGTCAGCGTGCTGCCGGTGATCGGATCGCGTGCCGACACGGACGTACCGGTCAGCGACGTCAGTTCCGGATCCTCCGCCGAGAAGTAGGCGCCAAAACCGAAGCGATCCAAATCGGTCATGTCGGCCTTGATGTTGCCGAAATTGAGTTGCGTCATGAGCTTGTCTCCGCGAGTGATTTCCAGGGTCTGAATGAAGCGATCCTCTTCCGAGGATCACTCTTCAAAAGCAATCTGAACCATTCGCTGTGCGTCCGCATTGAGGATTCACAAGGATTCGTAGAGAGGAGCCTCTAACCGGAATCGACTTCCGGACCGTGCGCCGGTCCGTCGGCGGCCCCCCTCCGTTTGCACGACACCGCGCCGGATGTGACACTTCGACGCTCTCGGCTCCCCGGCTCGCGCCGGCGGGGCTCCACACGAACGCGAGGAGTGCCCATGCCGGACCTGATCATCATCGACGCGGGGGATGAGACCAGCAAGGAATCGATCGAAGTCGGCTGCCTTGCGGCCGAGCAGCTGATCGAGTCACGCGGCTTCACGGTCGCCGCCGCCTACTCAGCGGCGCTGGCACGCGCGAACGACGAGCCCTTCGACAAGCGCGCCGCAAAGGCCTGGGACGACGCCGAGGACGCCGCCTTCAAGGCGGCGTTCGGTCACATCGACAACTGGCCCGAAGACGCCGTTCTCGGCTACGAGTAGCCCCGCCGACGCAGCCGGCCGCTCAGATCTCGAGCTGCGTGCCGAGCTCCACCACCCTGTTGGGCGGAATGCGGAAGAAGTCGGTTGCACTACCGGCGTTGCGCATCAGCCAGGCGAAGATGTGCTCCCGCCAGAGGGCCATCCCGGGGACCGCGGTCTTGGGGATCACCGACTCGCGACCGACGAAGAAGGTCGACTCCATCATGTCGAACTCCAGGCCGTGGTGCGCGCACTGTTCCAGCGCGGCGGGCACGTCGGGCTGCTGCATGAACCCGTAGCGCAGCAGCACCCGGTAGAAGCCCTTGCCGAGGTCCTTGATGTCCACGCGCTCGGACCTCGGGACCAGCGGCACGTCCTGCGTCTCGACGGTCAGGAAGACGATGCGCTCGTGCAGCACCTTGTTGTGCTTCAGGTTGTGCAGCATCGCGCTGGGAATGATGCTGCGCGCGCCGGTCATGAAGATCGCGGTGCCGAACACGCGCGGAATGCCTTCGGACATGATCTCGATGAAGTCGTCGCGCCCGATCGCGTCGGCGCGCTGCCGCTCGGCCAGGATCTGCCGGCCTCGGCGCCAGGTGGTCAGCAGCGTGAACAGAGCGCCCGCGATCAGCAGCGGCAGCCAGCCACCGGTGACGATCTTCAGCGCGTTCGCCCCCAGGAAGGCCAGGTCGATCACCAGGAAGCTGCCGACCAGCAGGGCCACCAGCGGCGAAGCCCAGCGCCAGGCCAGCAGCATCACGACGGCGACGAGGATGCTGTCGACCATCATCGCGCCCGTCACCGCGATGCCGTACGCCGCGGCCAGCCCCGACGAGGAACGGAATTCGAGCACCAGGAAGACGACCCCGGCCAGCAGCATCCAGTTGATCAAAGGCACGTAGATCTGCCCGATCTCGCGTGCCGAGGTGTGCTGGATGCGCATGCGCGGCAGGTACCCCAGCTGGATCGCCTGGCGGGTCAGCGAAAACGCGCCCGAGATCGTCGCCTGCGAAGCGATGACCGTGGCCGCGGTCGCAAGGACGACCAGGGGCGCCAGGAACCAGTCGGGTGCGAGCAGGTAGAACGGGTTCTTGATCGCATCGGGCTGGCGCAGCAGCAGCGCGCCCTGGCCGAAGTAGTTCAGCAGCAGGCAGGGCCACACCACCGCGAACCAGGCAATGCGGATCGGCGCGCGGCCGAAATGTCCCATGTCCGCATACAGCGCCTCGGTGCCGGTGACGGCCAGCACGACCGCGCCCATCGCCAGGAACGCCAGGTGCGGCTCGCCGAACACGAAGCCGAGCGCGTACGTGGGACTCGCCGCCAGCAGCACGTGGGGATTCTGCACGACACTGACGGCGCCGAGCACGCCGAGCGCCAGGAACCAGATCAGCGTGATCGGACCGAACAGCCCGCCGACCCGGGCGGTGCCATAGCGCTGGATCAGGAACAGCGCGATCAGCAGCACCAGCGTGCTCGGCACGACGTAGGGCTTGAGCACCGGGGTGATCACCTCGAGACCCTCGACCGCCGACAGCACCGAGATCGCGGGGGTGATCACCGCATCGCCGTAGAAGAGCGTCGCGCCGAACACCCCCAGCGTCGCCAGCAGGAAGCTCAGGCGCGGCCGATCCGCGGTCAGCCGCAGCACCAGCGCGAGCAGCGCCAGAATGCCGCCCTCGCCCTTGTTGTCGGCGCGCATGATGAAGCTGACGTACTTGACGCTGACCACTGCCAGCACCGACCAGAAGATCAGCGACAGGATGCCCAGCAGGTTCTCCGGGTTCAGCGGCGCTCCGTGGCCCGGTGCGAAGCACTCCTTCAGCGCGTACAACGGGCTGGTGCCGATGTCGCCGAACACGACGCCGATCGCGCCGACGACCAGCACCGGAAGCGCGGCGCGTCCCTGCGGACCGTGCCCTTCATTGCTCATAGGGGATCTCTGAGGCGGAAAGTCGTGGATTATCCTGCGTCGGCGGACGTCGACGGTGACGCACCGGCAGCAGCACCCTGCCCTTTGGTGGCGGACGCAACACAGATCCGCCGCGCACGACCGCCCGTCGGGCCGCCCGGCAGCTCGATCGAAACGCCTAGCCGCCTCCCTGCGCACGCGCCCAACATGAACCGACAGACAGGGGGCTGCCATGAACGTGCTGATCGAACCGGTCGAACTTCAGGAATCCGAGTGCAATGCCCAGGGCTGGGCCGCGGCCCGGATGGCGGATGCTCGCGACGACGACGACGCGTCGGCCGAGGGTCCGAACGCTGGTGTTCGGGTGCTGGCGTGGACGGTCGAGCGGATCTGCGCGCTGCCGCAGTCCGCGGCGCACTGACCCACGGCCGCTTCGCGGCCGGCATCGACACCAACCCTTCGCTGCCGGCACCGCCCGCGCCGGCATCAACCGACGTGATAGCGGGTCGCCCCGAGTTCCGGCTCGGCGTGGGCCAGCAACTGCCCGTGCAGACGATCCGATTCGGCGAGGAACAGGTCGCGCGCAATCGCGCCGGCCAGCCGTGACACGCCGAACGCCAGTCCCGGGATGTCGCCGGCCAGCGCGCCGAGACTCAGCGCGCTGCCCCAGTTGAACAGGTGCACGTTGGCCGCCGCCGGCGCAAGGCCCGGATCGCGCGCCAGCATCTGGAACCCGTCGCCGAGGTAAGGGAAGCGCGCCGCCTCCGGATGCGCCCGCGCTTGCTCGCCGGACAACCTGTCCGCCCAGGTCAGCACACGGCCCCGGAACGCCTCCAATTCGGGCCGTTCGAACAGATCGACGTCGAAGCCTGTGGCGACGACGGCAGCGTCGAACCGGCGCTCGCCGGCTGCCGTGCGGACCGTGACGCCACCGCAGTCGGCAATCAGGTCATCCCAGCCCTCGCCGAGCCGCAGTTCGAAACCGGGATGGCGCTCGCAGCGCAGCACCGACTCGAACGGGGGCGGCACCTGCTCGTCGAAGAGGTAGGTGGACAAGACCCAGCGCTGCGAGTCGTCGAGCGACGCGTAGCCCCGGAAGAAGCCCGGGAACGAGGCCCACTTGGCCTTGTTCACCTGCGGCAGATGCGGGCGCCGCGCGTACATCGTCACCGCGCGCGCACCGCTTTCGAGGGCCAGCCCGGCGTTGTCGAACGCCGACGCGCCGACCCCGAGCACGGCGACGCTGCGGCCCCGCAGCGCGTCGAAATCGATCGCATCGGCCGAATGAAACACAGGCACACCTGGCGGGATCCGCCGCGGATCGAAGGACGCGAAGCGCGGCCAGCGCGGCGCGCCGCTGCCTTCGCGCCCGAGCGCCAGCACGACCTTGCGCACGACGACGCGCTGCGGTCCATCGGGCGTGTCGAGCGTGGCCGCGAGCAGGCCGTCGTCGCGCGGCTCGAGACCGCGCAGCGCGGTCCGGTTCTCGACCGGCAGGCCGACGACGCGTCTCACCCAGAGCAGGTACTCCAGCCAGTCGAGCCGCCAGACCTTGTACAGCTCGTCCCAGCCCTGCGCGCCGTACGACGCCTCGTACCAGGCGCGAAAGGTGAGCGACGGGATACCGAGGTCCGGACCGGTCAGGTGCTTCGGCGAACGCAGCGTCTCCATGCGCGCGAACGTGTTCCAGGGTCCTTCGTTGCCGGGATCGCTGCGATCGACGATGCGCACGTCGCGCACCCCCTCGCGCAGCAGCCCGAAGGCGGCGGTCTGGCCGCACATTCCCGCGCCCGCGACCAGCACGTCGAGGACCTCTTCGCCCTGCGCCGTGCGCAGCGCCGGCACCCAGTCGGGCGGAGGATGGTTCAGGCACTCGAGATCGTGGCGCACGCGCGCCTCGAGCCGCGCCAGGCCCGCATCGTCGCGGCGCCGCGCACCGCGCAGCGCGCGTCCCCCCGGCATCGACGCACCGTAGCCGTGGTCGCGTCCCGCGTCCGGGCCGCCTGGATTCACGCCGGGATCGCCTGCACTCATAATTCCCCTGTCCGGAAACGGAAGTCTGTCCGACATGATCGCCCGGTTTCGCGCCGACGCGCCGCGGCCCGCCCGACACCCCGTCACGAAGGAGACCCGCCGATGAGCGCCCGCCCCGACACCTCGCGCGTACCGCCCGCGACGACAACCGCAGCCGACACGCGCCAGGCCTTCTACGACCGCATCGGCGAGCATCACATGACCCCCCTCTGGGAAGTCCTGCACGCGCTGGTGCCGCCCGAGCCCGCCGAGACCTGCCTGCCCGCGCTGTGGCGCTGGTCGGAGGTGCAGCCCTACCTGGCGGAGTCGGGCACGTTGATCAGCGCGCAGGAAGCGATCCGGCGCGTGCTGATCCTGGAGAACCCGGCGCTGCGAGGGCAGTCGCTGATCACGCCCAGCCTGTACGCCGGCCTGCAGCTGATCCTGCCTGGCGAGATCGCCCCCAGCCATCGCCACACGCAGTCCGCGCTGCGCTTCGTGGTCGACGGACGCGGCGCCTACACCGCGGTCGACGGCGAACGCACGACGATGTCGCCCGGCGACTTCATCATCACGCCGTCGTGGACCTGGCACGATCACGGCAACGACGGCGCCGGCGGCCCCAGCGAGCCGGTGGTCTGGCTCGACGGCCTCGACATCCCGATCCTGCGCATGTTCGGCGCCACGTTTGCCGAGACCTACCCGCACAGCGCGCAGCCGATCTCGCGCGCCGAAGGCAGCAGCGGCGCGCGCTACGGCTGCAACATGCTGCCCGTCGGCCACACCCCCGCCTCGCGCACGTCGCCGATCTTCAGCTACCCCTACGAGCGCTCGCGCGAGGCCCTGGATACGCTGGCCCGCGCCGGCGAGGTCGACGCGTGGACCGGAGTCAAGCTGCGCTACGTCAACCCGGCCACCGGCGGCTGGGCGATGCCGACGATGGGCACCGCCCTGCAGCTGTTCCCGAAAGGCTTCGGCGGCAAGCCGTTCCGCGGCACCGACGGGACCGTGTACTCGGTCGTCGAAGGCAAGGGCCGGGTCGCGATCGCGCGCGGCGAACGCAGCCAGACCTTCGAGTTCGGCCCGAAGGACCACTTCGTCGTGCCGCCCTGGTCGAGCGCGCGTTTCTCCGCCGACGAGGATTGCGTGCTGTTCGGCTTCTCGGATCGCCCGGTGCACGAAGCTCTGGGCTGGCACCGCGAGGAGTTCCTGCCCTGACCGCCGCCGCTGCCGGGTCGCGATCCGCCGGCGTTCCGACGGTCGCGCCGGCCGGCGTGCCGGGGTCCATCGACCTCAGTCGTCGCGCACGCGGTGCGCCCGCAACAGATCGCGCAGCGCCGGCAAGGGTGGAACACCCGGCCCTGCGACCGCGACCGCGGCGCGCACCGCGTTCAGCACCGCCGCGGTCGTCGCGGCAGCGGCGAGCATGCCGATCACGGTCGGATTGCCGCCGATGCCGCTGGCCCCGGTCGCCAGCGCGAAGATCGTGTCGCCGTCGAAGATCGTGTGCACCGGGTCGATCGTCAGCGCGCCAGGCCGTCGTGCGACATCTGGGCCAGCTTGCGCGCCTGCGCCTTGTCGAGCGACCGCGTCGGTCGCGACCAGCGCCGATGGTCGTCGCCATGCCGGCCGGCGGCCCGGGGCCGAAGCACCGGCGCAGCACCGCGCGATGGTCCCGAGCAGCCGCATGCCGTGCCGCGGCCCGACCGGCGTCGCGGCGCGCCCCGGCCAGCATGCGTGCCGGTCGACGGATCGATCACGTCACCGACCGGGTTGACCGCGACGAGTGCGCCGACCGTGACGCCGCCGACGCGCAACGACGCCGTGCCGATGCCGCCCTTCATCGCACGCTCGATGCCGAACAGCTTGCCGACCGTGGCGCCCGCGCCCGCGCCCACCGAGCCCTTCGCCGGCGCTCGAGCGCTGCCGCGACGCAGGCCGCATACCCGCGTGCGCGTCGGGCGGACGCGCGCATCGCCGAGGTAGCAGGTCGAACAGGATCGCCGCCGGCACGATCGGCACCCTCGCGGGGCCGACGAGAGGCCCGACGCCGCGCTCCTCCAGCCAGCGCATCACGCCGATCGCCGCGTCGAGCCCGAACGCACTGCCGCCGGACAGGAGCACGGCGTGCACCCGCTCGACCAGGTTGGTCTGGCGCGAGCAGGTCGGTTTCGCGGCTGCCCGGCGCCGCACCGCGAACGTCGACGCCGGCGACCGCGCCATCTTCGGCGAGGACGACGGTGCAGCCGGTCGGCCGCCGCGCGATCGGTGAAGTGGCCAACGCGAATTCCACGGACGTCGGCGGATCGCCGGGAGCGGCACCGTCGGCGGCCGCTCGATTCCGTCGTGGAGGCATGCGCCAAGGTTACCGCAGTCCGTCGCGGGCTCCGCGGCGACTCCGGGCGTCACGGATCGCGGCGATCGGCGAGGCCGTCTCCGATGCGCGGATCCGGACCGACCCTGCCCGCCAAAGCCGCTATCATCCCGCGACAAACGAGGAGGATAGGACGATGAAACTATTCGATCTGAGCGGACAAGGTGGCGGTGGTGACCGGAGGCAGCCGCGGCATCGGCAGGCGATCTGCCTGCGGCTCGCCGAACATGGCGCCAGGGTGTCGTGTCCGAGCCGCAAGCTCGACGCCTGTCAGGCGGTGGTCGACGAGATCCGGCCGCCGGCGGCGAGGCCGTCGCGACGCACCTGCCACATCGCGCGCAAGGAGGAACTGAAGGCGCTGATCGACTCGACCAACGCGCGCTGGGGCAAGATCGACGTGATGGTCGCGAACGCCGCGATCAATCCGTACTTCGGACCCGCTCGCTGAGATGCCCGACGAGGCCTACGACCGCGTGATGAACGGCAACGTGCGCAGCAACTTCTGGCTGGCCAACATGGTGGCGCCGCAGATGGCCGAGCGTGGCGACGGCGTCGATCGTCATCGTGTCGTCGATCGGCGGCTTCCAGGGCTCGGACCAGCTCGGCGCTACTGCATCTCGAAGGCCGCCGACATCCAGCTGGCGCGCAACATCGCTGTCGAGTGGGGCGACCGCAACGTCCGCGCCAACTGCATCGCGCCCGGACTGATCCGCACCGACTTCGCCCGCGCGCTGTGGGAGAACCCGGTGATCCTGGGCAAGGCCGTCGAGACCGCGCCGCTGCAGCGCATCGGCGAGCCCGACGAGATCGCCGGCGCGGCGGTCTTCCTCGCGTCGCGCGCGGGCAGCTTCATGACCGGGCAGACCATGGTCATCGACGGCGGCCGGCTTGCCGGTTCACCCAGGGGCGAGTGAGCCTCGCACCACAGGAAGAGGTTTCGATCCCGTGGACAAGAGCGACAAATCGGAGGCCTGGCAGCGCGGTTACGAGGCGCGCAGCCGGTGCTCGGCAAGGACTACGTCGACCAGGCCTTCGCGCAGCGCCGACGACTTCACCCGCGACCTGCAGCACTACGTCACCGAGCACGCCTGGGGCGCGTCCTGGGCGCGCCCGGGACTGGATTTCAAGACGCGCAGCATGCTGAACCTGGCGATGCTCACGGCGCTGAACCGGCCGCACGAATTCGAGATCCACCTGCGCGGCGCGCTGCGCAACGGCGTGACGCGCGATGAGATCAAGGAGATCCTGCTGCAGACGGCGGTCTATTGCGGCGCGCCGGCGGCGCTCGACAGCCTTCAGGATCGCGAAGCGGGTCTTGGCGGAGCGAGCAAGGAGCAGGGGTACCACGACATGGGCGAGATCATCCGAACGCCATCGACGCACGGGCGTGGCCGCAGCACCTATCGCGCGCTGGTCTGCCGGCGGCTGACGACGATCTGTCCGGCGTGGAGCTGAAGACCTGCCGGTGGCCCCGGGCCCGCGTCAGGTGCGCGCACCGTACGCGCGGCGTCGCTGAACTTTCCCGACCTGCTGATGACGCAGGGGCTCTACCAGTTCAAGCCCGACCTGCCTTTCGTGCCGCGGACTCGAGGGCGCCGGGAGTGTCGAAGTCGGCGCCGGGTCGAGGAGCTGAAGCCGGGCGATCCGATCGTGCTGCACCGAAGACCGGCTGCTGGCGCAGGAGATGGTGCTGCCCGCCAGTTCGGCGCGGCGGATGCCGCCGGCGGCTCGACTTCGCGCAGGCGGCGGGGTTCCAGGCCGGGGCCGTCACCGCCTACGTGTCGCTGGTGCGACGCGCGAACCTGCAGGCGGGCGAGACGCTGCTGGTGCACGGCGCCTCCGGCGGCGTCGGCATGGCCACCGTGCAGCTGGGCCGCCACCTCGGCGCGACCGTGATCGCCACCGGCTCGTCCGAGAGCAAACTCGAGGTGGTGCGCGCCAGCGGCGCCCACCAGACGCTGGAGCTGCGCGATGACTTTCGCGAACAGGTCAAGGCACTGACCGGCGGGCACGGCGCCGACGTGATCTTCGATCCGGTCGGTGGCGACGTGTTCGACGAGTCGCTGCGCTGCATCGCGTGGGGCGGCCGGCTGCTGGTGATCGGGTTCGTCAGCGGACGGATCCCGACGGTGCCGGCCAACATCGTGCTGATCAAGGGCATCTCGGTGCTGGGCGTGCGCGCCGGCGAGTACGGCCGCCGCGACCCGCCCAAGGGCGCTGAGAACATCCGCGCGATCGACCGGCTCGCCGGCGAAGGCGTGTTCCGACCCGCACATCGGCGCGCGGCTGCGCCTGGACGAGGCGATCGACGGGCTGCGGATGCTCGCCGAGCGGCGAGTGGTCGGCAAGGTGGTGATCGAGCCCTGGCAATGACCACTTCGGGACCGGGTGATCGTGCGCCCCCCGGGCGCCACATGCGCGGCCTCGGTCCGATGATGATCGTCTCGGTCTTCGTCGAGAGCCGGCACTTCCTGCGGCTGATGCTGGCGTTCCTGCTGTTCACGGCGATCCATATCGTCGGCACGGTGGGCTACGTGCTGCTCGGCCCCGAGGGCACGACCGGGTTCGACGCGCTGTACATGACCTTCATCACGGTGGCGACGATCGGCTTCGGCGAAGTCGTCGACCTCACCGGCAACCAGGCGGGACGAGCGTTCACGATGGCGATCGCGCTGGCCGGCATCGGCACGATGACCTGGCTGTTCTCGACCGTCACCGCCTTCATCCTCGAGACGACTCTCGACCACGCCTACAGGAGACGCCGCATGCGAGCCCAGATCGATGCGCTGGAGGGACACTTCGTCGTGTGCGGCGCCGGCCGCATCGGCTCCTACGTGATCGAGGAACTGGTCGCGGACAGCAGGAAATTCGTCGTCGTCGACGCCGACGAGGATGTCGTCGAGGCACGCCTCGAACGACACCCGCACCTGCTCACGATGGTCGGAGATGCGTCCGACGACGACACGCTGCAGCGCGCCGGAATCACACGCGCCGCCGGGGTCTTCGCGGTGACCGGGGACGATGCCAAGAACCTGGTGATCAGCCTGTCGGCAAAGCAGCTGAACCCCGCGGTTCGGGTGGTCGCGCGCGTGCACGACCAGCGCAATGCGGCCAAGACGCTGCGCGCCGGCGCCGACGAGATCGTGTCGCCCGACTTCACCGGCGGACACCGGATCGCGTCGCTGATGATCCGGCCGCAGATGGTGTCGCTGGTCGACGAATTGGTGCGTTCCGGCGGCCGGCTGGCGATCGAGGAGGTCACGGTCCCGCCGCGTCCGTTCCCACTGCGGCTCACGTCGTTGGGCTGCTCGCAGGAGTGGCTGCTGGTGGCCGTCCGCGACGGCAGCAGCTGGCGTTTCAATCCGCCGCAGGACCTCGCCGTGACGCCGGGTCAGGCGCTGGTGGTGATCGCCAGCCCGGAAGGCCGGCGCGACCTGCAGGCGAAGGTATCGGTCTGAGGAGCAGGCGGAGGGGCAGGCGGAGTTGCGAATCTGCCCTTGTCCGGTTAGCATAGTATGTAATTGATTACTTGCTAGTGAGCCGCCAGACCCCATGGACGTTCCGACGAGGCCCCGATCCCCTTCCCGCATGCGCCTGAAGACCGACGAGCGCCAGCGCGAAATCGTCGCCGCCGTGCTGTCGCTGGCCCGCGAGCGGGGTCCGGATTCGATCACGACCCAGGCGATCGCCGACCGGATCGGCGTCACGCAGGGGGCGATCTTCCGCCACTTTCCCGACAAGGAAGCGATCTGGCTCGCCGTCTTCGCCTGGGTGCGCGACTCGCTCCACGCCGTGCTGGACGCGGCGATCGCGAAAGCCGATTCGCCGCTCGCACGGCTCGAGCAGGCATTCCTCGCGCATGTCGCATTCGTGGCCGCGAACCCCGGCGTGCCCCGCGTGCTGTTTCACGAGCTGCAGTACCCGGGCGATTCACCGGTACGCAACGAGGTGGGCACGATGATCGCGACCTACAGCAAGCGCCTCGCGTCGCTGTTCAGGCAAGCCAAGGCAGCAGGCGAGCTTCCCGCCGATCTCGATGCGACCCTCGCGCCCGCTCTGTTCATCGGCGCCGTGCAGGGCCTCGTCATCCAGTCGGCACTGGCCGGCAACGAGGCGACGATGACGGCGCGCGCCCACAAACTGCTCCCGTTGCTCCTCGACGGGTATCGAGGCCGGAGGCACCCGTGAAGCCGAAGCTCGCCCGCAAGGCAGCGCCGATCGTCGCCGCAATCGGCGGCGCGCTGCTGCTCGTCTGGCTGGCGACGAGCCACGGCCCGCTGGCGCCCGCCAAGGTCACCGTCGCCAAGGTCGAACAAGGTCCGCTGGCCGCAAGCACCTTCGGCATCGGCACGGTCGAGGCACGGCGCAGCTATGCGCTGGGCCCTACGGTGGCGAGCCGCGTGGCGCGGGTTCTGGTCGACCAGGGCGACGTCGTGCGCGCCGGGCAATTGCTCGCCGAGCTCGATCCGGTCGATCTCGCAGATCGCGTCGCCAGCGGACAGCTCGCCGCGGAACGCGCAGCCAGCGTGATCCGCACCGCCGAGGCACAGCTCGCCGAGGCACAGAGCCGCGGGCAAGTCGCCGCCGCGGTCGCGCGTCGCTCGGCCGAGTTGCGCGCCCAGGGGTTCATCAGCCAGGAGGCCTCCGACGCCAAGGGCCACGAAGCGACGGCCGCGAAGGCCGCCATCGACGCGGCCGCAGCCCAGCTGGCTGCCGCGCGGCGCGACCACCAGCGGGCGTTGTCCGATGTCGCCGGCGTCGGCAAGCTGCGCGCCCAGGCTCGGCTCACGAGCCCCGTCGACGGCGTGGTGACCGCGCGGCTCGTCGAGCCCGGGACCACGATCGTCGCCGGCCAGGCCGTGGTGCAGGTCATCGACCCGGCGACCCTGTGGATCAAGGCGCGGATCGACCAGGGACAGGCCGGTGGCGTGCGCGTCGGACAGACGGCCGAGATCGTGCTGCGCTCGGACGCGAAGCGCGCGTATCCCGGACAGGTCGAGCGTGTCGACTGGGCGAGCGACGCGGTGACCGAGGAACGGATCGTCAACGTCGGCTTCGGGACCCGGCCGGACGGCATCTCGATGGGCGAACTCGTCGAGGTGACGATCCGCACCGCCGAACTGCCGGACGCGCGCTCGGTGCCCGCGGCGGCGCTCAAGCGCCTCGACCGTCAGGACGGCGTCTGGCAGATCGTCGGCGGCCGTGTTGCGTTCCGGCCGGTGAAGGTCGGCATCACGACCCTCGACGGGCGCAGCCAGATCGTCGACGGCCTGGACGTTGGCGACGAGGTGGTGGTGCACAGCGATCAGGCACTGAAAGCGGACGCGAAGATCAGGATCGTTCCCGCGATCGTCGGCGCCAATCCATGATCAATCTCGCCGGCCGCGACATCCTCTATGGCTGGGGAAAGTTCGTTTTCACCGGACTCGGACTCGGTCTGCTGGTCGGTCTGACCTTGTCGATGGCTGGGATCTATCGCGGACTGGTCGACGACGGCAAGGTCCTGCTGCAGAACGGTGGCGCCGATCTCTGGGTCGTGCAGCGCGACACGCTGGGGCCCTACGCCGAGCCATCGAACGTGCGCGACGACGCGTATCGGGCGCTGCTCGGCGTGCGCGGCGTCGCAGAGGCCGGCAACGTCACCTATCTGACGATGCAGATCCGGCATGCGGGCCGGGACGTCCGCGTGATGCTCGTCGGATTCCAGCCGGGGCATCCCGGAGAGCCCGCCAACCTCGTCGCAGGTCGCCCGATCACGCGTTCGCACTACGAGGCGATCGCCGATGTCAGGACCGGCTTTCGGCTCGACGACCGGATCCGCATACGACGTCACGAATACACGGTGGTCGGATTGACCCGGCGCACGGTGTCGTCGGGCGGCGACCCGATGGTGTTCGTTCCCTTGAAGGATGCGCAGGAGGTGCAGTTCCTCAAGGACAACGACGCGCTGGTCAACGAGCGCGCGCGCACCGCCGCCAATCCGGCGTTCAACCGCCCCGGGGTGCCGGGACTGCTCGAGGCCGTGCAGGCGAGTCAGGCCAGCAGCCGCACCGTGAACGTCGTCATGCTGCGCCTCGCACCGGATGCCGACGAAACCGTCGTGGCCAGAGAGATCCGGCGCTGGAAGCATCTGGAGGCCTACACGCGGACCGACATGGACGAGATCCTCGTCGCCAAGCTGATCGCCACGTCGGCCAGGCAGATCTTCATGTTCCTCGTGATCCTGTCCGTGGTCAGCGCCGCGATCGCCGCCTTCATCATCTACACGATGACCCTGAACAAGGTCCGCGAGATCGCGGTGCTCAAGCTGATCGGCGCGCGCAACCGCACCATCGTCGGAATGATCCTGCAGCAGGGGCTTGGCCTGGGCGCCATCGCCTTCGTCGTCGGCAAGTCGGTGTCCACGCTGTGGGCGCCGATCTTCCCCAAGTACGTGCTGCTGCTCCCGGGAGACGCGATTCTCGGTGCAGTGCTGGTGCTGGCGATCTGCGCGCTGGCGAGCGTCGTCGCCATCCGGGCCGCACTGCGCGTCGATCCAGCGACCGCGATCGGAGGATAGATGCATCCGGCGATCGAGATCAGCGGCCTGACGAAACGCTACGGCGCGGGCGACGCAGCGGTCGACGCTTTGAAGGGCGTGGACATGATCGTGCAGCCCGGCGAGGTCGTGGGGCTGATCGGTCCCAGCGGGTCGGGCAAGAGCACCTTGCTGAAATGTCTGGGCGCCGTCATCGAGCCCACCTCCGGTCGCATGGCGCTCGCCGGTGAGACGATCTACGACAACGGCTGGAAGGTCGACGATCTGCGCGCGCTGCGGCGCGACCGCATCGGGTTCGTCTTCCAGGCGCCCTACCTGATCCCGTTCCTCGACGTGACCGACAACGTCGCGTTGTTGCCGATGCTGGCAGGTGAGCCCAACGGCTTGGCGCGCGACCGGGCGCGAGCGATGCTCGACGCGCTCGATGTCGGACATCGCGCACAGGCTCGGGTGGCGCAGCTCTCCGGCGGCGAGCAGCAGCGCGTCGCGATCGCCCGCGCGCTGGTCAACCAGCCGCCGATCATCCTCGCCGACGAGCCGACGGCTCCGCTCGACAGCGAGCGCGCGCTGACCGTGGTCCGCATCCTGAACGAAATGGCGCAGCGCTTCGGAACCGCGATCATCGTGGTCACTCACGACGAGAAGATCATCCCGACCTTCCGGCGGATCTACAACATTCGCGACGGGCGGACCTACGAGCAGGCAGGCGAGGCACGTGCGGCCTGATCCGGCGCGGACTCCCGTTAAGGCAACGGGCCGATGCGCGACAGGATGGATCGACGGCTGCGAACAGCGCTGACCAAGGCGTCGAGGCCGAGCCCGCCAACCACGGCTGCGGTGGCAGACGCACCGAGCGGGTGATCGGCAGCGGACCAGTAGACGATGGCAATGGCGATGCCGACGAACAGGATGCCGACCGCCGCCGTGACCCAGCGCTCCGAATTCGGCGGTGCTTTGGTCGGTCCACGCATCGGGCGCGTTCCTTTCAGATCCGATCCGGCACCGGACGGCTCACCTGCCGTGCAGCGTCGACGAGCAGACCAGGATCGTTCGCCGCCAGCCGGTGCGCATCGGACAGCATCTGCCGCCAGCGGCGCGCGCCCGGCAGGCCGTTGAACAGGCCAAGCACGTGACGGGTCACGTCGCGCAGGTGCCCGCCCGACCTCACGTGGCGCAGCGCGTAATCGTGCAACGGCGCGATCACGTCGAAGCGCTCGCTCACCGGCGCAGGCAGGCCGAAGAGCAACGGATCGACCGACGCCAGCAGCCAGGGCTCGTGATACGGCGCGCGCCCGAGCATCACGCCGTCGACCCGGGGCAGCTCTTCCCGACGCCTTCTGCAGCGTGTCCAGCCCGCCGTTCAGCACGAAGCGCAGCTGCGGGAAGTCGCCGCGAGCGCATGCACGACCTCGTAGCGCAGCGGCGGCACCTCACGGTTCTCCTTCGGGCGACAGGCCCTTCAGCCAGGCGTTGCGCGCGTGCACGATGAAGGTCGTCGCCCCGCCCTGCGCGACGGTGCCGACGAAGTCGCGAACGCAGCCGTAGTCCTCCAGCGGTCGATGCCGATGCGGTGCTTGACCGTGACCGGGATCGACACCGCATCGGCCATCGCGGCGACGCAGTCGCGCACCAGCGCGGGCTCGGCCATCAGGCAGGCACCGAACGCGCCGCGCTGGACGCGCTCGCTCGGGCAGCCGCAGTTCAGGTTGATCTCGTCGTAGCCCCAGCGCTGCCCGAGTCGCGCGCACGCCGCGAGGTCGGCGGGCTCGCTGCCGCCGAGCTGCAGCGCGACCGGGTGCTCGAAGGGATCGAAGTCGAGGTGTCGCGGTTGACTGCCGTGGATCAGCGCGCCGGTGGTCACCATTTCGGTGTAGAGGCGGGCGCTTCCGGGACAGCAGGCGGTGGAAGAACCGGCAGTGGCGGTCCGACCAGTCGAGCATCGGCGCGACACAGAAACGCCACGGGTCATCCATATGGATAGTTTACAGGCCCGCCCCCGGTGGACTAGTTTGGAGGGCCGTCCCGCCGAGGCGCATCGCACCGGGCAGGCGGGCCGACCAAGGAACGCACCCAGGAGACCCCATGGCCAGGCAATACCTGATCGTCGACGATCATCCGATCGTTCACCAGGCGATGACCGACGCGCTACGCGCCTTCGACCCGGAATGCGAAGTCTTCACGGCAGCGCGCCTCGACGAGGCGATGCGCGCGTTGCGCGACGGCGCGCCGTATGCGCTGGTACTGTTCGACCTGCGCCTGCCGGACTCCAGCGGCGTCGACGGGCTGGCCGAGATCCGCCGGCAGTATCCGGGCAGCCCGATCGCGGTGTTCTCGGCCGAGGTCGAACAGCCGGTCATCGCGCGCTGCCTCGAAATGGGCGCCTGCGGCTACATCCCGAAGACCCATACGCCCGAAGCGATCCGAGGCGCGCTGCGCCTGATCTCATCCGGGTGCCCGTACGTTCCGCCACAGGCACTGACGACGACCAGTCCGATCCGTCCTCGCCCCGACCCGCACACCACCCGCGGGTCCGACCCGCGCAGCCTCGGGCTGACCGATCGCCAGATCGACGTGCTCGACCTGATCCTGAAAGGGCTGCCGAACAAACTGATCTGCCGACGACTCGCGCTGGCGGAGGGTACGGTCAAGGTGCATGTCAGCGCGGTGCTGCGCGCCCTTGGCGCTCGCAATCGCACCCAGGCGGTGATTGCGGCGAGCCGCATCGGATTGAAGCTGCCGGACTGAAGCTGCCGGGCTGAAGCTGCCGGGCTGAAACGTTGCGTCCCAGCGCCTGACGGGCCCGCGCGGGACTGCAGCCATCGCAGCGCGCGCCGCAGCTCCCGATCAGACGCTGGAGGCCTGCACCACCGCGTCCCAGACCCTGGGCTCGTCGGACGACAGCAGTTCCGCGCCGAGCTGGCCGGCCCAGTAGGCCGACGAGCCGAACTCCCGCGCCCAGGTCCACAGCCGACGAGTATGGAGCTGCAGGTCGTATTCGGCGGTGACGCCGATCGCTCCGTGCACAGCATGCGCGACCGATGCGCACACTTCCACCGCGGTACCGCACACCTGCTTGGCGCACGCAACGCGGTGCGCATCGAGCGCAGTGCCCGGATCGGACAGCGCCAGGCGCGCGGCCATCGATGCCATCGCCGACCACTCGGCGGCCAGCGCCAGTTGCTGCTGGATCGCCTGGAACTTCGCGATCGGCCGCCCGAACTGTTCGCGGTCGCCGGCGTAGCGGGTGGCCATCGCCAGCACGTGTGCCGCGGAACCCGCGATCTGCGCGCAGCGGACCGCGGCGCCGGCCAGCAGCAGCGACTGCCCCGCAGGCAGCAGGCCCTGCGCCACCACCCGGGGAGATTCCCACACCACGCGGCTGCGCTGGTCCCCGCCGTTGCCCGCGCGGGGCTCGACGCGCGCTCCGTCCAGAGCGACCACAGCTGAGCCGCTGCCGAGATCCCTCGACCTCCACACCGGACGCATCCTGTCGCACCCGACGCGCCCGGCCCGCCCCGGTGGCCGGCTCGGCAAACATCACCCACTGCGCCAGCGAAGCGAACGGCACCTGCTCCAGCACCAGACGGTCACCGGACGATACGCCGCCGGCATGCCGTCCGCGCACCGCGACCCCGAGTGTCGTCACCCCCGGGGGCAGGGCAATCCCGGCAAGGCGGGCGAGCGCGTCGGCCGCGCACTGCTCGGCAAGCGGCACCGGCGCGCCGTGCCAGCCGCATCGCTCGATCAGCGCGCAGGCATCGCTCCACCCGAGGCCGATCCCGCCGTCGGACTCGGCACGCATCGCGTGCATCAGACCGGCGTCGACGAGCGACGCGAGCAGTTCGCCGGCGGCCTCGGGTGCCTGCTGTGCCGCGCGCAACAGCGACGGCGGCGCCGCGTGCTCGAGGATCCGGTCGGCCGCATCGGCCAGCATTCGATCCGCCGCATCGACCGCCCAGGCCTGTCGCGCATCGGCGCGTCGCGTTCCATCTTCGTGTTCATCGCAGTCCCTGGGCACGCGCGATCATGCCGCGCAGGATCTCGCGCGTGCCGCCACGCAGCGAAAAGGTCGGCGCCATCTGCGCCACATAGGCCAGCGCGCCGATCAACCCGTCTGGCGCCGTCTCATCGGGATCGCTACCCACCAGGCGGGTGGCGATCTCGGCGATCTCCTGCTCGACGCGGGTGCCGAGGTCCTTCACGATCGCCGCTTCGACCAGCGGGTTCTCGCCGCGCGCCACCAGCGCAGTCACCGACAGGCACATCGCGCGCAGCACGACGTGGCGGGCGTGAATCGCCCCCAGCTCGACCTGCGCCAGCGTCCCGGCAGCCGAGGCCTGCGCCGGGTGCGGACCACGCGTGCGCAGCCATGCCGTCAGCTGGTCGAGCAGCACCACGCTGGACAGCAGACGCTCCGGGCCGCTACGCTCGAAGGCGAGTTCGGCGTTGACCTGCGACCATCCCTGACCCTCGGCGCCGATCAGACACTCGGCAGGCACGAACACGTCGTCGAAGCTCACTTCGTTGAAGTGCGCATCGCCCGTCAGATCGTGGATCGGACGCACCTGCACGCCGGGGCTAGACATGTCGATCGCCAGCTGCGACAGCCCGGCATGGCGGTCCTCGGTCGTGCCGCTGGTGCGCACCAGCGCCACCATGAAGTGCGCGTGATGCGCGTTCGTCGTCCAGATCTTGCGGCCGCTCAGACGCCAGCCGCCCGCGACCGGCGTGGCGCGGGTACGGATGCTCGCCAGGTCGGAACCGGAATTCGGCTCGCTCAGGCCGATGCAGAAGAACACCTCGCCCGAGCAGATGCCGGGCAGGAAGCGGCGCTTCTGCGCCTCGGTGCCGAAGCGCGCGATCAGCGGTCCGCTCTGGCGGTCGGCCGTCCAGTGCGCGGCGATCGGCGCGCCGCGCGCCAGGATCTCCTCGACGACGACGAAGCGCGCGAACGGACTGCGGCCCGCGCCCCCGTATTCCGTCGGCAGCATCAGGCCGATGAAGCCCGCGCGTCCGAGTGCCCGGCTGAAGTCGGCGTCGTAGCCCATCCAGGAGCGCGCCATGCGCTCGGCCGGCATGCGCGGAAGCTGCTCGTCGAGGAACGCCCGGATCCTCGGACGAATGGCCTCGTCCTCGGCGGGTATCGACTGCAGCGGAAGGCTTGCCAGCATGCTGCCACCTGTGCGGGGAAACGGAACAGGCGGATCAGAGCATGCGGGCGCTCAGGTCACATTGATGGAGGCTATTGACGAAAGCGCTACCGACGAGTAGGCGCGCGCGGCGCTATGCCGGCCGGCCCGCGAGCAGGCGCTTCGCGATGTAGGTCATCACGTGCTCGCCGCGCTGGTTGTCGACCTCGATGCGCGAGGTGACCACCGCGCGACCGCTCTTCGACGTCGGTCGGATCTCGGTGACTTCGACGGTGGCGCCGATCGTATCGCCGACCAGCACGGGTCCGTGGATCGTCTGCTGCAGCTCGAGCATCGCAAGCCCGGTGCCCTGGATCATCGATTGCGTGATGAACCCTTCGATCAGCGCGTAGGTCATCACGCCCGGCACCGGACGACCGCCGCGGATCGCCCCGCCCTCGTAGGAGTCCTCGATGAAGATCGCCTCGAGCATGCCGGTCGTATTGACGAAGTTCACCAGGTCGGCCTGGGTGATGGTCCTGCGGAAGGTGCGGAACTTCTGTCCGACGTGGATGTCCTGCCAGTAGAAGCCCTGGCCGAGACGGGGAAGCGACGCGTTGTTCTGGCTCATGAAGTCCTCGATCGGAGGTGCAAGGATTGTCGGATCGGTGTTCTGACGGCGCTCGCCGCGAACGACGGCTGCCCGGCCGTGCGCCGGACCGGGCCGCGCACGGCCCGGGCCGCGGATGCTCAGGCGAGGCTGCGCACCGTATAGCCGCCGGACTTGTCGTCCAGCTCGAGTTCGATCAGGCCGCGGTCGCGCGCCTCTTCGAGCAGCCGGTTGAAGGAGCGAAAGCCGTAGTAGTTCTCGTTGAAGCCGGGACGGCGACGGCGAAGCGTCTGCTTCACCATCGACCCCCAGATCTTCTCGTCCTCGCCGCGCTCGGCGGCCAGCGCCTCGATCGTGCTGACGACGAGTTCGAGCGCGGTGCGGGTGCGCTCCTCGGCGGCCGGGCCGTTCAGGCCCTCGTCCGCGACCAGGCCGGCGTCGCCCGCGGAAGCGTCGGCATCCGGCGGCGCGGCCGACACGGACAATTCTTCCGCACTATCGGGCGCACTTTCGGGAGCGAGTTCGCCCCCGAACGTCGTCTCGACGGCCGGCCTGGTGGCAACGTCGACCGCAGCGGTCTCTGCGAGCTCGGACCCTGCGGTCTCTGCGGCCTCGGCCGCATCGGCCGCCGCCTTACGGGACCCGCGCCGCCGGGGTGCGGCCTTCGGCTTCGCCGTCTCGACGGATGTCGACGAAGCCCCGGTCGATTCGGCGGCAATTGCAGCCGGAGCAGGAGCCGGAGCAGCCCCCGCAGAGGCGGCTTCGGCCGGTACCGATGCCGCCGCGTCCACTGTCGCGTCGCTGTCCGGTGCCGCCTTGCGGCGCCCGCGCCTCGGCGCCGCCTTGGCAGCGGATTGGTCGGCCACGACGGTGACGGTTTCCACCAGGGACTGCTGCGCTTCGGCCTGCGGTTGCGGCGAAACGGCAGGCATCGCTTCGACTGCCACGGCCACCTGGGGCGCCGCGGAGGCGGCGGGCATCGCGGGCGCTGTGGACGCGGATGCGCGCAAACGCGCGGCCGCTCCCGCGGCAGTCCCGCCGGCTCGTTGCGGCGCGCCGCGACCGGGAGCATGGGCCGGTGCTGCAGCCGGCCGGCGCCGGGGCGCACGCGCCTCCGACGGCCGCTGGTCGCGCACCAGATCGTCGTAATAGATGAACTCGTCGCAGTTGGCGATCAGCAGGTCGGAGGTGGAGTTCTTCACTCCGACGCCGATCACCGTCTTGTTGTTCTCACGCAGCTTGCTGACCAGCGGCGAGAAGTCCGAGTCGCCGCTGATGATCACGAAGGTGTCGACGTGCGACTTCGTGTAGCACAGGTCGAGCGCGTCGACCACCATCCGGATGTCGGCGGAGTTCTTGCCCGACATCCGCACGTGGGGGATCTCGATCAGTTCGAAGGATGCCTGGTGCATCGCCGCCTTGAACTCGCGATAGCGCTCCCAGTCGCAGTACGCCTTCTTGACGACGATGCTGCCCTTGAGCAGCAGGCGCTCGAGGACCTTGCTGATGTCGAACTGCTGATAGCGCGATTCGCGCACGCCCAGCGCGACGTTCTCGAAGTCGCAGAACAGCGCCATGCTCTTGGTGTCGTGTGATGAGAGGCTCAAGTCGGATTCGCGTGCGCGGCAGTGGCCGCGTGGTGGATCGAGCCCGCGATGCTACCCGCTCGCCGGTGTCGCCGGCGCGCCGCCGCTCAGGTGCCACCGCTCAGGTGCCACCGCTCAGGCGTCGCCGAAGCTGGTGCCGACCGCGCGCGCGGCGCGCAGCATGCCGTGATCGAGCGGCACCGTGCGCAGGCTCGCGGTCGCCTCGGCGATCGGCACCGGTTCGATCGAACCGTTGCGCATCGCGACCATCACGCCGAACTGGCCTGAGCAGGCGCAATGCGCCGCCGCCGGCCGAAGCCGGTCGCCAGCAGCCGGTCGGCAGCCGTCGGCGAGCCGCCGCGCTGCAGGTGGCCGAGCACCATCACGCGGGTCTCGTCCCCGGTGCCCTTCTCGATCGCCTCGGCGACCACGGCACCGATCCCCCCCAGGCGCTTGGCGTCGGTGCGGCGGATGTCGAGCTCCTGGATCACTTCGCCCCCCTGCGGCAGGTGCGCGCCCTCGGCGACGCAGACGATCGAGAAGCGCTTGCCTTCGGAGTGCCGCTCGTTGACCTTGCGGAACACCGCCTCCCAGTTGAACGGGATCTCCGGCAGCAGGATCACGTCGGCGCCGCCCGCGACGCCTCCCATCAGCGCGATCCAGCCGGCATAGCGCCCCATCACCTCGACGACCATCACGCGATGGTGCGAGGACGCGGTCGTCGTCAGCCGGTCGATCGCCGCGCTGACGACCGATACCGCCGTGTCGAAACCGAAGGTGACATCGGTGGCCGCGACGTCGTTGTCGATGGTCTTCGGCACCCCGACCACGTGCACCCCGCCGGCAACCAGCCGGCTCGCGATGTGCATCGTGCCGTCCCCGCCCACGGCGACCAGCGCGTCGAGACCCCAGCGCTCGATGTTGCGCAGCGCCTTGTACGACACGTCGTGGATCTCCAGCTTGCCCTCCGCCGTCTCGACCGGGTAGTGCCAGGGATCGCCCTTGTTCGAGGTGCCGAGGATCGTGCCGCCCAGCCCGAGGATGCCCGAGACTTCGTTTGGCACGAGTTCGTGCATTCGTCCTTCGACCAGGCCTTCGAAACCGTCCTCGATGCCGATCGTGACCGCGCCGTAGGTCGTTCTGCGCGGTCTTGGCGACGGCACGGATCACGCCGTTCAGGCCGGCGCAGTCGCCGCCTCCGGTCAGGATGCCGATGCGTTTTGCGGGGAAAGCCATGGGTGCGCCTCGTCGTTTGCTCGCTGCTCGTGACAATGCGCATTGTGCACGCGGCAGATGACCGGAGTCGGACAACCGTCCGCGCGTCCGACCATCCCGGCAGCCCCGGCCACTTCCGTGCCCCGACGCATCGTCGACTGTGCCTATCGCGCGGGCCGGCCCTCGATCACCGTGAGCTCGCGATAGATGCCGCCCTCCTCGACACTGCCGCGCGTGACGCCTTCTCCCCGCATGCGCGCGCGGCACAGGTCCCGATCCTCGGCCGGCAGCACGTCGCAGCGCCGCAGTCTGTTCTCCTGATACCGCTGCTGGGAATCGCTCAGGTGACCCAGGGGATCGTCCAGGTCCCCCTTCAGCGCCGCGCCGTAGGCCGCCGCCGCCTCGCGCAGGCAGACCTCGCGCGGCTGATGGCTGAGCCCGCCGATGCAGATCGCACGCTCGGCGTGATAGCGCTCGCGCGCCTGCTCGGCGGCTGTCGCGCTTGGCCCGAAGGCTGTCCCGCCTGGACCGGAGGCGGTCGCGCCCGGTCCGGACGCGTTCGCGCTCGCGACGGCGAGCACGATCAGCGCGGCCGACACGCACGACGACGGGGACCAGGAAGTGATCTTTGAACGAGGGGGCATCACAGAGGCATTCTATGCCGGTACCATGGACCGGGACTCGCGCCCGCGGGGGTCCGGCAACCCTTCACACGGAGTCAGCGATGAGCATCCGTATCGTGCGCCTCGGCAGTGCCCGTCTGCCGTCGGAAGGGCCTCGCCTGGGCACCGTGCGCCGGCCGCCCCGCGGCGTGCCGAAGTCGCAGTTCGCGGCGCAGGACTGGTACGACGTCTGGTACCCCAACCTGGCGCCGAGCGCGCAGACCGTCGAGCTCGGCCGCACTGCGCAGACACCCGCGCAGTGGCAGCGCTTCGAGAAGGCCTACCGCAAGGAGATGGCGACACCGGAGAACGGCCGCACCCTCGACGTCTTCGCCGCGCTGTCGAAGCATGCGAACTTCTCGATGGGCTGCTACTGCGAGGACGAGTCGCGCTGCCATCGCGCGGTGCTGCGTGCGCTGCTGCGGGAACGCGGCGCTGACGTCGAATGACGTCCTCGACTATCGCGTTCCCGGACAGTCACTGACCAGCTGCCAGGATCCCTGCATCATCCGCAGATCGCCCTGCGCACAAACGGAGCCCTGCCTTGAACCTGACCGAACTCCTCGGCATCGAACTGCCGATCCTGCAGGCGCCGATGGCCGGCGTCCAGGGCAGCGCACTCGCCATCGCGGTCAGCGAGGCGGGCGGCCTCGGCGCCCTGCCGTGCGCGATGCTGTCGCCCGAAGCGATGCGCGGCGAGCTGACGGCGATCCGAGCCGCCACGCAGCGCCCGTTCAACGTCAACTTCTTCTGCCACGTCCCGCCGGTGCCGGACGATGCCCGCGAAGCCACCTGGCGCGCCGCGCTCGCGCCCTACTACGGCGAGTACGGCATCGACGCGACGACGATTCCGCCGGGTCCGGGGCGGATCGCCCTTCGGCGCGCGAGGCCGCCGAGGTGCTCGAGGCATTCCGCCCGCCCGTGGTCAGCTTCCACTTCGGACTGCCGGCGCCCGAGCTGCTGGCGCGCGTCAAGGCCTGGGGCGCGAAGGTGCTGTCGTCGGCGACCACGGTCGACGAGGCGCGCTGGCTCGAAGCGCACGGTGCCGACGCGGTCATCGCCCAGGGTGTCGAGGCCGGCGGCCATCGCGGCATGTTCCTGTCCGACGATCTGACCACGCAGGTCGGCACCTTCGCGCTGCTGCCGCAGGTCGTGCGCGCGGTGCGTGTGCCGGTGATCGCTGCCGGCGGGATCGCCGATGCGGCTGGCGTGGCCGCGGCGCTGTCGCTCGGCGCGGTCGCGGCGCAGGTCGGCACCACCTATCTGCTGTGTCCAGAGGCCACGACGAGCGCCGTGCACCGTGCGGCACTGAAGAGCGCGGCCGCCAGGCATACCGCGCTGACCAACCTGTTCACCGGGCGGCCTGCACGCGGCATCGTCAACCGAGTGATGCGCGAGCTCGGCCCGATCAGTGCCGCGGCCCCCGCCTTCCCTCTGGCGAGCGCCGCGATCGCGCCGCTGCGCGCGGCCGCCGAGAAGGCCGGCAGCGGCGATTTCACATCGCTGTGGTCGGGACAGAACGCCAGCGGCTGCAAGGAGATTCCAGCGGGCCAGATGACGCGCATGCTGGCGGGCCGCTGACGCCCCGCGTGCGGTCTTCGCGCGACACGGCTACGATCTCCGGACCATGATCCATCGCCGACACGCCGGCGTCCTCGACGTCGCCTACCTGGACTCCGGCCCCGCGCCGGGGCCGACGGTCGTGCTGCTGCACGGCTTTCCCTACGACGTGCACGCCTTCGACGCGGTCACACCGCTGCTGACGGTGGCCGGCTGTCGCGTGGTCGTGCCGTGGCTGCGAGGCTTCGGTCCGACGCGCTTCCGTTCGCCGACGACGCCGCGATCGGGGCAGCAAGGGGTGCTGGCGACCGACCTGCTCGCGCTTCTCGATGCGTTGTCGATCGAGCAGGCGGTGCTGGCCGGCTTCGACTGGGGCGGCCGCGCGGCCTGCATCGTCGCCGCGCTCTGGCCGCAGCGCGTGACCGGGCTGGTCACCTGCGGCGGCTACAACATCCAGGACATCGCCCGCTCGGGCGAACCGGCCCCGCCAGAAAACGAGCACCGCCACTGGTACCAGTACTACTTCCACGGCGCACGCGGCCGGGCCGGGCTGGCCCGCAACCGCCGCGACCTGTGCCGGCTGCTGTGGTCGCTGTGGTCGCCCGACTGGCGCTTCGACGAGGCGACTTATGCTTCGACGGCCGAATCCTTCGACAACCCGGACTTCGTCGACGTCGTGATTCACTCGTACCGGCACCGCTTCGCGCTGGTCCCGGGGGACCCGGCGGTGGACGAGGTCGAGCAGCGGCTGGCCGGGCAGCCGCCGATCACGGTGCCCACCGTGTCGATCGACGGCGCCAGCGACGGCGTCGCCGCGCCCGGCGGCACGGCGCACCACGCGCACCGCTTCCAGGGTCCGTACGTGCATCGCACTCTGCCTGGCGTGGGCCACAACGCACCCCAGGAAGCCCCGGCCGATTTCGCGCAGGCCGTGCTGTCCCTTCGCCCCGGTGCGGCATAGGCAGCGCGCCCGCGCTCTGATCCCGATGAAGGATTCAGCGCGCCGACGCGCCGATCCCGACGACCCGGTTCAGCGCGCAGGCGCCGGCCGGCGCACCGACGTGCTCCACACCAGCAGGCCGAGAAGCACGAACAGCACCGAGGACAGATGGAAGATGTCGGTCGCGGCAAGCGTGTACGCCTGCTGATCGATCATCCGGTTGATCAGGGTCAGCTGCTGGTCGGGCCCGAGACCCGAAGCGCTCAGTGTCTCCGCGGTTTGCCGATACCCCGGGTTGTCGGGGTTGACGCTTTCTGCCAGCCGGGCGTGATGCATCGCCGCGCGGTCCTCCCAGATCGTCGTGAAGATCGACACGCCGATGGCGCCCGCGGTGATGCGCACGAAGTTGCTCAGACCGGTCGCCGCGGGCATCCGCTGCGGCGGCAGGCCGGCGAACATCAGCGCCTGCAGCGGGATGAAGAAGAACGCCATGCCGATGCCCTGCACGAGCGTGGGAATCATCACCGTCCACAAGTCGGCCTGCACGTTGAACCTTGCCCGCATCCAGAACGTCACCGCGAACGCGACCAGCGCGACCGAGGTCAGCACGCGCGGGTCGATGCGTGCGACGTTGCGCCCGACCCAGGGCGACATCAGGATCGCGAACACGCCCACGGGCGCCAGCGCCGCACCTGCCCAGCTCGGCGTGTAGCCCATGTGCTGCTGCAGCCACAGCGGCAACAGCACCACGTTGCCGAAGAACAGGCCGTAGCCGACCGAGATCGCGATCCCGCCCATCAGGAAGTTGCGCTCGCCGAACAGGCGGATGTCGACGACCGGATGCGCATCGGTCACTTCCCAGGCAATGAACAGCAGCAGCGCGACGGCGGACACCACACCCAGCAGCACGATCTCCCCGGACGCGAACCAGTCCATCTCCTTGCCCAGGTCGACCATCATCTGCAGCGCGCCGACCCACACCACCAGCAGCGCCAGCCCGACGTAATCGATGCGCACCAGCTTCGGCGGCACTTCGCGCTCGCGGTAGATGGTCCAGACCAGCAACGCGGTGAGCAGGCCGATCGGCACGTTGATGTAGAAGATCCACGGCCACGACATGTTGTCGGTGATCCAGCCTCCGAGCAGCGGCCCCACCACCGGCGCCACCAGCACCGTGATCGACCACATCGCCAGCGCCGTCCCGGCCTGCGCCGTCGGATAGCTGCCGAGAATCAGCGTCTGGGACAGCGGAATGATCGGTCCCGACACCAGTCCCTGCAGGATCCGGAACACGATCAGCGATTCGATGTTCGGCGCCAGCCCGCACAGCCAGGAGGCGATCGTGAACAGCAGCACGATCGTAACCATCAGCCGCACCTGTCCGAAGCGCTGCACCAGCCAGCCCGTGAGCGGCACCGAGATCGCGTTGGCGACACCGAACGAGGTGATGATCCAGGTGCCCTGCTCCGGGCTCACCCCGACGTCGCCGGAGATCGACGGGATCGACACGTTGGCGATCGAGCTGTCGAGCACGGTCATGAACGTGCTCATCGACAGTGCCACCGTGCCGAGCACGAGCTGCGCGCCGCGCAACGGCGGGTGCGGGCCCATGCGCCACTTCTTCGCGGCGAGGCTGCAGCCGCAGTGCTCGGCGATGATCGTGCGCACGCTCTCGTCGGCGGCGCGCCGGGCCGCCTGTGCGTCGTCGACGCGCGCGGCCTGCACCGGGCGCGTGGCATCGGACAGCATGCGTCCGCTGGTGTCGCCGATGTCCACGCGCGCCGTCATCGACAGGCCGACGCGCAACGGGTGCTCGACGAGCTGCTTCGGATCGAGCGCGATGCGCACAGGCACGCGCTGCACGACCTTGATCCAGTTGCCGGTCGCGTTCTGCGCCGGCAGCAGCGCGAAGGCCGCGCCGGTGCCAGCGCCCAGCCCCTCGATCGTGCCGCGGTACTCGATCTGCTTGCCGTACACGTCGGCCTTCAGCGTGACCGGCTGCCCGATCCGCAGGCGGCGCAGCTGCACCTCCTTGAAGTTCGCATCGACCCAGACGCGATCGAGCGCGACGATGGTCATCAGCGCCGCACCGGCCTGCACGCGCTGACCGATCTGCACGCTGCGCCGCGCGACGTAGCCGTCGACCGGCGCTCGCAGTTCGGTGCGGCGCAGCGCCAGGTACGCGTCGTGCACCCGACCCGCGGCCCGCGTCACGTTCGGATGCCGCTCGATCGACGTGCCCTCGGTGAGGCTGCGGTTCGACTCGAGCTCCGCGCGCGCGGCCTGCAGCGCCGACTCGGCGGCGGCACCCGCACTGCGGGCGGCCGCGATCCGCGTCAGGATGTTTTCGTACTCCTCGCGCGCGACGGCACCGCTCGCCACCAGCGGTGCGCGGCGCCTGGCCTCGTCCTGCGCGCGCTGCTGGTCGCTGCGCGCGACGGCCACCTCGGCCTCGCGCTGCGCGATCTGCGCCGCCAGCGTCGCGTTGTTCGCGTACAGCGTGCGCACCTCGCGCACCGCCTGCGCCAGCTGCGCTTGCGCCTGATCGAGCGCCACTCGCGCATCGGCGGTGTCCATCGCCACCAGCACGTCGCCCGCCTTCACCCGATCGGTCTCGGTGGCGCCGATCGCAGTCACCGTGCCGGGCTGCTGCGGCGTCACCTGGACCATGTCGCCCTGGACGTAGGCGTTGTCGGTGCTCTCGTAGCCGGCCAGCACCAGCCAGTAGTAGAGCGCGTAGAGGCACGCGCCGATGACGACCAGAACGAGCACCACGACGAGCGCGCGCGACCGGGCGCTGCGCGGCGGTGGCGCCGCGCTGTCGCGCGAAGGGGGTTCGGGACTGCGGCCCTGAGGTTCGGGGCCGCGGCCGGCGGGCTCGGGGCTGCGGCCGGACGGATCGTTCTGCGCGGCGCCTGCCGCCTGGGACTGAGTCATGCTGCGTATCCGTTGCGCAAGAGCATCTGGGTCATGGTTCGCGATAGGATGGGGGCTGCCGTGCCGGGCCGCATCAGCGTGCCGCCAGCGGCTGCGGCTGCGACTGCGACGTCGGAGTCGCCGGTGCCGCGTAACCGCCGCCCAATGCGCGGATCAGCGCCAGCCGTGCGTCCATCGAGCGGGCATCCAGTTCGAGCGCGACGGCCTGCTGGTCGAGCAACGCCGACTCGCCGACCAGCACGGGAAGCCGCGAGACCAGGCCGGCGCGGTAGCGATCGCGCGACAGATCCAGCACGGACTGCGCCGACCGCAGGGCGGCCTCCTGCTCGCTGCGCTGGCGCGCCACCGACTTCAGCGTGCCGATCTGGTCGACGACGTCGCGCACCGCATCGATCATCGCCACGTTGTAGGCCTCGACCGCGCCGTCGAGATCGGCCGCGCGCCCGGACAGGCGCGCGCGCAAGCGGCCCGCATCGAAGATCGGCAGCTGGATCGCCGGCCCGGCCGAGTACAGCAGGCTGTCGGCACGCAGCAGCATGTCGAGACCGATCGCGGACAGACCGACCAGCCCGCGCAGGTTCACGTTGGGATAGAAGTCGGCGCGCGCGACCGCCACGTCCTGAACCGCCGCCTCGACGCGCCAGCGCGCGGCGTGGATGTCCGCACGCCGCCCGAGCAGGTTCGCGGGCAGGATCTCGGGCACCTCGACCTGACGCAGGTCCCGCAGGCGCGGCGCGAGCCCTTCCACGGCGGCGGGCGGCTGGGCGCTGAGCGCGGCCAGCGCATTACGTGCCAGCACGGCCTGACCCTCGAGCGCCTCGATCTGGCGACGCAGCACCGGCGGCAAGCCCTCGGCCAGACGCAGTTCCAGCGCGGCGTCGAGACCCGCGTCCACTCGCTGGCGCACCAGCAGCAGATACGCCTCGCGCTGCTCGAGCGCGCGGCGCGCGAGGTCGCGCTGCTCGAGAATCGCCGCGAGCCGGACGTAGACGCGGGCGATGTCGCTGGCCAGCAGCACGCGCGCGGCCTGCAGCTCGGCGGCCACGGCCTGCTCGGAGCCGAGTGCCGCGCGCAGAGCCGCCTCGTGGCGGCCGAAGAAGTCGAGCTCCCACGACGCGTTGGCCTGCATCAGCCCGACCCAGCGCGAGGCGCCGGCGAGTTCGCCGCGCACCAGACCGTTCTCCGAGAACCGCGTGTAGATGGCCTCGGCGTTGGAGCCCACCACCGGACCGGCGGCGGCGCGTGCAGCGTCGACACCGGCCTGCGCCGACGTCAGACGCGCCTGGACGACGCGCAGGCCCGGGGTGCCGGCAAGCGCCGCGTCGATCAGCATCGTGAGCCCGGGATCGCCGAATTCGGCCCACCAGTCCGACGCAATCGCAGGGGCGACTGCTTGCGGCGCGATCCCCACGCTTTCCGGCGAACGCGTCGCCGCTGGCACGACGGCCTGCGGCGTGATGCAGCCGGCGAGCAGCGACAGGCCCAGGCACAGCAGACCCGCCGCGACGGCACCGCGCGCACCTGCGCCGCGCGAAGTTTCTCCGCGAGAAACTTGTTCAAGCTTTATTTGCTTAGGCATGGACATTGGCGTTCCGAGGCGCCGGCTGTGCAGTCATCGGGCCACGCCCCTTCGCAGGCCGCTCAGCGGCCGTCGCGAAGACCTTCGGCATTGACCAGCATCCTGCGCAGCAGATGCTTCAATGTCTCCCATTCTTGTCTGGTGAAGCCCGCCAGGTGCGCGTTGAGCACCGCGGCCAGCGCCGGCGGCACCCGATCCGCGGCCTGCTCGCCCTCGGGCGTCAACTGGATGTTGACGACACGTCGATCCTGTACCGAACGGACCCGCCTGCACAAGCCCTTCGCCTCGAGCCGGTCGAGCATCCGTGTCATCGCACCGGCGTCGGCCTCGCACTCGCGGGCGAGCTCCGCCACCGTCTGCGCCGCGCCGAGCCGCAGCTTGAACAGGGGAAGCCACTGCGCATTGGTGAGGCCCTGCGGTTCCAGCCGGCGAACCGTGTGCTGCGCGACGGAGTTCAGCACCTGCCGCATCAGGTGGGTGACGCTGTCGTCCGGCGAGTAGCGGTCGCCGCGGTAGAAGCGCGCGGCGGGAATCGCAGACGCCGGCCGCACTCCGGAGGCGGAGGGAGTCGGCTTGGTCACGGGCACGAGCTCGGCGCGTCTGGCATGCGTTCGATTTGTGTCACGCTCTGCGGCGGGCGCCGCGCCGCCGCGCAGAACGTGCTCCCTGTTTCATCAAGGCTCCTGGTTCGACAGCACCAGCGTCGCCGCCGCGGTGAACATGCCCCCGACGCCCTGCACCACGCTGGTCTTGACACCGTCGACCTGCCGGAAGGCCTCGCCGCGCAGCTGGCGCACCGACTCCTGGATCGCGAACATGCCGTACATGCCGGTGTGCGTGTACAGGATGCCGCCGCCGTTGGTGTTCAGCGGCAGCTTGCCGCCCGGACGCGTGTGTCCGGCCTGGACGAAGGCCCCGGCCTCCCCGCGGCCGACGAAGCCGAGGTCCTCCAGCCCGTACAGCGGCAGGTGGGCGAACGCGTCGTAGATCATCAGGTGATCGACGTCGGCGTGCGCGATGCCGGCTTCGGCGAACGCAGCCTTGCTGGCGATCTTGAACGCCTTCGACGAGGTCATGTCGTCCATCATCGACACCATCGGGCTGTCGCAGGCCTCGCCCGAGCCCAGCAGGTACACCGGCTTGCTGGCGGTGCGCAGATTGCGGGCGCGCTCGGCGCTGGTGATCACCAGCGCGCCGCCGCCGTCGGTCACGACGCAGCACTCGAGCTTGTGGAACGGGTACGCGATCAGCGGCGAGGACATCACGTCCTGCACCGTCAGCAGCTTGTTGCGGCTGGCGCGCGGGTTGCCGGCAACCCAGTGGCTCTGCGCGACGACCACCTCGGCCAGCTGCTCGTGCGTGGTGCCGGTGTCCTTCAGGTACCGCATCACCGGCAGCGTGAACATGTTGGGCGGCGCGAATGCGCCGTAGGGCAGTTCGAACTGGCCCAGCATGCCGTAGGCCGGACGCTGGCGCGGAATCGCACCGACGCGCGAACGTCCGGATTCGCCGTGCAGCACCAGCACTGTGTTGCACAGTCCGGCGCGGATCGCAGCGGCGGCGTGGCGCACGTGGACCAGGAACGAGCAGCCCCCCACCGAGGTGCCGTCGTACCAGGTCGGTGTCACGCCCAGGTAGTGCGCGACGTCGATCGGCGACTCGACCGCGCTGGTGATGCCGTCGATGTCGGCGACGGTCAGGCCCGCGTCGGCGAGCGCGCGGTGCGCGGCGTCGGCCCGCAGGTCTAGCTCCGACATGTGCGGCAGCGCGCCGAGCTCGGTTTCGGCGGCACCCGCGATGGCGATCTTCATCCTGCTCATTTTGCCGCTCCCTTGCCGACCGGTTTGAACAGCGGCAGCACCATGTTGCCGCGCGGCTCGAACACCACCTCGAGCGGCATGTCCAGCTCGAGCGCCGCCGGATCGGCCGGCACGCCGAGCAGGTTCGACATCATCCGCGGGCCCTCGTCGAGCTGCACCACCGCGATCACGTAGGGAACCTCGCCTTCCCAGCCGGGCGCTGCCATGTGGTTGATCACGTACGAGAACAGGCGCCCGCGGCCGCTGGTCTTCACCCAGGTCGTCTTGTCCGACCCGCAGAACGGGCAGCGGATGCGCGGATAGAGGAAGTGCTCGTGGCAGGCGTCGCACTGCTGGACGCGCAGTTCGCCCGCCTGGGTGCCGTCCCAGAACGGCTTCGTGGTCGGCGTGGGCACCGGCACCGCTTTCGCGGCCGGGGGACTCTTGGCAGTCATCGGCATGGCTCCTGGCTCTGGATCGGGGCCGGCGGTTCGCGCCGGCGCCGGGCGATGGGTTCAACCTTCGAAACCGGAATGGGCAATTGCTCGCAGGATCTTAACCCGAGCTGTTGCGCCCCGTCGAAGCGGCCGTCCTGCGCGATTTCGAAGATCGAACCCGAGGTCAGGATTACTTGCGAGCGTTCGGGAAGAACAGCTGCTCACCGCCCATCTTGTAGCCCGCGATCGCCTGCTGCCCGGCGGGCGACACGATCCAGTCGGCGAACTTCTGCGCCATTTCCGCCTTCACGTGCGGATGCTTCGCCGGGTTCACCACGATCACGCCGTACTGGTTGAACAGGCGCGCATCGCCCTCGACGACGATGACGAGATCGCCCCGGTTGCGGAAGCTGAGCCAGGTGCCCCGATCGGTCAGCGCGTAGCCGTTCATCGACGAGGCGATGTTCAGCGTCGGCCCCATGCCCGAACCCGTTTCGCGATACCACGAGCCCTTGGCGGCTTCGGTGTCGACGCCGGCCTGCTTCCAGAACCGCATCTCGGCGGCGTGTGTGCCGCTCTTGTCGCCGCGCGACACGAAGGGCTGGCGCGACGCGGCGATGCGCTGCAGCGCCACGACCACGTCCTTGCCCGCGGCCACGCGCGCCGGATCCGACTTCGGCCCGACGATCACGAAGTCGTTGTACATCACCTCGCGACGCTCGAGGCCCCAGCCCTCGGCCACGAAGGCTTCCTCGGCGACCTTGTCGTGCACGAACACGATGTCGGCATCGCCTTTGCGTGCGGTCGTCAGCGCCTGCCCGGTGCCCTGCGCGACGACCCGCACCGTGATGCCGGTCTCGCGGGTGAAGATCGGCAGAAGGTGCCCGAACAGGCCCGACTGCTCGGTCGACGTGGTCGACGACATCACGATGAAGCGCTCCTGGGCCTGGACGGCGATCGGCGACGACATCGCGGCAAGCGACAGGACGGCGCCGGACAGCGCGGCGAGAAAGGTGCGGCGTTTGATCGACATTCGAGGTTCCTCCGGGTTTCAATCGAGCCACTCACCGGCAATGAATCGCCGCGCCCCCTCGGAGCGCGGTGCGGTGAAGAAGGTTGCGGCATCGGACACTTCGAGCACGCGGCCGCGATGCATGAACACGACCCACTGCGCCAGCCGGCGCGCCTGACCCAGGTCGTGGGTGCTCATCAGAAAGCCCCGCCCGCGCGCCGCGACCGCGAGCAGGTGCTGTTCGATCACGCGGCATGCGGCGGGATCCAGGCTGGACGTCGGTTCGTCGAGCAGCAGGCAGTCCGGCTCCAGCGCATTGGCGCGCGCGATCGCCACCCGCTGCTGTTCGCCGCCGGACAGGCGCCGCGCCGGGCGCTGCGCGGCGTAGCCCAGGCCGACTTCGTCGAGCGCCCGTTCGGCCCGCGCGCGCCGACCCGACGCCGGCACGCCCGCCAGGCCGAGGGCGTGCTCGACGTTCTCGCAAGCGGTGCGCCTGAGCATCACCGGCTTCTGGAACACGAAGCCGAAGCGCACCTGGAGCGTCCGCCTGTTCGCGCGCGACGCGCTGCCGTCGCGCTCCCCCGCGTCGACGTCACGCTCGCTCTCGACCGAGACCCGTCCCGCGGTCAGCGGCATCAGGCCGTGCAGCGCCTGCAGCAGGGTCGTCTTGCCCGCTCCGTTCGGACCGATCAGCACCGAGCGAGCGCGCAGCGGCAGTTCCAGGTCGAGACCGTCGAGCACGACGACCTCGCCGCGGCGCACCCGCACGCCATCGCAGCGGATTCGGCCTGCGCAGCCCGGCTCGTCGCCGGCGCGCGCAGTCGCCGGTTGCGCCGGCGCCGGGGCCCCTGCCTTGCCGACGCACTGCTCGGCCATGCCGGCGCGCAGCTCAGCCATGCCGGCGCACCGAGTACTGCCGCACACCGGACGCCAGCACGTTCACCGCCAGCACCGTCGCCACCAGCACGAGGCCCAGTCCGAGCGCCAGCGCCAGGTCGCCTTTGCTGGTCTCCAGCGCGATCGCGGTCGTCATCACGCGCGTGAAACCGTCGATGTTGCCGCCGACCACCATCACCGCGCCGACCTCGGCCGCCGCGCGCCCGAAGCCAGCCAGCAGCGCGGTCAGCAGCGAGAAGCGCGTCTCGGCCAGCAGCGTCGCCATCGTCTGCCAGGTCGCGGCGCGCAGCGAGCGCAGGTAGGGCCCGTACTCGGACAACGCGTCTTCCAGCGTCTGGCGGGCCAGCGCGGTCATCAGCGGCAGCACCAGGATCGTCTGCGCGACGATCATCGCGCGCGGCGTGAACAGGATCCCGAACTCCCCGAGCGGCCCGGCGCGCGACAGCAGCAGGTACACCAGCAGCCCGACCACCACCGAGGGCAGGCCCATCAGCGCATTGAGCACGGCGATCACCGCGCCGCGGCCGCGGAACGGCGTCAGCGCGATCCACGCGGCGAGCGGAAAGGCGACGAGTCCGGCAAGCGCCGTCGCGGCCGCGCTGACCTGCAGGCTCAGCAGCACGATCGGCCACAGCTTGGGGTCCGCGCCGCCGATCAGCCCGAAGGCGACGACGACGCTTTCGCCGAGATCACTCATCCGCCGTCCGTGTCGTGACCGCCCGCGCGCGTGCCGAAGGCCGTTCCACGCCGATCAGTCGACGCGACAGCCCGCGGCGACGGCCGCCACGACGCCCACCGGTTGCGGTTCGGGAATGCGGTAGCCGTAGCGCACCGCGGTCAGTTCGGCCAGGATCGACACCGCGATCTCGGGCGGCGTGCGCGCGCCGTTCTTGATGCCCACGGGGCCGTGCAGCCGGTCGAGTTCGGCGTCCGTCATCTCGAAGTGCTCCTTCAGACGCTCGCGGCGCTTCTGCTGGTTCAGCCGCGAGCCGATCGCACCGACGTAGAAAGCGTCGGAGCGCAGCGCCTCGAGCAGCGCCATGTCGTCGAGCTTGGGATCGTGCGTCAGCGCGACGATCGCCGTGTGCCGGTCGACACGGAACTCGAGCACCGTATCGTCGGGCATCGTTCGCACCAGGCGGGCACCGGCGACCGGCCAGGTGTCGGCGTACTCCTCGCGCGGATCGCAGACGCTGACCTGATAGCCGAGCATGCCGGCCATCTCGGCGAGGTACTGGCTGAGCTGGCCGGCGCCGATCATCAGCAGCCGCCAGCTGGGCCCGAACACCGCGACCAGCCGCTCGTCGTCCAGGCGCAGTTCGTCAGTGCCGACCCCGTCCTCGAGCGTCGCCGCGCCGGTGGCGCGCAGCACGGTGCGGCGGGTCACGCGCCCGGCCTCGAGCCGCGCCAGCAACGCCTCGATCAGCGAGTGCTCCCGGACCGGTTCGAGCAGCAGTTCGAGCGTGCCGCCGCACGGCAGGCCGAAGCGCGTCGCCTCCTCGGCCGACACCCCGTAGCGGATCATCTCGGGGCGCTCCATCCGCCTGCCCCGCTCGCGCACCTGCGCCACCAGGTCGTCCTCGACACAGCCACCGGACACCGAGCCGACGACCAGACCGTCGTCGCGGATGACGACGTTCGAGCCCACCGGCCGGGGCGCCGAGCCCCAGGTGCGCACGATCGTGCCCAGCACGCAGCCGTGGCCGTCGCGGCGCCAGTCGGAAGCCGCCTTCAGGACCTGAAGATCGATGTTGTCCATGCGGTTCTGAATCCTCTGTTTGCGCGATTGTGCCGTGCAATTCGGCATTTTCCTGCAATTCCCTGCAATCATGCCCTCGACCTGCGGGGACAGGATTTCACATATCCTTCGCGTCGTCCGGCACCAGCCGGCAGCGAAGGACAGCTCCGTTGAACTCGACGATGATCCCCCTGCCCGACAGCATCGACGCCTGCGCGTCGATGCTTCAGTCGTCCGGCTATCTTGCCGGCCGCCAGCTCGCGACCGCGGTCTTCCTCGCGCTGCGCCTGAAACGGCCGCTTCTGCTCGAGGGCGAGCCCGGCACCGGCAAGACCGAACTCGCCAAGGCGATCGCGTCCGGTCTCGCGCGCGAACTGATCCGGCTGCAATGCTACGAAGGGCTCGACCTGGCGAGCGCGGCCTACGAGTGGAACTACGCGCGGCAGCTGCTCGAGATCCGGCTGACCGAAGCCGCAGGCGGGACGGGCGCCGCCGACGCCCTGTTCAGCCCCCGCATGCTGATCAAGCGTCCGCTGCTGCGCTCGCTCGAACCCGCTGCAGAGGCGCCGCCGGTGCTGCTGATCGACGAGCTCGACCGCGCCGACGAGCCCTTCGAAGCCTACCTGCTCGAACTGCTGTCCGACTACCAGATCACGATCCCGGAACTGGGCACGATTCGGGCCGAGTCGCCGCCGATCGTCATCCTGACCTCCAACCGCACCCGCGAGATTCACGACGCGCTGAAGCGCCGCTGCATCTACCACTGGGTCGACTTTCCCGACGCCGCGCGCGAACTCGAGATCGTGCGCGCTGCGCGTGCCGCACGCGGCGGAGTCGCTCAGCCGCCAGATCGTCGCCTTCGTGCAGCGGCTGCGCGGGCGCGACCTGTTCAAGTCGCCGGGCGTGGCCGAGTCGATCGAATGGGCACGCGCGCTGCTCGAGCTCGACACGGTGGTGCTCGACCCGGCAACGGTCGACTCGACGCTGGGCGTGCTGCTGAAGTACCAGGACGACATCGCCCGCATCCAGGGCTCGGAGGCCGCGGCGATCGTCGACGAGATCCGGGCGCTCGCGGCTGGCTGAACTGGTGCCCGGCACTCTGCGCTCGGCGCTCGGCGCTCGGCATGTATGTGGCTGTGGCATTCGGCGTTCGGTCGCGCCGATTTTGCGGTTGACCGACACCAGGCGCACACTATCCGCAGCATCCGCCGGACCTGCGGCCGCCGGTCCGGCAACGACACATGCCGTCCCGGAGACCGCCATGAACGCGCCCGAAACACCGCCGAAGCACGCCCCCCAGACCCCCTCCGCGGTCGCGCCGTTCCTGGCCGACACGCACGAGGTCGTGAACGTGTCGCGCGAACTGGTCGACTACAACCTGTACGCGCAGGACGCCGCGCTGCAGGAGGCGGTGCGCCGCGAAGGCGCGCACTGGGCGCACGACTCGCTGACGGCCTTCGGCGGCACGATCGGCACGGCCGACTACCTGGAGCTGGGCGTGCTGGCGAACCGCAACCCGCCCGAGCTCGACACGCACGACCGCTTCGGCAACCGCGTCGACCTGGTGCGCTTCCATCCGGCCTACCACGCGCTGATGCGCACCGCGATCGAGCACGGCCTGCACGCGTCGCCGTGGAGCGACCCGAAGCCGGGCGCCCACGTCGCGCGCGCCGCGCACACCTACCTGCACACGCAGGTCGAGGCCGGCCACGGCTGTCCGATCACGATGACCTTCGCCGCGGTGCCGTCGCTGCGCACCACGCCGTCGCTGGAGCGCCTGTGGGTGCCGAAGGTCACCGCCCGCACCTACGATCCGCGCAACGTGCCCGACGCGCAGAAGGCCGGCCTCACGATCGGCATGGCGATGACCGAGAAGCAGGGCGGCTCGGACGTGCGCGCGAACACGACGCAGGCCTGTCCGATCGGTGCCGCAGGCCCGGGCGAGGCCTACGAGCTGGTCGGTCACAAGTACTTCGTGTCGGCGCCGATGTGCGACGCATTCCTGGTGCTGGCGCAGACGCCGGGCGGGCTGTCGTGCTTCCTGCTGCCGCGCTGGCGCCCCGACGGCAGCAGGAACCCGATGCAGGTGCTGCGCCTGAAACGCAAGATGGGCAACGTGTCGAACGCCTCCAGCGAGACCGAACTGCGCGGTGCCCTCGCGTGGATGGTCGGCGAGGAAGGGCGCGGCGTGCGCACCATCATCGAGATGGTCGCGATGACGCGCTTCGACTGCATGGTCGGATCGTCGGCCGGCCAGCGCGCGGCTCTGTCGCAGGCGCTGCATCACTGCTCGATCCGTTCGGCCTTCGGCAAGGTTCTCAACGAGCAACCGCTGATGCGCAACGTGCTGGCCGACCTCGCCCTGGAGAGCGAAGGCTCGCTGGCGCTGACGATGCGCGTCGCGCGCGCGCTCGACCATCGCGACGACGAGCACGAGGACCTGCTGGTGCGCCTGCTCACCGCGGTCGGCAAGTACTGGATCTGCAAGCGCACGCCGAACCACGCCTATGAGTCGATGGAGTGCATCGGCGGCAGCGGCGTGATGGAGGACAGCCCGTTCCCGCGCCTGTTCCGCGAGTCGCCGGTCAATGCGATCTGGGAAGGCAGTGGCAACGTGCAGTGCCTCGACGTGCTGCGCGCGATGCAGAAGACACCCGCTGTGGTCGAGGCGTACTTCCGCGAGATCGGCAAGGCGCGCGGAGCGAACGTCGCGCTCGACGGCTTCGTCGGCGCGCTGCGCAAGGAGTTCGCCGACCTGGCCGATCTGGAGTACCGCGCGCGCGACGTCGTCGATCGCATGGCGTTGGCAGCACAGGCGGCGCTGCTGGTCCAGCACGCGCCGGCCCCGGTATCCGACGCGTTCTGCGGGTCGCGGCTGACCGGCGGCGGCCATCGCAACTACGGCACACTGGCCCGCGGCACGGATTGCGCGGCGATCATCGAGCGGGCGACGCCGCGCGCCTGAGTCGGGCGCGGAATCCGCACGAGGCATCGCCTCGTTCGACGGCGAGCGCACACGGCAGGGCTCGCCTCAGAGCGCCGTCGTCAGCGAAATCCACGACTCCGGCAGCAGTTCGAGCACCCTGGCTTCCAGCCAACGGTCGACACGGGTCAACACGGTGAGGCCCACCACGCCGATCAGCACGGCGAACGTGCGTCGCAGCGCCGCGCCGTGCCCGGAAAGCCACACGCGGATGCGAGCGAACAGCTTGCGCGACGCGTAGGCCGCGACGACCAGCGGCACCGTGGCCCCCAGCCCGAAGGCGCCCATGATGAGTCCGCCGTCGACCAGACCGCCTTCAGTGGCGATCAGCGCGAAGGCGACGCCGAGCAAAGGTCCCGAACAGGGCGTCCACACCAGGCCGAGCATGGTGCCCACCAGGAATGCGCCGTGCAAGGTCTCGGGATGCATGTGCGCGGTCGCCTCCTGCGCGCGGGTGGCGATGCCCGCGATCCAGTCGGGCGTGTGTTCACTGAGTTCTGGAACGAGCATCACCACCGCCAGCAACAGCAGCAGGAGTCCCGCCGCGCTGCGCACGCTCGCCGAGTCGATGCCCAGCGTCGGCCCCAGGGCGCCGACCACGATGCCGGCGGCCACGAACGACAGCACCATGCCCGCGCCCATCGCGATCGGCCCGAGGCGATGATGCCCGTGGATCGCTGTGGCAAGCACGATCGGCAGCAGCGGGAACACGCAGGGCGACAGCGTCGACAAGGCCCCCGCGCCGAAGCTCAGCGACAACTGCACCAGGGACAGGGATCCGCTCATCGCTCAGTCTCGGAACGCCGAACGAAGAAGCGCGCGCAATTGCTTCGGATCGACGACGCCGATCGATCGCGCGCGCTCGGTCTCGCCGCGGAACACGACGACGACGCCGGTCACGCCGACACGGAACCTCCGCAAGGTCTCGCGGTCGTCGTCGCCCACGACGAACATCGTCATCGCCAGATCCGGATCGGAGCGCATCGCGTTGAACGCCTTGGTCTGCTGCTTGCAGGTGGCGCACCAGTCGGAATGGAAGTGAAGCGCGATCGGTTCGCCAGCCTGTTGAGCCTTCGCGAACTGCTCCGCCGAATACGGAACGATCTCGAGCGCACTCGCGCATGTGGCGGCCAGCGTCAGCCCGAAGGCGAAAATCGCCTGCTTGACTCGATGCATGATTGCCCCCCTTGTTGTTGCGGAACTTCGGGCGCGGCATGAGTCACGTCATACCGATGCAAGTATCTCAAATCCCACCCCGACTGTCGTCCTTTTTCGATTGCATCCGCGCCGTGCACGGCTGACGAAACGTCGAGTTTGCGACCGGTCTTGCGCAGCGGATGCGCTGCAATTCGCGCCCCGTCAGCCGTTGCGGATCACCCGTCCGCATCCGCTTGCGTCGTACCCCGCCATCGTCGCTGCCCGGCGCCGGAACGCGTCACCAGAGCAGAAGCGCAGCAGCGCCTGCACCGGCGGCTCGAACCAGTCGAAGCGCCGCAGAATCAGGTCGACGCGTTCATCCTGCAGCGGCATGAAGTCGAGCCGATGCGCGCGGGCCACGCTCTCGATCGCCAGACCGGCATCTGCCCTGCCCTCGGCGATCGCCTCCGCCACCTCGGTCTCGCTGCGCGCGCACCCGTCGACGACCCGAAGCGCCGCCGCATCGACACCGGCAGCCCGCCAGCAGATGATCGAACAGCCGGCGACTGCCCGATCCTTCTTGCCGCTGCACGATGCGCAGCCCGCCCCGCACCAGGTCCGCAATCGTCGCGACCCGCGCGCCCAGGCCGGGCGCCAGCACCAGTCCCTGACGCCGCCGCGCCCATTCGGTCAGCACCAGGCTGCCTCGATGGGCGAGGCGCTCGAACTCGGCCACGTTGTACTCGCCGGTTGCCGGATCGAGCAGGTGCACGGCGGCCAGCATCGCGGAGCGCTCGTCGATCCGTCGCAGGCCGTCCTCGCTGCCCTGGCACAGCAGCGCCAGGCCGCAGCCGGACTCGCGCACCGCCCAGTCGAGCAGCGGATCGTGACTGCCTGCGACGATCGCGGGGGTCACCGCCCCCTTGGCCGCCAACGGCGAGGCGTCCGTGTTCTCCTCGAGCCAGCGATCGATCAGCGCCTTCGGGAACAGCCACTTGCCCGCCACCCGCATCGTCGGGATCTGCCGGGTTCGCACCAGCTCGTAGACCGTGCGCTCCTTCAGGCGCAGGTAGGCGCAGACCTCGCGGGTGTTGAGAAATTTCGGCTCGTCGGTGTCGGACATCGGGTCTGCCGCGGCTCGGGGCATCGGGCAAGTGCAGTTTACCTGCCGCGCCGTTCAGCCAGCGCTCGAACACGCCCCGACGCGGGCCGACCGCGAGGAACATTCGCGACTTAAGTTGCCCTTAAGGTCGGCAGGGTCTTATCGACGCCAATGGGTGTTCCGCCTTCGCCAGGGGGCATCGACCCTGGCCGCCACACCTTCCTTCGCCAACTCTGGAGAGTCATCATCGCCACGTTTACCGCCTATACGGGTTCCAGCACGACCGCACTCACCGGTGCACTCGTGGCTCGCGATGCGCAGGGCAACGATATTTCGGGCATCGTCGTCGACGAGGCCTCGATCACGCTGAAGGCTTCCAGCCTGGATGCGATCAGTTTCTACGAAGCGCCGCTCCCGCAGCTGGGCATCGGTGCCGGCCTGCTTCTCACCTCGGGATACGCGCCGGGATTTGCCAACACGATGGAGTGGTACGGCCAGGACAACAGCGGCACGTCCGGCTTCTACAACGGCGACGCCGACATCGACGCCGTCGTCAACACCGTCTTCCAGACTCAGTCGTACGACGCCACCACGTTGGCGTTCGACTTCACGGTCACCGACCCCACCGCCACGTCGCTGAGTTTCGACCTGGTGTTCGGATCGGACGAGTTCCCCGAGTGGGTCGACCAGTTCGTCGACTCGGCGATCGTCATGGTCAACGGGGTCAACTACGCCCTGTTCAACCACAACCCTGCCAACCCGTTGAGCGTCGTCACCGCCAACCTCGCAGCGGGCTACTTCCAGGACAACGCGACGGGCTTCCTGCCGATCGAGTACGACGGCGTAAGCCATCTTCTGAAAATCGTCGCGCCGATCAATCCCGGCACGGTGAACCACATCAAGATCGGCATCGCCGACACGGGCGATCACATCCTGGACAGCGGCGTCTTCATCGCCAACCTGTCGGCCGGAAACATCCCCGGCTCGGGGGTCGTCATCGGATCACCCGGCTCGTGCACCGACAACAGCGACACGGTGACGGGATCGTCGAAGGACGAATACTTCGACCTGAAGTCCGGAGACGACGCGTGCTACGCCGGCGCCGGCGACGACATCGTCGTGGGTGCCGCGGGCAACGACACGGTCTATGGCGGCAGCGGCACCGACGAGATCAAGGGTGACGGCGGCAATGACAGCCTCGACGGTGGCGATGGCGACGACACCGCCGTGTACGCGGGGACCAGCAGCGAGTACGAGGTTACGTACGTCGCGCCCGGCAGCTTCACGATCGCAGACAGCAAGACGGGTACAGGATCCGAGGGCACGGACAGCTTGTCGGGCGTCGAGTTCGCCAAGTTCGGCGACGGGCTGTTCAGCCTCGGCGCGGGCGGACTGACCGCCGTGACGCCCCCTGGACCGGCGCCGGCCAACACGCCAGGGCTGGTGCACATCAGCGGCATCGGTGCCGAGGGGAACACCCTGACTGCGACTGTCAGCGATCCGGATGGCATATCGGGGCCAGTCAACTACCAGTGGCAAGTTTCGGTCGACAACGGACAGACGTGGACCGACATCTACGGCGCGACCGGCAACACGTACGTCGTGAGCGCCGAGGACAAAGGCAGTGACCTGCAGGTCCTCGCGCAGTACATCGACAAAGCTCCTCATACGGAGTCGCCCGTCAGCGCAAGCAAGGCGATCGCCGGGGCCGGTGGCGGCGACCTGGTCGTCACGCTGATGCACCTCAGCGCCCCTCTGGGCGCGAGCGTGATCAATCCGTTGACGACACTGATGCAGAACGCCGTCGAACTGGGCATGTCGCCCAACGTCGCGGCGCTCGCGATCAAGGCAGTGCTGGATCTTCCCGTCGGCATCGATCTGAGGACGTACGATGCGTGGTCGATTCTGCAGGCCAACCCGGCCGAGCCGACCGCGCTCGCGGTCGAGGCGGTCGCGGTTCAGGTCGCGATCCTGACCTCGCTCTCGGATGACGACACGGGTTTGAAACTGACCCTGGCCATCCTGAACGCGGCAGAAAGCGGCGTGAAGCTGAATCTGGCCAGCCTGGCCGACCTGTCGGCGATTCTCGGTGTCCCCGCGGTCCTGGACCCGGTCACGGGCAAGTATCCGCAGCCGCTCGACGAGATCTACGACCGCAACAAAACCATGTCGGATGGCATCGCCGACGGCGCCGGCATCGGCGTGATCGAGAACGAGTGGCAGGACCTGTTGAGCGTCCAGGATGGCATCGCCTCGACGTCGATCGCCAACCTGTCCATCCACGTCAACCAGGCGCCCACGGGAAGCGCCAGCGCAGACCTCGTCGACGCGGTTACCGACACCCCCTACGTGATCGCCGCCGGCGATCTGCTGCAAGGGTTCGCCGACCCCGATGGCGACGCGCTGCAGGTCGTCGGTCTGAGCGCAGACAGTGGCAACTTCGCCGACAACGGTGACGGCACCTGGACCTTCACGCCTGCATCGGGCTTCACCGGTCCGGTGGAATTGGCCTATTCGGTGGAGGACGGGCTCGGCGGCACTGCTGCCGGCAGCCAGATCTTCGTCGTGACCGCGAACAACAGCCCGACGACGGGGGGCGTCGTCATCTCCGGCGCTGCGGTCCAGGGCCAGACCCTGACCGCATCGAACACCCTCGCCGATGCCGATGGCCTCGGCGCGATCGGCTATCAGTGGAGTGCCGATGGCGTCGACATCGTCGGCGCCACGGCCGGCACCATCACGTTGACCCAGACCGAGGTCGGCAAGGCCATCGCCGTCACGGCGACCTTCGCCGATCTGACGGGAGCCACCGGGAGCGTGACCTCGCAGTCCACCGTCGGCGTCGAAAACGTCAACGACGTCCCGAACGGCAGCGTCACGATCAGCGGCCTCGCCGCGCAGGGCCAGGTGCTGACGGCCTCGAACACGCTGACCGACGCCGACGGCCTCGGCGCCATCGCGTACCAGTGGAGTGCCGGCGGGGTCGAGATCTCTGGCGCCACGGGCGACACCTTCACACTGACCCAGGCGGAGGTCGGCAAGACCATGACGGCAACGGCGCGCTACGTCGACGGTGCCGGCACTGCGGAGAGCATTGCGTCCTCGGCGACGGCCAGCGTGGCTGCGCTTACGGGCTTGACCCTCGTTGGCACGGCAAGCGCGAACACCCTGAACGGCGGCACCGGCGACGACACGCTGTCCGGCCTGGGCGGCAACGACACCCTGAGCGGGTTCGCCGGCAACGATTCCCTGGACGGCGGCACGGGGAACGATAAGCTGATCGGCGGCGCAGGCGACGACACCTATCGCGTGGACACCACCCGCGATACGGTCACCGAGGCTTTCGGCGAAGGCGTCGACACCGTCGTGACGATGCTAGCGTCCTATACGCTGGGAAGCAACGTCGAGAATCTCGCGCTGGCGAGCAGTGCAGCCGCCAACGGCACGGGCAACACCCTCGCCAACACGTTGTCCGGCAACGCTGCCGCGAACGTCCTGACCGGGCTGGCTGGCAACGACGTGCTCGACGGCGGCGCCGGCAACGACAAGCTGGTCGGCGGCACGGGCAACGACGTGCTGACCGGTGGCATCGGCGCGGACATCTTCCGATTCGACGCGACACTGAACAGCGCGAACCGCGACACGATCGTCGACTTCCTCGCCGTCGACGACAGCATTCAGCTCGAGAACGCGGTCTTCAAGCAACTGAAGATGACCGGCGTGCTCTCGGCCGCCAATTTCAGGGCCAGTGCGGACGGGACGGCTGCGGACGCGAACGACTACATCCTGTACGGCACCAACTCCGGCGTGTTGTCCTACGACGCAGATGGCAGCGGCACGGGCGCCGCGATCCAGTTCGCGACGCTGATCGGCCAGCCGTCCGTGACGGCAGCGGACTTCCTGGTGACCTGACGCTCAGGCGAACGTGATCGCGTGCCGCCGCTGCGGCACCTCGAGGTGCGGCAGGCTGTTGAACGTGAGCAGCCGCAAGCTGCCGCCCCCCGCGAGCAGCTCGCAGAAGCCCGTGTTGCGGAACTGCAGGTTGAACTCGATTGCGACCTTGGCGGGGCTGCCGACGATCTCGCCGATGGCGCGTCCGATCGCCCCGCCCGAGCTGACCACCAGCACGACGTCGTCGCGGCCGGCGTCGCGCACGGCGCTGTCGATGCCGGCGCGCACGCGCGCGCCGAACTGCGCCCAGGACTCCGGCATGCCCTCGAGGCGATCGTCGGCCCAGGCCTCCATCGCCGCGCGGAACGTGCGCCAGTAGCCCTTGTAGTCGGCGCGCTGCTGCACGCGCGGATCCTTGCCGCCGGTGTAGCAGTGGTACAGCTCTTCACCGCGGTACTCGTCGAGCCCGGCGTGCGTCTCGATGCCGGCCGCATCATGCCCCATCGCGTCGAGCAGTTCGAGGGCGGTGTCGCGCTGGCGCACCAGCGAGCCCGTGACGACGCGATGGAATCGCAGCCCGCGCTCGGCGAAGTGCTCGCCGAGCCAGCGGGATTGCTGGCGCCCGAGCTCGGACAGCTGATCGTAGTTGGCAGCCCCGAAGGAGGCCTGCGCGTGCCGCACGAATAGGATCAGGGCCATTGAATTCGATGCCGTCCGCTTTCAAGTTTGTAATCTTCAGGGCCGCCGCGCAGGCGGCTCGGCTGCCACGATGGACAGATTCTGCCCGCGGTACGGCTGGCTGTATTCGACCACGCCCGGTCCCGCGTAGGACGACTCACCGTAGTAAACGACAGCGCGGCCGTGCGGGTGCGCCGCGAGCCATCCCGCCACCTCGGCCTGCTCCACCACCTCGACCGGCTTCTGCAGACGGCCGGGGAAATGGAACTGGCCATGGTATTTGCCCACGTTGGCGATCGGCATGCCCTGATCCTGCAAATCCTTCAGGCGACCGGACACGGGTCGCACGTCGTGTGCGACATGCAGCACCTCGCCGGCGGCGACTTGTCCGGCGGCGACCACGAATACCAGCGCGCACGCGAGACGTCGGGCCTGTCCGGCGAGATCCGCCGGGACGCGCCAGCAGAGCCAGACCGCCATCAGAAGCGAGACGAGGCCGGCAGCGCGCGCGAGCAGCAGCGCGTTCGTGCCAGGGGCCAGCGCAGCGACGCGGCTGCCGCTCGCGAGGAGCGCTGCGCCGAGCACCGCGAACAGAATCGCCGGCACGATCAGCGGACGGCGCCGAACAGTCTCGCCTGCCCCGCCGAGCGCATGCGCCACCAGCAGCGCGAAGGCCGCGAACTCGGGCAGCAGGTATTGCGACTGTTTGCCGCTGATGAACGAAAAGCCCAGCAGGGGCACCAGGCCCATCACCAGCACGAAGCGGGTGCCGCTCTCGGACCAGGCGACTTGCCGGCCCGCGCGGTACAGGCTCGGCCACAGGGTCCACGGTGCGAGGATCAGGGGCAGCATCGGCAGGTAGAACCAGAACGGGCGACGATGCGCGAACGACTCGGTCATCCGCCCCGAGGTCTGGCTCCAGAAGATCGCGCGCCGGTATTCGTCGCCGCCGGCGAGACCCGCCGGGATCGCCCAGGCCAGCACGATGATCGCGCCGCCGAGCACGCCCAGCAGCACGCCGACGGCCCACCACGACCAGCGTGGCGGCCGTTCCTTCGCCCACCAGAACGCGAACAGCGCCACCGGCAGCAGGTGCAGCAGGGCCACCGGCCCCTTGGACATCAGCCCGCCGCCCAGGCCCAGCGCAAACAGGACGAATCCGCCCGCCCGTCCGGTGCGCCAGGCCCGCGCCAGCCCCAGCCAGCCGAGCAGCGCGAAGAACGCGATCATCATGTCGAACATGATCGCGCTGGCGAAATAGGTCCACAGAAGGCAGCTGCCGAGGATCCATGGCGCCAGTTGCGCCGTGCGCTCGGCGTTCGGCCACAACTCGCGCGCCAGCCGGGCCACCGAGCCACAGACTTCCGCAGGCGAACAGCGCCGACGGAATTCTCGGCCACCAGTCGTTCACGCCGAACAGCGCCCAGCCGGCCTGCATCAGCCAGAACATCAGCGGCGGCTTGTGGCTGTAGGGCAGGCCGTTCTGCCAGGGGACCAGGAAGTCGGCCCGCACGCAGCATCTCCCAGGCCACACCGGCATAGCGGGTCTCGTCGACAGGCAGCACCGGACGCGTGAGCGCCGTAGCGGCCAGCAGCGCGACCAGCAGGAACACCAGCGGCGTGGCGCGTTGCGCGCTCACGACGAGCGGCCGGACGCGGACCTGGCGTAAAGGGCTCACCGGATCGTCCGCGGATCGCTGCGTGCCCGCCTCATTGAGCCGGCGGAGTGTCGGGCGGCGCAAGCTCGTGCGCGCGGTGACGCTCCCGCCGGATCAGGTGCAGGTTGCGGACGTAGACGAACAGCCCCAGCCCCTGCCCCAGCATGAACACAGGATCCTGGCGCCACAGCGCGTAGACGAACAGCACAGCGCCACCTGCCAGCGAGAAGTACCAGAAGAGCACCGGCACCACGCTCTTTCGCTGCCGTTCGCTGGCGATCCATTGGATCAGGAAGCGCATCGAGAACAGCGCCTGTCCGAGAAAGCCGAAGGCGATCCACACCCAGCTAGGAACGTTGTACGTCATCGGTCGTGTTCCAGGAAATGACCTCGGGGGTCTTCATTCGGCGTTGCAGCCACATCACGCCGCACAGGTCCACTATGCCCACCCACAGCCGGTTGTGCACGCCGTACTTGGAACGGCCCGCGGTGCGCGGCCGGTGGCGTACGGCGACCGATTCGACGGAACCGCCGTGGCGCAGGAACAGCGCAGGCAGGAAGCGGTGCATGTGGTCGAAGAACGGCAGGTCGAGAAACGCATCGCGCCCGAAGACCTTCAGCCCGCAGCCGGTGTCCGGCGTACGGTCGCCGAGCAGCCCGCCGCGCACCCGGTTGGCGATTCTCGAGGAGAGCCGGCGCAGCCAGGTGTCGTTCCGGTTCACCCGGTGTCCTGCGATCAGCACGTTCGGGGCGAACGGCCGCGCGGACGGCGCGCCTGCCTGCCGCTGTGCCGCCTGCGCCGCCGCCGCGAGCAGCGCCGGAATGTCCGCCGGATCGTTCTGGCCGTCGCCGTCGAGCGTGGCGATCCAGGGATGGCGCGCGGCCTTCGCGCCGGTGTGGACGGCCGTGCTCTGACCGCACGAGCGCGCATGGCGCACCACGCGCAGCCGCGGGTAGCGAACCGCGGCTGCCGCCAGCGCCTCCGCCGTGCCGTCGTCGCTGCCGTCGTCGATGTAGATCACTTCGAAGGTCACGTCACCTTCGAGCACGTCGTGAATCTCGGCCAACAGCGAAGCGATGTTCGCTACCTCGTTCTTGACGGGGACAACGACCGAGACGCCATGAACCATCGGACTTTCCGGGGGCCGGTATGCGAGGCTGGAAAGCGACAATTGTAGCGCTCGCGCCGGGCTTCAACACCACGCAGGCCTTCACCGCCTCGCCCCATTTGTCGTCGGGTACGCCAATCACCGCGCCGTCGGCCACGGCGGGGGGCTTCATCAGCAGGTTCTCGACCTCGGCCGGATAGATGTTCTCGCCGTCGACGATGCGCAGCTTCACGACGTCACCGGCCTTTCCGGCGGAGCGCAGCAGGCGCGCGCGCGGCCCGTCCGGGTCGTGGTCCTCCGGGTCGAGGAAGGCGACCGCGCCGGTGGTCTCCGTGAGACCGTAGACCGGCTTGAAGCCGCACCCGAACGTGCGCATCCCATCGACGAGCACCTTGTCGCCGATCGGCGAAGCGCCGTATGAAATGATCTTCAGCGACGAGAGGTCGGCCTGCCCGACACCCGGGACCACCAGGAGGGCCTTGATCATCTCCGGCGCCAGGAACATGTGCGTGACCTTGTACTGCCCGATGCCGGCGACGATCGTCGGCGGATCGAACTCCGGGTAGAACACCGTTTCGCCGCCGCGCGTCAGCGCCAGGACCGACGCCCTGCGCCTTCAGCGCCTGCGCGACCCGATTGCTGGCCTCGTCGACCTGGGCGAAGGTCCAGGTCCGTTCGGGGGTGCGGCAGGCGATCGCCCCGCCGCGCGCTCGCGCCTGCCGGCGCACCATCTCGTTCAGGGTCTTGAAGGTCATCGGGATTCCGTCCCGTCTCACGCGCCCGAATCGCAGGGAAAGTGGTCCAGGGCGTCCTGGTGGCTTGGGGCTTTCTCTATAGAATCTATCGGAACCTGGAAGATTCTCATGCACCCGTACATCCACGCACAGAAGACCCCCGACAAGATCGCCTACCTGATGGCCGGCAGCGGCCAGTCGGTGAGCTATCGCCAGCTCGACGACGCCTCGAACCGCTTCGCGCAGCTGCTGCGCGCGCGCGGCCTGAAGGCCGGCGACCACATCGCGATCCTGCTCGAGAACCACGTCCGCTTCTTCGAGATCTGCTGGGGCGCGCAGCGCGCCGGCATCATCTACACCGCGATCAGCTCGCGCCTGACCGCGGGCGAGGCGGCCTACATCGTCGCCGACTGCGCCGCGAAACTTCTGGTCACGTCGCAGGCGATGGCCGGCATCGCCGCCGAGATCCTGCCCGAGATCGGCAACGCGAAGTCGCGGCTGATGATCGACGGCACGATCGCCGGCTACGAGTCGTACGAGCAGGCGGTCGCCGCGCAGCCGGCGACGCCGCATCGCCGACGAGACCGCCGGCAGCGACATGCTCTATTCGTCCGGCACCACCGGCCGCCCGAAGGGCGTCTGTCGTGCCGCCGGAATCGACCGCCGATCGACGCCGACCAACCCGCTGATCGCGGTCGCGCAGGCTGCCTACCAGCTCGACCCGGACAGCGATCTACCTGTCGCCGGCGCCGCTCTATCACGCCGCGCCGCTGCGCTTCAACATGACGGTGCATGCGCCTCGGCGGCACGCTGCGTGATCATGGAGCACTTCGACGCCGAGGACTTCCTGCGCCTGGTCGAGAAGCACACGGTCACGCATTCGCAGCTGGTGCCGACGATGTTCGTGCGCATGCTGAAGCTGCCGCGACGACGTGCGCGCGAAGTACGACGTGTCCAGCGCTGAAGTGCGCGATCCACGCGGCCGCGCCCTGCCCGGTCCCGATCAAGGAACAGATGATCGACTGGTGGGGCCCGATCATCGACGAGTACTACGCCGGCACCGAAGGCAACGGCATGACGATGGTGCAACTCGGCCGGACTGGCTCGCGCACAAGGGCACGGTCGGCCGCGCCGTGGTCGGCAAGCTGCACGATCGCGACGACGACGGCGACGAGCTGCCGGTCGGCGAACCCGGCACGGTCTATTTCGCCGACGGCACGAGCCGTTCGAATACCACAACGACGCCGAAGAAGACCGCCGAGTCGCGCAACGACCAAGGGCTGGACGACGCTCGGCGACGTCGGCTACGTCGACGCCGACGGCTATCCTGTACCTGACCGACCGCAAGGCCTTCATGATCATCTCGGGCGGCGTGAACATCTACCCGCAGGAAGCCGAGAACCTGCTGATCACGCACCCGAAGGTCATCGACGTGCGCCGTGTTCGGCGTGCCGAACGAGGAGTTCGGCGAGGAGGTCAAGGCGGTCGTGCAGCCGATGGACATGGCGCGATGCCGGCCCCGAGCTGGCCGACGAGCTGATCGCCTTCTGCCGGGAGCACCTGTCGCACGTCAAGTGCCCGCGCTCGATCGACTTCGACGCGGAGCTGCCGCGCCACCCGACCGGCAAGCTCTACAAGCGCCTGCTGCGCGACCAGTACTGGGCCGGCCGCCAGAGCAAGCTGGTCTGAGCAAAGAGAACATTTCGAGAGGTCAATACGCATGAGCACCGTTCAATTCGCCGTCAACGACAAACCGGTCAGCGCCGAGGTCGAGGACCGTCAGCTGCTGGTCGAAGTGCTGCGCGACACCCTGGGCCTGACCGGCACCCACGTCGGCTGCGACACCAGCCAGTGCGGCGCCTGCACCGTGCTGGTCGACGGCCAGCCGGTCAAGAGCTGCACGATGCTGGCGGTGCAGGCCGACGGCACCGCAGGTCGGCACCGTCGAGGGCATGGGCAGCGAGGGCGCGCTCACCCGATCCAGCAGGCCTTCGTCGACTGCCACGGCCTGCAGTGCGGCTTCTGCACGCCCGGCATGATCATGGCGACGGCCGCACTGCTCGCCGAGAACCCGAGCCCGACCGACGACCAGATCGTGCACGCGCTCGAGGGCAACCTGTGCCGCTGCACCGGCTACGTGAACATCGTCGAGGCGGTCCGCCAGGCGCGGCCACGACGGCCGGCTGGCCGCCGACCACACGCTGATCCCTCCGGAGGACACCACGTGAGCACCGACGCCGACGTACGGCCGCTTCGGCAGCGGCCACTCGGTCCGCCGCATCGAGGACCCGGCGCTGGTCACCGGCCACGGCCGCTTCGCCGACGACGTCACGCCTCGAAGGCCAGACGCACCTGGTGTTCCTGCGCTCGCCGTACGCGCACGCGAGGATCGTCTCGATCGACGCCGCCGCGGCGCTGGCGATGCCCGGCGTCGTCGCGGTGCTGACCGGCGACGACCTGGTCGCGGCCGGCGTCAAGCCCGCTGCCGGTGCTCGGCCGGCTTCCCGCGGCCCGACGGCACGCCCGGCGCCTCGCCGCCGCGCCACCCGCTGGCGCACGAGCACCGTGCGCTTCGTCGGCGAGGCGGTCGCCGCGATCGTCGCCGAGACGCGCGACGCAGGCCCGCGACGCGCGCGACGCGATCTTCGTCGACTACGAGGACCTGCCTGCGGTGGTCGACGCTGACGCGACGCGACCGCGCCCGGCGCGCCGCTGGTCTGGCCCGACGCGCCCGACAACCTCGCGGCCGGCATGCGCCACGGCGACGCCGCCGCGACCGACGCCGCGTTCGCGCGCGGCCGCGCACGTGGTCGCGCTCGACCTCGTCAACCAGCGGCTCGCGCCGTCGCCGATGGAGCCGCGCGCCGTGCTGGCCAGCTACGACGCCGGCAGCCGACCGGATCGACGCTGCGGATGAGCAGCGCAGATGCCCTCGGGCGTGCGCGACACGCTCGCGCGACGCGGTGCTGGGCATTCCGACGGAGAAGATGCGCGTGCAGCGTCGGCGACGTCGGCGGCGGCTTCGGCATGAAGACCGGCGTCTACCCCGAGGACGCGGTGGTCGCCTTCGCGACACGGCACGCTGAAGCGGCCGGTCAAGTGGATCGCCGAGCGCAGCGACGAGTTCCTCGCGGCGGTCGCACGGCCGCGACCTGCTCAGCCGCGCCGAGCTCGCGCTCGACGCCAACGGCCGCGTGCTGGCGCTGCGCGTGCGCTCGCTGGCCAACGTCGGCGCCTACGCGACCGCCACCGGCGTGGCGATCCAGCTGCTGATCGGCCCGTGGGTGTCGACCAGCATCTACGACATCCCGGACGATCGACTTCGACCTGCGCGCGGTGCTCACCAACACCGCGCCCGACCGGCGCCTACCGCGGCGCCGGCCGGCCCGAGGCGATCTACATGATCGAGCGGCTGATGGACGCGGCCGCGCGCGCAAGACTGGGCATCGATCCGCGCCGAGCTGCGCCGGCGCAACATGATCCGGCCCGAGCAGATGCCCTACACGAACCCGATGGGCCAGACCTACGACAGCGGCAACTTCGAGTCGATCATGGACCAGGGCCTGGCGCTCGCCGACTGGAACGGCTTCGACGCGCGCGCGGCCGCAGTCGCGAGCGCGCGGCAGGCTGCGCGGCCGCGGCATCGCCACCTTCCTCGAGTGGACCGGCGGCAACGTGTTCGAGGAGCGCGTCACGGTCCACGTCTCCGGCCGACGGCTACATCGAGATCTACTCCGCCACCCAGGCGATGGGCCAGGGCATCGCGACCAGCTACGCGCAGCTCGCGGTCGACGTGTTCGACGTGCCGATCGAGAAGATCCGCATCGTGCAGGGCGACACCGACCGCGGCACCGGCTTCGGCAGCGCCGGCTCGCGCTCGCTGTTCACCGGCGGCTCGGCGGTGCAGGTCGCGTCGCGCAAGACCGTCGACAAGGCGCAGGATCTGGCCGCCGACGCGCTCGAGGCCGCGCCGCGCCGACATCGAGTACGACGCCGGGCGCTTCCGCATCGCCGGCACCGACCGCGCGCATCGAGCTGTTCGAGCTGGCCGGGCGCCAGCCGCGACCGCCAGGTCTTCGTCGACTCGACCAGCATCGGTCGAAGGCCCGACCTGGCCCAACGGCTGCCACGTCTGCGAGGTCGAGGTCGACCCCGACACCGGCGAGGTCGAGGTGGCTCGTACGCGTCGGTCAACGACGTCGGCCGCGTGGTGAACCCGACGATCGTGCGCGGCCAGCTCGACGGCGGCGCGGTCCAGGGCCTCGGCCAGGCGCTGTGCGAGCAGATGGTCTACGACCGCGAGATCGGGCCAGCTGCTGACCGGCACGCTTCATGGACTACGCGCTGCCGCGCGCCGACATGGTGCGCGGCTTCCGCACCGAGATGGACCAGTCGATGCCCTGCCTGAACAACCCGCTCGGCGTCAAGGGCGTCGGCGAGCTCGGCACGATCGGCGCCACGCCCGCGCGTGGTCAACGCGGTCGTCGACGCGCTGGCGCGCGCCGGCGCTCGGCGAGCGGGCGCCGACGCGGTGCAGATGCCGCTGACCGCCGAGCGCGTGTGGAGCGCGCTGCAGCAGCGCGGCGCCGACGGTGCGGCGCGACCTGAAGAACACGGAGGACATCGATGAACGAATTCCGCTACCACCGCGCGCAGTCGCTGGCGCAGGCCGCCTCCGCGCTGGCCGGTGCCGAAGACGGCCGCTTCCTCGCCGGCGGCCAGTCGCTGCTGGGCGCCATGAAGCTGGGCCTGGCCGCGCCCACCGACCTCGTCGACCTCGGCGGCATCGCCGAGCTGCGCGGCATCGTGTCCGCCGGCGGCGAGCTGCGCATCGGTGCGGCCGCCACCCACGCCGCCGTCGCCGCCTCCGCCGAGGTCCGCGCCGCGATCCCGGCGCTGGCGCAGCTCGCCGACGGCATCGGCGACCCCGCCGTGCGCTCGCGCGGCACCCTGGGCGGCAGCCTCGCCAACAACGACCCCGCTGCCTGCTATCCGGCCGGCGTGCTCGGCCTGGGCGCCACGATCGTCACGAACAAGCGCTCGATCGCTTCCGACGACTTCTTCACGCGGCCTGTACGAGACCGCACTCGAACCGGGCGAGATCATCACCGCGGTCGAGTTTCCGGTGCCCGCCAAGGCCGCCTGGGTGAAGTTCGAGCAGCCGGCGTCGCGCTTCTCGCTGGTCGGCGTGTTCGTCAGCCAGGGGCCGGCCGGCGTGCGCGTCGCGGTCACCGGCGCCGGCGCCGGAGTGATGCGCGTGGCCGCGCTCGAGAAAGCGCTGGCCGCGAACTGGTCGGCCGGAGCCTGCAAGGGTGTGAGCATCTCCGCCGACGAGCTGTCCTCCGACCTGCACGCCTCGGCCGCCTACCGTGCCCACCTGATCGGCGTGCTCGCCGCACGCGCCGTCGCCGCCGCGGGATGATCGGCGGCACGGCCGGCGCGCCGGCCGGGGCACCGCGCGGCGATGCGCTCGCCGATGCCGCACCCGCCGGTCGGCTCGCCGAGAACGTGCTGCACTTCGGCCGCGTGCTGCGCGCGGCCGGGCTGGCCGTCGGCAGCGACCGTATCGCACTCGCGCTGCAGGCCTTGCAGCTCGATGGCCTCGGCAGCCGCGACGACCTGCACTCGGTGCTGGCCGCCTGCCTGCTGGAGCGCATCGAGGATCGTCCGCTGTTCGACCAGGCGTTCGCGCTGTTCTGGCGAGACCCCGATCTGCTCGGCCGCATCCTCGGCATGCTGCTGCCCCAGGTCGAAGGCCCGGAGCGCGGTCCGCCCCCGCCGCAGAACCGGCGGCTCGCCGACGCGCTGTTCGGCGCTCGCGGACAGTCGCTGCCGCCGCCGCCCGAGCGGCACATCGAGGTCGACGCCAGCCTGACCTGGAGCGCATCGGAGGTTCTGCGCAAGACCGACTTCGACACGATGACCGCGCAGGAATGGCTGCAGGCGCGGCGCGTGATCGAGCACTGGCGCGCGCGGCTGCCTATGCAGCTCACGCGCCGGACCGAGCCCGCGGCCCACGGCCGGCGGCTGGACTGGCGGCGCGTCGCGGCCGTCAGCGCGCGCCAGGGCGGCGAGTTCGCGCGCCTGGCCTGGCGGCGCCCGCGGCTGCGGCCGGCGCCGCTGGTCGCGCTGATCGACATCTCCGGCTCGATGAGCAACTACTCGCGCATGTTCCTGCACTTCCTGCACGCGCTGGTTGACCAAGATCGTGGGCAACCACACGGTTAAGTTCGGAGGGGAATACCGGCTTTCGGACGCCGACATCACCGGCACCAGCCCGGCCCACTCCGGTCGGGTCGCGTCCGACACCACTCTGACGGGCGATGAGTGTGCGGCTTTCCTGATGGGTATTTCCACCACCAGACTGTGAGATCGGGAAGCGTCTCCCCTACCAGCACCTACAACTGGTATCGGACTATCTACGTGGCCGACACCTGGGGGCGAACAGGAAGCTGACGCTCAACCTCGGCGTGCGGTGGGAGCTGCCGGGATCCCTCGCGGAAAGATAGGACCGGATGACGGTGCTCTTGCCCGACACCGTCGACCCGGCGACCAAGGTGAGGGGGACACTCGCTCTGGTAGACTCCGATCTGTGCTCGGCCCGGGGCTCGTGAAGACGCGGTACAACCTGCTCGCGCCACGCGTGGGTCTTGCCTATCGGCTCGACGAGCGGACGGTGTTGCGGGCCGGCTACGGGCTGGACTGCTCCCACCCGACCTGACCAAGGACGGGGGCGTGATCGCCCTCGTCTCTGCGGTCAACATCGCCAGTAACATTTGGTTGAACACAAAAGACCCGAGCACTGGGCTCATGGTGACGGCCATCGCGATACGAGCAATCCCTTCCCGGACGGACCGCCTGATCCGAGTGGGCGTAGCAACCCCGTTTCATGTCTGAAGCTACAGGGGCAGAACTTTCCCGGCTATGACCCGGACCAGGACTACCCCCATGCGCAGCAATGGAACGTCAGCCTGTGGCACAAGTTCCCAGGAGAGTTGATGGTCGAAGTCGCCTATGCGAGTCCGAGGAAGGCCGGCCTGGCGTTGTCCGGCGGCAACAACTACATCAACATGAACTTGAACCAGCTCGACAGCCAGTACTGGCTCCTTGGCGACGCGCAGGCTGACCTCGTCGCACAAACGCCAAGACGGTGACAAGCTTGAGGCCACGTTGCCCACCTACAACATGGCCATGGGCGGCCGAGCGTCTACGTCAGCGGCGAAACCGTCGGTGCGAGCGGCTGAAGGCGACCGCCGGAGCCGGCGTGGTGTCCGCCAACTACACCTGGTCGCGGGCCAACGGCAACGCGGATACCGACAAGGATCACTGGAGTCGGGAACCGGCGGCCGAATCCAGAACTTCAACCGGGATTTTATCGGACAGCCAGTCGCTACCTCCTCGTACGATGTTCCGCACCGTGTGGTCGTGAGCTTCGTGCTCGACCTGCCGTTTGGCAAGGGGAAGAGATTCGGGAGCGATCGACGGATTCGTTGGAGCGTTGATCTCCAACTGGAGCGTCAACGGCATCTACACGTACCGAAGCGGCTACCCGTTGAACCTCTACTCCCTCGACACTCCGCTGACGACGCTGTTTGGCACCGGGCGAATTCGACCGAACATAGTGGCCGGCTGTGATCCAGCATCGAGCTGCGGCGGATCGTGCTGGTTACAACACCGACTGCTTCACCGCTACCCGGAAATGGGAGCTCAGCGGTACGTGAACGTCGACGAGGTGAGACTGGACCACGTCAACAACTCGATCTCTCGATGGGGAAGGCATTCACGCTCCCCAGAGGCGCCAAGCTCAACTTCCCGGGTCGAGGCGTTCAACCTCTTCGACGGCGTCGGTCCTCCCGAATCAGCAGGTTGGGGCGAAGGCCTTCGCTCGGTCGTCTGGCCCAACAAAACAACAGCGGCTGATCCAGCTGGGCCTGAGGCTGACCTTCTTCAAGCTCGCACCACGGGGCGGTCAGGCGCTCATCCGGAGGCGCCCTGGCCGGCCTTGTCCGTGCTGCGGGGTGCCTCGATGGCACCCCGCAGCCCTATCACCCAGCTCCTCGCCAGCCCATGCGGTTGCCGCTCGCCTGGCTGCGGGCGCGCACTTCCTGGAGGCACTGCCCGTGAATCGGAAGACGATCCTCACGGCCCTCTCGACGATCGTGTTGGTGATTGCCGGACGCGTCGGGTCCATCCGTGCGCAGGCTGGCTTGGGAACTGTCACAACCGCTCATCGGCGAGGTCTCGGGCGTCTTCGAAAACGGAGTCACGTACTACCGGGGCGTGCCGTACGCGAAGCCACCAGTAGGCGAGCTCAGATGGGCGGCGCCGGAAGACCCGGAGCAGCATGGACCAACGTGCGCCGGTGCAGCGAGTCGCCGCCGATGGCCCGATCCTGTCGACCACCGACCTGTGGGGTCCCGAGTTCTACTACGACTGGTTCGAGGACGCAGCCTCCCCATGAGCGAGTTGTACTGTTATGAAGTGCTGGTCACCCCCGCGGCCTCCTCCGCAGCCGCTATCCGGTGATGGTGTGGTTCCACGGTGGCGGTTCGATGCACGGCTCGCTCTGGGAGCCGGAATTGGAACCCTCCAACCTGGTCAGGAGGTTGTCGTCGTGGTTTCGGTCGGCTACCGTCTGGGAGTCTTCGGCTATCTGGCCACACCGGCGCTGTCGGAGGCATCACCGACGACGAAGCAGCGACTGCGGACTGCTGGATCAGATCCAGAGCCTGCGCTGGGTCGAGAACAATATCGCCGCATTCGGTGGTGATCCCGGGAGAGTCACCATCGCCGGGCAGTCAGCCGGTGCTGGTGCTGCTCGCCATGATGACCTCTTCCCTGGCGAAGGACTTCTCTCGCGGGCCATACAAGAGTGGCGAAACAACTACTACGAGACCCGCCGAACTCTGCCTGAGGTCGAGAAGGGCGGCAAGGCCTATCTCGAGGACAAGGGCTACGGCTCGATGAGCGTGAAGGAGCTGCGTGCATTACCAGCCTCTGCCTTTCATGGCAGGGACACTCCAAGGTCGGAGGTGTACGGCAGGGGCTTTGGCATGTGCACAGACGGCCATGCCCTGACCAGATCGCCTGCCGTGTACTTCGGCAAGGCGAGCTCCCTGATCGGCATCAGCCTGATGTTCGGCTCGAACAGCGGCGACCGAAACGACTCGCTCGCGGTCTGGAGGAGGGCCGACATTCTGGAGGACGCCGACGAACCTACGGTGATCTGGTCGACGAGTACGAGTTCGCGAAGCTCTATCACGGTGTGGACGGATATGTCGGGGGCATCGTGGGAGTACTGGCGCCTCAAGAACTCTTCAGCTCGCCACCACGAACTGGGTGAACGCGCAGGTGCTCAGCCAGCTGAACGCCGCAGCCGATCTTCCAGGAGTACTTCAACCACACGTTCAGGAACAGGAAGCGCGAGTTGCGCGGCTGATTCCACAGCAGCGACCTGTGGTTCACGTTCTGTCCCTCGGTGAACTGCACAACAACGGAAATGGAGGCTCGTGGATCACCAGATCGCCGATGCGTACTCCTCCTACTGGGCGAACTTCATTGCCGCCGGTGACCCCAACGGCGGTGTGTTGCCCTACTGGCCGGACGCGAGCAGGAGCGTCCATCTCCATGGAGATGGAGGAGAAGCTGATCTTGCGAAGCAGGTTCTACGGCGGCACGACACTGGCCGCGCGCGACGACTTCATGCGAGAGCACGCAATCGTCCGGATGCGGTTGCTCCAGGGCTACTTCCGGGCAGTCCCGCCCGGAAGCGCGAGGACGAAGCCATGAAGGGCGCACGCCTTGAGAGGGCCCGCCGTCGGATCCCGCCCTTGCGGTGGTCTTCGTGCTGACGGGGTCCGAGCCAACTCATGGCCGCGACGAACGAGCCTGTGCGTACGGAAGCCGGCCGCCATTACGGTGTTCCGGGCCGGGATCCATCGGTGACGGTCTACAAGGGCGTGCCCTATGCCGCTCCGCCGGTCGATGCGCTGGCGGGCGCAGCAGCCGCCCCGTCCGTGAGCAGGAGTGGAGGGCGGGAGCACGTTCGGCGGCGCCCCTGTAGACGCGTCCCGGGCCGGGCGAGGCCGTCAGCGAGAGGATTACCTATTTCTGGACTCTCTGGACGAAGGCGGGCTCTGCTTCGGAGAAGCGGCCGGTCATGGTCTGGCTCCACGGCGGGCGCTTCATCTTCGGCTCCGGTGCGGAGCCGCGCTTCGACGGTGAAGCCCTGGCACGCAAGGGTGTGGTCGAGTGGTGACGATGAACTACGGCTGGGCGTCTTCGGATCTCCTGGCCGGCCTCGCCGAGTTGAGCAAGGGTTCCAGGGCACGATGCCTCGGGCAACTGGGGCCTGCTCGATCAGATCGGGTGCCTGCGATCCATCGAGGGAGACACGCATAGGCGGCGACCCGGACCGCGTGACCATCTTCGGCCAGTCCGCCGGCGGTGGTCCGGTGCTGCTGCTGTGCAGCTCCCGCTCGCGAGGGGGCTCTACCACCGGGCGATCTGTGAGAGCGGCGCCCGTGTCCCGAACGATCCAGATCCCCGCCCTGTCGGTGTAGCTGGAGGTCTTCGAAGAGCGCCGAGGCCGCCGGCGCCCGGTACGCCGAGGCCCACGGCCTGGCTGCAGGAGGCACGCTCCCTGAGCTCGGACCAGCTGAAGGACCAGAACAACGCCAATGACGAGGCCGTCCGGGGAGGGAGCCGGCCTCCCTGTTCGCCCGGCCGTCGACGGGTGGTGGATACCCTCAGCTACAGCGACCTACGCGGGGCCTGCGCAACGACATGCCATACATCAACGGACACGAGATCGGCTCTCCCTGGGGCCGCGCGCCCTGAAGCGTACGTGGCTGGCGCGGAGAAGTATGGCGTCATGGCCGACGAGTTCCTGAAGCTCTCTGCCGCTTCCTCCGACGCTCAGGCCACCCTCGCGACGGGAGCCGCCCGGATCGACAGCGCGCGTGTTCCTCGTTCCTCTGGGCCACGGAGTGGAAGAAGGCCGCCCGGAACGAGGTCTACACCTTCTCGTGGACGCACGCGCCTCAGGGCCCGATCGCGAAACGAAGGGTGCCTACCACGAATCGGAGATCGACTACGTATTCGACAGTCTCCAGGCCACCGACAGGCGCTGGGAGGACGAGGATCGAAGGGTTGCCGAGATCATGTCCTCGTACTCGGCCCAAGTCGCGTCAACCGGAAGTCCCAACGGGAAGGGCCTGCCCTCGTGGTTGGCGTTCGATCCCGAGTCGGCATCGCGGACGATGGAGCTGAGGGGACCAGGTTCGAACCCATCCCGGTCGCAGACGGCGTGAAGGTCGGCTTCTTCAAGCGGTTCTTCTCGACGCAGGAAGGCATGGTGACGCAGAAAGGAGCACGGACCGTGAGTCTATTGAGACGGAGTGTCACCTCTCGATCTTCGTGGCCGGCGCCTGCCTGACTCTCGGCGAGCCGCCGGTGGATCGCGAGGCGAACATCCTGCGGGTGGGGGCGGCAAAGGTCAACATCACGCCCAGGGACCTCACGGGACTGGTCAGCGTGTG
>CAWKFK010000010.1:0-190077 GCA_963849015.1 uncultured beta proteobacterium
ACCGGGCCGGGCGCGAGGAACTTGGATGGCGACGACATAGTCCTAATTAGTACTATATTTCGACCAGCCCTTACAGCTTCATGCGCATCCTATGAGCGCGTCGGGCAACCCGGTTCGACGGCGCTTGTGCAGCTGCCCGGCCCGCCCCTGATTCAGGGGTCAGATACGGCGCGCCAGTTCGATCGCCTTGCCGATGTAGGCGGCAGGTGTCAGCGCCCGCAGCCGGGCCTTGGCCTCCTCGGGGATGGCCAGGCCATCGACGAAAGCCGCGAGTTCCGCTGCCGTGATGCGCTTGCCCCGCGTCAGCTCCTTGAGCTGCTCGTACGGGTTCTCGACGCCGTATCGCCGCATCACCGTCTGGATCGGTTCGGCGAGCACCTCCCAGTTGGCGTCGAGATCGTCGGCCAGCGGTCCGGCGCTGACCTCGAGCTTGTCGAGCCCGCGCTGGCAGGAGTCCCAGGCCAGCACCGAATACCCGAGCGCGACGCCGACGTTGCGCAGCACCGTCGAGTCGGTCAGGTCGCGCTGCCAGCGCGACACCGGCAGCTTCTCCGACAGGTGCCGCAAGAGCGCGTTGGCCAGCCCGAGGTTGCCTTCGGAATTCTCGAAGTCGATCGGATTGACCTTGTGCGGCATCGTCGACGACCCGATCTCGCCCTCGCGCAGCTTCTGCCGGAAGTACCCCAGCGAGATGTAGCCCCACAGGTCGCGGTTCAGGTCCAGAACGATCGTGTTGATGCGCGCGACGGCGTCGAAGTACTCCGCCATATAGTCGTGGGGCTCGATCTGGATCGTGTACGGATTGAACTCGAGCCCGAGCGACTCGATCACGCGGCGCGAGAACGCCTCCCAGTCGACTTCGGGACAGGCCGACAGGTGTGCGTTGTAGTTGCCGACCGCACCGTTCATCTTGGCGCGGATCGGCACACGCGCCAGCGCGGCGCGGGCGTGGGACAGGCGCGCGACGACGTTCGCCAGTTCCTTGCCGAGCGTGGTGGGCGAGGCGGGCTGGCCGTGCGTGCGCGATAGCATCGGCACGTCGGCCAGCGCGTGGGCCATGGCACGCAGGCGCGCGATCACGGCATCGAGCTGCGGCAGCAGGACCGTGTCGCGCGCGCCGCGCAGCATCAGCGCGTGCGACGTGTTGTTGATGTCCTCGGACGTGCACGCGAAATGGATGAACTCGCTCGCACGCAGCAGTTCCGGCACCTCCTGCACCGATTCCTTCAGGAAGTACTCGACCGCCTTGACGTCGTGATTGGTCTTGCGCTCGATCTCCTTGATGCGCGCCGCCTGCGCGGTGCCGAAGCCGTCGACGAGCCGGCGCAGGAAGGCGCGCGCCTCGGCCGAGAACGCCGGCAGTTCGGGCAGCCCGGCGTCCGACAGAGCGTTCAGCCACGCCACTTCGACGACGACGCGGTGCTTCATGAAGGCCGCTTCCGACATCAGCGGGCGCAGGGCGGCGACACGGCCGGCATAGCGGCCGTCGAGGGGCGACAGCGCTTCGAGGGCAAATGAGTCCATGCGCGAAATGCTAGCACCCCCGCTGACCGGCCGCGGCACCGGTTGCTATACTGGCCTGCCACATTGGCGCGAGGCGCAATGAAGCTGATCGGCTCGAACACCAGTCCGTACGTGCGCAAGGTGCGCGTGGTGATGGCGGAAAAGAAGATCGACTGCCAGTACGAACTGGAGGATGTCTGGTCTGCCGACTCCCGCATCCAGCAGGTGAACCCGCTGGGCAAGGTTCCCTGTCTGATCATGGACGACGGGGGTGCCGTGTTCGATTCGCGCGTGATCGTCGACTACCTCGACAACCTCACGCCGGTGCACCGGCTGATCCCGCCGTCCGGCCGCGCCCGAACCGAGGTCAAGTGCTGGGAAGCACTGGCCGACGGCCTGCTCGACGCCGCGATCCTCGTTCGCCTGGAGCACAGCCAGCGCGACGAATCGCAGCGCAGCCAGCGCTGGATCGACCGCCAGATGGGCAAGATCGACGCCGCGCTCGACGCGATGGCCACCGGGCTCGGCGACAAGCCCTGGTGCTGCGACGGCAGGTATTCGCTGGCCGACGTCGCAATCGGCTGCGCGCTCGGCTATCTCGACTTCCGGTTTCCCGCCGTCGACTGGCGCACCCGCCACGCGGCGCTCGCGCGCCACGCCGACAAGCTGTTCGCGCGGCCGTCGTTCGCCGACACGGTCCCTGCCTGACCGACCCCGCCGCCCGTCGCGCGGCGCGTGACCAGGAGCGCTGCTACACCAGCGCTTCGAACCGGTCGGCTCGCGCCTTCGACCAGTAGGTCCTGAACACCGCGGGTTCGGCCTCGCCGTCGAGCAGCTCGCCCGGCTGCAGGAAGTCGTACAGGTTGGACAGCAGGCGGGTCTCGTTGTGCGACACGCGCCGCACGATGTGGTGCGGGCGTATCTGCGACGGATGCGACAGACCGGCCGCGGCGACCAGTTCGGCGAGCGCCTTCAGCGTGTTCTCGTGGAAATTGAACACGCGGGTCGTCTTGTCGGGCACGTCCAGCGCGCGCTGGCGCACCGGATCCTGCGTGGTGACGCCGGTCGGGCACTTGCCCGTGTGGCACGAGTGCGCCTGGATGCAGCCCAGCGCGAACATGAAGCCGCGCGCGCTGTTGCACCAGTCGGCCCCCATCGCCATCGTGCGGACGATGTCGAAGCCGGACACCAGTTTGCCGGCCGCGCCGACGCGCACGCGATCGCGCAGGTTCAGGCCGACCAGCGTGTTGTGCACCAGCAGCAGCGCCTCCTGCATCGGCGCGCCGACCCGGTCGATGAACTCGACCGGCGCCGCGCCGGTGCCGCCCTCCTTGCCGTCGACGACGATGAAGTCGGGCGTGATGCCGCTGACCTGCATCGCCTTGGCGATCGCGAACCACTCCCAGGGGTGGCCCATCGCGAGCTTGAAGCCGGTCGGCTTGCCGCCCGACAGCCGGCGCAGACGGTCGACGAACTCGAGCAGTTCCAGCGGCGTGCCGAACGCCGAGTGCCGTGCCGGCGACACGCACTCGGTCCAGACCGGCACGCCGCGCGCCTCGGCGATCTCGGGCGTGACCTTCGGCCCCGGCAATACGCCGCCGTGACCGGGCTTGGCGCCCTGCGAAAGCTTGATCTCGATCATGCGCACCTGCGGATCGAGCGCGTTCTCGACGAAGCGCTCCTCGCTGAACCCGCCGTCCGGCGTGCGGCAGCCGAAGTAGCCGCTGCCGATCTCCCAGATCAGGTCGCCGCCACCCTCGCGGTGGTAGCGCGAGATCGACCCCTCGCCGGTGTCGTGCGCGAAGCGCCCGCGCCGGGCGCCCGCGTTCAGCGCCCTGATCGCGTTGGCCGACAACGCGCCGAAGCTCATCGCCGAGATGTTGAAGACGGACGCGTCGTAGGGCTGAGTGCAGGCCGGGCCACCGATGGTCACGCGGAAGTCGTGGCCGGCGACAGCCGCCGGCTGCAGCGAATGATTGATCCATTCGAAGCCGGTCGCGTAGACGTCGAGCTGGGTGCCGAACGGCCGCTTGTCCTGGTCCTGCTTGGCGCGCTGGTAGACGAGCGCGCGCTGCTCTCGCGAGAACGGGACGCTCTCGCTGTCCGACTCGAACAGGTACTGACGCAGCTCGGGCCGGATGTACTCGAAGAAGAAGCGCACGTGCCCGATCACCGGATAGTTGCGCAGCACGGAGCGCCGCGTCTGCACCAGGTCGTGCACACCGAGCGCGACCAGCGCGGCGCCGATCAGCGGCCACCAGCCGGCGACCCAGCCCGATCGGTAGAAGAGCATCAGCACGCACGTCGCCAGGATCACCAGCACGAACGTCGAGTAGCGCAGCAGGTGTTGCATGTCGTCGCTCCGAGGCCGGTTCAGGCGTCCGAGGAAAGAATCATCCCGCCGCCCAGGCAGACCTCGCCGCGATAGAGCACGGCGGACTGGCCTGGGGTGACGGCCCATTGCGGCGTGTCGAAGGCAAGCGCGAACCGGTCGCCTGCCGCCTCCAGCAGCCGGCAGGGCGCGTCGCTCTGCCGGTAACGCGTCTTGGCGGCCAGATGGCCGTCGTCGACCGGTGGCGCGCCGGCGATCCAGTGCGCGCTGTCGGCAACGAGCCGGCCCGACATCAGCCAGGGGTGGTCGTGCCCTTGCACCACGTACAGCGCGTTGCGCTCGAGGTCCTTGCGGGCGACGAACCAGGGCTCGCCGGTGCCGTCGCGGCTGCCGCCCAGGCCGATGCCCTTGCGCTGGCCGAGCGTATAGAACGACAGTCCGACGTGGCGGCCGATCTCGCGCCCGTCACTGTCGAGGATCGGCCCGGGCCGGGTCGGCAGGTAGCGGTTGAGGAACTCGCGGAACGGACGCTCGCCGATGAAGCAGATGCCGGTCGAGTCCTTCTTGGCCGCGTTCGACAGGCCGATGCGCGCCGCGATCTCGCGCACCTCGCGCTTCGGCAGGTGCCCGACCGGGAACATCGCGCGCGACAGCTGCGCCTGCGTCAGGCGGTGCAGGAAGTAGCTCTGGTCCTTGCCGGCATCGACGCCGCGCAGCAATTCGAAGCGCGCGGACATGCCGTCGGCGCCCGGCACCTCGCGCACACGCGCGTAGTGACCGGTCGCGATGCGGCTGGCCCCCATCCGCATCGCGTGGTCGAGGAACGCCTTGAACTTGATCTCGGCATTGCACAGCACGTCCGGATTCGGCGTGCGGCCGGCGGAGTACTCGCGCAGGAACTCGGCGAAGACACGATCCCGGTACTCGGCCGCGAAGTTCACCGCCTCGATGTCGATGCCGATCACGTCGGCGGCACTGGCCGCATCGATCCAGTCCTGGCGGGTGGAGCAGTACTCGCTGTCGTCGTCGTCCTCCCAGTTCTTCATGAACAGGCCGATGACCTCGTAGCCCTGCTCCTTCAGCAGCCACGCGCAGACCGACGAATCGACGCCGCCCGACATGCCGACCACCACCCGCCGGCCGGACGCTTCAGACATAGGTGTGGACGCAGTTCGGATGGGTGTAGATGAGTTCCAGCGGGAAGCGCTTGCCGGCGAGATAGTCGTCGAGAGCGCGCAGCACCACCGGGGTGCGCAGCATGTCGTGGCGCGCGCGGATCTCGTCCGGCGTCAGCCACAGGGCCCGCACGATGCCGGAGTCGAGCGGCCGCTGCGGATCGGCCGCGACCACGCGGCACGCGAACGCGAAGCGCAGGTAGGTCACGTCGGTGCGCGTCTCCGGATGCCGATACCGGCTCATGTAGATGCCGACGCAGGCCGCCGGCTCGACGTGATGGGCCGTCTCTTCGAGCGCCTCGCGCGCGACCGCCTGCAGCAGGGTCTCGCCCGGATCCAGGTGACCGGCTGGCTGGTTCAGCCGCAGACCGTCGCGGGTCTGCTCCTCGACCATCAGGAAGCGGCCGTCGCGCTCGATGACCGCCGCCACGGTGGTGTCGGGCTTCCAGTAACTCATCGGACGATTCTACCAACGCCTCCGCCGATGGCCCGGCAGCCGCGGCCGTTCGTCGGCGGTTGCAGAGCGTGATATAAACCCGGTCAATCGAAGACCCAGGGGAGGTCCTATGCTGATCGGGATCCCGGCCGAAACACGCGCCGGGGAGACACGGGTCGCCGCCACGGCCGAGACGGTCAAGAAGCTCGTCGCGGCAAAGCACACCGTGATCGTGCAGGCTGGCGCGGGCACCGCCGCGGCGCAGACGGACGAGGCCTTTGCCGCCGCTGGCGCGCAGATCGTCGACCGGGCGCAGGCGTTCGGCGCCGAAATGGTCCTCAAGGTGCGCCTGCCGCAGGACGACGAGCTGGCGCTGTTCCGCAAGGACGCCGTGCTGATCGGCATGCTCGAGCCCTTCAACAACGACGGCATCGCGGCGATGACCGCCGCGGGCCTGACCGCCTTCGCGCTCGAGGCAGCTCCGCGCACCACGCGTGCCCAGAGCATGGACGTGCTGTCGTCGCAGGCCAACATCGCCGGCTACAAGGCGGTGCTGCTGGCGGCGGCCACCTACGGCCGAATGATGCCGATGATGATGACGGCCGCGGGCACCGTGAAGGCCGCCCGCGTGCTGATCCTGGGCGCCGGGGTTGCCGGGCTGCAGGCGATCGCCACCGCGAAGCGGCTGGGTGCGGTGATCGAGGCTTCGGACGTGCGCCCCGCGGTCAAGGAGCAGATCGAGTCGCTGGGCGCGAAGTTCGTCGACGTGCCATTCGAAACCGACGAGGAGCGCGAGATCGCGAAAGGCGTCGGCGGCTATGCCCGCCCGATGCCGGCGGCCTGGATGCAGCGCCAGGCGGCCGCCGTCGCCGAACGCATGAAGCAGGCCGACATCGTGATCACCACAGCGCTGATCCCGGGCCGCAAGGCGCCCGTGCTGGTCACCGAGGAGATGGTGCGCGCGATGAAGCCGGGTTCGGTGATCCTGGACATGGCGGTCGAGCAGGGCGGCAACTGCGCGCTCAGCGAACTCGGCGCCACGGTCGTGCGCCACGACGTGCAGATCATCGGCCAGCCGAATCTGCCGGCCACGGTGCCGGCGGACTCGTCGGCGCTGTATGCGCGCAACGTGCTCGACTTCCTCAAGCTGATCGTCGACGCGGAAGGCGCGCTGGCGATCAACCGCGAGGACGACATCGTCGCCGCCTGCCTGCTGTGCACGAACGGCGAGACGGTCCGCAGGAACGGATAGGCGTCGACGGAGAAGGATTCATGGAAATCATCAGCCCCACAGTCGTCAACCTGATCATCTTCGTGCTGGCCATCTACGTCGGCTACCACGTCGTCTGGAACGTCACCCCGGCGCTGCACACGCCGCTGATGGCCGTCACCAACGCCGTCTCGGCGATCATCATCGTCGGTGCGATGCTCGCGGCCGCGCTCACCGAGACCGGCCTGGGCAAGACGATGGGCGTGCTCGCGGTGGCACTCGCGGCGGTCAACGTGTTCGGCGGGTTCCTGGTCACCCGCCGCATGCTCGAGATGTTCAAGAAGAAGGAACCGAAGTCGGCGGGAGGCGGCAAATGACGGTCCGCGGCTTCGTTTTCCTGATGATCGTCGCGGTCGCGGCCTCGATCGGCGCCGGTCTGATCGTCGAACGCTTCACCGCCCCGGGCTTCGAGCGCACGTTCTGGTTCGCGGCGCTCACCGCGATCGTCGTGTTCCCGGCCGGCTGGCTCGCCGAGCGCCTGGGCTGGGTGCGCGGCCGCCTGAACCTCACGCGCGCCGGCACCGAGCATCACGACCGCAGCGAATCGGCAGGAGCCGACAAATGAACCTGAGCATCAACGTCGTCGTCCTGCTGTACCTCGTCGCTTCGATCTGCTTCATTCAGGCGCTCAAGGGGCTGTCGCACCCCACCACGTCGATCCGCGGCAACGTGTTCGGCATGACCGGCATGGCGATCGCGGTGCTCACCACGGTCGCGCTGATCTTCAGGCTGCGCCCGGAGATCGCCGGCGCCGGCATGGGCTGGGTGCTGCTGGGCCTGTTGGTGGGCGGCTCGGCCGGAACGCTGATGGCCAAGCGCGTCGAGATGACCAAGATGCCCGAGCTGGTCGCGTTCATGCACAGCATGATCGGCCTGGCGGCAGTGTTCATCGCGATCGCCTGCGTCGCCGAACCCTGGGCCTTCAGCATCGTCGAGAGGGGCCAGCCGATCCCGACCGGCAACAAGATCGAACTGTTCATCGGCACCTTCGTCGGCGCGATCACGTTCTCCGGCTCGGTGATCGCATTCGGCAAGCTGTCCGGCAAGTACAAGTTCCGGCTGTTCCAGGGCGCACCGGTGATGTTCCCGGGCCAGCACATGCTGAACCTGGCTCTCGCGGTCGCGATGATCGGGTTCGGCGGGTGGTTCGTCGCGACGCAGGAATGGATGCCGTTCTGGGTGATGCTCGCGATCGCCTTCGCGCTCGGCGTGCTGATCATCATCCCGATCGGCGGCGCGGACATGCCGGTCGTGGTGTCGATGCTGAACAGCTATTCGGGCTGGGCTGCGGCCGGCATCGGCTTCTCGCTGAACAACAGCATGCTGATCATCGCCGGCAGCCTGGTGGGTTCGTCGGGTGCGATCCTGTCGTACATCATGTGCAAGGCGATGAACCGCTCGTTCTTCAACGTGATCCTGGGCGGGTTCGGCGGCGAGGCGACAGCGGCCGCGGCCGGCGGACCGCAGGCGCAGCGACCGGTGAAGGCCGGCTCGCCCGACGACGCCGGCTTCCTGCTGGGCAACGCCGAGACCGTGATCATCGTGCCCGGCTACGGCCTGGCGGTCGCGCGCGCGCAGCATCCGCTCAAGGAGCTGGCCGACAAGCTGATCGAGCGCGGCGTCACGGTCAAGTACGCGATCCACCCGGTCGCCGGCCGGATGCCCGGTCACATGAACGTGCTGCTCGCCGAGGCGGAGGTGCCCTACGACCAGGTGTTCGAAATGGAGGACATCAACTCCGAGTTCGGCGACACCGACGTCGTGCTGGTGCTGGGCGCCAACGACGTGGTGAACCCGGCGGCCAAGGATCCGAAATCCCCGATCGCCGGCATGCCGATCCTCGAGGCGTACAAGGCGCGGCAGGTGATCGTGAACAAGCGTTCGATGGCGTCCGGCTATGCCGGGCTCGACAACGAGCTGTTCTACATGGACAAGACGATGATGGTGTTCGGCGACGCGAAGAAGGTCGTCGAGGACATGGTCAAGGCGATCGAGTGAGCCGACGCCACGGCGCGACCGCTTCGGTGACCGGCGCCGCCGCCGGCATCGGGCGCGGCGCGCCGGTGCGGACCGGCTGGTGACTGCGGCGCGCGTCACAGATGCTGAGCGGTGAAGTCGCGAGCTTCTTCCTGGGCAGCTTCTTCAGCCTGGTCACGATCATCAATCCGCCGTCGGCCCTGCCGCTGTTCACCGCGCTCAGTGCCGGGCTTTCCGAGAACGAGCAGCGGGCGCTGGCGCGGCGGGCCTGCGTCTATTCGTTTCTGATCCTGGTCGTCAGCCTGTTCGCCGGCGGCCTGATCATGAACCTGTTCGGCGTCTCGTCCGCCGCCCTGCGCGTCGCCGGCGGCATCTGCGTTCTGCTGCTCGGCCACGGCATGCTGTTCGGGCACGGCGGCATCGACCCCGGAGCGAACGACAGCCATGCCAATCCGGCGTTCTTTCCGCTGGCGCTGCCGAGCATCACCGGTCCGGGCACGATCGCGGTCGTGATCGGCATCTCGACCGAGATCCGCGAGGTCAAGGGTCTGCCCGCCGAGCTCGGCGCCTACACCGGCACTCTCGCCGCGATGCTGGCGACCTGCGTGCTGACCTGGATCGTGCTGCGCGCCTCCCGGGTGATCTCGCGGCGCCTGGGCGCCAACGGCATCGAGGTGCTGACCCGCCTGATGGGCTTTCTGCTGCTGTGCATCGGGGTACAGTTCATCGCGTCGGGGATTCGCAGTTTTGTCGGCGGATCGTAATGGCGGCGCGTTGAAGCCCGACAATGCCCTTTGTGCCGACCCGCGCCGCGGCCCGGGCGGCCCTGTTACCTGAACGACGGAGGTTGCGATGCCCAACGAGGTGATCGACATGCCCGGAAGCGCGGACGCCGGCCTGCGCAAGGTCGCCCTGTTCGACTACCTGCTGCACATCGTCGGATTGCTGTTCTCGATGGGCCTGCTGTCGGTGGTCGCGCTGATCATCAACTACGTCAAACGCCCGGACGCGCGCGGCACCATCTACGAATCCCACATGACCTGGATGATCTCCACGTTCTGGTGGACGCTGTTCTGGGTGGTGTTGTCGTTCCTGCCGGCGCTCGTGCTCAGCTTCATCTCCTTCGGGCTGCTGTCCTTCCTGTTCGTGATTCCGGGGCTCTGGTTCCTGTACCGGATGATCAAGGGCGTGCTGCGCCTGATCGACGGGCGCCCCGTTCCCTGAGGAGCAGACGACATGGACAAGCCCGATATCGCGTCCGTTTCCGGCGATCGCGCCGCCCCGAAGCAGGCGCCGTCACGGGCGCGCCGCCTGTTCCTGGCGGCGCCGGAGCGGCGTTGGCGGCCGGCTGTGCCGCTCCGCAATACATCGCCCCGCCCGCGGGCCCGGTGCCGCCGCCGCGCGTGCGGATCGGCGACCGCTGGCGCTACCAGGCCGTCAACCACTACTCCGGCAAGGTCGTCGGCCTGCGCGCGATGCAGGTCGCCGAGATCCAGCCGCAACTGCGAATTCGCGTCACCGACGGCGACGGCCGGACGCTTACCGAGGAGATCTATGCCCGGCCCTGGGAGGTGATCCAGGAGCCCGGCTACGACAGGGTCCAGATCTTCACGCAGCCGATCCCGATCGTGCCGGGGCCCATCGAAGCCGGCGCCTCGGCCCGCGTGTCGGGCCGCTACCGCCTGCCGGGCCGCGACGAGGTGTACTTCTGGAGCGAATGGATCGACGCGCTGGGCTGGGAGCGCGTGCGCGTTCCCGCCGGCGAGTTCGACGCGCTGCGCATCGAGCGGCGCATCGCGTTCGACCACTCCGACCGCTGGCGCCTCTACTCCCAGCGTTGGGAGACCCTGTGGTACGCGCCGGCGGTCAACCGCTGGGTGCGCCGCGAGTGGCAGGGCACCTACCAGTGGCAAGGCGATCGGCGCTCCTGGCTGCGCGAGGACTGGGTCGTGTACGAGCTGATCGACTACGCACCGGCCGGCTGACCGGACGGCGCGATTCGTCGGCGCAGCAACGGCAGCAGCGCGGGCACCGCAACCGCCGTCGGCAGCGCCGCTAGGTGATCCGCTCGTCCAGCCACTCGATCCAGTGGCGCACCGGCGTGTCGGTGCCCGACTGCAGGTGCGTGATGCAGCCGATGTTGGCCGACAGGATCAGCGTCGGGCGCGCCGGCCTGCAGGTGCGCCAGCTTGCGATCGCGCAGCTGCACGGACAGCTCGGGCTGCAGCACCGAGTAGGTGCCGGCCGAACCGCAGCACAGGTGCACATCGGCCGACCGGCAGCACCTCGGCGCCCAGCGCGGCGAGGAAGCGCTCGACCTCCCCGCGGATGCCTGCTGGCCGTGCTGCAGCGTGCACGGCGGATGGAACACCACCCGCTCGCCGGCTGCGCGCCGCACGCGCCGGCGCGAGCGACGCCAGCACGGCGACGCGGCAGGCAGCCACTCCGCCAGGTCGCGCGTCAGCTCGCTGACACGGCGCGCCTTGTCGGCATAGGCCGGGTCGTCGCGCAGCAGGTGCGCCGTAGTCCTTGACCATCGCGCCGCATCCCGACGCGTTGATCACGATCGCCTCGACGCCCGCCATCGACGTGACGGCCACCAGGCGTCGATGTTGCGCCGCAGCGTCGGCGAGCGCGCCATCGTGGTCGTTCAGGTGCTGTCGGATCGCGCCGCAGCAGCCCGAACGCGCTCGCGACGATCGACTGGATCCCGAGCACGTCGAGCACGCGCGCGGTGGCCGCGTCGATGCGCGGCATCATCGCCGGCTGCACGCAGCCGTCGAGCAGCAGCACCTTGCGCGCGTGCACCGTGCGCGGCCAGGCGCCCGGCGCGCGCCGCGCCGGGACCTTGTCGCTCAGCGGCGCCGGGCAGCAGCGGCCGCAGCGCCTGGCCGATCCGCATCGCCGGGTCGAAGAGCCCGCGCCGCGTCAGCCTCTCGCGCAGCGCGGCGCGCACGACACGCTCGCGCAGAGGGCGCGCGCACCTGCGCGTCGACCAGCCTGCGGCCGATGTCGACCAGGTGGCCGTAGCGCACGCCGGACGGACAGGTGCTCTCGCAGTTGCGGCAGGTCAGGCAGCGATCGAGGTGCGCCAGCGTCGACGCGGTGGCGCGGCGCCCTCGACCACCTGCTTGATCAGGTAGATGCGCCCGCGCGGACCGTCGAGCTCGTCGCCCAGCAGCTGGTAGGTGGGGCAGGTTGCGGTGCAGAAGCCGCAGTGCACGCAGCTGCGCAGGATCTCCTCGGCCTCGCGTGCCGTCGGGCGTGTTCTGGAGCCAGTCGGCGAGATGCGTTTCCATGGATCAGAGTCCGCGTACATGCGGCCCGGATTGAAGACGCCGTCCGGATCGAATTCGCGCTTCAGGCGACGGTGGATCTCGCGCACCGGCGCGCTCAAGCGGCTGGAAGACCCCGACGGACCGGTCGTCGCCGCGGAACATCGTCGCGTTGCCGCCGACCTGCGGCCGCGGCACGCCGCAGCGATCGCGGCATCGACCGCGGTCTTGAACCAGCGCTGCGCTCCGCCCCACTCGATCAGCTGGCGGCCCGGGAAATCGAAGACGGGCGCCGTCGACGGCACCGACAAGCGCCACAGCGGCTCGTCGCCCGAGAAGAACTCGTCGGTCTGCTCGCGCAGTCCTGCCCAGCAGGCGTCGGCGGCCGCATCGCCGACGACCACGGCCCCGTACGTGGACTGGAAACGCCGCACGCGCGGCGTCGACCGCCGCACGAGCGCCCGAGAGCCGCAGGCGCAGCACGCCGCCGTGCCACGCGCTCGCCGACACCGGCAGCGGCAGGCCTGCCCACTCGTTGAGCAGGCGCAGAGCGTCGGCCTCGCCGATCGCCATCGACACGGTCACCTCGGCGGGCGGGCACGGCAGCACCTTCAGCGACACCTCGGCGATCAGCCCGAGCGATGCCCAGCGAGCCGCACAGCAGCCGGGACACGTCGTAGCCGGCGACGTTCTTCATCACCTGGCCGCCGAAGACCTTGAGACGGCCGGCGCCGTCGAGCAGCACGGCGCCGAGGACGAAGTCGCGCACCGCGCCCGCGGCCGCGCGGCGCGGGCCGGACAGGCCCGCGGCCACGACGCCGCCGACGGTCGGCGTCGCCGCCGAAGGACGGCGGCTCGAAGGCAGCATCTGCCGGTGTCTCGGCCAGCGCCGCCCGAGTTCGGCCAGCGGCGTGCCGCAGCGCGCGGTGACCACCAGCTCGGTCGGCTCGAAGCCGACGATACCGCGATAGCCGCGGGTGTCGAGCACCTCGCCGTCGAGCGACTGGCCGTAGAAGTCCTTGGTGCCGCCGCCGCGCAGCCGCAGCGGGCGGCGCGTGGCCGCGGCCGCGAGGACGCGCTCGCGCATCGCACCGATGCCGCTTCGAGAGCCCGGGCGTCCAGCCTCGCCGTGATCCGATGTCATCCGTGGCGCCCTCAGAAGCGCGGCAGATCCGGGAACGCGCAGCCGTCCCGCGTGCACGTGCATCTTGCCGTACTCGGCGCAGCGCGCCAGCGTCGGGATCGCCTTGCCCGGGTTCAGCAGCCCCGGGGGATCGAAGGCGCGCTTGACCGCGAAGAAGGTCTCGCGCTCTTCCGGCGAGAACTGCACGCACATCGAGTTGATCTTCTCGATGCCGACCCCGTGCTCGCCGGTGACCGTGCCGCCGAACTCGACGCACAGCTCGAGGATCTCAGCGCCGAACCGCTCGGCGCGGCGCCACTGGTCCGCGTCGTTGGCGTCGAACAGGATCAGCGGGTGCAGGTTGCCGTCGCCCGCGTGGAACACGTTCATGCAGCCGAGCTCGTACGTGTGCTCCATGTCGGCGATCGCGGACAGCATCCGCCCGAGATTGCGGCGCGGGATCGTGCCGTCCATGCAGTAGTAGTCGGGCGAGATCCGCCCCGCCGCGGGAAACGCGTTCTTGCGTCCCGACCAGAAGCGCAGCCGCTCGGCCTCCGATTCGCGGACACCTGCAGTCGCGGTCGCGCCGGCCGCGCGCAGCACCTGCTCGATGCCGCGCGATCTCCTCGTCGACCTCCTCGGGCGTGCCGTCGGACTCGGCCAGCAGGATGGCCTCGCGCGTCGAGGTCGTAGCCGGCGCGCACGAACGGCTCGACCGCCCGCGTGGTCTTCTGGTCCATCATTTCGAGGCCGGCCGGGATGATGCCCGCGGCGATGATCGCGCGCCACCGCGTCGCCGGCCTTCATCGACGTCGTCGAACGACGCCATCACCACCTGCGCCAGCAGCGGGCTGCGGCACGAGCTTCACCGGTCACCTCGGTGACCACGGCCAGCATGCCCTCGGAGCCGATCACCAGCGACAGCAGGTCGAGACCCGGGGCGTCGAGCGCCTCGCTGCCGAGCTCGAGCACCTCGCCGTCGATCGTCAGCGCCGCGCACCCGCAGCACGTTGTGCACGGTCAGCCCGTACTTCAGGCAGTGCACGCCGCCGGAGTTCTCGGCAACGTTGCCGCCGATCGTGCAGGCGATCTGCGACGACGGGTCCGGCGCGTAGTACAGGCCGTGCGGCGCGGCGGCCTCGGAGATCGCGAGGTTGCGCACGCCCGGCTGAACCCGCGCGGTGCGCGCGATCGGATCGAGCGACAGGATGCGGTTGAGCTTGGCCAGCGCCAGCACGACGCCCGAGCGCGTGCGGCATCGCGCCGCCCGACAGGCTGGTGCCGGCGCCGCGCGCGACCACCGGAACGTCGAGTTCGCGGCAGGCGCGCAGCACCGCCCGCACCTGCTCCTCGGACTCGGGCAGCACCACCGACCATCGGCAGTTGCCTGAACGCGGACAGGCCGTCGCATTCGTAGGGTCGGGTGTCCTCCTCGCGGTACAGCACGCAGTGCGCCGGGCAGCTCCGCGCGCAGGCGCGCGACGACCTCGGCACTGGCGCTGCGCGGCCGGCGCGCGCGTGACGTCGGCGTGGCGCGTGGCGATCGGCGCGTTCGTCGGCTCATCGGAGGGGTCTCCGGCCGACGAAGCGTTATCCCGCATCGACGTCACGCGACAAACCACGCGAGCGCAAAACAGTTGCGACGAACCGAATGCTCCGGCTTCGCCTCGACCGCCTGCGACAGCGACGATGGACGGATCACGCCTCGGTTACCTGCTGCTGTTCGCCGGGATGGGCCTGGTGGGCGTCTACGTGGCGCTGTCCAAGCCGCTGACCGCCGCGATCCCGGTCTTCCTGCTCGCCTGGCTGCGCTTCGCGCATCGCGGCGGTGGCGATGCTGCCCTGGACGTTCCGGCTGCTGCCGACGGTGACCGGAGCGCAGCGGGGCCGCGTCGCCGGCACGTGCTGCCTGCAGGGCCACGGCCCTCGCCGAATGGCGGACGCTGCTGCCGAGTCGCTGTTCGGCAACTTCCTGTTCTCGATCTTCATGCTGTACGGGGTCTCGATGACCTCGGCGGCGTCGGCGGGCGTGATCCTGTCGACGCTGCCCGCGGTGGTGGCGCTGTTCTCGGCTGGCTGTTCCTGCGCGAGCGCCTGACGTCACGCGGCTGGATCGCGGTCGCCCTCGCGGTCGGCGGCGTCGCGGTGCTCGCGACGCGGGTGGCGCGGACCGGGAGGCCGCGGTCGACGGCGGCAGTCCGTTGCGGGCAACGCGCTGATGCTTCGGCTGCGTCGCCTGCGAGGCGGTCTACGTGATCCTCGGCAAGCGCCTCGCCGCAGTCACTGTCGGCGATGCGCATCTCGGCGCTGATCAACCTGTTCGGCCTGCTGCTGATGACGCCGTTCGGCCTCTGGCAGGCAGCGGCGTTCGACTTCGCGGCGGTCGACGCCGGCACCTGGGCGCTGCTGGTCTTCTATTCGCTGGCCGCCAGCATGGTCTCGACCTGGCTGTGGCTTTCGGGTCTTCGCCACGTGCCGGCCAGCCACAGCGGCGTGTTCACGATCGCGATGCCGCTCGCGGCCGCGGCGGTCGGCTTCGTGTGGCTGGGGGAGCGCTTCGGGGCATCCCAGGCGCTGGCATTCGCGCTCGCTGCCGTGGCGGTGCTTCTGATCGCTGGCCCCAGCCACGCTGCGGTGCCCCGGGTCCGCCAGGACGAGTGATGCTGCGGGGCCGAGGTGGCGGCCTTGCGCTCGTCGCCCGGGAGGTGTGCTAGCCGTGCGGGCGCAGTGCCCACGCGGCGCCAGCAACCGACGGCATGCGGCCCACGAGATCCCGCAGCGCGGCATCGATCAGGTCGACACGCAGGGCCCAGCTGTTCGCCCGCGCGACCGCTTCGCGCCTCTCCGGGGTCCCGACTCCGCCCCCTCCGATCGCCGAATCGATGGCACGCAACCATTCCGCGTCGCTGCGGCAGATGGCAACCACGTCCGCGAAAGCGCGAACCGCCGGCGTGTCGGAACCCAGCAGAGCCCGGCCGGTCGCAAGATACTCGTGAAGCTTCAATGGGTAGATGCCGTGCCACCAGCCCTCGCCATCGGTGCGATAGAACATCGCGTTGGCGTCGACGTGCGCGTAGTAGGCGGGCAGCTCGGTGTGATCCTTCAATCCGAGGAAATGGACGTTCGGCGAAGCCCTGCATTGCTCCAGGCCGGTTCGCGACCACTCGCTCAGCATATGGTCATCCCAGACGCGACCGATCAGCGCCCAATGGACGTCCGGGCGCGCGCGCGCGAGGCGGGCGATGAGCGGGAAATCGACCTTCTCGTTCAGGCTTCCTGCATAGCCTATCGTAGGGCGCGGTATCCGCGCCAGATCCGGCGGCACCGGGCAGTCCTTTCCGCCGCGGTAGAGGTCGACGTCGGCACCATTCGGGACCAGCAGCGTCTTGCCGGTCGCGTGCGCCCCCAGCGCACGGGCAACACCGTCGGTGATCGCAAATATCCGGTCTGCCCTCCTCACGAGCGCATCCTGCGCGGCCAGGGTCGTCCTGGTCACGCCTGGCATCGCCCCGTAGTTGTCGTCCGCATGGAAGACGACCCGCCAAGGGTTCACGGCCTCGACGTAGGGAAGAAAGTCAGGATGGAATACATAGGCGACGACCGGACGCGCTCCGTCGGCACCGATCTGCGCCGCGAACGCGCGCGCGTGCCGTGCCCTGACCAGGTCGTCGTAGCCGGCGCTCTTGTGCAGCAGAGGCGGCAGCCTGCCCGGATAGCGGATCCGGACCCCGTCTCTGCAGTCCGTGCGCGCCAGCCAGCTCGCGTGTCGCCAGCGCAGGCCGCCGCGCTCCCAGATCGACATCGCTGGAGTCGTGTAACCGACGTTCCAGCCGCGACCTGCGAGACGTGAGAGAACGTGCTGCCTGGTCTGCCAGTACTCGTCCCACACGTTCATGCCAAACGCGAGCACGATCGGCGTGTCGGTCGCAATCATGATGCGCGCCTCAATTCCGCCCCGGGACCTCGGACGGCCGGGAACCGCGCCAGCGCATCATCGACAGAACCAGCCGCTCCGGGCCGGCAGCGCGGCCGGCACCCCACCACAGAAGGCCGAGGCCCAGGACGTACACAACCGCACCGACGACAGCGGACAGCGCGAGGGACGCAAAGTGTCCGGCCGGATCGTGCCCGACCGGCATGAGGCCGCGAAGCCAGGAGACCGCCACCCACATCCCGCCGGCGGCGATCACAGGCCGGTAGACCACCATGGCCAGGGCCCTGAGGTCGAGGCCGAGCACGCGACGAGCGACCGCATAGTCGACGATCAGCGCGACAGCCGTTGCCGACGCCACCGCCATCGCCGCCCCCACCGGACCTCGGGACGGAACGAACACATACAGCAACGGGGCCACGACCAGCAGCTGCCCGACCGCGCCCGCTGCCGCGAGACTCGCCCGGCCGATCACCAGGTAGCCGAGGTGACTGCTGGAGCCGAGTGTCCCGAGGGCTGCCGCCAGGCCCAGAACCTGCAACACGTCGACAGCGTCGGTCCATCGCGCACCGAGAACGAGGGGGACGAGATCCGCCGCGACCAATGCGATCCCCAGCGGAATCGGCAGCGTCAGCAGCGCCATCACGCCCGTGGCCTCGACCAGGGCGGCCTGGAGCCGCTGCCGGTCGGTCCCCTCGTGCACGAGCCCGGGCAGCAGGGCGCGGCGGATCGGCGCACGGATCTCCGTCGTGGCAAGAGCGGCGAGTTCCTGGGCGACCGAGAAGAATGCGAGGGGACCTGAGCCGTGTTCTCGGCCGAGGACCAGAGCAGGCAGCCGCGCACCAAGACCGTGGACCAGGTTCTGCAGCATCATCCATCGCGAGAAACGGAAGATCTCCGTCACTCGCTCGAAGCGGATGCGCGGACGGAAGGGGTGCATCAGGAAGCTCAGGCCGACGTGCACGACCTTGCGCAACAGCGTTCCGAGAACGAGCGCGTGATAGTCGCGCATCATCAGTGCCAGGACGACCGCGGCTCCGGTTCCGATCAGGCGCGAGACCATCCTGAACCGGAACTCCCGGTCGAACTCCAATGAAGTCCTGAACGCCACCACCCCGACGTTCTCGAACCCGTCGACGATCGGGCCGATCGCCAGAAGAAGCATCACCAGGACGAGCCTTGGGTCGCCAAAGAAGGAAGCCGCCGGGACCGCGGCCAACGCGACGAGAGCGCCGACGGCAAGACCCCGCAGGATGTTCAGCGTCCACGCAGCGTCGTAGTGATCGGTCCCTCCGGACCGGTCCCGGATCAGCGCGGTGTCTGTCGACAGGGCAGTCGCGATTTCGAGCAGGCCGATGAGCAGCACGGCGTACCCGACGATGCCGAAGTCCTCCGGACCGAGCAGGCGTGCAAGCAGGGCGATGCTCGCAAGGCCGACCAGGCGGTCGCCCCACCGCATCGCCACCATCCAGCCCGCCCCGACAGCGATGCGCCGCCGGATCTCGGTGCTCGCCGGGCGTTCGGCTCCGGTCTCGTTCCCCACGCAATGCGCTCCGCCGATCTGCACCGGTGACCTGGATCGCGCCGGCGGCTCAGGCAGGCATCCGCCGGCGCGCGAGCGCCTCGAGAACCGGCCGGATTGGCCGGCCGTCGAGGTCGTCATCGGGCTGCACCCCGAGCAGGCTGCATATCGTCGGAGCCCAGTCCATGCAGGCGACGGGGTCTGCCAGCGAGCCGGCGGGTATTCCGGGCCCACTCACGACGAACATGCCATCGGGCCGATGCTCGCCGCTGCGCACGTAGTGGTATGCACCTTCCAGCCGAGGCATACGTGCCGATCCCACGGCATGCACTGGACCGCCCTCGCTCCTCCATTCGACGAAGATGTCCGGAAGGTGATCGCGTTCCGGCCCCGGATAAAGATCGTCGCACCGGTGGATGGCGCCGACGATGGGCTCCCCCGTGTCAAGATTCACGACAGCCATCAGGTCGCTGATGATGTCGTCGAGCAATCGCTCGTAATCCGGACCGCGCGCGACCGTGCCATGCGGCTCCCTTCCGGCAAGGTTCACGCGAATGGCGCCGTGGGCCGTGTTGTTCACCACCGTGAACACCCGACCTGCCGCCGGCTCGATGACGGCGGGCGGGGTACGGCTCGGGTTCACGATCCGGCGCTTCGCATCGCGCAGCGGCGTCAGCCTGGACCGGAGCGATTGCGGCAGGCTCTGCCAGCTGCGTGTCAGGAGCGGATCCAGCCTGGTCCGCCAGTTATCAACCTGCGGTGAAGGAGGCTTCGGTGCCGCATACCCCAGACCGACCAGGATCCGATCGAGCAGGTGCTGCGCGTGCAGCTTCGGCCCCATCCCGTGGTTCGCGAGGAAGATGACAATCGCGTCGTCACCGACGTCGCCCAGGATTGCTCCGATTGCCTGGTCGATCGCGACGTAGACGCTCTTCAGCGGATCGTTGCCAGCGTCCGCGCGCCCTCCCCGCTCCCATTCGTAGGCAGGATCATGCAGATGCCACATCAGGTGACCCGCACAATGCGCCTCGGTGAAGACCTGCGCGAACAGGTCCCAGCGCTCGCGTGAGTAGAGGGCGCGCGTCAGGTCGCGCTTCATGCGGACGCCGGTCAGCAGGTCCTCTGCGAACGCGAGGAGCTCCGCCGGATCGCGATCCTTGTCGCTGTTCCCGCTCACCGGGTGACGCCCAAAGCGCGCGAGGATCTCCCGCTCCAGATCCCTCGGCGACGCATTGAACCCGTACGCCGCGTCGTGCGCTCCCCACTCGACCGTCTGAACCCCGTTCAGCCGGTCTGACAAACGACTGTGCGGCACATCGAGGATGCAAGTCCGCCTGCCGGCGTCGGAGATCGCCTCCCAGAAGGGTCGTCTCTGGGCGTGGTCGCCGGCGTTGCATCGATACTGCGTGTACGTTCCCGGCTGCAACTGACACCAGCTGTGCACCCGGTTCCTTCCTGGATGGCAACCGGCGATCCAGGAGGGCCAGTGCGCCCCCACGTAGACACCGGGCAGACCACGTTGCCTGCCTGTCAGCCCGGAAGACATCAACCGCTGCAGATTCGGCATGTCGCCGGAAGCCGTCCAGCGGGCGATCAGCCTCTCGTCGCCCGAACACATGCCAAGGAAGACGACCCGATTGCGTTCCTGCATCACTTGAGCCTCCACAGTGCGTTCCGTTCGTACAGGGACGCCACGGCGGACCACCGGTCGATGCGCCAGATGCGCGGCATCATCAGCAGAGCGCCCATGACGAGCGCGCACACGGCCTTCAGCCTCGCACGCGCGTCGAGAGCCCCCCTGTCGCCGCCCTGTTTCGCGCTGACGAGCCGGCGAAGTTCCCAATACAAATGCTTGAGCATCTCGACGTCACCCATCAGTGAGTGCTTCGCAAACACGGCCGCCCGACCGCGCAGGTATCCAAGCCGCAGGTCGGCGAGATCGGACTCCAGGCGGCGCCCGTGCGCATGGCGGACACGAACGGATCCGTCGTAGCGCAGGCGCATTCCGGCCTTCAGAAGCCGATAGAAGAGGTCGAGGTCTTCGCCGGAACGGCTCGGGGATCCGGCCCCGAGCCGTTCGTCGAACAGGCCGATGGAACGCAGGGCATGCGCGCGCACCGAAAAGTTGCAGCCGATCAGGCGGGTGGAAACCGCTGTCAGATCCGCGACATCGGACGAATCGTCGAAGGGCCTGATCGAGATCGCCGCATCGGCAGGGTCGTGCAGATCGACCCGGCCACCCACGAGATCCGGAACCGGCTGCATGAGATACGCCGCGAGGAGACGCTCCATCCAGTCGCTTTCGACGAGGCAGTCATCATCGACGAAAGCGATCAACTCGCCCGTCGCAGCCCGGACCCCGGCGTTGCGCGCGAGCGAAAGCCCGGGTCGGGGCTCCGCCACGACTCGAAACGCGCACGTGTTCGCGCCCCCCCACCGGTCGAGGACCGACAGTGAATCGTCTGTCGATCCATTGTCGACGACGAGCAGTTCCCACGACGCCTGGCTGCCGCCGCCACTCGCCGCGATCCGATCGAGACACGCCGCCAGCCGGGATGCGCGATTGCGCGTGCACATCACGACGCTGACCCGCACGGCCGAATGGTGAGAGGCGTCGCTGGTGCCTCGCCTGCGCTGCTCCACGCTTGTCATCCAGTGTGCCCGCGACCCAGTCGAACGAATCGGCCGAGTCTACCCTCCGCACCTTCGGACAGCGCGAGACATATTGCGCGTACGACTGATAATGCTCATTTGACCCGCTGCTCGCCCGCGTGGCACTCTTGCGAAAGTCGATCGACCGCGGCGGGAGAGACCTCCCGCTGTAGCCGGCGGGCGGCGCCGAAGGTGTATCGCCCCGAAAACTCTCAGGCAAAAGGACTGCCGCGGTTTCGACTCTCTGGAGAGAAGGCGCGTGCGCGCCGGCGGGACCGTTCCGCGCGTCGACGGGACGACCTCGCCGAAGGAAGCAGGCACGGCCGCGCTCGCGGTCCGCGCCGAATCTCTCAGGCAAAAGGACAGAGGGGGCTCCGATCAACGACGCGGCAATCGGCCCGCATCAGGAGCCTTCATGGACAATCCCGGCGACCTCAAGTACACCAGCAGCCACGAGTGGCTGCGCGACAACGGCGATGGCACGGCGACGGTCGGCATCACGTTCCACGCGCAGGACGCGCTGGGCGAACTCGTCTACGCCGAACTGCCCGGCGTGGGTCGCAAGGTCGAGGCCGGCGAGGCCTGCGTGATCGTCGAATCGACCAAGGCGGCCTCGGACGTGTACGCGCCGGTGTCCGGTGAGGTGACCGAGGTCAACGCAGTTCTGGCCGACGCCCCGCAGACGGTCAACGAAGCCCCGTACGGTGAAGGCTGGCTGTTCCGCATGCCGGATGTCGGATCCGTCGCGGCCGCCGTCGCTGCTGTCGGCCGCCGCGTACGCCGCCGGCCCCGGCGCCTGAGGAGGCGATGATGATGGTTCGTGACGAACCCTCGCGGGCGGCCTCCGCGCGCTGCTCGGCGACGATGAGTTCCACGCGCGCCACCTCGGCCCGTCGGCGGCGCACGAAACGGCGATGCTCGTCCGCGCTCGGATGCGCGCGCGTCGATGCGCTGATCGACGCGACCGTGCCCCGCTCGATCCGCCTCGACGCGCCGCTTGCGTTGCCGGCGCCCTGCTCCGAGGCCGCCGCCACCGCGGAATTGCGCGCGCTCGCGGCACGCAACCAGGTCTGGCGCTCGTACATCGGTGCCGGATACCACGGCACGATCACGCCCGAGCCGATCAAGCGCAACGTGCTCGAGAATCCCGGCTGGTACACCGCCTACACGCCCTACCAGGCCGAGGTGGCGCAGGGCCGGCTCGAGTCGCTGCTGAACTTCCAGCAGATGGTGATCGACCTGACCGGTCTGCCGGTCGCGAACGCCTCGCTGCTCGACGAAGCGACCGCGGCGGCCGAGGCGATGGCCGTCTGCCGCCGTGCGTCGAAGCATGCAGCGCACGCGCTTCTTCGTCGATGCGGCGACGCACCCGCAGGTCGTCGCGGTGCTGGACACGCGCGCACGCTGGATGGGCATCGAACTTCAGATCGGCGACGCGCAGCGCGATCTCGACCCGGCGGCCTGCTTCGGCGCCTACTTCCAGTCTCCCGACACCGAAGGCCGGATCCGCGACTTCGCCGCGAGATCGACGCGATCCACGCGGCCGGCGGCAAGGTGTGCGTGCGCGAGCGACCCGCTTGCGCTGCTGCTGGTGAAGACGCCCGGCGCGATGGGTGCCGACATCGCGATCGGCTCGGCGCAGCGCTTCGGCGTGCCTCTCGGCTACGGCGGCCCGCATGCAGCGTTCATGTCGGCGCGCGAGGAACTGGTCCGGATGCTGCCCGGCCGGATCATCGGCGTGTCGCGCGACGCGGCGGGCGACCAGGCGCTGCGCATGGCGCTGCAGACGCGCGAGCAGCACATCCGCCGCGACAAGGCGACCAGCAACATCTGCACCGCGCAGGCGCTGCTCGCCAACATGGCGGCCTTCTACGCGGTCTACCACGGTCCCGAGCGGCCTGTTGCGCATCGCGCTGCGCGTGAACGCGATGGCGCGGCTGCTGTGCTCGCTGGTCGCGCCACTGCGCCAGGCCCGTGCACCCGGCGCTTCTTCGACACCGTGGTGTTCGACACCGGCGACGACACGTCCGCGGTGATGCAGCGCGCGCGCGCCGCGCGCATCAACCTGCGCGCGCTGCACGGTGAACGCATCGCCGTGAGTCTCGACGAGACAGTCGACGCTGCGCGACATCGCCGACCTCGTCCATGTGCTGAGCGCCCGCGGCGTCGACGACGGCGCGATGGCGCGCCATGCCGACGCACTGAACGTGGAGCCCGAATCGGTCCCTCCGGCGTTGCGGCGCAGCGAACCGTTCCTGACGCACCCGGTCTTCAACCGCTACCACAGCGAGACCGACTTCGTGCGCTACGTGAAGAAGCTCGAGAACCGCGACATCTCGCTGGTCCACTCGATGATCCCGCTCGGCTCGTGCACGATGAAGCTGAACGCGGCCAGCGAGATGGCGCCGCTGGGCTGGCCGCAGTTCGCCGATCTGCACCCGTTCGTGCCGCCCGAGCAGGCCGAGGGGTACACCGAAATGCTGGGCCAGCTCGGCCGCTGGCTCGCGCAGATCACCGGCTTCAGCGCGGTGTCGTTCCAGCCGAACTCCGGCGCCCAGGGCGAATACGCGGGCCTGCTGGCGATCCGCAACTACCTCGCCGCGCAGGGCCAGGGACATCGCGACGTGTGCCTGATCCCGGCGTCGGCGCACGGCACCAACCCGGCATCCGCGCAGATGATGGGCATGCGCATCGTCGTCGTCGCCTGCGACGGCAGCGGCAACGTCGACGTCGAGGACCTGAAGCGCAAGGTCGCCGAGCACCGCGACCGGCTCGCGGCACTGATGATCACCTACCCGTCGACGCACGGCGTGTTCGAGTCCACCGTCGGAGAGATCTGCCGCCTCGTCCACGAAGCGGGCGGACAGGTCTACATGGACGGCGCCAACCTGAACGCGCAGGCCGGGCTGACCGCGCCGGGCCGGATCGGGGCCGACGTCTGCCACATGAACCTGCACAAGACGTTCTGCATCCCGCACGGCGGCGGCGGCCCCGGCATGGGACCGATCGCGGTCGCGGACCACCTCGCGCCCTACCTGCCGTCCGACCCGTATCGGGAGACGGGACACAGTCACGCGAACGGACGGCTGGCGGACGGCGGCAACGGCTCGGTGTCGGCGGCCGCCAACGGCAGCGCGCTGATCACGACGATCTCGTGGATGTACATCCGCATGATGGGCGCCAGCGGCATCCGGCGCGCCACCGAGACGGCGATCCTGAACGCGAACTACATCGCGCAGCGCCTGCGTCCGTGCTTTCCGGTTCTGTACGCCGGCGCGGACGGACGCGTCGCCCACGAGTGCATCCTCGACATGCGTCACCTGAAGGCCGAGTACGGCGTGTCCGCCGAGGACGTCGCGAAGCGACTTATGGACTACGGCTTCCACGCGCCGACCCTGTCGTTCCCGGTGGCCGACACGCTGATGGTCGAGCCGACGGAATCCGAATCGAAGGCCGAACTCGACCGATTCTGCGACGCGATGATCGCGATCCACGGCGAACTGCAGCGCATCCGCGACGGCCGGTTCGACCGCACCGACAATCCGCTCAGGAACGCTCCGCACACGGCATTCGAGATCGCGGGCCAATGGACCCATGCGTACTCGCGCGAGGAAGCGGTGTACCCGCTGCCGTGGGTGCGCGACGCGAAGTTCTGGCCCAGCGTGAAGCGCGTCGACAACGCTGCAGGCGACCGCAGCCTGGTCTGCACCTGCCCGCCGGTCAGTGACTACGCCGGCTGACCGCCGCGCCCGGGATTCGGTCGCGGCTCCCTCGATGCGCGGGGGCCGGCGGCGGCCCCCGACACCCACACGGAGATCGCATGACCGACGAATTCCACAGCATTCCGCTCGAGGACCTGCACCGCGCCCTCGGCGCCCGGATGGGTGCCTTCGCCGGCTACCAGATGCCGATCCAGTACCCGGCCGGCCTGAAGGCCGAGCACCTGCAAACGCGCACACACGCCGGGCTGTTCGACGTGTCGCACATGGGGCAGCTGCTGGTGCTCGCGCGCGACGGCCGCGCCGACAGCCTGCAGCGGGAGCTCGAGGCGGCGCTGCCGGTCGACTTCGACGGCTGGCCCGCGGGCCTGCAGAAGTACTCCTACCTCCTGTCCGCCGACGGCGGGATCGAGGACGATCTGATGCTGGTGAACCTCGGCGACACGGTGCGCATCGTCGTCAACGCCGGCAACCGCGACCACGACCTCGCCCTGTTCCGGCAGCGCTGTCCCGGGCTCGAGTTCCGCTGGATCGACGCGGCGCTGATCGCGCTGCAGGGCCCGGCCGCCGAACGGGCGCTGGCGCGGCTCGACCCGAACGCCGCGCAGATGCGCTTCATGCAGGGGTCGGATCTCGAGCTGTGCGGCGCTCGCTGCTTCGCGACGCGCTCCGGCTACACCGGTGAGGACGGCTACGAGATCTCTCTGCCGCTGGCCGGCGGCGCCGGCGCCGCGCGCAGGATCGTCGAGACCCTGCTCGCCGATCCCGAGGTGCAGCCGGTCGGCCTCGGCGCACGCGACACCCTGCGCCTCGAGGCCGGGCTGCCCCTGCACGGCAACGACATCTCGACACGCACCACGCCCGTCGAGGCGGGTCTTGCCTTCGCGATTCCGAAGTCGCGGCGCGCGGGCGGCGGCAAGGAGGGTGGATTTCCCGGGGCGGACCGGGTTCTCGAACAGCTGGCGACCGGCCCCGCACGCCGGCTGCAAGGACTGGTCTCGAACGACCCGGTGCCGGTGCGCGCGCACACCGAACTGCTCGACGAGGCCGACCGCGCGGTGGGCGAGGTCACCAGCGGCACGGTGTCGCCGACGCTGGGCCATCCGGTGATGCTGGCGTACATCGACACCGCTGCGCTCGCCGCCGCCAGCGGTGGAACATTCCGCGCCCGCGTGCGCGACAAGCGGCCGACGGTGCGGATCACCCCGCTGCCGTTCGTTCCGAAACGCTACAAGCGCTGACCTGCCGCGCGCAGGTCGACATCGACGGAGATCGGGATGGCAGCGACAGACAGGGTGAGCGGCGTTCACGTGATCGCACCGACGCCGTTCCAGGACGATGGTGCGATCGACTACGCGTCGATCGACCGGATGTGCGATTTCTTCATCGCGTCGGGCTGCGACGGCGTCACCGTGCTGGGTCAGCTCGGCGAAGCGCCCAAGCTCGACCAGCGCGAATCGATCGACGTCGCTGCGCGCGTGATCCGCCGCTTCGGCGAGCGCCCGGTGATCGTCGGGGTCTCGGCGCCGGGCTTCGCGGCGATGCGCGCGCTGGCGCGCGACGCGATGGACGCGGGCGCGGCCGGCGTGATGATCGCGCCGCCGAACACGCTGCGCACCGACGACCAGATCGTCAACTACTACCGCGATGCGTCGCAGGCGATCGGCACCGACATTCCGTTCGTGATCCAGGACTACCCGCTGACCTTCAGCGTGGTGATGACGCCGGGCGTGATCCGCCGCATCGTGACCGACAACGCGGCCTGCTTCATGCTCAAGCACGAGGATTGGCCGGGGCTGGACAAGATCAGCACGCTGCGCGGGTTCGAGCGCGACGGTTCGATGCGGCCGATCTCGATCCTGGTCGGCAACAACGGGCTGTTCCTCGACTTCGAGATGGAGCGCGGCGCCGATGGCGCGAACACCGGTTACGCGTTCCCGGACATGCTGGTCGACGTGGTGCGGCTGTCGAAGGCCGGGCGGCGCGACGAGGCACACGACCTGTTCGACGCGCACCTGCCGCTGATCCGCTACGAGCAGCAGCCAGGCGTGGGGCTGGCGGTGCGCAAGTACGTGCTGTGGCGGCGCGGGGTGCTGGGCTCGGAGGCGCAGCGAAAGCCGGGCGCCCGGCTCGCCGCGACGGCGCGGGCGGAGGTCGACTATCTGCTGGCGCGACTGGCGCGGCACGATCCGCGGGCGGGCAAGCTGCCGAACGGGTGACGGACCGGCGGGGGGGCGGGTCCTGCGTTCTCGCTTCGCGCTGCTCACGTTCTCGCGTTCTCGGTTCGAGCGCTCGTCGCTGCGCGACTCGTGGGGAGCTCGCTGGGGAGACCGGGCAGCGCTTTGCGCGGGCAGGTGCTGCGGCCCCGCTGCGCGGGGCTTCCCTCGCCTACCTCGGAAATCCTCACCCGCTCCGTACGGTCGTCGCTGCGCGCCGCCCGGACGGGTCGGGTCCCGAGGATTTCCTTTCGGTAGCGCTCGGCTTGCACATGCCCGCGCAAAGCGCTGCCCGCTCTCCCCAGCCGACGTACTTCGACGGAAATGCATGCTGCCAGTCAGGGGACTTACTCAGGAGTCGCCGGGTGATGTTCGATATCGAAAGCAACGACTAACGGCTCGTGGTCGCGGTAGCCTGCCGTTTGAGGGCGGTCTGCGTGAAGTTCGTCGATACTCATGCCGACTACGACCGCATCGATGCCGACACCGTGGAGATGCCGTGATGGACATTCGCCCGATCCGTACGCAAGCCGACTACGAGGCGGCACTGGCCGAGGTTTCGCCACTGTTCGACAACGAACCCGAACCAGGGACACCGCAGGGCGACCGCTTCGAGGTTCTCGCGACCCTGATAGAGGCCTACGAGCGCAAACACTATCCGATCGACGCGCCGGACCCCGTCGAGGCCATCAAGTTCCGTATGGAGCAGCAGGGCCTGACGCCCGCCGACCTGCAACCGATGATCGGCAGGCTGAACCGGGTCTACGAAGTGCTCAACCGGAAGCGTCCGCTGACCATGGCCATGGTGCGCAGACTGCATCGGCAACTCGGTATTCCGGCGGAAAGCCTGATCGGCGTCTGAGGGTCCGCGACGCTCTCTGGAACCCGTCGCAGTACGTCGGCTGGGGAGAGCGGGCGGCGCTTCGCGTGGGCATGTGCAAGCCGAGCGCTACCGAAAGGAAATCCTCGGGACCCGACCCGCCTGGGCGGTGCGCAGCACCGACCATGCGGCGCGGGTGAGGATTTCCGAGGTAGGCGAGGGAAGCCCCGCGCAGCGGGGCCGCAGCACCTGCCCACGCGAAGCGCCGCCCGCTCTCCCCAGCGAGGTCCCCCACGAGTCGCGCAGCGACGAGCGCCCCACCCGACACCGTGAGACCGTGAGACCGCGAAGCACCGAAAGCACCAGACCGCACCGGCACGATGGTCGCCGCCAAGCGCCTTCGACCACCTTTCGGTACTATCGACGAGCTTCCCGACGCGAGGAAGCCGCCCCCTCGTAGTGCCATGACGCCGAGCGGCGCGCGAGAACACCCATGCGCCGGAGAACCGCATGACCCGACTGCCCGACGGCCTGATCGTCGTTGCCAAACGCGAGTGTCCGACCTGCGTGCTGGTCGAGCCGCTGCTCGCCGAACTCGCCGCGGACGGCGCGCCCGTCACCGTGTACACCCAGGACGACCCCGGCTACGGCCACGGCGCCACGAAGATCGTCGACGACACCAGCCTCGAACAATCGTACCGTCTCGACATCGAGATCGTGCCCGACGCTGATCCGCGTCGAAGACGGGCGCGAAGTCGAGCGCACGTACGGCTGGCACCGCGGCGACTGGCAGCGCATCAGCGGCCGCGCCGGCCTGGGCGCGAACCTGCCCGAGGTGCGCCCGGGCTGCGGATCGCTCACGCTCGAACCGGGCGTTGCCGAGGAACTCGCGGTGCGCTTCGGCAAGGCGAAGTTCGGGTCGCGGACGATCGAACTCGGCGATTCCGAAGACCCGGACGAGGCCTGCTTCGAGCGCGGCTGGTCCGATGGCCTGCCGGTGGTGCCGCCGACCCGCGAGCGCGTGCTGCGCATGCTGTCGGGCACCAGCCGCGATCCCGGCGAGATCATCGGCATGGTGCCGCCCGACCTCGCACCCTGCACCGTCGAGAAGGTCGCGATCAACGCGGTGATGGCCGGCTGCAAGCCCGAGTACATGCCGGTGGTGCTGGCCGCGGTCGAAGCCGCGCTGATCGACGAGTTCGGCATGCACGGCATCCTCTGCACGACGATGTTCTGCGGCCCGCTGGTGATCGTCAACGGCCCGATCGGCGAAGGCGATCGGCATGAACTCCGGCGTCAACGCGCTCGGCCAGGGCAATCGCGCCAATGCCAACGATCGGCCGCGCCCTGCAGCTGGTGATCCGCAACGTCGGCGGCGGCCGGCCGGGCGAGGTCGACCGCGTCGACGCTCGGCACGCCGGGCAAGTACACCTTCTGCTTCGCCGAGGCCGAGCACGAGGCCTGGAACGCCGCTGTCGGTCGAACGCGGCTTTCCGCGCGACGCCAACACCGTGACCCTGTTCGCCGGCGAGGGCGTGCAGGGCATCGTCGACCAGAAGTCGCGCACGCCCGAGTCGCTGGCGCGAACCTTCGCGCTGTGCATGCGCGCGGTCGACCATCCGAAGCTGGCGATGGCGGGCGACGCCTTGCTCGTCGTTTCGCCGGAACACAGCCGCGTGTTCTTCGAGGCGGGCTGGTCGAAGGCGCGGCTGCTCGAGGAACTGGTGTCGCTGCTGCAACTGCCCGGCGACGAGATGGTCGTCGGCGCCGGCGGCATCGCGGAAGGCCTGCCCCCCTCCGTCAAAGGCACGCGCGTGCCGAAGTTTCGCCCCGGGGGCATCCAGATCGTTCGCGCCGGCGGAGGCGCCGGCCTGTTTTCCGCTGTCATCGCCGGCTGGGCCGCGTCCGGTCCGGTCGGTTCGACGCCCGTCACCAAGGAGATCACCACATGAACGGACCCACGGTCCTGCTCGACCCGACAGCCGAGCTGGCGCCGGTTGCGCGCGCGCTGACCGCGCGACCGCCGTCGCTGGACGGCAAGAGCGTCGGCATCCTCGACATCTCGAAGGCGCGCGGCAACGTGTTCCTCGACCGGATCGACGAGCTGCTCACCGAACGCGGCATCACGGTGAAGCGCTACCGCAAGCCGACGTTCACGCGTCCGGCGCCGGCCGCGCTCGTGCAGCAGATGATCGGCAGAGGTCGATCTGGTCGTCGAAGGGCTGGCCGACTGAGGATCCTGCACGTCGTGCTGTATGCATGACATCGCAGAATTCGAAGGTCGCTCGATCCCCGGAGTCGGTGTTGCGTCGAACGAATTCGTCCCGGCAGCCGCCGCACAGGCGAAGTCGCTGGGCATCGATCCGAAGATGGTGTTCGTCCCCCATCCCATCCAGGACCGCAGCGATGCGGAGCTGCGGGTGCTGGCCGAGAACGCCGTGGAACGCATCGTCGAGGCGATCACCGCCAAGGGCTGATTCGCGACCGTCGCACGGCAGGGGCAGTGCTGGCCGCAGTGTCCCTGCCGCCTTTCCAGGCCCGGCGTCGTGGAGGCCGATGCCGTGATCGTCGCCACCGCGGGCCACGTCGATCACGGCAAGACCAGCCTGATCCGGTCGCTGACCGGCACCGACACCGATCGGCTTGCCGAGGAGAAGCGCCGCGGCATGTCGATCGATCTGGGGTTCGCCTACGCGGACCTCGCCCCTGGCGTGCGCGCCGGTTTCGTCGACGTTCCCGGTCACGAACGCTTCATCCGCAACATGCTCGCCGGGGTGGCCGCGATCGACGCGGCCCTTCTGGTCGTGGCCGCCGACGACGGTCCGATGCCGCAGACACTGGAGCATCTCGCGGTCCTGCGCCTGCTCGGCGTATCCCGAGGTCTGGTCGCGCTCACCAAGACCGACCGCGTTCCACCCGCGCGCATCCGGGAGGTGACCGACGAGATTCGGGCCGTGCTGGCCGAAGGTCCGTTGCGCGACGCGCCGGTGTTCCCGGTGGTGGCGACCACCGGCGAAGGCGTCGACGCGCTGCGCGCGTATCTGGCGGAAATGGGGCGCGGCCTGTCCGCCCGCGCAGCCGACGGCAATTTCCGCCTCTGTGTCGACCGCTCGTTCTCGTTGCCAGGCGCGGGGCCCGTCGTCACCGGCGTGGTCTTCTCGGGAAGTGCGCGACCCGGCGATCCGGTGCTGGTGTCGCCGCAGGGGATCGAGGCGCGCATCCGCGCCATCCGCGCCCAGGACCTGCCGGCCGATGCGGCCTGCGCCGGCCAGCGCTGCGCACTGAACCTTGCCGGCGTCGAGCTCAGGCACGCCGAGATCAGGCGCGGCGACTGGATCGTGGCACCGCGCGCACACGCGCCGACCACGCGCATCGATGTCGCCTTGACCGTCCTCGGCAGCGAACCGCGGCCGCTGGCCGACGGCGCGCGCGTGCAATTGCACCTGGGCGCCGCATCCGTCGACGCACGCATCGCCCTGCTCGGCGAGCGCGCCGTTCCGCCCGGCGGCAACGCGTGCGCCCAGCTGGTGCTGCACGAGCCGATCGGCGCCCTGCACGGCGACCGCTTCATTCTGCGCGACCCGTCCGTGCATCGCACGGTCGGCGGCGGGACAGTGCTCGATCCGTTCGGCCCGGTGCGCGGACGCGCACGCCCCGAGCGTCTCGGCGAACTCGCTGCGATGGGGGAGGCGGCGCCCGAGCGTGCGCTGACGCGCCTGCTCGATGCGACCCCGGAGGGTGTCGACCTGTCGCGCTTCGAGACCGCGTGGAACCTGGACGAAGCTGGCAGCGCCCGGCTGCGCGAGGCCGTGACACCGCGCCTCGTGGCCGACGGACAGAGGATCCTGGCGATCTCGCCGGCGCACTGGCGCGGTCTGGAGACACGCATCGCCGGCGCGCTGCAGACCCACCACGACGAACACGGCGACAGCGTCGGTCCGACCGAAACCGCACTCGCGGCCGCGCTCGGCCAGCATCGCCCGACAGCGGCGCTGCGCGCCGCCGTGCGCGCCATGATCGCGCTGGGCACCGTCGTCCGCGACGGGCTCAGCCTGCGCCTGCCCGGCCATTGCGCGCGGCTGGCCGACGCGGACCGCGTGCTGCTGGAGCGGATCACCGGAGTGCTGAACGGAACCGGCCTGCGCCCGCCGATCGTCGGCGAGCTGGCGCAACTGCTCGACGTCGATCAGCCCGTTCTGCTCGCGTTCCTGCGCCGTGCAAGCCTGCTCGGCCATCTGGTTCAGGTGGCGCCGAACCGTTTCTACCTGCCCTCCGGGGTGTCCGCGCTGGCGGGGGTTGCACGCGAACTGGCCGCCGAGTCGCCGGACGGCAGCTTCGATGCCGCGGCCTATCGCGACCGTTCAGGCATCGGCCGCAACCTCACCATCCAGGTGCTGGAGTTCCTCGATCGCGCCGGCCACACGCGCTTCGCGCGCGACCGGCGGACGATGATCGAAGCCGCGCCCCCGGGCGATGCCTGATCAGCCTGCGGGCAGGATGTTCTGGTTCACCCTGAACAGGTTGTGCGGGTCGAACTTGCGCTTGACCTCCGCAAGCCGAGAGTAGTTTTCGCGGTAGGTTGCGCGCACCCGTTCCTGGCCCTCTTCCATCATGAAGTTCACGTAGGCACCGCCCGCCGAATAAGGGTGCACCGCGTCCCAGTAGCCCGTGCACCACTTGGTGATCCGGTCGCGGTTGCCGGGATCGGGATCGACACCGACGATCACCTCCGCCCAGCGCGCGCGGCGGTAGCTGAACGCGGTCTCTCTCTGGCCGACGCGATGCACGGCACCGTCGATCGGGTACAGGTGCATCGTAGAGTGCATCGTCGGCAGCTGTGCGCCGTGGCGCACGTGCTGCGCGATCGCGTCGTCGCCCAGTTCGTCGACGAAGTCCGCGCGCCAGTACCATTGCAGCCCGGGCGGGTAGAGCGGGTCGAACATGCCCTGCATCATCGGGTACGGCATCGGCGCGACGCCGTGCATCAGCGGCTCGGTCGCGCGCACCGGGGCGAACGCGGCGTCCGCACGGGCCGGGTCGCCGGTGTAGCACCAGACGACACCGCAGACCTTCTGCATGTGCAGCGCCTCCGGAAACGGCGGCGCGGGCGGCACGGTCAGGAACGCGAAGAAGCCGTTGAGATCGTCGGGGGCGGACGCGATGAAGTCGCGATACCAGCGCATCATCTCGGCCGCCCGCTCCATCGGCCAGAAGGTCGGCCCGGCCACCACGGTGCTCAGCGGATGCAACCGGAACTCGAACGAGGTCACGACACCGAAGTTGCCGCCGCCTCCGCGCACTGCCCAGAACAGATCGTCGTTCTCCTTGCCGCTCGCGACCACGAAGCGCCCGTCGGCGAGCACCATGTCCACCGACAGCAGATTGTCGATCGCCAGTCCGAAGCGACGGGTCAGATGGCCGAGGCCGCCACCCAGAGTCAAACCACCGACCCCGGTGGTTCCGATGATGCCGCTCGGCGTCGCCATCCCGAACGCGTGCGTCGCATGATCGACGTCGCCCCAGGTGCATCCGCCCTCGACCCGCACGGTCCGCGCCTTCGGATCGACGCGGATCCCGCGCAGTCCCGACAGGTCTGCCACCAGGCCGCCGTCGCAGATGCCCAGACCGCCCGCGTTGTGTCCGCCGCCGCGAACCGCCAGCAGCACACCGCGCTCGCGTGCGAAGTTCACGGTGGCGATCACGTCCGCCACGTCCGCACAGCGTGCGATCAGGGCCGGTCGCTTGTCGATCATGCCGTTGTGCACCGCGCGCACTGCATCGTAGTCCGCGTCGTGCGGCTCGATCAGGCGCCCGCGCAGCTGCGATCGGAAACCCTGGATCGTGTTTTCGTTCAGCATTTTCGGTTCTCCTCGTTCTGTGTGACCGGTCCGCGAAGATCGCGAGCCCTGCCCGACTCTAGGCGCCGACGGGGCCAGGGTGAATCCGCCATCCTGATGATTCTTCGCGGCCGAGACTGCGCCAGGGACATGGTCAGGATTGACTACCGGCACTGGCCTTGCCTCGCCACCGCGCCTCGATCGGAGGCCCGAGGGGACCGGATGCGAAGACCAGGCGAGCGCTCCGGGCTCGGGCGCTCGCCACACGAGCGCGCCGGGCTCGATTGACAGGGTGGGCGAATTGACGCTCAATGAATCACGCGATCGAACGCGAGACGGATCGAGGCAACAGGAGGATGCGATGCCACAGTTTCTGGTCGAACGCCAATTCGCGGACGAACTCCAGCTCGACGCGGCCGGTGCCCGCGCGATCAAGGAAGTCAACGACGCCACCGGCGTCAACTGGCTCTTCTCCTTCCTCTCCGCGGATCGCAAGAAGACCTACTGTCTGTACGAGGCGCCGAGCGCCGAGGCGATCCGCGAAGCCGTGCGGCGACTCAACCTGCCGGCCGATGCCGTGATCGAGCTCGGCGACACCCTGCGGCCCGAGTCCTTCGCGTAGCGCGCGTCACCCGGCGCGCCGAGGCCTGCAGCGCCGAGACGGTTCATGCAAAGCGATGCCGTATGCCTGCAGTGCAGGCGGACGAATCGCGCCGATGCGCGCTTCTGCGACGCATGCGGGGCGGGGATCGGCCCATCGCTGTCGGTGATCGCCAGTGCGCAGGCGCCGCGGCCGGTGCGACGCGCCACTTCGGCGGACGATCGCTTCGTCGGCCGCGAGCGCGAGCTCGCCGCTCTCGAGGCCCTTGTCGAACGGCTCGCGCAGGGTCACGGCGCGATCGTGGCGATCGCGGGCGAACCGGGCATCGGCAAGTCGCGTACCGCGCAAGCGCTGGCGGACCTCGCGGCAGATCGCGGAATTCAGGCGCTCTGGGGCCGGTGCAACGAGGAACCGGGCGCACCGCCCTACTGGCCGTGGGCTCAGATCTTCGATCGCTGGGTCGCCGCCAGTGACGATGCCGCGCTGCGCGCGATCCTGGGCTCGGGCGCTGCACCGATCGCCGAGGTGGTCCCCGCGATCGGCGCGCGCCTCGGCGATTTGCCGCGTCCACCGCGTTCGAGCGATCCGATGCGAGCGCGCTTCCTGCTCTTCGATGCGATCTCCGGCGTCCTGCGGCGCGCGGCGGCGCACAGTCCCCTGCTGCTGATCATCGACGACATGCACTGGGCCGACGCGCCGTCGCTGCGTCTGCTCGAGTTCCTCGCAGCGAATACCGGCGCCAGCCCGATGCTGCTGCTGATCACCTACCGGGACATCGAACTGTCGCGCCGACACCCGCTGTCGGAGACACTCGGGGAACTGGGGCGCCACCACGGCTTCCAGCGACTGCGCCTGACCGGTCTGAGCCGCGACGAGACCGCGCGCGTGATGACGCTGGGCATCGACACCCACATCGCGGCGCCGCTGCTCGACGCGGTGCACGAGCAGACCGAGGGCAATCCGCTGTTCGTCCTCGAGATGGCGAGACTGCTGGCCCAGGAAGGCTTCCTCGAACGAAGCGATGGCCCGCGAGGTTCGCAACTCCTCGCCCACCCCCTTCGAATCCCCGAGGGCGTGAAGGAGACGATCGGCCGGCGCCTGAACCGCCTGTCGCCGGTCGCGAACGAGGTCCTCGGCTGCGCCGCGGTCATCGGCCGGACCTTCGAGTTGGCGGTGCTCGTACGGATCGTCGACGGCGACGCCGGCAGGGATGTGTCTGCCGCCCTCGAAGAAGCGCTTCGCGCGAAGGTGGTCGAAGCGCGCCCAGCCCCCGGGCGCTACCGCTTCGCACACGCGCTGATCCGTGAAACGCTGTACGAGGAGATCGCCGTGCCGGTGCGCTCCCGGCTGCACCTCGAGGTGGCGCGGGCGATCGAAGCCGTGCACGCGCTCGACCTCGACGGTCAGATGCCGGCGCTCGCCCACCACTACGGGGCGGCGCTGCCGGGCGGCGACACCGGTCGTGCCGCCGAGTGCGCGATCCGGGCGGCGCGGCGTGCCGACCGGCTGCTTGCCCACGAGGAAACCGCGCGCTACTACCGGCTGGCGCTGCTGGCGGCGGAGTCCGGTGGCACGCCCGATCCGCTCGCACGTTCGCAGATGCACAACGCGCTGGGAGAGGCGCTGACCAAGGCCGGCGAATACCTGGCGGCGCGCGACGCCTTCGAGGAGGCAGCCCGCCTGGCGCGCGAATGCGCTTCGGCGGATCAGCTGGCGCGCGCGGCGCTCGGATTCGAGACGGCGAGCTGGGCCCCCGGTCAGCCGGGCATCGCCGCGGCAGCCCTGCTGCGCGAAGCGCTGGCGGCGCTGCACGGCGGCGATTCGGTCGCAAAGGTCCGCCTGCTCGGCGCTCTGGCCCGGGCACTGATCTTTTCCGGCGACGAGACGCAGGCCCTCGCGGTGCACCGGCAGGCGGTCGGCATGGCCCGGCGGGCCGGCGATCCGTCGGCACTCGCATCCGCGCTGCTGGCGGCACTGTCGGTTCGCTGGCAGCCCGCGCTCAGCGGCGAGCGGCTTGCGAGCATCCAGGAAGCGCTCGCGCTGGCGCGCGCCGTGGGCGACCGGGTTCGCGAACTGGACGCCCGCGCCTGGTCGATGTTCGAGCGGATCGAGCTGGGAGAGATGCAGACCTGGCGGTCCGAGCTCGAGACCTACGAGCGGGACCTGACCGAGCTGCGGCAGCCGTTCGAACAATACGTCGCGGCGTCGTCGCGTGCGATGCACGCGCTGTTCGAGGGGCGCTTCACCGAAGCCGAGCAACTCGCGCAGCAGGCGCTGCTGGTCGGTCGCGGCATGCCGGGGCTGGACGCACCCGGGATCTACGGCATGCAGATGTTCACGCTGCGCTGCGAGCAGGGTCGCCTCGGCGAGCTTGCGCCGCTGGTGCGGCAGTTCGTGACGACGCACCCGAGTGCGAACACCTGGCGGCCCGGTCTCGCATTGATCTACGCGGAGCTGGGTGATCTCGACCAGGCGAGGGCGGCGTTCGAAGTGCTCGCCGCGGACGACTTCGCAGCGATTCCCCGCGACGGCGTGTGGGTCGCCAGCCTGACCTTCATGACGATCGTCTGCGCCGCTCTCGACGACACGCAACGCGCCGGGATCCTGTACCGGCTGCTGCGTCCGTACGATGGCCGCAATCTGCTCGCCGGCACGACCATCGCGTGCTACGGGGCGGCAGCGTCCTATCTTGGAATGCTGGCGGGAATGCAGGGACACTGGTCCGACGCCGAGCGTCACTTCGAATCCGCGCTGGCACTGAACGCTCGCCAGGGCGCGGCGCCGGCGCTGGCGCACGCGCACTTTCGCTACGCGCAGATGCTGCTGCGACGCGCAGGGAAAGAAGACCTGCAGCGAGCCGCCGAGTTGCTGACGCAGGCGGCAGGGCAGGCCGAGGCCCTCGGGATGACCGCGCTCGCACGGCGCGTGACGACCGCTCTGTCCCCGCTCGAACGGCGAACAGCCCGCCCCGACCATCCCGGCGGACTGACCGAACGGGAGGCCCAGGTCCTGCGCCTGATTGCCGGCGGCAAGGCCAACCGCGAGATCGCTGCGCTGCTGTTCGTGAGCCCCAATACGGTGGCCAATCACGTGCGCAGCATCCTGTCCAAGACCGGCTCGGCCAATCGCACCGAGGCGGCAGGCTACGCGATCCGCAACCGGCTGCTGCGCGAATGAGCGGCGACCGGCGCCGCCGCCGCCGCCGCCGCGTCAGCGTGCCGTGAAGATCTTGCCCGGATTCATGATGCCGTGCGGATCGATCACCTGCTTGATCCGCCGCATCAGGTCGATCGCGTCGTCGCCGCGCTCCTCGACCAGGAAGCCGATCTTGTGCAGGCCGACGCCGTGCTCGCCCGTGCAGGTGCCGTCCATCGACAGCGCCAGCCGCACGATCTCGTCGTTCAGGCGCTCGGCCTCCGCCATCTCCTGCTCGTCGTTCGGATCGATCAGCAGCACCGCGTGGAAGTTGCCGTCGCCGACGTGGCCCAGCAGCATCGTCGGGAACTTCGCCGTGTCGAGGATGCTGCGCGCGCCGGTGATCGAATCGGCGAGCCGGGAGATCGGCACGCAGGTGTCGGTCGAGATCGCGCGGCAGCCGGGGCGCACCTGCAGGCAGGCGAAGTAGGCGTTGTGCCGCGCGTTCCAGAGCCGCGTGCGGTCCTCGGGCCGCGAGGCCCATTCGAAGTCCTGCCCGCCGTGCTCGCGCGCGATCTGCTGCACGATTTCGGCCTGCTCGCGCACCGACGCCTCGGAACCGTGGAATTCGAAGAACAGGGTCGGTGCCTCGCGCAGCGTCGTGTGGCTGTGCGCGTTGATCGCGCGGATCGTCGCCTGGCAGAGGAACTCGCTTCGTGCGATCGGCACGCCGAGCTGGATCGTCTCGATCACGGTGCGGACCGCGTCGCCGAGCGACGGGAAATTCACCACCGCGGCCGACATCGCCTCCGGCACCGGGTACAGCTTCACCGTCACTTCGGTGATCACGCCGAGCGTGCCTTCGGAACCGATGAACAGCCGCGTCAGGTCGTAGCCGGCCGACGACTTCTTCGCCCGCCCGGCGGTGCGGATCACTTTGCCCTCGGGCGTGACGACGGTCAGCGACAGCACGTTCTCGCGCATCGTGCCGTAGCGCACGGCATTGGTGCCCGACGCGCGCGTCGCCGCCATGCCGCCGATGCTCGCGTCCGCCCCGGGGTCGATCGGAAAGAACAGTCCGGTCGCCTTCAGCTCTTCGTTCAGCTGCTTGCGCAGCACGCCGGCCTGCACCGTCGCGGTGAGGTCGTCGGCGTCGATCGACAGCACGCGGTTCATCTGCGAGACGTCGATCGAGATGCCGCCCTGCACGGCCAGCACGTGCCCCTCGAGCGACGAACCGGCGCCGTACGGGATGACCGGATAGCGGTGCTCGCGGCACAGGTCGACCGCGGCGACCACGTCCTCGGTCGACAGCGCGAACACCACCGCCTCGGGCGGCGTGGCGGGGAACGGCGACTCGTCGCGGCCGTGGTGGTCACGTACCGCCTGCGCGATGGAGAAGCGATCGCCGAATCGCGCCTTCAGAGCCTCGGCGAGCGCATCGGGCATCGGGCGACGCAGCGCCTGCGACAACGGGAGCGGGTGGTTCATCGGGGATCTCCTGCGTGCGGGGGTCCGGAACGTGCGCGCCCGGACACGGGTCGCGTGAGTGTAGAGGAGTCTTGCCCGGGCCGTCGAAGCGGCGCCGAGGCGAAGGAGTCTCACCCGGTCCGTCGAAGCGGCGCCGACGCGAACGCGCGGCACCGGGCGCCCATGGCGGCCGCCGCCAGGATCGGGATTGCGCGATCGCAATGCGCTGACGCCGCGGGCGGCCAGAATGTCGGCATGGAAGATTCCGCAAACAAGCTCGCGGGCGCCGGCGTCGCCGCTGCCGATCCCGGCTCGCCGATCTTCATCGGCACGAACGGCGACGATCAACTGGTCGGAACCAGCGGCGACGACCAGTTCCAGGGCATGGCGGGAGCGGATTCGCTGCTCGGCGGCGAAGGAATCGACATCGCGCTGTACCCCGGGGCAGCGTCTGGTTACCGGATCGAGAGCCCCAGAGTCGGCCGGTGGATCGTCACCGACATCGCACCAGCCGATGGCGACGAGGGACGGGATACGCTCGACGATGTCGAGAAGCTTCGCTTCGCCGACGGCGACCTGCAGCTGAGCGATGTCGGCGAGTTCCAGGTCAACAGCTGGACCCGCGACTTTCAGGGCGATGCCGCGGTCGCCGCCATGCCGGCCGGCGGATGGCTCGCGGTCTGGTCGTCTTACGGTCAGGACGGCGACGGCATGGGGATCTTCGGGCAACGCTTCGGCAGCGACGGTCTTCCGGCCGGCGCCGAGCTGCGCCTCAACGCGGTCCCCACGGGCGAACAGCGCGACGCGTCGGTGATCGCCCTGGCGGGCGGCGGTTTCGTCGCGGTCTGGTCCTCCGGCGAACCCGGTGTCTCTCTGCGGCTGACCGGGCGCCGGTTCGCCGACGACGGCACTGCGCTGGGCGGCGAGTTCGCGGTCGATGCGAGCTTCGCCGGTTATCAGACCGTGCCCGCGATCGCGGCCGGCGCCGGTGGAGGCTTCACCGTCGTCTGGCAGTCGACGATCAACGGCATCGCTCACATCACGGCGCGCCGGTTCGGCGCCGACGGCGCGTCGCTCGGCGACGCATTCCAGGTCGACGCCTCGTCGCCTCCGCCGGAGTGGGGCGCCGCCCCTTCGATCGCGGCGACAGCCGCCGGCTTCGTGGTCGCCTGGCAGTCGGACCCGCTCGACGGCCAGGGCGACCGCACCGTCGTGCGGCGGCTGAGCGCGGAAGGTGGCACGGTCGGCGCGGAGATTCCGGTGGGAACCCGCGACTTCGGCGCGCAGACCTCCCCGGAGGTCGCAACGCTGGCAGACGGCGGATTCGTCGTCGCGTGGCACGCGACCGGGGCGCAGGACGCCGTCGGCGCGATCTTCGCGCAGCGTTTCGACGCGACCGGCAGCGCTCGCGGGGCAGCGACGCGGGTGAGCGACCCCGACGAAGCCCCGTACGGAGAGCCTTCGATCGCCGGGCTCTCCGACGGCGGCTTCGTCGTGTCGTGGATCGGCCCGTCGTCCGACGCGGCCGATGTGCTGGCCCGGCGCTACCGTGCGGACGGAACCGCCTCGGGCGCGCCCTTCCTCGTCGACACGGTCACCGATGGCCAGCAGTGGACGCCGGCCGTGACCGGCCTCGCCGACGGGGGCTACGTGATCGCGTGGCGCTCGGACGGCCTCGACTCGGCACTGGCCGGCGAGTGGGGCACCGGTGGAGTCTTCGCGCAGCGCTACAGCGCCGAAGGCGACGCGGTCGCCGCCCTGCCGCCCTCGCGCGCGACGGGCAGCGCGATCGACGACGTCCTGGTCGGCACCGGCCAGCAAGACCAGCTGCTCGGTCTCGACGGGCGACGACGCGTTGACCGGCGCCGGCGGCGACGACCGGATCGACGGTGGCGCGGGCGACGACGAGGCGCGTTTCGCCGGCCCGATGGGTGACTTCGTGTTCTCGAACACGGTCGCCGATCGGTTCGACATCGCCGACACGGTCGCTGGCAACGGCGACGAAGGTCGCGACGCGCTGATCGACATCGAGCGGGTGCGGTTCGCCGACGGCGAGGTCTCGGTTGCGCAGCTCGACGAATTCACCCTCGCCTCGGGCGGCACGTCCGCGCAGTTCCCCGGCGCAACCGGCGCGTCGCTCGCGCGTCTCGCCGACGGCCGGCTCGTCGCCGCGTGGACCGGCTCGGACGGATCGCGCGGGGGCGTGTACGCACAGCTGCTCGCGGCCGACGCGACCCCGCTGGCCCAGGTGTTCAAGGTCAACGCCACGACCTGGCTGGCGCAGACATCCCCGTCGGTGGCGCCGCTGCCCGACGGCGGATTCATCGTCGCGTGGGATTCGGAGCAGGACGGCAGCGAGTCGGGCATCTACGCGCAGCGCTACCTGTCGAGCGGCGCGCCGGCGGGCGGCGAGTTCCGCGTCAACACCTACACGCACTCGGATCAGCTGGGGCCGGAGATCGCGGCCCAGGGCTCGGGGGCTCTGCTGGTGGCCTGGAACTCGCTCGACCAGGACGGCAGCGGCTACGGCATCTACGGACAGCGCTTGGGCGCAGACGGGCTGCCGGCGGGCGCCGAGTTCAGGATCAGCGAGACGAGCGCGGAGAACCAGGTGCGGCCGGCGCTCGCGCGGCTCGCCGACGGCACGTACGTCGTGGCGTGGATGTCGGCGCTGGCCGGCCCCGCCTTCGACGCCGACGTCTATCTCCGGCGCTACGGGGCCGATGGCACGGCGCTCGGCGGCGAAGTCCGGGTCAACAGCTACAGCACGCTCGATCAAGGCTATCCGACGGTTGCGGCGCTCGCCGGCGGCGGCTTCGTCGTGGTGTGGCACTCGCAGGCGCAGGACGGCGACGGCTACGGGGTCTACGGGCAGCGCTTCTCGGCGGCGGGCGCCGCCGTCGGCGCCGAGTTCCGGATCAACACCACGACCGCCGAGCCGCAAAGCGTGCCCACGGTGGCGGCACTTCGCGGACGGCGGCTTCTTCGTCGCCTGGTCGTCCGGCTACTACTACATCGGCGAGACGCACGAGTACGACACCGATCTCTACGGCCGGCGCTTCGCCTCCGACGGTTCGCCGGCCGGCGAGGAGTTCAGGATCAACAGCTACGACGCGCAGGACCAGGGCGAGGCCGCGATCGTCGGGCTCGCCGATGGCGGTCTGCTCGTCGCGTGGAACTCGGTCGGCGGCACGGAAGTCCGGGCCAGGCGCTTCGACGCGGCGGGCCGCGAGATCAACGAGCTGACCGTGTCCGGCGGCGCCGGCGGCGACACGCTGCGCGGCGGCGAAGGGACACAGATCCTGGCAGGCGGGGCGGGCGACGATGTCTACGAGGCGGACCTTGCGCAAGACCAGGTCGTCGAGCTGCCCGGCGAGGGGCGCGACACGCTCTGGTCGAGCGGTTCCGCCACCCTGCCCGCCACGGTCGAGAACCTGCTGTTGGCCGGCGACGCGGACGCCGACGGCACAGGCAACGCGGCCGACAACGCCCTCGCAGGCAACGGCGCCGACAACCGGCTATACGGGCTGGCGGGCAACGACTGGCTGGCGGGCGGGGGCGGTGACGACCTGCTCGACGGCGGCGAGGGATCGGACACCGCCGCATTCGCCGCGGCCGCTGGCGTGCACACCGTCGCCCGCATCGGCGACGGCTGGCGTGTTGCCCTCACGAACGACGCCGCCGGCGGCGCCACGCTGGCGTCCATCGAGTTCCTGCGCTTCGCCGACAAGGCCTTCGAACTGGTGAATCCGCCGCGCACCGGCGTGCCCGCATTCGGTGCGTCGAACGGCTTCCTGTTCGACGCGGTGTTCTATCTGCTCGACAACCCCGAACTCGTGCCCGAGCAGACGCCGGCTACAGCCCTGCAGCACTACTTCGCGACCGGCGCCGCTCTGGGCAAGGCGCCCAGCAGCTGGTTCGACGCCAGCTACTACGAGAACCGGTGGTCCGACCTGAACGCGGGCGGCTTCGACGATGCCACGCTGTTCATGCACTACAACCTGTACGGCGTGTGGGAGGGCAGGTCCGCGGGGCCGGACTTCGACCAGTTCGACGGCAGCCGGTATCTGACGGACAACCCCGACGTGGCCGCGTATGTCGATGGACACCTTGCGGATTTCCTCGGCAGCCGCAGCAACGGCGCGATCGCGCACTACGTGATTTACGGATCGCTCGAGCAACGGCCCGCGTTCGACCTGAGCGGTCAGGCGATCGCACCGGACTACGTGCTGGATCTGGCCAGCTGACGGGCGATTCCCGGGATGCTGCGGGCACGACGGGGAGACCGGTTCCGCGCAGAAGGCGCGCGACGCACCCGCCCGCGACGCTCGAATCGCCCGGTCGCACTTGCAGGATCCGATCGCGGAGTAGACTTCGCCCGTTCCAGGACCAGGGGGCACCGATGGGCAACCGACTTTCCCAGATCGCGACACGCACCGGAGACGACGGCAGCACGGGCCTCGGCGACGGCTCGCGCACGCGCAAGGACAGCCTTCGGGTCGCCGCGCTCGGCGACGTCGACGAGCTGAATTCCTTCATCGGCGTATTGCTCACCGAATCGGTGCCGCAGGACGTGCGCGATGCGCTGGCGGGCATTCAACACGACCTCTTCGACCTCGGCGGCGAGCTCTGCATCCCGGGCTTCGAGAACGTCAGCGACGCGCAGGTCGCGCGGCTCGACGATCTGCTGGCGCGCTACAACGCCGACCTGCCCCGGCTGCAGGAGTTCATCCTGCCGGGCGGTTCCAGGGCAGCGTCCTACGCGCACGTGGCCCGCACGGTGTGCCGCCGCGCCGAACGGGCGATCGTCGCGCTCGGCCGCGAGGAGGACGTGCGGCCGGTCTGCCGCCAGTACGTGAACCGTCTGTCGGACCTGATGTTCGTGCTGGCGCGCGTGCTCAACCGCCATGCCGGCGGGACGGACGTGCTGTGGCAACAGGGGAAGAACAAGAGCTGACCGGCGCGGCCGCTCCATCGGAACGCGGCCGGCTCATCGGACCGCGTCCGCCGCTCAGGCGTCGCGCGCAGCTTCCAGGTACGAGACCAGCTTCGCGCTGGTCTGGCGCAGACGCTCGGAGAGCAGTTGCACCAGCTTGAGCAGGATCTTGTTGCCGAGCTTGGGCTCGTCCGACAGCACCAGCACGAGCGCATCCCGCGTCAGCACCGCGATGCGCGAGTGCTCGAGCGTCACGCAGGAGGCAAAGCGGGGCTCGCCGTCGAACATCGACATCTCGCCAAGCGCGTGCCCGGCGTGCGCGACAGCGATCCGCGACGGGTAGTTGTAACGGTTGCGACGCAGCACGTCGATCATGCCGGTCATCAGCAGCATCATGAAGTCGCCGGCCTCGCCCTCGGAGATCACCGTGACTCCTGCCGGCGCCTCGTAGACGTACATGAAAGCGCCGAGCTTGCGCGTCTCGTCGATGTCCAGACCCGAAAACAGCGGTGTCTTCGCCATCAGCAGATGGAGCTCGTCGGAGAACTCGCTGGCTCGGCCGACCGGACGCAAGCCCATGGACAGCAGCCGCTCGTGCGGCGTGGGCTTGGCGCCCGGCGCGCGGGCGGGCGACGGCTGCGACGACTCGGCAGCGCGCTGCGACTGACCGGAGGCTTGCAGGACATCCATTCTCTTGTACTCCTCGACCGATAGCGGCGGTTATAGCACGGATGCCCCGACGTCAAGGCCGATTTTCCGGCGCGCGTCGCCTTCACCCGACGACAGGCATCGAACCGGCGCGGACCGGCATCCGCAGCCCGGCCACCCGCTCCGGCAACCCCCTCCGGCCGGACCTGCAGCCGCCCTGCATCCGGCACCGGGGGCGACCCCGGCGCGCGGCGTCCTACTCGGCAGCCGCCAGCCGGCGCTGGCGCACCGCCTCCGCCAGATGCTCCAGGCAGGCGACGCTGTCTTCCCAGCCGATGCAGCCGTCGGTCACGCTCTGACCGTAGACCAGCGCGCGCCCGGGACGAGATCCTGCCGCCCGGCGACGAGATGGCTCTCGACCATCACACCGAAGATCCGCATGTCGCCGGCGGCCAGCTGTTCGCCGATGTCGCGCAGCGACCGGCACCTGGTTCTCGGGCTTCTTGCTGGCTGTTGCCGTGGCTGGCATCGATCATCAGCCGGCAGGCCATCGCGGCGCCGGCCAGCCTCCTCGCAGGCCGCGTCGACCGCTGGCCGCATCGAAGTTCGGCGACTTGCCGCCGCGCAGGATCACGTGGCAGTCCTCGTTGCCGTTCGTCGACACGATGGCCGAGTGGCCTCCCTTGGTCACCGACAGGAAATGGTGCGGCTGCGAGGCGGCCTTGATCGCATCGAGCGCGATGCGCAGGTTGCCGTCGGTGCCGTTCTTGAAGCCGACCGGGCAGCGACAGCCCCGAGGCCAGTTCGCGGTGCACCTGGCGACTCGGTCGTGCGCGCGCCGATCGCGCCCCAGGCGATCAGGTCGGCGATGTACTGCGGCGTGATCATGTCGAGGAACTCGGTGCCCGCCGGCAGCCCCATCTCGTTGATCTGCGAGCAGCAGCTCGCGGGCGGTGCGCAGGCCCTTGTTGATCTGGAAGCTGTCGTCGAGGTCGGGATCGTTGATCAGCCCCTTCCAGCCGACGGTGGTGCGCGGCTTCTCGAAATAGACGCGCATGACGATCTCGAGGTCTTCGCCGAAGCGCTGGCGCTGCTCGGCGAGCCTGCCCGCGTACTCGAGCGCCGCCTCGGTGTCGTGGATCGAGCACGGTCCGATGACGACCAGCAGCCGGTCGTCCATGCCGTGCAGGATCCGGTGGATCGACTGGCGGGATTCGAAGGTCACCTGCGAGGCGCGCTCGCTGATCGGCGACTCGCGCAGCACGTGCGAGGGTGGCGCCAGTTCCTTGATCTCCCGGATTCGGACGTCGTCGGTCGTCGGTCGCATCGGAAACTCCATCGTTCGAGGTTGATCTTGCGCAAAAAAAAACCGCCGGCTTCAGGGCCGGCGGTTCGGGTCGGATTCGGTCGCTGTTAAGTGCGCGCGCGCTCCAGACTCGTCCCACCGGCGGCGGGAAAGCCGAAGAAGTAAAAATAAAAGTAGGCGGTCGAGCGCATGGTCGCGGAGTGTACGCACAACATCGAGCGCGGGCAAGCCGACAGCGGACGAGCGGAGGAGCCGCGCGGACAGACCGCGAACCTCGCCGACGCGGGCGACGCGCTACGATCGGGCACGACGAACACGACGAGGACGCGCGAAGACATGGCCATCGAACTCCCGGTTCCGCTGAAGGGCTCGCCGGCCTCGCCCTACACCCGCAAGATGCTTGCCGTGCTGCGCTACCGAAGGATTCCCTATCGGTTCCTGGTCGGCACCAACGGGCCCTGGGGCGACCTGCCGAGCCCGAAGGTCGATCTGCTGCCGACCTTCTACATGCCCGGCGCGGACGGCCGCATCGAGGCGGTGGTCGATTCGTCGCCGATCATCCGCCGGCTCGAACGCGAGGTCGCCGGCCGCGCCGTGCTGCCGCCGGATCCGGTGACGGCCTTCGTCGATGCGCTGCTCGAGGACTATGCCGACGAATGGCTGACCAAGGCGATGTTCCACTACCGCTGGCACTACGCGGCGGACATCGACAAGGCGGGCGAGATCCTGCCCCGCTGGCGCGACATCACCGCGCCGGATGCCACGCTGCGGCAACTGAAGGAGCAGTTCTCGGCGCGCCAGATCGGCAGGCTCGGCGTGGTCGGCTCCAACGCGGGCACCGCGGCCGTCATCGAGGCCAGCTACCTGCACCTGCTCGACGCGCTCGAGGCGCACTTCGCGCGGCATCCCTTCCTGATGGGACGCCGTCCCGGCGCGTGCGACTTCGGCTTCTACGGCCAGCTGACCCAACTGACCCATTTCGACCCGACACCCGCCGCGCTGACGCTGGCGCATGCCCCGCGGGTCTATGCCTGGGTCGACCTGACCGAGGACCTGTCCGGTCTCGAACCGGCAGCGGACGACTGGCTGGCGCGCGACGCGCTGTCGGCCACGCTGGCAGCGGTTCTGGCCGAGGTGGGCAGGACCTACGTGCCCGTGATGATCGCCAACGCCCGTGCGCTGAAGGCCGGCTCGGATCGCGTCGAGACCGAGGTCGGCGGCTGGCCCTGGCTGCAGCAGCCGTTCCCCTACCAGGGCAAGTGCGTGCAGTGGCTACGGGAAGCGTTCGCCGCCCTGTCACCGCCGGACCGGGAAGCCGTCGGCGCGCTGCTCGACGAGACCGGTTGCGGCGCGCTGCTGCACGCGCCGCTCTGACCGGCCGGCATCGCGGCGCGCAGATCCGAGCAACGCGCGTCGCGGCGCGCCGATCCGGCCGACGCGCGTCAGGACGCGCCGATCCAGCCGACGCGCTGGAAAGCGCTCAGGCCGTGCCGCCGACGGTCAGCCCCTCGATGCGCAGGGTCGGCTGGCCGACGCCGACCGGCACGCTCTGCCCGTCCTTGCCGCACACGCCGACGCCGGAGTCGAGCCGCATGTCGTTGCCGATCATCGTGACCCGCGTCAGCGCGTCGGGACCGTTGCCGATGATCGTCGCGCCCTTGACCGGATACTGGATGCGCCCCTTCTCGACCCAGTAGGCCTCGGAAGCCGAGAACACGAACTTGCCGTTGGTGATGTCGACCTGTCCGCCGCCGAAGTTCACCGCGTACAGCCCGCGCTCGATCGACGCGAGGATCTCGGCCGGGTCGCGATCGCCGTTGAGCATGTAGGTGTTGGTCATGCGCGGCATCGGCAGGTGCGCGAACGATTCGCGACGACCGTTGCCGGTGACCGGCACCTTCATCAGCCGCGCGTTCAGCGTGTCCTGCAGATATCCCTTCAGGATGCCGTCCTCGATCAGCACGTTGCGCTGCGAGGGGTTGCCTTCGTCGTCGATGTTCAGCGAGCCGCGACGGTCGGCGATCGTGCCGTCGTCGACGACGGTTACGCCCTTGGCGGCGACGCGCTTGCCGAGACGGCCGCTGAACGCCGACGAGCCCTTGCGGTTGAAGTCGCCCTCGAGCCCGTGACCGATCGCCTCGTGAAGCAGCACGCCCGGCCAGCCTGGGCCGAGCACGACGCTCATCGTCGCCGGCCGGCGCGGGCCGCGATTCGAGATTGACCAGCGCGGCGTCGACCGCTTCGCGCACGTAGCGCTCGATCACGGCTTCGTCGAAATAGCCGAAGTCGAAGCGTCCGCCGCCGCCGCTGGTCCCCTGCTCGCGCCTGCCGTCGGCCTCGGCGATCACGGTGACCGACAACCGCACCAGCGGCCGCACGTCGGCGGCAATCAGGCCGTCGGAGCGCGCCACCAGGATCACGTCGTGTTCGGCCGCCAGGCCCGCCATCACCTGGACGATGCGGGGATCGCGCGCCCGCGCCAGCTTCTCGACCCGCTCGAGCAGCGCGACCTTGGCAGCCGACTCCATGCCGACGATCGGGTCGGCGGCGCCGTACAGGGCGTGACCGCCGCCATGCCGCATCGACGACGCGACCCGCACGCGGCCCGCGCCCTGACGCGCGATCGTCCGCGTCGCGCGGGCAGCCGAAACCAGCGCGCCGGCGTTGATCTCGTCCGAGTAGGCGAAGGCCGTGCGATCACCGACGACCGCGCGCACGCCGACGCCCTGGTCGATGGCGAAGCTGCCCGACTTGACGATGCCTTCCTCGAGACTCCAGCCCTCGCTGCGCGTGAACTGGAAATAGAGGTCGGCGTAGTCGACGCGGTGCTCGAACACCTCGGACAGAGCGCGCGTCAGATCCGCCTCGTCGAGCCCGCTGGGCTCGAGCAGCACCTTCCTGGCGATCGCCAGACGGTCGATTCCTTCGTCGACAAGCTTCATCATCACTCCCGCTACATGACCCTGTGCTTCAGCGCCGGCAGGCTGGCGCGCACCTCGTCGATGCGGGCGCGCTGCAAGCTGCCTGCGACCACGCCCTTCGCCCTCGGGCAGCACCGCGACGATCTCGCCCCAGGGGTCGATCAGCATCGAGTGCCCCCAGGTGCGCCGGCCGTTCTCGTGACGCCCGCCCTGGGCAGGCGCGAGAACATAACACTGATTCTCGATTGCCCTTGCGCGCAGCAGGATCTCCCAGTGCGCGCCGCCTGTCGTGTAGGTGAACGCCGACGGCACCACGATCAGGTCGACGGGCGACATCGCCCGATACAGCTCGGGGAAGCGGACGTCGTAGCAGACCGACAGCCCGATCCGCCAGGGTCCGACATCGCAGACGACCGGCGTGCGCCCGGCCTCGATCGTGGCGCTCTCGTCGAACCGTTCGCCGCCGCGGTCGAGCCCGAACAGGTGGATCTTGTCGTAGCGGGCGCGGCGAGCGCCCTCCGGACCGAACACGAGGCAGGTGTTGCGCACCCGCGAGGGCCGCGCGCTCACCAGCGGCACGGTCCCGCCGATCAGCCAGACCGCGTGCCTGGCCGCCTGCTCGGAGAGGAACGACTGCAACGGTCCGTCGCCATCGGCTTCGCGGATCGCGACCTTGTCGGTGTCCTTGCGCCCCAGCAGGCAGAAGTACTCGGGCAGCACCACCACGCGCGCGCCGTCGGCAGCGGCCTGCGCGATCAGCCTTGCCGCGGCCTGCATGTTCACCGCGGGATCGGTCGCCGACACCATCTGCACCGCGGCGACCGGCAACTCCTTCGTTTCGTCCTGCATGCTCGCATCCTTCACTGCAACGTTTCCGGCATCGGCAGCTGCGGCCGCCGCTTCTCGATCACCTGCGGATCGGCCCAGGGTCCCACGACCTCGTACTCGTACGAGAACAGCTGGCGGATCGGACCGCTCAGGGCCAGCTGCGCGAGGAACGATCCCAGGCCGATCACCGGGTTGACCATCGCGCCGTACGCCAGGGACGCAAGCCCGGCGTTCAGTTCCGGCCGCACCTGCACGTCGATCTTCTGGGTCTCGCGCTCGAGATCGGCCTCGCCGCGGATCCGCACCTGGGCCTGCACGCCACGCATCGTCAGGTCGCCGGTCCGAGCGATGCCGTCGTCGACCTGCACCGTGCCGGCGATCTCGTCGAACGCGAAGCCTTCGGCGAACACGTCGCGGAAATCCAGCGCGAGACGGTGCGGCAGCGACTGCAGGTTGAGCACGCCGATCAGCTTCGCGATCCCCGGCTTGGTCTTCAGGAACTGGCCTTTGCCGACGTTCAGGCGCAATGCGCCGTCGAGGGAAGGATAGTCGATCGACAGCGGCGACGCCGACCAGTTCAGGCGACCGTCGACCTGACCCGAACCGCCGCGCATCACGTTCTCCAGGCCGAAGATGCCGAGCAGCCGGCCGGAGTCGGCCAGCTCGAGCTCGAAATCGAGCTCGGTGGATCGCCCGCCCGGTGCACCCGGCACGCGCCGCGGCGCCCAGGTGCCGCTGGCGTTCAGCGTCGCAGCCGGATTGGACAGCCGCAGCCGCTCGAGTCGCCAGACCGGCGCGGCGGCGGTCCCCTCGTTGCGCGCCTTCAGCGACAGCGCGCCCAGCCGCCGCTCCCCGAGCACGAACTCCTCGGCCACGACGTCGAGCGCGGGCAGAGTATCGGGCGCGGTGTCGAGCAGCGACTCGACTTCGCTGGCGCGAGACTTCGGGATCTCCAGGCGCGTGAAGCGGGCCGCCAGCGTCCCTGCGCGGTCGGCGGGCGCCGCCGCGCGCCAACTGAAGTGGCCGTCGACCTCGCGCGCATGGATGTTGGCGCGCCAGAATCCGGCCGCGCGCGTGGCGCCGACCACCACGGCGTGCAGGTCCTTGCCGCCGACCGTCACGCGATCGGCCTGCAGCGACACCAGGTTCGGCAGCAGCGAAAAGCCCTCGGCGAATTCCGTCACCGCGCTGTCCTGGGCCTCGCGGATCACGTCGTCCGACAGCAGCCGCGCCCATTGGTCGATGTTGACGTCCGGCATCCGCATCGCGATCGACAGGCCCTGCGTCTGCAGGACGGGTTCGGCGTCGATCGCGAATGCTGCCCGGCGGATCAGCAGCTTCTGGCTGGCCGGATCGCGCTCGCGCTCGACCTCGAGGCGGATACGATCGTCGAGTTCCACCCGGATCGCGTCCCTCGGCGAACGGTCGTCGGAATTCGGCGGCGCCACCGCCTCGGTGCGCACCTTCAGAGGCCAGACCTGCTGGGCCGCCTTGTCGAAAGGCGCAGGCAGCGCAGCCGAGAGGCCCTGCAGGTCGGACTCGATCGCCAGCGAAGTGGCGCGGCGCTGAACGTCCAGAGTCGCGCGATAACGGGTCGCGCCGGAGAGCTGCCGCGTCAGCGGGTTGCTGACCACCGAGCGCATGCCCTCGGCCGAGATCGTGCCCTCCCCGACGATCACGAAGTGTCCCGGCTCGAGGGTCTCGCCACGCACCTTCAGCGGACCGCCGAGGAAGGTCGACGCGACGTCGCGCAGCGCCAGTCCGCGTTCGGAGAATTCGAGCGCGCCGGAGACGTCCGCAAGCGGCGGGATCGTCCGGTCGAGCACCAGGGTGTTGCCGCGGAAACGCACCGAACCGGCGACCCGTGAATCCTCGAGTCGACCCAGCGGCAGTTCCAGCTTCAGCGCCAGCCCGGCATTGCCCTCGGCCTGGGTGTCGCGGGTGAAGTCGTCGATGCGCGTCGCCACCGGACTGCTGTTGACGAACCGGATCAGGTCCTGGGCCGGCCCGTCGCCGCCTCCCTCGACCACCAGCAGCGGGTCGGCGAAGTCGCGGATCACCGCCTGCGTGTTGCCCAGCGCGACCCCGTAGGTTCGTCCCGAGCGCATCGCGACCTGCATCCCGGCGCGCTCGAACCTGAGCGTTCCCTGGAAACCCTCGATCGCAGGCCAGCCAGGAGCGTACTCGAGCGTGCCGTCGTTCCAGCGCGCATCGATCACGAACTCGCCCTCCTCCTTGCGGCGATAGGGAAAATCGTAGAGGTCCCCCCGCAGCCGGACCGACACCTTGTCGCAGTAACCGTCCCGGATCGCGTGCGCGACCCATTCGCGCACCTGCGGCGCGATCAGAAGCGGCAGATAGCGCGCGACCCGGTTCGCCTCGATCCGCTCGAAGGACCCGTTCAGGTCGATCAGTCCCGGCCCCTTGCCGCCGGTGCGATAGGTTCCGCGCACCTCGCCGCGCGCGTCGGCATTGGCGAAATCCAGACGATCGACGGACATCGCGATGCCGTAGTGCTCGCCGTCGTAGTCCAGCGTCCAGCGGGCATCCGCCTCGAGCGATGCGACCGGGATCGCGGGGGTCTCGAAGATGCCGGGAAAGCCGAGCACCGCGTCGCGGCCGCGCACCCGCAGCTGGCCGTCCGACTGCGTGACGCGCGCCTCTCCGGCCAGATTCTCGAACCACGGCACCTTGACCACCGGCGCGCCGGGCTGGTCGCCGGCGGCGCGTCCCCGGTCATAGCTCAGCGACAGCCCTTCGAACTCGACCGCCGCCTCGAACCCCGGCTTCTCGCCCAGCGACCAGCTGCCGCTGACCGCGCCGACCTTCCCCGACAGGCGCAACGGCCGCAGCCGTTCGACGGCGGCGCGACCGAGCGGCAGACGGCGCGCCGCCTCGAGGGCCTGCGCCGCGTCGAAGCCTTCGAGCGCCGCGCGCCCCCGCAGCGGCCTGCCCGCCGGATCGAGCGACAACTGCTGTTCGCCCTGCGCGCGCAGGCGGAAGCCGCCGCGGTCGCGCAGCTCGAGCTCCAGCACGCGCACCTCGTAGCCGCTGTCGACCCGGCGTCCACGCGCATCGACCGACGCGGCGACCAGCGCGACACTGCCGGCGCCGGCTTGCGCCGTGAGGCCGGACGCGGCGAGCTTCAGCACCCCGTCCTCGACCCGGCCCGCGTCGAAGCCCAGCCACGCGCGCAGGTCGATGCGTCCCGCCGACACGGGCGCCAACGGCAGGCCGGACGCCTCGATCGCCGCCACGTCGCCGCCGGCCACCGCAACGAAGGCCTCCCCGCTCCATCGCGTCCAGTCGTCGTGGCGCGAACGCGGCTGGCGGTAGAACTCGTAGGTCGCATCGAGCCGCTCGAACAGCGGTTGCCCGCCCGCGACGCGCAGCGCGGCCCGGTGCCGGCGGCCGACGTTGCCGATCGTCAGGTCGACGCCGCTGACGAGCTGCCGGCGCCCGGCGGGACGATCGATCCAGACGACCCGGGCGTCCTCGACCTGCACCAGCCGCTGGCTCATCAGCCAGCGCGCGGCCACGCCCTCGCCCGGCTCGTCCAGGCGGAACTCGAAGCCGCCGACCCGTAGCCGCGTCGCATCCAGACGCTCGACCGTGAGGCTGGGGGATTCGAGCTTCAGCGCCGAGAAACCGAGCGATCCGGACAGCAGCGCGCGCAACGACAGCACCGCGGTGACGCGGTCCGCCCGCAGGACCGGCACGCCGTCGTCGCCCGCCACCTCGAACCCGTCGACGGTGACCCGCGGCAGCAGCCCTTCGAAGCCGGGCTGGATGCGGCCGATCGACACCGGACGTCCGGTCGCCTCGGACAGGCTCTGCACCAGGTGCCCGCGCCAGTCGTCGACCCGCGGCCAGACGACGTGGCGCACTGCCAGGTAACCGAGCGTCAGGGTGAAGTAGGCCAGGACCAGGAAGGCGACCACGATCCGCCCGGCCAGCGGCCGGGGTCTCGGGATGGGTGTTACGGGGTCGGGCGCCAAGTGGGTTGGATTCGCAGCTGCCGGTCGACAGAATTCCCGAGGCAGATCTGGGATCCGGGGTCTGATTCGATAGGATACCGCCTTTCGGAGCCCCCTCATGAGCGATCCCGTGCCTTCCTGCGCAGTCCCGCCGGAGCCCCGGCAGGCCTATCTCGCAGAACAGTTTTCGGGTTACTTCCGCCGCTCGCTGTCGGCGATCGCTGCCCGCCCCGACGAGCCCCGGGATGCGCTGCCGGCGCTCGCCGACTGGATCGCCGAGCCGCTTGCTCCGCAGCGCGTGATCGCCGCCGCCGAACGTGCCGCCGAGGCGGCTCGCGCCCGATGCGGCGGCGCGATCGATCCGGAGACGGGTGGCGACGCGGTCGGCCGCGCGCTGCGCCAGGTGCGGCAGCGCCTGCTGATGGCGCTGATCGAGCGCGACGTCACCGGCCGCGCCAGCCTCGAGGAGGTGTGCGCGGCGATGACCGCGTTCGCCACGGTCGCCACGCGGCTGGCGCTGAGCCAGGCGGGCGAGGAGCTGCGCGCGCGTTTCGGGCGCCCGCTCGATACGCTCGGCGCTCCGCAGGACCTCCTCGCCGTCGGCATGGGCAAGGGCGGCGCCGACGAGCTGAACGTGTCGTCGGACCTCGACCTGATCTTCGTGTTCCGCGAGGAAGGCCTCACCGAAGGCGTCGCGAAAGCCGGAGAGACCGAGCCCGGCGCCGGCCAGCGTGATCGCCAGCAGCGACTTCATGCACCGGCTGGCGCGCCGGGCGATCGCACTGCTCGCCGAGGCCACCGCCGACGGCTTCGTGTTCCGCGTCGACACGCGGCTGCGCCCGAACGGTGACTCGGGTCCGCTGGTGGCTTCGCTGCCGATGCTCGAGGACTATTTCTTCTCGCAGGGCCGCGAGTGGGAGCGCTTCGCCTGGCTCAAGGGCAAGGTGATCGCCGACTCGGGGATGGCCGGCAACGAGCGCCGCGCCGCCGACGAGCAGTCGCTCGCCGCGATCGTCACGCCCTTCGTGTTCCGCCGCTATCTCGACTTCCGCGCGATCGACGCGCTGCGCGACCTGCACGGCATGATCCGCAGCGAGGTCTCGAAACGCGACGCCCGCGGCAACGGCAGCATCGACGTGAAGCTTGGCCGCGGCGGCATCCGCGAGGTCGAGTTCACCGCCCAGCTGTTCCAGATCGTTCGCGGCGGCAGGGATCGCGGGCTGCGCGACCGGCGCACGCTGCAGACCCTGGCCGGTCTCGGCGAGCGCGGCGTGCTGAGCGCCGCCGATGCCGACGCGCTGGCGCAGGCCTACCGCCTGCTCAGGCGCACCGAGCACGCGCTGCAGTATCGGGAGGATGCGCAGACCCACCGGCTGCCGGCCGGGCCCGACGAGCGCGCGGTGGTGGCCCGGATGCTCGGCATGGAACCCGCAGCCTTCGAGCGGGCGATCGAGCAGGCGCGCTCCGACGTTCAGCGTGTCTTCGACGCGCTGCTGCGCGCGGCCGCGGCCGACGATCGCGGCGACGGACTCGGTCGGGAAGGCGGCGCCGGCACGGCAGAGCCGGCGGCGGCGCCGCTCGAGCAGTCCGACACCATCCGGCACCGGCTCGAGGCGCTGCGCGGCTCGGGCAAGTACCGCAATGCGCGCGAGGAGACCCGCAGCGCGATCGAGGTGCTGCTGGCCCGCGCGGCCGGGCTGCCCGAGGTCGGCGAGGCGTCGCTGTCGCGGCTGATCGATCTGATCGAGTCGGTGATCGGCCGGCCCGCGTACCTGACGCTGCTGTCGCAGTACCCGCAGGCGCAGGCACGGGTGATGACGGTGCTCGGGCGGGCGAAGTGGGCAGCCGATTTCCTGATCCGCCACCCGATCGTGCTCGACGAGCTGCTCGACGGCCAGCTGCTGCAGCCGGCCGACTACGCCGCCTGGGAGCGCTCGGTGCGGGAGACGCTCGCCCTGGCCACGCACGCCGGCGCGCCCGATGTCGAGCGGCAGATGGACGTCGTGCGCGAAGCGCATCACGCCCAGGTGTTCCGCCTGCTGGTGCAGGACATCGAAGGACTGCACACCGTCGAGCGCATCTCCGACCACCTCAGCGAGCTGGCCGACCGCGTGCTGGCGATGGCGATCGACCACGTCTGGCCGCTCGTGCGCAGCCGCCACCGCGAGGTGCCCAGGTTCTCGGTGATCGCCTACGGACGCCTCGGCGGCAAGGAACTGGGCTACGCATCGGACCTGGACCTGGTGTTCGTCTACGACGATCCGGACGAGCACGCCGCCGAGGCCTACGCCCAGCTCGCGCAACGCCTCTCGGGCTGGATGTCGGCGCGCACGTCGGCGGGCATGCTGTTCGAGATCGACCTTCGCCTGCGGCCGAACGGCAACGCCGGCCTGCTGGTGACCAGCCTCGACGCGTTCTCGAACTACCAGCGCGACTCGGCGTGGATCTGGGAGCACCAGGCACTGACGCGCGCCCGGTTCGCCGCCGGCGACCCCGCCATCGGCGCCCGGTTCGAGGAGCAACGGCGCGCGATCCTGGCGCGCGAGCGCGACCTCGACGAGCTCCGTCGCGAGGTCGTCGCGATGCGCCAGAAGATGCACGACGGACACCGCAACCGCAGCGCGCTGTTCGACCTGAAGCACGACGCCGGGGGCATGGTCGACATCGAATTCCTGGTGCAGTACCTGGTGCTGGCCCACTCGCACCGCCACCCGGAGCTGCTCGACAACGCCGGCAACATCGCGCTGCTGGCGCGCGCCGCGGCGGCCGGGCTGATCGATGCCGAGCTCGCGCCCCAGGTCGCCGGCGCCTACCGGCGGTTCCGCAAGCTGCAGCACACGATGCGCCTGAACGACGCGCAGTACGCGCGCGTCGAACCCGCACTGGTCGCGCAGGAGCGCGCGGCGGTCCGGCGGCTGTGGGAGGCGGTTCTCGGCTGACCGGAAGCGGGATCCCGGGACGCGCGCCTCAGGTCTGCATGACGTACGTCCCCGGCGCGTCGCACAGCACCGGGTAGCCGGCCTGTGCCGCCCCGGTCGCGGGCGGCGCCACCGGATCCGAGGAGCGCTGCGCGAGCCAGGCGACCCACTCTGGCCACCAGGATCCCTGGCGCACCTGCGCCGCCGCCAGCCAGGCGTCGGGATCGAGGTAGCGGTCGTCGCTGGCCTGCGACAGCACCCGGTAGCTGCGCCCCTTGTGGCCGGGCTCGGACACGATGCCGGCGTTGTGACCGCCGCCGGTCAGCACGAAGGTCACCGCGGTGTCGCTCAGCAGATGGATCTTGAACGCCGAACGCCAGGGGGCGACGTGATCCTGATCGGTGCCGACCGCGAACACCGGCACCCGCACGTCGGTCAGCGCGATCGGCCGGCCGCCGACCGTGAAGCGCCCTTCCGCGAGATCGTTGTTCAGGAACAGCCTGCGCAGGTACTCGGAGTGCATGCGGTACGGCATGCGCGTGGCGTCCGCATTCCAGGCCATCAGGTCGCTCTGAGGGTTCCGCTCGCCCATCAGATAGTCGAGCACCATGCGGGACCAGATCAGGTCGTTGGAACGCAGGGTCTGGAACGCACCGGCCATCTGCGTCGTGTCGAGATAGCCCTGCTCCCACATCATGTCCTCGAGGAAGGTCAGCTGGCTCTCGTCGACGAACAGAGTCAGCTCGCCGGCCTCCTTGAAGTCGGTCTGCGCCGCCAGGTAGGTGACCGTGGCGAGCCGGTCGTCGCCGTCCCGCGCCATCGTCGCCGCGGCGATCGACAGCATCGTTCCGCCCAGGCAGTAGCCGACTGCGTGGACCTTGCGGCGCGGCACGATCGCGCCGATCGCATCGAGCGCCGCCATCACGCCGAGCGACCGGTAGTCGTCCATGCCGAGGTCGCGATCCTCGGGCTGGGGGTTCTTCCACGAGATCATGAAGACCGTGAAGCCCTGCTGCGTCAGGTAGCGCACCAGCGAGTTGTGCCGGCTGAGATCGAGGATGTAGTACTTCATGATCCACGCCGGCACGATCAGGATCGGCTCCGGCCGCACCTGCGCCGTCGCCGGCTCGTACTGGATCAGCTCGATCAGGCGATTCCGGTACACGACCTTGCCCGGCGTGACCGCGACGTCGCGCCCCGGCACGAAGGTTTCGGCGCCGCCCGGCCTGCCGCCCGACACGGCGCGCTGCCAGTCTTCGAGGAAGTTCTGCGCCCCGCGCACCAGGTTCATGCCGCCCGTTTCGACCGTGCGCTTCAGCACGTCCGGATTGGTCGCCAGGAAGTTCGACGGCGAGAACACGTCGAGCATCTGGCGCGCCATGAACTGCACCAGGTTCTCGTGGCGTGCGGTCACGCCGCGCACTTCGGTCGTCGCGTTGTGCCACCACTGCTGGTTCAGCAGGAACCCCTGGTGGATCAGGTTGAAGGGCCAGCGCTGCCAGTTCTCGGACGCGAAGCGCCTGTCGTGGGCGAGCGGCTCGATGCAGCGCGCCACCGGAGCATCGCCGTGCGCGGCGCAATTGGCCGCGTAGACGGCGAAGCGCTGCGCCTTGCGCGCGGCCTTCTGGGCGAGCAGCATGTGCTTGCCCGGCGCCGCCGCCAGGTGGATCGCCCAGTCCATGTAGGCCTGCGCCATCGCCGCCGGCGACACCCCGCCGGTGAGACGCGCCGTCGCTGCATGGACCGATCGATCGGTGATGTCCCACAACGCCGTCGCGGCATACGAATCGCGCTCCAGCGGCAGGCCGACCAGAGGATGCGGTTCGCCATCGGGAAGACGCGGCGGCACCGCGATCGGCGCGGCCACCGGTGCGGGCGCGGCAGCAGCGGCCTGCCCTGCGGCCCGGCGGGGGATCGTGGTGACGGTTGCTTTGCGTGTGCTCATGGCTACCTGCGCGATTCGGGTCGTCCCCTGCGCCTGCGTGCGAACCGGCAAGCCGGGACGGCACGCAGCGGTCGGGCCCGCGCGAGTGTGTGCCTTGCCGGCGACAGATGCATTGATATCCCGCAAGACGGTGCGCTGGCTTCGTTATCATCGCCCGGATCACGGACACGAGGGCGACGGCGCCCCCGCGCGGACACAGGGGGCATCGACGCGCCCCGGGCGAGGAGTTGGGATGACGGCTGCAGGAACGGTCGGCGCCGACCGGGAGACCTGGGACGCGACGGTGGCGCGGGTGCTGAAGGCCAACGAGGTGCGCCTCGTCGCCTGCGTGCCCGACAAGGTTCTCGCGCCGCTGATCCGGCGGCTCGCGGACGACGACTGGTTCACCGTGCTGTATCCGGCGCGCGAAGAGGAGGCCGTCGGAATCGTGTCGGGCGCCTACATGGCGGGACTGCGCGGCATCGTGCTGATGCAGACCAGCGGCTTCGCGACCCTCGCGAACTGCCTGGCTTCGCTGACGGTGCCCTGTCAGATCCCGCTGCTGATGATGATCTCCGAGCGCGGCACCCTCGGCGACTTCCAGCTGGGCCAGGCGATCGTGTGCCGCACGATGCGCCCCGTGCTGGAGACGCTGGGCATCGAACACTTCGCGATCACCCGCCAGGAGGACGTCGAGTTCGTCGTCGACCGGATGATCCGGCAGGCGTTCGCGACGCAGGCGGCCGCGGCGATGATCCTGTCGCCGCTGCTGACCAGCCGCGGTGCCGGACAGTGAGGCCCCGGATGTCGAACCCTGCCCTCGAATCCGGCTCGCGCGACACGGCGCGGGTCATGAACCGATCCGACCTGACGCGCCGGCTGGTCGCGAAGCTGCACCGCGACGAAGCGGTCGTCGGCGGGATCGGCCACACCAACTTCGACCTGTGGGCCAGCGGGCAGCGGCCGCAGAACTTCTACATGCTGGGCAGCATGGGGCTTGCCGTGCCGATCGCGCTCGGGGTGGCGATCGCGCAGCCGCGGCGGCAGGTGTTCGCGCTGGAAGGCGACGGTTCGCTGCTGATGCAGCTCGGCTGCCTGGGCACGATCGCGGCGACGGCACCGCGAAACCTGGCGGTGGTCGTGTTCGACAACGGCGTTTACCAGATCACCGGCGCGCAACCGACGCTGACCGCGGCCGGCACCGACCTCGTCGCGGTCGCGCGCGGCTGCGGCATCGCGACCAGCGCCTGGGCGCGCGACGAGGCGCACTTCGAGGCCCTGGTCGACCTCGCGCTGCAGGGCGTCGGCCCCGTCTTCGTGGCCACCCGAACCGACGACGCGCCGCCGGCCGGGGTCACCGAACGCGATGCCTCGCGCATCCGCGCCCGCTTCATGGACGGGCTCGGCGTCTCGCCCATGCCCTCGAAGCGCTGAGCCCGGGCCGCCGACCCGGGACGCCGCCGCACCCTGGGCCGCTCCCGGGACCCGGGCCGCAGCACGACACCGCCCCCAAGGAACCCGCATCATGCTGATCGACCGTTTCGCACAATACGCACACCAGGAGCGCGCCCGCGCCCTGCCAGACGAGGTGACACACCACGCGAAACGCGCCTTGATCGACTGGTTCTCCGCGCTGTTTCCCGGCGTGTCGCAGGCGCCCGGGGCGCAGCTGGCGCGGGCGCATCGCCGCGAGTTCGGGGTCGGCAGCTCGAGCCTGCCTGGCATGGGCACCACCGCTTTCCCGGGCACGGCCGCATGGATCAACGGCAGCATCTCGCACGCCGTCGAATTCGACGACATCTTCCGCGACGCGGTCTACCACCCGGGCTGCCCGACGATCGCCGCGGCACTGGCCGTCGCCGAGGATCGCGGCAGCACCGGCGCCGAGCTGCTGAAGGCGATCACGATCGGCTACGAGATCTCGACGCGCATCGGCGTGGCGATCCAGCCCTCGCATTACCGCTTCTTCCACACCACCGGCACGGTCGGCTGCTTCGGCGGCGCCGCGGCCGTGGCCGCCCTGCACGACGATCCGCGCGGCGACGTGCTGCGCCACGCGCTGGCGACGGCGGCGTCCTTCGCCGCCGGCCTGCAGCAGGCCTTCCGGTCCGATGCGATGACCAAGGCGCTGCACGCCGGGCACGCCGCCTGGGTGGGCGTCACCACCGGCTGCGGCGCGGCCGACGGGATCACCGGCGCACTCGACGTGCTGGAGGGCGAGGCGGGCTTCGGCGCCGCGCTGTCGGACGGGGCCGACTGGAACAAGGCCGTCGACGGTCTGGGCGAGCGCTACAACATCACCGCGATCACGCAGAAGAACCACGGATGCTGCGGGCACACGTTCGCGGCGATCGACGCGATGCTCGAGTTGCGCACCAGGCACGGACTCGAGGCCGCGCAGGTCGCGTCGATCGCGGTCGACACCTACCGCACGGCGATCGACGTCACCGGCAACTTCGCGCCGGCCACCGCCTTCGAGGCCAAGTTCAGCCTGCCGTACGTGGTCGCCCACGCGCTGCTGTACGGCGCGGTCCGCCTCGACGCCTTCGGACCGGCGCGCCTCGCCGACGCCGGCATCCGGGCGCTGATCGCCAGGACCGCGCTGCGGGACGACGCCGAATTCAGCGCGCGCTTTCCGGGCATGCGCGCCGCCCGGGTCCGGGTCGAGCTGCACGATGGGCGGGTCCTCGAGCACTTCGCGCCTTACCGCAAGGGCGACCCCGAGGCGCCGCTGAGCGATGCGGACATCGACGACAAGTTCCTGGAACTGTCGTCTCCCGTCATCGGCGGCGCCCGGGCGCGTGCGCTGCTGGACCGCCTGTGGAGCGTCGACCGGCTGCCGGTGCGCGAACTCGGTCTGGCGGCGCTCGCCGCCGTCTGATCCCGGCGGCGCCGGCCGGCTTCAGCCCTCCGGCGCAAGCCCCATCGCGGCGCGCATGGCGCGGCGCTGCTCGAGCACCGCCGACCACATCTTGCCGCCGGTGAGGCCGCCATCCACCACCAGCGCGTGGCCGTTGACGAAGCCGGCCTCGTCGCTCGCCAGCCAGACGGCGGCATCGGCGATGTCCAGGGGCAGCCCGGCGCGCCGGATCGGCTGGCCTTTGGCGAGCGCCACCTTCATCACGTCCACCGTCCGGTCGGCGGCCTCGGTCGACAGACCCAGCGCCTTGCCGAAGATCGGTGTGGCGATGGCGCCCGGGCAGATGCAGTTCACCCGCACCCCCGACTCGCCCAGTTCCATCGCGACCGACCGCGTCAGGTGGATCACCGCGGCTTTGGCGGCACTGTAGACGTGCCCCGCGTAACCCGCCTGGAGCCCGGCAACGCTGGCCGTGCTGACGATCGAACCCGATCCCTGCCGCTTCATCACCGGGGCGGCGTGCTTGATGCCCAGGAACACGCCCCGCAGCAGCACCGCGACCGTGTCGTCGAAGCCCTGCGCCGCGATCGACTCGATCGGCCCGTTCACGCCGCCGTAGCCGGCGTTGTTGAACACGCAGTCAAGGCGCCCGAAGCGCGACTGCGCCAGCGCGATCGCCGCAACCACGTCGCTCTCGACCGTGACGTCGGTGCGCAGGAACGCCGTCGACGCCCCCAGCTCGGTGGCCAGCCGTTCGCCGCGCTCGTGCTGCAGATCGGCGATCACCACCCTGCAGCCCTCGCCGACGAAGCGCCGCACGCTGGCCTCGCCGATCCCGCTTGCCCCGCCGGTGATCACCGCCACCCTGCCGTCGAGTCGTCCCATCCTGGTCTCCTGAATGTGCCTGGCCGAGCCCGTTCCCGAGCCCGCGTCCGTACGCTACTTCTTCGCCTGATCGTGCGCCCGCGCCCGCACCGCTTCGCGCCGGCGCTCGATCTCCTCGGCGCTGACCGCGGCGTTGGCGGCACTCGCGCGGTCGCGCTCGAGCTTCAGGCCCTCGCCGAAGGCGAGCGCATAGCCATCGTCGATCACTTTCTTGTAGGCCACCAGCATCTCGGGAATCACCGACAGCATGTCGAGCGCCAGCGCGCGCGCCTGCGGCATCAGCTGCTCGGGCGCGACGACGCGGTTGACCAGCCCCCACTGCAGCGCCTGCTCGGCCGACAGGAAGTTGCCGGTCAGGGACAGTTCCTTCGCCCGATGCACACCGATCATGCGGCTGAGCTTCTGCGACAGGCCCCAGCCCGGCATCACGCCGACGCGGGCGTGCGTGTCGGCGAAGCGCGCCTGCGTCGACGCCAGCAGCACGTCGCACGCCAGCGCCAGCTCGAAGCCGCCGGTGATCGCGACGCCGTTGATCGCACCGATCACCGGCCCACTGAAGCGGCCGAGCGAGCGCACCGGATCCTGCACGCGGACCGCGTCGTTGGTCGAGCCCAGCCCCGCGGCTCCACCGCCGGCGCCGCCGAGCTCCTTCAGGTCGAGGCCGGCGGTGAAGGCCTTGCCCGCTCCCGTGAGGATCAGCACCCGGACGTCCGGATCGGCTTCGAGCGCATCGACGGTGTCCGCGAGCGTGGCACGCAACTGCTTCGACAGCGCATTCATCGCCGCCGGACGGTTCAGGGTCACGACGGCGTAGCCGCGCGGATCCTTCTCGACCAGGACGACGGCTTCGGCGGGATTGCTCATCTCTCGACCTCTCGATTGGTACGCCGGGACTCTCCCGGCGCGTAAGAGGGGACCCGGCCGCCGGGCCGGCTTCGCACCCCTCAGGCGTGTGCGACGCGTCCGAGCTTCCAGCCCGTGCGGCTGGACAGCCACAGCACCACCACCAGCACCAGCAGCACCGCGGGCAGCGACAGCAGGTTCAGGATCGACCAGCCGTTGACCAGCAGCAGCGCGCCCGAGGCGGCCGACGACGTGACCATGGTCGAGAACACGCACAGGTCGGTGAAGCCCTGCACGCGCGCCTTCTCGGTCGGACGGTAGGAGGTGGTCAACAGCGTCGTGCCGCCCGTGTACATGAAGTTCCAGCCCACGCCGAGCAGGAACAGCGCGGCGAGGAACTGCATCAGGTCCACGCCGGTGAGCGCGATGCCGACGCAGGCCAGCATCAGCAGGCAGCCGATCGAAATGATCGGCAGGATGCCGAAGCGCGCGATCAGGTGCCCGGTGAACAGACCGGGCGCGAACATGCCGATCACGTGCCACTCGATCACCAGCGCGGCCGACGCGAACGGATGACTGCAGACCTCCATCGCCAGCGGCGTGGCGACCATCAGCAGGTTCATCACGCCGTAGCCGAGACACGCGGTCAGGATCGCGACCCAGCAGGCGGGCTGCCGCAGGATCTCGCCCAGCGGCCGCGCCGGCCCCTCCGCGACGGAGACGGGCCGGTTCGGCAGGCGCAACAGCTGCGCCAGCAGCAGCGACAGCACCGCGAAGCCGGCCAGGGTCAGGTACGTGCCCGAGAACTGCGCCGGCAGCCAGGTGCGCGACCACTTCGCGATCTCGGGACCGACGACGCCGCCGACGATGCCGCCGGCCAGCACCAGCGAGATCGCGCGCGCCTTGAACGAGGGCTTGTACTCGTCGGCGACGTCGGCCGCCGCGAAGCGCAGGCTGGCGCCGGTCGCGCTGTACAGGCCGACGACGAAAGTCGCCAGGCATAGCAGCGGCAGGCTCTTCTCGCCCATCGCGTACCAGCCGAGCACCGCGCCGAACATCGCGACGATCGAGCCCAGCGTATAGCCGGCCCGCCGGCCGAAGCGGTTCATGAACGCCGCCGCAGGCATCGCCCAGACGGCGCCACCGACCACGTAGCCGGTCACCGCCAGCGTCGCCAGCGCCTTGTTCTCGGTGATGCTCATGCCGGCGAGGCCCGAGACGGCCACCAGCGTGACGTTGTTGACCAGCATCAGCGCCTGCATGCAGGCGAGCAGGATCATCTGGGGGCGGAGGGCTGCGAGCATCGATCGAGTGTATCAGCGGGTGCGTGACGCCGATCACATCCCGGACCGCTGCCGGCAAGGGGCGCCGGAATTTTCGTTCCACTGTCCGCTAAAATTGCGGATTCCGCGGGTGCCGCCCGAATTCGCTCCAGGCGACGACGGCGCGCCGCACCCGTTTCCAACTGCGTACCCCTGAGGAGCTCTCCATGTCGATGGCCGACCGCGACGGACTGATCTGGTTCGACGGCAAGATGGTCGATTGGCGCGATGCGAAACTGCACGTGCTGACGCACTCCCTGCACTATGGCATGGCGGTATTCGAAGGCGTGCGCGCGTACAAGACCGACAAGGGCACGGCGATCTTCCGCCTGGCCGAGCACACGAAGCGGCTGTTCAACTCGGCCAAGATCTTCCAGATGAACGTGCCGCACACGATGGACACGCTGATGCAGGCGCAGAAGGACTGCGTGCGCCTGAACCAGCTGGACTCCTGCTACATCCGGCCGATCATCTGGATCGGTTCCGAGAAGCTGGGCGTGTCGGCCAAGGGCAACACGATCCACACCGCGGTCGCCGTCTGGCCCTGGGGCGCCTACCTGGGCGAGGACGGCATCACCAAGGGCATCCGGGTCAAGACCTCGTCCTTCACGCGGCATCACGTGAACGTGTCGCTGGTCCGCGCCAAGGCGAGCGGCTACTACATCAACTCGATCCTGGCCAACCAGGAAGTCACCGTCCATGGCTACGACGAGGCGCTGCTGCTCGACACCGAGGGCTACGTGTCCGAGGGCTCGGGCGAGAACGTGTTCATCGTGAAGAGCGGCAAGCTCTACACGCCGGACCTGGCCTCGTGCCTGGACGGCATCACCCGCGACGCGGTGATCACGATGGCGCGCGACCTGGGCATCGAGGTGATCGAGAAGCGCATCACACGCGACGAGATGTATTGCGCCGACGAGGCCTTCTTCACCGGCACTGCCGCCGAGATCACCCCGATCCGGGAACTGGACGATCGCAGCATCGGCGAAGGCCGACGCGGCCCGATCACCGAGAAGCTGCAGACCCTGTTCTTCGACGTGGTCGCGGGCAAGAGCGAGAAGTACCGCCACTGGCTGACGCCGGTGGCCAACTGAGGCGGAGTGACCGCACCATGGCCGACACGCACACCTCCAGCGACAACGCGGTCGAACTCGACGGCAAGGACCTGCCCGCGTTCTGCCCTAACCCGAAGATGCCCATCTGGAGCGGCCATCCGCGGGTCTTCATCGACGTGACCCATGCCGGCGAGGGGCGTTGCCCCTACTGCGGCACGGTCTACCGGCTGAAGCCGGGCGCGGTCGTCAAAGGGCATCACTGAGCGCGCACCCGATGCGCGACTGAGCGACAATCCCATTCCCTGAGGTCGTCAGGAGCAGCCGACCGTGCGCACCCTGATCATCGCTCCGAACTGGATCGGCGACGCCGTCATGGCGCAGCCGCTCGTCGCGCTGCTGGCGCGGTCGGAAACTTGCGAACGCATCGACGTGCTGGCACCGCCGCACGTCGCGTCCGTGTTCCGGGCGATGGACCGGGTCGACGAGGTGATCGTCGCCCCCAACACGCACGGCCGCCTGCAGTTCGGCGACCGCTGGCGCCTGGCCCGCAGCCTGCGCCGCCGCCGCTACGATCGCTGCGTGGTCCTGCCCAATTCGATGAAGTCCGCGCTGGTGCCGTTCCTCGCCGGAATTCCCGAACGCATCGGACATCGCGGCGAGAACCGGTACCTGCTGATCAACCGGATGCACGACACGCCTGCAGGCTCGCGTCCGCCGATGGTCGAGTTCTACGCCCGGCTGGCGTTCCCTCCGGGCGCGCCGATGCCGGCTCAGGTGCCGAATCCCGCGCTGTCGCACGACGTCGAACGCAAGCGCGCGATCCTGGAGCGGCTCGGCCTGCGCCTGGACGACCCGGTCGTCGTGCTGTGCCCCGGTGCCGAGTACGGCGAAGCCAAGCGCTGGCCCGCCCGCCATTTCGCCGCGCTGGCCAGCCTGATCGCAGTCGAATGGCCCGAGACCACCATCGCGCTGGTCGGTTCCGCGAAGGAGCGCGCGCTGGCGACCGAGATCGCGGCGCTGTCCGGGCAGGAACTGCAGAACCTGTGCGGCGAGACCAGCCTGGACGAGGCGATCGCGCTGATCGGCACGGCCAGCGCGGTCGTGTCCAACGACTCGGGGCTGATGCACGTCGCCGCTGCGCTGGCGCGCCCCCAGGTCGCCGTCTTCGGTTCCAGCGACCCCCGTCACACCCCGCCGCGCTCCGCGCGCGCGCGCGTCGAGTGGCTGCACCTCGACTGCAGCCCCTGCTTCGAACGCACCTGCCCTCTGGGCCACCTCGACTGCCTGAATCGAATCTCTCCCGCGACAGTCTTCGACTCGCTCGAGAAGGCGATGCGGTTCGAAACCGCGACAAGACCCCCCCGATGAGCGCCCAGCCCGAATACATCCTCACGCTGTCCTGCCCCGACACCACCGGCATCGTCTACCACGTCACCGGCTTTCTCTACGAACGCGGCTGCAACATCATCGATTCGGCCCAGTTCGGCGACGAATCGACCGGCCTGTTCTTCATGCGCGTGCACTTCTCGGCGCCCGACGGCTTCGACCAGCCCCGGCTGCACGCCGAGTTCGACGGCGTCTGCAAGCGCTTCTCGATGGACGCGAAGATCCACGACATGCGCGTCAGGCCGCGTGTCCTGCTGATGGTGTCGAAGTTCGGCCATTGCCTGAACGACCTGCTGTTCCGCTGGGCGTCCGGCCAACTGGCCATCGACATCCCGGCCATCGTGTCGAACCACACCGAGTTCCAGCCGCTGGCGCACAGCTACCGGATCCCGTTCTTCTACCTGCCGGTCACGTCGGCGACGAAGACCGAACAGGAAGCGCGCGTGCTCGAGCTCGTCGAGCGCGAACGCGTCGACCTGGTCGTGCTCGCCCGCTACATGCAGATCCTGTCGCCCCGGCTGTGCGAATCGCTGAGGGGTCGGGCGATCAACATCCATCACAGCTTCCTGCCCAGCTTCAAGGGTGCGAAGCCCTACGCGCAGGCGCACGACCGCGGCGTCAAGCTGATCGGCGCGACCGCGCACTACGTGACGGCCGACCTCGACGAGGGACCGATCATCGAGCAGGACGTCGAGCGCGTCGATCACGCGATGCCGCCGGACACCCTGGCCGCGATCGGCCACGACGTCGAGAGCGTTGTGCTGGCCCGCGCCGTGAAGTGGCACGTCGAGCGGCGCGTGCTGCTCAACGGCCACCGCACCGTCGTGTTCCGCTGAACAGGGCCGCGATGCGACGCGCGATCGTTTTCGCCACTGCCGAGGCGGCGGAGGAAGCCTTCTACGACGCGATGCAGCGCGGCGACCTGACCGCGATGATGTCGTTGTGGGCCGACGACGAGGACGTCGTCTGCGTCCATCCCAACGGCGCCAGGCTCACCGGCCTGGCAGCGATCCGCGCCTCCTTCGAGGCGATCTTCGCCGGCGGCGCCGTCGACGTCCGGACCTCCGACGTGCGCGTGCACCAGGGGGCGGTGCTGTCGGTGCACAACCTGATCGAGAAGGTGCTGGTCTCCGGCCGCAAGGGCGCCGAGGTGGTCGAATGCGTCGCGACCAACGTCTACGTCAAGCAGGCGGGCGGCTGGCGCATCATCCTGCATCACTCAGCGTCGGCGGCCGAGTCGCTGCCGGGCGACCGTGAATCCGGCGGCTCGGTGGTGCTCCACTAGAGTGGCGCCGGCCTTCCGCCCCGCCCGCTGGCTGCCCGGCGGGCACGCGCAGACGATCTGGCCTGCGCTCGTCACGCCTCGCCCGGTCGTGCACTACCAGCGCCGGCGATGGACCGCGCCCGACGGCGACTTCATCGACGTCGACTTCGGCCCGGTGTCGCCGGAAGCGCGCGACCGGCCGATCGTCGTGCTGTTCCACGGCCTCGAGGGCAGTTCGCAAAGCCACTATGCGCGCGCGCTGATGGCGGCGGCCGAACGCATGGGCTGGCGGGGCGCGGTGGCGCACTTCCGCGGCTGCAGCGGCGAGCCGAACCTGGCGCCGCGCGCGTATCACTCGGGCGACTCCGACGAGATCGACTGGATCCTGCGCCGCATCGCCTCCGAGCACGGCGGCGGCGGGCCGGTGTTCGCGGTCGGCGTCTCGCTGGGCGGCAATGCGCTGCTGAAGTGGCTCGGCGAGCGCGGCGCCGACGCGGCCTTCGTCGCCGCTGCCGCCGCGGTGTCCGCGCCGCAGGACCTGCTCGCCGGCGCGACCGCGCTGTCGCGCGGCTTCAACCGCGTCTACACGCGCAACTTCCTCGCCACGCTCAAGCGCAAGAGCCTGCTGAAACTCGAACAGCATCCCGGCCTGTTCGACCGGGAACGGATGCTCGCCGCCCGCGACTTCTTCGGCTTCGACAACGACGTGACGGCGCCGATGCACGGTTTTCGCGACTGCTACGACTACTGGGCGCGCTCGTCCTGCAAGCCTTGGCTGCGCGGCATCCGGGTGCCGACGCTGGTGGTCAACGCCCTGAACGACCCGTTCCTGCCCGCCAGCGCGCTTGCCGGCGCCGACGCGGTGTCGGCCGACGTCGTGCTCGACTATCCCCGACACGGCGGGCACGTCGGGTTCATGTCCGGCGCGATGCCGGGGCGCCTCGACTGGATGCCGCAGCGCGTGCTCGGGTTCCTCGCGTCCGTCATCGGAAGCACGCTCCCGTCGGGCGATCCGGACAGTTCCGCGCCCGACGCGCGACAACAGGCCGAGGCGCAACAACAGGCCGAGGCGCGAACGCGCATCGCACAGGAAGGCGAATCACCATGATCGACGATCAGGTCCGCGCGGCGATGGTCAAGTGGCCGGACGTTCCGGCGGTGTTCGGCTGGTTGCGGCTGGACCGGCGCGGCCAGTGGTGGCTGATCGACCGCGGGCAGCCCGGATTCGACGAAAGCCTGCACGGACTCGGCAGCCCGATCACCAGCCCGCCGATCATCGACTTCATCGGCCGCAATTACGATCACGACGACCAGGGCAGATGGTTCTGGCAGAACGGTCCGCAGCGGGTCTACGTCGACCTCGACCTGGCGCCGCTGATCCTGCGGGTGCTCGGCACCGGCGACGACGCGACGCTGGTCACCCACACCGGGTATCGGGTGGAGCGCATCGACAGGGTCGGCATTTCGCAGGAAGGCGACGTGTTCGTCGACACGGACCTCGGCCCCGCCGCAGTCCACGACCTCGATCTCGCCGCGCTGAGCCTGGCCTCGGACGACGACACCGCCGAAGACGGCGCGGATCGGCAGCCCGCCGTGTGGCTGACGCTGATGGGGCAGCGCCACCTGGTCGACCCCGGGTACGGCGAGTGCGGCACGCGCTTCGTGCGCAGGCCGCGACCCGGCTGAGCGCGGCGCAAAGCCGACTGTCGTACCCGCGTCGACCATGCCCGTGCGTCAGTTCCGGGCAGTCGTGGGTCGGGCACACAGCGGCCCCGCACGGCACGCCTCAGGCTACCGCCCGCTCGGGCAGTTTCATGTCCACAACGATCTCCGACCAAGGCACGCTCACGCATCCATCGTCGCCACGTTCCACGGCCATCCACTCGATCAGTTGCTGAACATCGACGTGTACGTTCTTGTAGTTGCGCCATAGATAACGCGCCAGTTCGGCCACCGTCATTGGCCCTGCCTCACGAAGCGCGGCGATCAACTCCCAGCGCTTCGGAGTGAAGATGGCCAGCATCTGGCCAACCTGCTGAAAGCTGATGCCGAAGTACGGGGTCACCGCCTTGCCGGCGGCCGCCGCGCGCATGGCGTCTGCCGCACGCTTGCCGGCCTGTTGCAGCGTCTCGCCAACCTTGACGTTCAAGACTTTGCCAGATGCAGTCATGCCAGTTTCTCCACATCGCGCAGGAAGTCACCCACCAGAGTGTCGATATCAGTGAAGCGGTACTTGAATGCGTGCTGCGAAGGCGGCACCGGGAGCGGGACGCTCCAACAAGCCGCGACGGGCTTCTCCGCCCGCCGCGTCAGCGCTGGCGCACGTATTGCCCCGGCGCCGGCTCCAGCACCGTGTAGCCTTTCCTCGGCGCACCCATCGCCGGCGGCGCGACGCGCTCGCCCGAGTGCGCAGCCAGCCACGCCTGCCAGGCCGGCCACCAGGAGCCTGCGTGGCGTTCGGCGGCCGCTTCCCAGTCCTCGGGCGCCAGGTGCGGATCGGCCAGACGACGCGTCTTGATGCGGTAGTGGCGCTTCGGGTGGGCCGGGCCGCAGACGATGCCGGCGTTGTGGCCGGCGGCGGTCAGCAGAAACGTGAAGTCGTCGCTGCGCACGAGGTTGTCGACCTTGTAGACCGACCTCCACGGCGCCACGTGGTCGGCTTCGGTGCCGACGACGAACATCGGCACCCGGATGTCGGACAGCCGCACCAGCTTGCCGTCGACCGGGAAGCGGTTGGTGGCCAGTTCGTTGTCGAGGTACAGGCGGTACAGGTACTCGGAGTGCATGCGCCAGGGCATGCGCGTGCCATCCGCGTTCCAGGCCATGAGGTCGATCATCGCCGCGCGCTTGCCCTTCAGGTAGCTGTCGACCGCGGGCTGCCAGATCAGGTCCTGCGCGCGCAGCAGTGCAAACGCGGCACCCATCTGCTTGCTCTCGAGCACGCCGCTCTTGTGCATGCTGGCCTCGAGCATCGCCAGTTGCGCCGGGTTGATGAAGTAGGCCAGCTCGCCCGGCTCGGAGAAGTCGGTCTGCGCCGCGAACAGCGTGATCGAGCCGAGCCGCTGGTCCTGCTCGCGTGCCAGCGCGGCCGCGCCGATCGTCAGCAGCGTGCCGCCGATGCAGTACCCGACCGCGTGCACCGGCTGCCGCGGCACGATCGCGCACACCGCGTCGAGCGCGGCGCGCAGGCCCTGGTTCACGTAATCGTCCATGCCGACGTCGCGGTCGCTCTCGTCGGGGTTCTTCCACGACAGCATGAACACCGTGTGGCCCTTCTCGACGAGGTAGCGCACCATCGAGTTGCGCGCGCTGAGATCGAGGATGTAGTACTTCATGATCCACGCCGGCACGATCAGCACCGGCTCGGGGTGCACGTCCGGGGTCGTCGGCGTGTACTGGATCACCTCGATCAGCGCGTTGCGGAACACCACGTTGCCTGGCGTCGCCGCGAGCTGGCGGCCGACCTCGAACTCCTCGGTGCCGGCCGGCGCCGAGCCCTCGATGGTGCGCTGCACGTCGTCGACCAGGTGCTGGAAGCCGCGCAGCAGGTTCTGGCCCTTCTCGGCCTGCGTCAGCGCCAGCACCTCGGGGTTGGACGCCAGCCAGTTCGCCGGCGAGCTGGTATCCAGCAGCATGCGCACCGCGAATCCCATCAGCTGCGCGTGGTAGTCGGTCACGCCGTCGACGTCGCTCACCGTCTGCTGCATCAGCGCGGCGCTGTTCTGGTAGGCGCGGGCGTAGACGTTGAACGGGAAGCGCGTCCAGTCCGCGCCCTCGAAGCGGCGGTCGGCCGTGCCTTCCAGGCCTTCGGAGGGCGCCACCGGCTGGCCGGCCATCGCGCGCAGCGCGAAGGCCCAGGTGTCCTGAGCGCGCTGGGCGGCCTCCTGCTGCAGCTGCTGCAGCCGCGACGGCGACTGCGCCAGGTGCATCGCCCAGTCGGCCCACGCGGTGGTGAAGGCCGTGGGCGCGAGCCCGGCGGTCATCTGCGCCATCTGGGCGCGGAATTCTCGGTCGAAATCCTGGCCGGTCGGGGCCGGTTTGCGCGGGCGTGCCATCGTTCGTTCCTCCTCTGTTGCGACGCGTCGGTTCGGCGGCATCGACTCTTCGGTCCGACGAAGGTACTGCATTTCCGCCTCCGTCGGCGCGAAAGAGCCTGCCGCAGCGGCTCGGATCCGGCGCGCCAATCGGGTGACAGGTCCGGTGTCGCTGCCATGGTGGCGGACTCGGTTACCCGGATGCGCTCACGTGCGCCTCGCGCGCACGATCACGAACGCGCCGGAAACCGGTCGCTGCGCACCTGGATCCCGGCCTTCTCGCGATCCCAGGTGTCGGCGGTGACGCCCTCGGCGCGAATCTCCTGCTTCTTCACCTTGCTGCTCGGCGTCTTGGGCAGCTCGGCAAAGACCCGCACGTAGCGCGGCACCATGAAGTGCGCCATGCGGCCGCGCAGGAACTCGATCAGTTCCACCGGGTCGATGGTGCGGCCGGGCACCGGCGTGACCGCCACCAGCACGTCCTCCTCGCTCATCTCGTTGGGCACGCCGATGGCCGCGACCTCCTGCACGTCGGGATGGGCGACCACGTCGGCTTCGACCTCGAACGACGAGATGTTCTCGCCGCGGCGGCGGATCGCGTCCTTCATCCGGTCGACGAAGTAGTAGTACCCGTCCGCGTCGCGCCGGAACGCGTCGCCGGTGTGGAACCAGCCGTTGCGCCAGGCCTTCGCGGTCGCTTCCGGGTTCTTGTAGTAGCCGCTGTTCATCCCCCACGGGCGGTCGGTGCGCACCAGCATCTCGCCGACAGTGCCATCGGGCACCTCGCAGTCGTTGTCGTCGACCAGACGGACGTCGACGCCGTCGCGCTTGCGCCCGCAGGTGCCGCGCACGACCGGGTTGGGCTCGGACACGATCGGCGACGAGATCTCGGTCATGTTGAAGATCGTGTACACGTCGACGCCGAAGCGCGCGCTGAACGCCGCGATGTCGCCGGCCAGCGGCACCATGAACACGCAGCGCACCTTGTGGTCCCGGTCCACCGGCCCGGGCGGCTGCTTCTCGAGGAAACTCGCCATCACGCCCAGCAGGAAGGCCACCGTCGTCTCGGTGCGGCGCATCGACGCCCAGAAGCTCGCCGTGTCGAAGCGATCGAGAAACGCGACCGAGGCCCCGCGCACGAACATCACGTAGATGCCGCCCATGCCGCCGATGTGGAACATCGGGCTGGCGATCATGTAGCGGTCGTCCTCGGTGACGAAGGGCCAGGATTCGGGCCCCGCATTGCTGAACATGTGCAGGTACGACGACAGCACGCCCTTGGAGGGGCCGGTCGTGCCGGAGGTGTAGATGATCGACTGCGGATCCCAGGGCTCGATCGGGCGCGCGGGCGCCGCCAGGCGCCCCTGCGCGGGCAGCAGCGCGGCGGCGTAGTCGACCGTGCGCAGCGCGAGCCCGGTCGGCTGCTTGCCGAGCACGACCACGGTCTCGAGGGTGGCGGTCGGCACCTCGCGCAGACGCTCGATCAGGTCGCCATGGATGACCGCGAACCGGGCATCCGAGTTCTCGATCACGTGCGCGAGCAGGCCGCCTCGATAGGCGGTGTTGATGGGCACGTACACGGCACCCAGGTAGTTCACGGCGAAGAACACGCGGATGTTCTCGCGACAGTTCGGCATCCACACGAGCACGTGATCGCCCTGGCGCACGCCCAGCTGTTGCAGGCCCAGCGCGGTCTGCAGCACCATCGACCGGAACTGGCCGTAGGTCCACTCCTCGCCGGTGTCGTCGAACTTGATGAACACCTTGTCCGGGCGCTCGCGCGCCCATCGGTCGAGCAGGTCGCGCGACACGACACGGTCGCGCGGCGGAATGCGCGCATCGGTGGTGAACGGGGCGGACGGCGGTTCCTCGACGATGACGTTGGCCTGCATCTGGGCGGTCTCCTGGTTCATGAGTCGACGCCGGTCAGGCGTCGGGCAGCCGCAACGATATCGTGCAATTGCGATCCGGGCGGCTAGACCTCGACGCCCTTCTGCGCGAGCCGCCGGCAGGCCCAGGACGGCGCCACCCCGCCGGCAAATACGGTCAGGTCCGGGCGCTGTGCCCGAACGTCGTCGATCACGCGTTCGGCAACGTCGAGGTGCCCGCCGATGCTCAGCCCCAGCAGGCCGACGTGCTCGATTCCAGTCAGTAGGTTTACGGAAGACGTAACGCGTAAGTCTTCATAGAATCGCGCCATGATCGTCAGGCATCCGGATCAACGATCGGTGGCGCATCTGCTTCGAATGGCCGGAAGGCTCCCGAGGGCCGCTAAACGTCGAGATCGTCGACTATCACTGATAGGCACGCACCATGGCACGCACCCCGATCCACCCTGGCGAGCATCTCGCCGAACAGCTTCGAGAGCTGGGCATGACCGCCGCCGAACTCGGCAGGCGGCTCGAGGTTCCCACCAATCGCATCACGGCAATCCTCAACGGACAGCGTGCCGTCACGGGCGACACCGCGCTGCGGCTCGGGCACTTCTTCGGCACCAGTGCGGACTTCTGGCTGAACCTGCAAAAGGTCTACGAGCTGCGAATCGCCGAAAAGAAGCTCGGCGCCGCCCTCCGGAAGCTGCCAAAGCTGTCCGACGACGCGGGCCGGCACAGTGTCGATCGGGAATCCGTGGCCGCGTGACGCAGGCTTCACCACGAGCTGCGCGGCGGCGCTGCGGGTACTCGTCAGCGGCGCTGACCTGATCACCCACGCGGAGCAGACGCAGGTCACGCACGATAGGAAGCCGGAAGCCCCGCGTGGCGCGGGGCCCGTGCGCCTTTCGTGCCGGCCCTCGAGCGACGCTACGCCGACCACGCCCCCGGCTATTTGCGGGCGTCCGCCTGCGACTCCCGCCGCGCCTCGCCCTCGCGCCTGAGCGCCTCGACACGCTCGGGATCGATGCGGGCATAGACCTCGCGCCACGATTCGTCGTCGCTCCAGCGCCAGGGGGTCTGCACCGTCGTGCGCGGCAGGAACGCGCGCTCCAGCAGGTCCAGCGCGAACCCAACGGTGGCGTGCTGCATCGCCGCGTCGTACGGTTTGCCCACCGGATTGCCGAGCGGGAAGTCGGTGAACAGGAAGCGGGCGACGCCGCACTCCTCGACGATGTCCCGCGCGCTGCCCATGACGACGGTCGGGATGCCCCGCGACTCCAGGTACCGGCTGACCAGACTCACGGTCTGGTGACAGACGGGTCAGAGCGCGGCGAGCAGGACGACGTCGATCGCGTCCTCGCGGCACATCACTTCGATGGCCGGGGCGTCCTCGCGCAGCGTGCGCGACTGCGAGTACTCGGTCGGAACACCGTAGAAACGCGGCCCGACGCCCGCGATGCGCCCCGCGTCGGCGTGGGCCTTCAGGTGCCCGACCGGCAGGAAGGTCTGCACGTCGCGGGTGTGGGTGCTTTCCTTGTCCCAGGCCAGGTTGTCGGTGAACAGGCGCTCCGGCACGCTCGACGCGTCGCCCGCCCAGACCCCGCGCCGCTCGAAGGGCTTGGGACGCGAAGCCGGATCGTCGTTCCAGGGACTCGCGGTGGTCACCAGCGCGGCCCGGCACTCGGACAGAGGCTTGCGCGAGTCGGGCGAACGGGACTTCGGTGTGGTGCGCGTACTGGTACGGCCGCTCATAGCCGAGCGCAGCGTAGTACGCCCGCGTGCGGTCGATGTAGCTGACATGGGTTCGATGCGTGACGCCCATCATGTCTCCTCGAAGGCGGTAGGACCCCAGGGGTGCTGCCCTTCGAAGATACGCGAACGCGGGATCGCAGGCGCAGGGCGGGCGTCGAATTCCGGACCCGGGCAGGGCGCGCCGGGCTCAGCGGGCGTCCCGGTCCTGCATCCGCACCATGTGCAGCGCCTGCAGGTCGCGGATGCGCGCGTCGACCTGCGAGGCCGCGTAGAAGTCGAGCCCGCCGGCCCGCTGCGCCAGCCTCAGCTGCTCGATCGCTGCCAGCCAGGCACCGGCGAGCGCGTACTCCTCGGCCACTGCGCGGTGCGCCTCGGCCCTTTGATTCAGGCCGTTGTAGGCGCGCGCCGCCAGACGCCAGAGCATCGGATCGGACCGGTACAGACCCAGCTGGTCCTTCAGGAACGCGAGCGCCTTCTGGTACTCCTTCAGGCTGAGCAGAGCCTCTGCCTGCAGGTACACCAGCGCCCGCGCCCCGGAGAAGCGTCCGGCGGCCGCCTGTGCGATCGCCAGCGCGCCGGCCGCGTCGCCCCTCTGCAGCTTCAGTTCGCCGGCGAGTCGTTCCACGAACGGATGCCCGTCCGGCAGGCGCGTGCGGGTCTGCGCCAGCGCGCGCTCGGCGCCGGCGAAATCGCGCTGCGCCAGCGCAGTCACCGCCAGCCCGTACCAGGACGCGAGTTCGTCGGCCGACGTGCGCTCCGCGATCTGCCGTTCGAACTGGCGTCGCGCAGCGCGCAGCGAGTCGACCCCGCTGGACGCCTGCGCGCGCAGCTTCGCGCGCAGCAGCCTGAACTCGATGCTGTCCGGACGTTGACGGTAGCGCCCCTCCTGCACGCGCGCCTGCATGTCGGCGATCCGCTCGACCGTCATCGGGTGACTGCGCATGTAGGCCGGTGCCGCGCTCTCGTAGATCCGGGACGACTGCTGCAAACGCCCGAAGAACGCCACCATGCCGTTCGGGTCGAAACCGGCCTGGCGCAGGGTGTCGAGTCCGATCCGGTCGGCCTCGCGCTCGGCATCGCGCGAGAACGACAGCATCTGCTGCTGCGCCGCGCCGCCGGCCATCGCCGCGATGCCTCCCATCGCCGCCGGGTTGGAGCGCGCGGCCAGCGCCGCGAGCACCATCGCGGCGAGCATCAGCGTCGAGCTCTGCCGCTGCTCGGACAGCATGCGCGCGATGTGGCGTTGCGTGACGTGGCCGATCTCGTGCGCCAGCACCGACGCGAGCTCGGATTCGCTCTGCGAGGCCATGATCAGCCCGCTGTGCACACCGATGTAGCCGCCCGGCAGCGCGAACGCGTTCATCGTCGCGTCCCGCACCAGGAACAGCTCGAACACGTGCCCGCTGCTGCTCGACGCCGTCAGCTGCGCTGCCAGACGGTTCAGGTAGTCGGTCGCCTCGGGGTCGTCGGATACCGAGGGATCCCGGCGGATGCTGAGCATGATCTCTTCGCCGAGCCTGCGCTCGGCCGCCGGCGACAGTTCCTCTCCGCCCGCGTCGCCCAGCCTGGGCAGGTTGTCCGCCTGCGCCAGCGCAGCCGGCGGCGTCGCAGCCAGCGCCACCGCCAGCAGCAGCGACAGCAGACTGCGGGTGCGCGTCGCTCCCACGGACCGCCGCGCGGCGCTTTTCGGTTGGCATTCGGGGAATCGCAGGGGCACGAGGATCACAACGCGCGGCAGGGAAAACCCGCTGACGACCAGGGGTGGCCGTCGAGGGCGAGTTGCTATGATAGTTGGTCCACAGGTCGCCCGATGAGCTCCCCCCTTACCCCTTCCCTGACGCACTTCGACACCGCCGGCCAGGCCCACATGGTCGACATCGCCGACAAGGCGTCGACCCGGCGCGTCGCGCTGGCGGCCGGCAGCATCCGCATGAAGCCCGAGACGCTCGAGCTGATCCGTTCCGGATCCGCCAGGAAGGGCGACGTGCTCGGCGTGGCCAGGATCGCGGCGATCCAGGGCGCGAAGCGCACCGTCGGAACTGATTCCGCTGTGCCACCCGATCGCGATGACACGGGTGGCGATCGACTTCGAGATCGACACCGGCGCCAGCGCCGTGCACTGCCTCGCGCGGGTCGAATGCGTCGGGCAGACCGGCGTCGAGATGGAAGCGCTGACCGCCGTGCAGGTCGGCCTGCTGACCATCTACGACATGTGCAAGGCGGCGGACCGCGGCATGGTGATCGGCGATGTCCGGCTGCTCGAGAAGCACGGCGGCAAGTCGGGAAGCTTCGTCGCCGGCACCGGCGGCGCGTAAGGGCTGCCCGCGGACGATGAGCACCGCCACGACCGCCCCGCGACGCCGGCGCAGCTCCGGCTGGCTGGCGCTGATCGTCCTGCTGATTGCCGCGACCGCTGCCTGGTTCGGATGGCGCAGCTGGTCGCAGAAAGCGGACGCCCCCGAGTTCCGGACCGCGAAGGTGGCGCGCGGTCCGATCACCGCGGCCGTGTCGGCCTCGGGCGCGCTCAACCCGGTGACGTCGGTGCTGGTCGGATCGCAGGTCTCGGGCCAGCTGAAGGAGGTGCTCGTCGACTTCAACAGCGAGGTCCGCAAGGGACAGGTGATCGCACGCATCGACCCCGAGACCTTCGAGTACCGCCTGCGCCAGGGCGAGGCCGACGTCGACGCCAGCCGGGCACAGGTGCTGACCGCGCAGGCCAACATCGGTGCCGCGCAGGCGGCGGTCTCGCGCGCCGACGTGAACCAGGCGGAGGCACGCCGCGACCTGGACCGCAAGCAGATGCTGCTGGAGCGCAACTTCATCGCCGGATCCGAGGTCGAAAAGGCCCGATCCGTGTTCAGCGCCAGCGTCGAGGACGGCCGCAGCGCCCGCGCGCAGCTGGCCGTCGCGCAGGCGCAGGCCAAGACCGCCGAGGCCACCGTCAAGCAGCGCGAGGCGCAGCTGCAGCAGGCGCGCATCGACCTCGAGCGCACCGTCATCCGGGCGCCGGTCGACGGCGTGGTGATCAAGCGCTCGGTCGACGCAGGCCAGACGGTGGCCGCCAGCCTGCAGGCGCCCGAGCTGTTCATCATCGCCCGCGACCTGCGCGACATGCAGGTCGACACCGCGATCGACGAGGCCGAGATCGGCCGCATCCGGGTGGGGCAGCGCGCGACGTTCACCGTCGACTCGTTCCCGGGGCGGACGTTCTCCGGCGAGGTCCGCCAGGTGCGCAAGGCCGCGACCACGGTGCAGAACGTCGTCACCTACGTGGTGGTGGTGTCGGCGCAGAACGCCGACCTCGCGCTGGTGCCCGGCATGACCGCGAACGTGCGCATCACCACCGACACCCGCGACTCGGTGCTGAAGGTGCCCAATGCGGCGCTGCGCTTCCGCCCGCCCGACTGGCAGGATCCGGCGCGCCAGGACGCCCCGGCGAAGTCGGCCGCCACCGCGGCCGGCGCACCGGGCGCCGGCATCGCGTCGCTGCCTGATCTGGTTGCCGGACTGCTGCCGTCGGCCCACGCGCAGGCACCATCGGGCGCAGGCCAGGGGGGCAGCCCGCTCGCGCGCTTCCGCGAGCGCATCGACAGCGAGCTGTCGCCGAGCGACGCGCAGAAGCGTCAGCTCGACGACATCTTCGCGTCGATGCGTTCCAAGTTCGCCAGCGTGCGCGAAGCGCCCGAGGGCGAGCGCGCGAAGCTGGTCGAGCGTCACCGCGCCGAACTGCGCGAGCGCGTCGGCGAGATCCTGACGCCGGAGCAGAAGAAGAAGTACGCGGAGATCCTCGCCGAGATCGCCGGGCGGCAATCGACGCGCGGTCGGGTCTTCGTTCTCGACGCCGACGGGGCACCGAAGGCGATCCCGGTTCGCACCGGCCTGACCGACGGCACCGCCACCGAGGTGTCGAGCGACGAGCTGAAGGAAGGCGACGAGGTGCTGATCGGACTGGCCACGCCGGCGAAGACGTCGCGGCCGGCGGCGGGCGGCCCCCGCCTGCCTTCTGACCACGCCGGCCGCGCTGCAACCGGCCGCTGCGACCGCACCCGAGACCGACCGCGGAGACACCTGCATCGTGACCGGGCCGCTGATCCACACCAGCCACCTGCGCAAACAGTACGCGATGGGCGACTCGATCGTGCACGCGCTCGAGGACGTGGGGCTCGACATCGCCGCCGGCGAGCTGGTCGCGGTGATGGGGCCGAGCGGATCGGGCAAGTCGACGTTCATGAACGTGCTCGGCTGCCTCGACCGCCCGACCAGCGGCCACTACGCGCTCGCCGGCGAATCGGTCGACGAACTCGACGCGGACGCGCTCGCCGAGATCCGCAACCGTCGCATCGGTTTCGTGTTCCAGCAGTTCAACCTGCTGCCGCGCACGAGCGCGCTCGAAAACGTCGAACTGCCGCTGCTCTACACCGGCCTGGCGCGGCAGCAGCGCCGCGAACGCGCCCGCCGGCGCCTGGAACAGGTCGGCCTCGGCGACCGTCTCGATCACCATCCGGGCCAGCTGTCGGGCGGACAGCAGCAGCGCGTCGCGATCGCGCGCGCGCTGGTCAACGACCCGGTGCTGATCCTCGCCGACGAGCCCACCGGCGCGCTCGATTCGCGCACCAGCCTCGAGGTGATGGCCCTGCTGCAGCAGCTGAACCGCGAAGGCATCACGATCGTGCTGGTGACACACGAGCGCGACGTCGCCGCCTTCGCGTCGCGCGTCGTCACCTTTCGCGACGGTGCGCGTCGTGAGCGACCTGCCGAACCCGGCGCGCGACGCGGCGACGGCGCTGGCCGAAGACCGGACCGCGGCCGAGGCATCGCCATGAACCTTCTGTCGACGCTGCGCATCGCGCTGAACGCGTTGCGCGTCAACACCCTGCGATCGATGCTGACGATGCTGGGCATCATCATCGGCGTGGCGGCCGTGATCACGATGATCGCGGTCGGCGGCGGCGCGCAGGCCCGGGTCGAGGAGCAGATGCGCAGCCTCGGGTCGAACGTGATGATCATTCTGCCCGGCTCGACGACCGCCTCCGGCATCCGGCTCGGCTACGGCGCCGCGCAGTCGCTGACCGAGGACGACGCGCGCGCGATCCTCGCCGAGGTCGATCAGATCGAATTCGCCGCGTCGCGCCTGCACAGCTCCGGGCAGGTCATCGCCGGCGGCGTGAACTGGGCCACGGCGATCCAGGGCATCACGCCGGATTTCCTCGACGCGCGCGAGTGGAAGCTGGTGGCCGGGCGCAACTTCGACCCGGCCGAAGCGTCCGGCTCGGCGAAGGTCGCGATCATCGGCCAGGCAGTCGCCCAGCAGCTGTTCGGCGAGGGCTCGACGCCCGAGCAGGCACTCGATCAGCAGATCCGCGTGCGCAACGTGCCGATGACCGTGATCGGCGTTCTCGACCGGAAGGGCCAGAGCGCCCAGGGCCAGGACCAGGACGACGTCGTGTTCGTGCCGCTGTCCACGGCGCGCAACCGGATCATCGGCTCCAACTGGGGGCGCCTGCGCCGGGTGCACAACATCACGATCAAGGTGCGCGCCGACGCCGACCTGAAGGCGGCGGAGGAGAGCATCCGCGCCCTGATGCGCCAGCGCCATCGCCTGCAGCCGGGCGCCGAGGACGACTTCACGATCCGCAACCTGACCGAGATGCTGCAGGCGCAGGAGGAGTCGAGCCGCGTGCTGTCGCTGCTGCTGGCGGCGGTCGCGTCGGTGTCGCTGCTGGTCGGCGGCATCGGCATCATGAACATCATGCTGGTGTCGGTGACCGAGCGCACCCGCGAGATCGGGCTGCGCATGGCGGTCGGCGCCCGCGCGCGCGACATCCTGAACCAGTTCCTGATCGAGGCCGTCACGCTGTCGCTGATCGGCGGCCTCGTCGGCATCGCGCTCGGCGTCGGCGGCTCCTATGCGATCGGGCACTTCGCCGGCTGGCGCACCGAGATGCAGGCGGGAGCGATCGTGCTGGCGGTCGGATTCTCCGCGGCGGTCGGGGTGTTCTTCGGCTTCTATCCCGCGCGCAAGGCATCGCGCCTGCTGCCGATCGACGCGCTGCGCTACGAGTGAGCCGCGCGGACGGCGGGCGCGGCCGGTTCAGTCGGCGAGCTCGTCCAGGATCGGGCAGTCGGGACGGGCGTCGCCGTGGCAGCAGGCCGCGAGCCGCTCGAGCGTGCGCTTCATCGCCGCCATCTCCTCGAGTCGCCGGTCCAGGTCGGCGACGTGCGCGAGCGCGATGCGCTTGACGTCGGCGCTGGCGCGCCGGCGGTTCTGCCACAGCTTCAGCAGCTCGGCGATCTCGGTCATGCTGAACCCGAGCGCGCGCGAGCGGCGGATGAACCGCAGCGTGTGCACCTCGCGAGCGGTGTACTGGCGATAGCCCGAGTCGGTGCGGGCGACCGTCGGCAGCAGGCCCAGCGCCTCGTAGTGGCGCACCATCTTCACCGACACGCCCGAGCGCGCGGCGGCCTCACCGATCGAGAAAGGCTGCGCCGCCGGCCCTGCCGGCTTTGCCCTGCTCACCCCGTTCATTTTCCGCCCCCCTTCCAGCGCTGCAGCATCAGCGCATTCGTCACGACGCTCACACTGCTGAACGCCATCGCCGCACCCGCGATCATCGGGCTGAGCAGGCCCAGCGCCGCCAGCGGGATGCCGATCACGTTGTAGGCGAAGGCCCAGAACAGGTTCTGCCGGATCTTGCCGTAGGTGCGCCGCGAGATGTCGATCGCGTCGGCGACCAGCGCCGGATCGCCGCGCATCAGCGTGACGCCGGCAGCGTGCATCGCGACGTCGGTGCCGGTCGACATCGCGATGCCGACGTCGGCCGCCGCCAGCGCCGGCGCGTCGTTGATGCCGTCACCGACCATCGCGACCACGGCGCCGCCCTGTTTCAGGCCGGCGACGATCTCGGCCTTGTCGGCCGGCAGCACCTCGGCGCGCACGTCGTCGATGCCCAGGCTGCCGGCGACCGCATCGGCGGTGCGCCGGTTGTCGCCGGTGACCAGCACCGACCGGACGCCCTGCGCGCGCAGGCCTTCGATCGCCGCGGCCGCGCCCGCCTTCACCGTGTCGCCGAAGGCGAGCAGCCCCAGCAGGCGCGGCGCGGCGGTCGTGTCGGCGAGCCAGGAGACCGTGCGACCTTCGGACTGCAACTGCGTGGCCCGTTCGAGCATCGGCGCCACGACCACGCCCAGCTCGTCCATGAAGCGGGTGCTGCCCAGCCGCAGTTCGCGCCCGTCGACGACGGCCGCGACGCCACGGCCGGCCACCGCGCGCACCTGCGCCGCGCGCAGCGGCGCCGAACCGGTGGCCGCCGCCGCGGCGACGACGGCACGTGCCAGCGGGTGCTCGCTGCCCGCCTGGATCGCGGCGGCCGCCGGCAGCAGCGCGTCACGCTCGCCCGCTGCGGGCTCGGCGGCGACCAGCACCGGGTGTCCCTCCGTCAGCGTGCCGGTCTTGTCGAACGCCACGACCGAAATGCGGTGGGCGATCTCGAGGGCTTCCGCGTCCTTGATCAGGATGCCGTGGCGTGCCGCCACACCCGTGCCGGCCATGATCGCGGTCGGCGTGGCCAGACCGAGTGCGCACGGACAGGCGATGACCAGCACCGCCACCGCGTTCAGCAGCGCGCGCTCCCAGTCCGACGTCGTCAGGCCCCAGCCCAGCAGCGTGATCAGCGCGATCCCGATCACCACCGGCACGAAGACCGCGCTGACCCGATCGACCAGACGCTGGATCGGAGCCTTCTTCGCCTGCGCCGATTCGACCAGCCGCACGATGCGCGCCAGCGTCGACTCGGCGCCGATCGTCGTCGTGCGCACCAGCAGCAAGCCCTCGCCGTTCACCGACCCGCCGGTGACCGGGTCGCCGGCGCGGCGCGCGACCGGCAGGCTCTCGCCGGTGACCATCGATTCGTCGACCTGGCTCTCGCCGTCGAGCACGACGCCGTCGACCGGCATGCGCTCGCCGGGCCGCACGACGACCTCGTCGCCGGGATGCACCGCTGCGATCGGCAGGTCGCGCTCGACACCGTCGCGGCGAACCCGCGCCGTGTCGGGCCGCAGCGCGTTGAGCGCCCGGATCGCGTCGGTCGTCCGGCGCTTGGCGCGCGTCTCGAGCCACTTGCCGAGCAGAACGAGCGTGATGACCACCGCGGACGATTCGAAGTACAGGTGCGCGGCGGCGTGCTCGCCGTGGAGCAGCCACTGGTACACGCTCAGGCCGTACGCCGACGAGGTGCCGAGCGCGACGAGCAGGTCCATGTTGCCGGCACCCGCGCGCAGCGCCTTCCAGCCGGCGCGGTAGAAGCGGGCGCCGAACACGAACTGCACCGGCGTGGCCAGCACGAACTGCACCCAGCCGGGCGGCATCCAGTGCACGCCGAAGACCATCGCCAGCATCGGCAGCACCAGCGGTGCCGACAGCAGACCCGCCGCGGCGACCGGCCACCAGTCGGGCAGCCCGCCCGCGGCCGAAGGCGCGCCGTCGCGCGCGCCGGCGGCCGCGGGCGGGGCGCTCGGCACCGAGTAGCCGGCGCGCTCGACGGCCGCGTTCAGTGCCGCCGCATCGACCTGGCCGGCCAGCACCTCGAGGTGCGCCGTTTCGGTCGCGAGATTCACCTGCGCCGACAGAACGCCGGGCACCTGCGCCAGCGCCTTCTCGACGCGGCCGGCGCAGCTGGCACAGGTCATGCCGGCGATCGGCACGCGCATCTCGTCGACACCCACCGAGTAGCCCGCGCGCTCGACGCCGGCTCGCAGCGCATCGATGCCGACCGCGGGCACCGCGTGCACGGTCGCGGTCTCGGTGGCGAGATTGACCGCGGCATCGACGACACCGGGCAGCGTGGCGAGCGCCCGCTCGACCCGGCCGGAACAGGATGCGCAGGTCATTCCCTCGACCTTGAACGACCAGGTTCGCGGCGCTGCTACCTGGGGGATGGTGATCGTCGCGGCATCCATCTCGGGCTCCTGCATCCGCGTCGGCACGCTTGCGTGCGCGAAGACGCGGCAGGCCCGGCGAACCCGGAGCGGGTCCGCAGCGGGCGGATCGATACGCAGAGTAAAGTCTTCCATCATGGGAGAGTCAAGCAGGCACTGCTGCGTCGCGTTTGCGGAAAACCCCTTGACTCTCCCACCATGGCAGACTCGAAGATGTGCGGACCGGCGACAGGAGAACGAAGATGACCGAATTCCAGATCCAGAACATGACCTGCGGCCACTGCGCCAGCGTCGTGACCAAGGCGGTGCAGGCCGTCGACCCGAAAGCGAACCTCGACATCGACCTGCCCACGCACCGCGTGCGGATCGAATCGAGCGCTCCGCGCGAGCAGCTGGCGAAGAGCCTGACCGAGGCCGGCTATCCCCCGGCCTGAGGAACAGGGGTCGGGTATCGCCCGGATCGAGGAACAAAGGCCGGCTATCGCCCGGCCTGGGGCGCTGCGGCCGGCGCCGCAGCGCCGCGCGGCGGGCGCTCCAGCGCGCCCCCGCGCTCGAACACCCCTGCGCACTCGAACGCCGCGGCGGGAAGCCCCTGGCCGCGATGGGACAGGCAGCGCTTGACGACGAAATCGAACAGAAGCGGGTTGTGCCGCTGGATGTGGTCGATCAGCGGCGGCAGGGCGGCGTCCAGCAGCCCCGCCTCCACCAGGCGGCCTGTCGACACGGCCACGCGCACGCCGGGCAGCGGATAGTCGGACCCGTTGACGAGCCTGTCGTGCCAGCGCGGATGCGACAGCAGGTCGCGCAGCTGTTCCGGAGCGCGCCCGCTGTCGATGATTCCCGACACGTCGCCGAACAGACGCGCGCGGTGTTCCGGGGCATCGACGAGCCTGCACAGCAGTTCGAACGACGGCCGCCGGGTGCGGCCCGGCCCGGTGTCCCAGTCGGTGAAGTCGCCCTGCGTCGCGCAGTGCGAGGCGATGACGCGCACGCCGCGTTCGAGCGCACGGCGCAGCCGCAGGGGATTGCCGTAGTCCTGCACCCCGTCGGCGAGAAGTTCGTGCTGCCAGCCGGTGTGAACGATCAGCGGCAGCGACAGATCGGCAAGCTCGTCGTAGAAGCGGTTCAGCGCGGGCGCGGCCGGATCGATGTCCATCAGGTACGGGATCCACTTCAGCGCGCGGGCGCCGTCGCGGACCGCCGCGCGAACGCGCTCGATCGCATCGGGACGCCGCGGGTTCACCGACGCCACCCATTCGAAGCGCGACGGATCCGACCGGGCGACGTCGCGCGTGTAGCCGTTCGGGACCATCAACACCGTGCGTGCGGGGTCGATGCGGCCGTCGCGCCCGCAGCTGCCGTCGAGTGCGAACAGCATGAACTTCACGCCGTCGGGGAACTCGCTGGCCAGCAGTCGCAGCCGGTCGACATACGCTTCGTCGGCGTGCGCTCCCGGGCGCAGCGCGCAGCCCGCCCGCGCGAACAGCGCGAAGTGCGCGAACAGGAACGGGTTGGTCATGCTGGTCATCGCGGGGTTCACCCACGGCAGGTCCGGATCGAACCCGGTGGCCGTGGCGTGAACCCGCGGTGTGCGCTGCGCCCGTGGACGCGGCCACGGCCGGTGCCCCTGCCGCCGCCCCGGCGGCGCCGATGCCGGCCAGGTGCACGTGCGCGTCGCGCACCCGCGCGGGATCGAGCCCCGACCACACCCTCGCCAGCAGGTCGGGATCGACCGCGTGGCCCGGGTCGGTCGCGACCGCGCAGTCGTCGCCGAACCGTCGGTGCAGCCAGAGACCGGCTCCGGCGGCTGCCGCAACGCCTGCGCTTGCGCTTGCGCAGACCAGCAGGGTCCGGCGGCGCATCACCGACTCGCTGCGTGCGGCAGGTCTACCTGGCCGGCGCGATCGCCGTGACCACGTAGGCGCCGTCGATCTTCTGCGCCGCGAAGCGGACGCGGTCGCCGGCCTGCAGGCCGTCCAGCAGCGCCGTCTCGCGCACCTGGAACACCATCGTCATCGGCGGCATGTCGAGAGTGCGGATCTCCTCGTGCTTCAGCGTGATCCTCCGCGCCTCGCGGTCGACACGTCGAACCTCGGCCGCGGTCATCGACCCGTCCGCGGCTTGAGCGGCGGTCGCGGCGGCGCCCGATCCGTGACCGGCATGGCCGTCGTGCGACGACTGCGCATGCAGCGCCGGCGTCGCTGCGATCAGCAGCGCGACTGCGGCGTAGAGACTGCTCTTCATCGGTTTCTCCTCGATCATCGAATGCTGCGGAACACGGATGCGGCGCCGTCGCGCCTGACCAGCAGCACGTCGTAGGGATCCTTGCGGCCGTGGTACTCGGGTCCGTCCATCCCGGGCGAACCGACCGGCATCCCCGGCACCGCCAGCCCCACGGCGGCGGGGCGGCTCGCGATCAGCCGGCGCACATCCTGCGCGGGCACGTGACCTTCGACGACGTAGCCGGCCACGACGGCGGTGTGGCACGAGCCGAACTTCTCGGGCATGCCGAGCCGCGCGCGTGCGGCCGTGTTCCCGCTGTCGTTGGCGCGCACTTCGAAGCCCTCGGCACGCATGTGGGCGATCCAGTCCTTGCAGCAGCCGCAGGTCGGCGATTTCCACACTTCGACCAGCGGCCGTGCGCCGGCGCCCGCGGCAGCGGCGGGTTGCGCCGGCGATGCCGTCGCGGCCGACGAGGGCGCAGCGAACAGCGCAGCGCCGGGCGCTGCGGACACGCCCACGGCCGCCAGGGATGCGAGGCGCGCCAGCACACGCCGGCGCGCGCCCGCGCATGCCCCCGGCGCCACGATCTGCCTTCCTGACTTCATGTCGATCTCCCTTCTCTGGGTTCGACCCGAACCGTGCCGCGCATGCCGGCCTCGTAGTGTCCGGGAATCAGACAGGCGAACTCGAAATCGCCCGCCCGGTTGAAATGCCATATCAGCGCCCCGGAGCGACCCGCCGCGACGTGCGCCATGTGCGCCTCGTCGTGCTCCATCCCGGGAAAGCGCTGCATCAGCGCGGCGTGCGCGTCGAGCTCCGCGCGGGTGCCGAGCACCAGTTCGTGCATCACCCGTCCGCGGTTCACGACGCGCAGCCGCACGGTCTCGCCCTCGCGCGCGCGGATCAGGTCCGGCACGAAGCGCATCGTGTCGAGCATCCGGATCTCGATCGTGCGGCGCACCGCCGCACGATCGCCGGCAATGCCCCACTCCTTCTGCTCCGCGGGCGCGGCTGGCACGCCCGCCTTGGCGCCCGCGCCGCCATCGTGCGCGCCCGAGCCGTGCGCGCGCAGTGCGGCGGGCAGACCGGACAGCAGGACGAAGCCGGCGAGGAACACGCGCCTGGTCGCTGTCGCGCCGCCGTCGCGCCCGGCGCGCCGATCGCCGCCGTCCTGCAACCACTGCCGACCCGACCCTCGTTCAATGCCCATGATGCCCTCCACCCGACGGCTTGCGCACGCGCACTTCGACATCCTCGCGCGGCGCGTTCACCGACGGCATCGACCGCCCGCCGCCGCCGCGCGCACGCGGCGTCTGTGGCAGCGCGCCGGTCCACTCGAACGCGACGGTTCCCTCGGGATGCCGGTACCAGCCCGGGTCGCTGTAGTCCCCGGGCTTCTGGTCCGACCGCACCTTCAGCACGCTGAACATTCCGCCCATCTCGACCGAGCCGAACGGCCCCTGGCCGGTCATCATCGGCACGGTGTTGCGCGGCAGTTCCATCTCCATCTCGGCCATGTCGGCCATGCCGCGCTCGCCCATCACCATGTAGTCGGGGATCAGGTCGGTGATGCGCTTGACCAGGCCGCGGTGATCGACACCGATCATCGTCGGCACGTCGTGGCCCATCGCGTTCATCGTGTGATGGCTCTTGTGGCAGTGGAACGCCCAGTCGCCCTCCTCGTCGGCGAGGAACTCGATCTGGCGCATCTGTCCGACCGCGATGTCGGTCGTCACCTCCGTCCAGCGCGAAGCCTTCGGCGTCGGTCCGCCATCGGTGCCGGTCACCTCGAACTCGTGGCCGTGCAGATGGATCGGATGGTTCGTCATCGTCAGGTTGCCGATCCGGATGCGCACCCGGTCGTTGCGGCGGACGACGAGCGGATCGATGCCGGGGAAGATCCGGCTGTTCCACGACCACAGGTTGAAGTCCAGCATCGTCATGATCCGCGGCGTGTGGCTGCCCGGCTCGATGTCGTACGCGTTCAGCAGGAAGCAGAAGTCGCGGTCGACCGCATCGATCAGCGGATGCCGCGTCTTCGGGTGCGTGACCCAGAAGCCCATCATGCCCATCGCCATCTGCGTCATCTCGTCGGCGTGCGGGTGGTACATGAACGTGCCGGGGCGGCGCGCGACGAACTCGTAGACGAAGGTCTTGCCCGGTCCGATCGCCTTCTGCGTGAGCCCCGACACGCCGTCCATGCCATTGGGCAGGCGCTGCCCGTGCCAGTGGATGCTGGTGTGCTCGGGCAGGCGGTTGGTGACGAAGATCCGCACCCGGTCGCCCTCGACGACCTCGATCGTCGGCCCCGGCGACTGCCCGTTGTAGCCCCACAGGTGCGCCTTGAAGCCCGGCGCCATCTCGCGCACGACCGGCTCGGCCACCAGGTGGAACTCCTTGACGCCGGCGTTCATCCGCCAGGGCAGCGTCCAGCCGTTGAGGGTGACCACGGGCTGGTAGGGCCGACCGGTCGGCGGCGCGAGCGGCGGCATCGTATCGGGCCGCGTCTGGATCACAGGCTCGGGAAGCGCGGCCAGCGCGGCGCGGCCGACCGATGCGGCAGCGGCGGCGACGGTGACCGCGCCGGCGCCGCTGAAGAAGCGCCTGCGCGCGGAAGGTTGTCTGGTGCTCATGTCGACAGGGTTCCCATCGTTCAATGCGCCTTGTCGCCGCCCGCGGCCGCGACGGCTGCCGGTCGTGACGCCGGCGCCAGTTCGGGCCGTCCGAAGACGGCCATCTCGAGATCGGCCCGTGCGATCCAGAAGTCGCGCTGCGCCCCGATCGCCGACACCACGGAGCCGATCTGCGAGCGCGCGTCGGCCAGCAGCTCGAACACGCCGATCAGCATGCCGTTGTAGCGCAGCAGGTTCTCCTCGGAGATGCGGCGGCTGATCGGCACCAGTTCGTCGCGGTGATGACGCGCGATGTCCCAGCGCGAGCGGTAGGCCGCATAGGACTCGCGGACCTCGGAGCGCGCGCTCACGGCGGCGTGGGCCGCCCGCTCGAGCGCCTGCATGTAGACCGCCTCGGCCCGCGCCACCCGCGCCCCGCCCCAGTCGAACAGGGGCAGTTCGAACGCGATCTCGTAGCCGGTCTTGTAGCTCTCGCCGCGCTCGCCCTCGAGGACGCGCGCGGGGCCGAACTCGAGCACGTTGATGAAGCGGGTGGTCTTCGTGAGGCCGAGCCTGTTCGCAAGCGCCTCGACCTCCAGGCGCGCGATGCGCAGGTCGATACGCTGCGCCATCGCGGTCGCCTCGAGGCCGGGCAGATCCTCGGGCTCGGGCGGCAACGCGGGCAACCGTTCGGGCAGACGGAAACGGGTGCCCTGCCCCCACAGGCCGAGCAGCCGGACCAGGCGCTCGCGCGCCGCGATGCTCTCGTGCTTCGCGGTCGCCAGACTGAGCGCGGCCTCGGCACTGAAGCGATGCTCGCGCGCCCGCTGCAGCCGGTTCCAGTTGCCCGCTGCCGCCATGCGGCGCGCGAGTTCGGCCGCCGCATCCGCGGCGTCCGCCGCCTGGCCGAGGTAGTGCACGGTCTGTTCGGCCGCCACCGCTTCGTACCAGGCCCTGCGCGTGTCGGCAGCCAGGCGCAGCACCTGCAGCGTCAGCGCGCGCTGGGTCTGCTCGAAGCGGCGTCGCTCGATCTCCGTGGCCTGAGGAATCACGACGAGCGCGAACAGGTTGAAGGTCAGAGCCTGCTCGATCTTGTACTCGCGCACCCCGTCGACCATGCGGCTGGCCTGCATCGCGCCGAAGTGCGGATTCGGCAACCGGCCGGCCTGCACCAGGTCGGCTTCCGAGATGCCGAGGTCGAAGAACCCAGCCTGCAGGCTGCGGTTGTTGAGCAGCGCGACCTGCACCGCCGCCTCGACATCCAGCGGCTCGGCAAGCAGCTCGGCGACGCGGCGGTCGATCGCGGCGCGGTCCTCGTCGCTGCGCGCCCACACCACCTGAGCACCGAGGTGCTCGCGCGCCGACCGTTCGACGACGCCGAAGCCGCCGTCGGGGCTGAAGCCCGCGCAACCGGCCAGCGTCAGCAGCGGCACGAAGGCCGCGATCCGGATGGGACGATTCATCGGCACCCCCTCAGTCTCGATGGTCGTGACGCGCACCAGCGCGGTGGTGCTCCGCACCCGCCGGTTGGGTCTGGGCGCCGGCGCGCTGGGTCCCCGCACCCGCCGCCTGCGCCGGTCCGGGCGCCGCGGCCTCGCGCGCATAGGCGCGCCAACCGCCGACGCGGCCGACGACATCGTTGGCCTCGCGCCAGCCGGCGGGATCCTGCTCGGACCAGCTGCGGTAACCCCGGAACGTCGAGTCGTGGACCAGTGCAGGCACCGCAGCGCCGGCGTCGAGCGGATCTGGCCGGGCGGCGGGCGCTTCGGCCGCGGCTGCGGTCAGCGCAACCGGCAGCAGGAGCGCGCCGGCGGCGGCACGCCATGCCGGCATTGAACGAACGATGAACATCGCGCAACCTCGAAGATCGATGCCGGCCACCCCGGGACGGGACGGCGGCACGCGGAACGGACACGTGCGACGCGGGACTCAGGCCCGGATCGCGATCCCGATCGGCGAAGTCTGCGGAGGCCGTTCGATCCGGTCCGCACTGAAGGACAGGGGCAGCGCGCAGGGCGGCCCGGCGGCCGCACGGGCCGCAGCGCCATCCCCCGGCGCGACGGCGGCGAGTAGCAGGCCGGCGCCGATGCAGCAGGCCGCGCCACCACTGCAGCCGGGCGTGGCGCTGGCCTGATGATCCGGGTCCGCGCAGGACGCGAAGCAGCCGTTGTGCTCGGCGGCGGGATCGACGATGGCGGCGCGCGCGGCACCATCGCGCGCTGCAGCGCAGTCGGGCGCGGCGGCATGCGCGGGGCACGGCGCCGCGGCGTGCGACGAACCGTGATGCTCGTGCTGCCCATGTGACGGCCCACGTGACGGCCCATGTGGCTGCCCATGCGACTGCTCATGTGGTTGCCCCTGCGACTGCCCATCCGGCAGCCCGTTCAGCCGCCCGGGCGCACGAGGCTTTTCGGACGCATGCCCCGGCCCGCCATCGGCGTGGACATGGCCGCGCGCCGTCATGCCGGCCATCGCGATCCCCTGCGACAGGACCGAGAACATCAGCAGGCAACACAGGACGAGACGCTGCAAGCGAACCATGCGGCGCACTATACACGCGGCACCGCGCAGGTCGGGCGCCCTTCTGCCGTCCCGGTTGCGCCTGCGTCGCCCGCCCCGACCGCAGCGCCGGGACGCTGCGCGCCCGGGTGCGCTAGTCTTCGGAGGTCCCGCCGCGGCAAGGCGCACGCGCCGCCGGCGCCGCCGGCCAGAAGGCGACCCCGGATACGACACCACCGACAGAGGAGAGGAACCATGTTGAAGACCCGGTTCACCGAACTGTTCGGCGTCGAGCACCCGATCGTGCAGGGCGGCATGCAGTGGGTCGGGCCGCGCCGAGCTGGTCGCGGCGGTGGCCAACGCCGGCGCGCTCGGCTTCATCACCGCGCTGACCCAGCCGACGCCGGAGGACCTGCGCGAAGGAGATCGCGCGCTGCCGCGAGATGACCGACAAGCCGTTCGGCGTGAACCTGACCATCCTGCCGTCGATCAAGCCGCCGCCCTACGCCGAGTACCGCCAGGCGATCATCGAGTCGGGCGTCAAGATCGTCGAGACCGCCGGCTACAACCCGGAGGAGCACATCGCCGAACTTCAAGGAGCACGGCATCAAGGTGATCCACAAGTGCACCTCGGTGCGCCACGCGGTCAAGGCGCAGAGCGCATCGGCGTCGACGCGATCTCGATCGACGGCTTCGAGTGCGCCGGCCATCCGGGCGAGGACGACATCCCCGGCCTGGTCCTGATCCCGGCGGCGGCCGACAAGGTCGAAGATCCCGATGATCGCCTCGGGCGGCTTCGCCGACGGCCGCGGCCTGGTCGCCGCGCTGGCGCTCGGCGCCGACGGCATCAACATGGGCACGCGCTTCATGTGCACCGTCGAGAGCGCCGATCCACCAGACACGTCAAGGAGCAGATCGTCGCCAACGACGAGCGCGCCACCGACCTGATCTTCCGCACGCTGCACAACACCGCGCGCGTCGCGAGGAACGCGGTCAGCCAGGAGGTGCGTGGCGATCGAGCGCAAGGGCGGCGCACCATCGACGACGTCGCGCACCTGGTCGCCGGCGTGCGCGGCGCGCGCGGTCTACGAGGACGGCGACCTCGACGCCGGCATCTGGTCGGCCGGCATGGTGCAGGGCCTGATCCACGACATCCCGACCTGCGCGGAACTGGTGTCGCGCATCGTGCGCGAGGCCGAGGAGATCATCGGCCGTCGGCTGAAGGGAATGTGCGCCTGACGCACGGGCGTGGAACCGGCGCGCCGCTGGGCGCGCCCGCCGGGCCGCCGCCCCGCTGCGTGCGGTCCGGCGCATCGGATCGCAGCAGGCAGGGAAGACGGCAATGGCCTTCGCACAGTTGTCCGAGGTCCGGCTCGAGTACTTCGAGCACGGCACCGGCCCGCGCACGGTGGTGTTCGTGCACGGCTACCAGGCCTCGGCGCGCATCTGGCACGGCGTGCAGCGCGCGCTGCCGGCGCACGAGTACCGCTCGATCGCGGTGAACAACCGCGGCGCCGGCGGCTCCGATGCACCGCCCGCGGAAAGCGACTTCACGATCCAGAAGTTCGCTTCCGACCTGCGCGAACTCGCGCAGACGCTGGGCCTCGCGCGCTTCACCCTGGTGGGGCATTCGATGGGCGGGACCACCGTCGCGCAGTTCGCAGTCGACCATCCGGACCTGGTCGAGGGCCTCGTGCTGCTCGACCCCGCCAGCCCGAACGGCACGAACCTCGACGCGGCCGCTGTCGAAGCGCTGCTCGATCAGCGCAGCGAAGCGCGTCGCGCGCAGATGGCCCGCGGCGGCGGCGGCGACGGCATCCACGCCCAGGCAGTGCGGGACGGCGGCGATCCAGCCGACGCCGAGGCGCTGCGTCAGCTGATGGCCGACATCGCCGCTGCCCCCGAGCGCCGGCTGCGCGGCTCGATGCGCTCGATGCTCGCGCTGCGTCTGGGCGAACGCGTGCGCGCGCTGCCGATGCCGGTGCTGCTGGCTGCCGGCGACCGCGACAAGGTGATCCCGCTGGACAACATGCTGGCGTCGTGGGCGATGCTACCCGAAGGGCACCGGCCTGCACGTGTGGCACGGGGTCGGGCATTCGCCGAACCTGGACGTTCCGGGGGAAGTCGCGGCGCTTCTGCGGACCTTCGTCGAGCGCACGCTGCCGGCGCGCGCCCGGGCATCGAGTCCGCAGAAACGCTGAACCGGCAGGCGGCGCGATGTCGCAGCGCCGCGCCCTTGACCGCTCACAACTGGAACGCCAGCCACAGCACCAGTCCCTCGCCGATGTGCCGCGCGAGGCTGGGGTGCCGGGGCACGTACGGCTGCGCCGTCTCGAACAACGCATCGATCCAGCGCGCGAAGAGCTCGATCTCCGAGGGCACGTAGAACGCGGTCATCAGTTCGAAGTTGAGGAACAGGCTGCGGCTGTCGAGGTTCACCGAACCGACCAGCGCGATGTGCCGGTCGACCACCACCGCTTTGGCGTGCGCCATCGCCGACGTCAGCCACAGGCGCGCGCCGGCATTCGCGAGATCGCGCATCGGCCGCTGCCGCGCGATATCGGCCAGGCGATGGTTCGACCGCGCGGGCAGCACGATGTCGACGAGGACCCCGCGCCGGGCTGCCAGCGTCAGCGCCGTCAGAAGACTCTCGTCCGGCACGAGGTACGGCGTCACGATCGTGATGCGATCGCGCGCCCGGTAACACGAGGTCAGCAGCAGCGCGTGCACCGTGTCGTCGGCGAAGTCCGGTCCGCTGGCGATCAACTGTCCGACCGGCATTGCGTCATCCTGCGCGCCGGGACGGACCGGCAGCGCGCGCGTGTCGGCGACGCCCGCCGGGCTCACCGCGTCGCCACCGCCATCGATGGGCGATTCCCCTTCCGCGCGCAGCGCCGCGACGGGAAACGCGTCGCCGCTGCTCAGCGCGCTGGCGAACGCCCAATCGGCGTCGAACTGGGCCGCGGCGCCCGCGACGAGCGGCCCGCTCAGATCGAAGCTCAGGTCGACCCAGGCCGGCGCGCCGGCGCGCCCCTCGAAGTACTCGCCAGACAGGTTGCGCCCGCCCCCCCACATCCTGACCCCGTCGGCGAGGACCAGCTTGCGGTGGGTGCGCAGGTTCGTGCGGCCGCGCCAGGGCTGCAGCAGCGGCGCACGCAGCGGCGGCGCGAACAGCGCGACCCGAACGCCCGCTGCGGTGGCGCGTGAAAAATCGCGGCGCCCACCCATCCAGGTGCCGACCCCGTCGACGATCAGCCGGACCGAGACGCCCTGCCGGGCACGCGCCGCGAGGCGCTCGAGCACCTCGTCGCCGAACGCGTCGCTACCGAGGATAAAAGTGCACACGTCGAGACGTGTGCGCGCCGACTCGATCGTGTCCCACAGTGCCAGGCCGGCGTCCCGGCCGTCGGCATGCACGTGCAGGTCGCGGTAGGGCGCGGGCGGCGGCAGTCCCATCGACGCAGTCAGTCGGTGGATCCATTCGGGTGTCCCGCCCGGCGCGGGCCCCGGCGCGCTCTCGCGGTCGACGCGCCGCGCCGCCTTGGGCAGCTTGCGCGTGCCGAACGTCAAATACAGCGGCAGCCCCAGTTCGGGCATCAGCACGATCAGCAGAACCCATCCGATCGCCGCGGCCGGATGGCGGCGCTGCTGCAGCGTGTGCGACCCGACCGCATAGATCAGCAGCCCGACGCTCGACAGGATCCAGTGGAGCGGAAAGATGCTCTCGGGGATGAAATCAGGTATCGGCATGCGCAATGATCAATGGCGGATCGCTCCTCGGCGTTGTTCCGATGCTAAAGCAGGATGCGATATCCTTTCTGCCCCATTTGCGACACGACCAGAGAACAGACATGGACCTGAATTACTCTGCGGAAGAGCAGGCGTTCCGGGAAGAAGTGCGCGCCTGGCTCAATGCCAGCATCCCCGACGATCTGCGCAGGAAAGTGCTCGACTACGAAGAGTTGAGCAAGGACGACCTGGTGCGCTGGCACAAGATCCTGGCCAAGAAAGGCTGGGTCGCGCCGTCCTGGCCGGTGGAATGGGGCGGCACCGGCTGGAATGCCGTGCAGCGCTATATCTTCGAGGAGGAGTACGCGCAGGCCGGCGCGCCGCCGATCGCCGCGTTCGGCGTGACGATGTGCGGCAACGTGCTGATCCGCTTCGGCACCGACGCGCAGAAGAAGCGCTTCCTGCCGCGCATCTATCACTGCGACGACTTCTGGTGCCAGGGCTACTCCGAGCCGGGCTCGGGCTCCGACCTCGCGTCGCTGAAGACCCGCGCCGAGCGCGACGGCGACCACTACGTCGTCAACGGCCAGAAGATCTGGACCACGCTCGGCCACTACGGCGACTGGATCTTCTGCCTCGTGCGCACCGATCCCGACGACGCCGAAGAAGCAGGAGGGCATCAGCTTCCTGCTGATCGACATGAAGACGCCCGGCATCACCGTGCGGCCGCTGTACCTGGTCGACGAGGGCCACGAGGTCAACGAGGTGTTCTTCGACGACGTCGAAGGTGCCGGTCGAGAACCTCGTGTACGAAGAGAACAAGGGCTGGACCGTGGCCAAGTACCTGCTCGGTCACGAGCGGCTGAACACCGGCCGCATCGGCGGCTCCAAGCGCGAGCTCGCGAAGCTGAAGAAGATGGCAGCCGAAACGATGTACCGCGGCCGTCCGATGATCGAGGACCAGCGCTTCCGCGACCGCCTGTCGCGCCTCGAGATCGAACTGATGGCGCTCGAGGTCACGAACATGCGCTTCCTCGACGAGATGCGCCGCACCGGCAACATCGGTCCGGAGGTGTCGATGCTGAAGATCCGCGGCACCGAGATCCAGCAGGCGCTCACCGAGCTGACGATGCAGGTCGCCGGCCCGCGCGCGCCAGCTGTTCAAGCCGGTCGACTACGACGGCTTCGACGAGCTACGGCGGCTCGCTGGCGTCGCGCTACTTCAATTATCGCAAGACCAGCATCTACGCCGGATCGAACGAGATCCAGCGCAACATCATGTCCAAGATGGCGCTCGGACTGTAAGCGGAGGACCCGATGAATTTCGAACTCAACGAAGAACAGCAGCAACTCGCCGACAGCCTCGAGCGCTTCCTCGAGAAGGACTACGACTTCGAAGCGCGCAAGAAGGTCATCGCGTCGGCCACCGGCTGCAGCGAGGCCGTCTGGAAGACCTTCGCCGAGCTCGGCCTGCTGGGCCTGGCCGTGTCCGAGGCCCAGGGCGGTTTCGGCAGCGGCGCCAGCGACCTGCACAGCGTGATGGACGCCCTCGGCCAGGGCCTGGTCGTCGAGCCCTTCCTTTCGACCGTCACGGTCGCGCGCCTGATCGACCGCTGCGGCAGCGACGCGCAGAAGACGGCGGTGCTGCCCGCGGTGATCGAGGGCAGGATGAAGCTGGCGCTGGCCACCGAGGAAGCGCAGTCGCGCTTCGACCCGAGCCACGTCGCCGTCACGGCGCGCCGTGACGGCGCGGGCTGGGTGCTGGACGGCAGCAAGATCGCGGCGATCGACGCCCCGGTCGCCGACCGCATCCTGGTGTCGGCGCGCACCTCGGGCAAGCCGGGCGATGCCGACGGCGTGAGCCTGTTCCTGGTCGACGCGCAACGCGGCCGGCCTGTCGCGCTGAAGAGCTTCCGCACGCAGGACAGCGCGCGCGCGGCCGACGTCGACGCTGAAGGGCGTCAAGGTCGGCGCCGACGCGCTGGTCGGCGCCGAAGGCAAGGGGCTGCCCCTGCTCGAGGAGACCGTCGACTTCGCCACCGTGCTGCTCTGCTCGGAGGCGGTTGGCGCGATGCAGTACGCCTGCGACGCGACCCTCGAATACCTGAAGACGCGCAAGCAGTTCGGCGTGCCGATCGGCAGCTTCCAGGCCCTGCAGCACCGGATGGTCGACATGATCGTGTCGACCGAGCAGGCGCGCTCGATCACCTTCCTGGCGGGCTCCAAGGTCGACGGCGGCGCCGCCGACGCGGCCGAGCGCCGGCGCGTCGTATCGGCCGCCAAGGTCAAGATCTCCGAGGCGGCCCGCCACGTCGGCCAGGAAGCCGTGCAGATGCACGGCGGCATGGGCATCACCCTCGAGATGAAGGTCGCGCACAGCTTCAAGCGCCTGACGATGATCGGTCTCGCCTTCGGCGATGCCGACTATCACCTGGAGCGCTTCGCCGCCTGACGGCGAAGCACCCGGGCCCGCGACGGGCCCGGGCATTCCGGGGCAGCCGCGCCCCGGACCAGGATGGCGATCGACAACAATACCCCGGATGGAGACCCCCCGATGATCGCGTTCCTCAGGACCCTGACCCTCGCGACGCTCGCGCTGCTCGCATGCCTCGGACCGGCACAGGCGCAGGAATGGCCCACGAAGCCGATCCGCATCATCGTGCCCTACCCGCCCGGCGGGCAGACCGACATCGTCGCGCGCTGGGTCGGCGAGAAGCTGTCGGCGGCGACCGGCCAGCCGGTGGTGATCGAGAACAAGCCGGGCGCGCAGGCGATCATCGGCATCACGGCGGCCAAGCAGGCCCCCGCCGACGGCTACACCTTCGTGTTCGTGAACACCTCGAACATCATCATCAACAAGCTCATGTACCGGAAGCTCGCGTACGACGGCCTCACCGACTTCGAGCCGGTGACGCAGATCGGCATCGCGGCGCTGGGCCTGGTCGTGCCGCCGTCGCTCGGGCTGAAGAGCGTCGACGATTTCGTCCAGTACGCCAAGCGCAATCCGGGCAAGGTCACGTTCGCGTCGTTCGGGTCGGGCAGCAGTTCGCACCTGTACGGCGAGATGCTGAAGAAGATCGCGAACCTCGACATGGTGCACGTCCCCTACAAGGGGGCCGGGCCGGCAGTGCAGGACATCGCCGCCGGCAACGCGACGATGGGCATCCAGGACTACGCCTCCACCGCGGCGATGATCCAGGCGGGCAAGCTCGTGTCGCTGGCCACCACCGGACCGAAGCGCATTCCCAGCTACCCGGACGTGAAGACCTTCGCGGAGCAGGGCTACCCGATGGACATCGCCGGCTGGGTCGCGTTCATGGCGCCGAAGGGCACGCCGAAGCCGATCGTCGAGCGGGTCAGCCGCGAGATCAACAAGGCGATCCAGACGCCCGAAGGCACGGCCAAGATGCTTCAGTACGGGCTGATCGCCACCGGCACCACGCCGGCCGAATTCGGCGAGATCATCCGCAAGGACAGCCCGGGCTGGGAAGACGCGTTCAAGGCGTCCGGCATCACGCCGGAGTGACCGCGGCCGCGGGCTGCCCCCGTGCATTGCCGGCCGGGGGGCCGGGCGCCCGCTTCAGGCCCGCTTCAGGCCCGCTTCAGGCCCGCTTCAGGCCCGCTGCAGGCCCTCTTCAGGGCCGCTTCAAGCCCTCTTCGCCTCGGCGTCGAGCCGCGCCTGCGCCACGTCGCGCAGGCGGTTCTTCTGGATCTTCGTCGCGTTGGTGCCTTCGGTGACCGGAAACGCGTCGATCGCGAACACCCGCACCGGCACCTTGAAGCGGGCGAGACGCGCGCCGACGTGCGCGATCACCGCCGCCTCGTCGAGCACCGCGCCACGACGCAGCGTGACGAACGCGATCGGACGCAGGCTGGTGCCGATGTTGGCGGCCACCACCTGGCAGCCGTCGATTCCCGGCACCTGCTGAACGCAGTCCTCGATCTCGAGCGGGCTGACCAGGAAGCCGCCCAGTCGCAGCGAATCGCCGATCCGCGTCAGGAACGCGAAGCGGCCGTCCTCGCAGGTGTAGCCGAGATCGCCCGAGCGATACCAGCCGCCTTCCAGGAGCGCGTCGCGCGTGGCTTCGGGGTTGCCGAAATACTCGACCATCCGCGACGACGGCGCGAGGAACTCGAGCTCGCCCGATTCGCCGTGCGGCAGGATGCGCCCCGTGCCGGGATCGCGGGCGCGCACGCGCGCCAGCGGGCTGACCGGGAATCCGCCGCCCGGCTTGCGCTGCGCGACGGGTTCGTCCTCGCGGTTGCGGGCGAACAGGGCCTGGATCTCGCTGATGCCGTACAGGCCGACCACTTTCAGGCCGCGCGCGTCCGCGGTCTCGACGATGTCCGCCAGCGCCGGATTGAACGCCGCGTAGGACACGTACCGCAGGGTTGGAAACGCCGGCGTGCGGTCGTTCTGCTCCAGCAGCTGGGCGATCGCGTCGTCGGTCGCGTTCATGTGGGTCGCGCCGTGCGCCTCGATCATCCGGGCGGCGAGCGCCGCATCCCAGGTCGGCATCATCAGCAGCGGCCGGCCGGCGGCGATCATGCCGAGCGCGCAGCACACGCCGAACACACCGCACAGCGGCGGAGCGAGCAGCATCGTCGAGCGCTCGTCGAAGCCGAAGCCGTCGACCACGTCGAAGGCGTGCGCCACGAGCGTGCGCTGGTCGTGCAGCACGAACTTGGGCGCCTTGGTGGTGCCCGACGTCGTGAAGATCGCGCAGCCGTCGGCAGGCGTGCCGAGCACTGCCGAGTGCGGCGGGCAATCGAGCAGGTCGCGGTAGTGCCGGACCGCAACGCCGGCGGGAAGGGCCGCGACGGCGGCGGCAACGGCTGCCGCGTCGGCGCGCCCGCTGACGGCGGGCGCCGCCGATGCGCCGGCACCCGGCGCGACGGTCTCGCCGTACGCGACGATCGCATCGAGCGCAGCCAGGGATTCGGGCGGGCACCCGGCCAGCACGCCGACGAAGTCGATCTTGCCGAAGCCCGGCCACGTCACGAGCACCTTCGAGCCCGAACGCTGGAGGATGTCGGCGAGCTCGGCCGAACGGAAGCGCGTATTGACCGCCAGCGCGATTGCACCGATGCGCGCGCAGGCAAGAAAGCACGCGAGCCACGCCGGCACGTTCGGCAGCCAGATCGCGACGCGATCGCCGCGCTTCACGCCGAGGCCTTCGAGCCCGGCGGCGACCCGTGCGCTTTCGTCGAGCAGTTCCCGATACGTCAGCGGGCGCTCGCGATCGAACAGCGCCACGTGCTGCGTTGCGGCCCGCAGCTCGAGCAGCCCGGTGAGCGTGTCGGGGCGGGCCATCGAAACGTCCAGCGGAGCGCTCAGCGAAGTTCCGCGACGGCCGCGTCGATCAGCGCCCGTGCGATGCTCATGCGTGGCGGCAGCTGCGGCAGCGCCTCGGGCGGGAACCACTGGGCGTCCGCGATCTCGGCCGGATCGGGACGCAGTTCGCCGCCGGCGTATTCGGCGCGGAACGCGATCATCAGCGAGTTGGGGAACGGCCAGCTCTGGCTGCCGAAATAGCGCAGATTGTCGACCTCGACGCCGACCTCCTCGCGCACTTCGCGCACGACCGCTTCCTCGATCGTCTCGCCGGCCTCGAGAAAGCCGGCGAGCGCGCTGTAGCGGCCGGCCGGAAAGTTGACGCCACGGCCGAGCAGCAGCTCGCGGCCCCGGGTGACCAGCACCATCATCGCCGGCGAGATGCGCGGGTAGACCATCAGCCCGCACGAAGGGCACTTGCGCGCGCGCTCGCCCGGCAGGTGGCCGGTCGGCGTGCCGCAGGCGCCGCAGAAGCGGTGCGTGCGGTCCCATTCGAGCAGTTGCACCGCGCGCATCGCGATCGACAGCGTCGCGTCGTCCAGCACGCCGAACCAGCTGCGCAGGTTTGCCGCGCGCAAGCCCGTAGGGAGCATCTGCGGGTGGAACGCGTCGTCCAGCGCGACCGCGATGTGCGCGCGCCCTTCGTGCCGGCCGATCGCGTGCACCCGCGCAGCGCTCAGTCCCTCGCCCTTGTAGAAGCGCCAGGGCAAGGCGCCGGGCGAATCGTTGAACAGCACCAGCGAATCGCGCACGAAGACGTGGGCGATGGCGTCGTCGTCGAGAGGCAGATCGAGCGACGGGTCGAAACCGGAGGGCGTGCGAAGCATGATGGTCGGCTGGGTGCGCAGTCGCACCGCGGTTGGCGTCGGATGCCCAATGATAGCGAGTCACGCCCGACCCCGCCGCTGCGCGGGCGCGGGCGCGGCGGTGGCGACGCGGGTGCCGCGCGCCGTCCGCCCTCAGGCTGCCAGGTGCTCGGGCGCGAGCCCGGCGCGGCGCCGCTCGGCCATCCGCTCGAACAGCGCCTCCAGATCGCGCGCGAAACGCGTGCTGTCGAACAGCGGCACCGTCTGCCGGCCCGCCTCGAGGCGCGCGCGCAGGGCGGCGATCCTGCGCCGGTCGGTGGCCAGCGCGATCGCCAGCGCCTGGTAGTCGTCGAACGACGTGGCGATCAGCTCGGGCATGCCGGCCGCGCGCAGCAGGCTCGCGGCGACCCGGCTCGCGAATGTTCCGCCCGCGCAGGTGACGAGTGGCACGCCGGCCCACAGCGCATCGCTCGCGGTCGTGTGCGCGTTGTACGGCAGCGTGTCCAGGAACAGATCGGCGCTGCGCAGACGTGCGATGTGCCGCTGCTGCGGGATGAAGGGCGCGAACACCAGGCGCGACGGGTCGACGCCGTGCGCCTGCGCCTCGCGGCGCAGATTGCGGCCGGCCTGCGCGTTCGCCTCGTACAGCCACAGCACGCTGCCGGGAACCGCGCGCAGGATCGCGCACCAGCGCTCGAACACCTGCGGACTGATCTTGTAGTTCGCGTTGAAGCAGCAGAACACGAATGCATCGGCGGGCAGGCCGAGTTCGGCGCGCGGCGTCGCCTCCGGCAACGGACGCCGACGGTCGTTCGGCTGGTAGCTGTTGGGCAGCTGCGCGATCTTCTCGGAGTAGCAGTCGGCCATCGACAACGGCGTCACGACGGCATCGCCGATCAGGTAGTCGATGAACGGAGTGCCGGTCGTGCCCGGGTATCCGAGGAACTCCGCCTGGATCGGCGCCGGTCGATGGCCCAGGATGTGCATGCGCGTGCCGCGCGTGAATCCCTTCAGGTCGACCAGGATGTCGATGGCGTCGCGCCGGATCCGCTCGGCGGCCTCGCGGTCCGACAGCTCGCCGATCTCGACGAAGTGCTCGGAGGAATCGACGACGCGCCGGCGCAGCGCCGAGTCGTCGTTCAGGCTGTACGAGTACAGGTGCACGTCGAAGCGCGCCCGGTCGTGCTGCTCGAGCACGTCGACCAGCAGCATCGCGGTCGCGTGATGGTGGAAGTCGCTCGACAGGTAGCCCACCCGCAGGCGCTCGCCCGCGGGCCGCGCGGGGTGATGCGGACCGGGCAGCGGGTCGATGCCCTGGAACTCCCAGCGCGCCGAAGTCGCGGCGCAGATCAGCTGCTGCCTGGCCGTGCTGTCCATCGCCAGATACGCGAACGGCGGGGTCTGCCGCGACACGCCGCGCTCGATCACGTCGTGCAGGCGCTGCTCGTCCTCGGCGAGCCGATCCCAGCGGCACGCATACTGGCTCTGGTGCACGACGTTGCCGAGCGCCTGCGCGTCGTCCGGAGAGAGCGCCGCGACGGTGCGGTGGCACTCGGCCGACTCCTCGTGCATGCCGACGCGTGCGAGCGCGTTGGCCAGCCGTGCATGCGCCGGCAGGTAGTCGGGTTTGCAGGTGAACGACGCGATGAACTGCGGCACCGCCTCGAGGTAGCGATTCAGCTGATACAGCGCCTGGCCGTACTCGACGTGGTATTCGTGGTCGCGCCCGGCAGCCGGGTCCAGCGCCGCGAACACGGCGATCGCGTCCTCGTAGCGGTGCTGGCTGGCCAGGCAGTTGCCGTACAGCTTGCAGGCGAGCAGATTCGATCGGTCGAGGTCGAAGGCGCGCCGGGCCGACTCGGTGGCGAGCCGGAACTCGCCGCGCTTGCGCTGCGCATTCGCCAGGTTGATCCAGAACAGAGAGTCGCGCGGCGCCAGTTCGACGGCACGCGCGAACGAGCGCTCGGCCGCGGCCCAGTCGAAGACGCCGGCCTGGGCGAGCCCCTTGCGCCAGAACTCTTCGGCAGCCGCTGCCCTGCGCCCCGGTGGGGCATGCCGCGCGCCTGACCCGCGATGGGACGCCATCGGCTGACCGTGTTTCATTCCGTTTCCTCCACGCGTGGCGCCGCACGCGCGACACGCGCGCTGGCCCACCGAGGACTCTAGGTCCTGGGCGCGGGGCCGAGACGGCGAGAAGCGGGGGTTCGACCGGCCAATTCCGGCAGATTTGTTCAGGCCGGCTTGTTCGGATCGGCTTGTTCGGATCGGCTTGTTCGGACCGGCTTGTTCGGACCGGCTTGTTCCGGTCGGCGCATGCGGGCGGCCGATCGCGGAGCGGGCCCTCAACTGAAGAACAGCGTCGCGAGGCCCAGGAAGATGAAGAAGCCCATCGAGTCGGTGCTGAACGTCAGCAGCACCGACGAGCCGATCGCCGGATCACGCCCGAAGCGCTCGAGCGTCAGCGGCACGGCCATCGCGATCAGCGCGCCGAGCAGAAGGTTCAGCAGCATCGCCAGCGTCATGGTCAGGCCGAGCGTGACGCCGTCGGAGGTATCGCTGTACAGCCACCACGCGAGCAGCCCGGCGATGCCGCCCCAGACGAGGCCGTTCAGGCCGGCGATCGCGAGCTCCTTCTGCAGCAGCCGGCGGCCGTTGGCCGCCGTGATCTGGCCCAGCGCCAGCGAACGGATGATCAGCGTCATCGTCTGATTGCCGGAGTTGCCGGCGATGCCGGCGACGATCGGCATCAGCGCCGCCAGCGCGACCACCTTCTCGATCGTGCCTTCGAAGGCGCCGATCACGCGCGACGCGAAGAACGCGGTGCACAGGTTCACCGCCAGCCACAGCCAGCGGTTCTTGGCCGAATCCCAGACGCTGGCGAAGAGATCCTCCTCCTCGCGCAGACCCGCCGTGGACAGCAGGTCGGACTCGCCTTCCTCGCGGATCACGTCGACCATCTCGGCCACCGTGATCCGGCCGATCAGACGGCCGTGCGCATCGACCACCGGCGCCGACACCAGGTCGTAGCGTTCGAACGCCTGCGCCGCCTCGGAGGCGTCGTCCAGCGCCTGCAGCGTCAGCACGCCGCGCTGCATCGCGTCGGCGACCATCACCTCGGGCTCGTTGATCAGCAGCCGGTCGAGAGGCAGCGCGCCCTGCAGCACCTCGTTGCGGTCGACGACGAACACCTGGTTGGTGTGGTCGGGCAGCTCGTCGAAGCGGCGCAGGTAGCGCAGCACCGTCTCCAGCGTGACGTCCTCGCGCACGGTGATCGGCTCGAAGTCCATGCGCGCGCCGACCGAGTTCTCGGGGTACGACATCGCGGCGCGCAGCTGCTCGCGCTCCTCGGGCTTCAGCTGCCGGCGGACCTCGTCGACCACGTCCGACGGCAGGTCGGGCGCCAGCGCGGCGATCTCGTCGGTGTCGAGGGACTCGACCGCATCGACCAGCTCGTCGCGGTCCATCGACTGGATCAGCGTCTCGCGCACCGCGTCCGACACTTCGAGCAGGATGTCGCCGTCGCGCTCGGCCTTGACCAGGTCCCAGACCATCAGGCGGTCGTCGAGCGGCAGCCCCTCCAGCATGAAGGCGATGTCCGCCGGGTGCATGCGGTCGAGCTTTTTGCCGAGTTGGTTGAGCGCCTGCTTGTGCACCAGCTGCTCGACCAGCTGGTGGCGCTCGTCGGCCTCGCCGTGACGCTGCCGGTGCGCCACCTCGAACACCAGCCGATGGCGTTCGAGAAGGGCACGCACCTCGGCGAGCGCGCGCGACGCCTCCTCCGGATCGTGCGGCAGGAGCGCGTCCGGATGGGCTAGGGGTTCGCGTTCGGTCGAGCTGTCGGGATGGTCGGCCATCGGGGTCCGCCTCGGGCAGGCCGCATTGTAGGCCCGCGCCCGATCATCCCAAAGCGAGGCGACCGTGCCGTTACGGACGCCGCACCGTTACGGACGCCGCACCGTTACGGACGCTGCGCCCCTACGGAGGAGGCTGCGCGCCGCCGCGCAGGCAGCGCCCTTCAGCGGAAGCGGTCGAGCGTCAGGCCGCTGGCATTGAAGCCGGCCATCGCCTCGATGCCGCCGGGCTTCACCATCAGATCGCAGAACAGCGTGCGCTCGAGCGCGAGCGCCGCGTCGGGCGAGCGTTCGGCCGCGGCGATGCGGACCAGATGCTTCACGTGCGCCAGCGCCGCCGGCTCGCGCGCGCACAGCTCGGCCGCGACGGCCAGGCAGCGTTCGAGCACATCGCCGCCACAGGACTCGTTGACGAGGCCGGCAGCGGCGGCCGCGCGCGGCCCGAAGGTCCGTCCCAGCAGGATGTACTCGAGCGCGCGCCCGGCACCGACCAGACGCGTCAGGCGCTGCGTGCCGCCCGCGCCGGGCAGGATGCCGATGCCGGTCTCGGGCAGCCCGATCGGATAGTCGCCTTCCTGCGCGATGCGCAGGTCGCAGGCCAGCGCGAGCTCGAACCCGCCGCCCATCGCGACGCCGTTGATCGCGGCGAGAAAGATCAGCCGGCTGCGCTCGATGCGATCGAAGCAGCGATGGATCGTCGACGGCGGCACCGGGCGCTCGGGGGTGAACACCAGGCCGCGCGCCGCGAGGTCGCGCGCCCGCTGCTCGAGAACGCGAACGTCGTAGTGACGCACGAAGACCCCCGGCAGCGCGCCGGTGAAGATCACCACGCGCAGCGCCTCGACGCCCTCGAGCAGGTCGAGCACCGAGACGAGCTCGCGTTCGGTTCCGTCGTCCATGAAGCCGCCGGGCGGGTTGCCGATCCGCACCACGGCGACCCCCGGTCCGCGGCGATCGACCTTCAGCTGTGTTCCGGCGTACAACTCGACCGCGTCGCTCATCGGCGATTCCCTCCATGGTGCCTGCCACTTGCGCGCCGCCGCAGCCGGCGGGCGGGCGACGCACGCCACATGCTCCCGACCGGATCGGCGGGCGGCGCCGCCAGCTTAGCCTCGCACCCTGCCCCCCGCAAGGCGCCGCGAGGTCGGCACCCCGGTCCCCGGGTTGACAGCGAAGCCATCGCCGGGGACTCTCGCCGGAGCGCGCCCGCCGCATCACTTTTCGATGAGAGATACGCCCGATGAAAACCGCCCTGTCGATCGTTCCCGAGGAGTTCGTCCACACCGGCTACGAGGTCGTGAACCACGTCTGCACCGTCACGCTGAACCGGCCCGAGCGGCGCAACGCTCTGAACTGGCGCGCCTACGACGAGCTGGAGTCGGCGTTCCTCGCGATCGAGCGCGACGCGGAGATCCGCTGCGTGATCGTGACCGGCGCCGATCCGGCCTTCTGCTCGGGTGACGACGTCGGCGAGATCATGGCCGGCGGTGACGGGATTGCCCGCCGCGACGCGCCGACCAGCGGCAACCTGCCGAACGCGGCGTCGATGGCGGCGCTGGAGTGCACGCGCCCGTTGATCGCCGCGATCAACGGCGCCGCCGTCGGGTGGGGCATGGAGCTCGCGCTGTACGCCGACTTCCGGATCGCTTCGGACAAGGCGAAGTTCGCCGAGCTGTTCGTCAAGCGCGGCCTGGTCAGCGACGTCGGCGGCTTCTACCGCCTGCCGGCGCTGGTCGGTCCCGAGAAGGCAGCCGAGCTGCTGTTCACGGGCGACGTGATCGACGCGCACGAGGCTGCCCGCATCGGCCTGGTGGGCAGCGTCGTGCCGCACGCCGAGCTGATGACCGCGGCGCGCGCGCTCGCCGGCCGCATCGCGGCGAATCCTCCGCTGGCCGTGCGCGCGCTGAAGAACGGGCTGCGCCGCACCACCTTCGGCAGTCCGCGCGAGATCGGCAGCTGGGCGATCGACACGATCCGCCAGCTCGCCAGGACCGAGGACCACAAGGAGGGCGTTGCCAGTTTCCTCGAGAAGCGCGCGCCGGTGTTCAAGGGACGCTGACAAGGGGGCCTCAGGGCGGCGTCACCCCCGACATCCAGCGTTGAACGATCGCCGTGCGGCGCTCCAGTGCGGACGAGGCGCGGTTGCGGTCGTAGAAGCGCGGCCGCGGCAGCATCGCCGCGAGCCGGGCCGCCTGCGCCGGACCGAGCTGCGCGCAGGAGCTTGCGTAGTGATGGCGCGCCGCCGCCTCGCAACCGAACACGCCCACGCCCCATTCGGCGACGTTCAGGTAGATCTCGAGGATCCGGCGCTTGCCCATCACCGCCTCGAGCATGTAGGTGATGACGAGCTCCTGCGCCTTGCGCAGGTAGCTGCGATCGCCCGACAGGAACAGGTTCTTGGCCAGCTGCATCGTGATCGTCGATCCGCCGCGCACCACCTTGCCCTTCTTCAGGTTCGACTCGTAGGCCCGTTCGATCGCGTCCCAGTCGACGCCGTCGTGTTCGGTGAAGTTCGCGTCCTCGGCGGCGATCACAGCGCGCTTGACGTGGACCGAGATCTGTTCGTACGGCACCCACCGATGCTTCAGCTCGGCCTGCGGATCGCGCTCGCGCAGAACCTCCCGCTGAGCGTTCATGAAGCTGGTGGACACGGGATCGAAGCGCGTCCACCAGACGATGTGCGCGAGGTACCAGAACTGCAGCAGCAGCACGAGCAGAACCAGGGCCAGCACGAACTGGCCGGCCCACCGCAGCACGCGCCTGATCGCGCCCGCGGGTTTCCTGCGCGCCGGCCCGCCGTGCGCGCGCTCCCCGTGCGCGCGATTGCCGTGCCCGCGCTTGCCGTGCGCGCGCCTGCCGTGCAGCGGCCTCACGCCTGCGCGCATCCGCGCACCATGTGCCGAGGGCGCGAGCCCGGCCGGCCGCACGAAGAATTCATCGACGCCGTCTCAGCGGCTGCCGGCCAGCTCGGCGCGCAGGCGCTGGTAGACCGGCTCGGTCGCTGGCCGCACCCCGCGCCAGAGCAGGAACGACTCGGCCGCCTGCTCGACCAGCATGCCGAGACCGTCGGCGGTGCGCTCGCAGCCGGCAGCCGCCGCCGCCGTCATGAACGCGGTCGGTCGCGCCCCGTACACCATGTCGTAGCACAGCCGCGCCTGCGGATAGAGTGCCGCCGGGATCGCCGGCGCCTCGTCGTCCAGGCCGGCGGAGGTGGCATTGAGGATCAGGTCGAATCGCGCGGGCAGACCGGCGTCCGCGCGGGCTCGCTCGCCGGCCGGCAGATCGAAGCCGCAGCCGCCGACCCGCGCATCGGCGGCGAGCGCGGCGAGTTCGGCGGCTCTGGACGCGGTGCGGTTCGCCACCGTGAGCGCCGCCACCCCCGCATCGAGCAGCGGCTGGAGCACGCCGCGCGCCGCGCCGCCCGCTCCCAGCATCAGCACGGTGGCCCCGTCCAGCCGCAGGCCGAGCCGCGCGCTGATGTCGCGCACCAGTCCGATACCGTCGGTGTTGTCGCCGAACGCGCCCTCGCCTTCGAAGCGCAAGGTGTTGACGGCCCCGGCCTTGTCGGCCCGCGGCGAACGGCGCGCGGCGAATGCGAACGCCTCGAGCTTGAACGGAACGGTCACGTTCAGGCCTCGCCCGCCCGCATCGCGGAAGGCTTCGACGGTGCGCACGAAGCCGTCGAGCGGCGCGAGCAGCCGTTCGTAGACGATGTCCTGGCCGGTCTGCGCGGCGAACTGCGCGTGGATCGACGGCGAACGGCTGTGCGCCACGGGATTGCCGACCACCGCGTATCGGTCGCTCATCGTGTTCCCCTTGCGGCGCGCCCCGCGGCCGCTCGTGTGGACGGGAGTGGCACCACGCCGGGCAGGCTCACGGCGCCTTCACCGACTCGGTGGCGAGCGAGTCGTTGGTGAAGATCCAGGTGCGGACGATCTGCAGGATGTCGCCGTCGCGCGCCATCTCGGGCGGAAAGCGCGGATAGGGCGCGCCGGCATAGACGATCTGCCGCACGGCGCGGTTCAGCGCCTCGAACTTCGACTTGCGGTTGATGATCACGTCGACCACGTTGCCGTGCTTGTCGATCTCGACCGTGATGATCAGCGAGTCGTACATGCGTCCGCGCGCTTCCGGCGGATAGCGTTCGGTGCCGATGCGCTCGATGCGCGACGCCCACTCCTCGACGTACTTCGCGTAGTTCACGCCGATCGCGTTGACCCCGAAAGTCAGGCGCTTCGGCCGCTTGTTGTAGTCGGAGATCTGGCGGTCGATCTGGGCCTGCAGGCGGGCGATCACCTGGCTCGTTTCGTCGGCATCGGCAGGGTTCGGCGTCGGCTCGGTGAGGTCGGCGCGCTTGCCGTCCGCGACGAAGCTCTGCGGCCCACGCGCCAGCGCCAGCAGGCGGCGCTGACGCTCTTCCAGCTCTTCGACGCGCTGCCGCCGCAGCATCAGGTCGGTTCCGTCCGACACCTTCGACTCGGCGGGAAGCGGCGAACGCGCGCGGCCTTCGTCGCGGTCACCGCCGCCCTCCATGTCGACCTGGGCGCGGACGTCCGCCGTCAGCGGGCGCTGCTCGGTCTGCGCATTCAGCAGGATCACCTCGATCTGCGAATCGCTCGGCGCGAAGCGGATCGGCTCGGGCGGCGCGAACTTCAGCATCAGCGCCAGCAGGTGAAGCAGCACCGACGCGACCAGTCCGACTCCGAGCGGACTGCGCATCACGGCGAGCGCAGGCAGGCTCCGCGGGCCGCCGGCGGGGATGGCCGCGACCACGTCAGCCCTCTTCCGCGAACTCGGCCTCGTCGGCCTCGTCGTCGGTGAGGCCGGACGCGCGCACCCGCTCGCCCCCGGCCGCGGGCCCCTGATAACGGGCCGAGATCGACAGGTCGATCAGGTCGTGCTCGATGATGTCGATCACGATCCGCAGCCCCGGGGCCAGCACCGGCAGATCGGGCACCCGCACGTAGAGCGGCGCCTGCGCCAGGCGCACGAGGTCGTCGCGGACGACCACGGCTTCGGCGCGCGCCAGCGCCTCCTGCTGCACCCAGCGCAGACACCAGTAGCGCTCCATCCGCGTCTGGAATTCCACGTACGCGGCATAACGCGCGTCGAAGGCCGAGATCACCGAGAACAGGTCCGCGTCGTTCGGCGGATACGGCGGGGGCTCGCCGGCCAGCACCGCGAGCAGCTGGCGCTGGTTCGTCAGGTCGACGTAGCGGCGCAGCGGCGACGTCGACCAGATGTACTGCGCCACGCCCAGGCCCTGGTGACCCAGCGGGTGCGTGCTCATGCGCACGCGGCCGCCCTGCTGCGAACGATAGATGCCCGGGACCGAGTGCTCGGCGAGCAGCCGGCCCCACTCGCTGTTGGCCAGGATCATCATCTCGGCGACCACGCGGTCGATCGGCGCGTCGCGCCGGCGCTGCACGATGCTGACCCGGTCGCCGTCGATGTAGAACGCGAAGTCGGTCTTGAAGCGCGGTTCGGGCTTGCCGCGAACGCGGTCGCGCTGCGCGCACAGCGACAGCGTCAGCCGCCAGAGCACCCGCAGCGAATCGCCGAACGGCAGCACCGCGTCCGGATCCTCGAGCGAGCGCTCGCTGATCTCGTCGTCGAGCTGGTCGTGCCGCAGGTTGGCGGCGATGCGGATGCGCTCGGCGCGCGAATAGCGGTTGACGATCTGCGTGCCGTCGGCGTCCAGGTCGACGTACAGCGACAGCACCGGCCGCACCGTGCCCTCGGCGAGCGAGAACGGCCGGATCGCGCCTTCGGGCAGCATCGTCACCTTCTCGCCGGGCATGTACAGCGTCGACATGCGGTCGCGGGCCGCCTGGTCGAGCGCGTCGCCGGGAGCGATGCCCAGGGCCGGCGCGGCGATGTGGATGCCGACGCGGCGCCTGCCGTCCGGCAGGGTCTGCACCGACAGGCAGTCGTCGATTTCGGTGGTGGTCGAATCGTCGACCGAGAAAGCCTCGACGTCGGCCAACGGCAGCTCGTCGGCGGGGACCGCCGGCGCCGGCAGCGGCGGGAAGTCCGTGCCCCGCGGGAAGAACTCCGCGGCGAAGCGCCCGAAGTGCAGGCTGTGCGGCGAATCGAAGGCGCCGAGCTCGACCAGCAAGCGGTCGTGCGCCTTGTGCAGGCGCTCGCTGGCGCGCTCGAGCGCGCGGTATTCAATCGACTGTTTGTCGGGCCGCACCAGCAGCAGGGCTGCGTTCGAGCGGATCACGTCCGGCATCCCGCCCCGCACCATCTCCTGGGCGGCCGCTTCGATCGCGAGTTCCTGCAGGCGGCGACGCTCGATCGCCGCCAGCGCAAGGCGCACCGTCTCGGCCGGCGCCGGGCGATAACGGCCCCGGCCCTTGCGCTGGAAGTACACCGGCGCGGCGTGCAGCTTCAGCAGCACGCCCACCGCCTGTACCGCACCCGGCTGCGCGCCGAAGTAGTCGGCCGCCAGATCGAGGAAGCCGAACTCGTCCTGCGGCGCGCACTCCCACAGGAAATCGACGTCGATCTCTTCCGCGACCTGCTGGGCCGCGGGCAGCAGCGCTCCCGGCTCGGGCGAGTCGAACCGAAGGATCACGTGAGCGCCCTTCACCTTGCCGCGCTTGCCGCTGGCGTGTTCGACCTGCAGGCTGCCGCCGGCCTCGGACAACACGGTGCCGGCCTTGAAGCCGCCGTCTTCTTCGAACAGAACATGGGTCATGACCGGCCCGATTATACGGGCCGGGTCACCGCCCTCCGCGAGCCGGGTCACCGCTCTTCGGCCTGGGTCACCGCTCTTCGGCCCGGCCCGGCCCGGCCCGACCCGGGCCGGAGCGCGGCCGCGGCTGCGGCCACGAGGCCACGAGGCCACGAGGCCACGAGGCCACGAGGCCTACATCATGATGCCGCCCGAGACCTCGATCACCGCGCCGTTGATGTAGCTCGCCTCGTCGGAGGCGAGGAAGGCGTAGACGTTGGCAATTTCCTCCGGCTTGCCCAAGCGGCCGAGCGGCACCCGGTCGATCATGTTCTGCATCACGGCTTGCGGAATCGTCGCCAGGATCTGCGTTTCCACGAATCCGGGACACACGGCGACCGAGCGCACGCCCTTGGGACCCAGTTCACGCGCCCACGACTTCGTGAACCCGATCACCCCGGCTTTCGACGCGGCGTAGTTCGTCTGACCGAAGTTGCCGAACAGACCGACCACCGACGATGCGTTGATGATCACGCCGCGGCCCTGCTCGATCATCGTCGGCGCGACCGCCTGGGTGCACTCGAACACCCCCTTCAGGTTGACGCCGATCACCTGGTCGAACTGGTTCTCGGTCATCTTCACCAGTCGCGCGTCCTTGGTGATCCCGGCATTGTTCACCAGCACGTCGATCCGCCCCCAGCGGGCGAGCACCTGCGCGACCATCGCGTCGATCTGTGCACGATCCGTCACGTCGACCACGCAGGGCATCAGCCGGTCGCCGCCACCGAGTTCTGCGCACGCCTGCTCGACGCGCGCCGGGACGATGTCCGCGACGACGACGCGTGCGCCCTCCTGCAGGAACTTGCGCGCGGTGGCCAGGCCGATGCCGGACGCCGCGCCGGTGATGATCGCTACCTTGTTCTCGAGTCTCATGCTTTCATCCCTGTCATGTTGATCCGAATCCTGCGAACGTCAGAACTTCGTCGATGACCTGGTCGAAGTCGCTGATCCCGTGGTCGCTGCCTTCGAGCAGACGCAGCCGGGCGCCGGGGTATTTCGCCACCATCTCCCGCCAGTCGAGCAGCTCGTCGCCCTTGGCAGCGACCAGCAGATAACGCGTCGGGAACGTGATCGCACCAACCGACATGGCGCGCAGCTCGTCGACGTACTCAGGCAGGAATTCGAACGGCTCGTCGCTGTGGTACATGGTCTGCAGGCCGACGTGCGCCGCCAGGCCGCGCGCCGGATCGGTCGCCGGGTTCAGCAGGATCGCGCGGCAGCCGAGATGTTCGGCCAGCACGGTCGCGTAGTAGCCCCCGAGCGAACTGCCGACCAGCGTGTCCTGTGCCTGCGGCGCGATCTGTTCGCGTACCAGCGTGACCGCCTCGCGCGGCGATGCCGGCAATTGCGGGCAGATGAAGTCGGCGCCGCGCCCCATCGCGCGCAGCCGCGCCTCCAGCATGCGCGCCTTGAACGACTGCGGCGACGAGCGGAATCCATGCAGGTAGATCAGCCGCCTGCGTTCGACCGGATGGTTCACGGGTGCACACCTTCGCGCTGCGCCAGCGCGTCCAGCAACTTCTGGTGAATGCCGCCGAAGCCGCCGTTGCTCATCACCAGGATCCGGTCGCCCGCGCGCGCCTGCGCAACGATCGCCGCGACCAGCGCCGGCAGTCCGGATTCGACCCGCAGCTTCGCGCCCAGCGGCGCCAGCGCACCCGCCACGTCCCAGTCCACCCCGCCGGAGTAGCAGAAGACCATGTCCGCCGCCGCCAGGCTGGCAGGCAGCTGCGCCTTCATGGCGCCCAGCTTCATCGTGTTCGAGCGCGGCTCGAGGACCGCAAGCACCCGTTGCCCGGGGGCCAGGCGCGCGCGCAGCCCGTCGACGGTGGTCGCGATCGCGGTCGGATGGTGGGCGAAATCGTCGATCACGACGACGCCCGCGGCCGTTCCGCGGGTCTCGAGACGGCGCCGCACACCGGCGAATCGCGCCAGGCTTTCGATCGCCTGCGCCGGCTCGACGCCGACGTGCGCTGCCGCGGCGATCGCGGCGACGGCGTTCATCCGGCTGTGGGCTCCCGCCATCGGCAGGCGGCAGCGGCCGAGCGCCCGCCCACCCAGCGTCACCGTGAACTCGGAAACATCGGTCTTCTCAGTCACATCTGCGACGTTCCAGTCGGCATCCAACCCGAATCGCTCCAGTTCGCTCCAGACGCCGCAGTCCAGCACGCGCTTCAAAGAAGCTTGCGTGCCGTTCACGACGATCCGGCCGGAACGCGGAATCGTGCGCACCAGGTGATGAAACTGCCGCTCGATCGCAGCCAGATCGGGGAAGATGTCCGCGTGGTCGTATTCCAGGTTGTTCAGGATCGCGGTCCGCGGGCGGTAGTGCACGAACTTCGAGCGCTTGTCGAAGAACGCGGTGTCGTACTCGTCCGCCTCGATCACGAACGCGGACCCTGCACCGAGACGCGCGGAGACGCTGAAGTTGCCCGGAGCGCCGCCGATCAGGAAGCCCGGATCCCGGCCTGCGCACTCCAGGATCCACGCCAGCATCGATGCAGTCGTCGTCTTGCCGTGGGTGCCGGCCACCGCCAGCACCCAGCGGCCACGCAGCACCTGCTCGGCGAGCCACTGAGGCCCGGAGGTGTATGCCGCGCCGGCGTCGAGAATCGCCTCCATCAGGGGGTTGCCGCGCGACACCACATTGCCGACCACCCAGAGGTCGGCGCCGAGTTCGAGCTGCTCGGGGCCATACCCTTCGATCAGCTCGATGCCCAGTGCGGCCAGCTGGTCGCTCATCGGCGGATAGACATTCGCGTCGCAACCGGTCACGCGATGGCCGGCCTCGCGCGCGACCGCAGCCACCCCGCCCATGAAGGTGCCGCAGATGCCCAGGATGTGGATGTGCATGGGAGCCGTCTCTGGAAGGGAGGGGATTGTAACCGCCAGTCCATCCTGCCCGATCCGGCCCGGCAGGCGCGGTGCGCTGGGCTACACTGCCGCCCATGGGACCCGGCCAGGAATCCGCTCGCTCCGAAATCGCCGCCGCGGCCGCCCGCATGATCGCGGACGGCGGGATGGACTACGGCTCGGCCAAGATGCGCGCGGCGCGGGAACTGTTCGGTGCACGGGTGCCGCGGGGAGTGGTGCCCGACAACGACGAGATCGACGAGGCGCTGCGCGAGCACCTCGGACTGTTCGACGCAGGGCACCCGCAGCGCGTTCGGCGCCTGCGTAACGCGGCGCTGAAGCTGATGGCGCAGCTCGAGGAATTCTCGCCGCTGGTCACCGGGGCGGCGTGGAAGGGCATCGCCACCGAACACGCACCGATTCACCTGCAGCTGTTCCACGACAACGGCAAGGAAGTCGAGTACTGGCTGCTCGACCGGCACGTCGACTTCGAGGTCGGGACGATCACGCATTTCGCCGGCACCGGCGAGGTCGAGGCCCTCAGCTTCGAGTGGAACGACCTGCCCGTTCTGCTGTCGCTGTACGACACGCGCGCGCTGCGCGGGGCCCTGCGCGGCGGGGCGGAGGCCCAGCGGGGCGGCGCGGCGGCCCTGCGCGCGCGACTGGAGCGCGACTCGGCCGAACCCGCCGACCAGACGAGCGACGCGGCCGTCGGCGCCGGCCCTGGCGCTGCGTCGGCGACGGGCCGGGCCGGCTCGGCAGAAGGAGGTGACCGGTGACGCCCTCCCGGCGCTGGTGGCTGGCGGGCGCGACGGCGGTCGCCTTCGCCGGGTTCGGCGCCTGGGTCGCGTCGCGGCGCTACGGAGTCTCGTCGCCGGACAACCTGGCCGCGACGCAGCTGCTCTTCGGGCAGACACTGCCCGACCATGCCGGTACTCTGGTCTCGCTCGAGACCTTTCGCGGCAAGACGGTGGTGCTGAACTTCTGGGCGACCTGGTGCCCGCCGTGCATCGAGGAGATGCCGGAGCTCGCCGAGCTGCACCGCGAGATCGCCCCGCGCAATGGCACGGTGATCGGCATCGGCATCGATTCACCGTCGAACATCCGCGAATTTGCCGAAAAGCACCGTTTCCCTTACCCTCTGCTGGTTGCCGGAATGGCCGGGACCGAGCTGTCCAAGCGCTTCGGAAACAGCTCGGCGGCGCTGCCGTTCACGGTCGTGATCGACCGGAACGGCCAGATCTCACACCGCACTCTTGGGCGGATCAAGCTTCCGCGGCTGCGCGAAGCGGTCCTTGCCGCCCTCGCCCGCTGAGCCGGAGGCCGGCACGCTTCAGCCGATCCGCAGGCGCCGCCCGGCAGAGCGCATCGAAGGCTGGACAATTCGAGTCGAACCAGCGCAAAATCGCGCGTTCTTTCGCCAACTTCCGCTCAAAAGCGGAGAAAAGACAGCATGTCGTCGCTTGTATGGGTCATCCACGGACCCAATCTGAACCTGCTCGGCACCCGTGAGCCTGCCGTTTATGGGTCGACAACGCTGGCTGACATCGACCTCGAACTCCTTCGGATCGGTGAGGAGCAAGGCGTCCCGGTCGAATCCTTCCAGTCGAATCACGAAGGCGCGCTCGTCGACCGGATCCAGCAGGCTCGCGCCGCCGGGGTCGGATTCATCGTGATCAACCCGGCCGCGTACACGCACACCAGCGTCGCAATCCGCGACGCGCTGGCAGCGGTGGATGTTCCTTTCATCGAAGTCCACCTGTCGAACGTGCACAAGCGCGAGTCCTTCCGTCATCGATCCTTCCTGTCGGATCAGGCGGTCGGCGTGATCGCCGGCCTCGGCGCGCGCGGCTACGGTTATGCCCTGCGCTACGCGATCGAAACACTGAAGTCGCGCTAGAAAACGCGTGACATGCGCGCCGCCGCCGCGTCCCGGGCCGGCGGCACCAGCCTGGAGAGTGAGTCAATGGATCTGCGAAAACTGAAGACCCTGATCGACCTCGTGTCCGAGTCGGGGATCTGCGAGCTGGAAATCACCGAAGGCGACGGCAGAGTCCGCATCGTCAAGAGTCCGAGCGCCGTCGCGTTGGCCAGCGCCGCCGCGCCGGCCCCGGTGGCCCACGCTCCGCTCACGGCCGCGCCGGCGCCCGCGGCTGCAGCGCCGGCAGCGACCGCGGCCGAGCCGGCCGCCGCCGAGCCCTCCGGCCACGTGGTGAAGTCGCCGATGGTCGGTTCGTTCTATCGCTCTGCCCAGCCGGGCGCCGAGCCGTTCGTCAACCTGGGCAGCGAGGTCAAGGAAGGCCAGACCATCTGCATCATCGAGGCCATGAAACTGCTGAACGAGATCGAGGCGGACAAGTCCGGCACGATCAAGGCGATCCTGGTCGAGAACGGCCAGCCCGTCGAGTACGGGCAGCCGCTGTTCGTCATCGAGTGAGCAGGCGGCCGCCCGATGTTTGAAAAGATCCTGATCGCCAACCGTGGCGAGATCGCCCTGCGCATCCAGCGCGCCTGCCGCGAGCTCGGCATCAAGACGGTGGTCGTCCACTCCGAGGCGGACACCGAGGCGAAGTACGTGAAACTGGCCGACGAATCGGTCTGCATCGGACCGGCTCTGTCGCGCGACAGCTACCTGAACATCCCGGCGATCATCAGCGCGGCCGAGGTCACCGACTCCGAGGCGATCCACCCGGGGTACGGCTTCCTGTCCGAGAACGCCGACTTCGCCGAACGGGTCGAAAAGAGCGGGTTCGTGTTCATCGGACCGCGCCCGGATTCGATCCGCCTGATGGGCGACAAGGTGTCCGCCAAGGATGCGATGAAGCGCGCCGGCGTGCCGGTGGTGCCAGGCTCGGAAGGCGCCCTTCCCGACGACCCGAAGGAGATCGTGCGCATCGCACGCGCGGTCGGCTACCCGGTGATCATCAAGGCGGCCGGCGGTGGCGGCGGACGCGGCATGCGCGTGGTCCACACCGAGGCGGCACTGATCAACGCGGTCACGATGACCCGCACCGAGGCAGGCGCAGCCTTCGGCAATCCGTCGGTGTACATGGAGAAGTACCTCGAGAATCCGCGGCACATCGAAATCCAGGTGCTCGCGGACGAGTACAAGACCGCCATCTATCTGGGCGAGCGCGACTGCTCGATGCAGCGCCGGCACCAGAAAGTCCTCGAAGAAGCTCCGGCGCCCGGCATCGCCCGGCGGCTGATCGACCGCATCGGCACGCGCTGTGTGGACGCCTGCAAGAGGATCGGCTATCGCGGCGCGGGGACGTTCGAGTTCCTGTACGAGAACGGCGAGTTCTACTTCATCGAGATGAACACGCGGGTCCAGGTCGAGCACCCGGTCACCGAGCTCGTGACCGGCATCGACATCGTGCAGCAGCAGATCCGCATCGCCGCCGGCGAGAAAATCACGCTGCGCCAGCGCGACATCGTGCCGAAGGGCCACGCGATCGAGTGCCGGATCAATGCCGAGCATCCGTTCCGGTTCACGCCTTCCCCGGGCCGCATCACGGCCTGGCACCCGCCCGGCGGACCCGGAATCCGCGTCGATTCGCACGCCTATGCGAACTACTTCGTGCCGCCGCACTACGACTCGATGATCGCGAAAGTGCTCGCCTACGGCGACACGCGCGAGCAGGCGATCCGGCGCATGCGGATCGCATTGTCCGAAATGGCGGTGGATGGCATCCTGACCAACATTCCGCTGCACCGGGAACTGCTGATGGACACGCGTTTCGTGGCTGGCGGCACGTCGATCCATTACCTCGAGCAGAAGCTCGCGCAGCGCAAGGACGCGCAGGTCGACTGATATGGCCCTGCACGTCGACGGGCGCGAGCGCGTCGGCGCGCGTGGTTTGAGCACGCATGGGTCGAGCCCGCGCTGCGGCGCGGCTGTCGACGCACCTCTACGGGATGATGGATGGGCTTGTGGCGTGAACTGATCCTCGAGCTTCCGGCCGCGCAGGTCGAGCGCTGGAGCGATGCGCTCCTCGAGGCGGGCGCGCTGTCGGTCCAGGCGGAGGACGCCGACGCGGAGTCCCCGGACGAACAGCCGCTCTATGGCGAGCCCGGGCTGCCTGCGGTGCAGGCGGGCTGGACGCGCACGCGCATGACCGCCCTTCTCGACCAGCAGACGGACCCGCAGCAGGTGCTGGCAACGGCGGCCCGGCTGCTCGACGAACCCGGCAGCCTGCCCGCCTTCGAGCTCAGGGAACTGGCCGACCAGGACTGGGTGAGCGCCTCGCAGGCGCAATTCGACCCGATCCCGATCGGCGAGCGCCTGCTGATCACGCCCACCTGGCACCTGGAGACCGAGCGGCAACGCGGCCATGACCCGGACCGCCAGATCATCGTGCTCGACCCCGGCCTGGCCTTCGGCACCGGCAGCCATCCGACCACCCACCTGTGCCTGCTGTGGCTGTCCGAGCACCTGGTGCCGGGTCAGAGCGTCGTCGACTACGGCTGCGGTTCGGGCATCCTGGCGATTGCTGCCGCGAAATTCGGCGCATCGCCGGTCATCGGCATCGATATCGACCCCCAGGCGGTGGCCAGCGCACGCGACAATGCGCGCGCCAACGAGGTCGAACTCGACCTGCGCACGACCGCGCAGCCGCTGCCACCGCCCGCCGACGTGGTGGTGGCGAACATCCTCGCCAATCCGCTGAAGGTCCTGGCGCCGGTGCTCAGCGCGCTGGTCCGCCCGGGCGGGCAGCTGATCCTGGCTGGCCTGCTGGACCGGCAGGTCGACGAGGTCGCGGCCTGCTATCCGGATGTCGCGCTCGCGCCCTACGGCTCGCTCGACGGCTGGACCTGCCTGTCCGGCCGCCGGAACTGAGCCGAACGACCATGGCGCTCGCGACCACCTGCCCGCGCTGCTCGACCAGCTTCAAGGTCGTGCCCGACCAGCTCAAGCTGCGTCGCGGGCTCGTGCGCTGCGGCGTGTGCCAGCACGTCTTCTCGGGCATCGACTTCCTGCGCTACGTGGACGAGTCCGCCGGCCTCCAGGCCGCACGCCCGTCCGCAGCCGGCGCCAGCACCGGACCGGCCGACGGTGGTGACGGTGCGGGCGCCGCCTCGAGGCACGGCGAGGGGGCCGGCGAGAGCGACAGACACGCGGGCCCCGCAATCGGTGACGCCACGGCTTCACCGTTGCCGGCACTCTTGCCGCTGGTGCAGCCCCCTTCCCCAGGGGAAGACGAACCCGCGACGACGACAGGCGCGCCCGACGCGTTCCCGCAGGCGTCCGGCGCGGTCGCAACCTGGTCGGCCGAACCCGGTGCGGAACCGCTCGAATGGCGTCCTTCCCGTCTGGAACCCGCAGCTTCGAGCCACGAGGATGCGCAGGCATGGCCGCGCCCCACGGCCGAGCGCGAACCGGAGGCGGAGTCCCCGGCGCACGATGCCGTCGACGCGTCCGGCGACTTGGAACGCGGCGCCATCGACACCCGCCGCTGGGATCAGGGCGAGGGTGCCGGCGAGCCGGAAACGACCGACACGGCCGACACGACCCACACGACAGACACGACAGACACGACAGACACGACAGACACGACAGACACGACCGAGACGGCCGAGACGGCCGACACGACAGATGCGTCCGATGCGTTCGGCCCTCCTGAGGGGCCCGCCCTGCCCGATGCTCCCGCGACGTCCGACCGCAGCGACGCCGGCGACGTTGCGGCAATGCCGGCTTCGGCCGACGCCGCGCCAGGCGCCGAGACCTTCGGCGCCATCGCAGGCGCGCGCCCTGCGCGTGCCGAAGACGCCGGAGGCGCCGCCGGCGCCCGCGGCGAGGATGCGATCGATTTCTTTGCCAGCGACCGGCGGCCGCGCGGATTCGACTCGCGCACCAGCGTGCTCACCGTCCTGCTGGCGCTGTTGCTGGCGCTCGCCGCAGTGCTCCAGTCGGCGATCGCCGCCCGCGACCAGCTTGCGTCCTGGTTTCCCCAGCTGCGCGGCCCGTTGGCCATGGTCGTCGAGCCCCTGGGCCTGACCATCGGACCGCCTCGCGACCTCGATGCCCTGACGATCGAGGCGTTCGAACTGCGGCCGGGCGACGGGCCGGACCTGCTGACGATGAACGCGCTGCTGCGCAACCAGTCACGGCACATGGTGCGCTGGCCCGCGATGGAGCTGTCGCTGATCGATGCGGGCGGCGCGCTGGCGATCCGCAAGGTGCTGACGCCCGCCGAGTATCTCGCGCCGGCCGGCCGCGGCGGCGAAGCCGGCATCGGCCCGAACGCCGAGCTGGCGGTGCGCGTCGCACTGCGCGCGCGCGGCGTGGAGGCGACCGGCTACACGGTCAGTCTGTTCTATCCCTGAGCCCGAGCGGGCCTTCGACGGAGATCACATGTCACGCCGGGTACTGATCAGCGGTTCGGTCGCCTACGACACCATCATGGTGTTCGAAGGGCAGTTCAAGGATCACATCCTTCCGGACAGCGTCCACATGCTGAACGTGGCCTTCCTGACGCCCAGCCTGAAGCGCGAGATCGGCGGATGCGCCGCGAACATCGCCTACAACCTGCGGGCGCTCGGCGGCAATCCCGTGATCCTCGCGACGGTCGGGCGGACGCCGTCGTCTACCTGACGCAGCTCGACGACTTCGGCATCGATCGTCGCCACGTGACGCAGCTGGAGACTGCTACACGCCGCAGGGCTTCATCACGACCGACCTGTCCGACAATCAGATCACGGCCTTCCACCCCGGCGCGATGAATCGCACGCCGCTCGCGTCTCGGCGCTCGCGCAAGCTCGCTGCCGTCGGCATCGTCGCGCCAAACGGCAAGGAAGCGATGATCGAGCATGCGCGCCAGTTCACGACGCTCGGCGTGGCCATCTCTTCGATCCCGGCCAGGGCCTGCCGATGTTCGACGGCGAGGAATTCGCAAGCAGCTCGTCATGGCAACTGCAGTCGCGGTGAACGATTACGAACACACGATGCTCCTCGAGAAAACCGGCTGGAGCGCAGGTCAGCTCGCGACCGCCGCCGGCGTGCTGATCATCACCCGCGGAGCCGAAGGCTCCGACCTTCATGAAGGCGGCCGGCACCATCTACATCGCAAGCGCGCCGATCTCGAAAGCGGTCGACCCGACCGGCTGCGGTGATGCGTACCGTGGCGGTCTGCTCTACGGCCTTTCCAACGGCTGGGAATGGCTCAAATCGGCGCGACTGGGCAGCGTGATGGGCGCGATCAAGATCGAATCCCAAGGCCCGCAGAACCATGTTCCCGAACGCGAGGACATCGCGGAACGTTTCGAGAAGACCTACGGCGAGCCACTCTGAGCGGCTCGACCGGAACGCAGCCGCCATTCCGTCACCGCTTTCAAGGAGGCCGCTCGTCGGCAAACGGGCATCGGCGCATCGACGCTGCCGCGCCAGGGACTGGCGCTCAGCGGACGACGGCGAGTCGTACCAGGATCAGGAGCTGGGACCGCGATGAAGTGGCGACAGGTCGACGTTGCCGACCAGTGGCATGACTTGCGGATCGGCGCGAGAATCGGGTCGGCCAACTGGTTGAACGCCGGCGCAAGGGGCGCATACGGGTTGATCAGCGAGATGATCGCCATCAGGATGAGGATGCCCATCAGCAGGTAGAGGGACCATTCGCACCAGATAGATCATGACCGCAACAGCACGGGACCGAACTCGGGCGTGTGGCCACTGAGCAGGAAGAAGGCGACGGTCACGAGCACGGCGACGAGCACGCCAGCGATCAGGGCCGGCCAGTTCGTTCGGCTCGGCGCGACCAGCTTCGACAGCGGCTTGACGAGCCAGTCGGTCAGTGCATGGATGAACTGAAAAAGCGGGTTGTTCGGCGTCAGGTGCACCCGCCATGCTAGGCGCGCAGCACGCAGGCACTCGCCAGCAGACTGCCGACGGTCTCGATAAGCATCCAGAGAGCGCGGAACATTCTGCGTTCGGAGATGCGTCTCTGGGAAACGGGGTTGACGCCCCGGGCGGAGCCGACTCGCCACCGGAAGAGCGCGGAGGCGCAAAAAAATCGCGCCCCAGGCGCGCCGGCGCGGGCCATCTGCACCGGCAATGCCGCCCGATCGAATCTTGACGGCATCCCGGTCAACCTTAAGGGCGATTCCCGGTCGGGAACGGCCACGCAGCGGCCGGATTCATCGGCTTGCTGCGGCAGGCGCCGCCGCTGTTGCAGGCTTCGCGGCGGCGGGCTTTTTCGCCGCTTTCTTCGCAGGCTTCTTGGAGCGGCTTTCTTGGCGCAGGCTTCTTCGCAGCGGCCTTCTTCGCAGGCTTCTTCGCGGCGGCCTTCTTGGCGGCGGGCTTCTTCGCTGCCGCTTTTTTCGCAGCCGGCTTCTTCGCCGCCGCTTTCTTGGCGGCCGGCTTTCTTGGCCGCAGGCTTCTTCGCCGCCGCCTTCTTCGCGGCTCGCCTTCTTCGCCGCGGGCTTCTTCGCCGCCGCCTTCTTCGCGACCGGCTTGGCGGCCTTCTTCACAGTGGCCTTCTTCGCAGCGGGCTTCTTCGCCGCGACTTTCTTCGCGACCGGCTTCTTGGCGACTGCAGCTTTCTTGGTGACCGGCTTCTTGACCGACGACTTGTTGGCGATTGCCATTAGAGTTCTCCTTGAACTGAACGATGGATAAAGGAAACCCGTGCCGAACCCGTCATTGCCGACGGCAGGGCCGACGGCGAAGACGCGTGGTACGAGCTATTCATCGGCGCAGACTCCTTGCTTTGCTTCGGTTGCCTACGCTAATGAATTCGGTGGTGCCGGGCCACATCGGGCCGCAGTGCACATGGATGGCTTTCATGACTCGCAGTCTGACCGGCGGACAGCTTTCACTGACGGATCGGAGGATCGAAGGTCGGCTGCCGGCAGACGAACGGCAACTGTCGTGTTGCAGCGAAACCACCATCATGCGAACACGGCCTCTCAATCCCACGCAAGCGCTCCACCCGTCTGGTACTCGATGACCCGTGTCTCGAAGAAGTTGCGCTCCTTCTTCAGGTCGATCATTTCGCTCATCCAAGGGAACGGATTCTCTTCATTCGGATAGAGGGGATCGATCCCGATCTGCTGCGCTCGCCGATTCGCGATGAAGCGCAGGTACCCCTTGAACATGGAAGCATTGAGGCCGAGGACGCCGCGAGGCATCGTGTCTTCCGCGTACGCATATTCCAGTTCGACCGCCTGCTCGAACAGCCCCTTGATCTCTTCGCGGAAAGACGGCGTCCACAGTGACGGGTTCTCAAGCTTGATCTGGTTGATCAGGTCGATGCCGAAATTGCAGTGCATCGACTCGTCGCGCAGGATGTACTGGTACTGCTCGGCAGCGCCCGTCATCTTGTTCTGTCGGCCGAGCGCGAGAATCTGGACGAAACCCACATAGAAGAACAGGCCTTCCATGAGGCAGGCAAAGACGATCAGCGAACGCAGCAGCTGCCTGATCTGCGTCCTGGGTTCCGGTCTTGAAATGAGGATCGGTCAGGGTATCGATGAACGGAATCAGGAACTCGTCCTTGTCCCGTATCGACTTGACCTCGTGGTAAGCGTTGAAGATCTCGCCTTCGTCGAGTCCGAGCGATCTCGATGATGTACTGGTATGCATGCGTGTGAATCGCCTCCTCGAACGCCTGGCGCAGCAGAAACTGCCGACACTCGGGCGCGGTGATGTGCCGGTAGGTGCCCGAGCACGATATTGTTCGCAGCCAGCGAATCCGCCGTCACGAAGAAACCCAGGTTGCGCTTCACGAGACGTCGTTCGTCGTCACTCAGGCCGTCGGCACTGCGCCAGAGCGCGATGTCGCGGCTCATGTTGACTTCCTGCGGCATCCAGTGATTGGCACAGGCCGCGAGGTACTTGTCCCATGCCCATCGATACTTGAAGGGCACGAGCTGATTCACGTCCGACGCCCCGTTGATGATGCGCTTGTCTTCGACGCGAACCCTCCGATCGATCGCCGAAGATGCGTGCGAGTGGCACGCGAGTCGTCATCGGCGTCGGGAGTCGACGCTGCGATGTGCGGAATGACGAATGGGGCGGAGTCGCCGAGTGAGTCGCGCGCGATGCTGCTGGAGATCGCGGCGCCGATTGGACCTGCGTTGCGCAAGCCGGTCGACACGGAAGGAACAGGGTCGTCCCAGGAAAGCATCTAATGTCTCGCTTTAGCTTGAAAGAGTTAGGTAGTTCATCTAACTGCTTGTGCTAACGCAAGATTCGACTGTTATTCACAGGCCGAATCATACGTCAGCGATATTGCAGTTGCAATGGGTTTTGGAAACACCAACTTGACTCGATCGGTGCTTCACTGACACGCTGCAAACCGGATCATCGATGAGACATGCCTTCACTTCTGCGTCGTCTTCATTCACCCGACTCACTGAAGGCGTCGACTACTGGCATGCCGATGACGTCGATCGCCGACTCCTGCGCGCGGTAGGAAAATCCTGCCGCACGACGGCGTTGCTCGGACACCGCGTTGAGTTGACCGACACGATCACTGGTCGACTTCTCGGCATGCGTCGCGCCGATCGTGCGCAGGTAGTAGGTGGTCTTGAGTCCGCGCAGCCACGCGAGCATGTAGGTGTCGTGCAGCCTCTTGCCCGAGGCGCCTGCCATGTAGATGTTCAGCGACTGCGCCTGATCGATCCACTTCTGGCGCCGCGCTGCGCACTCGACCAGCCAGATCGCGGTCGATCTCGAATGCGGTGGCATAGAGCTTCGCGCAGGTCGGATCGGAATGCGATCGATGCTGCGCGAGCGCTGCCGTCGAAGATACTTCAGATCGGCGATCATCACCTCGTCCCAGAGACCGAGCCGCTTCAGGTCACGCACCAGGTAATCGTTGACGACCGTGAATTCGCCCGAGAGGTTCGACTTCACGTAGAGGTTCTGGTAGGTCGGCTCGATGCACGCCGACACGCCGATGATGTTCGAGATCGTCGCGGTCGGCGCGATCGCGACACAGTTGGAGTTGCGCATGCCGTGACTGCCGATCCGCTGCACGCAGCGCATCCCAGTCCAGCGTCTGCGACTGCGGATCGACATCGACGTAGCCGCCCCGCGCTGCTCGGCCAGCAGGTCGAGCGTGTCCTGCGGCAGGATGCCCCGGTCCCACAGCGAGCCGCGGAAGCTCGCGTAGCGGCCCGCGCTCCTCGGCCAGTTCGGTCGACGCCCAGTACGCGTAGTAGCAGACCGCCTCCATCGAGCGGTCGGCGAATTCGACCGCCTCCTCGCTCGCGTAGCGGCATGCGCATCAGGTGCAGGCAGTCCTGGAAGCCCATGATGCCGAGACCGACCGGACGATGCCTCAGGTTGCGAGTTGCGCGCCTTGCCGACCGCGTAGTAGTTGATGTCGATGACGTTGTCGAGCATGCGCATCGCGGTGCGTGATCGTCCGCTTGAGCTTGTCGTGATCAGTCGTAGCGCCATCGACCCGTCCGGGCGCCACTCGCGTCATGTGGGCGACGAGATTGACCGAACCGAGGTTGCAGACCGCGATCTCGGACTCGCTGGTGTTCAGCGTGATCTCGGTGCACAGGTTCGAGCTGTGCACGACGCCGACGTGCTGCTGCGGCGAACGGAGGTTGCACGGATCCTTGAACGTGATCCAGGGATGCCCGGTCTCGAACAGCATCGACAGCATCTTGCGCCACAGGGCGCTAGCGCGGACACCTTGCGGAACAGCTTCAGCTCGCCGGCTGGCGGCCTTGCTGCTCGTAGCGCACGTAGGCCTGCTCGAAGGCCCGGCCGAACTGGTCGTGCAGATCCGGGCACGTCGGACGGGCGAGAACAGCGTCCACTCGCGCGTTCTCCATCACCCGCTTCATGAACAGGTCCGGAATCCAGTTGGCCGTGTTCATGTCGTGGGTGCGACGCCGATCGTCGCCGGTGTTCTTGCGCAGCTCGAGGAACTCCTCGATGTCGAGGTGCCAGGTCTCGAGGTAGGCGCAGACCGCGCCCTTGCGCTTGCCGCCCTGGTTGACGGCGACCGCGGTGTCGTTGACGACCTTCAGGAACGGCACGACGCCCTGGCTCTTGCCGTTGGTGCCCTTGATGTGGCTGCCGAGCGCGCGCACCGGGGTCCAGTCGTTGCCCAGGCCGCCGGCGTACTTGGCGAGCAGCGCATTCTCCTTGATCGCCTCGTAGATGCCGTCGAGATCGTCCGACACGGTCGTCAGGTAGCACGACGAGAGCTGCGAGCGCTGCGTGCCGGAGTTGAACAGCGTCGGCGTCGAGCTCATGAAGTCGAAGCTCGACAGCAGGTCGTAGAACTCGATCGCGCGCGCCTCGCGGTCGATCTCGTTCAGGGCCAGGCCCATCGCGACGCGCATGAAGAAGGCCTGCGGCAGCTCGATGCGGCGCTCGTCGACGTGCAGGAAGTAGCGGTCGTAGAGCGTCTGCAGGCCGAGGTAGCCGAACTGCAGGTCGCGCTCGGCGGACAGCGCGCCGCGCCAGCCGCGGCAGGTCGAACTGCAGCAGCGCGTCGATCGAGCAGGCCGGCCTCGACCCCGCGGCGAATCAGCTGCGGGAAGTACTCGCGCGTAGCGCGCCTACATCTGCTGCTGCGAGCACTTCCTCGCCCAGGACCTCGCGCCGCATCGTGTGCAGCAGCAGCCGCGCCGTCACCTGGCTGTAGGCCGGGTCCTTCTCGATCAGCGCGCGCGCCGACAGGATCGCGGACTTGTAGACCTCGTCGAGCGGCACACCGTCGTAGAGATTCTTGACGGTCTCGCCGAGCACCGGCGTCGACGCCGACGCCTTCGCCGAGACCTTCGCAGGCCGACTCCACCAGCGCGCGCAGTGCCGCGAGATCGAGCGGGCGCCGAACGCCGCCGTCGACGACGTGCAGTCGCCGGCTGGGCCTGCTGCGTCTGCACGCTGCCGGGCCGCGCGCTCCTGCGCGCGCTTCTCCCGGTAGAGCACGTAGGCGCGCGCGACCTCGTGCTCGCCGGAACGCATCAGCGCGAGTTCGACCTGGTCCTGGATGTCCTCGATGTGGAAGGTGCCGCCCGCCGGCTTGTTGCGCATCAGCCCGCGCGACGACCATCGCCGGTCAGACGCTCGACCAGCTCGCGCACCCGCGCCGACGCAGCGCCCTGCCCGCCGTTGACCGCGAGGAATGCCTTGGTCATCGCGATCGAGATCTTGCCCGGCTCGAAGCCGACCACCGCACCGTTGCGGCGGATGACCTTGAAGTCGGCGAGCGTGCCCGCAGAGTGCCGGGACGAGTCATCCGACTCGGAGCGCGGCCATTGAGCCGCCGGCGAATATGTCGCCGACTGGGGCGTCTCACCAACCCGTTGCATGTAGTTTCTCCACCGGAATTTTGAATAGAAAAAACGAACGAGCGGCGGACCGGGCATCACGATCGCGACCCACCGAGGGTGTCGCCGTGCAGCTTCCGATCGCGTGGCGCCGACGCCGGGAGGGCATCGGATCGAGTCGACCGGAACCACTACATATTGTGTCCGGGTACCGCCGCTGGCACTAATTGTAGTGGCCGTCTCGCGGCGCGCGCAAGCAGCGCGGCGTCCGTGCGACGACTGTTCGAGGGCCGTGCAGACGACAGCTCGGGGGCCACCGGCCGCGCACGCGCGAGCCTGCTCGACGTGCGGTCGCACATCGAGATCCGGCGCGCCATCGCGCGGTGTTCTTCGTGAAATGCCGCAACCCGCCGTGATCCGGGGCGTCAAATGTGTTGCGAGGCCTCGACGCGCCCGCCCCGCACCACGCCAGCTGCGCGCAGTGCGGCGAGATAGCGATCCCAGTCGAACAGCGGACCCGGATCGCACTTGCGGCCCGGCGCCACGTCGCTGTGACCGGCGACCCAGCGCAGCGGATGACGCGCGCTCAGCAGAACGGTGAGCGCGGCCAGCCGTCGGTACTGGGCTTGGGTGAAGAGATGCTGCGTCGTGCCCTCGAGCTCGATGCCGATCGAAAAATCGTTGCACCGCTCGCGACCGCGGAATCGGGAAACGCCGGCATGCCACGCGCGGTCGTCGGTGGCGACGAACTGCAGCAGCTCGCCGCGGCGCCGGATCAGGAAATGCGCCGACACCCGCAGATCGCGCAGCTGTTCGAAATACGGATCGGCGCCGTGATCGAGCCGGTTGGTGAACAGCGCCTCGATCGCGGCGCCGCTGAAGCGACCCGGCGGCAGGCTGATCGCGTGGATCAGCAGCAGGTCGACGACCTGGCCCGGCGGGCGTGCGTCGTGGTTTGGCGACGAGATCCAGCGCGCACCGTCGACCCGGCCGGCCGCGGCGATCCGACCAGCGCAGACCGCGGCGCACGCCGGTCAATTGAGGCCCAGGCGCTGCATCCGGTAGCGCAGCGCGCGGAACGTGATGCCGAGCAGCCGCGCTGCGGCAGTCCGGTTGTAGCGCGTCTTTTCGAGAGCGCGCTGGATCGCGTTGCGCTCGAGCTCGTCGAGGTAGTCGGGCAGCGAGTCGGGGATGCCGTCCTCGTCGACGCGCACCGGACGGGCGGCGCCGGGCGCAGGCGCGGCCTCGATCGAAACCGCATCGCGCTCGCCCGGCGCGGCGCGCTCGTTCTCGGTGGCATCGGCGACGGTCGGACGCAGCCCGAGGTCCTCGACGTTGATCACCTCGCCGTTCGAAAACGCCAGCGCGCGCTCGAGCACGTTCTCCAGCTCGCGGACGTTGCCGGGGAAGGCGTACGACTTCAGGTACATCAGCGAGACCGAGGCCAGACGCGGCGGCTGTGGCAGGCCCGCCCGCCGCGCGAGCTTGGCGAGGATCGCCTCGGCCAGCATCGGGATGTCGGCCCGGCGATCCCGAAGCGGCGGCATCTTCAGTTCGATCACGTTCAGACGGTAGTACAGGTCCTGCCGGAACCGCCCCGCAGCAACGCACTGGGCGAGGTCCTGGTGCGTCGCGCTGATGATGCGCACGTCGACCGGCTCTTCGGCGGTGGCGCCGACCTTGCGCACCCGTTTCTCCTGGATGGCCCGCAACAGCTTGACCTGCATCGGCAGCGGCAGGTCGGCGACCTCGTCCAGGAACAGCGTGCCTCCGCTCGCTGCCTGGAAGAATCCGTCGCGATCCTGTTCGGCGCCGGTGAACGCGCCCTTCCGGTACCCGAAGAACTCGGCTTCCATCAGCGAATCGGGGATCGCGCCGCAGTTGACCGCGACGAAGGGCTCGGCCGCGCGCGTGCCGGCGCGATGCAGCAGGCGTGCCGCGAGCTCCTTGCCGGATCCGGACTCGCCGCTGATCGAGACCGGCGCCATGCTGCGCGCGAGCCGCGCGATCGAGGCACGCACCTCGGCCATCGCTTCGGACTCGCCGAGCAGGTCGCGCGCGAGATCGGTCGCCTGACCGGCATCCGGACGGCGCCGGCGCGGCGCCGGACGCGGGCGCCGGGATCGCGGCGCGCACCAGGTTGCGCAGGGCATCGAGCGCGACCGGTTTGGCCAGGTAGTCGAACGCGCCCGCCTTCAGCGCGGCAACGGCGTTCTCCGCGCTGCCGTAGGCGGTGACCACCGCCACCGGAGTGCTGGGGAAGTTCTTCGAGATCGCGGCGACCAGATCGAGTCCCGAACCATCGGGCAGGCGCATGTCCGTGAGCACCATCGCGAAGCCGCTGCGAACGCCGAGCAGGCGGCGCGCCTCGGCGAGATCGGGCGCGCAGTCGACGTCGAAGCCCATGCCGACGAGGGTGAGCTCGAGCAGTTCGCGCAGATCGGCCTCGTCGTCGACGACGAGGATGCGGGGCGCGCGCTGCGCGGTGCGCGGCGCGGCCCGGGCAGCGGCGTCCGCCGTCACGGCGCGCCAGCCTCGTGGGGAACGATCACGAAGGCGCTGCGATAGCCCGCCGCGTCGAGCGGCGTCTCGAAGCGCAGCAGCGCCCGGTTCGCGGTGCAGAACTCGCGCGCCAGGAACAGCCCCAGACCGGTGCCGCGTGCCTCGGTCGTGAAGAAGGGTTCGAATACGTGCTCGAGCATTTCGGGTGGCAGTCCGGGCCCATCGTCCAAGACCCGGAATTGCTAGTCGATCACCACCCCCGCGACGCCATTCGATCAGCACCGCGGCATCACCGTCCGACGCGTAGCGCAGCGCGTTCGTCAGGAGGTTCACCACCACCTGGCGCAACTGGTGCGGATCGAACAGAATCGGATCGGCGCAGCGCACCGCAAGCGCGATCCGCCCCGCCCTCGCGCCGGTCGACGCGACGAAATCCGGCAGCAGCGCGGACAGGAAGCTGCCCGCGTCGATCGGCTCGAGCACGGGGCGCTCGCGCCGGGCGATCGACAGCACGTCCTCGACGATGCGGTCGATGCGCACCGAATTGTCCTCGACGATTCGCGCCAGCCGTTGCTGCGACGGGGCTGCGAGCTGTTCGGCGAGAAGCCCGTTGGCGTGCCGGATCGCCGCCAGCGGATTGCGGATCTCGTGGGCGATCGACGCCGACAGCCGCCCCATCGACGCGAGCTTGAGCTGCTGCGCGCGCTCCTCGAGCTGTTGCCGGTCCTCGAGCAGCAGCACCGCATGCGTGTGATGGATGCCTGCCGGCCGCGTGACCCGGATCCTGATCCGGCGCGAGCCGCCCGCGAGCGACGGCTCGAATGCGGCGAGATCGGCGTCGGTCTCCCACTCGGAACCTTCGACGACAGGACGGGTCGCCACCAGGTCCCTCAGCCACGGCCACGGCCCCGACGTCCCCAGCAGCGACTGGGCCGAACGGTTCATCGAGCGCACCTCGCCGGACTGGTCGACCACCACCACCCCCTGCGGCAGCTGCGCGATCACCAGCCCGGTGATCGCCAGCTGGCGATCGAGGTCCTCGCCGCGCCGGGCCGCGAGATCCTCCTGCACGGCAAGGCGAGAGGCGAGCCTGCTGATCAGCGCGGCAGTGGCGAAGCACGCGGCACCGATCAGACCCGCGACGGCGACGCCACCGCCGCTGTCGCCCGTGCCATCCGCGTCGAGCACCTCGAACACCGCGTCGCCGAGCAGCAGAAGGGTCGCCATCGCCGCGAAGGACGCGGCGACCCGGGGGCTGGACAGGACCGCAGCGCCGGCGACGGCGGCGACCATCAGCACGCCGACCCCGCTGCGGGTGCCGCCCGCTGCATGCATCAGCACGGTGAGCAGGATCAGGTCGGTTGCGATCGAGCTCAGCAGCTGCCAGCGGAACCATCGCCGCATCGCGCCGACGACGGCAAGCAGCACCACGGACAGCGTCACATAGGCGGCCGCTGCCGCGACGAACAGTCCGGCATCGAATCCAGGTCCGGCGACGCGCGAAGGCTCGCCGAGCAGCGCGAACAACAGCGCAGCGCCGCCAGCAGCACCCGGCTGATCGCGAAGTAGCGCAACGAGACCCAGTAGGAGGAATTCGGCCGCGGATCCTCGTCGTGGCGAGGACCGTCGCGATCGCCGCCGCGTCGCGTCGGCGCGCGCCCCGGCGCCGATGGGCCGGAGGCACGGCCACTAGCGGGGTCCGGCATCCCGATGCGCGGCGCTGCAAAAGCTGCGCCCCGCGGCCTCGAGGGCTTCCGAAGCGGGCAGGTACACGCCGCAATGGGCGCACGCGACCATGCGCTCGCCGGCCGGATCGGCAACGCCGTCGCGTCCTCGGCCCGGCTCGCCATTGCGCTCCCGCTCGGGCGCATCGCGCATGCGCTCTGCGGCATCGCGCGCGCGCTCGGCGCGGCGTTTCGACACCAGCAGCACCCGGTAGGCGAGATACACGAGCGCAGCGAGCGCCACCCACGACAGCAGCTTGCCCATCGTCGTCGCTCAGCCCCGGCCGAGGACCACTTCGAGCACGAAGCGGCTGCCGACGTACGCGAGCAGCAGCACGACGAACCCGGCCACCGTGAGGCGCAGCGCGGTGCGGCCGCGCCAGCCCCAGCGCGAACGCCCGAACAGCAGCGTGCCGAACATGCCGAGCGCGATCAGCGAGAACAGCGTCTTGTGATCGAAGCGGAAAGGCCGCCCGAACACCTGCTCGGAGAACAGCACGCCGCTCAACGCCGTCAGCAGCAGCAGCACGAAGCCGATCGCGATGAACCGGAACAGGATGCGCTCGAGCACCATCAGCGGCGGCAGCCGCTCGATCCAGCGGGCGAACGGCGAGAAGCCGGTGAACTGGCGGCCGTGCAGCGAGCGCTCGGCGGCCGTCATCAGCGCCGCGTGCAGCGCCGACAGCATCAGCACCCCGTAGGCGAGCGTGCCGACGAACAGGTGCGGCAACAACAGCGGACGCATGTCGTCGGCGGGCATCTCCACGCCGGGGAAGACGAGCGGCAGCAGGCAGGTCAGGGCCGCCACCGGCAGAACCACCGCCCGCAGAGCCTCGACGCGCGCCGACAGGCCCTCGAGCCACAGCAGCGCCACGCCGACGAGGAAGGTGCCCGACAGCGCCGGTGCGAACCCGAAGCGCAAGCCATTCGCCGCGGTCGTCGACAGGTAGAGGGCAAGGACGTGGGCGCCGATACCGGCGAGCGTCAACCACGAGCCCGTGTCGAAGCGCACCGTCCCGGTGCCCTGGACGGAGTCCCCGTCGCCGGCCGGCGCGCGTGCCACCACCACCCACGCGACGAGGTAGAGCAGCACCGCGAGAAGGGAGGCGATAACCAGTAGAATCGGCACCAATCCAGTTTAACCCAAGCCCATGCTCGAGAATCTCTCCCAGCGCCTGGCCCGCGTCGTCAAGACGATCAAGGGCGAAGCGCGCCTGACGGAATCGAACACGCAGGAAATGCTGCGCGAGATCCGCATCGCGCTGCTCGAGGCCGACGTCGCGCTGCCGGTGGTGCGCGACTTCGTCGCACGGATCAGGGAGCGCGCGCTCGGCCAGGAGGTGCTGCAGAGCCTGACACCGGGTCAGGCACTGGTGGGCATCGTCCATCGCGAACTCGCCGACCTGATGGGCGGCCAGACGGCCGAGCTCAGCTTCGCGACGCAGCCGCCGGCGATCATCCTGATGGCCGGTCTGCAGGGCGCGGGCAAGACGACGACGGTCGGCAAGCTCGCCAAGTGGCTGCGCGAGAACCGCAAGAAGAAGGTGCTGACGGTCTCGTGCGACGTGTACCGGCCGGCCGCGATCGAACAGCTGCGCGCGGTGACCGAGCAGGCGGGCGCCGATTTCTTCCCGTCGACCGCCGACCAGAAGCCCGAGGACATCGCGCGCGCGGCGGTCACCTGGGCGCGCACGCATTACCACGACGTGCTGCTCGTCGACACCGCCGGGCGGCTGGCGATCGACGAGCAGATGATGGCCGAGATCAAGGCGCTGCACGGCCAGCTCTCGCCGATCGAGACGCTGTTCGTCGTCGACGCGATGCAGGGGCAGGATGCGATCAACACCGCCAAGGTCTTCAACGAGACGCTGCCGCTGACCGGTGTGGTGCTGACCAAGCTGGACGGCGATTCGCGCGGCGGCGCGGCGCTGTCGGTGAAGGCGGTCACCGGCAAGCCGATCAAGTTCGTGGGTGTCGGCGAGAAGCTCACCGGCCTCGAAAGCTTCCACCCGGAGCGGATGGCCAACCGGATCCTCGGCATGGGCGACATCGTGTCGCTCGTCGAAGAGGCGCACAAGGCCGTCGACCAGCATGCCGCCAAGGAACTCGCCGACAAGCTCAAGGCCGGCAACCGCTTCGACCTCAACGACTTCGCGGCGCAGCTGGCGCAGATGAACAAGATGGGCGGGCTGTCGTCGATGCTCGACAAACTGCCAGCGCAGTTCCAGGCCGCCGCCGGACAGGCGGACATGACCCGGGCCGAGAAGGACATGAGGCGCATGCAGGGCATCATCCAGTCGATGACACCCGGCGAACGCGCCAAGCCCGACCTCATCAAGGCGAGCCGCAAGCGCCGCATCGCCGCGGGCTCGGGCGTCCAGGTCCAGGACGTCAACCGCCTGCTGTCCCAGTTCGAGCAGATGCAGGCGATGATCAAGAAGATGCAGAAGGGCGGGATGGCGAAGATGCTGCGCGGCATGAAAGGCATGCTTCCGGGCATGCGCTGAACACGAGGGAAATCGATGACCCGTCCGCGCAGTGCCGAGCCTTCGCGCCAGCGTCGCGCGCCATTCGTCGCCGCTGCGGCTGCCGCGCTGCTGCTGACCTGCGGCACCGCGATGGCGCAGTCCGCAGCCGGCACCACCCCTGCGAACCCGGCGTCCGCCGCACGCTCGGGCGCCGACGTCTACGCCGCGGTCTGCGCGGCCTGCCACGCGACCGGGGAGCACAACGCCCCGAGGTTCGGCGATGCGAAGGCCTGGAAGCCGCTGATCGCCGAAGGCCAGCGCGCGCTGACGCGCACCGCGATCAAGGGCATCCGCGGCATGCCGGCGCGCGGTGGCGACAAGAGCCTCAGCGATCGCGAAGTCGAGCGCGCGGTCGCCTACATGGCGAACGCGGCAGGTGGAAAGTTCCGCGATCCGAAGTGACCGCTCCGATGACGGTCGAAGGCTGTGAGACCGCGGTCGACCGCCGCGTGAAGGCAAGGACATGAACCACGACGCTCCTCGGTTCACGGGCGAGGTCTCGGCCCGGCAGATCGACGCTCTGCGCGGCAGTTTCTCGGGACGCCTGCTGCTGCCGCCGGACGGCATCGAACCGTTTCTCGTCGACTGGCGAAAGCGCTTCAAGGGATCGGCGATCGCCGTGGCGCAACCGGACACCGCGCAGGACGTTGCCGCGATCGTGCGCTGGTGCGCGGCGCAGCGCGTGCCGGTGGTGCCGCAGGGCGGCAACACCGGCCTGGTCGGCGGCGCCACGCCGTACGAAGACGGGCGCGCGCTGGTGCTGTCGCTCGCGCGGATGAACCGCATCCGCGACGTCGACCCGGTCAACAACACGATCACGGTCGAGGCGGGCTGCGTGCTCGCCAACCTGCAGCGGCGCCGCCGCCGACGCGGGCCGGCTGTTTCCCCTGTCGCTGGCGGCGGAGGGATCGTGCACGATCGGCGGCAACCTCTCGACGAACGCCGGCGGGGTGCAGGTTCTGCGCTACGGCAACACGCGCGAGCTGTGCCTGGGCCTGGAAGTGGTGACGCCCGAGCGGCGAACTCTGGAACGGCCTGCGCGGACTGCGCAAGGACAACACCGGCTACGACCTGAAGCAGCTGTTCATCGGCGCCGAGGGCAGCCTCGGCGTGATCACCGCCGCAACGATGAAGCTGTTCCCGAAGCCGCTCGCACAGATCACGGCTTTCGCCGCCCTGCCCGACGTGCGCAGCGCGCTGCGGCTGCTCGAGCTGGCGCAGAACCGGCTCGCCGCTTCGCTGACAGCGTTCGAACTGATCAGCGACACCTGCCTCGACATCGTCGAGCGCCAGTTCGAGGGCAGCCGCCGCCCGCTGGCGGGCAGCAGCCCGCGCTACGTCCTGCTCGAATCCTCCGACTTCGAGAGCGCGGATCACGCGCAGCAGCTGTTCGAAGAGCTGATGACCGAAGCGCTCGACGCCGGCGTGATCACCGACGCGGCGGTGGCCTCTTCGATCGCCCAGTCGCAGCGCCTTCTGGGCGCTGCGCGAGCGCATCCCGGAAGCCCAGACGCGCGACGGCAACAACGTCAAGCACGACATCTCGCTGCCGATTTCGGTGATCGACCGGTTCGTCGAGCAGACCGATGCGGCGCTCGAACGAGCCTTCCCCGGCGCGCGGATGGTCGTGTTCGGGCACCTCGGCGACGGCAACCTCCACTACAACGTCGCGCCGCCCGCCGGCACGCCGTTCGCGCAGTTCAAATGGCACGAGGCCGCCATCAACCGCCTGGTGCACGACGCCGTCGCGGCGCACGGCGGCTCGTTCTCGGCCGAGCACGGGCTCGGCCAGCTCAAGGTGGGCGAGAACGCGCGCTACAAGAGCGCGCTCGAGATCCATCTGATGGCGGCGGTGAAACAGGCGCTCGATCCGCTCGGAATCATGAACCCGGGCAAGGTCCTCGCGTCGTAGCGAGGCAGCGGCGCAGCGAGGCAGCGGCGTAGCGGGGTAGCGGCGCAGCGGGGTAGCGGCCCAGCGCCGTTCGCGCGCCATGCGGCTCGACGCCGGGAGCAAGGCGCGCCCTGCCGATTTCTCGGAAGACACGATGAACGAGTTGTCCTATCTGTGCCCGCGCGACGACAGTCCGTGGGGAACCTACCTCGCGCAGATCGAACGCGTCGAGCCTTACCTCGGGCGCTTCGCGCGCTGGGTCGACACGCTGCGCCGCCCCAAGCGCGCGCTCATCGTCGACGTGCCGATCGAGCTCGACGACGGCACGGTCGCGCACTTCGAGGGCTATCGGGTGCAGCACAACCTGTCGCGCGGGCCCGGCAAGGGCGGCGTGCGCTTCCACCCGGACGTGACCCTGGAGGAGGTGATGGCGCTGGCGGCGTGGATGACGATCAAGAACGCGGCGGTGAACCTGCCGTTCGGCGGCGCGAAGGGCGGCGTCCGGGTCGACCCGTCGCGCCTGTCGCGCAAGGAGCTCGAGCGCCTGACCCGCCGCTACACCAGCGAGATCGGCCTGCTGATCGGCCCCGGCAAGGACATTCCCGCGCCGGACGTGAACACCAACGCGCAGATCATGGCGTGGATGATGGACACGTACTCGGCCAACATCGGCGCGACCGCGACCGGAGTCGTCACCGGCAAGCCGATGCCGCTGGGTGGCTCGCTGGGCAGGGTCAAAGCAACCGGGCGCGGTGTCTTCACGGTCGGTCGCGACACCGCGCGCCGCCTCGGCATCGAACTGGACGGCGCGCGCATCGCCGTGCAGGGCTTCGGCAATGTCGGCTCGGTGGCGGCCGAGCTGTTCGCCGCGGCCGGCGCCCGCGTCGTCGCGGTTCAGGACCACACCGGTTCGGTCCACCGCGAGGCCGGCCTGGACGTCGAAGCGCTGCAGCGTCACGTGTCGCAGGCCGGCGGCGTCGCCGGCGCGCCCGGCGCGCAGGCGCTCGATGGCGAGACTTCTGGCAGACACCGTGCGAGATCCTGATCCCGGCGGCGCTCGAAGGCCAGATCACCGGCGAACGCGCGCGCCGGATCGACGCGCGCTTCGTCCTCGAGGGTGCGAACGGCCCCACCACGCAGCACGGCGATCAGGTCCTGGCCGACCGGGGTGTGCTGGTGGTCCCGGACGTGATCGCCAACGCGGGCGGCGTGACCGTGTCGTACTTCGAGTGGGTGCAGGACTTCTCGAGCTTCTTCTGGACCGAAGAGGAGATCAACGACCGGCTCGAGAAGATCATCAGCGGTGCCTTCGCGCATGTCTGGGACACCGCGCGGCAGCTCGGCGTCAGCCTGCGGACCGCGACCTTCGTCGTGGCCTGCACGCGGGTGCTCGAGGCACGCGAGGTGCGCGGCCTGTATCCCTAGGTCCGGCGGATTCGCGGCGCTGTCGCGCGCGACGGCCGCGATCGCTCTGCGCGCACGACACCGGGGCAACCAGGACGGGCCCTCATATGCGAGGCCAATCCCGGACAAGCCCCTACGCCCGGGCCAGGAGGTGCGGCGCCGGGAAGACAGGCGCCAGTTCCGCAGCGGAAGACGGCAGAACCACCGTCGGCCGCAGATTCCGGTTCTGGATGCAGGCCGAACCGATCCCGGGGTTGTGGCCCTGCGCGTCGAAGCGGATCGGCCCTCCGATCATCACGCGCTCGCCGATGTTGGTCTGCCGAAGCGCTGCGGCAAGCGTCGGGCCGTCGCTGGAGCGTGCGCGCCGGAACGCTTCCGCGGCCACCATCATCGCCTCGAAGCTGAACCCGACGGTCAGCGCGTTGAACATCAGCTGCTGGTTGGGAAAGCGGTGCGCGAACGCCTTGCCCACCACCGCGGTCAGCCTCGCGTTGGGGTCGTACCAGGGGATGTTGGAGACGCAGTACTCGGAGTACTTGCCGAGCGTCCGGTAGAACTGCTCCTCGAACATGCCGGGCGATCCCGGGCTGAGCAGGCCCTGCGGCGACCAGCGCTGCCTGACCATTTCGCGCACCAGCAGGACCGCGTCGTTCAGCCGGCACACCGGCATCACGATGTCGGCGCCCGTCGCCCTGGCCCTGCGGACCTCGGCCGACAGGCTGCGCGCCGCAGGGTCGTAGCCGATGCTGTCGACGATCCTGAACGGCAGGTAGTCCAGCGACGGGAAGACCGCCTCGATCGCGCGCCTGTTCGCCTGGCCGAAGGCGTCGTCGACGTACATCAGCACGCAGGTGCGCGGCGCGGTCCGCGTCGCCATGAACAGGTCGCGCAACAGCGCCAGACCGTTGCGCATCAGCTCGACCGAGGTCGGGAAGTTGCGGAACGTGAACCGATGGCCCTGCTGCGTGATCTGCGGCGCCGCGGCGATGTTGACCACGAACGGAACCCTGCGCTGCTCGGCCACCTGCGCGATGGCGGCGGCGGCGGCGCTGTCGAACGGCCCCACGAGCAGATGCGCACCGTCGCCGATCAGTTTCGCGGCCAGGACACGCGCCTGCTCGGCACTGGACTGGAAGTCGACGCTCATCAGCTCGAGATCGACACCGTACAGGTCGCGCAGGATTGCCGGTGCGATGTCGATGCCGCGCTGGCACGACTGTCCGAGCTGGGCCAGCGCGCCCGAGCGCGGCAGAAGAACTCCGACCTTGAGCTTTGCCGGCTGGGCCCGCACGAATGCCGGCGCGGCCGCGACACCCGCTGCCGCGACGGCAAGACGGTTGAAAGCGCGGCGACCGGTCACGGATTCACCTCTAGAATTCCGCGGTGTTCACGAGACCGGGAAATCATGACCCAAGCCCCTGCTTCCGAGACTCGGCCCCGGCGGCTGTTCCGCCGAGCGATGACCGCCGAAGACGTCAACCGGATCCACCGCAATACGGCCGTCGAGCGCCTGGGGATCGAGTGCGTCGAGGTCGGAGACGACTTCGTGCGGGCCCGGATGCCCGTCGACGAGCGCACGCTGCAGCCCGCCGGGCTGCTGCATGGCGGCGCCTCGGTGGTCCTGGCCGAGACGATGGGAAGCCTTGCCGCGACGCTGTGCCAGGAGCCCGGATTCCACGCCGTCGGCCTCGAAATCAACGCAAACCACATCCGCGGCGCGCGCTCGGGCTGGGTGCACGGCGTGTGCCGCCCGTTGCACACCGGCCGGACCACTCACGTGTGGCAGATCGACATCCGCGACGACGACGACCGGCTGGTGTGCACGTCACGGATCACGCTGGCGATCGTGGCGCACCGTCCGCAGGCCTGAGCGGCTGCGCGGTGGTCGGCGGCGCGGATTCGCGGTACTCCCATTTGCGCCACGCGCGCAGCACCGCGGTCGGGTACTCGGGTCGCCCGAGGCTGCCGTTGTAGCGCCCGAGCGCGCGATAGAGATCGCCACGCTCGATGTCGATGTAGTGCCGAAGGATCGCGCACCCGTACCTGAGGTTGGTGCGCATGTCGAAGAGCATCGCCGGATCGCCGTCGCCGATCACGCGGGTCCAGAACGGCATCACCTGCATGTAGCCGCGCGCGCCGGCGCTGGACACGGCGTAGCGGCGGAAATAGCTCTCGACCTCGATCAGGCCGAGAACCAGGTGCGGATCGAGGCCGGCGCGCTGGGCTTCGTAGCGCACCATGTTCAGGAATTCGAGCCGCTGGGAGAACTCCGGCTTCCACTTGCGGGGCAGGCGCGCCGACATCGCCGCGAGCCAGTCGACCTTCTCGTGCAGCGAAGCGAAGCGCGGCGCCGGCTGCTCCGCCCCCATCGCGACCGAAGCGGCGAGCGCGGATCGCACGGCAGCGGTCATCGGCTCGTACTGCTGGCCACCCGCGAGCGCGGGGGCGGGGGCGGCGAACCCGACGCACAGCAGTGCCATCGCGGCAAAGCGGCGCGCGACCAGGCAGACAAAACGCTTCGACATGCCCAAATTCTAGTCACTGACCCGGCCCGCGAGACTGCCGGCCAGCCGATCCGAACGGCCTACCGTCAGCAATGCGCCACAGGGCGGGCGCCGGGCAGCCCGCCCGACGCCGCACGGCCGGCATCCTTCCGGGGTGCGAACGCTCAGCAGCCCGCCAGCAGCCGGACCACTTCCGCCGCGGCATCGTCGACGGCAACGGCGCTGCTCGCCAGACCCCGGCGCACCAGCAGTTCGACCTTGCCGTCCTTGAGCGCCCGCTCGCCGACGGTCACGCGCAGCGGAACGCCGATCAGCTCCCAGTCGGCGAACATGACGCCCGGACGCTCGTCGCGATCGTCCAGCAGCACGTCGACGCCCGCATGCGTCAGCTGCGCGTAGAGCTTCTCGGCGACGGTGCGCACCTGCTCCGATTTGGCCATGCCCAGCGGGCAGATCACCGCCTCGAAGGGCGCGATCGGGCGCGGCCAGATGATGCCGCGCTCGTCGTGGTTCTGCTCGATCGCGGCCCCCAGCAGCCGCGTCACGCCGATGCCGTAGCAGCCCATCTCGATGACCTTGCTCTTGCCGTCGGCGTCGATGAAGGTCGCGTCGAGCGCGGACGAGTACTTGGTGCCGAGGTAGAACACGTGGCCGACCTCGATGCCGCGCTGGATCGCCAGGCGGCCCTTGCCGTCGGGCGACGGGTCGCCTTCGACGACGTTGCGGATGTCTGCGATCTCGGGCTCGGGCAGGTCGCGCCCCCAGTTGACGCCGGCCAGGTGCGTGTCGACACGGTTGGCGCCGCAGACGAAGTCGCTCATGTTCGCGACCGTGCGGTCGGCGATCACGCGCATCGGCCTGGCGGTGCCGACCGGTCCGAGATAGCCGGGCTCGCAGCCGAAATGCTCGACGATCTCCGAGTCGGTCGCGAACCGGAATCCCTTCAGGCCCGGCAGCTTGCCGGCCTTCACTTCGTTGAGCTCGTGATCGCCGCGCACCAGCAGCAGGCAGATCTCGGTGACGACGATGCGCGGCGGCGCTGCGACGTCCTGCGCGCCGTCCTTGACCGGTTCGCGCCGATCGACCGCCAGCACCAGGGCCTTGACCGTGCGCTGCAGCGGCACGCCCAGCAGTTCGGCCACCTGCTCGCATTTCGCCAGGCCGGGCGTCGGCACCGGCCGCATCGTCTCCGCCGGCGCGGCGCGCAGCTCCGACGCCGGCAGCGCTTCGGCGAGTTCGACGTTCGCCGCGAAGTCGGAGTCGGGACAGTAGGCGATCGCGTCCTCGCCCGTGTCGGCGATCACCTGGAACTCGTGGCTGGCCGACCCGCCGATCGCCCCGGTGTCGGCCGCGACCGCGCGATATGTGAGCCCCATCCGGTCGAAGATGCGCACGTACGCATCGAACATCGCCTGGTAGCTGCGCAGCGCCGATTCGCGATCGCGATCGAACGAATAGGCGTCCTTCATCGTGAACTCGCGCCCGCGCATGACCCCGAAGCGCGGCCGCCGCTCGTCGCGGAACTTGGTCTGGATGTGATAGAAGTTCTTCGGCATCTGCCGGTAGCTGCGGATCTCCTGGCGCGCGATGTCGGTGATCACCTCCTCGGAGGTCGGCTGGATGATGAAGTCGCGCTGGTGACGGTCCTTGACCCGCAGCAGTTCCGGCCCGTACTGCTCCCAGCGCCCGGATTCCATCCACAGCTCGGCCGGCTGCACGACCGGCATCAGCAGCTCAACGGCCCCGGCCCGGTTCATCTCCTCGCGGACGATGTTCTCGATGCGGCGGATCACCCGCAGCCCCATCGGCATGTAGTTGTAGATCCCACCCGCGAGCTTGCGGATCATGCCCGCGCGCGTCATCAGCCGGTGGCTCGCGACCTCGGCGTCGGCGGGCGCCTCCTTGAGGGTCGAGACGTGGAATCGGGAGGCTTTCATGAGCGTACTTTCGCAGGCCGCGCGCAGCGGCGTCCCGGCGCACGGCGCGCCGATATAATCGTTCGAATTCTAAAGGATCGAGGGGGGTCGCCATGCTGGACCGAGACGGCTACCGCCCCAATGTCGGCATCATCCTGGTCAATGGCAGGAACGAGGTCTTCTGGGGCAAGCGGATCCGCGAGCATTCATGGCAGTTTCCACAAGGCGGGATCAAGCGCGGTGAGTCGCCCGAGCAGGCGATGCTGCGGGAATTGCACGAAGAGGTCGGGCTGAAGCCCGAGCACGTTCGCATCATCGGGCGCACGCGCGACTGGCTGCGTTACGACGTCCCCGATCACTGGGTGCGACGCGAATGGCGCGGACATTACCGGGGCCAGAAGCAGATCTGGTTCCTGCTGCGCATGCTCGGCCGCGACACCGACATCCATCTGCGTGCGACGGAACATCCCGAGTTCGACGCCTGGCGGTGGAACGAGTACTGGATCCCGCTCGAATCCGTGATCGAGTTCAAGCGCGAGGTCTACCGGCAGGCGCTCGACGAACTGTCGCGGCACCTGTTCGCACCCAACGATGCGTCGCGCTTCCTGCGCCAGCGTCAGCGTTCGCGTCCGCGCCCGGCCCAGCCTGCCGGCGAGGCGGTGGACCCGGAACCGGCCGACCCGCAATGACGATCGCGTTCACGGCGATGCGCGGCGCCTTCGCGCGCGGGCTGACCTGCGCATGTCTGGTCTTAGGCTTCACCGCCCCGGTGCCGGCGCAAAGCGTGTTCGGCGACCCGTCGCCAGCCCTCGAAGTCGACGCGTCGATACCGCTGCCGCCGCACCCGGGCCCCCGAACCGGCGTCGAGTTCTACGTGTCGGCACCCACCGGCGCCCGCTTTGCCGTCGACCCGGACTCGCTGATCCTGCAGGAAGGCCGGCTGGTCCGCTTCACGCTGATCGTCACCAGCCGCAGCGGCGTGCGCAATGTGAGCCACGAGGCGATCCGCTGCGCCCAGGGGCAGCGCAAGCTGCTGGCGATCGGAATCGACGGCCGCTGGTCCGAGACGCGGTCGCCGGCGTGGCAGCCGGTGAACGTCCAGACCGAGATCAACCGCGGCCACGCGGAACTGATGTCGCGTTTCTGCTCGGGCGGGCTGCTGACCGGCCGCGTTGCGAACGCGCTGATCGAGAGGCTTGGGCAGGGCCCCGCGCCCTCGGACTGAACGTCGAGCGACGCGCGCGCCGGCCGCGGATCCGCCGCGGCCGCGATCAGTACACCGCCCGCCCGCCGGAGAGGTCGAACACCGCACCGGTCGAGAACGAGCACTCCTCGGACGCGAGCCACGCGACCATCGCGGCGATCTCCTCGACCAGCCCGAAGCGGCCCATCGGAATCTTCGACAGCATGAAGTCGATGTGCTCCTGGCTCATCTGGTCGAAGATCGGCGTGCGCACCGCCGCCGGCGTGATGCAGTTGACGCGGATGCCGGTGCGCGCCGTCTCCTTGCCGATCGACTTGGTCAGGCCGATCACGGCCGCCTTCGACGTGCTGTAGGCGCTCGCGTTCGGATTGCCGTCCTTGCCCGCGATCGACGCGATGTTGACGATCCGGCCGTAGTCGTTCTTCAGCATCTCCGGCACCGCCGCCCGGTTGCACAGGAACACGCCGTTGACGTTGACGTCCATCACGCGACGCCAGTCCGCGGGGTCGTATTCCCAGGTGGTCCGGTTCGGCCCGGAAATGCCGGCGCTGCAGACCAGGATGTCGGCGCGACCGAACCGAGCGATCGTTGCCGCCATCGCCGCGCCAACCGACGCTTCGTCGACCACGTCGACCGCCACACCGAGGTGACTGCCGCCATCGCCCGACAGACCGGCCGCGACGCCGCCCGCGGCCGCACCGTCGAGGTCCCACACGGCGACCCGCGCGCCGCTCGCGGCGAAGCGCTGCGCGATCGCCGCGCCGATGCCCGAGGCGCCTCCGGTCACGATGGCGCAGCGGCCGGTGAGGTCGATTCTGTTCATGCCGGGAATCCTCGTCGGAAGGACGTGCCGCAACGCCATCCCGGGCCGGCGCGCCCGATTTCGCGAGTGATAGATTCCCGGGATTCGCGAAGGAGTTTCCCATGAAAGTGCTGTTCACCGACTACGACATGCTCGACGTCGCGCTCGAGCGGAGCATCTTCCGCGACGCCGGGATCGAACTGGTCGAAGCGCAATGCCGCAGCGAGGACGAGGTGATCGCGAAGTCCGACGGCTGCAGTGCGCTGCTGATCCAGTACGCGCCGGTCGCCGAGCGCGTCTTCGCGGCGCGCCCAGGCATCGGCCTGTGCTCGCGCATCGGTGCCGGCTACGACACGATCGACACGACGGCGGCCGCGCGCCACGGCGTGTGGGTCGCCAATTCGCCGGATTACGGCGTCGGCGAAGTCTCGACGCACGCGCTCGCGATGATGCTCGCGGCGATCCGCGGCGTCGTCCGGTACGACCGCGACATCCGCAACGGGCAGTGGCACTACACCAGCGTCGGCCGGATCCCGCGTGCATCCAGCCTCACCGTCGGCGTGCTCGGCCTGGGCCGGATCGGCAAGCGCTTCGCGCACATCGCGCGCAACACGTTCAAGCGCGTGATCGCCCACGACCCGCATCTGATCGACGGCGATTTCCCCGCCTACGTCGAGCGGGTGTCGCTCGACGAATTGTTCGCGCAGGCCGATGCGGTGTCGATCCACTGCCTGCTGAACGACGAAACGCGGGGCCTGGTCGGCGCTCGCCTGCTGCGGCTGATGAAGCCGGGCTCGTACCTGGTGAACACCGCGCGCGGCGCGATCGTCGACATCGGCGACCTGACCGCGGTGGTGCAGGAAGGAAGGCTGGCAGGCGTCGGCCTCGACGTGCTGCCGACCGAGCCCGTGCCGCCGGATCATCCGCTGCTGTCCGACCCGCGCGTGACGTTCTCGCCGCACGCCGCGTTCTACTCGGCCGAGTCCGAGGTCGAACTGCGCCGCAAGGCGGCGATGAACATCGTCGCCTGGATGCGCACCGGCCGGCCCGACTACCCGGTCTGCGTCGGCACGCGGCGGCCGCCGGCCTGAGGACGAACGCCCGGGCTCCCGCGATTCAATCGAGCGGCCCGTGCGCCGCCCGTCCGACGGGCGGCAGCGCGCGCAGCGGCACGAAAACACTGCACGCGGTACAATGCTGCATCGCGGCATCGAAAGCCAGTCTCCCCGCCGCGATCCTCCAACCTCCCCGCCTCAACTCTCTTCGTCCCCTCGACTGGCGTCGCCCGGCCCGAATGCCGCGCGACGGATCGACGCTGAATCATCACTCAGGGACCGTATGTCATTTGCTTCGCTCGGATTGTCCGAGCCTCTCGTCCGCGCCGTCACCGAACTCGGCTATACCCAACCCACTCCGATCCAGACGCAGGCGATCCCCGCGGTCCTGTCCGGCGGAGACCTGCTCGCCGGCGCCCAGACCGGCACCGGCAAGACCGCCGGCTTCACCCTCCCGCTGCTGCAGCGCCTGACGGATTCCGCCGCGCAGCGCCCGGCCGGTGGCCGCAAAGTGATTCGCGCGCTCGTGCTCGTGCCGACGCGTGAACTCGCCGCGCAGGTCGAAGAGAGCGTGCGCAATTACGGCCGCTACGTGAAGCTGTCGTCGATGACGATGTTCGGCGGCGTCAACATCAATCCGCAGATCAGCCGGCTGCGCGACGGCGTCGACATCCTGGTGGCCACGCCGGGGCGCCTGCTCGACCACGTCGGTCAGCGCACCGTCGACCTGTCGGCGGTCGAGATCCTGGTGCTCGACGAAGCGGACCGCATGCTCGACATGGGCTTCATCCGCGACATCCGCAAGGTGCTCGCGCTGCTGCCCAAACGCCGCCAGAACCTGCTGTTCTCGGCGACCTTCTCCGACGAGATCAAGACGCTGGCCGACGGCCTGCTCGACCATCCGGCGATGATCGAGGTCGCGCGCCGCAACGCGCCGGCCGAAGCGGTCGATCAGAAAGTCATCCTGATCGACAAGCACAGCAAGCGTCCGTTGCTGTCCAAGCTGATCACCGACAACAACTGGTTCCAGGTGCTGGTGTTCACGCGCACCAAGCACGGCGCCAACCGTCTGGCCGAGCAGCTGAACCGCGACAAGATCAGCGCGCTCGCGATCCACGGCAACAAGAGCCAGGCCGCCCGCACCCGCGCGCTGGCCGAGTTCAAGGACGGCAGCCTGCAGGTGCTGGTCGCGACCGACATCGCCGCGCGCGGCCTCGACATCGTCGATCTGCCGCACGTGGTGAACTTCGAGCTGCCCAACGTGCCCGAAGACTACGTGCACCGCATCGGCCGCACCGGCCGGGCCGGAGCCAGCGGCGAGGCGATCTCGCTCGTCTGCGTGGACGAGCATCGCTTCCTCGCCGACATCGAGAAGCTGCTGAAGCGGCAGCTGCCGCGCACCACGATCCCGGGCTTCGAACCCGACCTGACGGTCAGGCCCGAGCGCATTCCCACCGGCGGCCAGCGCGGCCAGATCTACGACGACGGCCTCGGCGAATCGCTGACCCCGAAGGTGCGGCCGGGCCCGGGACGCGGACACCGTCCGGGTGGCGGCGGCGCCAAGCCGGGCGGATCGGGCCGCGGCGCTCCCGCCGGCGCGGCCGGATCGGGCGCAGCGCACCGCGGTTTCGGCGCTCCCGCGCGCAGCCACGGCGCGGGACACGGACCTGCCCACGGACCGTCGGCCGGCCACGGCGCCGGCGCGGGCGGCGCCCAGCGGCGCTCCGGCTCGCGCGGCCGCTAGTCGCGACGCCTCGGGGACAGAGGCCGCTGTCCCCGACGCCTCGGGGGCGGATCGCTAGCCGCGACCGCTCGGGGGCGGATCGCTCGCCGCGGCGCCTCCCGGATGGCCACCGGCGGCTGCGGATGGCAGCGGCAGTTCGACCCGGAAGCAGCTGCCGACGCCATCGGGTCCCTCCAGGCAGACGGCATCGCCGCCGTGCAGGCGCGCGATCTGCCGCACCAGCGCAAGCCCCAGACCGACACCGCCCTGCTGCTCGCTCGCGCCGCTCGCCCGATGGAAGGGCTCGAAGATGCGGCTGCGTTCCTGCTCCGGCACACCGGGGCCGCGATCGCAGACCTCCAGGCGCACTGCCGGGCGGGCCGCGGGCCGATCCTGGACCGCGGACAGAAGCACCACGACGCCCGCACCGCCGGCATGCCGCCGTGCATTCTCGAGCAGGTTGCGCACCAGGCGCGCCAGCAGGCGCGCGTCTCCATCGACGACGAACACCGGCGCCTCGAAGGCGACCGGAAAGCGCGCGCACTCCTCGGCGACGACCGCGGTCAGGTCGACCGGCTCGGCGCGCAGGCCGATCGCGTTCGCGGCGAATCCGCCCGCGGCGTGCTGCCCGCCGTCGGATGACGGCCGCGGCTGCATGCCGTCGGCCGACGGCTGCGGCCGCATGCAATCGGCTGACGGCTGCAACTGCGTGCCCTCGGTCGACGGCTGCAGCGGCGCCCCGGCCGCATCGAGGCGGCTGGCCAGCAGGATCTCGTCGACGAGCTGGTCGAGCTCGGCGACGTTGCGCGCGAGCTCGTCCCGGATCTCCGAGGGCGCGGCCGGACCGATCAGTTCGGCGGCCATGCGGATGCGCGCCAGCGGCGAACGCAGTTCGTGCGACGCATTGGCCAGCAGCCGCTTGTGAGCGTCGAGCAGGGCGCGCTGCGACTCGAGCAGCGCCGAGATCCTCTGCGCCGACCGGTTGAAGCGCGCGGCCAGTGCCGCCACCTCGTCGCGGCCCTCGACCGGCGCGCGCGCGCCGAGCTCGCCGTTGCCGAACCGCTCGACCGCGCCCTGCAGGTCCTCGAGCCTGCGGGTCAGGCGCCGCACCACCGGATACGCCCCGACGCCGATCGCAGCGCCGATCAGCAGCAGCACCGACAGGAAGCCGGGGCGCGGCGGACGGCCGAACACCTCGGCCATCGGCAGCCGCCCGATCGCCAGCCGGCGCCCGTCCGGAAGCGACAGCACGAAGACGGGCACGCGGTCGGGGCCGCGTCGCCATCCGGTGCGTTCGGCGTCGTCGGGCATCGTCAGCGCATCGCCGGCCGACGCGAGCGGCACGCCGGCCGGCGTGGCGAGCAGGAGACTGGCGCCCGAGCGCAGATGCCAGCGCTCGAGCGACTGCTGCAGCGACGCGACCGGCGCATCGGCGGGCAGAAGTTCGGCGGCGGCCTGCGCCAGCAGCCCGGTCCACTGCGGCCGCTCGACGCCGCGCTGCGCGACGTACCAGACGAGTCCGAGCAGCAGCGCGAACGCGAGCAGGCTCGCCAGCACCGCCAGGTAGATGCGCAGGTACAGGCGCCTCATGCAGGCCGCCTCATGTTGGTCGCCTCATGCCGGCCGCCTGGCGTGGGCGGCCCGACGCCGGCCGCCTCGCGTGCGCCGCCGCCGGGCCCGTCGTTGCCGCACGCGCGGGCACTCGTTGCCGCGCGCGCGGACTCTCATTGCTGCGCGCGCGCGAACACGTAGCCCGCGCCGCGCACCGTCAGGATCCGGCGCGGCGCACGCGGATCGTCCTCGATCGCCGCGCGCAGCTTCACGATGTGCACGTCGATCGAGCGGTCCAGTGAATCGCCGCCGTCGGCGCCGACCAGCGCGATCAGCTGGTCGCGCGACAGCACCCGGCCGGCGTGCTCGGCGAGCGCGAGCAGCAGGTCGAACTGGCGCGCGGTCAGGCTGCGATCCTCGCCGTCGACGCGCACGCGCCGCGCCTCGCGGTCGATCTCGAGCCGGCCGAAGCGCAACGGTGCCGAGCCGGAGCGCTCGCCCTGCCGGCGCAGCACGGCGCGGATGCGCGCGAGCAGCTCGCGCGGCTCGAACGGCTTGGCCAGGTAGTCGTCGGCGCCCATCTCGAGCCCGACGATGCGATCGGCCGTGTCGCCGCGCGCCGTCACCATGATGATCGGCACGCCGCACAGCGCGCGGATGCGCCGGCACACGTCGAGACCATCCGCATCCGGCAGCATCAGGTCCAGCAGCACCAGGTCCCACTGCGAACGCTCGATCTGGGCCAGGCCGCGCGACGCATCCTCGGCCACCCCGACGACGAAGCCCGCCTGCGCCAGGTAGGAGCGGACCATCGACGCGAGCCGCTGGTCGTCCTCGATCATCAGGATGCGATTCATCGGAGCGCCGCGCGACCGGACCGGCTAGCGGCGATGCCGCTCCATGCGGCGCTCGAGCCGCGCCTTCAGGCTTTGGCGCTGCTCGGGGGTCAGCACCTCGGCGATGTCGGCCATCGCGCGGACCATGCGCTGCGAGGCCCGATCGGCCAGTTGCATCTGATCCACGCGCAGGCGCTCGAGCGCCGCGCGGTCGATGGTCGCCGCGGCGAGCAGATCGACGCCCTGCCGGCGCGCGGCGCGGTGCTGCTCGCGCATCGGTGCGACGTCGGCGAACGCCTGCTTCGCGATCCCGGCGACCCTGGTCTTTTGCTCGGCGCTGGCCCCGACGTCCGACAGCACCCATTCGACCGCACGGTCGATGCGTTGCGCCATCGCCTCGGGATCCATCGGCCCGGCGCCGCCGTGGCGGTGGTGGTGACCCCAGCCGGGCCCGCGCGACTCGCCGCCGGGGCCCTGCTGCGCGCACGCGGCCAGCACGAGGACCGCCGATGCCGCCGCTGCCAGGCCCCAGAAGCGGCGGCGTCCACCGCCGCCGGCAGGCCGTGCGGCCGCATCCTGCGCCTGCTGCGCCCCCGAGTGGTCCAGATGCTTGTCTTCGTTCATGTCCGACTCCTGAAAATCGATCGCAGCCGATGTGCTGCGTGACTGAACGATAGCCGCCGGATGTAAGCCCCGTATGCGCGGATGTGAAGAAATGTTGAGCGTCTGCGACGATGCGCGACCGGGCAGCGCCACCAGCGCACTGCCGAGTCGCACGAACCGGTCAGAGCTTGAACTTGACGATCTTCTGCGTCTGCTGGCCCAGGCCGTGGATGCCGAGCGTCACGACGTCGCCCGGCTTCAGGAACTGCTGCGGCTTCATGCCGCTGCCCACTCCCGGCGGCGTGCCGGTGGTGATGACGTCGCCCGGGTTCAGCGTGAACAGCGCGCTGACGTACGAGATCAGCGTGGCGCAATCGAAGATCATCGTCTTCGTGTTGCCGCGCTGGCGCTTCTCGCCGTTCACGTCGAGCCACATGTCGAGCTTCTGCGGATTGCCGACCTCGTCCGCGGTGACCAGCCACGGGCCGACCGGTCCGAAGGTGTCGAAGCCTTTGCCCTTGTCCCAGGTCGGGCCGCGCTCCATCTGGAACTCGCGCTCGGACACGTCGTTGACGACTACGTAGCCCGCGACGTGCGACAGCGCGTCCTTCTTCGTCACGTAGCGCGCGCGGGTGCCGATCACGATGCCGAGCTCGACCTCCCAGTCGGTCTTCACCGAGCCCTTGGGCAGCATCACGTCGTCGTCGGGCCCCTGCATGCACGACAGCGTCTTGTGGAAGACGATCGGCTCCTTGGGCACCGGATTGCCGGTCTCGGCCGCGTGGTCGGAGTAGTTCAGCCCGATCGCCACGAACTTGGACGCGCCGGTGAACGGCACGCCCATGCGCGGCTTGCCGCGCACCAGCGGCAGCTTGTCCGGCTTGATCTTCGCGAGCCGCGCCAGCACGTTGGGCGCGAGCTGCGCCGGCCCGATGTCGCCGATCACTCCCGACAGGTCGCGAATCTTGCCGTCGGCATCGATCAGACCGGGCTTCTCCTTGCCGGGTTTTCCGTAACGTACGAGTTTCATTCCGCCATCTCCAGGGTTGGGGACCGGCCTCGCGCCGGTCCGTCGGTGATTCAGATCGTGATGCCGCCGTCCACGTTGAAGATCTGCCCGGTCGCGAACGAGCTCTCGTCGCTCGCGAGGTAGACCACGATCGGGACGATCTCCTCGGCGACCGCCAGGCGCCCCATCGGCTGACGCGCGACGAACATGCGGCGCGCCTCCTCGACGTCGCCCAGCTGACGCATGCGGTCGTGCAGGCTGGGCGTGTCGACCGTGCCCGGCCCGATCGCGTTGCAGCGGATGCCCTTGGCGACGAAGTCCGCCGCCACCGACTTGGTCAGGCCGATCACCGCCGCCTTGGTCGTGCCGTAGGCGAAGCGGTTCGGGAAGCCCTTCACCGACGAGCACACCGAGGCCATGTTGATGATCGAGCCGCCGCCGGCCCCGATCATCTTCGGCAGCGCCGCGCGGATCGTGCGGAACATCGCCCGCACGTTGATGTCGAAGCTGAAGTCGAGGTCCTCGTCGCTGCACTCGAAGATCGAGCCCTGGTGCACGTAGCCCGCGCAGTTGAACAGCACGTCGAGCGGCGGCAGCGCGCCGATCATCGCGCCGACCGCCGCGCCGTCGGTCACGTCGAGCCGATGCACGACGACGTCGCCGCCGGCCGCGACCGCCTCGACACGCAGGCTGTCGAGCAGGTCGTCGCGGATGTCGGTCGCGATCACGTGCGCGCCTTCGCGCGCCATCGCCAGCGCCGATGCGCGCCCCATTCCCTGCGCCGCCGCGGTGACCAGGATGCGTTTGCCTTCGAGTCGTTTACCCAAGTCCGTCTCCCTGATGAATCGCCGGCGCGAGGCCGCTAGCGTAGTCCAGACTCCGAGTCCGCGTCGAGCTTGCCCGTGCCATGAAACTGCATCGCCGCGAGGCGGGCGTACAGCCCGCCGCGCGCGAGCAGCTCGTCGTGCGTTCCGGTGTCGACGACGCGGCCGCGATCGAGCACGACGATGCGATCGGCGCGCACGACCGTCGCGAGCCGGTGCGCGATCACGATCGTCGTGCGCCCGGTCATCGCCTCCTCGAGCGCCTGCTGCACGGCCGCCTCGCTCTCGGCATCGAGCGCGCTGGTCGCCTCGTCGAGCAGCAGCAGCGGCGGATTCTTCAGCAGCGCGCGCGCGATCGCGATGCGCTGGCGCTGTCCGCCCGACAGGCGCACGCCGCGCTCGCCGACGAAGGTCCGATAGCCCTGCGGCAGCCGCACGATGAACTCGTCGGCGTGCGCGGCGCGTGCGGCGACGATCACCTCCTCGTCGGAAGCCTCGAGCCGTCCGTAGCGGATGTTCTCCATCGCATCGGCAGAGAACACGACGCTGTCCTGCGACACCAGCCCGATGCGCGCGCGCAGGTCCGACGGCTCGATGCCGCGGATGTCGGCACCGTCGATCAGGATCGCGCCCTGGCCGGGATCGTAGAAGCGCAGCAGCAGCTGCAGCACGGTGGTCTTGCCGGCGCCCGACGGCCCGACCAGCGCGATCGTCTGTCCCGGCGCGATGGCGAGGTCGACGCCATCGAGCGCGAGCTCCGCGGGCCGCGAGGGATAGTGGAAGGACACGCGGGAGATCTCGACGCGCGCGCCACGGGCGGTCGCTGACGAGCGGGCCGACGCAGCCTCGGCCGATGCCGGCGCCGCCCCCGGCACGGCCGCGCCGGATGAGACCTGCGCCGACCGCGCCGGCGAAGGCGACGACGCCGCTGCCGGCGATGGCCCGACGATGGACGGGCGCGCGTGCAGCAACTCGAGCAGGCGGTCGGTCGCGCCGGCGGCGCGCTGGACATCGCCCAGCACCTCGGCGAGCGCGCCGGTCGAACCCGCGACCATCACCGCGTACAGGATGAACTGCGTCAGCAGGCCGGCGCTCATCCGTCCTTCGAGCACGGCGTGCGCGCCGAGCCACAGCACGAACACGATCGCCCCGAACACCAGCACGATCGCCAGCGCCGTCAGCGTGGAACGGGCGCGGATGCGCCGCACCGCCGCTGTGAAGGCCGTCTCGGCAGCGTCGGCGAAGCGCTTCGACTCGAACGGCTCGCGCGCGTAGGCCTGCACGATCTGGATCGCGTTCAGCATCTCGCCCGCGAGCGCGCTCGCGTCGGCGATCCGGTCCTGGCTCGCGCGCGACAACGAGCGCACGCGCCGGCCGAACAGCAGGATCGGCAGCACCACCGCGAGCAGCAGGCCGAAGATCAGCGCGGCGAGTTCGGCACTGGTCACGAACAGCATCACCAGGCCGCCCGCGAACAGCAGCGAATTGCGCAGTCCCATCGATATGCTGGTGCCGACCAGCGTCTGGATCAGCGTTGTGTCGGCGGTCAGCCGCGACAGCACCTCGCCCGCGCGCAGGGTCTCGAAGAACAGCGGATCCTGCCGCAGGACCCGGTCGTAGACCGCCGCGCGCAGGTCGGCGGTCACGCGCTCGCCGAGCCAGGACACGAAGTAGAAGCGCAGCGCGGTGCCGAGCGCGAGCACGACGGCGACGCCGAACAGCGCGAGGAAGTAGTAGTTCACCTGACCGGAACCGCTCGCCGCCTCCTGTGCCAACGTGCGGGCGGCGAAGCCGATGTCGATCATCTGCCGGAACGCGACCGGGATCGCCAGCGTCGCGGCAGCGGCCACCAGCAGCGCGACACCGGCGGCCAGCACCCGCCCGCGGTAGCGCATCAGGAACGGCAGCAGCGCGCGCAGCGTCGACAGCGAACTGGGGCGGCTCACGTCCGACCGACGAAGAAGTGCGCGTTCTCGGCCGCGATGTTGTCGATGGCCGCGAAGATCGACCCGAGGTGACGGCGCATCGCCTCGGCGGCACCCTGCGCGTCGCCGGCGATCACCCGCTCGACGATCTCGCGGTGCTCGTCCATGCGCAGCCGTGACCGCCTGCTGCTGGTCAGCGACAGATGGCGCACGCGATCGAGCTGGCCCTTCGCAGCGTGGATCACCTGCCACGCGCTGGCGTGACCGGCCAGTGCCGCCAGCAGCGCGTGCATCGCCTCGTCGGCCTCGAAGAACGCAGCGGGGTCGCCGCGCGTCAGGGCCCTGCGCTGTTGCGCGAGGTTTTCGCGCAGCGCGCGCTCGCCGGCGGCGTCGACACGCTCGGCGGCCAGGCCGGCGATCCGGCACTCGAGGGTCTCGCGAACGAAGTGGTTGTCGCGCACCGCACCGAGGTCGATGCGCGCGACGAACGAGCCGACCTGCGGAACCACGTCGAGGAAGCCGTCCTCGGCCAGCTTCCGGAACGCCTCGCGGATCGGCGTGCGGCTGACGCCGTAGGTCTCGGCGATGCGGCTCTCGGAGACCGCTTGCCCAGGCGGGAGCGCGCCCGAAACGATGCGCTCGCGCAGGTCCCGGTACAGGCGCGGGACGAGCGCGTCGTCGACCGAGGGGCGGATACCCGCCGACCGGGGTTCGAGGGCGGCGGCAGGTGCGGCGGAACGGACGGGGAGATGGGCGGCGGAGCGCGTCATGGATCCTAGTATACTAGGTCGTATCACTGCCTGGATCCGCCCCCGCGCGCGCGGCGGTCCGCCCCGGCCCGCACGGCCGCCCGAACCAACACAGAGCGAAGCCATGTCCAGCACCGTCGTCTCCCTGATCCGCCGCCCGACGCTCCGTCTGAATCCGAACGACGACGTCGTCATCGCCGCGCGCCCGCTGCCTGCCGGCACGCGCATCGAAGCCGAGAACATCGCCTGCGTCGATGCGATCCCGGCCGGTCACAAGGTCGCGGTGCGCGCCGTCGCCAAAGGCAGCCCGGTGAAGCGTTACGACCAGATCATCGGCTTCGCCACGCAGGACATCGCACCCGGCCAGCACGTCCACACCCACAACCTGGCGTTCGAGATGTTCGCGCGCGACTACGCCGTCGGCGCCGACCTGCGGCCCGCGCCCACGCCGCAGGCGCAGGCCACCTTCATGGGCTTTCGCCGCGCCGACGGCCGCGTCGCGACGCGCAACTACATCGGCGTGATCTCGACGGTGAACTGCTCGGCGTCCGTGTCGAAGTACGTCGCCGCCCACTTCACGCCCGAGCGCCTGGCGCAGTTCCCGAACGTCGACGGCATCGTGCCGATCACGCACTCGTCGGGCTGCGGCATGGCCTCGGCCGGCGCCGGCATCGACGTGCTCCGGCGCACGATCGCGGGCTACTGCCGGCACCCGAACTTCGCCGGGGTGGTGATCATCGGGCTGGGCTGCGAGGCGAACCAGATGGATTCGCTGTTCATGGCCGAGCAGATGCACGAGAGCGCGCTGCTCAAGCCGCTGATCATCCAGACCAGCGGCGGCACCCGGAAGACGGTGGAAGCCGGCATCGCAGCGGTGAACTCGATGCTGCCGAGCGCGAACGCCGCGACCCGCGAAGCGGTGCCGGCCAGCCACATCACGATCGGCCTGCAGTGCGGCGGATCCGACGGCTACTCGGGCATCACGGCGAACCCCGCGCTCGGCGCCGCCTGCGACCTGCTGGTGGCGCAGGGCGGCACGGTGATCCTGTCGGAGACGCCCGAGATCTACGGCGCCGAGCACCTGCTGACCCGCCGGGCCGTGTCCGCGTCGGTCGCCGACAAGCTGATCGCGAGGATCCGCTGGTGGGAGGACTACACCGCGCGCAACGACGGCAGCATGGACAACAACCCCTCGCCCGGCAACAAGGCGGGCGGCCTGACGACGATTCTCGAGAAATCCCTCGGCGCGGTGGCGAAGGCCGGCACGACCAACCTGGTCGACGTGTTCGAGTACGCCGAGCCGGTGACCTCGAAGGGCTTCGTGTTCATGGACACGCCCGGATACGATCCAGTCTCGGCGACCGGCCAGGTGGCTGGCGGGGCCAACCTGATCTGCTTCACCACCGGCCGCGGTTCGGTCTACGGCTGCAAGCCCTCGCCGTCGATCAAGCTCGCCACCAACACGCCGCTCTACGAACGCATGTCCGAGGACATGGACATCAACTGCGGCGAGATCGTCGACGGCACCGTCAGCGTCCAACAGAAGGGCCAGGAGATCTTCGAGCTGATCCTGCGCGTGGCCAGCGGCGAGCGCACCTGCAGCGAAGCGCTCGGCATCGGCAACGACGAATTCGTGCCGTGGCCGCTGGGCGCGATGATGTGACGCGTGCGGCGGTGTGATCCGGCCGGTGACGAGATCCCGCCGGTGATGTGGCCCGGCCGACGGACGGGGGGCGCGCTGTCCCTATAATGCGCCCTCCGTTCGACCCAGACCGCGACACATCTTGCAGACCGACCAGCCAGCACAAGAAACGCCTGTCCACGAAACGAATCCCGCGCTTCCTGCCGACACCGAGTTCCCCGAGCTGCACGATCACGCGGTCGCGGTGCGCATCACCGCGACGCTCGCCGGCGAGCTGCAGGCGCGGCCTGCACAGGTCTCGGCCGCGGTCGCACTGCTCGACGAAGGCGCGACGGTTCCGTTCATCGCGCGCTACCGCAAGGAGGTGACCGGCGGTCTCGACGACGTCCAGATGCGCACGCTCGAGGAGCGGCTGCGCTACCTGCGCGAACTCGAGGACCGGCGCGCGACGGTGGTGCGCAGCATCGCGGGCCAGGGCAAGCTCACCGAGGCGCTGAAGAACGACCTGTTCGCGGCCGACACGCAGGCGCGCATCGAGGACCTGTACGCGCCCTACAAGCCGAAGCGGCGCACGCGCGCGATGATCGCGCGCGAGGCCGGTCTCGAGCCGCTGGCCGACCTGCTGCTGTCGCAGCCCGAACACGTTCCCGAGGTCGAGGCGCAGCGCTTCGTGAACGCGGATGCCGGCTTCGCCGACACCAGGGCGGTGCTCCACGGCGCGCGCGACATCCTGACCGAGCGCTTCGCCGAGGAGCCCGACCTCGTCACCCGCCTGCGCGAACGGATGCGCGAGCAGGGCTGGCTGCGCGCGACGCTGGTCGAAGGCAAGGCCGAGGAAGGCGCCAAGTTCGCCGACTACTTCTCGCACACCGAACAGCTGTGCAAAGTGCCCTCGCATCGCGCGCTCGCGATGCTGCGCGGGCGCAACGAAGGCGTGCTGAGGCTCGAGCTGTCGCCGGAGGCCGAGCCGCCGGAGCATCCGCACTCGGCACCGTTCAACGCGTTCGAGACCGCGATCGCCGCGCACTTCGGCGTCCGCGACGCCGGACGGCCGGCCGACCGCTGGCTGCTCGACACCGTGCGCTGGACCTGGCGCACGAAGCTGTCGGTGCACCTGCAGCTGGACCTGGTCGGCGACCTGCGCGAGCGCGCCGAGATCGAGGCGATCCGCGTGTTCGCCGCGAACCTGAAAGATCTGCTGCTGGCGGCGCCGGCCGGCCCGCGCGTCACGATGGGCCTCGACCCCGGGCTGCGCACCGGCGTGAAGCTCGCGGTGATCGACGGCACCGGCAAGGTGGTGGCGACCGACACGCTGTTTCCGCACGTGCCGCGCAACGACTGGGACGGCTCGATCGCGAAGCTGGCCCGCCTGTGCGCGAGCCACGGCGTGCAGCTGATCGCGATCGGCAACGGCACCGCTTCGCGCGAGACCGAGCAGCTGGCGCGCGACCTGGTCAAACGCCACCCCGAGTTGACGCGTCACCCCGGTGGTCGTGTCCGAGGCCGGCGCTTCGGTGTACTCGGCAAGCGCGACGGCAAGCGAGGAACTGCCGGAGCTCGACGTCAGCCTGCGCGGCGCCGTGTCGATCGCGCGGCGGCTGCAGGACCCGCTCGCCGAGCTGGTGAAGATCGACCCGAAGTCGATCGGCGTCGGCCAGTACCAGCACGACGTGAACCAGGTGCCGCTGGCGCGCGCGCTGGACGCGGTGGTCGAGGACTGCGTCAACGCCGTCGGCATCGACGTCAACACCGCGTCACCGTCGCTGCTGTCGCGCGTCTCGGGGCTGAACCCGGCCGTGGCCCGCAACATCGTCGAGCGGCGCAACAGCGCCGGGCCGTTCCGCTCGCGCGCGGCGCTGCGCGAGGTGCCGCGCCTGGGCGACAAGACCTTCGAGCAGTGCGCAGGCTTCCTGCGCGTGAGCAACGGCGACGATCCGCTCGACGCGTCGGCCGTGCACCCGGAGGCCTACGGCGTCGTCGAACGCATGCTGCAGCGGCTGAAGAGCGACGCGCGCCACCTGATCGGCAACCGCGAAGCCGTGCGCCAGCTCGACGCGCGCGAGTTCGTCGACGAACGCTTCGGCCTGCCGACGATCAACGACATCCTGCGCGAACTCGAGAAACCCGGCCGCGATCCGCGCCCCGAGTTCCGCACGGCGAAGTTCGCCGAGGGCGTCAACGAACTGTCGGACCTGGTGCCCGGCATGGTGCTGGAAGGCACCGTGACGAACGTGACCGCGTTCGGCGCGTTCATCGACATCGGCGTGCACCAGGACGGCCTCGCGCACGTGTCCGAGCTGTCGGACAAGTTCGTCAAGGAGCCGCGCGACGCCGTCAAGGCCGGGGACATCGTCAAGGCGCGCGTGCTGGAGGTGGACCTGAAGCGGCGGCGCATCGCGCTGTCGCTGCGCAGCGCGTCGGCTGCGGGCGGAGCGGCACGCGGGCCGCGGGATGCCGGGTCGGGGAGTGGAACGCGGAGCGCGGGCGATGGACGCGGCACGCGACCCGGCGACGGGCGCGGGCCGAGACCAGGAGACGGTCGGGGGCCGTCGCGCGGTGACGGCGGTGGCACTCGGCCGACTGGCGGGGCGGGCGGCCGGGGTCCGGCGCCGAACAACGCGCTGGCTGATGCGCTGGCGAGGGCGCGGGCGAAGAACGGGTAAGACGGGCGCGGCGGCGCGCCGCCGCTGCCCCATCCGGGCCGGCATTCTGCACACCAGGCAATTGGACCGATGACCGAGCCAAATGCTCGATGAAGTGATGCGTATGGTCTGCGCCGTCGGGCGATCGAGGTGCTAGACTGATTTCCATGAATGCGCGGGTCGACCATTTGCTACATGAGTTGCTCGAACTCTCCGCCGAGGAGCGTTCGGCCGTGGCAGTTGCGCTTCTCGACAGCATTGTCATCGACGATGACGCGCAGTTGACGGAGGTCTGGCGCACCGAACTGCTGCGTCGACGCGAGCAACTGCGCCGCGGCCTCGTCACGCCGGTTCCCTGGAACGAAGCGCGCGCTCGACTCGCCGCGCTGTGAACCGCTTCGCAGTCGAGGTGTTGCCTCAGGCCGAGGCAGAAATCCGCGCGTCGTTCCTCTGGTACTTCGAGCGCAGCCCCCTGGCAGCCGATGCGTTCCGGACGGAAGTGCTATCAGCGATCGATAACCTGGGAGAGCGGGCGGACACCTGGCCGCCTGACCGCGACGGATTGCGTCGATTCCTGCTGCGTCGCTTTCCTTACGCGGTTCACTACGAGCTGGTGGGACGTACCGTAACGATCCTCGCAGTCGGTCACCAGCGACGCCGGCCTGGCTTCTGGGAAGGTCGCTGAACGGGAATCGGTCGGCGCAGCCGCTGCATTGGTTCCGAGCGACCGGAGCATTCCCAGGCCGAGTCGGCTGCTGCACATGGCGTCCCTCTGCTCCTCGCTCCGCCGGTATCTGCATTTGGCGCGTGTCGAGCGACAGCACCCTCGATCACGGCAGGAACACCCCCACCCACGCCGCAGTCATGCAGGTGGCGAGCGTGCCCGACACGATCGACCGCGTGCCCAGTTGCACGATGTCCGCGCGACGCTGCGGGCAGATCGCCGTCAGGCCGCCGACCATGATGCCGACGCTGCCCAGGTTGGCGAAGCCGCACAGCGCGTAGGTCATCAGCACGCGCGTGCGCTCGCTGATCGCGTCCGCCGGCAGGCGCGCCAGATCGAGGTAGGCGAGGAACTCGTTCAGCACGGTCTTGGTGCCCATCAGCGCACCGGCCTGCACCGCCTCTGCCCAGGGCACGCCGACCAGCCAGACGACCGGCGCCATGATCCAGCCGAGCACGCGCTGCAGGCTGAGCGGCTGGCCACCGACCGCGGGTGCGACCGCGGCGACGATCAGGTTGACGAGGCCGACGAGCGCCACCAGCACGATCAGCATCGCCGCGATGTTGATCAGCAGCGCCACGGCGTCCTGCGTGCCGCGCACGATCGCATCCATCATGCCGGCGGCCTCCGAGCGCTGCAGCCGTACGTCGTCGTGCCGCCCGGCGTGCTCGTCGGGGACCATCAGCAACGCGACCGTGATCGCCGCCGGCGCGCTGACGATCGAGGCCACCAGAAGGTGGCCCGCTGCGCCCGGCACCACCGGCCCCAGCACGACCGCATACAGACCGAACACGGTGCCGGCGATCGAAGCCATGCCCGCGGTCATCACCACGAACAGTTCGCCGCGGCTCATCGACGCCAGGTAGGGCTGCACCACCATCGGCGCCTCGACCATGCCGACGAACACGTTCGCCGCCGACGACAACCCGACCGCGCCACCGACGTCCATCGTCTTGCGCAGCAGCCACGAGAAACCCCGCACCAGCCACTGCATGACGCCCCAGTAGTACAGCAGACTGGACAGCGCGCCGATCACCAGCACCAGCGGCAGCGCGCGGAACGCGAGCACGAAGCTCGCGCCCGGAGCCGTCTCGGCGAACGGCAGTGGGCCGCCGCCGAGGAAGCCGAAGACGAACGAGGTCCCCGCCTGCGTGGCGCGATCGAGCGCGCCGACCGCGTCGTTCACCGCCGCGAACACCGCGCGCGAGCCGGGCAGCAGCAGGAGCAGCACGACCAGCAGCAGTTGCAGCGCGAGCCCCGCGATCACGACCCGCCAGCCGATCGCCGACCTGCGCTCGGACAACAGCCAGCACAGCGCGACGAACGCCGCGACCCCGAACAGGCTCTGAATCTGCAGACCGGACATGCATCGATGGTAGCGGCTTTGCTCGGCGTCGGACTCACGGGCCGGCCAGCACCGTGCCGTAGTGGCTGGCCAGCCACTGCCGATACCGTTCCATCTCGACCCGCCCAACCAGCGTGTCGTTGCCGTAGGCATCCGGCCGGGGCGCGTCGAAGCGCGTGATGAACTGCCCGGTGTCCCGCCAGCGCAGGCCCGGAACGGGCGCTGCCCGCTGCAGCGGATTGGCATAGGTCCACCCCGCCGCGTTGCGATACCGGACTTCGCGGTCCCCGGGAGCGACCAGGCTCGAGTCGTGCAGCAGCGGATCGCCGACGAACAGGAAGCGCTCCGGCAGCGGCGCCATCGGCACGCCGGCCACCCGCGCCTGCGCGTGCATCCAGGCGAGCGAGACGTCGGAGAGGTCGCCCTCGGCGTATCCGCCGCCGACGTCGGAATGCGCGCCGACGAAGCCGCGCTCCACGCGCGGTCCGGATCCGCCGACCCCGAGGATCGACTCGGCCGGGAACAGCGTGCGGTGCTCGTTCAGCGCCATCGCGTGGGCCGCGTAGGCAAGCTCCGAGGGCACGGCAAGGCTCCACGCCAGATTGCTCACACCGTTCAGTCCGAACTGGGCCACCGTGTCCCACAGACCCAGGAAGCGCAGCCGAACGCAGGCGCCGACGCGCGCATACGCGCCGCTGCGAAGCCGCTCGGCGACTCGGTTGCTGAAGTCGCGCGCCATCGCGGCACCGCGCGAAAAACCGATCACGTCGACGTCGGTCCAGCGGCCGGGCTCGGGCGCGGCCGACAGGAACCGCTCGAGCTCACCGAGCATGTGATCGACGCGGGCACGCGCCGTCGACGCGAGCACCGCGTCGACGCTGCCACCCTGCACGCCCGCGCCCGCGTCGGCGCGCCCCACGCCACTGACGTACCAGACGCGTCCGTCGGCATAGGCGCGCGCGAGCTTGTAGACGTTGCTCCAGTCGTCGCGTCGCGGCGGCGGGTCGCTGTTCTCGGTGCCGTCGAAGGCGAACAGCAGCAGCCCGTCGGGATCAGCGTAACGGATCGGGTCGTTGCCCGCGTAGGCAAACGGATTCAGGCCGCCTCTCAGCCCCAGCGGGTCGGGCGACAGGTACCGCCCCTGGTCGGGATCGTAGTAGCGATGACCGTTGTAGTGCAGCCCGGTGTCCGCATCCTCGTATTGGCCGGGCAGCCGCAGTGCGAGATCGAAGCTGCCGGCCGAGCGCCGGTCGAACGAGGCGCGCTCGTCCTGCGCCGGGGCGCCCGCAGACCGGACAGCGATTCGACGCCCGTAGGGCGCATGGTCCGCGCGCCACAGCACTCTGCCGGTCTCGTCGGACGCGGCCACCGGCGTGGCGCGGTGGTCGAGGTGCAGGAAGCGGATGCGCTCGCGCCCACGCGCTTCGGGCCCGAGGAACCAACCCGGCTCGGCGTCGACGACGGCGAGCGGCAGGCCGTGCAGATACAGGTACATCCGCAGCACACGTCCTTTGCCGTCGAGTTCGGCGACCGGGTGGCCGTCCTGATAGAGAAAGCGGGTCACGCTCTGCGCCGACACCGATGCGACCCGCTCGCCGCGATGGTTGTAGCGAAAGGCCACGCTGCGGCCATCCGCGAGTTCGACCGTCTCGAGCAGGCCAGCGGAGTTCCAGCGATAGCGGCGCGTGCCATCGGCAAGGGTGCGCCCGGCGGCATCGAACTGCACATGCACGGGCTGCGCGCCGACGGGGCCATGGCGCAGCCGGCCGCGCGGCGCCACGGCAAGCCCTGTCTGCATGGTGACCGCTTCAGGAACCGCGACATCGTCGGCCTGCATCGCCAGCACCCAGTTGCCGAGCGCATCGTGATGGAAGCGCCAAATGCGCGCACTGGGGTCGTCGACTGTTGCTGCTACTGCCGCGCCCTCCACGCCTGCCTCGCCGACCGCGCCCGGCGCGTGCGGCCAACCCAACCGCTCCACGACCTGGATCAGGCGATCGCGGTCGTCGCGGAGCATCCGGCGATGCGTGTGCTGCTGCGCGGTTGCGACGACCAGCCCGCGCTCGTCGCGCGTCACGGCCTGCCGGTAGATCACGCGGCCGCCGCCACGCAGCGCACCGCGCGGCTGCAGGTGTTCGAGCGACTCGATCCTGCCCTGCGCGTCGCGCCCGATCGACAGGCGAGTGCGATTGCCGAAGCCCAGCGCGTGCAGCCCACTGGCGTCGCGCCGGATCGCACCCGCGATGCGCTGCACGCCCGGCAGCCAGTCCGCGCTGCGCAGCAGGCCGACGACCGCGCCCCCCGCATCGGTCTCGAACCACAAGGTGCTGCCGTCCGGCAGCGTCTGCGCGATCGGCGCATCGCGCTGTGCGTCGTAGATTCGGTCTCTGCGGAACGCGATCGCGCGCCCGTCGTCGTCGCGTAGCGAGGTGACGACCGACGCGAGACGGCCGCGCTCGTCGTAACGGAACGCCTCGCTCTGCTCGGGATGCTCGATGCTGTGCAGCCGTCCGTCGCGCTGATCGTATCGCGTCACCAGCGGCTCCCGTCCCGGCGCTTCGATCGAGTACTCGAGCGGGCGGCCCAGCGCGTCGAAGCGGTAGCGCGCCAACGAGCCGACCGCATCGCGCTCGGCGACGATGCGGTCCGCCTCGTCGTGGGCACGATCGATCACACTGCCGTCCGGGGAACGAAGCGACACCACGCGGCCGAAGTCATCCAGCCGGTAGCCGAAGCCCGCCCCGCCCGGCGCGCGCACTTCCAGCACGCCAGGACGCGCATCGGCGCCGACCACGGAAGCGCCGACGAGCGCGGCGAGCGTCGGCACTTCGTCCGCGCGCAGGGCCATGCGCGCGGCGCTGCCGGACACCGTGGGAAGCGGATCGACTGCCACCAGCGACCTGCGCGCGTCGTAACTCAGTCGCACCCGATCGCCATCGCCGGGAAGCGGCCCGTCGATTGCAGCGATGCGACCGCGCGCCGGTCCTTCGGCGACATATGCGATATCGACCCGGCGTGTCAGCGCCTGCGCCGCGGCCAGCGTCCGGCCAGGCGATGCATCCCGCCTCGGAGCCGGCGCAGGCGCAGCGGCCTCCACAGCGACAGGCGAAAAGCCGCGCTCCTCGATCGCCACCGGCTGCCCCGCCTCCGAATAGCGGAAGCGTCGCTCGTACCAGCGTCCCGGCACCACGCTGGCGCGACGGACCAGGCGCGGCAGGTCCAGCACCGGATCGTCGTGCCAGTCGACGTGGACGGCACCTTGTCGCAGGCGGGCTTCGTGCGCCATGTTGTCGGCCGGCAGACGCACGGAATTGGCAGCGGCGACCGGAGCCGTGGCATCGGTGCTCAGGGTCACCGGGCGGCCGAAGCGATCGCGCGCGATGGTCACGCGCCCCGTCCCGGATGCGATTGCGGTCAAAGCGCCCCGTGCGTCGTATCGATAGCTGCGACCGACCGGCGGACACGCGGCACAGGCTGCGCCATCGGACGACAGCAGCCGGCCGCCCTGCCCCGGAACGACGCGCCAGCGATACCGGGCGCTGCGCTCCGGCGCATCGGCCTGCGCGACTTCGGTCTGTCCGATGCCGTCGTGCGCGGCCGGGTCCTGGTACCGAACGACCAGCGCCTGCCCGTCCGGTTCGTCGATGCCCCTGGACCGGATCACTCTGCCTCGTTCGTCGTATTCGTAGGCGCTGCGTGCGCCGTCTTGCCCGACGACGGCCGTGAGCCGGTGTGCCGCACGAGCGTCCTCGTAGCGATATGCGGTTGCGTGCCGCGCATCGGCATCGGCACCGACGAGCCGTGCCTCGGCATCGTAGCGATAGCGCAGCACGCGCCGATCCGCGACCAGCAGCGCCGCGATCCGTCGCTCCATCGGCGCGTCGTGATACTCGATGCGCAAGGCACGCCCGCGGTTGTCGCTCACTGCGACCAGCCGCTCCGAAGCGTCGTAGCCGAGCGCGATCGCGTCACGATCGAGCGACACGATGCGCTCCAGGCGGCCGCTGACCCCGAACACCAGCTGCCGGCCGTTGCGCCAGCGCCAGACCCAGCGATCGCGCGAATGCGGGGGCAAGCGGTCGAGCACCCCGTCCGAACGATTCCGCGGCGCGAACCGTTGCCCGCCGTTGCGCAACACAACCGCCGCGCCGAATTCGATGACACGCCCGTCGGCTTGCCGCAGCACGACGCGACGCACGCCAGCCGCCTCGAGCCGCGTCTCGAAGCTGTGCGACCAGCCCGGCCCGAATGCACCCGATGCCGGCCGGTCACTGCTGTACAGGCGCACGAAGGCGAACTCGAGCGGGTCGGCGGTGACGGGCGCAAGCGTCGGCAGGAATACGTCGACGATCCGTTCGTGCTTGCTGCCGGTGACCACGTCGAATGGATTGCCCGCGAGCGACCCCGGCACCTGCGGCGCCAGACTCGCGGGTTCCCCCGGCTGGCAAGCAGGCCCGCTTGTGGCCCCGCTCATGGACTCGCCCGCGGGCGGGGCCGGCCCCTGGCCCGTCAGCGACGCCAGAGGCGACGACAACGCCCCCAGGCCCGCGAAACCCGGGATGCCCGAAAGCAGTCCGCCCGCCGCACCGCCGCCGGCCGTGCAGCTCGGCGCACCCAAGGCCGGAACCCACGTGCAGAGACACGCCATCAGCAATCCGGAGAAGATGCGCCACGCGCATCCCTTCACCGCAACGTGCATGATTACCCTCCTGCTGCACCAGCCTAGGCGCACGCCGGTGCGCTGAACATCGGACCGACGGCTCGGCCGGCGGGCTGCCACGACGAGACAGGTGACGCGAAGGAAGGCGATGGCCAAACCCCTGAAGGATCAGTTCGGCGCACCGGTGATCGCGCGGATCGCGCGCGAGATCCGGGACGCGCATCCAGCCTTCGACAGGGACGGCTTCACGGCCGCGGCACTCGACGGATTCGATTCGCTGGAACTGATGCCGCGCGGGCGTCACATCGCACGCGCCCTGCGCCGCTTCCTTCCCGAGGACGTCGAGCACGCGCTGGCGATCCTGGTCGCGTCGCTCGGCCCGCGCGAACCGCGCCGCGAGGGCGAGGGCATGACGGTGTTCCGGCACCTGCCGCACGTGCTCTTCGTCGAGGAGTTCGGTCTCGATCACTTCGACGCGTCGATGCGCGCGCAACACGAGCTGACCAGACGGTTCACCGCCGAGTTCAGCATCCGCGCATTCCTGCGCAAGCACCCGGACGCGACCCTGCGCGTGCTGCGGCAGTGGGCCTCCGATCCCGATCATCACGTGCGCCGGCTGGTCTCCGAGGGCACGCGCCCGCGCCTTCCGTGGGCGCAGCGGCTGCCCGACTTCCAGCGGGATCCGCAACCCGTGCTCGCGCTGCTGGAACTTCTGAAGGACGACCCGGAGATCTACGTCCGCCGTTCGGTCGCGAACAACCTGAACGACATCGGCAAGGATCATCCGCAGGTGCTGCTGGCGACCGCGCGACGCTGGCTCGAGTCCGCGTCGGCAGCGCGGCGTGCGCTGGTCGCCCACGCGCTGCGCGGCCTGCTCAGGCAGGGTGACGACGACGCGCTGCACCTGATGGGCGTCGGCCGCAGCGAACACCTCGCCGTCGACGAGCTCGCGATCGCCCCGTCAGCCGCCCGCATCGGCGACACGCTGCGGGTGCGATGCGTCGTGCGCAATGCCGGCGGCGAACCGATCGACGTGCGCGCCGACCTGCGCGTGCACTTCGTGAAGGCGGACGGCACGCGGCGCCCGAAGGTCTTCCGGATGGCGTCGTGCCGGCTGGAACCGGGCGACGCCCAGCAGGTCGCCGGGACCGTGTCGCTGCGGCAGATGAGCACGCGCACGCATTACCCCGGCGAGCATCGACTGGAGGTCGTGCTGAACGGCACGGCCTCTGCGGTGGCGAATGTCCTGGTCGAAGAAGACTGTCGGATCATTTGACGCTCGACCGCCTGGATCGTCCCAAGCCCATGATTTCGTTGAGTGGCACTTTTTTTGCTTGCGGTGCCGATGGCCTTGATCCGGAGGAGACGACGATGCGTTCACTGACCCCACGAGCGATGGCTGCAGCATGGCTGTTCCTGACTGCTTCGGCTGCGATGGCTGCCGTCGCCGACGACACAGTGCCGATCCCCGAACCTGGAATGCTGGAGCTGCTTGGCCTCGGCGTCGCGGTCGCGATCGCCGTGACGCTGCGCAAACGTAAGTAATCCGCCGCATCCCGACCTCTTGGAGTCCACCATGATCCGGCATCTGTCCATCCTGCCTCTGTTCACCACTCTGGCCCTGTTCGCATCTGCCGCCTCGGCGGGTACGGCGGGGGGCACTCCGATTCCCGAACCCGGAATGCTGGAACTGCTCGGCCTCGGCATCGCGGTCGCGGTCGCGATCAAGCTGCGGCGCAAGTAGCAGCCCAGTCGGCCGCTGCGTCGCGTCCACACGCGACGCAGCGGGCGATTGTCCACGGAGGACGTGCGATGACCCGCTGGCACGTGCTCGCGCTGCTGATCGTCTGCGCGGCCGCTCTCGAGCATCTGTTCGCCGCGCGCGCGCGAGGACCCGGTTCCATCCTGCGGCTGCGGACGAACCTGATCAGCTACGCGATCAATTCCGGGATCGGCATCGTTCTGGCGCCCGCGCTGGCGGTGCTGTTGTTGTCCCTCCTCGGCCGTCCGTCGTGGGGCGGCGTCGAAGCGCTGCAACCCGCCTGGTTGAGCTGGCTGCTGGCCTTCGTCGTACTGGACCTCAGCCGATACCTGGTGCACCGGCTGTTCCACCTGCCGGGCCTATGGCGCGTGCATGCGTCGCACCATTCAGACGATGAGGTCGACTGGAGCACCGGTCTGCGCCATCACCCGTTGGAGGTCGTGACGGCCGCGCCGATCTATGCGCTGAACTTCGGGCTGTCGGGGCTGGGCGATGCGCAGGTGTTGACGATGTCGACCGTCGCCCTGTGCTGGGACGTGTTCTCGCACGCCAACCTGCGCCTGCCCGCCTCGCTCAGCCGGCTGCTCGGCGCGGTGGTGATCACGCCGGCGATCCACGGCGTGCACCATTCGACGAACCCGGTCGACAGCAACAGCAACTTCGGGTCGGTCTTGTCGCTGTGGGATCGCGCGCTGGGCACATACCGCGACCCGGCCAGGGCGCCCGCCGCCTACGGCCTCGACTATGCGGATGGCTCGCGGCCCGATCGAACGCTGATGGGGCTGCTGAGGCTGCCGTTCCAGAACGAGAAGTTCCGCGCAACTGCCGCACAGCCGCAGCTTCGCTGACGCGAAGTCAGCCTGCGCCGCAATTTGGCCCCGCGCTTTCAGCGCGTGGTGATTGTGGCTCCGGCCCGGCCGCTGCCGCGGCCTTGACTTCGCTGACGCGAAGTCAGCCTGCGCCGCAATTTGGCCCCGCGCTTTCAGCGCAGGACCAAATTGTCCCGATGGATCAGTTCGGGTTCCTCGACGAAGCCGAGGATCGCTTCGATCTGCGACGACGGCTTGCGCATGATCAGCCGGGTCTCGGCGCTGGCGTAGTTGATCAGCCCGCGCGCGATCTCGCGCCCGTCCGGATCCAGGCAGCCGACGACTTCGCCGCGCTCGAACTCGCCCTGCACTTCGACCACACCGATCGGCAGCAGGCTGCGCCCGCCCGACAGCAGCGCCGTCGTCGCACCGGCATCCAGGCGAACGCGGCCGCGCAATTGCAGGTGATCGGCCAGCCACTGCTTGCGCGACGCCAGACGCGGCATCACCGCGCGGAACTGGGTGCCGTGCGCTTCGCCCGCCGCCAGCCGGATCAGCACGTCCGGCTCGCGTCCCGACGCGACGATCGTGTGCGCGCCGCCGGTGGCCGCGCGCTTGGCGGCCAGCACCTTGGTGATCATGCCGCCGCGGCCGATCGACGAGCCAACACCGCCGGCCATCTGCTCCAGCTCGGGGGCGCCAGCCATCACGTCGGGCAGCAGCTTCGCGTCCGGATCCTTGCGCGGATCGGCCGTGAACAGCCCCTGCTGGTCGGTCAGGATGACCAGCACGTCGGCGTCGATCAGGTTGGTGACCAGCGCGCCCAGCGTGTCGTTGTCGCCGAACTTGATCTCGTCGGTGACCACGGTGTCGTTCTCGTTGATCACCGGCACCACGCCGAGATCGAGCAGCGTCAGCAGCGTCGAGCGCGCGTTCAGGTAGCGGCGGCGATCGGCCAGGTCCTCGTGCGTCAGCAGCACCTGCGCGGTCTGCAGGCCGTGGGCGCGAAAGCACGACTCGTAGACCTGCGCCAGGCCCATCTGCCCGACCGCGGCAGCGGCCTGCTGTTCGTGGATCTCGTGCGGCCGCTTCGGCCAGCCGAGGCGCTTCATGCCCTCGGCGATGGCACCCGAGGACACCATCACCACCTGCTTGCCGTCGGCGCGCAGCGCGGCGATCTGCCGGCCCCACAAGGTGATGGCCTCGGCATCCAGCCCGCGCCCCTCGTTGGTGACCAGGCTGGACCCCACCTTGACCACCACGCGGCGCGCCTCGCGCACCGCGCGCAAACCGTCGTCGCGCAGCGCCACGCCGCTCATCGCCGGCCCCCCTTGGATGCCTCCGGCGCGGACGGCTCGGACGCATCGCGCTCGAAGCGCACGTCGCCGGCCTGGGGCCTGAAGCGCACGTCGTCGGGCGCGGGCTGGAATCCGGCGTCGCTTTCGTCGCGAGCCTCGTCGGCAGCAGGTGTGGGCCGCGCATCGGCCGCCTCGCGTTCGAAGCGCACGTCCGCCTCCACCGGCTCGGGCGGACGAATCGACTCGAGGTGCTCGTAGATCGCCAGCATCAGCGGCTCGCAGCCCTCGCGCGTGAGCCCCGACACCGCGAACACGCGGTCGACGCGAAAGGCGTTGCGGCCCCGCCCCTTGCGCAGTTTCGCGACGAACTCGGCGACCCGCTGTTCGCGCTCCTCGGCAGGGATCATGTCGATCTTGTTCAGCACCAGCCAGCGCGGCTTGTCGGCGAGTGCGGGATCGTACTTGCGCAACTCGTTGACGATCGCACGCGCATCGCGCACCGGATCGGCCTCGGGGTCGAACGGCGACAGGTCGACCAGGTGCAGCAGCAGGCGGGTGCGCTGCAGGTGGCGCAGGAACTGGTGACCGAGTCCGGCGCCTTCGGCCGCCCCCTCGATCAGCCCCGGAATGTCGGCGATGACGAAGCTCTTCTCGGGTGCGACCCGCACGACACCCAGGTTGGGATACAGCGTCGTGAACGGGTAGTCGGCGATCTTCGGCCGCGCGTTGCTGACCGCGGTGATCAGCGTCGACTTGCCGGCGTTCGGCAAGCCCAGCAGGCCGACGTCGGCCAGCACCTTCAGTTCCAGCCGCAGGCGCCGGTGTTCGCCTTCCTGGCCGGGCGTGGACTGCCTGGGCGCGCGGTTGGTGCTCGACTTGAAGTGGATGTTGCCGAGGCCGCCGTTGCCGCCCTTGGCGAGCAGCGCCTTCTGGCCGTGCTCGGTCAGGTCGGCGACGACCTCGCCCGATTCGTCGTCGTAGATCTCGGTGCCGACCGGCATGCGCAGCACGATGTCGTCGGCGCCGGCGCCGTACATGTCCGAGCCGCGGCCGCGCTCGCCGTTGCGCGCCAGGTGCTTGCGCGCGTAGCGGTAGTCGACCAGCGTGTTGATGTTGCGGTCGGCCAGCGCCCAGACGCTGCCGCCGCGGCCGCCGTCGCCGCCGTCGGGACCGCCGCGCGGAATGAACTTCTCGCGGCGAAACGACACGATGCCGTTGCCGCCGTCCCCGGCGATGACCTCGATGCGCGCTTCGTCGATGAATTTCATGGTTCCGCCAAAATCAAAAAAGCCCCGCGCGGCGGGGCTTTCGGACGGACAGGGTCGGATCGCCTCGTGAAAGCCGTTCGACCTTGCCCGCCTGTACCGTGCCGCGAGGCCTGGTTACTGCAGCGGCTCGATGTTGACCGTGTGACGGTTCAGCGGTCCCTTGATCGCGAACCGGACGTGGCCGTCGACCAGCGCGAACAGCGTGTGGTCCTTGCCCAGGCCGACGTTGGTGCCGGGATGGAACTTGGTGCCGCGCTGGCGCACGATGATCGAGCCCGCCGAAACAGTCTCGCCGCCGTAGGCCTTGACGCCGAGCATCTTCGGCTGCGAATCGCGGCCGTTACGCGTAGAGCCGCCGCCCTTCTTCTGTGCCATGGTGATTGACTCCTTATTTCCGCTGGCCGGCGACGAGCTCGTCGGTCAGCTTCTTGAACCCGTCCCAGTCGCCCGCTGCGGCCAGTTTCGCCTGCTCCGCCCAGGTGGTCGGGTCGTGCGAGGCGAAGCGGTTGCCGGCAGCCGTCAGCAGACCCTTCAGCGTGTCGTACGACGCGTCGGCCAGCTGCTGGAAGGTGGTGATGCCACCCTTGGCCAGGATCGCGGCGATCTTCGGACCGATGCCCTCGATCAGCTCGATGTCGTCCGGCTTGGCTGCGATCGCCGGCACGTCGGCCTTCGACTCGCCCAGCTCGGACGCGATGCGGCTGACGAACAGCTCGGTGTAGTTCTGGCGATGGCCCTGGTGCTTCTGGTAGTGCTTGCGTCGACGCATCTTGAAGATGCGGACCTTGTCGTGCCGACCCTGCGAAAGAACCGTCGCCGAAACCGTCGCCCCTGCCACCAGCGGCGCGCCGACCGACAGCTGGTCGCCTGCGCCGACCGCCAGCACCTGGTCGATCGTGATTTCAGCTCCGATGTCCGCCGGCATCTGTTCTACTTTGATCTTGTCGCCGGCAGCAACTTTGTACTGCTTGCCGCCGGTTTTTATGACCGCGTACATGGGAACCTCTGCTTGTGAAACCCCTCGAGACACACGCCATGCGAACCACGGCATAGTCTTCCGGGAACGGAAAACCCATAACTATACAACGTCACCCCCCTGCCCACAAGCCGCCCGAGTCCCGCACCAAATCCACGCCCGGCGGCGGCACGACCGGCCACCACCGGCCGGCCCGCCGCGCGAAGGGCCGCGGACCCGTCGTCCGCCCCCACATATAATCGCGGTTGCATACGTGGCCGCAGACCCTCACGGCCGCCGGCGCCGATCCGCCTGCCCCAGGGCGCGACCCGCGCCGATCACTCCAACAAGATCCTCCTGACGTGAAACCCGCCGACCTGTTTCCGGTTCTCGCCGACGACCTGACCGAGGTCGATCGGGTGATCCGGCTGCGCCTGACCTCCGAAGTGGCGCTGATCAACACGGTCGCCGACTACATCATCGGCGCGGGCGGCAAGCGCATGCGGCCGGTGCTGCTGCTGCTGGTGGCGCGCGCGCTCGGCTACCAGGGCGGGCACCACCACCTGCTGGCTGCCGTCATCGAGTTCATCCACACCGCCACGCTGCTGCACGACGACGTCGTCGACGAGTCGGCGCTGCGGCGCGGACGCGGCACCGCCAACGCCATGTTCGGCAACGCCGCCTCGGTGCTGGTCGGCGACTTCCTGTACTCGCGCGCCTTCCAGATGATGGTCGAGCCCGACGACATGCGCGTGATGCGCGTGCTGTCGGACGCGACCAACGTGATCGCCGAAGGCGAGGTGCTGCAGCTGCTCAACTGCAACGACCCCGACGTCGACGAGGCGCGCTACCTGCAGGTGATCCGCTACAAGACCGCGAAGCTGTTCGAGGCGGCGGGCCAGATCGGCGCGATCCTGTGCAACGCGCCGGCGCCGATCGAAGAGGCCGCCGCCGAGTACGGCCGGCGCATGGGCACCGCTTTCCAGCTGATCGACGACGTCCTCGACTACTCGGGCGACACCGGCGAGATCGGCAAGAACGTCGGCGACGACCTGCGCGAAGGCAAGCCGACGCTGCCGCTGATCCACGTGATGGCCAACGGCTCGGCCGACGAGCGCGCGATGGTGCGGCAGGCGATCGAGCAGGGCCACACCGATCGCTTCGACGAGATCAATGCCGCGATCCACCGCACCGGCGCGCTCGACTACGCCCGCAGCCGGGCGCGCGAAGAAGCGGCAGCAGCGGCAGCAGCGGCGTCGAAACTGCCGGTTTCACAATACCGCGACGCGCTGCTATACTTATCGACTTACTCGATCGAGCGCAATCACTAGGTTGCGCTCAGGGGCCGCAGATCTCCCGACCTGGCTGCGCTCCCGTGACGGTCGAGCCGATCCGCGACGCGTCGCTCGACGCGCGCACTTCGGGGTGTAGCTTAGCCTGGTAGAGCGCTACGTTCGGGACGTAGAGGCCGGAGGTTCGAATCCTCTCACCCCGACCATTCGCATCAAGCTCTCTCAAAGGCCGCAAAGAACGCTGGCGTAAACCCGTAACAGCGGGCTAACTGCGACCAGCGGGTAGCAGCCTGTCGGCCTCGCACGACGAGCTTCGATCTACGCCTGGACACGCCCCCGGCGCAGCGGCTCCCGGCATCAGCGCGCAGGCAACAGCCTTCCTGCGTGATCTAGAGATCCAGATCCCCGCCCAGCATCTCCTTTGCGATCGCCCGCCGCAGGATCTCGTTGCTCCCATCTGCGATCTGCACCAGGCGCAGCGAATGGAACATCTCGGTCATGTGCATTTCGGCGGTCATGCCGATCGCACCGTGCACCTGCATCGCTCGGTCGACCGCGAGGGCGCCCATCTGCGTGGCGAAGCCCTTGGTCATCGACAGTTCTTTTCGCGCGGGCAGGCCGCGGTCGAGAAGTTGCGAGACGTTCAGCGCCATCAGATGCGCGGCATGTATGTGCATCGCCGACTCGGCCAGCGGGAAGGTCACACCCTGGTACTCGGAAAGCGTGTTGTCGAACGCCTTGCGCACCTTGATGTAATCGAACGCCTTCTCGAAGCGCCCAGCGGCTCATGCCGATTGCACGCGCCGAGTTGAAGATGCGCCCCAGGTTCACGCCGAGCATGGCGATCGCGAACCCCTTGTCCAGGCGTCCGACCATCTGCCAGGGTTCGACTCTGATGTTGTCGAAGTGCAGGACCGCCTCGTTGCCGCCGGCGCTGTCCCACATGCGGATGACGCGCTGCACGACGAAGCCGGGGGAGTTGGTCGGAACCAGGAAGGCACTGATTCCGCTGCGGCGCTGCGCGGCGGCTTCGGGGTTGGTGATCGCGAACACGATGCAGTAGTCGGCATACGGACTGTTCGTCGTCCAGATCTTGCTACCGCTGATCCGCCAGCCGTCCCCGTCCCGAGTGGCACGGGTCTGCATCATCATCGCGTCGGAACCGGCCCCCGGCTCGGACATGCCGAAGCACATGGTGGTCTCGCCGCGCATCATCCCGACCAGAAAGCGCTCGCGCGCCTCGGGTGTGAGCTCGGTCAGCACCGGGCTGGGGCCGAAGGCCCAGTGCGACAGTGCGTACTGTCCCAGCCAGTACTGGCCGCCGCACAGGTGGAAGATCTTCTCCCAGCCGGCGAACCAGGCGACGTGGCCGAGACCTTGGCCGCCGATCGCCTCGGGCGCGCACATCGCGTAGTAGCCGGCCCGCGCGGACGCCTGGCGGATCTCGGCCATCAGCTTCAGCACCGGCGCGCTGTAGCGGCCGTCCTCCGTGAATCGGCGGTGCGGGTTCTCCAGCAGCGCAGCGTTGTCGTGGTGGCGTGGGATGACCTCGGTGCGCACGAAGCGCTCGAGTCCGTCACGGATGGCCGAGATCTCGGCCGGGTATTCGTAGGCAATGGCAGGCACTGGTTGTCTCCGGTGTTCTTCGTCGATGAGATTCCTGCGGTTCGCGCCGGTTCAGAGCAGCGAAGCGTTGGCGTTCCCGAGCAGGGGTGCGGGGTCCAGACGCACGCCGCGTGTTCCGTCGATGCTGATCGGCATGCGCGCGAGCAGAGCGTCGGAGTCGGGCATCTCGTCGAACAGATCGAGCTGGCGCACGTGCGGTTCTGCCAGCACGTCGGCGAGCGTGTTCACGGGGGAGCAAGGAACGCCCGCCTTCTCGAGCAGTGCGCGCCAGTGCGCGCGGCTGTTCGTCGCGATGATCGGTTCGATCAGCGCATGGATTGCCTCGCGGTTCGCGGTGCGAGCCGCCGCCTTCCGAAAGCGCTCGTCGCTGGCCCACTCGGAATGTCCAAGGGCGTCGCACAACTGAACGAAGAGGCGATCGTTGATCGCCGCGACGACGATCTCGCCATCGGTCGCATCGAAGCATCGGTAAGGCGCCACCGAAACACCGCCGGAGCGCGACCGTACCGGGGGACGCCCCGTCAGCGAGAACGAGCCCAGCGGCAAGGTCAGCCAGGACAGCGCCGTCTCCAGCAACGATCCCTCCACTGTGCATCCGCGACCGGTCTGCTGGCGCTGCATCAGCCCCGCCAGACATCCGACCGCCCCCCAGACGCCGGTCCCCATGTCCAGGATCTGCGTACCCACGCGCGCCGGCGGCGACCCCTCGGCGCCGTTGACGCTGAAGAGCCCCGAGAACGCCTGAACGACCTCCTCGTAACCGGGCTTGGCCGCGAGCGGCCCACGCGCGCCGAACGCGCTCAGCGAGACACAGACCAGCCTCGGGTAGCGCTCGCGCAGCATCGGGATCCCGATCCCCAGCGCGTCGAGGGTTCCGGGACGCATGTTCTCGATCAGGACGTCGCAGCCTTCGAGATGCCCGTGGAGCCACTCGATCGCCTGTGGCGTCTTCAGATCCAACGTCACGCTGGACTTGCCGCGGTTCATGCCGTTGTACATGACGCTCGCGCCGCGCACGAACGGGGGACCGAACGATCGACAGTCGTCACCCGTGCCCGGGCGCTCGACCTTCACGACCTGCGCGCCCAGCCCGGCCAGGATCTGTCCGGTGAGCGCCCCTGAGATGTTGAGCGTCAGTTCGACGACGCGAATGCCTTGCAATGGAGCCACGCGGTTCTCCTGTCAGGAACGAGGACGCCTTGCGAGAGGTGAACGGACGCGTGGATCAGGGTCGGATATCCGCGTCCTTGATCACTTTCGCCCAGCGCTCGCGCTCGCTCGCGATGAACGCCACGAGCTCGCTCGGGGTCATTGGCGGCGACTCGCGCCCTAGCGGCGTCAGCGGAGGCTTGCCCGGTCCACCGGCGATTTCCTCGATCGTGGCCTTGTTCAAAGCCTGGATGATCGCGTCCGGGGTTCCGGCCGGCGCGCAGAGCGCGATGAAGGGAAGATTCACGACCCGCGGCAGCCCGAGTTCGGCAAACGTCGGAATGTCCGGGAGCACGTCGATGCGCTTCGTGTGACTGACCGCCAACCCTACGAGGTCACCACGCTTGATCGGCTCGATCGCCTCGAACGGCGTCGTGATCAGCATCTGGATCTGGCCGGACTTCAGATCGGTGAACATCTGGCCGGAGTTCCGGTACGGGACGATCACAGCGTCGATGCCGGCTTCCCGCTTGAGCAGTTCGGAAGCCAGGTGGGTCGTGGCCCCGATTCCGCCGACAGCGATGTTCAGCTTACCGGGTCGCTCCTTGGCCATCTTGAGCAGCTCGGGCCACGTCTTGACACCGAGCACCGCAGGAACGACGAGCACGCCCGCGCCACGCTGGATCAGCGCGGCAGGGATGAGATCCTTCATCGGGTTGTACGGGAACTCCCGGCCGGCGTTCTGCCAGAGGTAGTAGCTGTTGAAGAGTTCGGCCGGGCCGGAGGACAGCCAGGTGTATCCGTCGGGCTCGGATTTCACGACCGCCTGCGCCGCGATCACCCCGCCTGCGCCCGCCCGGTTTTCGACAATGAACTGCTGGCCGAATCGTTCGCTCAGCCGGGCGGCGAGGTTCCGTGTTGGTATGTCGACCGAACCTCCTGCGCTCGACCCAACGAAGAGCCTGACGGGGCGTGTGGGCCACGAGCCCTGGGCTTGGGGGAACGCCGGTGCAGCAGCCATCGCGGCGAACGCTACGAACTGTCTCCGTGTAGTCATTTGTCTCCTCCACGTTCTGTTCTCGGACCGATCCTTGCGGTCTTGATGCCGCAGTCTCGGACCCAGTATTCCATTCATGCGAGGGCTGCTGCACACGGTTCAGCGGGGTTGGCCGTGTTTTCACATATGTGAAGAAGACGTGCGTCATCCGGCATCCCCGATGCACAATCGGGAGGCACTTCAGACATTGGGGCTCGCGTTGGCTCAAGGGGATCCGGTGAAATCCGCCCGTCGTGTGCTCGAGATCCTCGAGCACTTCGAGGCGGTCAAGCGTCCGATGGGCGTCAGCGAGATCGCGCGGCACCTGGGCTATCCCCTGTCCAGCACATCGATGCTGCTGAACTCGCTTGCCCGGCTCGGGTACATGAACCTGGACCCCACCTCGCGCAGGTTCGCGCCGACGATGTCGGTGGCGATGCTCGGCGACTGGATCGTGTCGGGAGACGAGGGGCGCTCCCGCGTCAAGGGTGTCATCCAGGATGCGCGCCGACTGACAGGCCTGACTGCCGTGCTCAGCACGCGAAACGGCGTCGACGTCCAGTATGTTTACGTGATCCGTGCGCCGGAACTCAACTTCCGCAGTCGGCTGCCCGGTGCGGGGGCGTTGCGCCCGATCCTGCGGAGTTCGCCGGGGGTCGCACTGATGACGGAACTGGACGATCGGCAGATTGCTCTGATCGTCAGGCGCGTGCGGGCGACCCGTGGCGACGAAGTGAGTCTGGAGCAGGTGATGGGCGAGGTGCAGAAGGCCCGCCGACAGGGCTATGCGTGGGATGCCGGGCGCGTATACGCAGACGTCGGGTCGGTGGCTGTCGGACTGCCGGTGGACGACGTGTTCGGTAAACCGCTCGTGCTGAGCGTGGCGGGCGCCGCAGACTTCATTGTTAGCGAGCACAAGCGGATAGCGGGGACGTTGCGCCGGCTGGTCAAGCGCAGGCTTCGCCGACTGTAAGCAGTCAGGCCTGAATGAATCTAATTGCGAGCATGGGCGGAACGACGCCCGGCCCGATCACGGATATCCTGCCACCTTGAAGAACAAGCCCAAGCCGCCACCAGCCCCCGTTCCGCAGACGCGTCTGCGCCGGTTCGCCAGCCTGGGCATTGCCGCAGGGGGGCTCGCGGCCGGCGCCGCGGCCCAGGGGCTGAAGCGCCTGGCGCGCGGCGAGGCGCCGGACTTCCGTGGCGCACTGCTGTCCGCCCCCAATGCCAGGCGGCTCGCGGAGCGGCTCGCGCGGATGCGCGGCGCGGCGATGAAGATCGGCCAGCTGGTCTCGATGCAGGGCGAGGACATCCTGCCCGCCGAGTTCGCGCAGGCGCTGTCCTTGCTGCGCTCGCAGGCCGCGCCGATGCCGCTGCAGCAGCTGCGCCGAGTGCTCGGGCGCGAGTACGGCACGGGCTGGGAGGACCGCTTCGCCGAGTTCGACTACGAGCCGGTCGCGGCCGCGTCGATCGGTCAGGTGCATCGGGCACGCACGGTGGACGGGCGCGACCTCGCACTGAAGATCCAGTACCCGGGTGTGGCCCGTTCGATCGCGAGCGACGTGGACAACGTCGCGGTGCTGTTGCGCATGTTCAACCTGCTGCCGATCGACCTGGACGTCGCCGGCATCGCCGACGAAGCCAAGCGGCAACTGATGCAGGAGGCCGACTACGTCAGCGAGGCGCGCTTCCTCGAGCACTTCGGAACGCTGGTGGCCGACGAGCCGAAGCTCCTCGTGCCACGCGTGCACCGCGACTTGACGACGACCCGCATCATGGCGATGGACTTCGTCGAGGCGACGCCGCTGGAGGCGCTGGCCACGGCCCCGCAGACCCAGCGCAACGCCGTCGGCGCGCTGCTCGAACGGCTGCTGTTCCGCGAACTGTTCGAGTTCCGCGTCATGCAGACGGACCCGAACCTGGCGAACTATCTCTACCAGCAGCAGAGCGGGCGCCTGGTGCTGCTCGACTTCGGCGCGACCCGGCACTTCGGCGCCGGGTTCGTGGCGAACTACGCGCGCATCAGCCGCGCCGTGATCGACGGCGATCGCGACGCGATCGCGCGCGAGGCGGTGCGCATCGGCTACGCCGCCGCGGACGATCCGCCGCAGCGCATCGACGCAGCGGTCGAGATGTGCCTGCTGGTCTGCGAGCCGCTGCGGCACGTCGGACGCTACGATTTCGGAGCATCCGACCTGCCCGCTCGCGCGCGCAACCTCGGCTTCGAACTGGCGATCCGGCGCCGGCTGCTGCGATCGCCGCCGCCCGAGACGATGTTCCTGCACCGCAAGCTCGTCGGCTCGTTCCTGCTGCTGGCGCGCCTCGGCGCGCAGGTCGACGCGCGCGCGCTGATCCTGCCGTTCCTGCCGAAGCGATAGCCGACGCGGGTAGACTGTTTATTGCAATTACAGCTTTTGATTGGTAAAATCAAAAAACAGATCAAATACTGTACATCCAGTCACAGCACAGGGTTTGTATGCCCCAGTTCACCGTACGCACCGCAGAACAGCTGCCAACCCTGCTGCAAGCCTTCCGGAAGGAAGCCGGTCTCACCCAGAGCGAGGTGGCCCTGCGCCTGGGCGTGACGCAACAGACCTACTCCGCGCTCGAACGGAACGCGGACACGGTCGGCGCCGCCAGGCTGCTGAAACTGTTGAACATCCTCGGCGTGGAACTGGTCCTGAACAAGCCTGGGCCGACGCCGGCAAGAAGCCGTCCGCAGACTCCACCCGGCGCTGGCCAGCCCAACTGGTAATGACCCATGGGCCGTCGCTCGCATACCCGCAGCCTGGGCCTCTGGATGAACGGGGCCTTTGTCGGCACCTGGAGCCTGTCACCAAACGCCCCCGATGCGCTCCAGTACGACCAGGCCTGGACCCAGTCGGAGCAAGGGCGCCCCTTGTCCCTGTCCTTGCCTTTCACGCCAGGCAACGCGCCCCATCGCGCCAAGAAGGTCCGCGCCTACTTCGAGAATCTGCTGCCCGACAGCAAGGCCATCCGCGAACGGATGGCACGCCGCTTCAACACCGGGTCGACCGATGCGTTCCCACTGCTGGCCGAGATCGGCCGGGACTGCGTGGGCGCCCTGGAAATCCTGCCTGAGGGTCGAGTCTCCAGCGGCACCTCCCCTCCGCAAGCGGAGCCGCTGAGCGAAGCACAGGTGGCCCAGGTGCTGCGCCGAACGACGACCACCAACGCCATGGGCTGGCGGGGCGATGACGACGATTTCCGCATCTCCATCGCAGGAGCCCAGGAGAAGACGGCCTTGCTCCAACGCGACGGGCAATGGTGCCTGCCGCGAGGCAGCACGCCCACCACGCACATCTTCAAGCTGCCCCTCGGCTTGATCGGCGGCATGAAGCTGGACATGCGCGATTCGGTGGAGAACGAATGGCTGTGCTCGCTGATCCTGAAGGAGTTCGGACTGCCCGTGGCGGCCTGCCGGCCCATGCAGTTCGAGGACATCGAGGTGCTGGTGGTCGAGCGCTTCGACCGCACCTGGTGGACGCATCCGTCCGGCGGCAGCCGCCTCGTCCGGTTGCCGCAGGAGGACTTGTGCCAAGCCACCGGGGTGCCCCCCGAGGCGAAGTACGAGGTCGACGGTGGGCCCGGCATGGACCGCATCTTCGACGTGCTGGATGGCTCCATGACCCGCGAGCGCGACCGGCGCGTCTTCTTCGAGGCGCAGCTGCTTTTCTGGATGCTGTGCGCCACCGACGGCCACGCCAAGAACTTCAGCCTGTTCCTGCGCCCCAGCGGCCGCTACCAGCTCACGCCGCTGTACGACGTGTTGTCGGCTTACCCGGTGCTGGGGGAGGGGTCTGCGAAGATTTCGCCCTTCAAGGCCAGGATGGCCATGGCGGTGCGCTCCAGGAATGCACACTGGAAGATGCGAAGCATTCTGCATCGACACTGGCTGACGCTGGGCGCGCGCCACGGCGTGCTGACCGAGGATGGCCGACAGGTCCAGTTCCTGATCGACGACCTCGTCGCCCGCACGCCCCAGGTCATAGCCGCCGTGCGTGCCAGGCTGCCTGCGGGCTTTCCGATGTCGGTGGCCGACAGCATCTTCGCTGGCCTGCAGGACGCTGCGAACCGGCTCGCGAGCCAGCATTGACCTGCTCATCCAGAGCTCCGCTCTCGCTCCCACCGACTGTGTCTGCGCGCTCGCGACGACGAACTCGCTCAGCGTGCGCCCGGACAAGGCTGCGGCGCGCTGCAGCAACGCCTTCTGTGCAGCACTGACCCGTCCCTCGAGCGCAGGCCTGCGGTCGATGACCTACTGCGGCTGCACTCCCGCCATGTCGACGAGTTGCTGCCACTGCTGGCGGTCGTCGACGATCGTCTGGGCGAGTTCCGGCCCTGATGCGCCATAGGCGATGGAGCCGCGCGCCGCGTAGTGGCTCTGCGCCTGCGCGGAGTCGACGAACTCCAGCGCCAGACGCCCGAGCCGGTCGACGATGGCCTGCGGGGTTCCGGCCCTGGCGAACAGCGCCGTCCAGCTCATCAGCGTGACGCCGGGCACACCGGCCTCGGCCAGCGTCGGCACCCCGGGAAGCGCCGGCACCCGCTTCGGCGCGATGACCGCCAGCGCACGCATCCGGCCGGACTGCACCAGTGGCGTCACCGCGGACACCTCGATCAGCGAATAGTCGATGGCGCCGCCGATCAGGTCCTGCACCACGTTTGCCGTCGCCTTGTACGGGACGTCCTGGGTCTTGATCCCGGCCGACTCGTGAAAGCCCGCCAGCAAGAGCCGGTACCCGGTCGTCCCGGAGCCGGCGTTGAGCTTGCCGGGCCGCGCCTTCGCCGCCGCGATCAGATCCGCCAGGGTCTGGTAGGGCGACGTCGCCGCGACGACCAGCACGTTCGGGATCGCGGTCAGGCGGGCCACCGGAACGAAATCGCGCTCAGGGGAGTACGGCAGGCTCTTGAAGAGGATAGGGTTGGCCGACATCGTGCTCGAGACGCCGTACAACAGCGTGTAGCCGTCCGGCGCGGACTTCGCGACGTGCTCCGCCGCGATGATCGTGTTGGCGCCCGGGCGGTTCTCGACGACGACGCTCTGCCCGAGCTTCTGACTCAGATGGGTCGCCAGAAGCCGACTGTAGTCGTCGACCCCCGTGCCCGCGCTCGATACGGACACCATGCGCACGGGCCGGTCCGGATAGCCCTGGGCCCCGGCGGGTCCCGCCGACACCAGCACTGCGCCGGCCCAGCATGTCACCCATGCGACCCCGGCGGCCCTTGGCGCGCAGCGCGCGATCGTCGTGGCTGCGGCCCGAATCGTCTCGTACATGTCGGTCTCCTTGTGTGGCACTTCGGCATCGCAGGGACGCGGACACGGAATCCCGCCGCTGCGCACGCCCATACGACGACCCGCTCGATGCGCGCCGTAGACCGTGACAGCGCATGCGCCGCCGACCCTGCGGCCGTGCTTCCGGGCGGGCCTCAAGTAGCCGACCTTACGCCAAATTGGCGGACCCGCGCAGCGGGTGCCGTAGGCCCCCCCCGCGCAGCTGAAGGACGACTTCAAGGACCTGCTCGCGCTCGCAGCCGACTACATCCCGGCGACGCCGACGAAGCGCTCGAGTCGGACTACCCGACGATGGCGCGGCTCGAAGCCCTGGGGCAGGCCGACTGCCCGACGAGCGACTACTTCTACAACGCGGTGGCGCGGTTCGTGGCGCACGAACCGGGGAAGTTCAGCTGGAACCGGTGAGCGGAGGGGGCCTACGTGGGCGACACGTGCCTGGCGAGACTCATGCGCTGGTGAAGAATCCGGACGACGCCGACGGCGAGAGGAGGATTCGTCGCGTGCGTTCACGGGAGGACATCGGGGTTTATCGGCTTCCCGCCGCTCATGTCACGCATCGCCGCTTCGGTGATGTCGTCGAGCTCCTTCGCGGAATAGGCGATGCCCTTGCCCCTGTCCAGCTCGTCGTCACCCTTCTTGATGGCCTCACGCCAGGCAAGCACTCGGTGCTCCTCAGCCTGCATCCGCCGGATCGCGTCGCGGATCACTTCGGTCGCGTTTCCGTAGAAGCCGCCGGCGACCTTGCCCTTGATGAAGCGCTCCATTTCGGGGGAGAGATTGATGTGCATGGTCATGGTCGGATCCTCCTTCGAGCTGCACACAAAATATCCATGGCATGGAAGTCCGTCAAGCGTGGCGCCCCGTCGCGTGGCGCCCCGTCGTGTGGCGAGCCCCGTCGGCGCCTGGGTGCTGGTAGCGCGGAATCTGGCCGGATTCGTCAGCGACCGGATGGCGCCAAGCCTCCGTCGCCGACGCCGCATTCGGAAGGCCGCAGCCGCGCCCTTCCGCACGGCCGCGGATACGCGGATAACATAGCCCGCACCACCATGACCCAATCCGCGCCGCCGCCCCACCAGCCACCGCCTTTGACCGGCAAGGCGCGCGCGATCGGCACGATGGTGCTGTCGCTGGCCACGTTCATGAACGTGCTCGACCACTCGATCGCGAACGTGTCGCTGCCGGCCATCGCGGGCGACCTCGGCGCGAGCGTGCATCAGGGCACGCGCGTGATCACCGGCTTCGGCATCGCCACCGCGATCTCGGTGCCGCTGACCGGCTGGCTGGCGGCGCGCTTCGGCCAGGTGCGGCTGTTCGTCGCCAGCGTGCTGCTGTTCACGCTGGCCTCCTGGCTGTGCGGCATGGCGCCGTCGCTCGAGTGGCTGGTCGCGTTCCGCGTGCTGCAGGGGCTGGTCGCCGGGCCGATGATGCCGCTGTCGCAGACGCTGCTGCTCGCGAGCCATCCGCCCGAGCGCGCCGGCAAGGCGCTCGGCATCTGGTCGATGACGGTGCTGATGGCGCCCATCGTCGGGCCGCTGCTGGGCGGCTGGGTCACCGACAACATGCACTGGCCGTGGATCTTCTACATCAACGTGCCGGTGGGCCTGCTGTGCGCGGCGATGACCTGGTCGATCTACCGCGAGCGCGACAACCCGGTGCGCAAGCTGCCGGTGGACGTGGTCGGAATCGTGCTGCTGGTGGTCTGGGTGGGCGCGCTGCAGACGCTGCTCGACACCGGCAAGGAGGAGGACTGGTTCGAGTCGACGTGGATCGTGACGCTGGCGCTGGTCTCGGGCATCGGCTTCGTGATCTTCGTGATCTGGGAGCTCGGCGAGAAGCACCCGATCGTGGACCTGTCGCTGTTCAGGAACCGCAACTTCACGCTCGGCACGATCGCGCTGGCCGCTGGCTTCGCGGTGTTCTCCGGCAACGTGGTGATGCTGCCGCTGTGGCTGCAGCAGGCGATGGGCTACTCCGCGACCTGGGCGGCGCTGGTGCTGGCGCCGGTCGGCGTCGTGGGCCTGTTGTGCTCGCCGATCGGCGGGCGCGGCGTCGACCGTGGACGCGCGCGCACGATGGCGGTGATCGCGTTCCTGTTCTACGCGTGGTCGTTCTGGCTGCGCGCGCACTTCAACACCGACGCCGACTACGTCGCAATCATCCTGCCGATGCTGCTGCAGGGCGTGGCCGGGGCGCTGTTCTTCATCACGATGAGCGCGATCACCTTGTCGCAGATCTCGCCGGCGCAGTTCCCGCTGGCCGCGGGCCTGAACAACTTCGCGCGCATCTCGGCAGGGGCGTTCGGCACGTCGATCGCCACCACCGCATGGAACTCGCGCGCGCAGCAGCACCGCGAGCACCTGGTCGACCAGGCGAGCCGCACCGGCTGGACGCTCGACGGCCCCCAGTGGGCGCCGCTGCGCGACGCCGGGATGTCGATCGACCAGGTGCGCGCGTATCTCGAGCGACTGATCGAGCAGCAGGCGCTGACGCTCGGCGCCAACGACATCTTCCTGATCTCGATGTTCCTGTACCTGCTGCTGATCCTGCCGGTGTGGCTCGCGAATCCGGTGCGGCCACGGGTCAGGAGATGATTGCAGCGCTCGCCCCCTTCCGATCCCGCAGCTTTCGCTTCCAATGGCCGGCCGACCTGTGCACGGCCTGGGCGCTCGAGATGGAGACGCTGATCCTGGGCTGGTACGTGCTGGTCGAGTCCGGCTCGGTGGTGCTGCTGACGGTGTTCGGCGCGCTGCAGTACGTGGGCACCCTCGCCTCCCCGGTGCTCGGCACCGTGGGCGACCGCATCGGGCTGCGCAACCTGCTCGCGGTGATGCGGCTGTCGTACGCCGTGTTCGCCGGGATCCTGCTGACACTCGCACTCACGCAGCACCTCGACCCGCACGCGGTGCTCGTCGTGGCGGCGCTTTGCGGTCTCGTGCGCCCCAGCGACATCGGCATGCGCAGCGCGCTGGTGGGCGCCACGGTACCGGCCCGGGACCTGATGGCCGCGATGAGCATTTCGCGCACGACGATGGATTCGTCGAAGATCGGCGGCGCGCTCGCGGGCGCAGGTGTGATGGCGGCGTTCGGCATCGTGCCGGCCTACGTCGCGATCGTTACGATCCACCTGGCCGGGTTCGTGCTGACGCTGCTGATCGACGGCGGGCGTGCCGGGCATGCGTCCGCGCGCGCCGCGCCCGCCAGCGTCCCCTCTGCGGACACCCCACCGGGCGCCGCGCAATCGGTCACGACCGGCCCCTCCGGTCGCCCGTCGCCATGGCGCGACCTGCGCGAAGGCATCGTCTACGTGTGGCGCACGCCCCGGCTGCTCGCCGCGATGACCGTCGCAGCGCTCGTGAATATCACCGCCTATCCGTTCACCACCGGGCTGATGCCGTATATCGCCAAGGACGTCTTCGGTCTCGGCCAGGCCGGGCTGGGCTGGCTCGCATCGAGCTTCGCGGCGGGCGCGCTGGTCGGCTCGCTGGCGATGAGCGTGCTCGGCCCGCGCGTGCGCCCGGCACGCACGATGCTGGGCACGACGGTCGTGTGGTTCGTGTGCCTGTTCGCGTTCGCGCACCTGTCCGCCCCGGGGCTCGCGATGCTGGCGCTGGCCGCGGCCGGCGCCGCGCAGAGCGTCAGCATGATCGGCCTGCAGATCCTGCTGCTGCGCACGTCGGAGGCGCGCTTCCGCGGCCGGATCATGGGCGTGCGCATGCTGGCGATCTATCCGCTGCCGCTGGGGCTGCTGATCGCGGGCGCGCTGATCCCGGTGCTGGGATACCACGTGACCGCCACGCTGATGGTGGTGACGGGGCTGGCAATGACGGCGGCGGTGGCGCTGGCGTGGCGGCAGGAGCTGGTGCCGGTGGGGGCGGTGGCGAACGGGCGGTGATCGGGCTTGGGCGCTGCGGCGCGGCGCGGCGTATCCAGGACGATCAATCGAACCTCAACGGCTCGGCCGGAGTGCGGTCGCGCTCGATGCTGTCGAAGGCAGCATTGTGGTTTCATCGAGGTCACACTGCAGAAGAACTGCCTTCGCAGGCTGGCTCGCATCGAAGGCCGATCCAGACGACGAGGAAGCCTCATGACCACATCGACCCGCCCCCGCAAGGCCGCCCGCGACTGGACCTGGCAGTACCGCCTGCGCATCACGCTGCTCGATGTCCGACCCGCGATCTGGCGCGAACTGCTCGTGCCCGAAACCATCACGCTGCCGAAGCTGCACATGGCGATCCAGCACGCGATGGGCTGGACGAACAGCCATCTGCACGAATTCATCATCCGCGGCAAGAACTACACCGACTATCTCGACGACCAGTTCGACGACAAGCCGCTCGTCGACGAGCGCCGCGTCCGGCTGGACTCGGCACTGGGACACGACGTGCGGACCTTCGACTACGTCTATGACTTCGGCGACGACTGGCACCATGCGGTCGTGGTCGAAGAGCGCGTGCGGCAGCGCACTGCCAATGCGGCGGCGGTGACGTGCAGTGCAGGCGCGCGCGCTTGTCCGCCCGAGGATGTGGGCGGCATGCACGGCTACGAAGAGTTCCTGTCGATCGTCGCCGACCCGAAGCACCCGGAGCATCGCGGCACGATGACCTGGTGCGGCGGGGCGTTCGATGCCGAGGCGTTCGACATCGATGCGGCCAATCGCAGGCTTGCGAAGTTGAAGGTCTGATCTGCGGCGGCGGCCGGCGCTGCGATCACGTTCGCGACAGCAGCCGCAGGTTTTGTCCGAGCCGGGCGCGCATCAGTGCCTGCCACGCAGGTTCGAGGTCGGCAACGACTTCCTCGAAGCCCAGTGCGATGCGATCGAGCAAGGCATCCAACCACGCGGACGCCTGAGCGGCGTCGTCGAATCCGAAGCGGTGCGCGTCGGCCAGCGCCGCATCGCGCGAGATGTCGAATCGGCCCGTCGACAACTGCATCGCCAACCGGACGGGTGTCTCGACCGGGTTCGGCACCACATCGAACGCCGGGGTCAGTCGCCAGCGACGCTCTTCGTGGACGTAGACCACCGCATGATTGCGGACGTGGTCATCGTCGTTGCCGCACACCGCATTGAAGATCATCCGCCCGAAGAGTTCGCGCCGGTCCTCGATCGGCGCGCCGATGCGACGCAATTCTTCCGCCAGCCGCGCGTAGCTCCAGCGGTCGGTCGCGCGGGCGCCTGGGTACTCGGCCTGCAGGAGAGACGCGGCACTCACGCACATCTGTCGACGCTGGCCGCGACGATCGAATCGCAAGACGCGCACCGCGCTGTGCGCCGAGCCCGCCGCATGCAGCACCGTCGCGGCGAAGTTCATCCCGCTGCGCGCGCCCCACTGCTGTGTCATGTGCTCCAGCGCAGGAATGTCGGCCACGTCGGCCGGAACCCTCGGCTTCACCAGCCACGACCGCCCCTGCGGATCGCGTACCGTCGCCTTGGGTCGGGCACCGCCCATGCTTGCCGTCTGCACCAGGCGTCCGCGCAAGCGCGCGTCGATCGGCGGCTGCGCCGTGCTCATCGCCACGAGTTCTTCGACCAGCGCGCCCAGCAGCGGCAGCGCGGCGGTCGCAAGCCCCACGTTCGACGGCTTTCTGGCGATGCCGACCGCGAGTGCCCCCCAGCGATCCGCATTGCCCGCCAGCATCAGGTATCGCGCCGCGGGCGTGTCCTCGGGCAAGCCGTACTCCCGACGCAGCAATGCCTGCCCCCAGGCATCCGGACAGGCATCGCGCAGAACGTCGTGCAGGCCCTGGTAGCGAGGCGCCGGCACCTCGAGAAGCGGGCGAAACGGCAGATTGACGGGGTCGATGGACCACGAAAGACCGGCATCGGCATAACTCGGCGCATACGTGAAACGACCCGCACCAGATGCGATGCCGGGCGTGTATCGTCCGACCGTCACCCAGGCGCCGGTGTCCGGCCGCTGCAGGTAGACGTAGAGCGGCCTAGAAGTAGTCGCGATCACGCTCACGATCCGCGGGCGCCGGCGCGGTTCGCGCCGGGTGCTTCACACGACGACGGGGCTCGCGCGACCACGCACCGGGCGCCAGCGCAGGCGCGACCTCGTCCATCACCCCGAGCACGTGGAAAGCGCTGAGATACGCAGCCACCGCCGCACCCGGGTCGCCACGTTCCAACCGCCGCAGCGTGGCCAGCGAGACGCCCATCCTCAGGGACAGGTCTGCCGCAGTGAAGCGCTGGCGCACCCGTTCGGCGTGCACGAACTCTCCCCAGGTGGACAGGCGCTCCAGGACCAGCGAGGGGACGGATCGATCGGTCAGCAGCTTCTTCGGCATGAGACGGGCTACCATCATAGATGGCGCATTATCTCGCATAACCGCTCATCTTTGAACAGTCAGGCCGACGAGCGGCGAGACGGACGCATGGACGACCGCCAATTGCAGATGCATGTCGCGTGCGGAGGCGCGCGCCGGGCGGTTCAGCCGATCTGACCGAGACGAATCGCCATCTGTGCCGCCTGGCGGGATGCGCGCGTGAGCCGGCGGCCGACCTCGCTGTCGCGCCCGCTCCGGTACCAGGACAGCATGTTTCCGTCGTGGAGGGAGATCAGCCAGGTGACCACATCGGCGACCGGCAGATCGGCCGGGAACTCACCGCTCTTCTTCCCGGCTTCGATGATCCCGGTCAGCGCATCTTCGATGCGCGCGTAGATGTGCAGCACCTGGGTGCGTACGGCCGACTTGCGATGCGCCGACTCGATGGACACCAAGATCAGGATCGCCAGGTCGTCCGCATTGCGGGCCGCCCACTGGGCCTGCAGATTCTTGAAGCGCACGAGTTTGTCCATCGCGCCCCCGTCCGTCTGCTCCAGGGCGAGCGTCGTCTTTCCGATCGATCGCTCCTCGATGTCGCGAAGCAGCGCGATGAGCAACGCTTCCTTGCTCTTGAAGAAGTGGTAAACGGCCCCCTTCGTAAACCCCGCCCGCGTCGCGATCTCTTCCAGGCTTGCGTTCGCGTATCCCTTCCTGGCGAACAAGCGCAGAGCAGCCTTGGCAATCTTCCGTATGGATTCCTGACTGCCCTTGTGGGTGGTCATCGGGCTCGAACTCCACTGCCGTGCGGTGCAACTCGAAAATGCGCGCCTTCGCGCTATTCAGATCTCGTTCATGTCGGTCCGAACGACGGACGCCATTTTCTCACGAAGGCTCCTCGCACCGCAGCCGGTTCGAACGGGTACCGGAACTCGCGAGCGACGCCCGTCATCGAACTCGTCACTCGGCCTTTATGCCGAGGTCCCTGATC
>CAWKFK010000011.1:0-318163 GCA_963849015.1 uncultured beta proteobacterium
GAGGTCGACGCCATCATCGAGGCGTCCCCTCGCACCTTCGTTCCCTTCAACAAGCTGGTGCTGTCCGAGGACCACCAGGCCCGCAGTGCCACGACGCCCGCGACGTCGCTGCCGGAACTGGCCGCGTCGATCAAGGACAGCGGCGTGCTGCAGAACCTTGTCGTCGTCCAGGCGGCGCGCGGGCGCTACGAGGTCTGCGCCGGCGGGCGGCGGCTCGCCGCGCTCACGCTGCTCGTGCAGCAGGGCAACATCGCCGACAACTACCCCGTGCCGGTGCTCGTCGTGCCGGCCGACAAGGCGCTCATCGCGAGCCTTGCCGAGAACTGCTTCGACGTGCCGATGCACCCGGCCGACGAGTTCGCCGCCTTCGCCAGGCTGCTCGCGCAGGGCAAGTCCGTCGAGGACGTGGCCGCAGCCTTCGGCGTGACGCCGCTCATCGTCAAGCGGCGCATGAAGCTCGCCACCGTCTCGCCCCAGCTGATGGCCCTGTACCGCGAAGGCGGCATCGGCCTGGACTGCCTGATGGTGCTGGCCTCGGTCGACGATCACCAGCGCCAGGAGCAGGCCTGGGCCGGTCTGCCGAGCTGGAACCAGCGCCCGGAACATCTGCGGCAGTTGCTGACCCGGGGCGAGATCGAGTCGGACGCTGACCCGCTGGCCCGCTACGTCACCGTCAAGGCCTACGAGAAGGCCGGCGGACCACTGCGCCGCGACCTGTTCAGCGACGACGACCGCAAGGCCTACCTGCTGGACCCGGCCCTGCTGGAGCGCCTTGCCGCCGACAAACTGGGCAAGCGCGCGAAGCAACTCCTGTCTGAAGGCTGGAAGTGGGTCGACATCCGTCCGCGCTTCGCCTACGACGAGTACGTCAAGCACGGCGAACTGCGCAAGCCCCGCCGCGCACCGACGCCCGAGGAAGCCGAGGCGCTGAAGGCGCTGGAGACGCGCATCGCTGCCCTGCACGAGCAGATGGACACGCTGGTGGACCGCGACGGCGATGGCGATGCCGGCGAGGGCGTAAGCGACGCCGGCGAGGCGAACGACGCCGCCGACGAGGACGACGCGTCGCGCGACCGTGCCTTCCTCGCCCTGGAGTCCGAGGCCGAGGGGCTGGAGGAAGAGCGCAAGGCCAGGCTCGAGGCGTTGACCGAATGGCCCGCGGCCTGGATGGCGCTCGCCGGGTGCGTGCTGCATGTGGGCGCGGACGGCCGTGCTGCGGTCAAGGCAGGGCTCATCCGTCCCGAGGATCGGGCCGATCTGGCGCAGGCCATCACCAAGGCTGCCGAACAGAAGTCGGCCGGTGGCGACCGCACAGGCGATGACGCGGATCCTGCGCGCGGCTCGGGGCTCCCGGGCCTGCAGTCGCTTCCATCGGCAGCCGGCGCCACGGCACGGCCCGTGCACTCCGAGAAGCTCATGCGCCGCCTCACGGCCCACCGCGTCGCCGCGATCCAGGCCGAGCTGCTGGACCGCCCGGAGCTTGCGTTGGCGGCACTGACGACCCACCTGACACTGAAGCTGCTGGCCGACCCGCTCCATGGCGCCTACCGACTGCCCAACCTGCTGGCGATCAGCGCGACCGGCAATCAGCACGAGCTGCGGGGTGCGGCCGAGGACATCGAGGCGAGCCCGGCGGCCCAGCGCATCGAAGCCGACCGCATCGCCTGGATCGAGCACCTGCCCAAGGAACCCGACGCGGTGTTCGACTGGATGCTGGGGCAGCCGTCGCAGACGGTGCAGCGGCTGCTGACCTTCCTGGTCGCGTCCACCGTGAACGGCATCACCGGCACCGACGCCGGCCGACCGATCAATGACGGTCTGGCCCGCGCCCTCGGCCTGGACATGACGCGATGGTGGTCGGCGACGGGGGAGGCCTACCTTCAGCACGTGTCCAAGGCGAGGGTGGTCGAGGTGGTGCACACCGTGGCCGGCGCCAAGGCGGCAGGTCCGCTCACGGCGCTGAAGAAGGATGCCGCGGTGGCGCAGGCCGAACAACTGCTCGCCGGGCGTGGCTGGTTGCCCGACTGCCTGCGCGTGCAGCCGCACGCCGATGCCCCGGCGACGCGTGGCGAGGAGGTCGACGCCAACGATCCAGCACGGACCGAGGCGCCCGCCTGCGCCTGAACGCAGGGCCGGCCCGGGCCGGGCCGGCTCATGCGACCGGGACAGGCGTGTCACCGTCGCCCCTGATGCTCCGCGGCCCGGGCTTGCCGGTCTCGCCCTGGGCCGGGTCGCGGCTCCCTGCAGGCGAGCGCCGGATCGCACCGATGTAGGCGCCGGCCGAGCGCAGGCGGGCATGGCCCGCGATACGGGCCACACGCAGCCGCGCCTGGCGGTCGAGGTCCTGATCGACAGGCCCACCGCCACGCACCGGCGCGGGCGTGCCCGTCGTGTCCTGGTACTGGCCTTGAAGGTGGTCGTGCCGCGCCCCGTGCCCGGTGGTGCCGCTCTCGCGCTTCGTGAGGCCGAACTTGCGCAGCGCATAGTCCAGGCGACGGAGGTTGGACTTCAGGTCCCGATCCGGCGCCCCCATGTGTGCGTCATGGCCGCTGACCACGCTGCGGGCATGCGCGATGGCCGACTGCTGCTCCTCGGTGGCCAGCGGAAGCCAGCGCGCACGGCCTCCCTTGCCCTTTGTCCACAGATACCGATCCGCCTCCCGTTGTTCGTCGGGCAGGCCTGTCTCCTCGAACGGATGCACGTGGGCGTAGGGGCGGCACATCACCGACTCCTTGCGCCGCAGGCCGACCTTCACCATCAGGCGCATCGACGCGCCGATGCGGGCATCGTAGGCAGAGACCTGGGCCAGCAAGGCCTCCACGTCGATGCCGTTGCCGCTCCAGCTCTTGTCGCGCTGGGCGTTCTCGTGTCGCTCGTACTCGTCAGGCGTCAGGCCGTAGTGCTCGGGCCTGCGGATGAAGCCCGGCTTATTGAGCCACATCGCCAGGCCACGCAGAAAGCTCAGGTAGGTCTGGATCGTCCCCGGCGAGAGCTTGCGGCGCTGCCAGACCTTCACCATCGCCTGGACATGACGCTGGCCCAGGTTGCGCGGATCGGGCGCCAGCTTGAAGCCGGCGTCCGTGTGCAGCTCGCGGAAGAAGCGTCGCAGGAAGTGGGCGCGCTCGTAGCGCGTCTTGTGCGACACGGTCTTCTCCAGCGCGGTGTGCAGCGGGTTGAACAGCTCGATCAGCACGTCCACCACCCGGTTCACGGGCGTCCTGCCCGGCGGGTACATGGCCAGCACCTGCTGGGGCGACTTGCCGGCCCAGTTCTGGCGGCGTGGCGAGTCCTGGCCATGCAAGCGGCCTGGGCTGGCCGAAGTCATCGAGGAGCTCCTGGATGGGCGGGTGGGTGAGGGGGGCAGGGTGGAGCCATTGCGCGGGTCATTGCGGCGGTCGTTGAGGGAGAGAGGTGCCTGCCGGCGGCGGCGCGAGGGTTCTGCACGGCGGATACGGGACATGGTGGGCTTTCTGCAAGGTGGCGGACTGCCCGAACAGCACGCCGGTGGATGAACGGTCCGGGGGACCGGAAACGGAGGAATCCATCTGGACATCCCCGGGGCCGATTCCTGGCAAGCCCACGGCGATGGAGATCGTGTGCAACGTCGGTGCGGCGGCCGATCTCTACAGCGCCACACCCACCCATGGCTTTGCTGGTCCGGGCTCCTCGTGGTCTTCGTCAAGGGGCCTGGGTCAGCTCGGTCAGACTTAAAAATGGAACACGTTGATCCAGGCCGCCTGCGCATTTCTGCGACGCGACGACAAGGGTGATGTCCACCCCGCTCGGGGCTGGGTGCGACATCGACGCCAGGGTCGAGCCCTGGGTCATTCGGTGGATCAGGCCTGGTGTGCAGCGCCGGCCACTCGCATGGGTCCACCCCTGACCGAGAGTCCAGGGCGGTGTCGAGTTGATGAGCGAGGGTCGTGCGGGGAGCCTCATGGAGGCCATCACGCCGCGCGATGCGCGTCATGCGCGCGTGCTCAAGGGCTGGCGGGAACGGTGCGCGGCATCAGGTGCCGCCACGGGGTTCTGCTGCGCCGGTGCGCTTCTGGAGCGCCCATCCGTCATCGCGGGGATGCGGCTGGCAAGGACCGGGCAGGTCACTGCGGTGGTGGATGACTCGGCACGCTCGCGGCGTCGATCCTTCTGGAGGTCGAGGCCGGTCGCGCCACCCGTTCGGGACGGGAACTTCGGTTGAAGGCACGAGGCAGGTAACGACTGCGACGCCTGCGATGCTCGTCTTCTTCGAGAGGACGGAGCGGGCCAGGAGCCCTCGGGAGCCCACAGTGGAAACCGCGACGCCATCCACGGTCAAGGCCGCATGCGCAGCGCCCGCCGCAAGACCCCTGATCGGGCGGCCCTTGGGGCAGGCAGTTGACGGCGCGAGATTCGGCGGCAGGGCCCATCTAGCGTCGCAATGGCCCGGATCGCCAGCAACGGCGCGGGGTTGACAGGCAAGGCTGCCGCCTCAGGTACCTCGCGCGGCTACCGGTCTGGCTGGCGCGTCTGCAGCCTGTCCGCGCTCGCCGAACTGGACAGGGGTTGAAAGGCCCGCGCGAGGTGAGACCGTGGTGACAGAAGTGCGCCCTGCGAACGGCCTCATGGCGAGCCGCGGGGCGCCTACTGTCGCTGCAATGCAGTCCCGCTGATCCTGCATTGGCACTGAAGTCGAAAGACGCGCCGATTCGAGGCCATTGAGCGTGGAGAACGCGGCCCGGTGCAGCGACGCTGATCAGCCTTTCAAGGCAGTCAACTGCGCCAAGGAGCAACTGCATGGAATTCATCGTCAGAGCCGTGGATGTCGGATCGGGCAACACGAAATTCGTCACCGGCATCTCGGGAGCCGACATCCGATGTGCCAGCTTCCCCTCGGTCGCTTATCCGTCGAGCGCCGACACGTCGGCCATGCCTGCAGCGGAGAAGCGCAAGACGGTCTGCATCCCTGTCGGCTCCCTGTTTTATGAGGTGGGTCCGGACATTCACCTGGCCGCGGACACGTTCCGCGCGAAGCAGCTGCACGACGAGTACACCGAGTCGCCGGAGTACATGGCGCTGCTGCGCGGGGCGCTGTCGATGATGAAGGTGCCGCACATCGACCTGCTCGTCGTCGGGCTGCCCGTCGCGCTGCTGGCACTGAAGAAGGCGGCACTCGAGAAGGCGATGACGGGCAGCCACGAGATTGGGGCGGGACGGACCATCACGGTCCGCAAGGCATTGGCGGTGGCGCAGCCGCAGGGTGCGCTCGTCCACTACGCGGCCGAGCACGAGAAGATGGCCTCGATCGGCACGGAGCAGAGCCTGGTCATCGACCCGGGATCGAGGACCTTCGACTGGCTGGTCTGCCGCGGCATGCGGCTGGTCCAGAAGCAGTCGCACTCGATCAACCGGGGAATGTCCGATGTGCTGCGGCTGATGGCGGCCGAGATCTCGAAGGACATCGGGACACCCTACCGCGACTACGACGCCATCGACCTCGCCCTGCGGACCGGCAAGGCGCCGGTCATCTTCCAGAAACCCTACGACATGAAGCGGCACCTGCCCATCGCCGAGAGCGTGGCACAGCAGGCCGTGTCGACGATGCGCCAGTGGATCGAGACGCCCGAGAGCCTGCAGAACATCATCCTCGTCGGCGGCGGCGCGTTCCTCTTCAAGAAGGCCGTCAAGGCAGCCTTCACCAAGCACCGGATCCACGAGGTGAAGGAGCCCCTGTACGCGAACGTGAGGGGCTTCCAGCTGGCCGGGCAGAACTACGCGCTGACGTCGCTCGCGACGCCGGCGCCTTCGGATCGTGCACCAGGGGGTGATGCATGAGCGCGCAGGAACGCGGAGCCCTTCGACCGATCCGGCTGGTGTTCGAGCTCTCGCGCGAGGAGAACCCGCGCCTTTTCGATGAACTGAGCCAGTTTCGGCAGGGGCGCAAGCGGGTCAACCGTCTGCGACTGCTGGCCTACGACGGTCTGCTGGCGCAGCACGGCGTGTTTGCGATGGCTAGCCTGAAGACGCCCGACACGATCGAGGTCCCGAAGCAGCCTGACGTGCAGCAGGCCGCTGCAGTGACGAACGGGCTGTTCCAGCCTGCCATTCCGGAATGAAGGTCGACAAGCGTCGACGCCGGGCTGGACGCAGGTCGATCGTGGGTGGGAACCCGACCGAACGGGCGCTCAGCGCCTCCCGGCTGGCCGAGATGGGCTTCTGCGAGCGGTGGGTCGTCCTCGAGCAGCGGCATGGCCGGCCCCGTTCCAGACCGCTGCAAGCGGCCCGGGAGCGCGGGTTGGTGTGCCATGCGCGATTCGAACGTCAGGCAAGGCTGGCCATGGGTGTTGGCCATGTACCGTCACATGGGCCGAAAGGGCGTTGCTTCGTCGCGACCTTGGCCTTCGGCGAGGGATGGCAGACACAGAAACTCCGCCACTTCCGGGATGCCGTGCTGCGACGCCGAGGCTGGGGACGGTCGATCGTGTACCACTACTACCGCGCCGGTCCCCGCATCTGCGCGGTGCTTGAAGCGTCTCCGGCACTGCTCGGATGCATGCGATGGCTGCTCGGGCAGGCCGCTTGGCTGTGGAGGTGGTGGTCACGAGAGGCTGGACGATGAACATGATCGAAGTCGTACTGGCGATGATGATTCTTGCCGTCGCGATCGGCTTCGTCGGATGGGTCATCGCTGGCAGGCGCGCTGCGGCCGCGGAGCGTCGGCAGAGACCGGCGCGCCTACGGGATGCAGAGCTGGTCTTCGTCGAGAGGCAGTTCAGATCCTTGGGTCGCTGGCCGGTCATCGCACGCGTCGACAGGGTCTATCGGAAGCCATCGGGGATCCTGGTACTCGTGGAGTTGAAGACCCGTGCGAGCCCAGTGGTGACGCGTTCGGATGTCATCCAACTGTCGGCGCAGCGAATGGCGATGGAAGACGAACTGCACGCCACAGTCGCCGATGAGGCCTACGTGCTGATTCCTCGGGGGCATCGGGGCACCTCGCTGATTCCTCTGCCTGTCAACCTCATGGCCCGGGAGGAAGTCGAGGACCTGATGCGCCGACGTGATGCGTTGCTGCGTGGGCTGGTCGAGCCTCGTTGGCCCGCAAGCCAGCGGATTTGCCGTGCCTGCGGGTTTCGCGATCGATGTCGGCGGGCACCGTAGGTGGCGCCACGAAACTTCAGGCGAACGGCTCAGTGTTCGATGATCCGACGGGTCGCCTCATGTGACGACAAGCATTGGCCACCGGTGTGCGACGCGTAGCACCGGCGGCGAGTGCGGTAGAGGCGGAACATGCCCGATGCCGTTGCACGCCGGCGATGCCTGAACGAAGATGCGCACGTCGACGTACTTGAGTGGAGAGCAGCATGGAGAGGCTCACGACCACAGTCTTCAACAGCGACGACGGCCAGGCCGTGCGCATTCCTGCAGAGTTCCGACTCGACACTGACCATGTCAGCATCTCGCGTAGCAAGTCGGGCGATCTGGTGATCCATGCCTTGCAGGCCTCGCGCGGCGCTGCGCTGCTCGAGGCCCTGCGAGCCGTGGGCGAGGCGGACGTTGACTTGGTCGCAGCGTTGGGGGCTGAACAGCCCGGCCAACGACTCCTGAGGGGGTGCGAGGCTCTGTGATTTGCGTGCGCGAAGGCGCTTCAGCCGCTGATCACAGCACGCCCCGAAACCCGGCGAGGCCCTTCACCGTCTGGGTGAGGCCCTGCCGAAGCAGGATGTCCAGGTAGCGATCGACGTCGATCGGCGGGTTCTTCAACTGCTGTCGCTGCCGCTGTGCAGCGGCGACCACCGCGGCCGGGTCGAGATCGAAGAGGTTCTCTACGAACAGATCCGGGTGTTGGGCCTCCAGCCCGAACGTACCCAGTACGTCGTCCGGGAAGTCGCGCTCGTTGAAGGTCACGATCACGCTGGCGTGGCAGCGGATGGCTGCAGCGAGAACATGCCGGTCCCCAGGGTCGGGAAGGGTCAGACCTTCAATCAAGACTTCGTGTCCGGTCACCAGACCGTCAGGGATCGCCCGATCCATGAGGTCAGAAGTGCGATCGACTTGCTCGGCCGTGAGGTCCGGCCGGTTCTTGACCAGATTCCGCTTCCACTCATCGTGGATCTGGGCGCTCCAGCGCGCACGAAAGCGCCCGGACAAGGCAAGCCACATGAGGAAATCGCGCAGCGGCGCCGGATACAGCACGCAGGCGTCGTAGACCGCGGTGAACGGCGAACTCCTCACTCGTAGCCCAGTTGAAGTTCCTGTGCCTGCTTCGCGAGCGCCTCCATCGCCTGCGCACTCGCACGATCCTGCTCGGTCTTGAAGGCCATCAGGTCTGCGAAGCGGATGCGCCGATGCTTGCCGGTCTTGTGGAAGGCCAAAGCACCGCTCTCCAACAGCTTGACGAGATGGGGGCGGGACACGTTCAACATGTCAGCGGCCTCCTGTGTCGTCAGCTCAGCATGGATCGGCACGACCTTGACCGCATTGCCCTCGGCCAACTCCGACAGGACGTCGACCAGCAAGCGGAGGGCGGACGTGGGCAGTTCGACCTGGTGGGCCTGGTTCTTCGCGTCGAAGATCTGGATGCGCTGGGTCTCGAACTGCGTGCTCAGGAAGGCGGCCAGGGCACGCTGGCTCTCCACGGCCGCGGCAACTTCGCGCTCGACAGGCAGTGCGGTTTCCAGGGCTTGGGCGCGGGTCATGGCGTGTTCCGGATCAAGGTCAGTGCGGAGATCTTAATCGAAACAAGCGAAAATCGCAACAAACGAAACGACACCGCGGTGTCTGGATCCTGGTCGTGCGGCTCAGCAATCCAAAGGCCGTCGTTTAGCGCAGGGCGGCGTGGGCTTCCGCCCGAACCTCCAAGCGCCATCGACGACGACGGATCAGCGCTCGGTGTCGCGCGGCGGATTGGGGTCGTTGCCGGGCTTGATCGTGTCCTTGCTGACGATCTTGCCCTTGACGCCCATCGTCGTCAGTTCGCCACCGCCCTGGTTGCCCAGCATGCGCCGGGCCGCCTCCTGGGCCTCCGCTTGGGTGGTGTGGACCGACGAGGCGCGTTCCGCGTCCTGCCTCTTGTTCTGCCAAGTGCCATCGTCCCGTCGAGAGACAGTGCGGTCCTGCGGTTTGCTCATCGCTTTGTCCAATCTGAAGCTGGTAGCTTCAGGACTGTATAAAAAAGCAGCCGACCTCTCAAGCGACCGGCGCTTGTGCTTCGCTTGCCAGCTGGGCGATGATCCTCGGGAGTGCTGCCTGCGAGAGGTTTCCCCGCAGGGTCCTTGCTGCTACATTGGCTGCGATCCTGCTCAGTGTTCGGCCAAGTGACAAACGTGCATCTGGCCCCACCTATGAAAGTTGGAGGATTCCCGATGGAGGGTCCTTTGACGGGAGATGGAGGGTGCCAGCGGGGCCGGAGCGTTATGCGACGCGGACTTAGGTGCGATTTCCATGTGATGATCGAGCACATGTGACGCGGTCCCGGGATGTCTCCGGACGTCTCCGGACGTCCCGGATGGACCCACGCGAAACCCCGGATCGTTGATTCGACCGGGGTTTTCTGTTTCCTGGCGCGCCGGACTTCCCGCTGTGTGCGGAGGCGCGTAGACTGCGCAGAATTCTGCAACTTCCGGATGGGCATCCCATGGGAATCTCTGCGAGCGATGTGGTGCCGTTCACCCAGGCGCGTGCCACGCTGTCCGACTTGGCTGAACAGGTCAAGGCCGGTGCCGAGAAGATCATCACCAAGAACGGCGAGAGCTATGTCGCCCTCATCGACGCTGACCGCCTGGACTATTACCACCGCCTGGAGCGCGAGCGCATCCATCTGCTGTTGATCGACGACGCGCGCCGTGGCCTCGCGGACATTGCAGCCGGGCGGACCCAGGATGCAGATGCTGGCATTGCCGCGCTGCAGGCACGGCGGGCGGGTGCGCCAATGGCCAGCGTGAAGGGCAAGGTGAAGACCGGCGGGACTGCGCGCAAACGTGACTGAGCCCGTCGTTCGCGTCGAACTGACGGCCAGCTTCCTGGACCGGCTGGCGGCGATCGAGTCCTTTCTGAGCGAGGCGGACGCGGCATCCGCCTACGACACGCTGCTGGGCGAACTCCGCACCACCGTCATCCCCAATCTCCGGCGCTATCCCCGTATCGGACGGCACTATCTGGACCAGCCGCCGCAGTCCGCCGAGGCGCTCGCGCAACTCGCTGCATTGCCGGCGGGTGCGGCCGATCGCCTGCGCGAGTACCTGCACGGGGACTACCTGATTCTGTACACCGTGGCGACGCCGGGCCACCTGGTTCATTTGCTGTCGATTCGGCACCACCGCGAACTGTCCTTCCAGTTTTCTCGGCTGTGGGCCGGTCCGGCCGGTAGCCCGGAACGCTGACCTGAGCATCGAAGCCTTTGCCCGGGTGAGGTGCCGTTCAACGGCAGGGTAGCGAATGGGGCCACGGATGGGGCCACAGCGAAAGCCTGGCGACAGAGTACCCGCATGAACGCAGGCTCAGCGCCCGATTGGGAAGTGATGATCGAGCACATGTGACGCCGTCCCGCCGCGTCTCTTGACGTCCTGTGAGCCCCTGATTTTTTGAAGAAATCAGGGGCTTTTTTTCGTCGAGGTCAGCCCGACGACGCAGAAAACCTGGCGCTACCAGAGCTGGTCCGCCGGGAGCCCGCAGGGCATTCGAACTCGGACGGGTGCTTCCCCATCAATCGGTCAGTCCGATCGCCCACAGCCCGAGCAACGCGCCGAGCCCGACGGCGCCCTGCACGAGCCTTGGCTGGGCAGGGCGTTGCACTGGCGCGCCTTCCCCTGGTGGCCGATGCGATCGAGCGGGGGAACTGGTGGAACCCTTTGGCGTCGAGGGCCGGATGGCCTCGCCCTACGCGTACTGGATGGTGATATTGCCGGAGGCTCGCGGGCGCCCTGAACTCGACGCGTTCGCCGTGTGGATCAGGCAACAGGCGGAGTCCACCCGGCGCTATATCGGCGAGCGCCCCTGATCGACGGGTTGGCAGCCCCAGGCAGGCCGTTTCGTCATCTACCGCGCTGCGTTCGAGCAGATTGAAGGGCCGGCGCAAAGCGGTGACCGAGTGCGGGGAGGACGCGCCTCGCTGCGCCGCTTCTTCCGTGCCCTCGCTTGCAGTCGGACGATACTTGACCCAAAATGCACACATTAACGTACACACATAAGGTCCGTCATGGAAACTCTCATCAGCCGTGTTTTCAACAATGGCAACAGCCAGGCGGTGCGCATTCCGGCGGAGTTCCGGCTCGACACCGACCGGGTGAGCATTTCGCGCAACGAATCGGGCGATCTGGTGATCCATCCCTTGCGGGCCGAACGAGGGGTTGCGCTGCTCGATGCCCTGCGCGCCGTGGGCGAGGCAGACGAGGCCTTCGTCGCAGCGCTGGAGACTGAACGAGCCAGCCCGCAGCCCCTGCAGGAACGCGAAGCGCTGTGATCTACCTGCTGGACACCAACATCCTGATCTATCTGATCAAGAACCAGCCGCCTGCCATTGCGCAGCGGGTCGATGCGCTGCCGGAAGATGCTCGGCTGTGCATGTCATTCATCACTTGGGCCGAGTTGCTCAAGGGCGTCGAGCGCAGCACGCGCAAGCCGGAAGTGCTGCGCCGGCTGGAGACACTGGCCCGACAAGTGGCGGTGCTGTACCCGGCCGGCCCGGCCATCTGCCAGCACTACGCGGCGCAGTTCACGCGGCTGAAGGACGCCGGCACACCCATCGGTGCGAATGACCTGTGGATCGCCTGCCATGCGCTGGCTGAGCGCGCTACGCTGGTGACGCACAACACCCGCGAGTTCCAGCGCGTCGGGGGCTTGAGTCTGGAAGACTGGGTTGCTTCGGCCTGATCGGCCACCGACGACGCGACGGGGCACCTCATGAAGATCGGTTGGACGGTGCCAGCGGGACCGGAGCGTGCAGCGACGCGGACTTGGGTGCGGCCGGTGTCCGGCGCACTATCGCCGCCCGGCGCCGATCGCCTGCAAGGACTCCGGATTGACCAGGGTGCTGAGGTCGCCCGGTTCTTCGCCGAGCCAGGCCGCGCGGATCACGCGACGCATCACCTTCATGTTGCGCGTGCGCGGCAGGTCGGGAACGAAGACCACGTCGGCCGGCCGGAACGCTCCACCCAGGCCCGCGACGACCGCGGCCGACAGGGCCTTCGCCGCGGCCTCGGGGTTGGTGTCCGGCCTTGGCACGCAGACACAGACCACCGCCGTCCCTTTCACGGGATCGGGAATGCCGATCGCGGCCGCGTCCTGCAGCAGCCCCGTGGCCATCAGCAGCGCTTCGATCTCGGACGGCCCGGTGCGCTTGCCGGCGATCTTGAGCGTGTCGTCGGAGCGTCCGTGCACGTACCACATGCCGTCGGCATCGCGGCTGGCGAAGTCGCCGTGCACCCACAGGCCCGGCAGGCGCGACCAGTAGCTCTGCAGGTAGCGCTCGCGGTCGTGCCATAGCCCGCGCGTGAGGCCGATGGTGGGCGCGCGCATCACCAGCTCGCCGGTGACGCCGGCGCCGACGGAAAGCCCTGCCGCATCGACCACGTCGGCGCCGGTGCCCGGAACCGGACCCGCGAAGGCGCAAGGTTTCAGCGGATGGATCACCGTGCCCGTCAGGATCCCGCCCATCTCGGTGCCGCCCGAGAAGTTGAGCAAGGGCACGCGCCGATGGCCCACGCGCTCGAAGGTCCAATTCCAGGCCTCGGGCGTCCACGGCTCGCCGGTGGAGATCATCACGCGCAAGGAACTCAGATCCCGTTCGGCCAGCGTCGCGTCGGGCAGCGACATCGACAGGCGCGCCACCGTCGGCGCCAGCCCCAGGTAGCTGACGCGGTGACGCTCGACCAGCCGCCACAGTCGATCGGGCTGCGGGTAGTTGGGTGCCCCTTCGGCCAGCACGACCGTGGCACCGACCAGCAGGCCGCCGAACACGAGCAACGGCCCGACCAGCCAGCCCATGTCCGACATCCACAGGAAGCGGTCGTCGGGCTTCAGGTCCATGCAGATCGACAGGTCCAGCGCCGTCTTGATCGGAAAACCGCAGTGCGAATGAACCACGCCCTTGGGCTTTCCGCTGGTGCCGGACGTGAACATCAGCAGGAACGGATCGTCGGCCGGCATCGGCTCGGTCGGCACGGCCGCGACATCGTCGGGAGCGCCGGCGGTGAGCTCGTGCCACCAGTGATCGCGCCCCCGTATCCAGTCGTGCCCGGTCTGCAGATGGCTCAACACCACGACGTGACGCACGCCCGGGCAGTGGACCAGCGCCTCGTCGACGACTGCCTTGGCGCCGACCGGCTTGCCTCGGCGCAGGGAGCCGTCGACGGTGATCACGGCCAGGGCGCGCCCGTCGTTCAGGCGCTGCGCGATCGCGTCCGCGCCGAAGCCCGAGAACATCGGCAGCACGATGGCGCCGATCTTCGCCACGGCGAGCATCGCGGGCGCGGCATGAGGCAGGTTGGGCAGGTACATGCCGACCACGTCGCCGCGGCCGATGCCGAGGCTGCGCAGGCCCCAGGCGAGCCGGCAGGTCTCCCGATCGAGATCGGCGACGGTCCAGGTGGACACCGCGCCGTCTTCACCGTCCCACACCAGTGCGGGCTGCGCGTAGCGCGCCGAACCGCGTCGCCGGTCGATGCAGTTCAGCACCACGTTGGTCACGCCACCCACGCACCAGCGCGCGAACGGCAGGCCTTCGCCCAGGTCGAGCACCTGCTCGTACGGGCGCTCGAAGCGGTAGTCGATGAAGCGGATCAGCGCGTCGTGAAACCAGGCCGGATCCCGGCTCGCGCGCTCGTTGAGCGTATCGAAGCCGTCGACCCCGAGCGCGCGCATGAAGCGGGTCAGGTTGGCCCCTTCGATCATCGCGGCGTCGGGCCGCCACACGATGCCCTGGGGGGCGGAGAGATCGGCTTGCATGATTGGAACTCCCATCGATAGGGTGGAGGTGAACCGGGAGGAGAAGGACGACGCGCGGGACCGCCAAAGGCCGGAATGAGCTCGAGGAGCCCGACAAGCACGCGCTCGATCTAGCGCCTCGACACCGACCGGCGGGATCGAACGCAGCCGGCTCAGTGCGACATCAGCACCGGCACGGTCATCGACTGCAGCATCGTGCGCGTCACCCCGCCGAGCACGATCTCCCAGACCCGCGCATGGCCGTAACCGCCCATCACGATCAGGTCCGCCCTGACATCGGCGGCGTGCGACTCCAGGGTCTCGGCGACCGGGGCATCCGGGACCCATCCGCGCCGCATGCGTTCGCTCAGCGCGGGTGCGTGGCTGTGCTGCACCGACACCGTCGGATCGACGCCGTGCCGGCGCAGATGGGCCACGACCGCGTCGAGCCCCTTTTCCGGTGAGTCCGGCGCGTCGTGGTGCACGAGGCACACGAGCTCGACGCGGCGGGCGGCCACCAGAAGCGGCATCGCGTCGCGCATCGCGCGCGCGCTTTCGCGCGTTCCCGACCAGGCGACGATGACGCTCTGCAGGACCTGCCCGTCCCCGGAGGGCTGCCATCCGATGTGCGGCACGAACAGCACGGGGCATCCGGCGCCCAGCAGCAGGCGGCCCGATTCCACCGGGCCCAGACCACCGGATTCGCCTTCCGCCCGCTGCCCCACCAGCAGCAGGTCCGACGTCTTCGCATGGGCCTTCAGCGCATCGAGCGGGTCGTCTTCGGCGACGCTCGACGCGATCGCGCAGCCGTACTCGGCCGCCGCGGCAGCCACGAGGTCTTCCGACGCGGCGCGCAGCTTGGCCAGCTGGTCGAGGTACAGGTCCCGGGCCAGCGACGCGGTCTCGGCGTTGAGGAACGCGCCGCGCGCGATCGACGGAATCGCGAGCAAGGCCGTCACTTCGGCCTGGCACCGGCGAGCGATGGCGGCGCCCAGGTGCAGCACGGCACGCGAGCGCACGGGGTCGTTGATGTGCACGAGGACATGGCGGATCGGGTTCATCGAGGGGCTCCGGGCGCAGGCAGACACGGCGCGATGCGAGGCAGACAAGGATTCGGCCGCCGACCCCCGCATCGTAGCGCGTGCCCCGCCGGTTAGGATTCGGATCCGGCGCGCGGCGCCCAACGTGGAGACAGGGGCATGATATTTCGCCAGTTGACGGAGCCATTGTCGAACACCTTCACCTATCTGATCGGTTGCGAGGCGACCGGTCTGGCCGTGCTGATCGATCCCGTGGTCAACAGTGTCGATCGCGATCTGGCCGAGCTGCAGCGGCTCGGGCTGAAGCTGGCCTTCACGCTCGACACCCACATCCACGCGGACCACATCACCGGCGCGCTTCACCTGAAGGAGCGCGTCGGCTGCCGCATCGCCGCTCCGGCGATCGACCGTCTGCCGTGCACCGACGTCGGCGTGGTCGAGGGGACGCCACTGCAGGTGGGCAGCCTCGCGCTGCAGCCGCTGCACACGCCCGGCCACACCGACGGCCACTTCGCCTACGTGCTGGGTGATCGCGTCTTCACCGGCGACGCCCTTCTGATCGACGGCTGCGGTCGCACCGACTTCCAGAACGGCAGCTCCGAGGCGCTGTATCGCAGCGTGACCGGCAAGCTGTTCGCCTTGCCCGACGAGCAGCTCGTCTACCCCGGTCACGACTACAACGAGCGCCGCGTGTCGTCGATCGGGCAGGAGAAGGCGCGCAACCCGCGCCTGGGCAAGGGCCGGACGCTGCAGGAGTTCGAGCAGATCATGGCGGGTCTGAATCTGCCGTACCCGAAGTTCATCGACTACGCAGTTCCGGGCAATCGGCTGTGCGGTGTGTGTCCGAGCGATCTTCCGGAGCAGTTGCAGGCCTACTGCCATCGGATGACCGAGAGTCCGCAGGGGTGAGGGACGCGGGCATGACGGGGCGCGGCAGGCTGGTGCGGATGTGGCGATGCGCGGCGAGCTGATGTTTGCCGGGCTGGTGCTGCAGTTCGTGGTGTGCGCGGCGCTGATCGCGCGCGCCGGATTCCTGCTGAGCCGCAGCGCGGACCGCCTGGCGGATGCCAAGGGCTGGGGCCGAGGCTGGGTCGGTCTGGCCCTGCTCGCGACGGTGACTTCGTTGCCGGAACTGGCCTCGGGCATCAGCGCCGTGGCGCTGGTCGAGGCGCCCAACCTGGCGGTCGGCAACGCGCTGGGTGCGTGCGTCGTCAACCTGGCGTTTCTCGTGGTCGTCGACGCGCTGCAGCGGCACCAGCCGATGTATCGCAGCGCCAGCCCCACGCACCTGCTGTCGGCCGGCTTCGGCGTCGTGATGCTGGGCTTCGTTGCGTTCAGCATTCTCACGGGCGAGGGGGCTCCGGCAGTGCTCCACGTCGGCGCCTACAGCCCGGTCCTGCTGGCACTGTATCTGCTGGCGCTGCGCAGTGTGCACGCGCACGAGCGACTGGCTCTGCTGGGCAGTGCTGCCAGTCGCGAGCCCGGCCCGGTGGACGCGGTCGGGGAGGGGGCGGCGACGCGCGTGGATGTCGGGCGCGAATGGCGCCGTTTCGGCCTGGCCGCGCTGGTGGTGCTGGCCGCCGGCAGCTGGTTGCCCGAGGTGGCCGACGCCCTGGCCGGCGCGCTGGGCTTGAGCCGAAGCTTCGTCGGCACGGTCTTCATGTCCGTGGTGACCACACTGCCCGAAATGGCGGTGACCATCTCGGCGCTGCGGCTCGGCGCGCTCGACATGGCCATCGGCAACCTGCTCGGCAGCAACCTGTTCAACGTCCTGATCCTTGCAGTGGACGACTTGTTCCATACGCGCGGCCCGCTGCTCACGGACGTCGCGCCGGTTCACGCCGGAACGGCGGTGACAGCGCTGGTCATGACGGGCCTGGTCATCATCGGCCTGGTGATGAGGCCCGAAGGCCGCGCGCTGCGCGTCGTGAGCTGGGTAAGCATCGGGATGATCGGGGCCTACGGGATCAACGCCGCGCTGGTGTACCTGCGCGGCGCCTGAGCTGCGCTGCCGGGCTTGTGCCCGCGCCAAACAGGTGGTGGCGCAGCCGGCCGATCCGACGCCTCGCGGGCGGGACGGGCGGGGCTTCTCAGGGTGAAGCGCGCAGCGTGCGCAGGCGGCTCTCGAGCGCTGCCGCGTTTAGCACGCCGAAGTGCGCGTCGACGCGGCGGCCGCCCGCGTCGAAGAACAGGGTGGTGGGAAGTCCGCGCGACCTGACCGCCGGTCCGAGCCGCGATGCTGCGTCGAGCAGCACTTCGCGCAGGGGCAGGTTCTGGCTGCTCAGGTAGGCGCGCACGGCCTCGGCCGATTCGCCCTGATTGACGAACAGGAAGCCGATGCTGGCGTGGCGCTGCTGCGCCTGCGCCAGCATCGGCATTTCCTGCCGGCAGGGGCCGCACCAGCTGGCCCAGAGATTGACGACGACCGGGCGGCCGCGCGCGGCCTGCGACAGCTCCACGGTCGCGCCGCTGTCCAGTTCGGTCAGCGCCAGCGCCGGCATCGGCGGCGCGTCGCGCACACCCAGCAGCAGGCCCGCCGTGAACCAGCACGCGGCGCCGGCCGCGGCACCCAGGGCGAGGGGGCGGCGAAGCGCGGGTGCGCGCGCCCCGCGCCAGGTCAGCCATGCCAACCCGGCAAGCGCGCCGCCGAGCGCATGCCAGCCGCCGTCACGCACATCGAAGGCCGACGCAGGCGCAGCCGCGTACAGGTCCGCGTTGGCCGCAAGGTGCACCAGCCGCGCGCTCAGAAGTCCGGCCAGCGCGGCGCCGAACACCGCGTTGCCGGCCGCCGCGGCGTGGTCCCCGCCGGCGATGCGCGAGGCCAGCCAGGACGCGATCCACACCGCCGCGATCAGCAGCACGGGGGCGAGCGGCAGCGCCAGGGGACCGAGCGGGATCGACAGCATCGGGCTCACCGTCCGCCCGGTCGGAATCGGGCACCGCCCGGGCGGAATCGTGCACCGCCCGGGCGGTGCGCCGCGTTCGCGAAGGCGGTCGGCGGCGGTCGGCCCTGGCGGGTTCGAGCCGCCTCAAGCGTCGCGCGTTGCGTCATGGCGGGTCTGCGTCAGGGACTTGGTGACGCGTGCCGACGCGACGATCTTGCCGTCTGCTTCCGCGGCGGCCTCCAGAAACGCCAGGGTTCGGCCGAGCTTGAGCACACGCGCGGTCAGGCGGCAGCAGGTGCCTGCCGGCACCGACCTCATCACCGACACGTAGATGTCGTGCGTGACGGCATGCCGCGACGGATCGAGCGAAGGCAACAGCGCCAGCATGCAGACGGCGTCCATCAGCGTGCACAGCACGCCTCCGTGGAGCCCGCCGAACGCGAGCAACTCGGGCCCCACTTCGAAGTGGGCACGGGCCGCGCCGTCCTCGCCGCCGTCGAAGGCCAGGCCCAGATGCCGGTTCAGTGGCACGTCCAGGACCGCGCGATAGCGGGACTGAAGGTCGGAAGCGTTCATCGCGGGGGTCTCCACTCGAAAGGGTCGGGGCGCACGGCTCGAGCCTATTTCAGGCCGAGCCGGCGAGCCAGTTTGTGCAGGTTGCTGGGGTCGACGTCGAGCCTGCGGGCCGCCTCGGCCCAGTTGTCGTGCGCCTCGCGCAGCGCCCTGCGGACGATGTCGCGCTGGGCGGCTTCGGTCGCCTGTCTCAGGCTGCGGTTGGACGGGGCCGCGGCGAGCTCGTCCGCATGCGCGGCAGGGGAGGCCGTGGCGGACCCGGGCAACTGCGCGTCCAGGCCCAGCAGCGCGAGCCCGAGGGTGACGATGTGATGGCGATCGTCGAGTGCCCCGGCAGCGCGCAGCGCCGCGCGCCCGATCACGTGCTCGAGTTCGCGCACGTTGCCCGGCCACGGGTAGGCAAGCAGTGCCTGCTCGGCGTGTGCGTCCAGGCGCAGGCTGCGCAGGCCGAGCCGGGCACGGTTGATTTCGAGGAATCGCCCGGCCAGCGGCAGGACGTCCTCGGGGTGTTCGCGCAGCGGCGGAATCGGCAGCGGATACACCGACAGGCGATGGTACAGATCGGCGCGGAACAGTCCGTCGCCCACTGCCTTGCGCAGGTCCCGGTTGGTGGCTGCGATGAAGCGCACGTCCACCTTGCGCGGGCGGTCCGATCCCAGGCGCTGGATCTCCCCGTTCTGCAGGGTGCGCAGCAGCTTGGCCTGCAGGGTCAGCGGAAGTTCGCCGACCTCGTCGAGGAACAGCGTACCGCCTTGCGCGGCCTCGACGCGACCGGCGCGTTCGCTGGTCGCGCCCGAAAACGCACCGCGCGCGTGGCCGAACAGTTCGCTTTCGGCGAGCGTCTCGGGCAGCGCGGCGCAGTTCACGTGCACCAGCGGCCGGTCGCGTCGCTGCGACAGGCGATGCAGGCGCCGTGCGAACAGTTCCTTGCCGACGCCCGTTTCGCCGAGCAGCAGCACCGGCAGGTCGCTCTCGGCGACGACGCGGCTCTCTCTGCAGCAGTTGCCGCATCACCGCGCTGTGCGCGACGATTTCTAGGTCGTCGTCGCTGTTCGCGGCCAGTGGCGTGTCGTCCTCGCGCGAGCGTGCGGCCGTGATCCTGGACTGGCGAAGCGCCTGGTTCTCGCGCTCGAGGCGCGTCATGCGCACCGCTGCCTCGACCAGCACGGACAGGCGTGCGAGCCGGTCGCGCGCGGCGAGATCGAACCGCCCCGGCGTCAGGCCGTCGAGCGTCAGGACTCCCCAGGGACGGCCGTCCTGCTGCAGCCGGATGCCCATGCAATCGTGCACCGGCAGCGGCTGCCCCTGCCGGACTTCGATCAGGCCGTCGTAAGGATCGGGCAGGCGGCTGTCGTGTTCGAAGGCGACCGCGTCGCGCGAGGCCATGATGGCAGCCAGGCGCGGCTGCTCCTTCAGCGGAAAGCGGCGCCCGAGAACATCGCGCACCAGACCCGCCGCGGCCACCGGCCGCAGGCAGTCCGGCGCCTCGCCGGGCTCGAGGGCCAGCAGTGCGACCGCGTCGCAGTCGAACTGCTCGCGCAGCGCCGACACGACACGTTGCAGGCGCACCGCGGCGGGCAGCAGTTCGGTCAGGTCGCCCAGAAGCGCTTGGTCGGTGACGGTCGAATCAACCATGAAGGGTCAATAGTACCGTAACCGGTAGATGGTCATTCGAACCCTGTCGCGCGCAAGTCCCTGATTCCTCGTCGTGTCGATCTGGCGCGCGTCTTGCAGCACCGTGGAATCGCCTATCCGAAACGGAGTCCGCAGATGACCGGCCAACTGCTCGAAGACATGCACGGGGTTGCCTCGATCCCCGATCCCGCGCGGCACCCGCGCGACGAGCCCGAACGCGACTGGCGTGGGGCGTCGTCCGCTGAGCTCATCGACCACATCCTGGCGCGGTATCACGACAGCCATCGCCGGCAGTTGCCCGAACTGATCGAGCTCGCGCACCGCGTGGAACGCGTGCACGCCGGCCGCGCGGACTGCCCTCGCGGACTGGCCGCGCACCTCGAGCGCATGCACGAGGATCTCGTCGGCCACATGCGGAAGGAAGAGCTGGTCCTGTTCCCGATGCTGCGGCACGGCCATCCGCCCGTCGTGACGAGGGCCGATCGCCGTGATGCGCGGCGAGCACGAGCAGCATCATGCGGCGCTCGAGCGCATGGCCGCGCTGACGGGCGGGTTCCGGACGCCCGACGGTGCCTGCGGCTCGTGGCGCGCGCTGATGGCGGGCGCGCGGCGCCTGCACGACGACCTGGTGCAGCACATCGCGCTGGAGAACGGACTCCTGTTCGAGCCCGGTTCCCGCCAGGCTGCCGGCTGCGCGGGTTCCGGGTCGTCCTGCGGTTGCGCGGCCGCGTGATCGGCGGCGTCGACGGCGATCGGGCGCGCGTCTGTGGCATGCACGCATGAGTCGCAACCGGCTGGCGGACCGGCTTCTGGACGCGCCGCATCGCCTGTGCTTCGCGGCCGCGGCAGTCGTGTGGATCGCGTCCGCCCTGGCGTGGTCGGCGTATCTCGCCGGCCTGGTGCACGTGGACGCGTCGATGCAGGCGTGGCCGCTGGCCGCCCATGCGCTGGTCTTCGTCCTGGGCGCGATGCCGCTGTTCATCGCCGGGTTCCTGTTCACCGCCGGCCCCAGATGGTTGCGAGCCCCGGCGGTGCCCGCGACGGCGCTTGCGCCGTCGGTGGCCCTGGTGGTCGTCGGCTGGCTGCTGGTGATCGGTTCGGCACCCCTCAGCCGTGCGGTGATCGCCGCGGGACTGCTCGCAAGCGCCGTCGGCTGGAGCGGGTCTGCTCGCGCGCTTGCTGCGGCTGCGTGCGTCGGCCCCGGCCGGGGCCGATCGCTTCCACTTCGACCTTGCAGCGGCGGCTTGCACGGCGTTCACCGTTTGCCTGTACGCGGCGGCCGCCACGACGCTCGGAGGTTCGCCCGCGACGGTGCGGGCGCTGGCAGCGAGCGGCCTGTGGCTGGGCGTCGTTCCGGTCTTCGTCGTGGCCTCGGACCGGATGCTGCCCTTCCTGGATCACGGTCTGCCGCGTGCGCTGGAGCGTCGCTGGCCGCGCGCCGCGTTCTGGATCATGGCAACGGCGGTGTGGTCTGCCGGCGGCGCCGCTCTGTGGCGGCTCGCTGGTCCCGTGCTCGCCGGCCCCGAGTTCGTCGCACCGGTCTTCCTCGACTGGACGCTCGCGCTGGTCGCCTCGGTCGCGGCGGTGGCTTCCGCGTCGCTGGTCGTTCACTGGCGCCGCCATCGTGCGGCGCGCGCCCCCATGGTGTCGATGCTGCTGGGTGCGCTGTCGTGGTGGACTCTGGCCTGGTTCGGCTTCGCGCTGGCGCGCCTGCCCTGGCTGCCCGCCGAATGGCGCACCGTCGCGGCCGATGCGGCGCTCCACGCGCTGACGCTGGGTTATCTCGGGATCACGATGCTGGCGATGGTGACCCGGATCAGCGCGGCCCACTCGGGGCGCTCGATCGGGGTCGACCGCGCAACCCGGGTGCTCGAAGGCGTCCTGCATCTCGCAGCGGCTGGGCGGGTGCTCGCCGCGCTCTGGCCGGCCGCCGCCTTGCACGGCTACCGGGTCGCCGGCATCGCCTGGGCGGTGGTCGCTGTCGCCTGGGGCGTGCGCCACGTTCCCTGGCTGCTCGCACGACGGGACTCGCCCGTGCGTGTCGCCGTTCCGACGCCTTCCGAACGCCCCGCCGGTCACCCGGCGGCTGCCTCCGATGCACAGCTCGATCCCGCAGGAGCACGTCATGCTAGTTGATTCCAACCCCCGACCGCACGGTGATCGCCGAGCGGCCTGCGCGACGCCGATCAGCCCGTTCTCGTCGATCGAAGTCGAGACCGGTCTGCTGCGGCAGGCGTTCGCCGATCCCGCGGTCTCGGACGCGGCCCTGTGGCACGTCGCCACTTCTGCCCGTCGTGTGCGCTGCGCCCCGGGCCCGTTGGCGCTCGATTCGCCATGTCGTCCCGAGCCCGCATGGTGGCTGGTGCGGCGCGGCTCGATCAGCGTGGGCGCCGGCGTGCCCGGCGACTCGTTCGTCGAGAAAAGATGCATCGGTCCGGGCGAATGGCTCGATGTGGCAGGCGCGCTGTGCGCACCTGGCACGTGGATCGACCAGGCCGTCTGCCGGACGCCTTCCGAGTTGCTGTGCATCCCGCTGACGGCATTGCTCGAAGCGTGCGCGCGCGATGTCGCGCTGGCGCGCGCCTTCGCCGGCGTGCTGGCCGAGCGCGTGCGCGACCTCAGCGAACGCCTCGACGACCTGGCCGGCGCGGACGCCCCCGTGCGGTTCGCTCGCTGGCTGCTCAGGCAGGTCGGCCCGGTCGTCGACGAACTGCAGCCCGTTCGTCTGGTCCTGCGGCAGCGCAAACGTTCGATCGCGCGGCAACTGTGCACCACGTCCGAGACCTTGTCGCGCACCCTGCGCCGGCTCTCCGACGCCGGCGTCGTCGAAGTCCGGGACTACGAACTGACGATTCGCGACGTGGCTGCGCTGCGAACGCTCGCTCACCCCGCGGGCACGAGCCGGCGGGTACCGCAGGCGTCCGCGCTGCATCGGCGGGCGGCGCAGCATCGCTCGGCAGAGGACTTCGCGTGATGGAACGGTCCGTAAGCCGCAGGAAACCGTCGCTGGTCTGCCCGGCGGGCTCGCTGCGCGCGCTGCAATGCGCCGTCGACGCGGGTGCCGACGCGGTGTATCTCGGCCTGAAGGATGCGACCAACGCGCGCAACTTCGCAGGCCTGAATTTCGACGACACCCAGGTGCGCGAAGGCGTGGCCTATGCGCATGCGCGTGGCGCGCAGGTGCTGATGGCCCTGAACACTTTCGCCGATGCCCGCGACCCGCAACCGTGGTTCCGCGCTGCCGACCGGGCGGTGTCCCTCGGGGCCGACGCGCTGATCGTCGCGGACACCGCGGTGATGGCCTGGTGCCATCGGGAACACCCCGGAATGCGGCTGCACCTTTCGGTGCAGGCCTCGGCCACCAGCCACGCCGCCATCGAGTTCTACCGGCAGCGCTACGGCATCCAGCGTGCCGTGCTGCCGCGCGTGCTGACGATCCAGCAGGTGGCGCAGGTGGTCCGTCAGTCGAGCGTCGACATCGAGGTCTTCGGTTTCGGCAGCCTGTGCGTGATGGTCGAAGGGCGCTGCGCCCTGTCGTCCTGGGTGACCGGTCAGTCGCCGAACAACGCGGGTGTGTGTTCGCCCGCGTCGGCCGTGCGGTGGGCGGCGCGCGCCGACGGGGGGGTCGATGCGCGTCTGAACGATGTGCTGATCGATCGCTACGCGCGCGACGAGGCACGTGCTTATCCGACCTTGTGCAAGGGGCGTTTCATGGTCGAGGACCGGCGCGAGTACGCGCTCGAGGAGCCTGCCAGCCTGAACACGCTGGCACTGCTGCCGCAGTTGATCGAGATCGGCGTGTCCGCGATCAAGATCGAAGGGCGCCAGCGCAGTGCGGCCTATGTCGAGCAGGTGACGCGCGCGTGGCGCGCGGCGATCGACCGCGCATTCGCGGATGGCGGTCGATTCGCCGTCGCACCCGCCGAGGCGGCCGCGTTGACGCGTCATTCCGAAGGACAGCAGCACACCCTGGGGGCCTACGAAAGGCCCTGGAGATGACGATGCTCGCACGTTCCCCGTCGGCCGATTCCGCGGCAGTGTCCGAACGCCTGGCGCTCACCGTCGGTCCCGTGCTGTATCACTGGTCACGCGCCGCGCTGATGCAGTTCTACGCCGAGATCGCCGACGGTCCGGCCGATACGGTGGTGCTCGGCGAAGTGGTGTGCGCGCGCCGGCGCGAGTTGCGTTGGGACGACTGGCTGGGTCTGGCGCGCGAACTCGCGCAGGCGGGCAAGGAGGTCGTGCTTGCGGCCCAGGCCCTGATCGAGACCGAGGCCGACCTGCGGCTCCTCGAGAAGCAGGCGCAGCAGTCCGACTTCGCGGTCGAGGCCGCGGACGCCTCGGCGCTTCAGATGCTTGCCGGCCGGGTAGCCCTGGTGCTGGGGCCGCATCTGAACATCTACAGCCGCGAGGCCCTGGTCGAACACGCCGGTCTGGGAGCGGCCCGCTGGGTGGCGCCCGTGGAGTTGCCGCTCGATGCCGTGGCCCTGGTGAACCCGCCGTCCTCGCGTGTGCGCACGCCGATCGGCGAGCCGATCGCCACCGAGGTCTGGGCCTTCGGGCGGGTGCCGCTGTCGTTTTCGGCGCGATGCTTCACGGCGCGGCACCACGCGGCCTCCAAGGACCAGTGCGGCTACCGTTGCCTCGAGGATCCCGACGGCATGGCGATGCGCGCCTCGGACGGATCGCCTTTCCTGGTGTTGAACGGCACGCAGACACAGTCGGCTGCCGTGCAGTGTCTGCTGAACGATGCCCGGGCGTTGCGCGCGGCGGGCGTGCAGCGCCTGCGTCTGTCGCCGTGCGCGCACGGGTTCGGGCAGGTGCTGCTCGATTTCGAGGCCGTGATGAATGGCGGGTCGTCTGCCGAAGGGGTGCTGGCGCGCTGGCCGGCGCTGGGCGTTCCGGGGCCGTTCGCCAACGGATATGCCTGGCGCGGCGCCGGCATGGAATGGAGAGTCGAATGATGAGTGCAATGCCACTGGCCCAGCGTCCCCTGCCGCGCGGTTTGCCCGCGCTGTTCGCTCCCGTGCACCGGCGCGTCGCCGCGCTGGTCGAGCGCCTGCCGGCCGCGCCGCCTTCGTTCGCCGCGGCACGCGCGCTCGATCGCTGGCTGCTGCACCGGCTGCCGGAAGATGCGCGCGCGGCCCTGTTCGGGCGCGTGGTGGCGCTGCACGTGACCGACTTCGGGCTTCGTGTGCGTGTTCGCCTGGGCCAGCGCGGCTTCGAGCTCGCGGGCGAACGCGAACCGGAGGATCTGCGTATTGGCGCCACCTCGCAGGGATTCCTGCGCCTGGCGCGCGGGCAGGACGATCCCGACCGGCTGTTCTTCGAGCAGAAGCTGCTGATGGAGGGCGACACCGAGCTCGGACTGGTGCTGAAGAACACGCTCGACGCGATCGGACCGCTGATGCCCGGGCGCCGCTGAGCCGTCGCGCGTTATCTCGGCACGATGAACGTGCTGGGTTCGCGCAGCAGCGGCGACGCTGTGCCCGCCACCGTGAGCGTGAGCGTGATGGCTCGTGCGCCGGGCGTCTCGGCAGCCGGACCTTGCGCGGGGATCGACAGTCGAACCGTGAAGGGGCGGACCTCCCCGGGCTCGAGGGTCCATGTGGTGGCGTCGTCGACGCGCAGTCCCGGCAGGCCTTCGACGTCCAGCAGATAACTGGCGCGCGACTGCTCGTGGTTCGTCATCTGCACGCGGTAGACGTTCTCGATGCGGCCGTCGTTTCCGATGCGTGCCATCACGCCACGATCGCGAATGACGTCCATCGCCACCGGGGATCGCAGCGCAAGGCCGGCGGCGAGCGCGATCGCCGACGCGCCGAGCAGCGCGCCGTACGCGAGCACGCGCGGACGCCACAGGCGCCGCATCATCCGCGCCCGGCTCCAGCCGTGCTGCAGCGCGTTGGCCGAGGCGTAGCGGATCAGCCCCTTGGGGAAGCCCAGCCTGTCCATCACCTCGTCGCAGGCGTCGACGCAGGCCGCGCAGGCGATGCACTCGTTCTGCAGGCCCTTGCGGATGTCGATGCCGGTGGGGCACACCTGCACGCAGGCGGCGCAGTCGACGCAGTCGCCGAGGCCGTTCGCTCCCGGCAACGCCTTGCGCGAGCGCGCGCCGCGGGGCTCGCCGCGCGCGACGTCGTACGCGATCACCAGCGAGTCCGCGTCGATCATCGTGCTCTGCAGGCGCGCGTAGGGGCACATGAAGGTGCAGACCTGCTCGCGCAGCCATCCCGCGTTGCCGTAGGTGGCGAGCGCGCAGAACAGCACCCAGAACGTCGCCCAGGGCGTCGGTCCTCCGGTCAGGGTTTGTCGAACGAGGTCGTGGATCGGCAGGAAGTACCCGACGAACGTGAATCCGGTCGCAAGAGCGACCAGACCCCAGAGGAGGTGTTTCGCGCCTTTGCGCAGCAGCTTGTTCGTGCCCCAGGGCTCGCGGTCCAGACGCATCCGCGCGGGGCGGTCGCCCTCGGTCCGGCTTTCGATCCACAGGAAGATCGAGCTGAACACCGTCTGCGGGCACGAGTAGCCGCACCAAAGGCGCCCGGCGACAGCCGTGAAGAAGAACAGGGCAAGCGCCAGCACGACCATCAGCCCGACCAGGAAGATCAGTTCCTGGGGCTGCAGGACGATGCCGAACAGGTAGAAGCGCGGCGTCTCGACGTCGAAGAGCACCGCCTGGCGTTGATCCCAGCGCAGCCACGGCGTGCCGAAATAGACGATCTGGGTCAGCCAGACCATGAACCAGCGCTTGCGGGTGAACGGACCGGTCACCGTGCGCGGGTAGATCCGGTTGGAGCGCTGCACCGGGCCGGGGCCTGGCGGTCTTGGTGGAGCCGCCTGCGCCGCGGGGCGCAGCCCCGGGCCGCTCGTGCCGGCGCCGCTCACGAGCCCGACTCCACGGCGCGGGCGCTGCGCCGGCCGGCGCCCTCGTGGGGGACCCAGCGGATCACTCGATCTGCCGGCTTCAGCAGGTCCTCCAGCGTCCATCGGTCGAGGTGCGCGAGGAATTGCGCGAGCGCCTCGTCCAGCACCGTCGCCAGGCGACAGGACCCTTCCAGCGTGCACTGGCTGCCCGAGGCGAAGCACTCGACGATCGCGAACTCGGACTCGGTCAGGCGGACCACCGCGCCCAGGTTGATCTGCGCCGCGGGGCGGGCCAGACGCATGCCGCCGCCCTTGCCGCGCACGGTCTCGACGACACCGGCCAGCGCCAGCTGGTGCGTGATCTTCATCAGGTGCGCCTCGGAGATTCCGTAGTGTGCGGCGACCTCGGCGATCGTGCACAGGCGGTCCGGATGCTGCGCGACGTGCATCAGCAGACGCAGCGCGTAGTCGGTCATCGTGGTGAGTTTCATCGCAGCCGATCCCGCTCGTCGGGACGCGCGGACTTCGTCCCTTGAAAGATATATCAGCAGTATATCTTTCGGATCGAACTGCTTCCAGGGCCGCACGCGCGCCGGGGCGATCCGGCCGCGGGCCCCCCGCAACGAGGCTGGCGGTTCAATCCTCCAGAAGCGAGCGCAGCATCCAGGCCGTCTTTTCGTGCACGTCCAGCCGTTGCGTCAGGAGATCGGCCGTCGGCTGGTCGTCGGCCTTGCCGGCCGCGGCGAACACGCTGCGCGCGGTGCGCGCCACCGCTTCGTGACCCTCGGCCAGGATGGCGACCATCCCGAGTGCCTTCGGCGGGGAGGCAGGCGCGTCCTTCAGCGAGCTGAGCTTGCCGAACTGCGCGTACGAACCCGGTGCCGTGTGCCCGAGCGAGCGGATGCGCTCGGCGATCGGGTCGACCGCGTTCCAGAGTTCGGTGTACTGAACCATGAACATCGCGTGCAGCGAGTTGAACATCGGCCCGGTCACGTTCCAGTGGAAGTTGTGGGTCGTCAGGTACAGCGTGTACGTGTCGGCCAGAAGCCGGGACAGCCCGGATGCGATCGCCGCGCGGTCCTTCTCCGAGATTCCGATGTCGATCGGCATGGCGCGTGATGCGCCGGATTTCTTTGCCATGAAAGGCTCCTCTGGTTGAATTCGATCCTGCAGTCTATCCGGGCGGGCCGGCTCGCGGGTCCATGGTGCAAGCGCGGATCGGGCTCGCGGGCGCAGTGGGCAGGCGCGAATCAGTGTCGACGCCCGGGTACAGTAACGCGTATGTGCCGATTGCCGTTCGCCCCGTTTCGCGTCCTGCTGCTGTCGATGCTCCTCGCGATCGTCTGCGGTCTTGCATCCGCATCGACCTCTGCATCGGAATCTGCTTCTGCTTCCGCATCTGCGTCGGGATCCGGCCCGGCGCCGGCGCCGGCGAACGCCGTGCCCGGCGTGGCATCCGCGCCGAGTCCTCCCGATGCCGCCGCGCGCGCCGACGCACCGGCGCTCGTGGTGTACGTGCGCGAAGGCTGTCCGCACTGCGCCGACGCCAAGGCATTTCTCGCTCGACTGTCGCGCGAGCGGCCCGGCTTGAGGATCGTCTACCGGCCCGTCGACGAGAACGAGCAGGCGCGCGACGAACTGATCGAGCGCTCCCGCAGCGCGGGTGTCTGGCCGCCGGGCGTTCCCACCTTCCTGCTCGGCGATCGTCTGATGGTCGGTTTCGACGACGCCGAACATTCGGGACGCGAACTGATCGCGCTGCTCGACCAGGCCGGCCTGCCGGCGGGCGAGGTCGCAGCGGGGCCGTTCGGAACGCTCAGCGTGTCGCGCCTGGGCTTCCCGGCATTCACGCTCGCGCTGGGCCTGCTGGACGGATTCAATCCCTGTGCGATGTGGGTGCTGCTGTTCCTGCTGTCGCTGCTGGTGCGGCTGCGCGACCGGCGGCGGATGGCGCTGGTCGCGGGGACCTTCGTGCTCGCCGGGGCGGTGGTGTACTACGCGTTCATGGCGGCGTGGCTGAACGTCTTTCTCGCCGTCGGCCTGTCGGATGCGCTGCGCGTCGGCCTCGCCGTCGTCGCCCTTCTGATCGGCGCGCTGAACGTGAAGGACTTCGTTGCGCTGGGACAGGGGCCGTCGCTCGCGATTCCGGCGTCCGCCAGGCCTGGACTGGTGGCCCGCATGTACCGCGTGCTGCAGGCGCGCGGGCTGCCGTCGACGCTGATGGCGGTGATCGCGCTGGCCGTGGCGGTGAACGTCGTCGAGCTGTTGTGCACCGCCGGCCTGCCGGCCATCTACACGGCCGTTCTCGCGCAGCAGCAGCTGGGGGCCGCCGCGCACTACGGGTATCTGGGCCTGTACATCGTCGGCTACATCGCCGACGACAGCCTGATGGTGGGCGCGGCGGTCTTTGCGCTGGGCAGCGGCAGGCTGACCGAGCGCGCCGGCCGCTGGCTGAAGTTCGTCAGCGGCGCGGTGATGCTGGTGCTGGGGATCGTGCTGCTGCTGCGTCCGCAGTGGCTGTCGTGACGGCCCGTTGTCGCCACCGATTCGTCGGACATTCGTTAGACTCCTTCGCGCCAGAGAAGAACGACACACAACACAAGGAGACGAGTCATGGCAATCGAGATTTCACTCGCCGGGCGGGTGGCCCTGGTCACCGGCGGCAGCCGCGGCATCGGCCGCTCGATCGCGCTGCAACTGGCGCGCGCCGGCGCCGACGTCGCAGTCAATTACCGGCGCGACGAGGAGGCGGCGCGCGCGACGGTGGCCGAGATCGAGGCCATGGGCCGGCGCGCGCGCGCGTACTCCGCTGCGGTCGAGGATCGCGACGAGGTGCAGCGCATGTGTGCCGACGTGCTGCGCGACTTCGGCGCGGTGCACGTGCTGGTCAACAATGCCGGCATCGCCAGCCGCGGCAAGAAAGTCGTCGACACCGATCCGACCGAGCCCGCGCGACTGATGGGGGTGCACGTGTTCGGCCCGTTCCACCTCTGCCAGTTCCTGATTCCGCAGATGCGCACGCACGGGCGTGGCGACATCGTGATGGTGTCCAGTGTCGCGACGCGCAAGTTCGCGGCGAGCGGCGCGCCCTACTCGATGGCGAAGGCGGCGATGGAGGCGCTTGCGCTGACCTTGGCGAAGGAGGAGCGCGGCAACGGCATCCGCACGCACATCGTCAGCCCGTCGCTGACCGAGACGGAAATGGGGCGCCGGCTGTCCGCGGCGCGCGGTGCCGCCGACCTGCGGGCCCTGGACAAGACCTCGCCCTTCGGCCGCGTCAGCCAGCCGGAGGACGTGGCGGCGGTCGTGGCCTTCCTGGTGTCGGACGCCAACCCCTACGTGAACGGCCAGAACATCGCGGTCGACGGCGGCGGCGCCTGACCGGGGGGCAGCCGGCTCACGCGCCTTGGGCCGAGGGTCCGATCACGCCGTCGTCGCGCAGCTGCGCGATCTGCGCGTCCGTGTAGCCCAGTTCGCGCAGCAGCGCCTCGGTGTGCTCGCCGATCGCCGGCGGCGGCGAGCGCAGCGGCAGCCGCTCGCCTTCGATCGCCAGCGGCAGCAGCGCAGCGCGCGTCTCGATCGTGCGTCCGGCGCTGCTGGCATCCGGCGGCAGCGTCACCGGCGCGAGTCCTCCGGTGGCGAGCAGGTGCGGATCCTCGAACAGCTGCTGCGGACGGGTGATCGGTGCATAGGGCAGGCCGGCCTGCTCGAAGCGGCCGGCCAGTTCGGCCGCGCTGAACCCGCGCATGTGCTCGCGCAGCATCGGAAGCAGCCAGTCGCGGGCGCGCACGCGGTCGTTGTTGCTCGCCAGCCGCGGGTCGCCTTTCAGGTCCGGGAAGTCGAAGGCGTCGCAGAACAGCGCCCACTGCGTGTCGCTGACCACGGCCAGGAAGATCTGTTCGTCGTCCTTGACAGTGAACACGTCGTACACGGCCCAGGCGCCGCCGATCCGGCTGGGCATCGGCGCCGCCGCCTTGCCGGTGATCGCGAACTGCATCATGTGCTGCGCCACCAGGAACACGTTGTTCTCGAACAGCGCGCTCTGGACCTCGGTACCCCGGCCGGTGCGGTCGCGCTGCTGCAGCGCCGCCAGCGCACCGATCGCGCCGAACATCCCGCCCATGATGTCGTTGACGCTGGCGCCGGCCCGCAGCGGCCGCCCCTCGGGGCCGGTCATGTAGGCCAGGCCGCCCATCATCTGCACCACCTCGTCCAGCGCCGTCCGGTGCTCGTACGGGCCGGGCAGGAAGCCCTTGTGCGACACGTAGATCAGGCGGGGATTGAGCCGCGCGAGGTCCGGATAGCCGAACCCCAGCGCCTGCATCGCGCCGGACTTGAAGTTCTCGCAGAAGACGTCGGCCCCGGCCACCAGCCGCAGCACCACTTCCTGCCCGCGCGGGTTGCGCACGTCCACCGCGAGGCTCTTCTTGTTGCGGTTGAACATCGAAAAGAATCCGGCGCCCGATCCGAGCAGCCTGCGGGTGTTGTCGCCCGTCATCGGTTCGACTTTGACCACGTCGGCGCCGAGGTCGGCCAGGATCATCCCGCAGGTGGGGCCCATCACCATGTGGGTGAATTCGACCACCCGGATACCCGCGAGCGGCAGTTCTCCCCTCGTGTCCGATGCCAGGTTCATGGATGCGATCGCCCTCGGAAAAAAGAAAAGCGCACGACGATACGTCCGTCGTGCGCCCCCCCGCGCCCTTGCTGGCGCGGCAGCCGGTCCGGAATGCTCAGGCCGCCTGGATGTTCGAAGCCTGCTTGCCTTTCGGCCCGCTGACGACTTCGAACTGCACTTTCTGTCCTTCCTTCAGGCTTTTGAAGCCGTTCATCTGGATCGCGCTGAAGTGCGCGAACAGATCTTCCCCTCCGTCGTCGGGCGTGATGAAGCCGAAGCCCTTTGCGTCGTTGAACCACTTGACCGTACCGGTAGCCATATTGCTTTCCTCTGAATGCACCTGATAGCGCGCCGCCCGCTGGAAATCCAGTCGACCCGTCCATAATGTTACGTACGGGCATGGATGCCGGTCGGAGCAGGCAGGGCAAGCAGAACCAGCCAAGCTGTACGACAATCAACCATGAGGCGCGTGGGGATTTTTTTTCAATTGGCAAGTAAAGTCAAGGGCATCGTGGCGACTAGTGGCTGGAACGAGACGCCGGTCTGAATTTGCTGTCGGCGGGAAGATTTGCTCGCGCGTTTGTGCATCCGTTCACACTCCGCGCGACGCGGCCACACGCCCTTCTTGCAGCAGTACAGCGACTCGTTAGAATGGATTGCATGGCGACCAAGCACGATCCCTCGACCGTAGTGGAGAGGCAGGAATCGCGGCTGAAACCGCCGCCGATGTATCAGGTGATGCTGTTGAACGACGACTTCACGCCGATGGAGTTCGTGGTCAGCGTGCTGCAGAAGTTTTTCGGCATGGGCCGCGAAAAGGCCACCCAGGTGATGTTGAAGGTGCACCGCGAGGGCCGCGGGGTGTGCGGGGTCTACCCCAGGGATGTCGCCTCGACGAAGGTGGAGCAAGTCAGCAGTTATTCACGCCAGCACCAGCACCCGCTGCAGTGCGTGATGGAGGAAGCATGATCGCGCAGGAATTGGAAGTCAGTCTGCACATGGCCTTCGTCGAGGCCAGGCAGCAGCGCCACGAGTTCATCACCGTGGAGCACCTGCTGCTGGCCCTGCTCGACAATCCTTCCGCCGCCGAGGTGCTGCGGGCGTGCGCCGCGAACATCGACGATCTGCGCAAGAGCCTGTCGGGCTTCATCAAGGAGAACACCCCGGTCGTCCCGGGCACCGACGAGATCGACACGCAGCCCACGCTCGGGCTTCCAGCGGGTGATCCAGCGGGCCATCATGCACGTGCAGTCCACTTCCAACGGCAAGAAGGAGGTCACGGGCGCCAACGTGCTGGTGGCGATCTTCGGCGAGAAGGATTCGCACGCGGTGTACTACCTGCACCAGCAGGGCATCACGCGGCTGGACGTCGTCAACTACATCTCGCACGGCATCACGAAGAATCCGCAGCCCAAGGAGCCCCCGAAGGAAGAGGCGGCCGAGAACGAGCAGGAAGGCGCTGCCGGCCAGCAGGGCGCGCTCGACCAGTTCACGCAGAACCTGAACGCGGCCGCGCGCGAGGGCAAGATCGACCCGCTGATCGGCCGCGAGCTCGAGGTCGAGCGCGTGATCCAGGTCTTCTGCCGCCGCCGCAAGAACAACCCGCTGCTGGTCGGCGAGGCCGGCGTGGGCAAGACCGCCATCGCCGAGGGCCTGGCGTGGCGGATCACGCAGGGCGACGTGCCCGAGGTGCTGGCCGACGCGACGGTCTACTCGCTCGACATGGGCGCGCTGCTGGCGGGCACCAAGTACCGCGGCGATTTCGAGCAGCGCCTGAAGACGGTGCTCAAGCAGCTGAAGGCGGCCCAGCACGCGATCCTGTTCATCGACGAGATCCACACCCTGATCGGCGCCGGCTCCGCGTCGGGCGGCACGCTGGACGCCTCCAACCTGCTCAAGCCGGCGCTGTCGTCGGGCGCGCTCAAGTGCATCGGCGCGACCACCTACAACGAGTACCGCGGCATCTTCGAGAAGGACCACGCGCTGTCGCGGCGCTTCCAGAAGATCGACGTGAACGAGCCGTCGGTCGAGCAGACCGTGCAGATCCTGCGCGGCCTGAAGTCGCGCTTCGAGGAGCACCACGGGGTCAAGTACTCGGCGTCGGCGCTGTCGGCCGCGGCCGAGCTGTCGGCCAAGTACATCAACGACCGGCACCTGCCCGACAAGGCCATCGACGTCATCGACGAGGCGGGCGCCGCGCAGCGCATCCTGCCCAAGAGCAAGCAGAAGAAGGTCATCGGCAAGAACGAGATCGAGGACATCGTCGCCAAGATCGCGCGCATCCCGCCGGCCTCGGTGTCGTCCGACGACCGCAGCAAGCTGCAGAACCTCGACCGCGACCTGAAGGCGACGGTGTTCGGCCAGGACACGGCCATCGAGGCGCTGGCCGCCGCGATCAAGATGGCGCGCTCCGGCCTGGGCAAGCCCGACAAGCCGATCGGCTCCTTCCTGTTCTCCGGCCCCACCGGCGTCGGCAAGACCGAGGTCGCCAAGCAGCTCGCCTTCATCATGGGCATCGAGCTGATCCGCTTCGACATGTCCGAGTACATGGAGCGCCACGCGGTGTCGCGCCTGATCGGCGCGCCGCCGGGCTACGTCGGCTTCGACCAGGGCGGCCTGCTCACCGAGGCGATCACCAAGAAGCCGCACGCGGTGCTGCTGCTCGACGAGATCGAGAAGGCGCACCCGGACATCTTCAACATCCTGCTGCAGGTGATGGACCACGGCACGCTCACCGACAACAACGGGCGCAAGGCCGACTTCCGCAACGTGATCATCATCATGACCACGAACGCCGGCGCCGCCGACCTGCAGAGGCGCACGATCGGCTTCTCCGACAACAAGCAGGCCGGCGACGAGATGGTCGAGATCAAGCGCCTGTTCACGCCCGGAGTTCCGCAACCGCCTCGACGCGATCATCAGCTTCCGCGCGCTCGACGAGCGAGGTCATCCTGCGCGTGGTCGACAAGTTCCTGATGCAGCTCGAGGAGCAGCTGCACGAGAAGAAGGTCGAGGCGCATCTTCACCGAGGCCTGCGCACGAAGCTCGCGAAGAACGGCTTCGACCCGCTGATGGGCGCGCGGCCGATGCAGCGGCTGATCCAGGACACGATCCGCAAGGCGCTGGCCGACGAACTGCTCTTCGGCAAGCTGGTCGGGGGTGGCAAGGTCACCGTCGACCTCGACGACGACGGCAAGGTGGGGCTCGTCGTTCGCGAGACGCCGCCGCCGCCGTCCGGCGAGGGCGAGCGCGCCGAGGTGCTTCCGGCCTGATCCGGCGCCGAGGGCGCTGCGACCACGCGGGGCGCATCGGGCCAGGGGCGGCGCAGGCCGCCCTTTCTTCGCGTGGCGTGGCGCATCCGGGCCCACTGCCACCGGGGTGCGGCCTCGGGACCGCGCCTCGACGCTCCGTGCGTCTCGCGTGACGAATCCGCCGATCGAAGACACGGTCGGCGCGTGCCAGGCTGCACATCGTCGTGATCCGGCAGGACGACGATGGCGGACCTAGCCGATGCACGAACGACGAGGGCGCTCGTCGCCGCCGGCATCTCGCGCTGTCCAACCTGCTGGGCGCCGCCGCGCAGGCGCAGGACCGGCGCGCTACCTGGCCGCCAACTGCGCCAACTGCCACGGCACCGATGGCAGCTCGGCGGGCGGCGGCGGCATGCCGGGGCTCGCGGGCTGTCGCGCACCTACATGCTCGAGCAGATGAACGCGTTCCGATCGGGCGCACGCCAGGCGACGGTCATGCACCAGCTCGCCAAGGGCTACACCGACGAGCAGCTCGCCCTGCTGGCGGACTTCTTCTCGCAGCAGAAGCGCGAAATAGGGGAGCAGCGTGCACGGACACGAACGACATTCGCAACGCAGGCTTGCTGCAGGGCACGGCGGGGCCGCGGCGCGCTCGGCGCGCTCGGCGCGTGCGCCGCGCCGGCGCCGGCTGTCGAGACGAAGAAGCGGGCGGGTGCTGGTGGTCGGCGCCGGCTACGGCGGCGCGACCGCGGCCAAGTACCTGAAGCTGTGGGGCGGCGCCGGCATCGAGGTGATGCTGGTCGACCGCAGCGCCAGCCTTCGTCTCCTGCCCGCTGTCGAACCTCGTGCTGGGCGGCTCGCGGCGGATCGAGGATCTGACGGTCGGTTACACGGGCTGCGCGATCACGGCGTCGATCGTGCTGAACGACGAGGTCCGGTCGATCGACGCGGAGAAGAAGCCGCGTCGGCTTCGGCAAGCTGGCCGACCAGACCTACGACCGCATCGTCGTGTCGCCCGGCGATCGACTTCGACTTCGCCGCCGTGCAGGGGCTCGACGACGCAGGCCCAGAAGACCGTGCTGCACGCCTGGAAGGCCGGCCAGCAGACGGTGGACCTGCGCCGCCAGCTCGAGGCCATGCCCGACGGCGGCGTCTACGTGCTGACCATCCCGCAGGCGCCCTACCGCTGCCCGCCGGGGCCGTACGAGCGCGCCTGCCAGGTCGCGCACTACTTCAAGACGCGCAAGCCGACGCTCGAAGGTCGCTCGTGCTCGACGCGAACCCCGACATCACCTCCAAGAAGGCGCTGTTCACGAAGGCCTTCGCGGAGGTCTACAAGGGCATCGTCGAGTACCGGGCCGAGCAGCAGCGTCGTCGAGGTGGACGCGCAGACGCCGCACCGCGATCACCGAGTTCGGCGACCGTGCAAGGCCGACGTGCTCAACGTCGTGCCGCCGCATGCGGCCGGCGAGATCGCGCGCAAGGCCGGGCTTGATCAACGCCAACAACCGCTGGTGCCAGGTCGACTGGGTCACGATGGAGTCCACGGTCGCCCCGGGCGTGCACGTGCTGGGCGACGCGACGCTTCCGGCGCCGGCTGATGCCCAAGTCGGGCCACATGGCCAACCAGCACGGCAAGGCCGCGGCGGCGGCGATCGTCGAGACTGATGAACGGCCGCGCGCCGCAACCGGCCATGATGACCAATACCTGCTACAGCTTCGTCGACGACAAGCGAACGTCGTGCACGTCGCGTCGGTGCACCGGTACGACACCGGACAAGAAGACGATGCTGACGGTGCCGGGCTCGGGCGGGGTGTCGAGCGCCCGAACGAGCTCGAAGGCGGTGTACGCGAACTCCTGGGCACGGAACATCTGGAAGGACATGCTTGCCTGAGCGCGCCGGGATGCAGGCTCGCCTGATCGGCTGTGCGCGCTCGCAAGCCTGGGGTCCGTCGCGCTGGCACTGGTGCTGCAGCACGGCTTCGGCATGCAGCCCTGCGCCTGGTGCGTGCTGCAGCGCCTGATCTACCTGCTGGTGGCGGCCTTCTGCCTGGTGGCGCTCACGGTGCGCCGCGCGCCCGCCGGCTGCGATCCCGGCGCTGTGCTCGCCGACCTGTCCGCGTCGCTGGGGCTGGCCGCCGCCGCCTACCACCAGTTCGTCGCGGCCAGGCCCGGATTCTGCGGGGTCACGCTGGCCGACCGCTTGCTGATGGCGCTTCGCTGCACGAGCATCGCCCTGGCTGATGAACCCGACGGCGATGTGCGACGAGGCGAACGTGCCGCTGCTGGGCGTGCCGTTCGCGGTCTGGAGCATCGCGCTGTTCGCGCTGCTGTCGCTGCTGATCAGTGTGGCGCTGGTCGGCGCGCTACGGCGAGCGGGGGCCCGCCGGTAATTCCAGCAGCCGATCCAGTGCCTCCTGCCAGTGCGGCAGCCGCACGTCGAAGGTCCTCTGAAGCCGGCGGTTGTCGAGGATCGAGTTCGCCGGCCGGTGCGCCGGGGTCGGATAGTCCTCGGTGCGGATCGCGGTCACGGTCGGGCGAGCGTTCGCGCCGCGGCCTGCCGAGGATGCGCGTCCAGCCGCTCGAGCCGGTCGACGATCGCGCGCGCGAAGCCGCACCACGACGTGGCGCCGCCGCAGCTCATGTGGTAACGTGCCGTCCACTCCGGTGGCGCCGCGCCGATGCGCCGCGGCGATCAGCGCGCCGGTCGCCGTCGGCGAGTCGCCACGCTGCTGGTCGGCGCGCCGATCTGGTCTCGACTACGCGCAGTTCGTCGCGCTCGTGCGCCAGCCGGTGCATCGTCGTCAGGAAGTTGCGGCCGCGCAGGTCGTACACCCAGCTGGTGCGCAGGATCAGGTGGCGGCAGCCCGCTGGCGCGGATCGCCTTCTTCGCCCTCGAGCTTCGTGCGTCCGTAGACGCTGACCGGGCCGACGGATCGTCCTCGCGGTACGGCGGCAGCGGCACCGGGTCGCCGATGCGGTCGGGGTCCGGGCGCATCGGCGCCGGCCCGTCGAGGCCCTGCGTCCGTCGAACACGTAGTCGGTCGAGTAGTGCACCAGCAGCGCACCCGCGGCACGCGCGCCTCCTCGCCGAGCACGCCGGCGCCTGCGCGTTGATGCGGTCGGCGCGCTCGGGCTCCGACTCGGCCTTGTCGACCGCGGTGTAGGCGGCCGGGTTGACGATCACGTCCGGCCGGATGCGCGCGACGCAGCGCGGATCGATTCGGCGTCGGCGAGGTCCATCGTGCCGCGATCGGCGCCGACGACCTCGCCGAGCGGCGCGAGCATCGGTGCCAGCGTCGCGCCCGACCTGGCCGTGACACGCCGTGACGAGCAGCTTCACGCGGTAGCACCTCGGCGTCGGCCAGCAGCTGACCGACCCGCGTCCTTCGCCGACAGGCCGGCGCGCGGCGCCGGCCAGCGGCCAGTCGATGGCGATCGCGGGATCGTTCCAGAGCACGCAGCGCTCGTGCTGCGGCGCGTAGTAGTCGGTGGTCTTGTAGAGGAAGTCGGCGGACTTCGGAGAGCACGCAGGAAGCCGTGCGCGAAGCCGGGCGGCACCCAGAGCATGCGCTTGTTCTGCGCCGACAGCACGACGCCCGGCCCAGCTGGCCGAAGGTCGGCGAGCCGCGCCGCACGTCGACCGCGACGTCGAACACCTCGCCGGCGACGACGCGCACCAGCTTGCCCTGGGGCTGCTCGATCTGGTAGTGCAGGCCGCGCAGCACGCCGTGCCGCGAGTGCGAGTGGTTGTCCTGCACGAAGCCGCAGCGTCGATGCCGGTGGCCTCGCGCGAAGGCGCGCGCGTTGAAGCTCTCGAAGAAGAAACCGCGCTCGTCGCCGAACACGCGCGGTTCGATCAGCAGCACGCCGGGCAGGCTGGTCTGCATCACGTTCATCAGAACACCTTCTCGCGCAGCACGCCCAGCAGGTACTGCCCGTAGCCGCTCTTGACGAGCGGCGCGGCGAGCGCCTCGAGCTGCGCGGCGTCGATCCAGCCCATCCGGAACGCGATCTCCTCCGGGCAGGCGATCTTCAGCCCCTGGCGCTTCTCGAGGGTCTGCACGAACAGCGAGGCCTCGATCAGCGACTCGTGCGTGCCGGTGTCCAGCCAGGCGAAGCCGCGGCCCATCACGCGCACATCGAGCTCGCCGCGCTCCAGGTAGATCCGGTTCAGGTCGGTGATCTCGAGTTCGCCGCGCGCCGAGGGCTTCAGCGATGCGGCGAACTCGACCACCTGGTCGTCGTAGAAGTACAGGCCGGTGACCGCGTAGCGCGACTTGGGCTGCGCCGGCTTCTCCTCGAGGCTGATCGCGCGGCCGGCGTGCGTCGAACTCGACCACGCCGTAGCGCTCGGGATCGTGCACCGGGTAGGCGAACACCGTCGCGCCGCTGCGTCGCTTGCCGCCGCCCCGGCCAGGTCGCGCGCCAGGTCGTGGCCGTAGAAGATGTTGTCGCCCAGCACCAGCGCGCACGGCGAGCCGCCGATGAAGCGCTCGCCGATCAGGAAGGCCTGCGCCAGGCCGTCGGGCGACGGCTGCACCGCGTACGACAGGCTCAGTCCCCAGCGGCTGCCGTCGCCGAGCAGCTGCTCGAAGCGCGGCGTGTCCTGCGGCGTCGAGATGACCAGGATGTCGCGGATGCCCGCCAGCATCAGCGTCGACAGCGGGTAGTAGATCATCGGCTTGTCGTAGATCGGCAGCAGCTGCTTCGACACGACCTGCGTGACCGGATACAGCCGGGTGCCGGAGCCGCCGGCGAGGATGATGCCTTTCATCGTGCTCATGCGGGCTCGCGTAGTCTGCGTGGACGAGTCCACGTCGCTCGTGTAGGCGCCCGTCATCGACCGCGTGCCCGACCCACGGCCTGATGGTCGAGGTACCAGCGCACCGTCTGCGCGATGCCCGGTCTCGAAGGTCTCGGCGCGGCGTCCAGCCGAGCTCGCTCTCGATCTTGCGGGCATCGATCGCGTAGCGCCGGTCGTGGCCCGGGCGGTCGGTGACGTAGGTGATCAGCCGCTCGCGCGGGCCGGCCGGATCGGGCCGCGCCTCGTCGAGCAGCCGGCACACGCGTGCGCACCACCTCGATGTTGGGCATCTCGTTGTCGCCGCCGATGTTGTAGGTCTCGCCGATGCGTCCGGCGGCGAGGACGCGGCGGATCGCGCGCAGTGGTCGCCGACGTACAGCCAGTCGCGCACGTTCATGCCGTCGCCGTAGACGGGCAGCGGCTTGCCCGCGAGCGCGTTGGCGATCATCAGCGGGATCAGCTTCTCGGGGAACTGGTAGGGACCGTAGTTGTTCGAGCAGTTGGTGGTGAGCGTGGGAAGGCCGTAGGTGTGGTGGTAGGCGCGCACGAGGTGGTCGGATGCCGCCTTCGACGCCGAATACGGGCTGTTCGGCTGATACGGGGTCGTCTCCGAGAAGGCCGGATCGTCCGGGCCGAGCGAGCCGTAGACCTCGTCGGTGGACACGTGCAGGAAGCGGAATGCCGCACGCTCGCCCTGCGGCAGCTCCTGCCAGTACGCACGAGTGGCCTCCAGCAGCGAGAACGTGCCCTCGATGTTGGTGCGGACGAACTCGGCCGGACCGAGGATCGAACGATCGACGTGGCTTTCGGCGGCGAAGTGCACGATCGCGCGCGGGCGGTGACGGCGAAGCAGCGCCAGCACCTCGTCGCGGGCGCAGATGTCCAGCCGTTCGAACAGGTAGTCGGGCCGCCTTTCGACCGCGGCCAGGTTCTCCGGATTGCCGGCGTAGGTGAGGCAGTCGATGTTCAGCACCGGTTCGGGCGCGCTGCCGCCCGCCGCGCGGGCATCCGCCGCGCCGCCCAGCCAGTCGAGGATGAAGTTCGAGCCGATGAAGCCGGCTCCGCCGGTGACGAAGATCATGAACGGGTTCCAAAGCGCGTGAGGAACGGATTATCCCGCAGTGCGGAAAACCGCCAAGTGACTTGGCTCATAATCGCGGTCCATGCCGATCCACTCGGAAGTCCGATCATGTCCGCGCTCGACCAGCTGAAGCTCCACACGACGGTGGTTGCCGACACCGGCGATTTCAACGCGATGCGCGCCTATGCGCCGCGCGACGCGACGACCAATCCGACGCTGATACTGAAGGCGGTCCAGAAGCCCGAATACGTGGCGCTGCTCGAGCAGACGGTCGCGGCGCACCCGGACGAGTCGATCGGCGAGGCGGCCGACCGTCTGCTCGTGCGCTTCGGCTGCGAGATCCTGAAGATCATTCCCGGGCCGCGTGTCGACCGAGGTCGACGCGCGCCTGTCGTTCGACGTCGAGGGCACGCTCGCGAAGGCCCGCCGCATCATCGACCTGTATGGCGCGCAGGGCATCGCGCGCGAGCGCGTGCTGATCAAGGTCGCGTCCACCTGGGAGGGGATCCGCGCTGCCGAGCGGCTCGAGAACGAAGGCATCCGCTGCAACCTGACCCTGCTGTTCTCGTTCGCGCAGGCCGTGGCCTGTGCCGATGCCGGCGTGACGCTGATCTCGCCGTTCGTGGGTCGTATCTACGACTGGTACCGCAAGCGCGACGGCGTCGACTACCAGGGCGACGAGGACCCGGGTGTGCGGTCGGTGCGGCGCATCTTCGACTACTTCAAGAAGTACGGTTACCAGACCGAAGTGATGGGTGCGAGTTTTCGCAACACCGGCCAGATCGTCGCGCTGGCCGGCTGCGACCTGCTGACGATCAGCCCAGAGTTGCTCGAACAGCTGCGCCAGTCCGATCAGCCCGTGCCGCGCCGCCTCGACGTGCACGCCGCGCAGGCACAGCACATCGAGCGCGTGCGCTTCGACGAGAAGCACTTCCGCTTCGAACTGAACGAGGACGCGATGGCCACGGAGAAGCTCGCCGAGGGCATTCGCGCGTTCGTCGCCGACGCCCAGAAGCTGGAGCACCTGATCGCCGCGCAGCGCTGATCGGCGCGGGCCGGCGCGCGGCCCGTGTGGCCGGTCAGGTCAGGCCTTGCCGGTGCTGCCGAAGCCGCCGCTGCCGCGAGCGCTGGCCTCGAAGCTGTCGACGACCGTGAAGCTGGCCTGCACCACCGGCACGATCACCATCTGGGCGACGCGCTCCATCGGTTCGATCGTGAACGCGGCATTGCCGCGATTCCAGCACGACACCATCAGCGGTCCCTGGTAGTCCGAGTCGATCAGTCCGACCAGGTTGCCCAGCACGATGCCGTGCTTGTGGCCCAGTCCGGAGCGCGGAAGGATCATCGCGGCATGTCCCGGGTCGCCGATGTGCATCGCCAGGCCGGTGGGGATCAGCGCACAGTCTCCGGCCTGCAACACCAGCGGCGCGTCCAGGCAGGCGCGCAGGTCCAGGCCGGCGCTGCCGGGCGTCGCATAGGCGGGCAGCTGCGCGCGCAGCCGTTCGTCGAGGATCCGCAGCTCGATGTTCATCTCAGGTCACTTTGTTGGTGCCGCGCAGTCTGCTGCCCATGGCACGCAGGGCGAACCCGAAGAACAGCAAGGGCAGGGCGCCCTCGGGGAACTCGTCGAAGATGCCCACGCCAGCGATCCACAGGCCGATCGGGACGATGCCGGCCAGCAGCAGCAGGCCGCCGATCCGGCCCAGCACGCGGCCGACGCCGGCCGCTGCACCCGCGGCCAGTTCGACGGGCACTCCCGAGGCACCGGTGCCGGGCGTGCGCGCGGCGCGGAACAGCCCTTCCATCGCCTGCCGTGTCTCCGTGCCGCCGCGAGATGCCAGGACCTTGCGCAGGACTTCGGGCATCGCGGCATGGGGGCCGGATGTCGGCACGCCGTCGGCGGCGCTTCGCTGCTGTTCGGCGGCGCGCCGTGCCGCACGCCGTTCGCCGGCAGTCTGCACCGCGCCGGGCGAAGGCTGCAGAGCCCCGCCGCGCGCAGGCGTGTTGACGAGATTCTCGACGTAGGACGCGAAATCGCCGTCCTTGGGCTCCTGGGGGTCGATCATCGCGTTCTCCGGGAACGAAGCGGTCGGCGCACACGCGGGATGCGCCGAAGGGTCGGCGCACACGCGGACTGCGCCAACCCTTCGGCGCGTTGTCAGTATACGGTCGCCGCGATCGGGTCAGGCGCCCCGGGCGGGCGGCGGCAGACGGCGGCCGATCTCTTCGACCAGGCAGCGCGCCAGCTCGTCCTTGCCTGCGCGTTCGAGCAGTTGCATGCCGAGCGCGTCGATCAGCAGCAGTTCGTTGTCGTCGCGGCCGAAGGTCGCATGCCCGATGTTGGCCACCAGCAGTGGGACGCCCTTGCGCAGTCGCTTGTCCTGGCCGTTCTTCTCGAGATCCTCGCTCTCGGCGGCGAAGCCGACGCACCACGGGGCGTCGGCCCGCGCGGCGACCTCGGCGAGGATGTCCGGGTTCTGCACGAACTCGAGGGCCGGCGGCGCTCCGTCGGCGGTCTTCTTCAGCTTCGAGGTGCTGACGTTGGCGACCCGCCAGTCGGCGACCGCGGCGACCGCGACGAACACGTCGGAGCGGGCGTACGCGCCCGATCCGGCCGGGCCGAGCTCGGCCATCACCGCTTCGTGCATCTGGCGCGCGGTGCGCACGTCGATGCGCCGCACGGACCGTGGCGTCGGCAGCCCGGTGGGACCCGCCACCAGCGTCACGTCGGCGCCGGCCTGGCGGCACGCGCGGGCGATCGCGAAGCCCATCTTGCCGGACGACAGGTTGGTGATGCCGCGCACCGGATCGATCGGCTCGAAGGTCGGTCCGGCGGTGATCAGCACCCGGCGGCCGGCCAGCGGCTTGGCTGCCAGCGACGCGATGACGTCTTCGACCAGATCTTCCGGCTCGAGCATGCGGCCCATGCCGGTCTCGCCGCAGGCCTGGTCGCCGCTGTCCGGTCCGAGGATGCCGACGCCATCGTTGCGCAGCCGTTCGACGTTGCGTTGCGTGGGCGCGGCCGACCACATCTCGCGGTTCATCGCCGGTGCCACCAGCAGCGGCACGTTGCGCGCCAGGCACAGCGTCGACAGCAGGTCGTCGGCCAGCCCGAGAGCGAGCTTGGCGATGAAGTCGGCGGTTGCCGGCGCGATCAGCACCAGGTCGGCCTGGCGCGACAGTTCGATGTGCGCCATGTTGTTGTCGATGCGCGGGTCCCACTGGTCGGTGAACACCGGCCGGCCGGTCAGCGCCTGGAAGGTCGCGGGTGTGATGAAGCGCGTGGCCGCCTCGGTCATCGCGACCTGCACCGTGGCGCCGCGGCGCTGCAGTTCGCGGGCCAGTTCGCAGGCCTTGAAAGCGGCGACGCCGCCGGTGACCCCGAGCAGGATGTGGCGTTTGGTCAGTTCCATCGGCGCTGTATATCACACAGACCGGGGCACCGCCCGGGCGGCGCGCACCCGCTTCAGCGGCTGCGCTGCACCCGTCGCAGCTCGTCGACGATCAGCAGCGCCGCGCCGACAGTGATCGCGCTGTCCGCGACGTTGAACGCCGGCCAGTAGAAGCTCTTCCAGTACAGCAGCACGAAGTCGACCACCTGGCCGCGCAGGATCCGGTCGATGATGTTGCCGATCGCGCCGCCCAGGATCAGCGCGATGCCGAACGCGAACAGCCGCTGCTGGCCGTGGCGCCACAACAGGTAGAGCATGAACGCGACGGCGGCGATGCCCAGCCCGATGAAGAACCAGCGCTGCCAGCCGCCGGCGCTCGCCAGGAAGCTGAATGCCGCGCCCTTGTTGTAGATCAGGGTCAGGTCGAAGAACCCGTCGACGATCGCGCGGCGCTGGCCGAGCGAGAACGAACGGACCACCAGCACCTTGGTGAGCTGGTCGAGCACGGCGACCAGTGCGGACAGCAGCAGCCAGCGGCCGATGCCCGCCTGCGGTTTCGAGCGCGCCATGTCAGGCGAAAGCGCGCGGCTCGCCGGCGCCGAACAGGTTGCTCACGCAGCGGCCGCACAGCGCCGGATGCTGCGCATCGGCGCCCACGTCGGCGCGCAGGTGCCAGCAGCGCTCGCACTTCGCGTGCGCGCTCGCCGTCACCGCGACCGACAGCGCGTCGCCGTCGGCGCGCGTCAGCCGTGCGGCCGACGTGATCAGCACGAAGCGCAGGTCGTCGCCGAGCGAGGCCAGCTGGTCGTGCAGTTCACCGCCCGCGCGCAGTTCCACCTCGGCCTGAAGCGACGAGCCGATCGCGCCGGCCGTGCGCTGCTCCTCCAGCGCGCGCAGCACGTCGGCGCGCGCGCCCCGCAGCACGGTCCACTTCGCCAGCAGTGCGTCGCCGTGCGCCACCTCCGGGAATTCGTGCCAGGTCTGGGTGAAGATCGTCTCGCCCTGTGCCTTCCACAGCGCCGGTGCGAACAGCGGCCACGCTTCCTCGGCGGTGAACGACAGCATCGGCGCCATGATGCGCAGCAGCGCGCTGGTGATGTGGTGGATCGCGGTCTGTGCGGAGCGGCGCGCGTGCGATGTCGCGCCGGTCGTGTACAGGCGGTCTTTCAGGATGTCGAGGTAGAACGCACCGAGATCCTCGGAGCAGAAGGTCTGCAGCCGGGCGACCACCGGGTGGAACTCGAACCTGGCGAAGTCCTCCTCGCACTGCTTCTGCCAGCGGTGGGCCAGCACCAGCGCGTAGCGGTCGATCTCGAACATCTCGTCGACCGGCACCGCGTCGCGTGCCGGGTCGAAGTCGGCGACGTTCGCCAGCAGGAAGCGCAGCGTGTTGCGGATGCGGCGGTACGCCTCGACGACGCGCTTCAGGATCTCGTCGGACAGCGCAAGCTCGCCCGAGTAGTCGGTGCTGGCGACCCACAGGCGCAGGATCTCGGCGCCCATCTTGTCGTAGATCTCCTGCGGCTCGATGCCGTTGCCCAGCGACTTCGACATCTTGCGGCCCTGGCCGTCGACGACGAAGCCGTGCGTGAGCAGCGCGCGATACGGCGCGCAGCCGTTCAGCATCGACGAGGTCAGCAGCGACGAGTGGAACCAGCCGCGATGCTGGTCGCTGCCCTCCAGGTACAGGTCGGCCGGGAACGCCGACACCTGCGCGTGCGAGCCGCGCAGCACCGTCTGATGCGTGGTGCCGGAGTCGAACCAGACGTCGAGCGTGTCGCGGTTCTTCTCCCACTGCTCGGGATGCGACTCGCCGACCTCGCGCAGCATCGCGGCGCCGTCGATGTTCTGCCAGGCCTCGATGCCTTCCTTCTCGATGCGCCGCGCGACCAGTTCGATCAGCTCCTGCGTCTTCGGATGCAGCTCGCCGGTCTCGCGGTGCACGAAGAACGCCATCGGCACGCCCCAGTGCCGCTGCCGCGACAGCGTCCAGTCGGGCCGGTTGGCGATCATGCCGTGCAGGCGCGCCTTGCCCCAGGCCGGATAGAAGGTGGTCGCATCGATCGCCGCGAGCGCGGTCTCGCGCAGCGTCGGCCCGCCGTTCTTCGGCTTCACGTCCATGCCGGCGAACCACTGCGACGATGCGCGATAGATGATCGGGGTCTTGTGCCGCCAGCAGTGCATGTAGCTGTGCACGTACTTCTCGACCTTGAACAGGTGGCCGCGGCCCCGGATCACGTCGACGATCTTCGGATTCGCGCTCCAGATCGCTTCGCCGCCGAACAGCGGCAGCGAGCTGGAGTAGGTGCCGTCGCCGAGCACCGGCTGCAGGATCTCGTCGTCCTTCATGCCGTAGCGGCGGCAGGACAGGAAGTCCTCGATGCCGTAGGCCGGCGACGAGTGCACCACACCCGTTCCGGTGTCGAGCGTGACGTAGTCGCCCAGGTAGACCGGCGAGTTGCGTTCGTAGAAGGGGTGGGCGAACTCGATGCGCTCGAGCGCCGCGCCCTTGCAGGTCGCGACCACCTCGCCTTCGAGCCCCCACGACTGCAGGCAGGCCTGGACCCGCTCGCTGGCCAGCAGCAGCAGCGCCGGCGCGCCCTGCCAGTCGGTGCGCACGAGCGCGTAGTCGAACTCCGGATGCAGGTTCAGCGCCTGGTTGGCCGGCAGCGTCCACGGCGTGGTGGTCCAGATCACGCAGAAGCCGCGCTCGACCGGAAGGGCCTTCAGCCCGAACGCAGCGGCCAGCTTCGGCGACTGCGACGCGAGGAACGGGAAGCCGACGTCGACCGCGAAGTCGGTCTTGTCGGCGTATTCGACTTCGGCCTCGGCGAGCGCCGAGCCGCAGTCGAAGCACCAGTTGACCGGCTTCAGGCCGCGGAACACGAAGCCCATGTCGAGGATGCGGCCGAGCGCGCGCAGCTCGTCGGCCTCGTTGCGCGGGTTCATCGTCGTGTAAGGCTCGTCCCAGTCGCCGAGCACGCCCAGGCGGATGAACTGCGCCTTCTGGCGCGCGATCTGCTCGGTCGCATAGGCGCGGGACTTCGACTGGACCTCGGCGGGCGGCAGGTTGCGGCCGTATTCCTTCTCGATGCGGATCTCGATCGGCATGCCGTGGCAGTCCCAGCCAGGCACGTAGCGCGCGTCGAAGCCGGCCATCTGCCGGCTCTTCACGATCATGTCCTTGAGGATCTTGTTGACCGCGTGGCCGTTGTGGATGTCGCCGTTGGCAAAGGGCGGGCCGTCGTGCAACTGCCACAGCGGGCGCCCCCGCGAGAAGGCGCGGATGCGGTGGTAGACGCCCTTCTCCTGCCACTCCTTCGTCCACTTCGGTTCCCGCTTGGCGAGATCGCCGCGCATCGGAAAGGGCGTGTCCGGCAGGTTCAGCGAATCGCGGTAGGACTTGCCGGTGTCGGCTGCCTTCTTGTCGGCCATCGGAGGGTTCCTTGGTTCGTTACTGCCCGCGGCGCTGGAAGAACGCGCGCGCCTCGCGGGCATCGAGATCGATCTGCGCCGTCAGCGCTTCGAGGCTGTCGTAGTGCCGTTCCTCGCGCAGGCGCTGCAGGAACTCGACGCGCACCCGCTTGCCGTACAGGTCGCCCGAGAAGTCGAACAGGTGGACCTCGAGCAGCAGCTTGCCGTCGCGCTCGACTGCCGGCCGCGTGCCGAGGCTGGCGACGGCCGGCCAGGGACGCTCGCAGACGCCGTGCACCTGCACGACGAACACGCCGGCGACCGCCGGGTGATCGAAGTTGAGACGGATGTTCAGGGTCGGGAAGCCGAGCGTGCGGCCGAGCTTGCGGCCGTGGACGACGTGTCCCGAGATGAAGTACGGGCGCCCGAGCAGGCTCTCGGCCAGCGCGAAGTCGCCGACGGCCAGTGCCGCGCGCACCGACGAACTGGAGATGCGCGCCCCGTTGCGGCTGACGGTGTCCATCCTGCCGAGTTCGAAGCCGCAGCGGGGGCCGAGCTCGCGCAGCGTGTCGAAGCTGCCCAGCCGTTTCGCTCCGAAACGGAAGTCGTCGCCGACCAGAAGGAAGCGCGCCTGCATGCCTTCGACGATCACGTCCTCGACGAAGGTCTCGGCCGCAAGCGCCGCGACCGACGCGTTGAAGTGCGCGATGCACACCCGGTCGACGCCGTAGCGCGACAGGGCGTCGAGCTTGTCGCGCTCGGTCAGGATCCGGGGCGGGGCGGGCACCGCCGGCGTTCCCTCGAGTTGCGCGGCGAAGTACTCGCGCGGATGCGGCTCGAAGGTCAGCACGCAGGTGGGCAGGCCGCGGCGGTCGGCCTGCGCGCGCAACTCCGCGAGAACGGCCTGGTGTCCGAGGTGGACGCCGTCGAAGTTGCCGATCGTCAGCGCACACGGGTGGCGCTGGTCGGCGGGCGGAAGGCGGCGAAAGACGTCCATCGTGGCGGGAAGGCGGCGAGTTGGCGCTGCGTGCGGGCGCAAAACCTTGAATTATAAGGCTTTCCGGGAAGGCCCACGGATCCCGGATGCTAAGATCGCGGAATGACGAATCTCGTGATCCTGATCTCGGGGCGTGGCTCGAACATGATCGCGATCGCCGATGCCTGCCGGCGAGAGGGCTGGCCTGCACGCATCGCCGCGGTCATCGGTCACAGCCCCGACACGCCGGGCCTGCACGAGGCCCGCGCGCTGGGGCTCGCGACCGACGTCGTCGACGTGCGCGAGTTTCCCGAGCGGGCGGCGCGCGAGGAGGCTCTGGCGGCCTGCATCGATCGTCACGGCGCAGACTTCGTGGTGCTGGCGGGCTACATGCGCATCCTGTCGCCCGGGTTCGTGCGGCGCTATGCCGGCCGCATGGTCAACATCCACCCCTCGCTGTTGCCGTCGTTCGCGGGCCTGCACACGCATCGTCGCGCGCTCGAAGCCGGCGTCACGGCGCACGGCGCCACCGTGCATCTGGTCACCGACGAGCTCGACGGCGGTCCGATCCTCGCACAGGCTGTCGTGCGGGTGCGCGACGACGACGACGAGGATCGCCTGGCGGCGCGCGTGCTGCGCGCCGAGCACCGCCTGTATCCGATGGTGCTGCGCTGGCTGGTCGAAGGCCGCGTCGGCAGGAGCGAAGGCCGCGTCCGAGTCGAGGGCGTCGGCGAATGGCAGCGTTGTCTGGTGATCGACGAGGATGCCGCGCCCGGTGATGCGGTGGCGGCTTCGGCGGGCGGGTTCGCACGGGCGGACGAACCGGTCCGCCGCGCGCAGCAGATCGGGCAGGCAAGCCGATGACGGGCTCGTCCGGCAGGAGCGGCAAAGGCCGCAAACCGCGTGGCCGCCCGGCTGCGACGGCCGCGCCGGCACCGCTCGAATCGCTGCTCGCCGAGGTGCTGAAGTTCGAATGGCCCGCCGACGGCATCCTGCGGCGCTTCTTCGCCGCGCACCGCGAAATGGGGCCGCGCGACCGCTCCCGCGTGGCGGAAACCGTGTTCGACGTGCTGCGCAATCGCCGCCTGTACGCCCATCTGGCCCAGGCCGGGTCGGGACCGATGCCCGCGCGCCTGATCGCCTTGTCGGACGGGCGTGACCGCATCGACACCGACGGCCTTGCGCCAGGAGGTGCGGCTGAGCCTGCCGGACTGGCTGTACGGGCGGCTGAGCGCGCGCTGCCGTCCGAGGAGGTCGAGTCGCTCGGCCGCGCGCTGCTCGAGCCGGCGCCGCTCGACCTGCGCGTCAATCCGATGAAGTCCGACCGCGACGCCGTCGTCGACTCGCTGCGCGCCGACAGGATCGACTGCGCGCCCCTGCCGCTGGGTCCGCTGGCGATCCGCGTCCGGGCAAGCCGGCGCTCGAGAAGCACGGCGGCCTTCGCCACGGGGCTGGTCGAGGTGCAGGACTGCGGCAGCCAGCTGATCGCGCACCTGGTGCGCGCCGCGCCGCGGCCAGACGGTGGTCGACTTCTGCGCCGGCGCCGGCGGCAAGACCCTGGCGCTGGCGGCGCTGCTGCGCGGCACCGGGCAGGTGTTCGCCTGCGACGTGTCGGCGACACGTCTGCAGCGGCTGCACCCGCGCCTGGCGCGCTCCGCGGCGAGCAACGTCCAGCCCTTCGGGATCGACAGCGAACACGACCGCAAGCTCGACCGGCTGGCCGGGCGAGCCGATGCCGTGCTGGTCGACGCGCCCTGCAGCGGCACCGGAACCCTGCGCCGCAATCCGGACCTGAAGTGGCGGATGAACGACGCGGCGATCGCCGAGCTGGTCGCGAAGCAGCGCGCCATCCTGGCCGCGGCCGCCCGGCTGGTGCGCCCGGGCGGCGTGCTGGTGTACGCGACCTGCAGCCTGCTCGACGAGGAGAACGACGGCGTGCGGCGCTGCGTTCGAGGAGACGCACCCCGGCTGGCGCTGCGACCCGGCCGCCGAGGTGCTGGCGCGTCAGGGGGCGCAGATCGCGCCGCCGCTCGACGGCGACTGCCTGCGGCTGCGTCCCGACCGTCACGGTACCGACGCGTTCTACGCGGTGCGCTGGGTTCGCGCGGACTGAACGGAGAGAAAGAGACGATTCCGTTGCCGGCGCCACCCGGGCGGGCCGGCTCGCAGGCAGATGAAGACCGAAACCCTGTTGAATTCGATGTTGCGGGACCTGTGGCTCGACCTGCAGGAGCCGGCCATTCTCTGGCAGCTCGGCGCCCTCGCGGTCTGTTTCCTGGCGGCCTGGGTCCTGGAACGCCGCGTGCTGCGCTGGTGGCACGAAGCGAATCCCGGCCAGATGCTGCGCAGTTCGGGTGCCGCGCTGCAGGCCGTCGGCCGGATCCTGTGGCCTTCGTTCGCATTGCTGCTGGTGCTGGTCGCGCGCCCGGTGCTGGCGGTCTGGCACAACACCAATGCCCTGCGTCTGGCGATCGTGCTGCTGCTGGCCTATGCGCTGATCCAGACCATCGTCTTCATGGTCTCGAAGCTGGTGCGCACGCGCGCGATCGCCGCCTTCGAGCGCGTTCTGGTCGCGCTGGTCTGGACGGGCGTCGCCTTGCACCTGACCGGGCTCGACTCGGACGTGATCGACTTCCTCGAGTCGGTCGTGATCCCGATGGGCAAGCAGCGCGTGTCGTTGTGGACGATCCTGTCCGGCGGGTTCTGGGTGATGCTGACCCTGCTGGCGGCGCTGTGGGTGGGCCGGGTGCTCGAGACGCGCCTGCTGGCGGTCGATTCCGGCGACCTGTCGGTGCGCACCGTGCTGGGCCGGATCCTGCGCGCCGCGCTGCTGATGGTGGCGATCCTGATCGGGCTGTCGCTGGTCGGGCTCGACATCACCGCCCTGTCGGTGTTCGGCGGCGCGCTCGGCGTCGGCCTCGGGCTGGGCCTGCAGCGCATCGCCAGCAGTTTCATCAGCGGCTTCGTGGTGCTGCTCGAACGGCGCGTGCGCATCGGCGACCTGATCACCGTGGACAAGTACACCGGCCGGGTCAGCGAGATCAACACGCGCTTCACCGTGGTCAAGTCCGGCGACGGCTGGGAGGCGATCGTGCCGAACGAGATGCTGATGATCCAGCCGGTGCAGAACCTCTCGCTGCACGGGCGGATGCGCCTGAGGACGACGGTTCTGGTCGGTTACGCCAGCGACGTCGACCGCGTGGCGGGTTTGCTCGTGGCGGCCGCGGCCGGGCATCCCCGCGTGCTGCAGACCCCCGCGCCGGCGGCGCTGCTGCTGGCGCTGGGGCCCGACGGGCTGCTGATGGAACTGGGTTATTCGATCGGCGATCCCGAGAACGGCACCCAGTCCGTGCAGTCGGACGTCAACCGCGCCGTGCTGGCCAGCCTGAAGGCCAACGGCGTCGAGGTCACGGCCCCCACCCGGGAGGCGAGGCGAATCGGCGAGTCGCCGCTCGGCGCCGGCCAGCCGGTCTGAAAGTGGTGTCCAAGCGACGCGCTTCCGGATAAAATGCGCGCGCTCGTCTTACGACCCTTGGAGGTCACCCCTTGCTCGATTCCGTTCTTTCCTTCCTGGACACCGGCCTGGTCGATTTCTCGGCCTGGCAGATCGTCGCCTACACACTGATCACCACGCACATCACGATCGCCGGCGTCACGATCTTCCTGCATCGCTGCCAGGCGCACCGGGCGCTCGACCTGCACCCGATCATGTCGCATTTCTTCCGGTTCTGGCTCTGGCTGAACACGGGCATGGTGACGCGCGAGTGGGCGGCCATCCATCGCAAGCACCACGCCGCGCTGCGAGACGCCCGACGATCCCCACAGCCCGCAGACCCGTGGGCTGCGCAAGGTGCTGCTCGAAGGCGCCGAGCTGTATCGCGAAGAGGCGAAGAACCGCGAGACGATCGAGAAGTTCGGCCACGGCACGCCGGACGACTGGATCGAGCGCAACCTGTACTCCCGCTATTCCGCGCTCGGCGTGTACCTCACGCTGCTGCTCGACGTGCTGCTGTTCGGTGTCATCGGCCTGACCGTGTTCGCCGTGCAGATGCTGTGGATCCCGGTCTAGCCGCCGGGGTCATCAACGGCCTCGGTCACTTCTGGGGCTACCGCAACTGGGACAGCGCCGACGCCAGCACCAACGTCGTTCCCGGGGCATCCTGATCGGCGGCGAGGAACTGCACAACAACCACCACGCCTACGCGCAGTTCGGCGAAGTTCTCGTCGAAGTGGTACGAGTTCGACATCGGCTGGATGTACATCCGGATCCTGTCGACGCTCGGCCTGGCCACGGTGCGCCGCGTGGCGCCCACGCCGAAGTTCGCCGCGGCCAAGCCCGTGGTCGACCTGGAGACTCTGCAGTCGGTCATCCATCACCGCTACGACGTGATGGCGCGTTCGCGGTGTCGGTGCGCCGCGCCTGTGCCGAAGAGGCACGCCGGCTGTCGACGGTCGAGCCGCTCGGAAGGCCGCCTGCTGGCATCGGCACGCCACTGGCTGGCCGTCGACGCGACCAAGTGGACCGGCGAGCAGCGCGCCAAGCTCGGCGAGATCTTCGCGGCCAGCGACCGCGTGAAGAAGATGGTCGAGATGCGCGACGAGCTCTCGGCGGTCTGGGAGCGCTCCACCTGTCGCGCGACCAGCTTGCTGGCGCATGCTTCAGCAGTGGTGTGCCCGTGCCGAGGCAAGCGGCGTGCGCGCGCTGCAGGACATCGCCTTGCGGATGCGCTGCTACGCCGGCTGACCGAAGGCGGCAGCGCTAGCGGTTGCCCAGCGCCGCGATCTGTTCCTCGCTGTAGCCGAGCAGCGAGCGCAGCACCTCGCCGGTGTGCTCGCCCAGCCGCGGCGGCGGCAGCGTGTAGCTGCACCGGCGTCGCCGCGAATCGCATCGGGCTGCCGACCAGCCGGCACCGGGCCGGCGTCGTCGCGCTCGATGTCCGATGCGCAGGCCGCGCGCCTGCACCTGCGGGTTCTCGAACACCTGGCGCGAGATCGTTGATCGGGCCGCACGGCACGCCGGCGCGCCTCGAGCTCGTCGATCCACGCGCGTGCCGGGTGCGGGTCGGCGATCATCGTCGGCCAGCAGCGGCATCAGCGTCCTCGCGGTTGCGGATGCGGTCCTGCGATCGCGGGCGAAGCGCGGATCGTGCCGCCAGATCCGGGCGGCCGCCCAGTCTCGCAGAAGCGCCGGAACTGTTCGTCGTTGCCGACCGCGACGATGATCCAGCCGTCGGCGGCCTTGAAGGTCTGGTACGGCACGAGGTTCGGGTGCGCATTGCCCCAGCGCCTGGGCGCCTTGCCGCTGACCAGGTAGTTGGTGTTCATGTTGGCCAGCATCGCGACCTGCACGTCGAGCAGCGCCATGTCGATGTACTGGCCCTCGCCGGTGCGCTCGCGGTGGAACAGCGCGGCCAGCACGGCCTGCGTCGCGTACATGCCGGTCATCAGGTCGGCCACCGCGACGCCGACCTTCTGCGGGCCGCCGCCCGGGCGGTCGTCGGCCTCGCCGGTGATCGACATCAGCCCGCCGAGCCCCTGGATGATGAAGTCGTAGCCCGGCCGGTGCGCCCACGGACCGGTCTGGCCGAAGCCGGTGACCGAGCAGTAGACGAGCCGCGGGTTGACCGGCGCAGGCTGTCGTAGTCGAGGCCGTACTTCTTCAGCTGACCGACCTTGTAGTTCTCGAGCACGACGTCGCTGATCTTCGCCAGGTCGCGGATCGCCTGCTGTCCGGCCGGCGCAGCGATGTCGATCGTCGACCGAGCGCTTGCCGCGGTTGGCGGCAAGGTAGTAGGCCGCGTCGGCGGTGTCGTGGCCGTCGCGGTCCTTCAGGAACGGCGGGCCCCAGCTGCGGGTGTCGTCGCCGGCGCCGGGGCGCTCGACCTTGATCACGTCGGCGCCGAGGTCGGCCAGGTTCTGCGCGCACCAGGGGCCGGCGAGCACGCGGGTCAGGTCGAGCACGCGGATGCCTCGTGCAGCGGCGAGTCGTTTCGGGAGGTGGGCGCCACATGGTACGCGATTGTGCGCGCCGATCGGCGAGCGACTCCACGCGCCAGCGGCCTGCGCCGATGCGCGCCATCGTTTAACCGCATCGGCGACACCGCGGTGCGGTTGCACGCCGACTTCGTCGAAGGTTTCGGTAGAATCGAAAATTCCCCGAAAAATCAACATCGATGCAAAGCGCGACGAACGATGAAGTCGGCCGAGATCCGCGAGAAATTCCTTCGTTACTTCGAATCGAAGGGCCACACGATCGTTGCGTCCAGTCCGCTGGTGCCGGCCAACGACCCGACGCTGCTGTTCACCAACAGCGGCATGGTGCAGTTCAAGGACGTGTTCATCGGCCGCGAGCATCGTCCGTACCGTCGCGCCACCGTCGTCGCAGCGCAGCGTGCGCGCCGGCGGCAAGCACAACGACCTCGAGAACGTCGGCTACACCGCGCGCCACCACACGTTCTTCGAGATGCTCGGCAACTTCTCGTTCGGCGACTACTTCAAGCGCGACGCGATCGGCTACGCGTGGGAACTGCTGACCACGCGTCTACGCGCTGCCGCCCGAGCGGCTCTGGGTCACCGTCTACCAGGAGGACGACGAGGCGTACGACATCTGGGCCGACGAGATCGGGGTGCCGCGCGAGCGCATCGTGCGGATCGGCGACAACAAGGGCGCGCGCTACGCGTCGGACAACTTCTGGCAGATGGCCGACACCGGCCCGTGCGGACCGTGCTCGCGAGATCTTCTACGATCACGGGCCCGACGTCGCGGGCGGGCCTCCGGGAAGCCCGGACGCCGACGGCGACCGCTACATCGAGATCTGGAACCTGGTGTTCATGCAGTTCGACCGCGACGACGCCGGCATGCTGACGCCGCTGCCCAAGCCGTGCGTCGACACCGGCATGGGCCTCGAGCGCATCGCGGCGGTGCTGCAGCACGTGCACAGCAACTACGAGATCGACCTGTTCCAGGACCTGATTCGCGCGGCCGCGCGCGAGACCGGCGCGACCGACCTCGCCAACGCCGTCGCTGCGCGTGATCGCCGACCACATCCGCGCCTGCGCGTTCCTGATCGTCGACGGCGTGATCCCCGGCAACGAGGGCCGCGGCTACGTGCTGCGGCGGATCATCCGGCGCGCGCTGCGCCACGGCCACAAGCTCGGGCAGAAGCAGCCGTTCTTCCATCGACTGGTCGAGGACCTGGCGCGCGACGATGGGCGACGCGTATCCCGAGCTGGTGCGGTCACGGCGCGCGTCGCGGAGGTGCTGCGGCAGGAGGAGGAGCGCTTCGGCGAGACGCTCGAGCACGGCATGGCGATCCTCGAGGCGGCGCTCGCGGCGCGGCACCAAGGTGCTCGACGGCGAGACCGCGTTCCGGCTCTACGACACCTTCGGCTTCCCGCTCGACCTGACCGCCGACGTGTGCCGCGAGCGCGGCGTCGCCGTCGACGAGGCGGGCTTCGAGGTCGCGATGCAGCGTCAGCGCGAGCAGGCGCGCGCCGCCGGCAAGTTCCGCATGGGCGACGCCGCTCGAGTACGATGGCGTGCGCCACCGAGTTCGTCGGCTACGACACGCTGGTCGGGCGATGCGCGCGTCGTCGCGCTCTACGTCGACGGCGCCCGGTCGAGCGCGTCTGCGGCCGGCCAGGACGGCGGTGGTGGTGCTCGACAACACGCCGTTCTACGCCGAGTCGGGCGGCCAGGTCGGCGATGCCGGCGAGACTGCTCGGCGGGCCGATCGGCGCGACGCGTTTCGCGGTCGCACGACACGCAGAAGATCCAGTCCGACGTGTTCGGCCATCACGGCGACTGCCGGCCGGTGCGCTGCGAGGTCGGCGACACGGTCGATGCGCGGGTCGACGCCGAGCGCCGCGCGCGCACCGTGCGCAACCACTCGGCCACGCACCTGATGCACAAGGCGCTGCGCGAAGTGCTCGGCGCGCATGTGCAGCAGAAGGGCTCGCTGGTCGACGCCGACAAGACGCGCTTCGACTTCGCGCACCACGCGCCGATGACCGCCGACGAGATCCGCCGGGTCGAGGCGATCGTCAACCGCGAGATTCTCGCCAATGCCGCGACGCAGCGCGCGAGATGATGGCTTCGACGACGCGGTCAAGGCCGGTGCGATGGCGCTGTTCGGCGAGAAGTACGGCGACACGGTGCGCGTGCTCGACATCGGCTCGTCGCGCGAACTGTGCGGCGGAACGCACGTCGCGCGCACCGGCGACATCGGCCTGTTCAAGATCGTCGCCGAGGGTGGTGTCGCAGCCGGCGTGCGCCGGGTCGAGGCGGTCACCGGCGAGAACGCGCTGGCGTGGGTGCAGGAGCGTCGATCAGCGGGTCAACGAGGCGGCGGCCGCGCTGAAGGCGCCGGCGATCGAACTGGCCGCAAGATCGGCCAGATGCTCGACCACGTCCAAGGCGCTCGAGAAAGAGCTGGCACGGCTGAAGTCGAAGCTCGCGTCCGCCAGGGCGACGACCTTGCGGCGCAGGCGGTCGAGGTCAAGCGGCATGCAAGGTGCTGGCGGCGACGCTCGAGGGCGCCGACGCGACGACGCTGCGCGAGACGATGGACAAGCTGAAGGACAAGCTCAAGACCGCGGCGATCGTGCTCGCCGCGGTCGATGGCGCGAAGGTGAGCCTGATCGCCGGCGTGACCGCCGATGCGACCGCGCGCGTGAAGGCGGGCGAACTGGTCAACTTCGTCGCGCACCAGGTCGGCGGCAAGGGCGGCGGCCGGCCCGACATGGCGCAGGCCGGCGGCACCGATCCGTCCGGACTGCCCAAGGCGCTTTCGGCGGTCCGGGAGTGGGTGGCCGGCCGCTTGTGACGGCGGGCACGGCGCTTCGGAAACCCGGCGGCCGTCGCAAGTTGCGTGAGCGCCCGGCGTTCGACGCAAGCCCGACGAGGCGCGATCAACCGGCGTGCCGACGCCCTCCGGGCGGTGGCCGATTGATCCCCGTCCGGCACGCGCCCACGCTGCTCGCGGTCCTCAGCCTGGCCGTGATCAGCCACACCGCGTTCAATGCGAGCCGGATGACGGTGTCGCTCGCGGCGATCCAGCTCAAGGCGCCGACCTTCGTCGTCGGCCTGCTGGTCTCGCTGTACGCGCTGCTGCCGATGGTGCTGTCGCTGCCGTTCGGCCGCTGGATCGACCGGGTCGGCACGCGCCTGCCGATGCTGCTGGGCGCGATCGGGCTGGCGATCGGCTTCTCGGTGCCGGCGCTGTGGAATGCGCTGCCGGCGCTGTTCGTGAACAGCGCCTGCGTCGGCGTCGGCTTCCTGCTGTTCCACATGAGCGTGCAGAAGCTGACCGGCGATCTGGCCGACGGCCCGGAGCGCCTGCGCAACTTCGGCTACCTGACCGTGGCCTATTCGATCTCCGGCCTGTGCGGACCGATCATCGCCGGATTCCTGATCGACCACGCCGGGGCCGGTGTGTCGTTCGGTGCGTCCTTCGCCGGGTCCACGGTGCTGATCGTGGTCGCGTTCATCCTGCTGAAATGGCGCTGGCGCTTCGGCGCCGCGACGCCGGCGCAGATCGCGGCGCGCCCGACCGGCACCAGCGTGCGCGACCTGCTGAAGGGCGCCGAGATGCGCCGCCTGTACATCACCGTGGTGATGATCTCGGCCGCCTGGGACGTGCACCAGTTCCTGGTGCCGATCCACGGTTCGAAGATCGGCCTGTCCGCCAGCCAGATCGGCCTCGTCCTCGGCTCGTTCGCGTCCGCGACCTTCCTGATCCGGATGCTGATGCCGGTGGTCGCGCGCCGCTTCACCGAGTGGCAGATGATCACCGCGGTGCACTGCATCGCCGCCGTCGTGTACCTGATCTATCCGCTGGTGCACGTGCATGCCGGCATGATGTTCCTGTCCTTCGTGCTCGGCCTCGGCCTCGGCCTCGCCCAGCCGAACATCCTTGCGCTGTTGCACCACGTGACGCCGCCGGGCCGCATCGGCGAGGCCGTCGGCTTGCGCCTGACGATGGTGAACGCGACCCAGACGGTGCTGCCGACGGCGTTCGGCAAGCATCGGCAGCGTGATGGCGCTGTTCATGTCGGGCGCGCTGACCTTCGCGCCCTTGTTCTGGGGAGTCGCAACGATGGTGGGCATCGGCGGGATCACGCTGATGCGACGGCCGCCGGTGCGCGAGTCGCGCGCCCCCTCCGACGGCGGTCCGGGCAGCTGATAGACTTTTGCGCCCGGTGCGCTGCCCGGGAACGGCCGGCAGCATTCGAGGAGACGACCCGATGACCGATCCCGCTCCGATCGCAGTCGACAGCGAAGTCGACGCCCGCGGCCTGAACTGCCCGCTGCCGATCCTGCGCGCCAAGAAGGCGCTGTCCGACTCGTGACGAGCGGGCAGGTGCGTCAAGGTCGGTCGCACCGATCCGGGATCGCAGCGTGACTTCGAGGCATTCGCCAGGCAGACCGGCAACGAACGCTGCATCGACGCGACCGGCAAGGATGAATCTTCGACCCAAGCGGTGCTGAACCGGCTGCGCTCAGGCGCAGATGAACTTCACGCTTCGATTTCGTCCGGCAAGACGCGTCCTCGTCACCGGCGGTGTGTCGGGCATCGGGGCGGCGACCGCATCGCGTTCCGGCGCGCCGGCGCCGAGGTGATCGCCTGCGGTCTCACCGACGCAGGAACTGCTGGCCGCTCGCGCCGACGGTGCATTCGAAGGCGATCCGCATCGAGCCCTCGACGTCCGCGACCACGCGGCGGTCGACGACTCTGGTCGGTGGGCTCGATTCGCGTCTGGACTTCGTCGTCAACAGCGCCGGCATCGATTCGGCGCGATGCCGAACACGATCCCGACGTGTTCGACGAAGTGCTCGACGTCAACGTCTCGGGCGGCATGCGGATCGCGACCAGCGGCCGCGCGTCCGCTGCTGGAGGCGCAGAGCGGCGCGATCGTCTTCGTCGGTTCGGTGATGTCCTTCTTCGGCGGGCCGCGACAGCCGGCCTACTCGGCGTCGAAGGGCGCGGTGCGCAATCTGACGATGTCGCTTGCGGCGGCCTACGCCGCCGACGGCATCCGCGTCAATGCGGTCGCGCCGGGCTGGGTGGTCACCGAACCTGTCACGCGGGGCGCGCGAGAATCCCGAGCGCAACGCGATGATCATGCCCGCACGCCGATGGGGCGCTGGGCCCAGCCGGCCGAGATCGCCGATCCGATGCTGTTCCTGTGCTCGGACGCTGCGCGCTACATGACCGGGACCGTGATGCGGTCGACGGCGGCTATCACCAGCGTCGGCTGAGCTGCGGGGTTCAGCGCAGCGGGTCGAAGATCTGGTTCTTCGCGACCGAGGCGCACAGCGGTGGAACGATTCCGCCGTGGTAGGTCGACAGGTCGGGCGCGGATGCGACCTGGGCATCGATCGTCGTGCGGAACGCCTGCACCTGCTCGACGTCGATCTGCGTGACGGCCGCGCCGCGCGCCGCGAAGGACGCGGCCGCGATGCTCAGGTTGGCGAAGGTCACGACCGGATCGCGCGATCCTGCGCACAGTGCGGTCACGGCCCTCGGCGTCCAGTCGAGCAGGTCGTTCTGCGCCGCGCGCCTGCGCGCCGGATGGTCGGGGCTGCTGCGGAACCCGTCGACGAACCCGTCGGTGAGCAGTCCGCCGGGGCCGCTGATTGCCAGCGGCAGCCTGCCGGTCGTGATCAGCTGCGTGAAACTCAGCGTGCCCGGAATCAGGCTCTCGATGCCCGCCGCCCAAGGCTGCTGGAAGACATCCTCGGGTTGCGAGTAGATGTCGCCGTAGGCCTTCTGGTAGCCGACGAAGATCATCGGGGTGAATACCGTCGCGCCCTGGCCGGGGTTCTCGACGCCTGCCAGCAGCGTCTGCGAAAGCGCGTACGGACCAGCCATCGGCACCGATGCGGTGACCGTGAATTCGTCGGCGTGGTCGCGCTCCAGCGTGCGCTGGGTCGCGGCCGCCGCGTGCCCGCCTTGCGAGTACCCCGCCAGGAACAGCTTGCCGCTGCTGGCGACGCCTTTGTCCGACAGCACACGGCGTGCGGCACGCAGGGCGTCGATGCTGACCACAGCGGTGTTGTCGGCGTGCAGGTACGGGTGGTAGCCGAGCGACGACTCGCCGTACCCGTGGTAATCGGGCATCACGACGGCGTAGCCCTGCGCAGCGAACATCGCCAGCATCAGAGCCGTCTCGCCGTTGTTCACGTCCGACGCGGAGAACGATCTGATGACCGTGGTCCCGTGGTGATACACGAGCGTCGGATGAGGGCCCGGGCAGCCCGTCGGAATCAGCAGGCCGGCGCTCGCGCGCGCGTCCTCGCCACGAGGACCCCTGGTTCGTACACGACCTTCTGCAGCGAAACGCCGCAGGCAGCCCTGCTGCCGATCAGCGCTTCCAGGCCGGATTGGGTCGCCACCAGACCGTCCACGACGGCCTTGCCGATCGTGGAAGTCTGCGTGACGCTGACCACCTGGCCGCGCGTGTCGGTGTCGCCGCTGCCGCAGGCGGCGAGCACCGCCGTCGTGAGGGTGATCGCGGCAGCGTGCAGGATCCTCGGGGTTGCGTTCATCGTGGTCTGCGGCTTCTGTTGTCGTGGTCCGGTGGAACTGCGGGGGTCTGCAAGGGTCCGTGAATCCGACCGATCGGCCTTCCGAAGTCAGCCCAGCCGTGCCAGCTGCTCGCGAAGGCGCTGCGCGGTGCCGCCGAAGCCCGCGAGCCGCTCACGCTCCTGCGCGACGACGGCGGCCGGTGCACGGTCGACGAAGCTCGTGTTGCCGAGCTTGGCCTCGGCCTTGCGGATCTCTGCCTCGATGCGCGCGATTTCCTTGTCGAGCCGTTCGCGCTCGGCGTCGACGTCGATCTCGACCTTCAGCATCAGCCGCGTGTCGCCGACGATCTGCACCGGCGCGACCGAGTCGGCCGGCAGTTCGGACGCGACCTCGACGTCGGAGAGCTTGGACAACACCTTCAGGTAGGGTGCGAGGCCAGCAGCCGGGCGCGGTCTCCGACCGCGACCAGCGGCAGCTTCTGCGCGGGCGAGATCGACATCTCGCCACGCAGCGCGCGGCATGCGTCGACCAGGCCTTCAGTTCGGCGACCCAGGCCTCGGCCTGCGTGTCGATGCGGTCGGGTTCGCTGCGCGGGTAGCGCTGCGTCATGATCGAGTAGCGGCGCTCGGCCTGCGCCAGGCGCAGCGCTTCGCCGTCGAGGCTGCGCCTGTTCGCCGTCTTCGCCGTAGCGCTGCGCCAGCGGCGCGACCTTCTGCCACAGCTCCTCGGTGATGAACGGGATGATCGGATGCGCCAGGCGCAGGATCGTCTCGAGGGTGCGGATCAGCGTGCGCCGGGTCGCACGCTGCGATGCCGCGTCAGCCCGATTGCATCTGCACCTTGGCCAGTTCGAGGTACCAGTCGCAGTACTGGTTCCAGACGAATTCGTAGATCGCCCGCGCGGCGAGGTCGAAACGGTATTCGCCGAACTGCTTTCTCGACTTCGGCCTCGACGCGCTGCAGCGACGAGATGATCCAGCGGTCGGCCTGCGAGAACGCCATGTAGCCGCCGGGGCAGCATTGATCGGCGGTGTGCGGCGCGAATCCCATCGCCTCGCGGTCGGCGCCTTCGCACTTCATCAGCACGAAGCGGGTGGCGTTCCACAGCTTGTTGCAGAAGTTGCGGTAGCCCTCGCAGCGGTTCAGGTCGAAGTTGATGTTGCGGCCCGGGCTGGCAAGCGATGCGAAGGTGAAACGCAGCGCGTCGGCGCCGAAGGCCGCGATGCCGTCCGGATACTCCTTGCGGGTGCGCTTCTCGATCGACTCGGCCTGCTTCGGGTTCATCAGTCCCGAGGTGCGCTTGCCGACCAGCGTGGCCAGGTCGATGCCGTCGATCAGGTCGATCGGGTCGAGGGTGTTGCCCTTGCTCTTGGACATCTTCTGGCCTTCGGCGTCGCGCACCAGCGCGTGCACGTAGACGTCGCGGAACGGCACCTGTCCGGTGAAGTGCACGCTCATCATGACCATGCGCGCCACCCAGAAGAAGATGATGTCGAAGCCGGTCACCAGCACCGACGACGGCAGGTACTGCGCGAGCTCGGGGCGGATGTTGGGCCTGCCGTCGGCGAACACCTGGCGCGGATCGACCAGCGTCGAGAACGGGACCAGCGCCGACGAGAACCAGGTGTCGAGCACGTCCTCGTCGCGCACCAGCGGGCCGTCCCAGCCGGCCGCCCGCGCCTGCGCGGCGGCGTCTTCCTCGCTGCGCGCGACGAACACGGTGCCGTCGTGAACCGCGCGCCCTTCGGCATCGGCCTTGTACCAGGCCGGGATCTGGTGACCCCACCAGAGCTGGCGCGAAATGCACCAGTCCTGGATGTTGTTCAGCCAGTGGTTGTAGGTCGAAGTCCAGTTCTCGGGAACGAAGCGGATCGAGCCGTCGGCGACCACTTCGAGCGACTTCTGCGCGATGCTCTTGCCCGGGAACAGCGAGCCTTCCGGGGCGGGCTTGCTCATCGCGACGAACCACTGGTCGGTGAGCATCGGTTCGATGACCGCATTGGTGCGGTCGCCCCGCGGCACCATCAGCGTGTGCGCCTTGGTCGACTCGAGCAGGCCCAGCGCCTCGAGGTCCGCGACGATGCGCTTGCGCGCCTCGAAGCGATCCTGGCCGCGATAGCGCTCGGGCGCCTCGTCGTTGATGCGCGCGTCCAGCGTCAGGATGCCGATCATCGGCAGCCCGTGACGCTGGCCGACCGCGTAGTCGTTGAAGTCGTGCGCCGGGGTCACCTTGACGACACCGGTGCCGAACGCGCGGTCGACGTAGTCGTCGGCGATGATCGGCAGCTCGCGCCAGCTGGCGGCGTCGAGCGCGTCGGCCATGCCGCTCAGGGGCAGCCGCACGGTCTTGCCGACCAGGTGCGCGTAACGCTCGTCCTCGGGGTGCACCATCACCGCCGTGTCGCCCAGCATCGTCTCGGGCCGGGTCGTTGCGACCACCAGGTGGCCGCTGCCGTCGGTCAGCGGGTAGCGGATCTGCCACAGGCTGCCCGATTCCTCCTCGCTGACGACCTCCAGGTCGGACACCGCGGTCAGCAGCTTCGGGTCCCAGTTGACCAGGCGCTTGCCGCGATAGATCAGCCCCTGCTCGAATAGCTTCACGAACACTTCCTTGACGACCTCGGACAGCGTCGGATCCATCGTGAAGTATTCGAGCGACCAGTCGGTGGACGCGCCCATGCGCCGCATCTGCCGGGTGATCGTCGAGCCGGATTCCTGCTTCCACTCCCAGACCCGTTCGAGGAAGCCGGCCCGGCCCAGGTCGTGACGCGATGTGCCCTTCGCGTCCAGCTGGCGCTCGACGACGATCTGCGTCGCGATGCCCGCATGGTCGGTGCCCGGCAGCCACAGCGTGTTGTGCCCGCGCATCCGGTGGTAGCGGGTCAGCGCGTCCATGATCGTCTGGTTGAAGGCGTGGCCCATGTGCAGCGTGCCGGTCACGTTGGGTGGCGGCAGCTGGATGCTGAACGCCGGCCTGCCCGGCTCGGTGCCGGCACCGAAGTAGCCGCGCGCCTCCCAGATCGGGTACCAGCCCGCCTCGATGTCGGCGGGTTCGAAACTCTTGGCGAGCGCGTTCGGCTCGCCGCTCGGGGCGGCAGCGGTCATCGTGGTCTAAGTGCTTGAAAGAGCGACGGATTATAGCGGTCGCAGCGGCGCGGCCCGAGGCCGCACGAGGGGCTCGTGCTAGTCGCTGTTGGTCGGAGCGCTTCGGGGCGGGCCCTGCAGGAGCTGGTCCCTGGCGTGCTGCACTTCCTCGCCGATCGCCTCGCCGACGATCTCGAGCGTCAATTGCGAGATGTGGGCCTGCAGTTCGGCAGCGAGCACCGCGGCCGCACGCTCCACCGCGGTGTCCAGCACGGCCTGCAGCCGCGATTCGAGCAGTTCCTGGGAGCGACGCATCAGGTTCGCCGTCACGCGCTCGTGGATGCGTTGCTCGAGCGCCGGCCAGTCGACGTCGGCGGCCGGCTCCCGCAAGGTTGCATCCGGTGACTTCTCTGCCTGCGGGGTTTCCGGAGCCTTCGGTGCCTCCGATGGCTCCGGTGCGTCCGCATCCCGTGTCTGCGTGTCGGCAGCGTCCCCGTCGGCCGTCTCGCGCTCGGCCGTCGCGGGTGCGGGAAGCTCGATGACCTCGGTGAGCATCGGGATCGCGTCGTCGTACTCGACCGGGCCGGCATCGGCGGCCGGCGAGCCTGCTCCGGGCGGCAGTTGCGTGTTCATCCGGCGGCCGCCAGATCGTGACCTTCGAGCGGGTAGCCGCGATCCTTGTAGAAGCGCCAGCGCTCGCGCGCATGGGCGCGGTCGTCGGCCTCCCCGGTGACCAGTTCGATCAGTCGCTCGAAGCGGCTGAAGAAGGGCGGCGTCCGCGTGGTCAGATTGACCAGCACGTCGCTGTGCGGCGTGTCGGCCGGTTCACTGCACAGCACCACCGGGGTGTGTTCGGCGAGCGGATCGCCGGCGCGCACGTGCGGGATGAAGTCGAGCTCGGAGAAGGTCCACAGCGCGACGTCCAGGCGCGCGATCGTGTCGCTGTCCGCGAACACGACCGACCGTCCGCCGCTGCGCACGATCTTGCGGATCAGCCGGCACGCGTAAGCCAGCTTGTCGGGCGCGTTGAAGTGGAAGTCGATCCTGGTCATCGCTTCACGCCGCGGCCGTCGTTTCGCGGCGCGCTCAGGCGCCCGAGCGGTCGATCAGATAGCCGGCGAGCAGCGGCACCGGCCGTCCGCTCGCCCCCTTGTTCGCGCCCGAACGCCAGGCGGTGCCGGCGATGTCGAGGTGCGCCCACTGGTAGGCCTTCGCGAAGCGCGACAGGAAGCATGCCGCAGTCACCGATCCGGCCATGCGTCCGCCGATGTTCGCCATGTCCGCGAAGGGCGACTTCAGCTGCTCCTGGTACTCCTCGTCCAGCGGCATCCTCCAGCAGCGATCGCCGGTGCGTCGTCCCGCGGCGAGCAGCGCGTCCGCGAGCGCGTCGTCGTTGCTGAACAGGCCGCTGTTGTGGGCACCGAGGGCGATCACGCAGGCGCCGGTCAGCGTCGCCACGTCGATCACCGCGGCCGGCTTGAACCGCTCGACGTAGGTGAGTGCGTCGCACAGGATCAGACGGCCCTCGGCGTCGGTGTTCAGGATCTCGATCGTCTGACCCGACATGCTGGTGACGATGTCGCCCGGCCGGGTCGCGCGTCCGCTCGGCATGTTCTCGCAGGTGGGGATCACGCCGACGACGTTGACCGGCAGCTTCATCTCGGCGATCGCACGCATCGTGCCCAGCACGGAGGCCGCGCCGCACATGTCGTACTTCATCTCGTCCATCTCGGCGCCCGGCTTGAGCGAGATGCCGCCGGTGTCGAAGGTGATGCCCTTGCCGACCAGCGCCACCGGCGCCTGGCGTGCGGCGGCGCCCTGGTAGTGCAGAACGATCAGCTTGGGCGGCTGCTCGGACCCCTGCGCCACCGACAGCAGCGAGCCCATCTTCAGGGCCTCCATCTGCTTCTTCTCGAGCACCTGCACCTTTAGCTTGAACTGGCGCGCGATGCCGCGCGCAGTGTCGGCCAGGTAGGTCGGGGTGCAGATGTTGCCCGGCAGGTTGCCCAGGTCCTTGGCGAGGTCGGTGCCGTTGGCGATGGCGGCTGCCCGCGCGACGGTGCGCTCGGCCGCCGCCGAGCCGGCGCGCGGCACCAGCAGATGCAGCTTGTCCGGCTTGACCGGCGTGGTCTCGGGTTTCGACTTCAGGCGGTCGAAGCGGTAGGCGAGCTCGCGCGCGACGATCACCTGCGTGTGCAGCTTCCAGTCGAGATCGCGGTCCGCCACCTCGACCTCGTGCAGCAGCGATGTCGCATCGGCGCTCGACAGGGCGCCTGCGGCGCGCAGGGCGCTGCGCGCTGCGTCGGTGAACGTCTTTTCGGTGACACCCGCCTTGTCGCCCATCGACACCAGCACCACTCTGGCAACGCCGCGCGGCTGGCCGTACACCATCAGCGTCGACCCGGCCTTCACGGCGAGGTCGCCGCCGGCGATCGCGTTCGCAAGCGAGCCGCCGAGGGCCGCATCGATCGCACTGCCGCCGGCAGTGAGCTTGCCGCCCGCCAGGACCGGGACCAGTGCGCAGCCGCAGCGCAGGGTGTCGACAGCGGAAGTCTTTATACTCGTTTCCATTCCAGCATCCCCTCGGAAGACCGGGCGGATTATACGGCCCGGGCCGCGTGTTCCGGGTGCTCGCAGCCGGGCTTCTCCAGCGCATGCTCTTCGTCAAATCCCTGCGTCGCGACCTGGCCAACCTGGCGGGCATCGTGTTCGCGACCCTGTTCACGATCATGGTCACCACGACCCTGATCCGGCTGCTCGGCCGTGCCGCCGGCGGCCGCGTCGACACGGCCGGTGTGCTGCCGCTGATTGCGTTCTCCGCGATCAACCTGCTGCCGGTGCTGCTGGTGCTGACGCTGTACGTGACCGTGCTGATGGCGATCACCCGCGCCTACCGCGATTCGGAGATGGTCATCTGGTTCGCGAGCGGGCGCAGCCTCGCGTCGTGGATCCGCCCCGTGCTCGGATTCGCCGCACCCTTCATCGCGGTGATCGCGGTGATCGCGCTGTTCGTGGCGCCCTGGGCGAACCGGCAGTCGGCCGAGTACATGCAGCGCTTCGAGCAGCGCGAGGACGTGTCGATGGTCGCGCCCGGCCAGTTCCGCGAGTCGCCGTCGGCCAACCGCGTGTTCTTCGTCGAATCGATCAGCGAGGACCAGACTTCGGTGCGCAACGTCTTCGTCACGCAGACCCGGGGCACGCAGGTGAACATCGTCGTGTCGGCGGGCGGGCGGATCGAGACGATGCCCGACGGCAACCGCTTCCTGGTGCTCGAGAAAGGGCGGCGCTACGACGGCGAGCCGTCGGGTGCCGAGTTCCGTGTGATGGAATTCGAGCGCTACGGGCTGCGCCTGGCGCCGAAGTCCGGGGCCGTCAAGAGCGACTCGACGAAGATCAAGCCGACCCAGGAGCTGATCGCCGACCCGGGGCCGCGCAACCTCGGCGAGCTCGCCGGCCGGATCAGCCTGCCGGTGTCGGCGCTGCTGCTGGCGCTGCTGGCGATCCCGATGTCGACGTTCAACCCGCGCGTCGGACGCTCGGTCAACCTGGTCGTCGCGTTGCTGATCTACGCCACCTACAGCAACCTGAATTCGCTCACCCAGGCCTGGATCGCCCAGCAGAGAATCGACTTCGCGGTCGGTGTCTGGATCGTGCACAGCGCGGTCGTCGCGCTGATCGCCTTCATGTTCTGGCGCCGCCTGACGCTGCCGCGTTTTTCGTTCGGTCTGCGCCGAAGGAAGGCTGCGGCATGAGCGTCATCGGCCGATACATCGCGCGCGAGGTCGCCGCGGCGGTTTCCTTCGTGCTGGTCGGATTCCTCGCGCTGTTCGCGTTCTTCGACTTCATCAACGAGCTCGACGATGTCGGCCGGGGCGGCTACCGGCTGATGCACGCGGTGATGTTCGTGGCGCTCGGCCTGCCGAGCCGCATCTACGAGCTGATGCCGATCGCCGCCCTGATCGGGACCATCTACGCGATGGCGCAGTTTGCCCAGCATTCCGAGTTCACCGCGATGCGCACGGCCGGCCTGGGCAGGCGGCGCGCGCTGATGGCCATCGTGGCGATCGGCGCGTGGCTGTCGGCCGCGACCGCGATCGTGGGAGAGCTGCTGACGCCGCCGGCCGAGCGGCTGGCGCAGACGGTGCGGCTGTCGGCGCTCGGAGGCACCGTCGGCGCCCAGTTCCGCTCGGGTCTCTGGATCAAGGATTCGCTGAAGAACGCCGACGGCGAGGTGCGGCGGCTGCGCTTCGTGAATGTCGGCGAGCTGATGCCGGACACGTCGCTGCGCGCGGTGCGGGTGTTCGAGTTCGACGCCGAGTTCCGGCTGGTCGAGATCGTCACTGCCGAGAGCGGCCGATTCCGTGCGCCGGACGCTTGGATGCTCGAGAAGGTCGAACGGCTGGTCTTCACTCCCGTGCAGGTGGCGGGCGACGCGGTGGCGCTGCGCTCCGAGCGCACCGTCGTGGCGAGCCAGCTGTGGAGATCCGATCTGACACCGAATATCGTCGGCGTGCTGATGCTGGTGCCCGAGCGGATGTCGGCATGGCGGCTCGCGCAGTACGTCGAGCACCTGAAGGACAACCAGCAGCGGGCCGATCGCTATGAGATCGCGATGTGGAAGAAGCTGGTCTACCCGCTGGCAGTGATCGTGATGATGGCGCTCGCGCTGCCGTTCGCGTACCTGCAGGCACGCGCGGGCGGCATCGGCTACAAGGTGTTCGCCGGCATCATGATCGGCATCGCGTTCCATTTTCTGAATGGCCTGTTCTCGCACCTCGGCCTGCTCAACACCTGGCCGCCCTGGGTGGCCGCGAGCGCACCGAGCTTCGTCGCGATGGCGATTGCGCTCGGCATGCTCGCCTGGGTCGATCGGACGCGCTGAAACAGCACCGGTCATTCACCGGGTCAATGAGGGAAATAACCCTGGACGATTGCGGGACGTTTGGATACGATCCGTTCGTCTCAAGGCCCATGCACCAGCACGGGTCGGGGTTTCGAGGAGGAGGAGAGGCAGCTCTGCTGCCGTTTGGGGCGCACAGCGATGTGCGCCCTTTTCTTTGGTGTGACCTTTCGTCTGGTGCGTCCGGTACGGGCGCATTCCTGTTGCTCTTTCCCGCTCGACGGGCGACGCTCATGCGTCCGCTTCGACCTCGCGCAGATGACCACGTCCGACCCTTTCCAGATTCAGATGGACGCGCCCGCCGGCGACGCCCGCCGTCTGTTCCTGCTCGTCGCCGTTGTCACGCTCGCCGCGCGCGGCGTGCTGGCCGCCGTGCTGCCTTTCACCGGCGACGAGGCCTACTTCTACTGGTGGGGGCGCAACCCCGACTGGGGCTTCTACGACCATCCGCCGATGGTCGGCTGGTGGCTGGCCGCGCTGTCGCAGTGGTCCTCGCATCCGTTCGTGCTGCGCATCCCCGCGCTGCTGGTTCCGCTGCTCGTGGCGCTGATGACCGCCGCGTCGCTCGAGTCTCTCGGCCCGGCCCGCGCCTGGTCGGCGGCAAGCCTCGTGCTGCTGATGCCGCTGAATGCCTGGAACGTCGCGATCACCACCGATGTGCCGCTGATGCTGTTCTGCTTCGCGACGGTGGCGCTCTACCTGCGCGCGCTGCGCACGGAGCGCGATGTCGACTTCCTGCTCGCCGGTCTCGCGCTCGCGGGCGCACTGATGTCGAAGTACTTCGCCGGACTGCTGGCGCTCGCGATCCTGGGTCACGCGCTGTCGCGCCCCGGGCCGGCGCGGCCGCGCGGGCTGCTGCTGGTGATCCTCGGCAGCCTGCCTGCGGCAGCGCTGCAGATCTGGTGGAACGCGCAGCACTGCTGGCCCAACGTCATGTTCAACCTCGTCAACCGGCACGGCAACGCGGGGTGGTCGTTAGTCACGCCCGCCTTGTATGTCGCGTCGGTCGCCTACGTGCTGACGCCGGCCATGCTGTGGTTTCTGCTGCGCGCCCCCGGCGCGCGAGCCGCTTCGATCGGCGGACACGCCGGCATGCGTCACGCGCTGCGCTGGATGACGGCGTTCCCGTTCGGCCTGTTCGCGCTGCTGTCGAGCGTCAAGACGATCGGGCTGCACTGGCTGGCGAGCTTCGTCGCCCCGGCGGTGATGCTGTTCGCGAGCACGCGGCCGGCGGCGGTGCTGACACGCGTGACACGCTTCGCGATCGCCTTCGCGCTGCTGCACTACGTCGTGCTCGTCGCGCTGTGGGTCGCGCCGCTGGAGTGGTTCCGCCCGCTGAAGGTGTACCCGGGCCTGGTGATGACGGTCAGGCCGCAACTCCTCGAGGAGCGCATCAAGCCCTACCTCGAGCGCTTCGTCGTTGCATCCGACGGCTACTCGCCGGCGGTGACGATCGGCTTCAACCTGCAGCGCTACGTCCTCGTGTTCGGGCCGGCGTCGGGGCATGCGCGCCACGACGACATCCTGACGGACTTTCGCACGCTCGACGGACGCGACATCCTGATCGTCCGCCGCAAAGCACCCGAGCCTGGGGAATACGAACCATACTTCGCGAGCGTCGCCGTGCGCACGCACGAGATCGAGGGCGCGATCTTTCACTTCGTCGAAGGTCGCGGATTCCGGTTCGCCGCTTACCGCGACTCGGTGCTCGAAGAGGCCAGACAGCGCTGGTACGCCGTTCCCCGCTGGCTGCCCGCGGGGCCGTGCTATTTTTGCGACCGCTATTTTCCCGATCGAGCCTGTCACCGATGAACCTGCAGCAGCTGCGCTTCATTCGCGAGACCGCACGGCACGGCTTCAACCTGACGCAGGCCGCGCAGGCGATCGGCACCTCGCAGCCTGCGCTGTCGCGCGGCGTGCTCGAGCTCGAGGCCGAGCTCGGCGTCGACATCTTCATCCGGCACGGCAAGCGCATCCTCGGCCTGACCGCGCCGGGCAAGAGCGTGCTCGAGCGCGCCGAGCGCGTGCTGGCCGAGATCGACGGCATCGAGCGCGCCACCGCCGATTTTCGCGCGCGCGACGCCGGCGAGCTGCGCATCGCCACCACGCACACGCAGGCCCGCTACGTGCTGCCGGCGGTGATCACCGAGTTCCGCAAACGCTATCCGGCGGTGCGCCTGACGCTGCTGCAGGGCAGCCCGAAGCAGATCACCCAGTCGCTGCTCGGTCGCGAGGTCGATTTCGCGATCGCCACCGAGGTGTCCGACGATCAGCCCGAGCTGCTGACGATCCCCGCCTTCGAGTGGGAACACGTGGTGGTCGTGCCGCGCAAGCATCCGTTGCTGGCGCGGCCGCTTTCCCTGCAGGCGCTGGTGCGCCATCCGATCGTCACGTACGTCGAAGAATTCTCCGGCCGGCGCCGCATCGACAGCGCGTTCGCGCAGGCCGGCCTGAAGCCCGACATCGTGCTGGCCGCGATCGACTCGGACGTGATCAAGACCTACGTCGCGCTCGGTCTCGGTGTCGGCATCATGGCGGGCCTCGCCTGGGACGAACATCGCGACCGGGGCCTCGCGGCGATGCCGGCGTCCGGGCTGTTCGGCATGAACTACACGCGGCTCGCGCTGCGCCGCGACACCTACCTGCGCGGCTTCGCGCTGAGCTTCATCGAGCTGTTCGCGCCGGCGGTCGACCACCGGCAGCTCGAGCGGATGATGCGCAACCCGAAACCCGACGGCGGGGCGGGCTCCGGCCCCGGCGCCGCGGCGGGCGACTGAGATGCGCCGCATCTGCGTGGTCGGCGCCGGCGCGGTCGGCGGCGCGGTCGCGGCGCGGCTGGCGCTGGCCGGTCGCGAGGTGTCGGTGATCGCGCGCGGCGCGCAACTTCAGGCGATCCGTGCGCATGGACTCACGCTGGTCGATGAACTCGACCGCGCGGCGCCGCGCACGCACGTCGTACGCCTGCCCGCCAGCGATCGTGCCGCCGATCTCGGTGCGCAGGATGCGGTGATCCTCGCCCTGAAGGGCCCCTCGATCGGGCCGGTCCTCGCTTCGCTCGGGCCGCTGCTCGGGGCCGGCACGGTCGTCGTGCCGGCGATCAACGGCATCCCGTGGTGGTACTTCCACCGCGACACATCGATCCACGCCGGCCGTGTGCTGCGCAGTCTGGATGCGCAGGCGCGCATGTTCGCCGACCTCGACCCCGACCGACTGATCGGCTGCGTGGTGATGCTCGCCTGCGAGACCCGCGAGCCGGGCGTGGTTGCGCACACGGCGGGGATCGACCTGATCCTCGGCGAGCCGGCCCGCGGGCGCAGCGCACGAATCAAGGCGCTCGCCGACGGCTTGTGCTGCCCCGGCCTGAATGGCCGCGTCGCCGACGACATCCGTGGCGAGCTGTGGGCGAAGCTGCTGGGCAGCCTGTCGCTGAATCCGATCGCCGCGCTCACCGGCCTGCGGGTCGACGCGATGCTGGCCGACGCCGACCTGCTCGAACTGGTGCGAACGATGATGCGCGAGGCGCGCGCGGTGGCCGATGCGCTCGGCGTCGTCATCCCGATCTCGAACGAGCAGCGCATCGACCTGGCGCGGTCGATCGGTGCGGCACGTCTGTCGACGCTGCAGGATTTCGAAGCAGCGCGGCGCCCGGAACTCGAGGGGCTGCTGTCGGCGGTGATCGAGATGGCCGCACTGGCCGGCGTTGCGGTGCCGACGATCCGCCACGTGTCGGCACTGGCCTGGGCGCGGGCGCGCCAGCTCGGGCTGGTGGAGCGTGCCGAAAATCGTCTATAATCGCGGACTGTTGGGGGGGTAGCTCAGCTGGGAGAGCGTCGCGTTCGCAATGCGAAGGTCGGGAGTTCGATCCTCCTCCTCTCCACCACCAATCCGGAAGCCAGGCCTCTCGCCTGGCTTTCTTTTTGCCCGAATCGCGCGTGTGCGCGGGCTTCTGCGGGGTGATGTGGTGTCCTGCCACGGCGTGACGCCGTCACTTCCACGCCGTTTGCCGATTGCCGGCCTCTCTTTTCTCCATCCGACCGATGGCTGGCCGAGGCACCGCTGCTCGGCAAATCAACAACTTGCGCGCGGCGGTTCGCTGTCAACTCCGGAGACCGGCACGGTGTCGAACGCCGTTCATACCAATTCGCGTTCAATCAGATAGAAGTGGTCCATTTGAACCCGGTCATGGTCTGAGTCCGTTCAGGGTCTGATTCGAGCGCGATCAAGCCGTTGTCGAGGGCATCCTCGACAGCGTCGAGGTCGTGAAAGACGGTGTTGGCGAAGCAGTCTTCGCGCAGCGCCTCCCAGAGGTGCTCGGCGGGGTTCAACTCGGGGCTGTAGGGCGGCAACAGAACGATGCGCATGTTGCGCGGGACCTGCAGGTTGCCGGCGATGTGCCATCCGGCCTGGTCCATGACCATGACGATGAACTCGTCGCTATGCCGCTCAGCGACGGTGGCGAGGAACAGCGACATCGTCTCGGCGTTGACCCACGGCAGAATCAGACTGCCGAGCACGCCGTCGTGCGGGCTGACGGCAGCAAACGCGTAGAGATACTTGCGTTGCAGTCGCGCGCCCACCACTGGACGGATGCTGCGCGGCGCCCAGCACCGGCGAGGGGTCCCCAGCAGGCCAAAGCGGCCCTCGTCCTGGAACATCAGGCGCACACGGCGCCGGCGCAGCGCTTGGCGCGCGCGCTCGTCCTTAAGAATTCGGCGAAGTTTTTTTAAACGCGGCCTGCCCCGCGCGGTTCGCCTTGGGATGCCGGGGTCGCGGCACGACCTTGCGCCAGCCGTGCCGCTTCCTGCGCCACGCAGACAACCGCTTCAAGACCTACCTGCCGGAGATCGAAGCCGACATTCCGCCGCAGGTGCCCGCTGCCCAGCGCGAGACGCTGATCAAGCTCGGCTTTCAGGGCAAGGCGGCTATCTACCTGTCCAAGGAAGCTCGCTTCGATCGCATCGCCAGCCTGCCGCGGGGCGCTGACGTCGGCCAGGTCATCGACCAGGCCATGGATGCGATCGAAGCCGAGTACGACGTGCTCAAGGGCGCGCTGTCTCGCGGCTACGCGGCCTTCGAGCCCGACCTGCTGGCCGAACTGGTCAAGATCTTTGATCGCCCCGCGATCAAGGCGGCCACGGGCGATGTGTTCGGGCGCATCTACGAATATTTCCTCAACAAGTTCGCGATGAGCGGCGCGCAGGAAGGCGGCGAGTTCTTCACGCCGCCTTCGTGCCGCCACCCCCGCAGCAAGTGGCTAATCTGCTGACGGACCTGTAGCGCTTCATCCACACCACGGACTCCGACCTGCCGCCGCTGGTCAGGGTCGGCCTGATCCACGCCCAGTTCGAAGCCATTTACCCCTTCCTGGATGGCAACGGGCGCATCGGGCGACTGCTGGCGTCTCCCAGGGCGGGGCCGATCAGCTACCGCCTGTTCGAAGTGCTGCCGATGATGCCGCGCTTCAGCGTCGAGCACGTTCGCCAGCGGCTGGAGACGACGTTTCCGACCGCCAGTGCCGCCGTCAAGCTGCTGGAGGATCTCGGCATCCTGGCCGAACTCACTGGCCAGAAGAAGAACCGCATCTACAGCTACCAAGCATATGTGGAACTGCTCTCCCGCTGACGGATCGCCGCAACGCAGATTGCGACCAGACTTTTAAAGGTCTATATTCGGTCTCTAACCATCACGATACGACGGCCATGCGCTACTCATCCCAAGTCAAGCCCATCAGCTACCTGAAGGCCAACGCCGCCGAGGTCCTCACCCAGCTTGCCGAACAGCGCGAGCCTCTGGTCATCACGCAGAACGGCGAAGCCAAGGCCGTGCTGCAGGACGTGGCCTCCTTCGAGGAAACGCAGGAGACCTTGGCCCTGCTGAAGCTCCTGGCACTCGGCCAGCAGGACGTCGAGGAAGGCCGGATCAAGCCGGTCGCCGATGTCGTGGCGCGCTTGCGCGCGAAGCGAGCCGCGGCCTGATGGCCGGCAAGCTCAGGCGATATGAGGTTGTGCTCACGCAGGGTGCGGAGCAGGATCTGGAGTCGATCCACGACTACATCGCCGAGTTCGACAGCGTGGCCAATGCGAACCACGTGCTTGATCGCTTGATGGAAGTCGTGGACGGGCTGGCCCAGTTCCCCGAGCGCGGCAGCTACCCCAAGGAGCTCGTCGCCCTGGGTATCAAGGAGTACCGGCAGACGGCGTTCAAGCCCTACCGGGTGATCTATCGCGTCCTCGGTCGCAGGGTCGTGATCTACCTGATCGTCGATGGCCGGCGCGACATGCAGTCTGTGCTGTCGCGCAGGCTTCTGGGCGCCTGACCCGCAGCAACCCGCTCTACTACTCGTAAGCTCAACAGCGGGTTTTTACTCACGACAACCGCCCGCCACCACCATTCAACGCCCAACCTCTATCGGTTGGGCGTTTTCCTTTGTGCGCCCGGCACGGGCGCACTCCTGCGGGTGCAAGTCCCGCCGTAAGTTGATCACAGCGAGCGAAGCGAAGCGCAACTGCACGAGGGTGACCGAGTGTGGGGAGGAAGCGTGGAGCGCAGCTGCGAGCCGATGGACAAGAACCGGATAGAAGGCGGCGCCGAGCAGGGCGAGCGGGCAAAGGACCGCGAAGCTCTCGTGGTCAAGGCGAGGCGGCGTAAATCCGGCGGTTGTGCAGCGAAGGAGTGCGTTCTTACCCGGGGAGATCTCGCCTTGTGCCTGAAAGGGCGACGGTGATGAACCGGAGCGAGAAGTCAGCAGAGGCCGTAGTAGCCGCCGGTGCGGGGCGAAGGGCCGAACGAGAGGGAGTGCGCGAGGACGTGCCGATGTCTAGGGCCATGCGTCAGATGCCGGAGCGATCCGGGCGGGCGGGGGCTGCGGGCGGTGAAGCCGCGCGCGAGTCCGCCAGCGACGAAGCCCGAGGCCCGCGGTACGACACCGAAGGCACAGGGTCAGGGTCGCTGCTTGCGGCGGCGCTGACGAGAGAGAACCTGCAGCGGGCGTGGCGACGGGTGAAGGCGAACAAGGGGTCGGCGGGGGTGGACGGTCTGGACATCGACCAGAGCGTGCTGCACCTGAAGGCCGCCTGGCCGGAGATCCGCGAACGCCTGTTGCGGGCGACGTACCGGCCCAGTCCGGTACGACGGGTGACGATCCCGAAACCGGACGGTGGCCAGCGCGAGCTGGGCATCCCGACGGTGACGGACCGGTTGATCCAGCAGGCGCTGCTGCAGGTGCTGCAGCCGTTGCTCGATCCCACCTTCAGCGAGCACAGCTACGGCTTCCGTCCGGGGCGGCGTGCGCACGATGCGGTGTTGGCCGCGCAGGCGTACGTGCAATCGGGCCGGCGAGGTCGTGGTGGACGTGGACCTGGAGAAGTTCTTCGACCGGGTCAACCACGACATCCTGATGGACCGGCTCGGGAAACGCATCGGGGACGCGGCAGTGCTGCGGCTGATCCGGGCGTACCTGAACGCCGGGATCATGAGCGATGGGGTGGTGCAGCAGCGGTATCAGGGCACGCCGCAGGGCGGGCCGTTGAGCCCGTTGCTGGCCAACGTGCTGCTCGATGAGGTGGACAGGGAACTGGAGCGGCGGGGCCATTGCTTTGCGCGCTACGCCGACGACTGCAACGTGTATGTGCGCAGTCGTGAAGGCGGGCGAGCGGGTGATGGCGCTGCTGCGACGGCTGTACGCGCGGCTGCGGCTTGCGGTCAACGAGACCAAGAGCGCAGTGGCCGGTGCGATCGGGCGCAAGTTCCTGGGCGTACAGCCTGTGGGTGGCCAAGGGTGGCGAGATCAAGCGCCGCGTGGCCGACAAGCCCATGGCGACGTTCAAGCAGCGGGTGCGGCAACTGACGCGGCGATCGGGCGGGCGCAGCATGGCCGAAGTGGCCGAGCGATTGCGTCCGTATCTGCTGGGATGGAAAGCCTACTTCGGGTTGGCGCAGACACCCAAGGTCTGGCGCGGGCTGGACGAGTGGCTGCGGCACCGGCTGCGGGCGATCCAGCTCAAGCACTGGAAGCGCGGCACGACGATGTACCGCGAACTGCAGGCACTCGGCGCGTCCGAAGATGATGCACACCGAGTCGCAGCCAACTCGCGACGATGGTGGCGCAACAGCGCCCGACGACTCAACCGGGTGATGCCGATCGCGTACTTCGATCGGCTGGGTGTTCCCCGTCTCTCATGACCTCAACCGCTCGAACCGCCCGGTGCGGACCCGCATGCCGGGTGGTGTGGGAGGGGTGGCCGCTATCATAGCGGTCCCCCTATCCCGATCCGCGTCCCGCGACACCACGCGGGGTTCGGCGCCGATCTGCATGTGCCACGCCGTGGCAGCCCGGCGTCCTGAAGTCGCCCGGTTCGACTCTCTTCTGCTCTCGGTTCTCTCGAAACCTGCGCCAACTTCTTCGCCGGAGCGCACGCAGGCGTCCTTTCGTGGCCGTGACTTACGTGGCCGCACTTCCTGCTGCCGAGTGAAACGCATGAAGCCAGCGTACTTCGATCTGACCGCGACCAATGTCGGCGAGGGCAAGCCCCTCACATTGGTCACCATGAACGTCGAGAACCTCGACGAGGTCTTGGCCCGCGTGGTTGCATACGTCGCCTCGCCAGTTACGCGCTGGCACTCGCGGTCAGCACGGGGTGTCCGAGAGATCGGGCGGCGCCGACGAGTTGCGCGTCCAGGCTGACCAGGGTGAAGGACTGGCGCAACGCCAGTTCGAGATAGGCCGCATCGTAGGCGCTCAATCCATGGCTTGCGGCCAGCCGATCGAGGACGACGAAGCCCGGAGGCTCACGATCCACATGCACGGGCAGCTCGGCGAGCTCACCGACGATCTGCGTACGGCGATCACTGTCGATGCGCCCGCGCCGCTGAGCGCTCTGCAGGACATTGGAGCACTCGAGCACCCAAAGTGACGGTGCCCACAACGGCTGGCTGCCGAGCGCGTCGAGAAGCCGTTCGGTGAAGGGGGTGGCCTCGTCCGGAAAGAACCAGGGCATCGTGACCGATGCGTCGATCACCCAGCCTGACAACGCGGCCCCGGCCGTTACCGTACTGCGAGTCAACGCCTGCCCTCTTCGATCATCTCTCGCAGCGAGATGCTGCCGCCCAGCTCATGCCCCGCCCGATTGCGACGGATGCGATCGGCCAGTGCGCGCGAGCGCAGCTGTGCGTCGGGCTTGACCACTGCAACCAGGCGTGCCACTTCTTCACCGCGCCGGGTGATGACGATCTCTTCGCCATGGGCGGCACGCTCGACCAGCTCGGACAAGCGATTCTTGGCTTCGAATATGCCTACAGTGGTCAACTTGATTGCTCTTCAGCCTGAACCGAGTGTCATTGTAATCGACCTAGCTGTCTAGCTAGGGCAAGGCTTCCGCACTGGGACTCCGTGCGCATCCGGACGCAAGTGGCCCGCCACCATTCAAGGCCCCGCCTTCATCGGCCGGGCGTTAGCGGAATCCGCAAGGTGCACACGGTAGCGGTCTCCGCCATCCAGCTTGGCGCGATACATCGCCGCGTCGGCGCAGCGGATCAGTTCGTCGGCGGACTGGCCGTGGTCCGGAAACAGGCTCACCCCGATCGACATCGAAAGCGACAGCGTCCGGCCGCTCCAGTCGAGGGGCGCGCGCATGCCTCGCAGCAGGGTCTCGGCGACGCGCTCCACGTCCGCGGGTGACTCGATGTCGGTGAGCACCACCAGGAATTCGTCGCCCCCCAGGCGCGCCGCCAGGTCGGACCGCCGGACCGCGTCGCGCAGCCGGCCGGCGACTGCGCGGAGCACCGCATCGCCCGCGTCGTGCCCGTAGGTGTCGTTGACGGGCTTGAAGCCGTCCAGGTCGATGAACAACACGGCGACGCCCTTGCACTGGCGACGCGCCTGCGCGAGCGTCCGGGGCAGGTACTCGTTCAGGTACAGGCGGTTGGGCAGTTCGGTGAGCGAGTCGTGCAGGGCCAGGAACTCGATCCGTTCCTGGGCCTGCTTGCGCGCGGTGATGTCGCGCACCACCACCATGCGCTGCTCCTGCCCGCGGTAGCGCATGCTCCTGCCGAGGATCTCGACCGGGATCCTGCGCCCGCTCTTGTGCACGACCTCGACCTCGTAGGGCTCCTCGTGCTGCGCCTGCATGTGATCCGATGCCATCGCACGCCAGTCGTCGGCAACGAATTCGAGCGTCTTGCGCCCGATCAGTTCGTCGGCGGAACAGCCGGTCAGGCCGATCAGCGCCTCGTTGACGTCGGTGATCACGCCATCGCGGTGGAACAGGATGCCTTCGCTGCTCGCCTCCATGAACTTGCGCAGCCGCTCTTCGCTCTCGCGAATCGTGCGCTCCGCGTGCCAGCTTTCGGTGATGTCGTTGATCAACACGAATGCGCCGATCTGCGGGCCGGCGTCGGAAAAGTGCGGCAGCAGACTGACTTCGATGACCCGATCCTCGCCGCTGGGCAGGGTCTGGTGGCGGATGTACCGGACCTCCCGGCCGCTGGTCGCGGCCTGCACGTGGGGTTCGATCTGGGCCCACGCCTGCTCGCCGATCGCCTCACGCACCGTCTTGCCGAGGATGGTCTGTGGTGTCCAGCCGTTGTACTCGGCATAGCGCCGGTTGGCGAACCGGCACCGCAGCGTGCCGACTTCGTAGTACGCCATCAGCGCCGGAACCGAATCGGCCACGAGGCGCAGCAGGGAACCGGGCACCTCGTCGGTGGGCCGATCGGACGTTCCGGAGTCGGACATCGGGATCCTCGTGCCTGCGGTTTTGCTGTGCGCCCTGGTGCGCCTTGTCAGTCCGGCATCGGTGTCAGTTCCAGCCCCGGCAGAGTGCCTTCCTGGCGCCATTTGTCCAGCAGTCGGATGAACACCATCGGTCCGCGCCAGAACTGCGAGTTCCTGGCCGTGCGTTCGTTGGGTTTGCCTTCGTTGTTGTAGTAGCCGGGCGTGCACTCGTTCAGGAATGGCTGGCGGGCACGCGACAGCCTGACGATGGTCTCCACCCAATCGGCCTCCGCCTCGGCGCTGGCTTCCAGCGTGCGCAGCTTGCGTGCCTTCGCCTCTTTCATGATGTACGCGATGTGCCGCGACTGCTCGTCGAGCATGTGCTGGAAGTTCGCGCTCTGACCCGACTGCTGGGTGGTCATCACGAACATGTTGGGGAAGCCCCGGCTGAACAGGCCATGGAAGGTCGACGCGCCGTTCTTCCACTTCTCGGTGAGAGTCAGGCCGTTGCGACCGCGCACCTCGAAGCCCAGGCGCCGCGTGAAGTCGGTGCCGACCTCGAAGCCCGTGCCGAAGATCAGGCAGTCGAGCGCGTACTCGCGGCCGTCCACCACCACGCCACGCTCGGTGATCCGCTCGACGCCTCTGCCCTGGGTGTCGATCAGATGCACGTTGGGCCGGTTGAACGTGTCCAGGTACTGGTCGTGGAAGCACGGACGCTTGCAGAACTGGTTGTACCAGGGCTTGAGCGCCTCGGCCGTCGCGCGGTCCTCGACCACCGCATCGACGCGCGCGCGCACCCGCTCCATCTTCTGGTAGTCGGCGATCTGCACCAGCGCTTCGGTGTTTTCGACGGGTTCGCCCGCGCTGGGCTTGCGGCGGGCGGCCAGCAGGATGTTGGTGATGAGGTCGGTCCAGCCGTCGTCGACCAGGTCGACGTCGAATTTCCCGCCCGAGATCACCGTGGTGAAGTTGTCCATGCGCTCGCGCTGCCAGCCGGGCTTCAGGCTCTTCACCCACTGCGGGTCGGTGGGACGGTCGTTGCGCACGTCCACGGACGACGGCGTGCGCTGGAACACGAACAGTTCCTTGGCGCCCGCGCCCAGGTGCGGAACGCATTGCACGGCCGTGGCGCCGGTGCCGATGATGCCGACGCGCTTGTCGTTCAGGCCGGTGAGGCCGCCACTGGAGTCTCCGCCGGTGTAGGCGTAATCCCAGCGGCTGGTGTGGAAGCTGTGTCCCTTCGAAGCTGTCCACGCCGGGAATGCCGGGCAACTTGGGCAGGTTGAGCGGACCACCGGCCAGCACCACGAAGCGTGCCCGCAGGGCATCGTCGCGGTCGGTGGTGACCAGCCAGCGCGACTCGTCGTCCAGCCAGCGCATGTCGGTGATCACGGTCTGGAAGAGGGCGGACTCGTAGAGATCGAAATGCCGGCCGATGCGCCGCGAGTGCTCCAGGATCTCGGGCGCTCGGGCGTACTTGGCCACCGGCATGTAGCCGGTTTCCTCGAGCAGCGGCAGGTAGATGTAGCTCTCGGTGTCGCAGGCCGCGCCGGGGTAGCGGTTCCAGTACCAGGTTCCGCCGAAGTCGCCGCCCTTCTCGACGATGCAGATGTCCTCGACCCCGGCCGCGCGCAGGCGGGCGGACGCCAGCAGGCCGCCGAACCCTCCGCCCACCACCACGACCTCGACCTCGCGCACGATCGGCGCCCGCGTGAAACCGGGGTCGGCGTAGGGATCTTCGAGGAAGTGCGCGAACTTTCCAGTGATTTCGACGTACTGCTCGTTGCCGTCCGCCCGCAGGCGACGGTCTCGCTCGATGTCGTACTTCCTGCGCAGGGCAGCGGGGTCGAAGCCCAGTTCGTCGACGGAGGGGAGGTGCAGCGCGCTGTCGGCCATGAGAGTCGTTCCGGGATGATTCGGAGGGAGCGGACGCGCTTGCAGGCATCCAGGTGCGGGTGGGGCGATGACCCGGTCCTGGCGGCCGTCGCCCATCGGGCGGGGCAGGCGGGTGTCCGTGTCGACACCCGCCCTGCACCTGCAGCGGCGTCAGTGGGACGCCAGGCCCGTCAGGCGGCCTGTTTCGGCGCCCAGCCCAGCACCGCCTTCACCTCCAGGAACTCGGCGAACGCGTGGTCGCCCCATTCCCGGCCGTTGCCCGACTGCTTGAAGCCGCCGAACGGCGCCATCATGTCGGGGGCGGAGCTGTTCATGTTCACCTGACCCGCGCGCAGGCGTGCCGCCACGTTGCGGACCTGCTCGGCGTCGGTGCCGGACACGTAGGCCGCCAGACCGTACGGCGTGTCGTTGGCGATCGCGACCGCGTCTTCCACCGTGTCGTAGCCGATGATCACCAGCACCGGGCCGAAGATCTCCTCGCGCGCGATCGTCTTCTGGTTGTCGACCTTGCCCAGAACGGTCGGCTTGACGTAGTAGCCGCGCTCCAGACCGTCGGGCTTGCCCGGGCCGCCGGCGACCAGCGTTGCGCCTTCGTCGAGGCCCTTCTCGATCAGCGACTGGATCTTCTTCCACTGGGCCTCGGACACCACCGGGCCGATCGTGGCGCCGCTGGCGGGGTCGCCCACCGTGGTGGCTTCGGCCGCCGCCTTGGCGATCGCCAGCACCTCGTCCATGCGGCTGTTCGGCACCAGCATGCGCGTCGGCGCGTTGCAGGACTGGCCCGAGTTGTTCATCACGGCACGCACGCCTGCGGTCACCGCCTTCTGGAGATCGGCATCCGGCAGGATGATGTTGGGCGACTTGCCGCCCAGTTCCTGGGGGACGCGCTTGACCGTCGGGGCCGCGTTGCGCGCCACTTCGATGCCGGCGCGCGTGCTGCCGGTGAACGACACCATGTCCACTTCGGGGTGGCCGGAGATCGCCGAGCCCACCGTCGGGCCGTCGCCGTTGACCAGGTTGAAGACGCCGGCCGGCACGCCGGCGGCATGCAGGATCTCGGTCCAGATCACGGCGGAGAACGGCGCGATCTCGGACGGCTTGAGCACCATCGTGCAGCCGGTGGCGAGCGCCGGTGCAACCTTGCAGGCGATCTGGTTGACCGGCCAGTTCCACGGCGTGATCAGACCACACACGCCGATCGGCTCCTTGACGATCAAGGTGCTGCCGCGCTGCTCCTGGAAGTGGTAGTCCTTCAGCACGGTCAGCGCGGCCTGCAGGTGGGCAATGCCCATCGCGGCCTGGGCGCGCTGCGCCAGCGTCGTCGGCGCGCCCATCTCCTCGGTGATGGCGGCTGCCATGTCGGCCATGCGCGTCTTGTACTCGGCGATGATGCGCTCGAGCAGCGCGACGCGATCGGCGACGCTGGTCTGCGAGTACGAAGCGAACGCCGCGCGGGCGGCCTTGGCGGCGCGGTCGACGTCGGCGGCCGTGCCCATCGAGATGCGGCCGGCCGAGGCCTCGGTGGCGGGGTTGATCACGTCGAGGGTGCGCGAGGGCTCGACCGGGTCGACCCACTGGCCGTTGATGTAGAACTTCAGGTAGTTGCGCATGATGTTGTCTCGGTGGTTGAAATTCACGCCGGGTATTGGCAGGGACGGCGATTCGACAAGAATACCAATCATGGGCGCACTCGCGGATCCCGGCCGACCCGGGCGGGGTTGCCTGGGCCGCGTGGGGACCGGTCGAACCAGCGCAGGCATTGACAGCGGGCGCGGCTGCGCCGATGCTCGACGTCTCGACGCACCACGCTGGAGTCCCGCATGAACACCGCAACCACCGCCGACCCGCAGGCAGCCAGAGCCGATCACGAGGCCGCGATGCGCGCCTACCTCGCCGAGGGCGAGCGACGCGCTTTCACTCTGGGAAACCGCGGCCCGATCCGCTTCACCGCCGACGGCAAGGTCCATCCCGACATCCTCGAGGCCTACTGGCGATGCGGTTTCTACGTGTTCGAAGGCGTGCTGAAGGCGGACGAACTCGCCGACATCGAGGCCGACATCAAGAACATCCTCGATCGCCTGCCGTCCGAGCAGGGCTCGCCGGTGGATGCGAAAGGCCGGCCCGCGCTCGCCGTCGACTGCAAGGCGCCGACGCTGTTCTGGGCGCGTCCCCTCGGCGACCCCGTCGGCGGCACCAAGGCCAACAACGGCCGTCACCCCGTGAAGATGCACGAGCCCGACGCGGGAGCCGACGCGCCCAAGGAGGTGGTCTACCTGATCCTGGGCGACCTGCAGTTCTCGGACGCCGCGCTGCGCCTCTATGGCCATCCGCAGCTGCTGGCGGTGGCCGCCGCCGTCAACGGCGACGACTTCGTGCCCTTCAACGAAGCCCTGTTCATCAAGGAGCCGGGGCGCGGCGCGTCGGTCGCCTGGCACCAGGACGGCGTGACCCACTGGGACAGTCCCGACCTCGACCAGGGAACCCACGGCTTCAACTTCATGGCGCAGCTCTATGGCTGCACCGCCGCCAACGGCGTCTGGGTGGTGCCGGGATCGCACAAGCACGGCAAGGTCGACATCCGCGCGATGGCCGAACGCGCCGGCTCCGATCGCTTGCCCGATGCCGTGCCCCTCATCTGCGCGCCCGGCGACGTCGCGATCACCAACCGCCAGACGGTGCACGGATCGTTCGCCAACACCAGCCGCGACTGGCGCGTGACCGTGAACATGGGCTTCCATCGGCGGCGCTCGGTGCTCGGCGTCGAGACGAAAGGCACCACGCACGTCGGTCCCGGCGTCTACGACGAGGAGCGCATCCGTCAGCGCGCCCGCATGATCGGCCTGGGCATCGCGGCGCGCCGCCAGCGCTTCCCGAACGAGACGCCCTACGTCTACCAGCCGCATGCCCGCTCGGGCGAAACCTTCGTCTGGGACGACGCCGCGCGTGCCAGCCTCAAGGACTACAACCTGCTCGACCTGAGCATCTGAGCCGGGTCAGCTCGGGATGCCGAGCAGATCGAGGATCCCGCTGATGAACGTCAGCGGATGCGCCGGGCAGCCCGGCACGTACAGGGCCGGCGCGAAGCGTTCGAGAAAGCGCCGGTCCAGCGCTGTCCGCGCCTTCGAACGGGCTGCCGGAGATCGCGCAGGCACCCACCGCGATGACGAACTTCGGTTCGGGCATGCCGTCCCAGCACAGGCTGCAGCGCCTCGGCCATGTTGCGCGTGACCGGGCCGGTGAGCACGAGGCCGTCGGCGTGGCGCGGCGAGGCGACGATGTCGATGCCGTAGCGGCCGATGTCGAAGTTGACGTTGGTCAGCGCGTTGACCTCGAGCTCGCAGCCGTTGCAGCCGCCGGCCGACACCGATCGCAGCTTGAGCGAGCGCCCGAAGCGCCGGCGCAGCGCGGCCGACACCGTCACCGGGTCGAGCGACGGCCGGGCCGCGCTGACGACCAGGCCGCTGCGCTCGGTGGCGGCGATCCGGAAGTCGTTGCTGAACGACAGCTTGCCGGCCGGGCAGGCGCGGCTCGCAGTCGCCGCACATCACGCAGCGGCCCAGGTCGATGCGCACGGGGTCGAGGTCGATCGCCTGTCGTCGGGCAGGCGGCCACGCACGCGCCACAGCCGGTGTCGCAGGGGCGTTCGGCGATGACCGGCTTGCCGCGGAAGCCGGCCGGATCGGCCCGGCGCGGATCCTGGATGTACTGGGTGCCCTGCGAGGCACGGACCTTGATCGCCTTCAGCATGGGTGCTCCTACAGGTCGTTGCCGCAGTACGAGAGGTCGAAGCTCTTGTTGCAGATCGGAAAGTCCGAGATCTCGTTGTCGCGCACCGCCAGCGCGAGGCCGAACCAGTTGAGCAGCGACGGATCCTGCACCTTGTAGTGCAGCGAGCCTGCCGTCGGGCCCGGTCTCCAGGGCCTGCACGACCGGGCCGCGGAAGCCCTCGCGCACGCTGACGCACAGCGCGTCCGGGCGCAGCGGCCCGAGCCGCGCGCGGCGTGGCCGCGGCCCGGATCGGTGTGCGGGCGCGTCGAGCGCCTGCCGCAGCCAGCGCAGCGACTCGTCGATCTCGCGCATGCGCAGGCGCAGCCGGGCCCAGCAGTCGCCGCTGTCTTCGATCAGCACGTTCACCGGGTGTGCGCTGTAGAGGTCGCCCGGCAGATCGCGCCGCGCATCGAGCGCCACGCCGCTGGCGCGCGCGGCCAGGCCGACCAGCCCCAGCTCGCGCGCCGCCTCGGTGCCGACGACCCCGGTCCTCTTGAAGCGCGACTGCACGCTGCGCGCGGCCAGCATCAGCGCGTTGACCTCGGCAAAGTCCGTGGCGAAAGCCGCCAGCGTATCCAGCAGGTCGCGGCGGCGTTCTTCGCCCGGCGCGTGGCGCACGCCGCCCGGCCGCAGCCAGCCGCGACCGAAACGGCTGCCGCAGACGCGCATCGTCGCGTTGATGATCGCGGTGCGCAGCCGGCCATAGCGTGGCCCCGCCCTGCAGGAACGCGATGTCGGTTGCCAGGCCCGTCAGGCCGACCAGGTGCATGGCGATGCGCTCCATTTCGAGCGCCACGCCGCGCACCCGTTCTGCCTCGGGTCCGACGCGGGTGCCGGCGAGCGTTTCGACCGCGTCGCAATAAGCCCATGCGTAGGCGATGCTGCTGTCGCCGGCGATCGACTCGACCAGCGAGGTCAGCGCCAGCGGCGGCCTGCGCAGCAGCAGGGTCTCGACGCCGCGGTGCTGGTAGCCGAGCTGGATCTCGAGGTGCATGCACACGCTCGCCGTGGCACATGAAGCGGAAGTGACCCGGCTCGATGACGCTGGCGTGGATCGGGACCGACCCCGACCTCGTGCACCTCCTGTCCGCGCACGGTGAAGAACGGGTACTCGTCCATGCGCTGCTGGCGCGCGCCCTCGAAGCGCACCGGCTTGAGCCACGGGTGTCCATCGGGGACCACGCCGGTCTGTTCCCACAGCTCGCGCTCGAACATCTGCGCCGCCGGGAACCGCGGGGTCAGCGACGCGTAGCGCGCGCCGCGCGGCGCGCGCGCGCGCAGCACGTTCATGCCGGCGCCCGGCTGACTGCAGAACGGCCGTGACGACGACTTCATCGCCGTCGCTGCGGCCGAACAGGGTCACCATCCGGCCGCCTGCTTCGAGCGCGACGGCACAGGCCTCGGCCAGGGCGTCGAGCGTCATCGGCGCGAGTTCGCGGGTCAGTGCCATCACGGTGGATGCGGCGGGCGCCATCACTAGCCTCCGATCGACTGCGCGACCTGCAGCAGGAGCCGGCTGATCGGCGCCGGCGTGTAAACGCCCAGCAGCACCAGCGCCGCCACGAACCCGAGCTTGGGCAGCGCGGTGACCCAGGTCTCGCGCACCGGCGGCCGGTGCACCTCGGGCTCGCCCCACAGCATGGGAAAGATCGAGCGCCCGGTGGCAACGAAGATGATGGTCAGCATGGTGCACATCAGCGTGAAGGCGATCAGGTTGCCGGCCTGCACGATGCCCGACAGGATCAGCATCTCCGCCATGAAGCTGCCGAACGGCGGGAAGCCCAGCAGCGCGAAGGTGCCCACCGCGAACAGCGCGCCCGAGAACGGCAGCACGCGGATCACACCGGCCAGCGCCCGGCTTTCGTTGGTGCCGTAGACGGCGCGCAGGCGGCCGGCGGTCAGGAACAGCAGCGCCTTGACGAAGGCTGCGCTGACCACGTACAGCAGCACGCCGTAGGCCGCCGCCTTGCCCACCGACAGCCCGATGGCGATCACGCCGGACGAGCTGACGCAGGCGTAGGCGATCAGCCGCTTGTAGTTGCGCGCCGCCATCACCTGCACCGCCGCGATCACCAGCGACAGGCAGCCCATGATCAGCAGTTCGTGCAGCACGAAACCGGTGTCCTGGCCGCGGAAGACCTGCAGCACGCGCAGCACCGCGACCACGCTGATGTTGAACTGCACCGCCGCCAGCAGCGCGCTGGTGCTGGTGGGCGCGGCCTCGTAGGTCTCGGGCAGCCAGCTGTACAGCGGCGCCAGGCCCAGCTTGCTGCCCAGGCCGAACAGCATCAGCGCCAGGCCCAGGCGCTGCCAGCCGTCGCCCGACGAGGGCATGGACCACGCCATCCGGTCGAACGCGAAGTCGATCGCCAGCCCTTGCAGGTGCGCCGAGCGCGTCAGGCACATGATGCCCAGGAAGGTCAGCGCCAGCGACATGCTCGAGTACAGCAGGTAGTGCCAGGCGACACGGCGCGGGGACAGCGCGTCGCCCTGCGCCACCAGCGGCGCGGCGCACACCGTGGTCAGCTCGATGAAGGCCCACAGCAGCAGCAGGTTGTTGGCCATCACGCCCAGGTTCATCGCCACCATGAAGGCCAGCGTCAGCGCGGCGCGCGGCAGCAGTCTCTCGGCCAGCACGCGCGAGGTGCTGACACGCGAGGACATGTACACGCTGATGCCGAGGAACACGCTGTTGATGACCAGCAGGAACAGCATCGAGGTCGCGTCGAGCACGAAGTGGCGCTGCGCGAAGTACAGCGGCATGTCGGCGGGCGACGTGCGCACGAAGACGACGACACAGGCGAACACCGCCGCCAGGGCCAGCAGCACGAGGGCCGGGCCGGCCCACAGTCCGCGCGCCGTCGGGCGGCTGCCGACGCCGGCATCGAAGGTGGCGGATGGGGTCATGACAGGGGCCCTTGCGCGCGTGGCCGCACCGTCCGCTGCTGCCGCCGGCTCGGGGCGCCCGATCAGCCAGGTGCCGACCCCGACGGTCAGCAGGTAGATCGCGCTCAGCGCGGCATGCACCGGCAGCGGCCAAGGCTGGGGCAGCAGCGACTCGAACAGCGCGAGCGCGTTCTCCATGAACAGCACCGCGACCATCTGGGCCGGCGGTGAATCGTTGGCCGCACAGCAGCAGCAGCGCGACCGCCACGGTGGCGCCGACCGCGCCCAGCGTCAGCGCCTGTCGGTCGCTCATCGCCGGGGCGCCGAACTCGAAGGCCAGAACGATCAGCGCGATCGCGATCGCCCAGGTGAACAGGTTTGACGGCATCAGGTCGAGGTTCGGCTCGGCGCGGCTGCGCATCGCCCGGCGCAGCAGCTGCGGCGCGACGAGCGCGCGGACCACCAGCACTTCGAGCAGGGCGACCAGCGCGTGCCCCGACCATTCGCCGTGCTGCGCCGCTGCCGCCCAGCCCAGCGCGACGGCCTGCACCATCAGCCAGAACGGCGCCGATCGGATCTTGCCGAAGAAGACCGGAATCACCGCTGCCGCGAGGAACAGGATCAGCGGCGCCTTCATGCCACGCCCGCCATCCAGCCCGCCACGCCGAGTGCCGCCGCGGCCAGCGCCGAAGCCAGCATCAGGTAGCGCGGCACGTAGCGCATGCGCAGGCGCGCCACCAGCGATTCGACGCAGCCCACCGCCACGGCCACCGTCGCCATGATCGCCAGCGACGCGGCCACGGCCGCCAGCGGATCGGCGGCCGGGTCGAACGGGTTCAGCAGCGCCGCGATCAGGCCGGCGTACATCGTCAGCTTGACGGCCGCGGCGTACTGCATCGCGGCCAGTTCCGGGCCGCTGTGGTCGAGCACCATGACCTCGTGGATCATGGTCAGCTCGAGGTGGGTCAGCGGGTCGTCGACCGGAACCCGGGCGGCCTCGGCCTGCAGCAGCACGAGAAGAACCGCCACGGCCGGCACGACGAGCCAGGGGTAGGCGCTCGTGTGCTGCCAGTGACCGACGGCGCCGGCGAAGCTCGTCTGCCCGGTACCCAGGGCCGCCGTGCCGATCAGCAGGAACAGCGCCGGTTCGACGAAGGCGGTGAACGATGCCTCGCGCGCCGCGCCCATGCCCTCGAACGAGCTGCCGACGTCCATCGCCGAGAGCATCAGGAACAGGCGTGCCAGGCCCAGCGTGTAGGCGAAGACGATGAAGTCGTGATCGAACTGCAGCGGCGCGAGCGGACCGAGGATCGGCGCGATCTGCGCGGCCAGCAGCGACGACACCAGCACCACCCAGGCACCGGCGCGAAACAGCGGCGTGGTCACCGAACTGATCACCGGCCGCTTGCGCAGCAGCCGAGCGAGATCCCAATAGCGACTGGGCCAGCTTCGGGCCCTTGCGGCCGGCCCACCAGGACTTGGTGCGGTTGATCAGGCCCACCATCGGGACCGGCGCCACGAGTGCGACGGCGACGTGGACGGCGACCAGCAGGGCGGTGACTTCGCCACTCATCGCAGCGGCCCCCCCGCCAGCCAGACCAGGCCGGCGATCACGACGATCGCCACCAGGCCCGCGGCGAATGCCAGGCGGGGGTCGTCCTCGCGCAGTCGTCGCGACAGGTCGGTGGCCGACTCGTCGCCATGGTTGATGACCGAGAACAGCCGCCGCTCGACGGCGTCCACGCAGTCGGTGATCAGGTAAGCGTCCTGCGGGAAATAGCCCTCGGGAGCCTTCTGCCGGCGCAACAGCACCAGCAGGCCGCGGAAGCGCTGGCTGAAATCCCAGGAGAAGCTCGACCCGGTGTACTGCATGCGCGTGTTGGGCGCCGTATAGCCGCAGCCCCAGGTGACGTGGCTGGCCGCCGGCAGGCCGCGCCGCGCGCGCGCGCAGCCACCACAGCACGGCAATGGCGGCGGTCAGCGCCGCGGACAGTGCGCCGATGCGCGACAGCGTGCCGGTCAGCGCGCTCAGGGCCTCGGTGTTCGCGCCCGGCAGGCCGGCCAGCGCGAGCCGCGCCGAGCCTTCGACCAGCGTCAGCCCGAGCACGGGCGCCACGCCCAGCACCACGACTCCGGCGGCATGCAGCAGCATCGGCGGCGAGCATCCAGGCGCTGACTTCGCGCGGCGGGTTCGATCGAGGCGTCGCGCGGCGCGCCGAGGAACACGACGCCGAAGGCGCGCGTGATGCTCAGCGCCGAGACCGCGCCGACGAATGCGAGGCCGCGCGGCGGCGGCGACCAGCGCCACCTTGGCCCATGGCGCGATCGGCTGGCCGTTGAACAGCCCCGAGTAGATGACGAACTCGCTGGTGAAGCCGTTGAGCGGCGGCAGCGCCGAGATCGCCACGCCGCCGATCAGGAAGCCGATCGCGGTCCACGGCATCAGACGCGCCAGGCCGCCGAGCCGTTCGATGTCGACCGTGTGCGTGGCCTGGTAGACCGCGCCGGCGGCGTAGAAGAGCTGGCACTTGAAGAAGGCGTGGTTCAGCACGTGCAGCAGCCCGCCGGCGAAGCCGATGCGCCGTCAGCGGGGCGTTGTCCCAGGCCAGGCCCAGGCAGCCGACGCCGAGGCCCAGGCCGGCGATGCCGACGTTCTCGGTCGACGAGTAGCCGAGCAGCCGCTTCAGGTCGCGCTGGCCGGCGGTGTACAGCGCGCCGATCACCGCCGACAGCAGCGAGAAGCCGATCAGGAACCAGCCCATCCACTCGTCGGGCTTGCCGATCAGCAGGATGAAGCGGACCAGCGCGTACAGGCCGGCCTTGTGGATCACGCCCGACATCAGCGCCGAGACGTGGGCGGGCGCCGCGGCATGCGCGCGCGGCAGCCAGGAGTGGAACGGAAAGAACGCCGACTTGAGCCCGAAGCTGGCGAGCAGCAGCAGGAAGACGAGGTTGCGCTCGGACCCCGGGTTGGCCCGCAGCCAGCGGCCGAAGCTGTCCAGTTCCCACGACGTCGAATGCGTGTACAGGATCATGAACGCGGCGACCAGGAAGATCAGGCCGACGTGCGTCGAGACGAGGTAGTTGAAGCCGGCGAAGCGGATCTTCTGGTTCGAGTAGTCCCAGATCACCAGCAGCCAGGCGGCCAGCGCTGCGATCTCCCAGCCGAGCAGGAACACCAGCGCGTGGTCGCCGGTGTAGACCAGCACGAACGACAGCGAGGTCATGTTCAGCAGCGCGTAGTGCACGCCGACGTGGCGCCTGGTGTCGAAGTGGCGCCGCAGGTAGCCGACCGCGTAGATGCTGCCCAGCAGCGTCATCGGCAGCGACCAGACCAGGAAGAACGCGCCGAGCGCGTCGAGGCGCAGCTTCAGCATGCCGACCGGGTGCGCCCAGGCCAGTTCGCCCTCGAGCGGCGCGCCGCCGAGGACCACCGGCACCGCGACCGACAGCACCAGCGCCGTCGACAGCACCTGCGACGCCACCCCGAGCGCCGCGCGCAGGCGGTTGCGCAGCGGCAGCAGGCATGCGGCGGCGGCGGCGAGCAGCAGCACCTGAGCGGCCAGCAGCGCGTTCATGCGATCGACGAGGCCCGGGCCAGCGACCCGATCAGGCTAGACACTGTCATCAGCGTGCAATTTTAGATGTGTTGCATGATACTACGATGATAATGACCCTTACATAGAGTGCCGCCATGGAACTGAAGACCGCGCGCCTGACCGTGCTGGTAGATCCGGCAAAGAAGAAGGCCTTCGAAGCCTTGTGCGCCCGCCAGGACGTCACACCCTCGCAAGTCGTGCGGCGCCTGATCCGCGACTACCTCGCGCAGCACGGCGTCGGCTTCGAGCCCAGTGGCGTCGAGGGGGGCGACGAAACTGCCATCAAGCGCTGAGCAAGCGAGCCGGACCGGAGCGAGGGCGTACCGATCCGCAAGTCCGACCCGCAAGTCCGTTCGGCACCTCTTGACCAGGATTTCAGACCAGATCAGACTAGTCCGAATGAAACCGAACCTGATCGCCGGGGAGCCCGTCAGCGCGTACGACGCGAAAACGCACCTGCCGAAGCTGCTCGAGCGCGCTTCGCGGGGCGAACGCTTCGTGATCACGCGGCACGGCAAGCCCGTCGCGCAGCTGATCCCCTTCGAGCCTGCGGACGAGGCGGCGGTGCGTGCCGCAATCGACGCGGTCGCGGCCATCCGCTCGCGGCTGTCCCGGCGCGGCGCGCGTCTGTCGGCCGTGCTGGACACCGGAGAATCGGCGCGGGATCTCGCCCACGCCGAACATCGTTACTGACCGGTTGTTGCGGCATGCCGTTCGTTCTCGACGCTTCGGTGGTGCTGGCATGGATGCTTCCGGACGAGTCGAGCGCCCGCGCGCAGGAAATCGTCGGACGCGCGGCGGTCGAGCAGGTGCACGCACCGTCCCTGTTGCTGCTCGAGGTCGGCAACGCGCTGTTGCAGGCCCAGCGACGCTCCAGGCTGAGCGCCAGCGACCGTCTGGCGCTGTTCCAGGGCTTTTGCGCGCTGCCGATCGCGCTCGATCCGCTCGGCGCCGAGTCGACGCTGCGTGCGTCCGAACTCGCCGAGCGCCGGGGGCTCTCGCTATACGACGGCTCCTACCTGGACCTGTGCCTTTCGCGACGCTGCGCGATCGCGACGTTCGATCAGCGGTTGGCGAGCGCCGCCCGAACCGAAGGCGTCGTGGTCATCGGAGCCGACTGATGCATCACGGCAGGAACGCGTCGGTCAGCATGCGCAGGCCGATCGAGATCCAGCGCTCGCTCGTGTCGCTGCCGAAGCGGTTGCCGGCGGTGGTGTCGACCTGCACGCGGTTCGGCACGATCCAGTACCGCAGGCCGATCTGAAAGAACGGACGCCCGGTGTTCTGGCCGAAGCTCTCGGCGATCAGCCAGGTCCGCGCCGCGAGCTGGGTCTCCGAGCCGAGCCCCCAGGTGACGCGGTCGCGATGCGCCGTCTTGTCGTGCAGCACTCCCAGGTTGGCGTGCAGCACGAAGCGGTCGTCCAGGTACGAGAAGCTGGCCGGCAGGTAGCCGTACAGATCGCCGATCAGGTTGCGGTCGGTGTCGATGGCGGGGTGGCGCACGTTGCCGAGCACCAGTCCGATGCCCCAGCCGTTCGGTTCCATGCGCCGTAACAGGGTCTTGCCCTGCAGCACCACGTCGGTCGTGCGTGTGCCCGACGGGTCGCGGCCCAGGGCGCCGCCGATCGTCAGTTCGAGGTTGCCGGTCACGTTGCACGAGGGCAGCGCCCAGAACTCGGTGCTGTCGCGGTTGCGCTTCGCCCAGGATTCGACCTGGCAGGATTTCGCATCGACGAGTCTCGCGTCGTCGGTGATCATCGGTCGCGCGGCATGCGCTTCCACCAGGCAGGACAATGCGACCGCCGTCGCCGTCGCCAGCGCAGCGCTCTGTAGGGGAGTGAATCGGCGGGGGCGGATCGGTGCGTGCATGCCGGACGTGGTCGAATGTACGGCCCGCACTCTGCGCGGACCGCAACGGACAGTAAAGTGAAGGATCGATGACATGCGAACGGACCCTGCCGCGATGACGTCTCACCGGATTCTCGTTCTCGGCGGCGACGGCGTCGGCCCCGAGGTGATTGCGCAGGCCCTCAGGGTGGCGCGCTGGTTCGTCGAGCGGCGGGGCCTGCCGCTCGAGCTGGTCGAGGCACCGTACGGCATGACGGCCTGGCAGGGGCACGGCGCGATCCTGCCCGACGCGACCCTCGAGGCGGTGCGTGCTGCCGACGCGATCCTGTTCGGCGCGATCGGCGACTACCCCGGGGTTCCGGTCGAGGTGCGGCGCGCCGGCAGCGTGCTGCGCATCCGGCGCGAGCTGGAGCTGTTCGCGAACCTGCGACCGGTGCGCTACTGGCCCGCACTGGCCGACGCATGCCCGTTGCGTCCCGAGGTCGCCCGCGGCACCGACATCGCGATCGTTCGCGAGAACACCGGTGGCCTGTACTTCGGCACCCCGCGCGGCACGAGCACGCTGCCCGACGGCCGGCGCGAATCGGTCAACACGATGCGCTACGCGAGCGACGAGATCGAGCGGGTCGCGCGCTTCGCGTTCGATCTCGCCCGAACGCGCGGCGGGCGTCTGTGTTCGGTCGACAAGTCGAACGTGCTCGAGAACGGCGTGCTGTGGCGCAAGACGGTGACGGCACTGCACGAGAGCGAGTACGGCGACGTGGCGCTGTCGCACATGCTGGTCGACAACTGCGCGATGCAGCTGGTGCGCGACCCGCGCCAGTTCGACGTGATCGTCACCGAGAACATGTTCGGTGACATCCTGTCGGACGGCGCCGGTGCGATCGCCGGCTCGCTTGGCATGCTGCCCTCGGCGTCGCTGGGCGCCGCCGACGCCACGGGCCGCAGGCCCGCGCTCTACGAGCCGGTGCACGGCAGCGCGCCCGACATCGCCGGTAAGGGGATCGCGAATCCGCTCGGCGCGATCCTGAGTTTCGCGCTGCTGCTGCGCCATTCGATCGGTCGCGGCGACGAGGCCGACCGGCTCGAACGGGCCGTGACCCGGGCGCTGGAGAGTGGCGCGCGGACCGCGGACATCGCGGCGCCGGGCAGGACGGTGTCCTGCACCGCGGCCATGGGAGACGCCGTGCTGGCTGCGCTGGAATCGGCACAGGTCACGAGCTGAGTCACCGGCCGAGTTGCGGGGCGACTTGCGTGCCGAGTTGCGGGCCGAGTTACGCGCCGCGTTACGGGCCGAGTTACGCGCCGCGTTACGGGGGAGTCACGGGCCGAGCTGCGGGCCGATTTGCCCTCCGGCCGGCGGCGGCAGGATCCGTTTTCTTTGCAGGATGCCGATCCAGTCGCGGAACATCCGCTCCGTGTCGATGCAGTCGCCGAAGCCCGCCTGGCGCAGCTTGATCGTGCTGACGATCACCGGTGGCGGCGCTTCGCGGGCGCGGTAGCCGAAGCAGAAGTCGGCGTAGTGGTGCGATTCGCCGAGCAGCTCGGCGAGCACCGGCGTGCGCAGGCCGTGGCGCTCGGCGATGCGTCGCCACACCTGCGCCTGCGCCGGCATGAACTGCGCGATCGACCGAGGCGCATCGGGCGCCGTCGGCACGCCCAGCGCATCGCCCAGCGCGCCCCACACGTTGCGCCAGACGAACACGTCGCCGTTGGTCACGTTGAAGGTCTCGTTGCGCGCCGTCGGCGCGTCGGCCGCCCACGCCAGCGCGCGCGCCAGCAGGCGCGCGTCGGTCGCTTCCATCACGTTGGACGGGCCGCCGGGGTAGGCGAACGGCAGGCCCAGCTCGCGGCAGATCGCGGCATAGGCGCCGATCACCGGCACCAGGTTCATCGCGACACCGAGCGCGTCGCCGAACACGAGTTGCGGCCGGAAGATCGTGAACGCGAAGCCGTGTCGTGCGGCCGACGCGCGCAGGTGATCTTCCTGCAGCCAGTAGAAGTTCTCGTGCGCGTCGCGCGGCGCGTTCTCGCGCGCCGGCACGGCGACCGGGTGCAGATGCACGCCGTAGGCCTTCGTGCCCTGCAGCAGTCCGACGTGGCGCAGGCCTCCGCGTTCGGCGAGCGGGTCGAGCAGGTTGCGCAACATCGCCAGGTTGGTCTGCATCTGGTCCTGCTCGCGCCAGCCGCGCACCAGCCCCGGCTTCTCGAACAGCGCGGCATAGACCAGGTGCGTGGCTTCCGGCAGCCCGGCGACGAATTCGCGGCAGCGCGCGGCGTCGGCAAGATCCAGGGAAATGTGTCGACCTTTGAAATCGGCGGGAAGTTCGGGCCTGCGCCGGGAGAGCGCGACGACGTTCCATCCGTCCTGTGCGGAGAAGTGCTCCAGCGCCGCATGCCCGACGACACCGGTCGCCCCCGCGATCACCACCGTCCTGTTCGTCATTCACGAAACTCCCTGGTCTTCGTCCCGATGATAAGGTTTGACAGTACACTTGCAGCCCGACGCACAAGCCTCGGCGTGACGTCGCGGATGACCGTGTCCGGCCGCGCCCGCGGGTTTCGCCGATGAAAACACGACAGGAGACGAGCATGAAGCCGATTCGCAGGATCGGTCTGGCGGCGCTGACGGCCATCGGCCTGGCGGCCGCGGCGCAGGCCCAGCCGGTGAAGGTCGGGGTGATCTTTCCGCTGAGCGGCGGTGCCGGGCCGCAGGGCCAGCACCTGGTCAAGTCGATGCAGACGATGGCCGCGCTGATCAACGAATCCGGCGGCGTGCTCGGCGTCAGATCCAGATCGAGGCGCGTGACGACGAATCGACGCCTGCGGTCGGCGTGTCGCGGGCCAACGAACTGATCTCGGCCGGCGTGTCGGTGATCATCGAGGGCTGGAACAGCCCGGTGACGCTGGCGATGCAGCCGGTGATCAGCCGCGCCGGCGTGCTCGACATCACTGCGATTTCGAAGGCCGACCCGATCCTGTCCGGAGAAGGCAATCCGCTGGCGGTCCGCTTGAACAGCTCCAACTCGCAGGACGGCGCGGTGATCGCGGCCTACCTCGCCAATCGCGTGAAGGCCAAGCGCATCGCCTTCATGACGCAGAACGACGCGTATGGCAACGGCGCGCAGGCCTCGATCGAAGGCGAGCTGAAGAAGCTCAACCACGCGTACGAGAAGGTCGCCGAGGAGAAGTTCCCGTTCACGCAGGCCGATTTCCGCGTCGCGCTGACCAACGTGCGCTCGGCGAATCCGGACGCTACCGTGCTGATCAATGCCAGCGAGGGCCTCGGCATGCCCGCGCTGATCCGCCAGGCGCGCCAGGCGCGTATTCCCGGCCAGCTGGTGGCGGCGGTCGGCACGATGGCGCCGAGCGTGATCTCGGTGGCCGGCGAGTCGGCCAACGGCGTGGTCGGCGCGGACATCTACTTCCCCGACGTCGAGCCGTTCGCGTCCAATCCCGTCAACCAGCGCTTCGTCGCCAAGATGCAGGAGCAGCACAAGCAGCCGCCGGACAAGTTCATGGCGCTCGGCGCCGCGGCGCTGCAGGTCTGGGCGATGGCCGCCAACGAGCTGAAGACGCTCGACCGCGAGGCGATCGCCAAGCGCATCCGCGGCGGGACGTTCAAGAACACGATCCTTGGCGACATGAGCTTCGCGCCGAACGGCCAGCTGGCATCGCGGCACTACGTGTTCACGATCCAGGGCCAGAAGATGGTCGTCGAGAAGTAAAGCGCTCGTCCGGACGATGGCGGTTGCGACGAAGCCGGTCCTTCGGGTCGAGGGGCTCGGGGTCAGCTACGGCGCGCTCAACGCGCTCGACGACGTCAGCTGGGAGGTCGGCGCGGGCGAACTGCTCGGCATCATCGGCCCGAACGGCGCGGGCAAGAGTTCGTGCTACGACGCAGTGACCGCGATGGTCACGCGCCGGGGCCGGGTGCTGCTCGACGGCGAGGACGTGACCGACGTGCCCGCGCACCGGCTTCCCGAGCGCGGGCTGAAGCGGGCGTTCCAGCAGAACGCCTTCTTCCACGAGCTCACCGTGCTCGACAACATGCTGGCGGTGATGCACGAGTCCGCCGGCACCGGGCTGCTGGCCGCGACGCTGGCGCCGTTCGCCGCGGCACGCCGCCGGCGTGCCGCCGAAGCCGGCGCGATCGCGGCACTCGAGCGCTTCGGCGTCGCCGCCGAGTACCACCACCGCCTGCCGACGGCGATCCCGTACGGCACGCAGCGCATGCTGTCGGTCGCGCTCGCGCACGGTTCCAGCGCGCGGGCGCTGCTGCTCGACGAGCCGGGCGCCGGCCTGGGCGGCGCCGACATGGAGCGCCTGGTGCAGATGCTGCACACGCTCAAACGCGAAGGGCTGGCGCTGGTCGTCATCGAACATCACATGGATCTGATCATGGCGGTCGCCGACCGCATCGTCGTGCTCGACCAGGGGCGCTGCATCGCGATCGGCACGCCGCGCGAGATCCAGCAGAACCACGCGGTGCTCGAGGCTTACCTGGGGCGCACCCAATGACTGCCGGCGCTTCCGTTCGGAGCGGTGCCGCATCGACGAGCGGCGCGACTGCCGAAGTTCTTCAGGTCTCCGGGCTGCGGGTCGCCTATGGCGGCAACAACGCGCTCGACATCGAGCGGCTCGGCCTGCGCCAGGGCGAGGTGCTCGGTGTGGTGGGCGCCAACGGCGCCGGCAAGTCGACGCTGGTCAACGCGATCGCCGGCTGGTCGCGCGGCACGCCGCGCGTGTCCGGCTCGGTGCGGCTCGACGGCGTCGAGGTGTCGTTGCTGCCGGCGCATCGGCGTGCCCGCTCGGGGCTGCTGCTGGTGCCCGAGGGCAAGGCGGTGTTCGCGCAGATGAGCGTCGACGAGAACCTCGCCGTGCCCAGCCACGCGCACGATGCGCCGGGCCGCCACGTGTACTCGCGCGACGAGGTCTTCGAGCTGTTCCCGCGCCTGCTGGAGCGGCGCGGACACCTCGGCTCGCAGCTCTCCGGCGGCGAGCGCCAGATGCTCGGCATCGGTCGCGCGCTGATGCTGGGGCCGCGTGTGCTGATGCTGGACGAGCCGTCGATCGGACTGGCGCCGCGCCTGGTTTCGGCGGTGCTCGAGACGATGCGCACGCTGGCCCAGAAGGGTCTGACGATCCTGCTGGTCGAACAGAACGTGCGCGCCGCGATCGAGGTGGTCGACCGGCTGGTGCTGCTCGAGCGCGGCCGGGTGATCGTCGAAGGCAAGGCCTCCGAGATGCGCGACGACCCGCGCATCGCCGAGGCCTACCTTGGAGGGGGTGGCGAGTGAATATCGGGCAGCAGTTCCTCAACGGCCTGGTGCTGGGTCATGCCTATGCGCTGGTCGCGATCGGCTGGACGGTGCTGCTGGGCGTGGCGCGCCTGGTCAATTTCGGCCACGGACAGATGTACATGGTCGGCGCCTTCGTGTGCTGGTTCGCGATCTCCGGGTTGGGCCTGCCCTACCTGCTCGCGATCCCGGTCGCGATCGCCGCGGGCATCCTGGTCGGCCTGGTGCTGCAGCGCGTGATGCTGAAGGCGACGATCGACCAGAACCTGGTGTCGATCATGATCATGACGCTCGGCTTCGGCTACGTGCTGCACGGTGCCGCGGCCCTGGTGTTCGGCTCGACCGGGCAGATCCTCGACACGCCGCTGGCGCAGCGCGAGCTGGCATTCGGCGAGAACATGTGGCTGAGCTGGCAGGACATCGCGATCGTCGCGGTCGCGATCGTCGAGTTCCTGGTGCTGAAGTTCGTGCTCGACCGCACGCGCGTCGGCAGGCTGGTGCGCATGGTCGCCGAGGATCCGAAGCTCGCCGAGCTGGCTGGCGTCGACATCCGCAGGGTCTATCTCGGCGTGTTCGCCTTCGAGGGCGCGGCGGTGGCCTTCGCCGGAGCGATGGTCGGCCCGCGCACGCCGATTCTGACGTCGATGGGCTTCGAGGAGGTGATCATGACCTTCGTGGTCGTGGTGCTCGGCGGCATCGGCAGCGTTTTCGGCAGCTACCTGGCCGGCCTTGCGCTCGGCCTGTTCACCGCGTTCTTCGGAGCCCTAGTCTCTCCGGCCTACACCACCGCGGCGGCGTTTGCGGTGCTGATCGCGGTCCTGGTGCTTCGTCCCGGCGGCCTCGCCGCCGGCGCCCGATAGGCAGAACCATGCACTCGAAGACCCGCGGCACCCTGCTGCTGATCCTGGCCGTGGCGGCCTTCTTCGTGCCGCGCATCGCCGGCGGCTCCAGCGCCGTCTACAGTGCGATGGTGCTGATCGCGATCTTCGCTGCGATGGCCTACGGACTCGACCTGATCGTGTCGGACCTCGGCGAGGTGAGCCTTGCGCACACCGTGTTCTTCGCGGTCGGCTGCTACACGACCGCGCTGCTGTCGACGCGCGCTGGCGCGGGCGGCTGGGCGACGCTTGCCGCCTCGATCGCGGCGGCCCTGCTGTTCGCAGCGGTGCTCGGACTGATCACGCTGCGCCTGCGCGAGTTCGTGTTCTCGCTGGTCACCTATGCGATCGCCGTGGTCGCGGCGACCGTCGCGCAGAACTGGTCCTTCCTCGGCGGGTCCGACGGGCTGCGCGGCATTCCCGTGCTGGACCTGTCGTTGCCGGGCATCACGCTGAAGGCGGCCAACGACCGCGAACTGTGGCCGGTCGCCTTCGGCCTGATGGTGGTGGTGCTCTACCTGGTCGACCGGTTCCGCAACTCGCGCCTCGGTTCGGCGGCGGTGATGACGCACTTGAACTCGCGGCTGGCGATCGTGTCGGGCATCGATCCGCAGCAGGTGCGCCTCAAGGTCTTCCTGTTCTCGCGCCGATCACCGCGTCGGCCGGGTGGCTGTACGCCTATCAGCGCGCGTACGTCAGTGCCGACGTGCTCGACTCCTACTTCCTGATCCTGATGCTGACCGCGGTGGTCTCGTCGGACGGCGCCTGCTGCTCGGGCGCTGCTGGCGACGGTACTGGTGCTGGGCCAGGAGAAGTTTCTGTCGCTCGGCGGTTACGCCGACAAGATCATCCTCGGCAGCGTGCTGATCGCCGCCCTGGCGCTGTTCCCGAAGGGGCTGGTCGGGTTCGTCGAGCCGCTGCGCGCGCTGCTGCGGGACCGCCGCGGCGCGGCGACCCCGGGTTCCCGAGGGCCGAGGATCAGGCCGCGGCGCTGGGGCGGGCCTTCATGCGCTCGTAGTGCGCGACGATGTTGGTGTTTGCCGGGTCGATCGGCTGGCCGACGTTGTTGCCGAAGTCCAGGATCGCGAACAGCAGGATGTCGGCCAGCGTGATGCGCTTGCCGCAGACGAATTCCTTGCCTTCCATCAGGCCGTTCAGCCAGGCCAGCTTCTGCTGCGCGATCTTCTTCAGGTCGTCGGCGGCATGCGGGATGGTGTAGATGCGGGGTTGGAACAGCTTCAGGCCCTCCGCGAAACGGAAGCCGTTGGCCAGCGGCTCGGCGATGTTCAGGTCGATGCGCCGCGTCCACATGCGGGTCTCGGCGCGCTCCTGGGGCGTTGCGCCGATCAGCGAGTGCCCGGACGGCGCGATCTCGTCGAGGTACTCGCAGATTGCGGTGATCTCGGCCAGCACGAAGCCGTTGTCCAGTTCGAGCGCCGGCAGCTGTCCCGATGGGTTCTTCGCGAGGTACGGCGCCTGGCGGTTCTCGCCGCCGCGCAGGTCGACGGTGACTTTCGGCAGTTCGACGCCGCGTTCGGCGGCGAACATGCGCACGCAGCGAGGGTTGGGTCCGACGGAATCGTAGAAGAGCATGGCGGTCTCCGATGGTTGGATTCGTTGTGGTGTGTCGCGCTTGCGAACCGTTCGATCTTACCGTCTACACCGTCGGTCGTATGGATCCGCCGCGCGCCGCGCGCGACCATCACATCGCGTCGATCCTGACCGATCCGGTGCCTCGCAGGTATCGCGCGCGAGGGGGGAAGGATCGGCGCCCGACGCCGCTGCCGCAACAGCGGCTGTCCCTGCCAGGCCACCGACCAGGAGAACGCGCCATGGATGCCACCGACGACGCCCCGACCGACGTCTCCTCGCTGCCGCTGCTGATCGATCCGTCCGACGCGTTGCTCGCGGCGAGTCGGCTCGAGGCGGCCTGTCCGGCAGGGCGGCGGCACAGCGCGATCCTCGGCAGGCTCGTGAATGCTGCCGAGGCCGAGCGCCTCGATCGTCAGCGCGACGACGACCTGCGTCGTCATGCGACTGTCGGCGGCGCGCGGCCCGGCGATTCGGCCGCCGGCCCGAGCCGCGACGATTCGACCTGCGGGATGCGTCGCCGCGCGCCCGTCTTCGACTGGGATCACGACGACGGCAAGGTCATCGCCAGCCATTGATGTCGTCTACACTTGAAGCGGACCAACACGACATCGGGGACCACGCTCATGGCGATCGACGTAGCAAAACTCAAGGCCTGGCCGCACAAGCCGATCGAACACAAGTACACCTTCCGCGACACCATCCTGTACGCGCTCGGCGTGGGTCTCGGACAGGATCCGATGGACCGCCGTCAGCTGCGCTACCTGTACGAGGACGGCCTGCAGGCGCTGCCGACGATGGCTGTGGTGCTCGGCTCGCCCGGCTTCTGGTCCAAGGATCCGGGGACCGGCATCGACTGGGTCAAGATCCTGCACGGCGAGCAGCATCTCGTGCTGCACGCGCCGCTGCCGGCCGAGGGTACCGTGATCGGCCTCACGCGCGTCACCGCGCTGGTCGACAAGGGGGCCGACAAGGGCGCCCTGATGTATTCCGAGAAGACCCTGACCGACACCTCCGGCAAGCTGCTGGCGACCGCCACCGGCGTGTCCTTCCTGCGAGGCGACGGCGGTTTTTCCGCCAGCGGGCAGCCGAGCGATCCGGCGCCCGCGGCGCGCCCGGCCACGCCCGAGCGCGCGCCCGACCACGTCTGCGAGTTGAAGACCCGCCCCGAGGCGGCGCTGATCTATCGTCTGTCCGGCGACTACAACCCGGTCCATGCCGATCCCGAGGTCGCCGCGCAGGCGAAATTCCCGCGGCCGATCCTGCACGGGCTGTGCTCGTTCGGCGTCACGGGCCATGCGCTCCTGGCCACGTTGTGCGACTACGACCCGGCGCGCCTGAAGGAGATCGGCACGCGCTTCTCGTCGCCGGTGTACCCGGGCGAGACGCTGCGCGTCGAGATGTGGGTCGACGGTCAGAACGTGCAGTTCCGCACCCGCGTCGTCGAGCGCGACGTGGTGGTGCTGAGTCACGGCACGGCAGTCGTCACCCGCTGATTCCTCTTCGTCGAATCGGCCGCGCCGCGCCCGTCGCGTGCGCGGATGAAAGAAGGGCGCCCGTGGGGCGCCCTTCTCGCTCGCGGCGCGGGCGCCGCGCCGCGGCCTTCAGAGGTTGCGGCTGATGATGTCCTTCAGCACTTCCGAGGCGCCGCCCGCGATGCGCGAGACGCGTGCGTCCACCCAGGCGCGGCCGATTTCGTACTCGCTGCTGTAGCCGTAGCCGCCGTGCAGCTGCAGGAACTCGTCGAGGTAACGCCCCATCAGTTCGGTGCCCACCAGCTTGGCCATCGCCGCCTTCTCGCTGCTGATGCCGCCGGCCATGTGCTCGAGCGCGCACTGGTCGACGAAGGCGCGCAGCATCGCGATGTAGGCCTTGGCTTCCGCCAGCTTGAACTTGCTGTTCTGGAACCCGATGATCGGATTGCCGAACACCTTGCGCTCGGTGGTGTACGCGATCGTCTTCTCGAGCTGCGTCTCCAGCGTGGCACACGAGCGCAGCGCGATCACCAGCCGCTCCTGCGGCAGCTGCTGCATCAGGTAGATGAAGCCGCGTCCCTCCTCGCCGACCAGGTTCGACAGGGGCACGCGCACGTTGTCGAAGAACAGCTCGGCGGTGTCCTGCGCTTTCAGCCCGATCTTGTCCATCGGCTGGCTCTTCGTGAAGCCGGGCGTGCCTTCCTCGACCGCGATCAGCGACACGCCCTTGGCACCCGCCGCCGGGTCGGTCTTGCAGGCCACCAGCACGACGCCGCAGTTGAAGCCGTTGGTGATCCAGACCTTCTGGCCGTTGAGCACCCAGTGGTCGCCGTCGCGCACGGCGTTCGTGCGGATGTTCTTCAGGTCGCTGCCGGTGCCCGGCTCGGTCATGCCGATCGAGCCGACGATCTCGCCGCGGCACAGGCGCGGCAGCAGCCGCTGCTTCAGCTCCTCGCTGCCGTAGTGCAGCACGTAGGGCGACACCATCTCGGAGTGCACCGGCATGCCGAGGTTCGCGCCGACGCGGACCATTTCCTCGGTGACGACGACCGAGTGCAGGAAGTCGCCGCCCGGACCGCCGTACTCGGTCGGGATCGTGGTGCACAGGATGCCGTTCTCGCCGGCCTTGCGCCAGAACTCGCGCGGGCTGTGGCCCGCCTTCTCCCAGTCGCGGTAGTGGGGCTTGATCTCGCGTTCGCAGAAGCGGCGGACCTGCTCGCGGAACAGCTCGTGTTCTTCGCTGAAGATGCTGCGCATGATGTCGTCTCCGTGTGGTTCGGCTGTGATGATAGCCAGAACCACGGGCCGTTCTCAGGGCTCGACGATGTTGAACATCGCAGCGAACTGGTCGAGGGTGGCGAGGAACGCGCGGAACTTCGCGCGGTCTCCGCTGACCTGCAGGCGGCCCTCGTCGAATTCCCCGAGCAGCGTCGCCCCCCGGCGCAGCATGGCGGTCAGCTCCGCGCGCGTGGTCGACACGACGGCGTCGGCCGCGTCTCCATGGCTGCCTGGCGCGTGGTTCAGCACGCCGTTGCCGAGGCTGATCGCACGGCAGGCGTCCTCGTCGCCGATGCGCCAGTCGAAGCGGCCGACGAGGTCCTGCGCGGCAAGCCCGTCGACGCGGATCGCCAGAAAGTCGAGGAACATGTCCAGCGGCAGGATCGACGCGACCTCCATGTTCACCGCAGGGCTCGCGCCGGGGGGCGGCTTGGGCGCTCCGTTGCGCAGCTCGTGCGCGCCCAGCAGGTAGGCATTGCGCCAGGTCGCGGCCTCGGACTGGTAGCCGAGCTGCTCCATCGCATCGGCGCACAGGCTGCGCGCCTCGGTGTTGCCGGGATCGGCGAACACCAGGTGGTTGGTCACCTGCACCACCCAGCGGAACTCGCCGCGCGCGTAGTCCGCGCGCGCCTTCGCGAGCAGGTCCGCCGCGCCGCCCATGTAGTGCACGTAGCGGCGTCCGGCATCGACCGGGGTGAGAGGGTCGAGCGTCGCCGGGTTGCCGTCGTAGTGTCCCAGATAGTGCGTGTAGATCGAACGCACGTTGTGCGCGACCGCGCCGTAGTAGCCGCGCGTGTTCCAGCGCCTGGACAGAGCGTTCGGCATCATCAGGGCGTCGGCGATCTCGTGCGGCGTGTAGCCGTGGCTCATCAGCCGCAGCGTCTGGTCGTGCAGGTAACGGTACATGTCGCGCTGGTCGGCGACGAAGGCGGCGACGCGATCGCGTCCCCACACCGGCCAGTGGTGCTGCGCGTACGCGACGTCGCAGTCGGGGCACGAACTCGCGCAGCGCCTCGTCGAGATACTTGGACCAGCCCAGCGCGTCGCGCGTCTTGGCGCCGCGGATCGGACACAGGTTGTGCATCGTCTGGCACGCGTTCTCGGCCAGATTCAGCGCGCGGTCGTCCGGAAAGAAGAAGTTCATCTCCGCCGGCGCCTCGGTCTGGGGCGTCAGCTGGAACACGATCTCGACGCCGTCGATGCGAAGGCGCTCCTGCCGTTCGGTGATCAGGCGTGTTGGCGGAATCAGGCTCGTGGTGCCGCGGCCGGCTGCGATCCCGAGGCCGCTGTCGACGTGCTGCTGCGGACCCGCAGGCAGCGTCGGGCCGAACTGGAACATCGAGCGCCGCCGCATCGGGACGCCCGCCAGGATGTTCTCGTCCACCGAGGCGGCGAGAAAGCCGTCGGGCGCGATCACCTGCACACGTCCCGCACGCACGTCGGCCTCGTCGATCAGTCCGCGCACGCCGCCGTAGTGATCGAAGTGGCTGTGGCTGTAGATCATCGTGTGGATGGGCCGCTTCGGCCGGTGCTGCCAGAACAGCTCGAGCGCGCAGCGCGCGGCCTCGGAGTAGGTGGCCGCATCGATCACGATCAGGCCCTCGTCGCCCTCGATGAAGGTGACGTTGGCGAGGTCCAGGCCGCGCACCTGGAAGATGCGGTCCGACACCTGGAACAGGCCGTGATGGCGGTTCAGGCGCGCGTGCCGCCACAGGCTGGGGTGCACCGTCGGCGGCGCCTGCGGCGCATCCACGAAGGCGTAGCGCTTCTGGCTGAACACGACGCGCCCGTCGGCCGCGCGCACCTCGCCGTCGGGCACCGACGCGATGAATCCCCTGCGCGCGTCGGCGAAGTCGGCTTCGTCCGAGAAATCGAGTCCCTCGCTGGTGCGCCGGTGCGCGTCGAGGGTTGCCTGTTCGGCCGGATTCATGCGGTTCTCCTGGTCCTGGTAGATATGCGCGCGGCCGATTCCGCGCGGACCACGCGGTCCGTTTCGGCTGCGGCGGGCTCCGTCGAGGGCTGCGGCAGACGCCGTCGAAGGCTGCGGCGGACGCCGTCGAAGATAGCGGATCCGATGCGCGGATGGCGTCTCGTGTTTTGCCTGGCGGATCGGCCGATGATCCCGACCAGACCGGCAGGCAGGTGTTTTTCGACGCTGGCCGCCGAGGCTTATGAAGCGGGTCGGAGGCGGGTCGGAGGCGGGTCGGAGGCGGGTCGGAGGCGGGGCAGGCGCCGGGAAGCTGCGGGTCAGAAGCGCCGCACCAGATCGACGACGGTGTCGATCTGCGCGCGGGTCACGTCCAGGTGCGTCACAAGCCGCATCGTCGAGCCGCCCATCACGAGCACGCCGTGTGTTCGCAGGTGGTCTCGCAGGGCCTCGGCGCGCCGCGCATCGGTTTCGACGAACACCATGTTCGTGCGCGGCTCCGACACCCGCAGCCCCGGCACGCCGTCGAGCCCCGCGGCGAGTCGGCGGGCGTTGTCGTGGTCCTCGGCGAGCCGATCGACGTGGTGCTCGAGCGCGTGCAGTCCGGCTGCCGCGATCATGCCCGCCTGTCGCATGCCGCCCCCAAGCATCTTGCGCCAGCGTCGCGCTGCCGCGATGAACGCCGTCGACCCGAGCAGCACCGACCCGACCGGGGCGCCGAGCCCCTTGGACAGGCACACGCTGACACTGTCGAAGGAACGGGCCAGCGTTCCGGCGTCGACGCCGCTTGCGACGGCGGCGTTGAACAGGCGTGCGCCGTCGAGATGCAGGGCCAGACCGCGCGACCGGGCCAGCTGCGCCGCCTGCAGCACCCACGCCTGCGGCAGCACCCGGCCGCCGATCGTGTTCTCGAGCGCGAGCAGCCGGGTGCGCGCGAAGTGCGGGTCGTCGGGCTTGATCGCCGCTTCGATCTTCGCCAGCGGCATCGTACCGTCGGGGAGGTTCTCGATCGGCTGCGGCTGGATGCTGCCGAGCACCGCGCCACCTCCGCCCTCGTAGCGGTAGGCGTGCGCGTCCTGGCCTGCGATGTATTCGTCGCCGCGCTGGCAGTGCGTGATCAGCGCGATCAGGTTCGACTGCGTTCCGCTCGGCACCAGCAGCCCCGCCTCGAAGCCGAGCCGTGACGCCAGGGTGTCCTGCAGGCGCGTGACGGTCGGATCGTCGCCGAAGACGTCGTCGCCGACCGCGGCGGCGGCCATGGCCGCCCGCATCGCCGGCGTGGGCCGGGTCACCGTGTCGCTGCGCAGATCGATCAGGGATGTCATGGCGGAATCCTATCGCGACCGACGATCGGGCATGATCACGGCGATTCCATCGAACCACCCGCTTCCCGGAGACCCATCCATGGCCACCCGATCCCATGCCGCCTTCTACGAGTCCAGCGGTCCGGCCGCGCAGGTTTTGCGCTTCGGACACATCGACCTGCCGGCACCGCCTCCCGGCGAGGTTCTGGTCGAATTGCGCGCGATCGGCATCAATCCGGCCGACGTGAAGCGGCGCTCGAACGTCGCCCCGCCGGCGGGGCGACGCCTCGTGCCAGGCGACGATGGCGCCGGTGTGATCGCGGCGGTCGGCGAGGGCGTGTCGCACGATCGGATCGGCCAGCGGGTGTGGATCTACAACGGACGCGTCGACCGAGACTTCGGCACGACGGCCAGCCACACGCTGCAGCCGGCCGAGCGGGCGGTTCCCCTGCCGGAGGGCGTGTCGTTCGAGGCAGGCGCCTGTCTGGGCGTGCCAGCCATCACGGCGCACTACGCGCTGTTCGTCGATGGCGATATCGAGGGGCAGACCATCCTCGTGCACGGAGGCGCCGGTGGTGTCGGAACCACCGTCGTGCAGCTCGCGCGCTGGGCCGGTGCGCGCGTGATCGCAACCGTCAGCGGACCCGCCAAGGCGGCGGTTGCGTCCGCCTGCGGGGCGCATCACGTGCTGAACTACCGCACCGAGAACGTCGTCGAGCGCGTGCGGGAGATCACCGGCGGGCAGGGCGTCGACCGCGTCGTCGATGTCGCGTTCGGTGTCAACCTCGAGACCAACCTAGACGTGCTGAAGGACAACGGGATCATCGCGACCTACAGCTCGGATGCGCAGCCCGAACCGAAGATCCCTTTCTGGCGGCTGCTGCGCAAGAACATCCGCGTGCACTTTCTGATCGTCTACACGCTGACTCGCCCGACGCTGCGCGTCGCGGTTCGCGACATCACGTCGGCGCTGGGTGCGGGTGGACTCGAACCGGTCGTGACGCGCACGATGCCTCTGGCCGACCTGGTGCAGGCGCACGAACTCGTCGGCCGGTTCGAGGGGATCGGCAACGTCGTGCTGCTGCCGCAGGCGGTCTGACGCGTGGGCCGGCTCTGCCGGCCGACCGCTCGTCGCCCGGCTCGAACATATTCAGGCGCATCGCGGAATAACGTGTATACTGCGCTCTGCAGTGTTTCAAGCAGTGTATCTCGCGGTTCACCTGCGCCGTCTTCACAGGCGCGCCTCGTCAGTACCCCGGCTACGTTTCTTGTTCCGCTCGCTCCCAAGGGTGGCGTGCATTTCTGCGTGTCGCTCTCATTTTTTTATTAGGAACGTAGCATGAGTACCAATCTTCAGACCGGCGTTGTCAAATGGTTCAACGAGGGCAAAGGCTTCGGCTTCATTACCCCCGATGCGGGTGGTGACGACCTGTTCGCCCACTTCTCCGAGATCCAGGGCGCGGGTTTCCGCACGCTGGCCGAACAGCAGCGTGTGCAGTTCGAAGTCAAGCGTGGCCCGAAGGGCATGCAGGCCGCGGCGATTCGCCCGATCTGACGCTCGACCGGGCATCTGCCCGGTCGTGACAGCCTCGCGCTGTAACAAAAAACCGCGGCCTTGCGCCGCGGTTTTTGTTTGCCGGTCGCCACCCGGTTCTCCGGTCGCCACCCGGGTCGGGAATTCCCAACAAAAAACCGCCCGAAGGCGGTTTCGATTCCGTCGCGCCACAGCCGCTGCCGGCCGCGGCGACAACCGACGGATCACTTGATCTTGGTTTCCTTGTAAGCGACGTGCTTGCGGGCGACGGGATCGAACTTCATGATCTCCATCTTCTCGGGCATCGTGCGCTTGTTCTTGGTCGTGGTGTAGAAGTGACCGGTGCCGGCGGTCGACTCGAGCTTGATCTTGTCACGCATGGCTGGGTTCTCCTGTGTCAGATCGCTTCGCCGCGCGCGCGCAGGTCGGCGAGCACGATATCGATACCCTTCTTGTCGATCAGGCGCAGGGCGGCATTGCTGATGCGCAGACGCACCCAGCGGTTCTCGCTCTCGACCCAGAAACGGCGCGACTGCAGGTTGGGCAGAAAGCGACGCTTGGTCTTGTTGTTGGCGTGCGAGACATTGTTGCCGACCATCGGCGCCTTACCGGTCACTTGGCAAACGCGGGCCATGTTGGACTCCTGGTAACCGTCGACACCGGGCTTGCGTTTCGGGAGCCCGCTTTCGGGGACTCCGCTTTCGGGACTCCACCTCTCGGCGTGCCGCATGGGCGACCGCCGGGAAAGCAAGGCGGCGATTTCGCAAAGCCTTGAATTATAGGCTGCTTCATGTCGGGAAGTCAAAGCAGTCCGCGTTCGGCGAACGACACGCACTGATTGGCCGCCACGATCACGTGGTCGAGGACCGCGACGTCGATCTGCGCCAGCGCTGACTTCAGCGCATCGGTGAGCATTCGGTCGGCCGTGCTCGGTTCGGCGACTCCGGAGGGATGGTTGTGGGCGAAGATCACCGCCGCCGCGTTCAGCCGCAGGGCCTGGCGAGCGACCTCACGGGGATAGACCGCGGTCTGGGCGAGGGTGCCGCGGAACAGCTCCAGTGCGCGATGACCCGATGTTGCGCGTCGACGAAGAGCCCGACGAAGCTTTCGGCCGGGCGGTCGCGCAGCCACGCCGTCAGGAAGCTGCGCACGTCCTGGGGGAGACTCGAGCGCGCTGCGCTCGGCGGAGCGCTCGAGTGCGGACCGCCGCAACAGTTCTCGCGCCGCCTGCAGTGTCGCCCAGCGTGCCGGGCCGAGGCCGTGCCACCCGCAGAACATGTCGTGGTCGGCCGCCATCAGGGGGTGATGCCGCCGAAGCGGGCGAGCACGGCGAGCCGGCCAGCGAGACCGCGTCGCTGCCCGCTGCCCAGAGCGCAGCAGGATCGCCAGGATCTCGGCGTCGGCAGCGCCTTCGGCCCTGGCGCAGCATCCGCTCGCGGGGACGGCAGGCCGGCGGGCCAGTCGTGATGGGCGGAAGGATCGGTTCAATCGGGTATGCCGTTCTGTGCGGGGGTTTCCGGGGTGCGGGGCAGGTCGATCGCTTAAAATCCGCGCTTGCCCGGCTCGCGGCCGTGAAGCAGGAGATCTCCCATGACATCCGTCGAACCGACGGTACATCCGGATTCGCACCTGACGCTGCACTACCGGGTCAGTCTCGCGCAGACGGTGAGGATGTCGTTAGTACCTTCGGCGGAAATCCGGCGACCCTTCAGCTCGGGCTCGGCCAGCTGGCCGAGCCGTTGGAGCGATGCCTGCTCGGCTTGCGGCGAAGGCCGCACGGCGAAGTTCGAACTCGAGCCCGAGAACGCCTTCGGCGTGCGCAACCCGGAGCTCGTCCAGAAGGTGGCCCGGTCGATGCTCGACAAACACGGCGAGGCCGATGGCGATTACCGGCCCGGCGACCTGGTCGATTTTCCCGCTCCCGACGGCAGGCGGTTCGCCGGGGTGCTGAAGGAGATCAACGACCAGTGGGCGCTGTTCGACTTCAACCACCCGCTGGCCGGTCAGCGGATCCGCCTGCAGGTCGAGATCCTGGGGATCCTTTGACGGTGCCCGCGCGCGTGCTCCCGACGCGCCGGCCGATGGTGTTCGAACGCCCGCACGACGGGCACGACGGAGGCAGATGATGGAAGCGCTCCTCGCGCAGCCGCGCGGATTCTGCGCCGGGGTCGATCGCGCGATCGCGATCGTCGAACGTGCGCTGCAGATCCACGGCGCGCCGATCTTCGTGCGCCACGAGATCGTTCACAACGACCATGTGGTGTCCGATCTGCGCTCGAAGGGCGCCGTGTTCGTCGACGATCTCGACGAGGTTCCGCACGGCGCCACCGTGATCTTCTCGGCGCACGGGGTGTCGAAGGCGGTTCGCGAGCATGCCGAGCGTCGCGGTCTGCGCGTCTTCGACGCGACCTGCCCGCTCGTCACCAAGGTGCACGTCGAAGTCACGCGGATGCACCGCGAGGGCAGGGACGTCGTGATGATCGGCCATGCCGGGCATCCCGAGGTCGAGGGCACCATGGGGCAGGTCAGCGGGGCGATCCATCTGGTGGAGACGGTCGACGATGTCGCGCGTCTGCAGGTCGCCGATCCGCAGCGGCTCGCGTTCGTCAGTCAGACCACGCTGTCGGTCGACGATTGCCGGGCGATCATCGACGCGCTGAAGCGGCGCTTTCCCGTCGATCGCCGAGCCGAAGAAGCAGGACATCTGCTATGCCACCCAGAACCGCCAGGATGCGGTCAAGTTCATGGCTCCGCAGTGCGACCTCGTGCTGGTGATCGGCTCGCCGACCAGTTCGAACAGCAACCGCCTGCGCGAGGTCGCGCAGAAGATGGGGTGCGAGGCGCGATTGATCGGTTCGGCCGAAGAGCTCGATCCCGCGTGGCTGTCGGGGCGCCGAAGAATCGGCATCACTGCCGGCGCGTCGGCGCCGGAATTGCTGGTCGACGCCCTCGTCGATCGGCTGAAGGCGCTGGGTGTGGGCTCGGTCCGCACCCTGCCGGGCGTCGAGGAGACGACCGCGTTTCCGCTGCCCAAGGGGTTGTCGGCCCCGTAGCGCCCACCTCCCGCGCGCCTCCTCGAGCCCCTGACCGTCGGGCTCGCCCGGGCTCCCCGGGCTCCCCGGGCTGCCGCTCATCAGGCTTCGCCGGCGTCCGTCGGCCGGCGGTCGCCGCCGCGCGGCACGCTGCCTAGACTCCTTCACGAAGGAGCGAAGGCCAATGAACGCGCGCGGATTTACGCTTATCGAGCTGGTCATCGTGATGGCCATCGTCGGCATTCTGTCTGCCGTCGCCATCCCGTCGTACCGCGACTACATCGCCCGGTCCCGGCTGGTCGAGGCCACCAACGCGCTCGCCGACACACGGGTCCGCATGGAGCAGTTCTACGGGGACAACCGCAGCTACACGAACGGCGGCGGTTGCGGTCCCGCCATGCCGACGCTGGAACGATTCACGCTCACCTGCGCGATCGCCAACGCTGGGCAGGCCTACACGCTGACCGCCTCGGGCACCGGGCCGATGGCCGGATTCGTCTACACCGTGAATCAGGCCAATGTGCGGCAGACCGTCTCGTGGGGCTCGGACTGGGGCTCCGTGCCGGCCAGCGGTGCCGCGCGCTGGCTGATCAAGAAAGAGTGAGATGAGCTCCGCGAAGATGCCCATGGGCTCCGCCGGCAGGCGTGTGCAGCGCGGGTTCTCCGTGGTCGAGCTTGCGATCACGATGCTGGTGCTGGCGATCCTGATGCGCTTGGGGGCGCCGAGCTTCGCCGCCTGGATCGCGAACCAGCGGATCCGGACGAGTGCGGAGGCGGTCCTTCACGGACTCAATCTCGCCCGCGCCGAAGCCATGCGGCGCAATGCGCGGGTGCTGTTCGCGATGAACGACGCGACGGGGCAGAGCAGCTGGACCGTCTGCCCGGTCGCTCCGGCGACGCTGGTCTGCGACAACGGCCAGCCGGTGGTGCAGACGCGGGACGGTGGCGAAGAGTCGGGCAACGCCCGTGTCGGCGCCAGCACGGATCCGGCGACGACGGCGCCGGGCGCGTTCGGCGCCGCGCTCGGCCCCGGTTCCGGAATGCCGGCCGCGGCGATGTTCGATGGTACCGGCCGCCTGGTCGGGCAGCCCGGATGGGTCAATTCGATTCGCTACGACGTGCGCGACACGTCGCTGTCGTCGGCGGACGAGCGGCGCATCGTCGTGACGCTGAGCCCCACTGGGGGCGCGCGCATGTGCGATCCGCTGGCTGGCGCCGGCAATCCGCGCGCCTGCTGAGCAGAGGGAGAACGAGCGTTGAATCAGTCAGCCCTGTTCGATGTCGACGGTGCAGGTGCCGTTGCGCGGCGCCGCGCGGCAGCGCGCGCTCGTGTCCGCGTCGGCGCTGGTGCCCGTGCCCGTGCCCGTGCCCGTGCCGGCGTAGCCGCGCGCCGGTACGGCCGGGGGGTGGCGCTGGTCGAGGCGCTGATGGCGATCCTGGTGTTCTCGCTCGGCATCCTCGGGGTCGTCGGCATGCAGGCACGTTCGGTGCAGATGCTGTCCGAGGCCACCCTGCGCACCCAGGCGGCACAGCATGCCTCCGATCTGATCGCCGAGATGTGGACGACCGATCCGGCGCAGCGCGCGAACCTGTACTCGAGCAGCGGTTCGAATCCGGTCCGATACGAATCGTGGAAGTCGAAGGTGGAGAGCGGTTCGCTGGCGCTTCCCGGCGCCGATGCCAGTCCGCCGGTCGTGGTCGTCAACACGGTGCAGACGCCGTACTCGATCGTGGGCGCGGGGAACTCGACCGCATCGAACGTGACCATCACGATCTTCTGGTCGGCGCCCGGCTCGACGCACAGCAACTCGTACACCACGACCGCGATGATCCTGGAGCCGCAGTCATGAGCCGCGCACCACGCGCCCGGGCCCAGGCCGGCTTCTCGCTCGTCGAACTGATGGTCGCGATCACGATCGGGCTGGCGGCGTCGCTGGCGATCTTTCAGACCTATGCCGCGAGCGAGGAACGCAAGCGGACCACCACCAGCGGAAGCGAGGGACTGCAGGCGGGGGTGTTCGCACTGGCGTCGCTGCAGCGCTCGATCATCAACGCGGGCTACAACGTCAGCGTGATCAGCGACGCGGGCTACACGTCGCCGGTGCGGCAGATCACCCCGGGCGGCGCGTACACGCTGTCGACGACGAACCCACCCACGCCGGAGTTCCACATCGGCTGCACGGCGACGATCGGCGGGCAGCCCGTGCGCGTCGCGCCGCTGATCGCCACCGACGGCGGCAACGGCCTGGCCTCGGACACACTGATCGTCTTTTCGGGCAGCAGCGCGAACGTGCCGCTGCCGATCGGCCCGGAGTCCGGCGGTCTGGCGGCCGGCGTCGCGACCGTCCGGCTGCGTTCGACCTTCGGCTTCGCCGTCGGCGACTGGGTGCTGGTCTACGAGCAGAGCTCGGCGATCAACGCCGGCACCGCCCGTCCCCAGCCCTGCACCTTTGCGCGGGTGGCGGCGCTGCCCAATGCCCCGGCGATCAGCCCGGCCGACATCGTGCTCAGCGTGCCGACCGCGGCCGCGTACGACGCGCCGATGGTGATCAACATGGGACCCAATCCGACCCTCGAGTCGTGGTCGGTCGACGCGAACGGTCGCCTGACGGTGACCGACCTGATCACGAACGGGGCGCCGCAGGTGATCGCCGAGAACGTGGTGTCGATGCAGATCCAGCTCGGCGTCGACATCGGCAACGACGACGTGGTCGACGAGTGGATCAACCCGCCGGCTGCGGCCGCGACGTGGCTGAATCCGCCGAATCCGATGCCCGAGAACCAGATCACCGCCGCACTGCCGGTGCCGCCCGGGCCACGGTCGCTGAATCAGATCAAGGCGGTCCGGGTCGGTCTGCTGGTGCGCAGCCCGCAGTTCGAACGGCCCGACGACTCGGGCAACTGCACGACGAGCCCGGAGGGTCCTGCACAGGTGCTCCCGCAGATCGCGGGCTCGGGAGCGAACCGGCTTCCGGGCATGCCCGACAGCGGCAACTACACGCTGGCCGGCGACCAGCGCTGCTTCCGCTACAACACCGTCAGCTCGCTGATCCCGGTGCGCAACGTCGTGCTCAACGAGATGTAAGGCGATGCCTCGATTCGAACCCACTCGCGACCCGGGCGCAGCGCCCGGCCCACGCACGCAGTCGCCGTCTGCAGCCAGGCAGCGGGGCGCATCGCTGATCGTCGCGCTGATCGCGCTCGTCGCGATGATTGCTGCGGCCTTCGCGCTGTTCCGCTCGGTCGACAGCGCCAACCTCGCCTCGACCAACTTCCAGTTCCTGCGCAGTGCCGAGCAGAACACCGACCTCGCGATGAACGATGCCTTGCTTTCGTACATGCAGTCGCATCCGAACGCCGGACTGAACGTCCTGAACCGGAACGAGGACAACCCGGGCATCGCGTACTTCGCGGTCCAGCAGGCGCAGACCGCCGACGGCGTACCGAACGTGCTGGCCAACCTCGCAGCACCCGTCTGGACCGCGGGCGGTCCTGCGCCGACGGGCTGGCCGGGCGAGCAGATCGACAACGACTCGCGCCAGTTGCGCCGGTACGTGATCGAACGCCTGTGCACGACGACGGGTGTTGCGTCCGCCAACACCTGTCGCCTGTACGAATACCGGTTCATGAAGGAATGCCGCAACAACTGCAGCACCGGGACCTCCGAGTGGCTGCCGTTCGTTCGGATCACGGTCCGCATCGACGGACCGAAGAACGCGATCGCCTACTCGCAGCTGTTCCTGAAAGGCGACTGACGGAAGAATCATGAGGAGCGTCACGATGAACCGATCGCATCCCCGCGGTCGCGCGGCCGTTGCCTGCGCGCTGATCGTCTGCCTGGAGCTGCTGCCGGTTGCCAGCGCACTCGCGCAGGTGCCCGCGATCGGCGACGATCCGCTGTTCACGGTGTCCACCGTGAAAGCGAACCTGATGATGACGCTCGACAACTCCGGGTCGATGGGCTGGCAGTTCGCGCCGATGGACACCAGCGCGAACAAGACCAGGAAGTGCTTCACGAGCCATCTGTACAACCGCCTTTACTACAACCCGAACAACACCTACCTGCCGCCGGTGAAGGCGGACGGGACGCGCTACCCGGATTCGTCCTACACCACCGCCTGGGTCGATGGGTTCGCGACGACCGCCGGCACCCGGAATCTGAGCACCCAGTTCCCGGCGACGAACAATTACGGCGACACGGCGCTCGGCACGGCTGCGCGCGGCGCCTACTACCACAGGTACTCCGGCAGCACCCCCGCCACGCCGGTGCAGGGCACCTGCTACGCGGACACGCAGCTACACGCTGGTCGACATGAACCTGGCGACCGCCGTGCAGAAGACCAATTTCGCGAACTGGTTCAGCTACTACCGGTTCCGCATGAACGCGATGAAGACCTCGGCGGGCGAGGCGTTCAGGGTCGTCGACGACACCTTCCGGGTCGGCTTTCACACGATCAACAACCCGTCGGCGACCGGCACCACCGGCGGCTTCCTCGCGCTGGACACCTTCACCGGCACGCAGAAGGCGAACTGGTACACGCGCTTCCACCAGCAGCATCGCAAATGGCTACACGCCCTTGCGCGCCGCGCACCAGCGCATCGGCGAGTACTACCGTGCCGGCGACCAGCCCGGCGGGCGGCGCGGTTCCGGATCCGATCCAGTACAGCTGCCAGCAGAACTACCACCTGCTGACGACCGACGGCCAGTGGAACAGCACCGGCGCGAGCGGCACGGTGGGCTCGACCAACTACGACAACACGCTGCCGGACGAATGCCGACGTGCTCACGGCGCTGACCGCCGAGTTCGGCACGGCGCTCAGTGCCGGCAGCCCCTGGCCGCGCCCGTTGCGCGAGAAGCCTGGCGCCGCGTCGACGAACACGCTGTCGGACATCGCTGCCTACTACTGGATGACCGATCTGCGGCCGACGATGACCAACAACGTGTTCACGTCGTCGACGAACATGGCGAACTGGCAGCACATGATCACCTACGGGCTGTCGTTCTCGGAGCAGGGCACGATCGCCTACCCGTCGGGCCTCGCCGAACATCATCGCCGGCACCGCCGACTGGCCCAAGCCGGCAGCGGATTCCGCCTCGGCGGTAGACGACCTCTGGCACGCGGCGCTGATCGGTCACGGCCAGTTCTTCAACGTGTCGAGCCCGCAGGAGCTGACCGACGCGCTCGGACGCGCGATCAGCGACATCCAGGCGCGCCAGGGGTCGAATTCCGGCTCCGTGCTGACCGGAAGCGACTTCGCGCAAGGCGCACCGATCGCCTTCCGCGCGCAGTACAAGACCGGCGAGTGGAGCGGCGACCTGCAGGCGCGCACCGTCGATCCGGCGACCGGTCTGATCTCGGCGTCGGCCGTCTGGAAGGCGCAGGAGAAGCTCGAGGCGCAGGTGCTGCCGGCAGGATCGGGCGGCGGCTGGTCGAGCAACCGCAAGATCGTGACCCGCACAGACTCCTCGCTGGCCGGCACCGCGGTCCGCTTCCGCGAGCCCGGCTTCGCCGGTGCGGGCGGCGCGATCACGTCGGCCCAGCTGGCCACGCTCGATGCGGACACGGCCAAGGCGAAGAAGCTGCTGCAATATCTGCGCGGCGACCGCTCCAACGAGAACGTCCTCGGCACCACCAGGCTGTTCCGGCGCCGTACCTTCGTGCTGGGCGACATCGTCAGCTCGGAGCCCCGCTACGTCGGAGTTCCGTCCGACACGTACTGTCGGACGCCTACCATCCCGGATACACCGCGTACAAGGTCGGTCGCGGCTGTCGCGCACACCGATGGTCTATGTCGGGGCGAACGACGGCATGCTGCATGCGTTCAAGGCGACGACCGGCGATGCGGATTCGGGCCAGGAGAAGTGGGCCTACGTGCCGAGCTTCCTGTTCAGGTCCGGCGTGGACGGGCTGGGTTCGCTTTCCTGGCGCCCGACCGATCCGTTGCCGAACAAGTTCTACCATCGGTTCCGCGTCGACCAGACCCCGACGATCGCCGACGTCAACTTCGGTCGCGTGAAAGGCGGCGCCAGCGTCGACTGGCGAACGATGCTCGTGGCGGGCCTCAACAAGGGTGGCAAGGGGTACTACGCGCTCGACGTCACCAACCCGGATGCTGCGAACGAGGACGAGCTGCGCGCCAAGGTGCTGTGGGAGTTCGACGGCAGCCAGACCGGGGAGACGGCACGCGTCGGTTACAGCTACGGCCAGCCGCTGCCGATCTTCACCAACTACGGCTGGGTCGTCGCGGTTTCCTCGGGCTACCAGAACGCCACCGGCACCGGCCACATCTGGCTGCTCGACCCGCGCAACGGCCAGGTGATCAAGCGCCTCGACGTGCCCGACAACGCCGGCGCGACGGTGTCCAACCCGATCGGCCTGGCGCACATGGAAGTCTTCTTCCAGAGCGACCGCGAGCAGCGGGCACGCAGGAACTGTATGCGACCGACCTGCGCGGCAACGTCTGGCGCTGCGACCTCAACGGCGTCGACCGCGTCGGCGTGGCCGACCGAGGGCATGAAGATCGCGTCGGTGGGCGCGCCGATCACCTCGTCGCCGGCGATCGCGATCAATCCGCGCGACCGCTCCGAGCGCTGGGTCTTCTTCGGCACCGGGCAGATGCTGTCGACCGCCGATCTTTCCGTCGCTGCCACGCGCACGTTCTATGCGATCAAGGACGGGGCGCGAGCACGCCGGCGACCTTCGCGACGCCGATCCAGCGGTCGGACCTGGTCGCCGTCACGCCGAGCGGCACCGCGCCCCAGGGTCGCCGCGGTGAAGGGCTGGTACATGGACATGACCGCGGGCGGCGGCGGCCAGATCATCATTCCGCCGCACGTCGCGCGCGGCGTCGTGATGTGGGGCAGCGACGGTGCCGACCTCCGACCCGTGCTCTCCGGGCGCCAATGCGGTGTTCTACGCCCGCGAGATCGGCTCCGCCGGGCAATCGTCTCAACTCGGGGGACTTCTACGTGCAGCTCAATGCCCCGGTGACCAAGCTGCAGGTCGCGCAGAGCAACCAGCCCGGCGGGCGGCACGAACTCGCAGCGCAAGCAGTTGGCGATCGCTTCGACCTCGGGCTCGGACATCGTGATCGACGTGAACATGCAGGTGGTTCTGACCGGCGGCCGCAGCAACCTCCGGTTCATCACCACGCAGTAGGGGCAGGGCGGTGCGCCGGTAGCGGCGGGCGTCGGCCCGCCCGGCGCTACACTCGGCGGCTGGATGATCCAGCCGCCGGAGCGACCGCCATGCCCGATCTCGACGAAACCCACGCTCCCGCGCTGAAGGCCTGGCTCGAGTCGGCCTGCGCGCCGGACTGCGACTTCCCGATCCAGAACCTGCCTTTCGGCGTCTTCCGCCGGCGTGGAAGCGCCGAGCCGTTCCGCTGCGGTGTCGCGAGCGGCGACGCCGTCGTCGACCTCGCGGCCGCGCACGCCCGCGGGCTGTTCGAAGGCGAAGCGGCGGTCGCCGCCGGCCAGGGTGCGGCGCCGGCCCTCAATGGCCTGATGTCGCTCGGCCCGCATGCATGGTCGGCGCTCAGGCTTGCCTTGTCGCGCCTGCTGCGCGCGGGGGCGATCGAGGAGTCGCGGGTGCGCGAATGCCTGGTCCCCCAGCGCGACGTCGAACACGCCTTGCCCGCGCGCGTCTGCGACTACACCGACTTCTACACGTCGATCCATCACGCGACGAACGTCGGCCGGCAGTTCCGCCCGGACAACCCGCTGCTGCCGAACTTCAAGTGGGTCCCGATCGGTTACCACGGCCGGGCTTCGTCCCTCGTGGTCAGCGGTCACGACGTTGTGCGTCCGGCCGGCCAGCTGATGCTGCCCGGTGCCGGGCGGCCCGAGTTCGGACCGTGCCGCAAGCTCGATTTCGAGCTCGAGCTGGCGATCTGGATCGGCACCGGCAACCCGCTCGGCGAGCGTATCCCGATCGGCGAGGCCGAGGGCCACGTGTTCGGCATCGGGCTGCTCAACGACTGGTCGGCGCGCGACATCCAGTCGTGGGAATACCAGCCGCTCGGCCCGTTTCTCGGCAAGAGCTTCGCGACCACGGTGTCGCCGTGGATCGTCACGATGGAGGCGCTCGCGCCCTATCGCGTGCCGTTCACGCGCGGCGAGGGGGATCCGCAGCCGCTGCCGTATCTCGACTCCGTGCGCAATCGTGCCGAGGGCGGGTTCGACATCCGCATGGAGGCGCTGATCGAGACAGCGGCGATGCGCGGCCGCGGGCGCGCGCCGGTGCGCCTGGGGCGCACCAGCTACCGGCACGCCTACTGGACGGTCGCGCAGATGGTCGCGCACCACACCGTGAACGGATGCAATCTGCAGTCCGGCGACCTGTTCGGCAGCGGCACCCAGTCCGGCCCCGAGGACGGAGAGTCGGGGTCGCTGCTCGAGTTGTCGGCCGGCGGGAGCAATCCGGTCGTGCTGCCCGACGGCGAATCACGCTCCTTCCTCGCGGACGGAGACGTCGTGATCCTGCGGGCGCACTGCGAGCGCCAAGGCTGTGCGCGGATCGGCTTCGGCGAGAGCAGGGGGCTCGTGCTGCCGGCGCACCCCGTCTGAGCGACTGGTCTAAGCCGTCTCCTCCCCGGTTGCCGCGTCGGCCCGAGCGATGCCGGCCGCCCGTCAGCCTTCCTCGATGCGGCGCTGGATATGGGCCAGCGCCTCTTCGACCTGGTCGATCAGGATCAGGCACAGATCGCCCGGGCGCAGACGCTCGAGCGCCGTGTCGATCGCCAGGAACTCGCCGCGGATCTCGTCGATGACGCGTGCGCGTGAGGCCCCGACGAGCCCTTCGCGCAGCAGCGCGATCACCTCGCCGTCGGCCCGTCCGCGCTGGCACTGGTCCTCGTACAGCAGCACTTCGTCGAACGAGGCACCTAGGATCTTGGTCTGCTGGCGGATGTCTTCGTCGCGCCGGTCGCCCGCGCCACTGATCACGACCAGACGCCGGGACGCGGGAATCGCCTCGACGCTGCGCGCCAGCGCAGCGATCGCGTCGGAGTTGTGCCCGTAGTCGGCGATCAGTGTGGCGCCGCGGTAGTTCATCGTGTTGAACCGGCCGGGTGCGGTCGAGACATCCGTGCGGAACGACCGCAGGCCCTGCTCGATGACCGGCCACGGCACCGCCAGTGCCCAAGCCGCCGCGATCGCCGCCATGGCGTTTTCGAGCTGGAATCCGATCGCGCCGGACAGCGTGAACGGGATCGAGTCGAGCGCAATCCTGTGGACCGTCGCCCCTTCGCTGGCGACGAGGTGGCGGCCGTCGACGTAGACCGAGCGGCGACCCTGAGCGCGGTGCGTCGCCAGGCGCGGATGGTTCGCGTCCGCGCCGAAGAACGTGACGGTGCCCGGGCAGTGCTCGGCCATCGCCGCCACCATCGGGTCGCAGGCGTTCAGCACCGCGGTGCCCGCGGGCGCCACGTTCTGGACGATCACCCGTTTCAGGACCGCGAGATCCTCCACCGTGGTGATGTAGTTCAGGCCGAGGTGGTCGCCGGTGCCGAGGTTCGTCACGACGGCCACCTGGCAGCGGTCGAAGGCGAGACCTTCGCGCAGCATGCCGCCGCGCGCGGTCTCGAAGACCGCGGCATCGACATCTGGATGCATCAGCACGTTGCGCGCGCTGCGCGGACCGCTGCAGTCACCCGTGTCGATGCGCTCGGCGCCGATGTAGATTCCGTCGGTGTTGGTCATGCCGACCCGCAGGCCGCTCTGCGACATCAGGTGCGATATCAGCCTGACGGTCGTGGTCTTGCCGTTGGTGCCGGTCACGGCGACGATCGGAATCCGCCCGTCGTTGCCGTCGGCGAACAGCTCTTCGACGATCGCTTCGCCGACCGCGCGTCCCTTCCCGAACGACGGCTGCAGATGCATCCGCAGACCCGGCGCGGCATTCACCTCGACGATCGCACCGCCCTGGGCTTCGAGCGGGCGCACGACCGTCTCGCACACGACGTCCACCCCGGCGATGTCCAGGCCGATGGTCTGCGCGGCTTCGACCGCGCGTGCCGCCAGTTCCGGATGCACGTCGTCGGTCACGTCGGTCGCCGTGCCGCCGGTGCTCAGGTTCGCGTTGTTGCGCAGCACGACGCGCGCGCCGAGGGGCGGCACCGAATCCGCGGTGTACCCCTGAACGGCCAGTCGAGCGATCGCGATGTCGTCGATGCGGATCCGGGTCAGAGCGGTCGCGTGGCCATCGCCGCGGCGCGGGTCGGTGTTCACCTCGGCGACCAGCTGGCGCACGGTGCGCACGCCGTCGCCGATCACGTGCGGCGGATCCCGGCGCGCCGCGGCGACCAGCCGCCGGCCTACCACGAGCAGGCGGTAGTCGTTTCCGGGCACGAAGCGTTCGACCATCACGTTCGAACTGACCTCGGCGGCCGCGGCATAGGCGACCTTCAGGTGTTCGACCGATTCGATGTTCACCACGACGCCTTTGCCCTGGTTGCCGTCCTGCGGCTTGACCACGACAGCGCCACCGATTTCGCGCATCGCGGCACAGGCGTCCTCGTAGTCGGAGACCGGTCGCCCCATCGGCACCGGCACGCCGGCGGCGAACAGCAGCTCTTTGGTCAGCTGCTTGTCCTGCGCGATCGACTCTGCGATCGCACTGGTGACATCCAGCTCGGCGGCCTGGATCCGGCGCTGCCTGCTGCCCCAGCCGAACTGCACCAGGCTGCCTTCGGTCAGGCGGCGGAACGGCACGCTCCGTGCGCGGGCCGCGTCCACGATCGAGCCGGTGCTCGGTCCGAGGCGGATGTCCTCGTCGAGTTCGCGCAACTGGGCCAGCGCGGCCTGGAGGTCGAACTCGGTGTCGTCGATGGCGGCACGGCACAGCGCCCGCGCGTGGTCGAGAGCCTGCCGGCCGACTTTTTCCTCGGAGTACTCGAAGACGATCTGGTAGGTGCCTTCGTCGATCGTGGCCGCGGTCCGGCCGAACGTCACGGGGCAGCCGGCCTCGGCCTGCAACTGCAGCGCGGACACCTGCAGCGCGTGCGCCATCGACACCGGTTCATGCGAACCGATCGGCCGCAGTGCGCCGACCTTCGGGAAGCGAGCCCGCAATCTCTCTTCGAAACCGGGGCGCCGCTCGATCTCGCGCTCGGATGCCGAGCAGGTCACGATCGCCTCGATCGACGTGTGTTTGCCCCACAGGTTGGGGCCCCTCAGCGCGCGAATGCGGGTGACTTCCATCAGACCACCCCTTCCTGCAGCGCTGCCGATCCCCGGGCGCGCTCGGCCGGCGGGGGGCTGAACTGCCGGTCCGGGTCGAAATGGGCGAGGCCCGCAACGACCAGGTCGGACGAGATGCCGAGCGCCAGCGCCGCCGCGATCGCAGCGAGGACGCTGTCGGCCGCGTACTTTTCGCGATCCTGGATCACGCAGGGGAAATCGGCGATGCGGCCAAGATCGGTTTCCTGCCCGCCATGGGCGACGATGGCCTTGCCGTCGCGCGCGAACACCGCACGGCCGCCGCCTGCCAGATGCGCGCGGACTGCCTCGTTGTCGGACCTGTCCGAATAGAGCATCACCTGTCCGTCACTCAGTTCGACCATCTCGAGGACACGGGCGTCTTCGGCGTTCAGAACCGCGGTGCCCTCGCGCAGAACGATGTCGACCTGGGTGCGCAGCACCCGGAACACGTGGTCCTCGGTTTCGATGTGGCGTTCCGGAACGCGAAAATCCGGATCGAGCCCGGTCACGACCCCGACGAGGCACCGGTCGTAGGCCAGGCCTTCGGCCGCCATCGTCCACGGGCCGTTCTCGAACACTGCGGCGTCGACCGACCGGTTGATCAGCACCCGGTGCGCGGATTTCCAGTTGGCGCGGTCGCCCGTCTCGACCGTGCGGCGGTTCGTGAACAGGCCGTCGCGGCAGGCCAGCCCGACCCGGTGGCCGTTCAGTTGCATCAGATGCGACACGATCCGGGCGATGCCGGTATTGCCGCCGCTGCCAGTGATGCCGACGATCGGAATCCGGCCGCGGTCGCCGTTCGGGAACAGGTGGCGCGCGATGATGTTGCCGACGGGTTGCGGCGCCCCGCCGACGGGGGCGATGTGCATGTGCAAACCGGGGCCTGCGTTGACCTCGACGATTGCGCCGCCCTGTTCGGCAAGCGGCCGGGAGATGTCCTCGACCACGAGGTCGATCCCCGCGATGTCGAGCCCCACGATCCGCGCCGCCAGGGCCGCCGTGGCGGCAGTCGAGGGATGGACCCGGTCGGTGATCTCGAACACCACGTTGCCGTTGCGCTGGATCAGCACCTGGTGCCCCACCGGGGGCACGGAGTCGGGCTCGAAGCCCTGGCGGCGGATCTCCATGCGGTTCATCGAATCGAGGCGCACGGCGTTCAGCGGCGCGAATCCGTGTTCGCCGCGCAGCGGATCCGAGTTCAGCTGGGACTCGATCAGTTCGGCGACGGTCGAACGCCCGTCGCCGATCACCGAGGCCGACTCGCCTTTGGCGGCAGCGGCCAGCTTGCCGCCGACGATCAGGAGCCGGTGCTCGTTGCCCGGGATGAAGCGCTCGACGATGACCGCGGTGCCTTCCTCGATCGCCACGGCGTAGGCAGCCGCGATTTCTTCGCGGCTGCCCAGGTTGACGAACACGCCGCGACCGTGATTCCCGTCGCTGGGTTTCACGGCCACCGGCAGGCCAATTTCGTTGGCGGCCTCCCAGGCCTCGTCCACGCCGTGGACGATCCGACCTTCCGGCGTCGGGACGCCGCACTGGCGCAGCAGTTCCTTCGTCAGATCCTTGTCGCGCGAAATGCCCTCGGCGATCGCGCTGGTCCGGTCGGTCTCCGCCGTCCAGATCCGGCGCTGCCGCGAGCCGTATCCGAGCTGCACGAGGTTGCCCGTGTTCAGGCGGATCGACGGGATCGTCAACTTTTCCGCGGCGTCGACGATGCTGGCGGTGCTCGGGCCAAGACAGTACTTGTCGACCTTGTCGCGCAGAGACTCGATCGCCGCCGAAACGTCGAACGGGCGATCCTCGATCGCAGCCATCACCAGATCGCGGGCGGCATGCAGGGTCGCTCGCGTGACCTCTTCGTGCCAGGCCCGGACGATCACCTTGTAGACGCCACGTTTCGAGGTCTCGCGAGCCTTGCCGAAGCCGCCGCCGGTGTAGCCGGCCATGTCCTGCAGTTCGAGCCCGACGTGCTCCAGGATGTGCGCAGGCCAGGTGCCTTCCTCGAGCCGTCGCACGAAGCCGCCCCGCTCGCCGTAACTGCAACGGTGCTCGATCAGCGAGGGCATCCATTTCACCAGCCGGTCCGTGAACCCTGGCAGGGTGTTCGACGGGAAATCCTCGAGATCGCCGATGTCGATCAGTGCTTCCACGACCGTCTGGTAGGTCCACATGTTCGGACCGCGCACGACATTGATTTCGAGGATCTCGATATTCTTCATTGCCGGTCTCGGCCCGGCGTCTGCCGGACGTTCCGTGAAATGGACATGGTGAATGAAACGGCCCCGTCGGAGGGCGGTTGACAGTCGCATTCCGATTTCTGTTGCTGACTCGCGTCAACGCCCGGCGCGTCCGGAGCGTTGAAAATACAATGAATCGGATAACAACAATCGAGCCGGGTGGCGGAGGCGGGGTTCGGGAGATGTACCGGATCGCGCGACCGGTCGCCTGCCACCGTCCCCATGACGAGCCGCTTCCGCCCTAGATGACCGCCGGCCTACTCCCGAGAGCATCCGAAGAGCCTTCCTTGCCGGAGGCGTGGCGTGACAGCGTCCGGCGCGCAGTGCGTGACGGCGAATCGGTGCAGGCGTCGTTCGAGACCGACCTGGACGCTCGCCTGCAGTTCGCCGGCGGCATCGTGGTGCTGACCGATCAGCGTCTGCTCTCCGCCCGGGCGCCTGGCGGCGAGTGGGAAGACTGGCCCCTGCGGCCGGATCTTTCGCTCCAGCTGAACGACCACGCCGGGGTTGCCCGGCTCGAGCTGGTGGACCGCGAGAGGCGGCTCGCCATCTGGCGTTTCACTCTCGCCCACCAGCCGGCAGCGACCGTCCTGTGCGACGAATTCGCCCGGCAGCGGGATGCTCGCGATCAGGGCGTGCGTCTGCAGCCGCGCGAAGTGCCGTGCTGCCCCCTGTGCAACGCGCCCCTGCCCGCCGGCCAGGAGAGCTGCGCGGCCTGCGGTGACGACAGCCCGGAGGCGCCGTCCACCTGGACCCTGTTCCGGCTCTGGCGCTTCGCCAAGCCGTATCAGGGCCAGCTTCTGTTCGGATTCCTGCTCACGGTGCTGTCGACCGGGGCGACCCTGGTCGCTCCCTATCTGACGATGCCGCTGATGGACGACGTGCTGATCCCGTTCCAGAACGGCGTGCCGATCGATCGCCAGCTGGTCTCGATGTACCTCGGCGGGCTGGTGCTGTCGGCGCTGTTCGCGTGGGGGCTTGGCTGGGCGCGCACGTTCATCCTTGCCAAGGTCAGCGAGCGCATCGGTGCCGACCTGCGCACCGCCACCTACGATCACCTGCTGCGGCTTTCGCTCGAATACTTCGGCGGCAAGCGCACCGGCGACCTGATGGCGCGGATCGGCTCCGAGACCGACCGGATCTGCCTGTTCCTGTCGCTGCACCTGCTCGACTTCGGCACCGACGTGCTGATGATCGTGATGACCGCGGCAATCCTGGTCTCGATCGACCCGTGGCTCGCGCTCGTGACGCTGACGCCCCTGCCGCTGATCGCCTGGCTGATCCACCTGGTGCGGGATCGCCTGCGCGTCGGCTTCGAGAAGGTCGACCGCATCTGGTCCGAGGTCACCAACGTTCTGGCCGACACGATTCCCGGCATCCGGGTCGTGAAGGCGTTTGCGCAGGAGAAGCGCGAATCGGCGCGCTTCCGGGACGCCAACCGGCACAACCTGGCGATCAACGATCGGGTGAACGCGATCTGGTCGATGTTCTCGCCGACGGTGACCCTGCTGACCGAAATCGGGCTGCTGGTGGTGTGGGCCTTCGGAATCTACAAAGTGTCGCAGCGGCAGATCACGGTCGGTGTGCTGACCGCTTTCCTGGCCTACATCGGGCGCTTCTACCTGCGCCTGGACTCGATGAGCCGGATCGTCTCGTTCACCCAGAAGGCGGCGGCCGGCGCCAAGCGCATCTTCGACATTCTCGACCACGTCTCGTCGGTGCCCGAGCCTGTCAATCCCCGCCACCTGGCGCGCGTCGAGGGCCGCATCGAGATCCGCGACGTCGGTTTCCGGTACGGCAACCGGGCGGTGCTGCGGGGGGTCGACATCGACATCGCCCCCGGCGAGATGATCGGCCTGGTCGGGCACAGCGGTTCCGGCAAGAGCACCCTGGTCAACCTGATCTGCCGCTTCTACGACGTGACCAGCGGCTCGATCCGGGTCGACGGCATCGACATCCGGGCGCTGCCGGTGGCCGAATTCCGGCGCAACATCGGTCTGGTCCTGCAGGAGCCGTTTCTCTTCTTCGGCACGATCGCGGACAACATCGCCTACGGCAAGCCGGACGCGACCCGCGAGGAGATCGTCGCGGCGGCGCGTGCGGCGCACGCCCACGAGTTCATCCTGCGGCTACCGCACGGCTACGACTCCCTGGTCGGTGAACGCGGGCAGGCGCTTTCGGGCGGCGAGCGGCAGCGCATCTCGATCGCGCGCGCGCTGCTGATCGACCCGCGCGTGCTGATCCTCGACGAAGCGACCTCCTCGGTGGACACCACCACCGAGAAGGAGATCCAGCGGGCTCTCGACAACCTGGTGCAAGGTCGGACCACGATCGCGATCGCCCACCGTCTGAGCACGCTGCGCAAGGCCGACCGGCTGGTGGTGCTCGATCGCGGCCAGGTCGTCGAGGTCGGGCCGCACGAGGAACTGATGGCCCGCGAAGGCGCCTACTACCGCCTGTATCAGGCGCAGGCCAGGCAGGTCGACACGGAGACCGACGGTTCGGAGTCGCCGATTCGATGGAACCACGCGCATGCCGACCGAGACCCTGCCTGACTGGTCCCTGAGCCGCGACCCGTTCGGACGGCTGGTGTTCACCGTCGCGGACGGCACCCGCCACGAAAGCGTCGTACCGGTGCGCGCGTTTCCTGTCCGCGCCCCCGATGCCTCGGTCGCCATCATGAGTGCCGAGGGCAAGGAACTCGCCTGGATCGAACAGCTGGCGCAGGCGCCGGCCCCGATCCGCGAACTGCTCGAGGGGGAACTCGCCGGCCGCGAGTTCACGCCCGAGATCCTGCGCATCCGAGGCGTCTCCAGCTTCGCCGCACCGAGCGTCTGGGATGTCGAGACCGATCGCGGCGATGCCAGCCTGGTGCTGCGCGGCGAGGAGTACATCCGCCGCCTGTCGCAGCAGACCCTGCTGATCGCCGACGCCAACGGCATCCACTTCCTGGTCCGGGACCTGACGGTGCTCGACCGCAACAGCCGCAAGCTGCTCGACCGCTTCCTCTAGCGCCCGCGCGGGGTCGCGCGCATGGAGGAGCGGCGAGGCCTGTGCTAGTTTGCGGTCTGACCGAACCGCACCACGACGCCGCCATGAATGCCCCTCTGAGAATCGCCCCTTCGGTTTGCCCGCACGATTGCACCAGCACCTGCGCGCTGGACGTCGAGATCGTCGATGCGCGCACCATCGGGCGGGTGCGCGGCTCGCATCGCAACACCTACACCGCGGGCGTGATCTGCGAGAAGGTCGCGCGCTACGCGGAGCGCGTCCATCACCCGGATCGCCTGACCATGCCGCTGCTGCGGACGGTCCGAAAGGGCTCGCGGCAGCTTCGAGGCCGATCTCGCTGGGACGAGGCGCTGGACCTCGTCGCCGAGGCTTTCGTCGACAAGGCGGCGCCGCCACGGCAGCGAGACGGTCTGGCCGTACTTCTACGCCGGCACGATGGGGCTGGTGCAGCGCGATGGCATCAACCGGCTGCGCCACGTGATGAAGTACTCGCGCTGGTACTCGACGATCTGCGTGGCGCTGTCCGACACCGGCTGGATCGCCGGCATCGGCGCGAAGCGTGGGGTGGACCTGCGCGAGGCGGCGGAGCATGCCGACCTGGTCGTGATCTGGGGCGGCAATCCGGTCAACACCCAGGTCAACGTGATGACCGCACGCGATGGCGCGCGAAGAAGCGCGGCGCGAAGCTGGTCGTCGTCGACCCGTACCGCACCGGCACGGCCGAGCAGGCCGACCTCCATCTCGCGCTGCGGCCCGGCACCGACGGCGCGCTGGCCTGCGCGGTGATGCACGTGCTGTTCGCCGAGGGCTTTGCCGATCGCGACTACCTGCGCCGTCTACACCGACTGCCCGGACGAGCTCGAGGCGCATGTGCGCACGCCGCACGCCGCAGTGGGCGTCCGCGATCACCGGCCTGCCGGTCGACGACGATCGTCGAGTTCGCCCGCCTGTACGGCAGCACGAAGCGCAGCTTCATCCGCTGTCACCACGGCTTCTCGCGCTCGCGCAACGGCGCGGCGAACATGCACGCGGTCACCTGCCTGCCGGCGGTCACCGGCGCCTGGCAGCATACGGGCGGCGGCGCGCTCTACGGCCAGACCGGCATCTATCCGCTGGACCGCGACGCTGATCGAAGGGCTCGACCTGCATCGACCCGTCGCTCCGCGAGCTCGACCAGTCGCGTCTCGGCCCGATCCTCACCGGCGATGCCGACGCGCTGAAGGGCGGGCCGCCGGTGACGGCGCTGCTGGTGCAGAACACGAATCCCGCGATGGTCTGCCCCGAACTGCACAAGGTGCACGCCGGCCTGGCGCGCGAGGACCTGTTCATCTGCGTGCACGAGCAGTTCATGACCGAGACCGCGGCGTTCGCCGACGTCGTGCTGCCGGCGACCATGTTCCTCGAGCACGACGACTTCTACACCGCGAGCGGCCACACCGTCTTCCAGGTCGCGCGCAAGCTGATCGAGCCGCCGGGCGAATGCGCGCGAGAACCACTACGTGATCTGCGAACTGGCGCGGCGGCTGGGTGCCGAGCATCCGCGGCTTTCGGCATGAGCGCCTGGGAGATCATGGACGAGACGCTGCGCCGTTCGGGCATGTGGGACGCGCAGACCAACCTCGACGCGCGGCGGACAGGACTTCGCGGCGCCGTTCGAGACGATGCACTTCCTCGACGGCTTCGACACTGGCCCGACCGGCAGCTTCCACTTCAAGCCCGACTGGAGACGCTTCGGCGGACGCTGGCAGGAGATGCCGGTGCTGCCCGATCACCTCGACGTGATCGATCGACACCGACCGGCGACAAGCCGTTCCGTCTCGTCGCGGCGCCGGCCCGCACGTTCCTGAACTCGACCTTCACCGAGACGCCGAGCTCGGTGAAGCGCGAGAAGCGGCCGACGGCGCTGATGCACCCCGCCGATTGCGCGTCGCTGGGCGTCGCCGACGGCGATCGGGTCGAGGATCGGCAACGAGCGCGGCGAGGTCGTCGTGCACGCCCGCATCGCGCAGGGGCAGCAGCGCGGGCGTCGTCGTCGTCGAAGGGCATCTGGCCGAATCGCGCACTTCGACGAACGGCATCGGCATCAACGCGCTGACCAGCGCGGAGCCGGGCTGGCCGAACGGCGGCGCGGTGTTCCACGACACCGCGGTGTGGGTGCGCAGCGCAGAGGGCTGAGCCCCTCGGTCGCCACCGCCCCCGGCGACGCCGATCGCCGGCGCCGACGACCCGCCTGACGACGACATCCGTCCGCGTTGCCATCGACCGGCCGGCATCGTCCGGCCGGCCGACCTCAGGCGGCGGCCACGCTTTTGCGCTTCATCGCGTCCTCGAACGCGGCCAGCCGGATCGGGAATCGCCCGCCACCGCCGTCGCCCATCGCCAGCGCGCCGGCCGGGCGCGGCAGCGTGTCGTAGAAGTGGCACGCGACCCGGTGACCCGGCGCCGCCTCGCGCAAGGCCGGCTCCTCCTGCCGGCAGCGCTCCTGCGCGTGCGGGACAGCGGGTGTGGAAGCGGCATCCCGAGGGCGGATTCATCGCGCTCGGCACGTCCCCGGTGAGAATGATCCTCTGCCGCTCGGCCGTCGGATCCGGCCTCGGAATCGCGGACAGCAGCGCCTGCGTGTACGGATGCAGCGGCTCGGCATACAGCGTGCGCTTGTCGGCGATCTCGACCAGCTTGCCCAGGTACATCACCGCGACCCGGTCGCTGATGTGCTTGACCACCGCCAGGTCGTGCGCGATGAACAGGTACGAAAGCCCGAAGCGCTGCTGCAGGTTCTGCAACAGGTTCACCACCTGCGCCTGGATCGACACGTCGAGCGCCGACACCGGTTCGTCGCAGACGATCAGCTCCGGATTGACGGTCAGCGCCCGCGCGATGCCGATGCGCTGGCGCTGTCCACCGGAGAACTGGTGGGGGTAGCGGCGCGCATGCTCCGGCAGCAGCCCGACGACCTCCAGCAGTTCGCGCACGCGCTCGTCCCGGTCGGCCTCGCTGCCGATGCCGTGCACGGTCATCGGCTCGGTCAGGATGTCGCCCACCGTCATGCGCGGATTCAGCGAGGCGTACGGGTCCTGGAAGATGATCTGCAGATGCCGGCGCATCTGGCGCATCCGGTCGGCCGGCAGATGGGCGATGTCCTCGCCCTTGAAGCGGATCGATCCGCCGGTCGGGTCGAGCAGGCGCAGGATCAGGCGGCCGGTCGTGGATTTGCCGCAGCCCGATTCGCCGACCAGGCCCAGCGTTTCGCCGCGCGCGATGTCGAAGCTGACGTCGTCGACCGCGCGCACGCTGCCGACGCTGCGGCTCACGATCACGCCGCGCTTCACCGGGAAGTGCTTCACCAGCCCCTGCACGCTGAGGATGTTCTCGGTGCTCATCGTCACGTGTTCCCGAGCGATTCGACCGGCGCCTTCCAGCAGGCGACCCGGTGCGTCGCGCCGAGTTCGCGCAGCGGCGGCGGCTCGGCGTGGCAGCGGCTGTCGGCGAACGGGCAGCGCGGCGCGAAGCGGCAGCCGGCAGGCTGATTGGCGGGGCTGGGCACCGTGCCCTCGATCGTCGCGAGCCGTTCACGCTCGATGTCCAGGCGCGGGATCGAGCCGAGCAGCCCGATCGTGTAGGGGTGCTGCGGATCGGCGAACAGCGCCCGGACCGGTGCGCTCTCGACGATCTTTCCGGCGTACATCACGATCACCTCGTCGACCAGTTCGGCGATCACGCCCAGGTCGTGGGTGATGATCAGGATCGCCATGCCCAGGCGCTGCTGAAGGTCGCGCAGCAGCTCGAGGATCTGCGCCTGGATCGTCACGTCGAGCGCGGTGGTGGGCTCGTCGGCGATCAGCAGCGCCGGCTCGCAGGCCAGCGCCATCGCGATCATCACGCGCTGCCGCATGCCGCCGGACAGCTGGTGCGGAAAGTCGTCGAAGCGCTGTGCGGCCGACGGGATGCGCACCAGTTCGAGCACCTCGATCGCGCGCTTGCGCGCCGCCTCGGGCGACACGTCGGTGTGCGCGCGGATCGCTTCGACGATCTGCCGGCCGATCGTGTGCACCGGGTTCAGCGAGGTCATCGGCTCCTGGAACACCATCGACATCTTGCCGCCGCGCAGCAGGCGGCGCTCCTCCGCCGACAGGCCCAGCAGGTTGCGACCCTCGAACAGGATCGCGTCGGCGGTCACGCGTCCGGGCGGCGAGGGCACCAGGCCCATCAGCGACAGCGAGGTGACGCTCTTGCCGCAGCCCGACTCGCCGACCAGGCCGACCGTGCGGCCGCGGCCGACGCAGAAGCTGATGCCGTCGACCGCCTTGAACAGGCCGCGGTCGGTGTCGAACCAGGTGCGCAACTCGCGCACCTCGAGCAGTGGGGCGGCGCCGCCGGCGTCCGCCCCCGCGGGGGCGTTGTCGGCCAGGTTCACAGCGACAGATCCAGACCCTTGTAGAAGGTGTTCTGGAAGAGCACGTGCGCGCGCGCGCCCTTCAGCTTCTTGTTCGTGGTCTGGTACATGCTCGCGTTGAACACCGGGATCCAGAGATGCTCCCTGGTCACCTTCTCCTGCACCAGTCCGAAGGCTTTCGCGCGGTCCGCATCGTTGGTCGCGATCCGGCCCTGGCGCAGCCATTCGTCGGTCTCGGCGTCCTTCCAGTTCATCCGGTTGGGCACCGGGATGTTGTTGGAGTCGAAGTAGAAGTTCATCAGCTCGCCGGCGGACAGATACGGCACGGTCACCGTCCAGATGTCGAAGTCCTGGCTCGACAGTTTGGACATCATGATCGTCGAATCGAGCGGCTGGAGTTGCCAGTCGATGCCGATTTTGCGCATGTAGCCCTGGATCGCTTCCGACACGCGCGGAAAGTAGGTGACCTGCGGGATGTACACGACCGGAGCCAGCCGTACGCCGTCCTTCACGCGGATACCGTCCGGGCCAGGCTTCCAGCCAGCCTCGTCGAGCAGCTTCTTCGCACGTGCCACGTCCTCCTTGACGATGCCCTTGCTGGAGGGCGCGAAGTCGCGCGCGCTCGGGTCGATGTACGTGTAGGCCGGGTCGGCCTGCCCGAGCATCACGCCCTTGACGATGTCGGCGCGATTGATCGCGATGCTCATCGCTTCGCGCACCCGCTTGTCGGACACCAATGGCCGGGTGATCTTGAACCCGTAGTACATCATCTGGAAGTTGGGCTTGGCCTGCTCGACGTTGAGCATCGGCGCCTTCTTCGCCTGTTCGATGAACTGGACCGGGAAGTGCGTGGTGATGTCGAAGCGGCCACCCATCATCGCAGCCAGACGGCTCGAGTCCTCGGGAATGATCTTGATCACCAGGCGCTCGAACTTCACCGGGCCGGGGTTCTTGTACATCGACGGGCCCCAGCGGTATGCATCGTGTCGCTTGAGCACGATCTCGGTGCGCGGCGTCCACGACACGAAGCACCACGGGCCGGTGCCGTCGACGCCCTTGATGCCGTAGTCCTTGCCCCACTGCTCGACGCTGTCCTTGTTGTGGATCGCGTTGTTGAACATCGTCAGCTGGACGAGCAGGTCGGAGTTCGCCTCCGGCAGCTCGTATTCGACCGTGTAGGGATCCGGTGCGCGCAGCTCCTTGATCTTGCCGGCGCGCCAGGCATACGGGGCCCGGGTGGCGGGATCCTTCTGCCGGTTGAAGCTGTAGACGACGTCGGCCGCGGTGAACTTCTTGCCGCTGCAGAACTGAACGTCGTCACGCAGCTTGAAGGTGTAGAGCTTGCCGTCCGGGCTCACGGTCCACGACTTGGCCAGGTACGGGATCGGGGTCTTGCCGTCCCAGTCGAGGGCGACGAGCGTGTCCTGGAACATGTTGACGATGTCGGAGGTCGGCGACCAGGTGCTGCGATGGCCGTCGTAGTGAGGCGCATCCAGCGCCTTCATCATGTTCAGTGTCTGGCCGTGCGCTGCCGGCGCGATGCCGGTCAGGGCCGCGACGGTCACGGCGAGGGGCGCCAGGATCCTTCTCATGCGTGTCTCCTCAAGTGAGTCGGTTATTGCTGCAGGCGCGGGTCGAGCACGTCGCGCACCGCGTCGCCCAGCAGGTTGGCTGCGAGCACGATCACGAAGATCGCTAGGCTCGGGATCGTCGCGATGTGCGGCGCCATGAACAGGAAGTCGCGGCCCTGCGCGGCCATCATGCCGAGTTCGGCGACCGGCGGCTGGGCGCCCAGGCCGAGAAAGCCGAGCGCCGAGCCGACCAGGATCACCTGGCCGAAGCGCAGCGTCAGCGACACCGAGATCGTCGAGATGCAGTTCAGGGTCAGGTAACGCCACATCAGCGTGCGGTTGGAAACGCCCACAGCGCGGCCGGCCTCCATGAACTCCTGGCCCATCACGCCGATCGCCGCGCCGCGCGAGACTCGTGCGGTGCCGGGCACGGTCTCGATCACCAGCGCGATCATCACCGCGGTCAGGCCGGCACCGAAGATCGCCGCCACCGCCAGACCGATCAGGATCGCCGGGAACGCGAGCATGATGTCGACCGTGCGCATGATCCACGGATCCAGCTTGCGATAGAACGCGGCCAGGATCCCCAGCACACCACCGAGCGCGCCGCCGATCAGGACCCCCGCGAGTCCCATCATCAGCGTGTTGCGGGTGCCGTACAGCACGCGGCTCAGGATGTCGCGACCGGTGTTGTCGGTGCCGAACCAGTGGGTGCCGTCGGGCGGCGCCATCACGTTGGACATGTCCGTGAAGTAGGGGTCGTACGGCGCGATCAGCGGCGCGAAGACCGCGGCCGCGACGACCAGGACCAGCACGATGGCGGCGCCCAGCGCGATGCGGTCGCGCGCGAGGCGGGCGACCACACCCGAGCGGCGGCCGAGCGGGGCGCTGGTCGCGGCGGGCGGCGCCGAGGTCGTCACGGCACTCATGAGCGTTGCACCCGCGGGTCGAGGTAGACGTACAGCACGTCGACGATCAGGTTGATCACCAGGAACGCGATCGCGAGGATCATGATCGCGCCCTGCGCGGTCGGAAAGTCGCTGGAGATGATCGCGCCGACCGCCAGCCTGCCCACGCCGGGCCAGGAGAACATCGTCTCGGTGACGACCGCGCCACCGAGCAGGAATGCCGCCTGCAGGCCGATCAGCGTGACGACCGGGATCAGCGCGTTGCGCAGCGCGTGGTGCACGATCACGGCCCACTCGCGCAGACCCTTGGCGCGCGCCGTGCGCACGAAGTCGGCGCCCAGCACCTCGAGCACGGCGGTCCGGGTCAGCCGCGCGATCGGGCCGATCAGCACGCTGCCGAGCGTCAGCGCCGGCAGGATCAGTGCCGGCAGCCCGCCTGCCCAGACCGGGCCGACCCGGCCGGTGAAGGGCAGCAGGTCCCACTTGTAGCCGATGTACTGCATCAGGATCAGGCCGATGAAGAACACCGGCATCGACACGCCCGCCACCGAAAACGCCATGATGATCCGGTCGACGGCGGTGCCGCGGCGCACCGCGGCGAGCGTGCCGAGCGCGATCCCGAGCGGCACGGCCAGGAACATCGCTCCGAGCATCAGCTCGACCGTCGGCCCGATCGTCTCGGCGAGTTCCTCGCCGACGGACTTGTTGGAGATGATCGAACGCCCCAGATCGCCCTGCAGCACGCGGCCGATGTATTCGATGAACTGCACCGGGATCGGCCGGTCGAGCCCCAGGTCGCGTCGGATCTCGGCGACCGCCTCGGGCCGCGCGTCCGGGCCGGCGATGATCGCCGCCGGATCGGCCGGCATGACCTGCAGCAGCACGAAGCACAGAAATAGCACGCCAACGAGTGCGGGCACTGACACGAGCAGTCGTCGGATGATCTGTGGCCCCACCTCTTGGTCTCCGTTGAAGTCGTGCTTTTTCGAGAGGTCGACGCGGCGGAGGCTGACAGTCGTGCCCTGCATCGTCAATCATCGGAAGCGCTGATGCCCTCCGAATAGGTGTTTGTCCCGATCCGGTTTCGCGCTTCCGTTTCGCTGGTTCGAACAGTTGCCGGCTGCATACTCCCGGTATGTTTGGCGCGGAGGTAGGATCCGTTCCATCGAGCGGTAGGCGAGCGGGCGCGTTGCGCCCGTGTCGGCGTCGCGTCGAGCTTCGGGGTGTGGTGCTACGGGAAATGGGGATGAACGGAGGAATCGTGATCGTCGGTGCCGGCCATGCCGGCGGATCGGTGGCTGCGCTGCTGCGCCAGAACGGCCACACCGGCGCGATCACGCTGATCGGCGAAGAGCCGCTGCCGCCGTACCAGAGGCCGCCGCTGTCCAAGGCCTGGCTGAAGGGAGAGGTCGGCTCGGACGACCTGCTGCTGCGCCCGGCCGCGTTCTACCAGGACAAGCAGATCGACGTGCGCCTGTCGACGCGGGTGGCGGCGATCGATCCGCGGGCGAGGATCGTCACCCTCGCGGACGGAAGCGCGCTCGGCTACGAAGCGCTGATCCTCGCGACCGGCTCGCGCCTGCGCAAGCTGCCCGCGCCGGGGGCCGATCTTCCGGGGGTGCTCGAATTGCGCACCGCGGCAGACGGGGACGCGATTCGCGCGGCGCTGCGGCCGGGGTGCCGCCTGGCGGTGGTCGGCGGCGGATATGTCGGGCTCGAAGTGGCGGCCTCTGCGCGAGCCCTTGGCGCCGAAGTGATCGTTTTCGAGCGCGAGGCGCGGCTGCTGGCGCGGGTCGCCAGCACCGAACTGTCGACGTATTTCGCGGATCTGCATCGAGCCCACGGCGTGCGGATCGAGCTCGGCGCCGATCTCGCCGCGTTCGACGCACGAGACGGGCGCATTGCCGGTGTGCGGCTGAGAGACGGCCGCAGCTTCGACTGCGACGTCGCGGTGGTGGGCATCGGCGCGCTCGCCAACGACGCGCTGGCGGCGCAGGCAGGCATCACCTGCAACGACGGTATCGTCGTCGACGAGTTTGCGCGCACCTCCCGGGAAGGCATCTACGCGATCGGGGACTGCACGCGGCGCCCGGTTGCCCGCTATGCGCGCGAGCTGCGGCTCGAGAGCGTGCCTAACGCGCTCGAGCAGGCCAAGCAGGCGGCCGCCCACATTTGTGGAAAGCCGGCACCGAAGCCGGAGGTTCCCTGGTTCTGGTCCGACCAGTACGATGTGCGTCTTCAGATCGTCGGCATGGCGTTCGACGTCGCGCGCACGGTGGTGCGCGGCGACATCGCGGCGGGCCGGTTCGCGGTGTTCCATCTCGGCGCGGACGGTGCGCTGCAGGCGGTCGAAGCGGTAAATTCGCCTCCGGAGTTCGTCGCCGGCAAGCTGATGGTGGCTGCCGGCAAGGTGCTCGATCCGGCGCGGCTGGCGGATCCGGCGGTATCGATGAAAGAACTTGCGGCCTGAGGCCGCGCATGTAAACCCGATCGCGGCCTCGTGCCGCAGGCAGCAACCACACGACAGGAGACAGGGACAGATGCCCAAGATCACGTTTTTCGAACACAACGGCACGCGGCACGACGTCGAGGCCGTCCCCGGGCAGTCCCTGATGCGCGCCGCGGTCGACAACGGCGTGCCCGGCATCGATGCCGACTGCGGCGGGGAATGCGCCTGCGCCACCTGCCACGTCTACGTCGATCCCGCGTGGTTCGACAAGACCGGCGCACGCAGCGAGATGGAGCAGAGCATGCTCAGTTTCGCTGCCGTGACCCAGGACAATTCGCGGCTGTCGTGCCAGATCGTCGTCAGCGACGCGCTCGACGGGCTGGTCGTCCGGCTGCCCGACGGCCAGCACTGATCCAGCCGCCATCCGAGACCGACGACAAACGGAATGCACCAGGAGACACCATGAGCTCAGCCACGCTCGATGCGCCGCGCAGTGCGGCCTACGACATCCCGCTCGAACAGATCGACGTCAGCAACCCGAAACTGTTCCAGGACGACACGATCGGGCCGTACTTCGAGCGGCTGCGCCGCGAAGATCCCGTGCACTACTGCAAGGACAGCCGCTTCGGCCCGTACTGGTCGGTGACCAAGTACAAGGACATCATGCAGGTCGAGGTCAACCACCAGATCTACTCGTCGGACATCTTCCTGGGCGGCATCAACATCCGCGACGTGCCGATGGAGCACCGTCGCCCGATGTTCATCGCGATGGATCCGCCCAAGCACGACGACCAGCGCAAGACGGTCAGTCCGATCGTCGCGCCGGCCAACCTGGCCGAGATGGAAACCACGATCCGCGAGCGCACCTGCAGCGTGCTCGACAGCCTGCCGCGCAACGAGACCTTCAACTGGGTCGACCTCGTGTCGATCGAACTGACGACGCGGATGCTGGCCACGATCTTCGACTTCCCGTTCGAGGACCGCAGGCTGCTGACCTACTGGTCGGACGTCGCGACCGCCGACCTGACCGCGGGCGGGCCGATCGACAGCGACGAGAAGCGCACCGCCGAGCTGCTGAAGTGCCTGCAGTACTTCAAGAAGCTGTTGGACGAGCGGGCCAAGCAGCCGCCGCGCAACGACCTGATCTCGATGCTCGCGCACGGCGAGGCGACGAAGAACATGCCGCCGATGGAGTTTCTCGGCAACCTGGTGCTGCTGATCGTGGGCGGCAACGACACGACGCGCAACTCGATGTCGGGCGGCCTGCACGCGCTGATGACGAACCCGCGCGAATGGCAGAAGCTGCGCGACAACCCCGCGCTGATCGCCAGCCTGGTGCCCGAGATCATCCGCTGGCAGACGCCGCTGTCGCACATGCGCCGCACGGCGACCTGCGACGCCGAGCTGGGCGGCAAGCAGATCAAGAAGGGCGACAAGGTCGTGATGTGGTACCTGTCGGGCAACCGCGACGAAGAGGCGATCGAGCGTCCGAACGAGTTCATCATCGACCGGGCCCGCCCGCGTCAGCACATCTCGTTCGGCTTCGGCATCCACCGCTGCGTCGGCAACCGCCTGGCGGAGCTGCAGCTGAAGATCCTGTGGGAGGAGATCCTGAAGCGCTTCCCGGTGATCGAACTGGTCGGCAAGCCCGAGCGCGCGTTCTCGAATTTCGTGCACGGCTGGACCTCGCTGCCGGTGCGGATCCCGGGCTGAGCGTCTCGGCGGGACCGATTCGACGACAATCATCAGGAGACACAATGAAGGCAGCCGTCTTTCACGCACCGAACCAGCCGCAGACGATCGAGGACATCGAGATCGACAAGCCCGGCCCGCGCGAGGTGCTGATCCGCACGTCGGCCGCGGGACTGTGCCACAGCGACCTGCATTTCATCGAAGGCAAGTACCCGACGCCGACGCCGGCCGTGCTCGGTCACGAGTCCGCCGGCATCGTCGAGGCGGTCGGCAGCGACGTCACCTACGTGAAGCCGGGCGACCACGTGATCACCTGCCTGTCGGTGTTCTGCGGCCACTGCGAGTTCTGTCTGACCGGGCACATGTCGATCTGCCAGACCACCGAAGTGAAGATGCTGCCGGGCAAGGCCAAGCGTCTGCGCTGGAAGGGCCAGCACCTGAACCAGTACCTGAACCTGTCCTCGTTCGCCGAGCAGATGCTGGTGCACGAGCACGCGCTGGTGAAGGTCACGCCCGACATGCCGCTGGACCTCGCCGCTTTGATCGGCTGCGGCGTGATCACAGGCTACGGCGCGATTGTCCACACGGCAAAAGTCGAGCCGGGTCCACCGTCGCGGTGGTGGGCTGTGGCGGCATCGGGCTGTCGGCGATCAACGGCGCGCAGATCGCGGGTGCCGGCCGTGTCATCGCGATCGACAAGGATCCGGGCAAGCTCGAGCTGGCGAAGAAGTTCGGCGCCACCGACGGCGTGCTCGCGACCGACGACACCGCCAAGCAGGTGATCGAGATGACCGGCGGCGGCGTGCACTACTCGTTCGAGTGCATCGGCCTGAAGCAGACGACCGAGCTGTGCTTCGGGATCCTGCGTCCCGGCGGTGCCGCGACCATCATCGGCATGATCCCGATCGGCACCAAGATCGAGTTGCACGGCCCGGATTTCCTGCGGGAGCGCCGCATTCAAGGCTCGATGATGGGGTCGAACCGATTCCGCGTCGACATGCCGCGCCTGATCGACTTCTACCAGCAGGGCAAGCTGCACCTCGACGACCTCGTGTCCGGCCGCCTGAAGCTCGGCGCAGATCAACGAGGGCTTCGACGCGCTGAAGAAGGGCGGCGTGGCGCGCAACGTGATCGTGTTCGATCAGTAGAGGCGGCTCCGTGACGCAGGGTGTCGTCGCCGACCCGGCAGCGCGGCTGCCGGCCGGCGATGTCGCGCTGGACCGCATCGACGTCAGCGATCCTCGCCTGTACCGCGACCACGCGCACGCGCCGTACTTCGCACGGCTGCGCCGCGAGGATCCGGTGCATTACTGCGCCGACAGCCGCTTCGGTCCGTACTGGTCGGTGACCCGGTACAAGGACATCGTGCAGGTCGACGTCGACTGGCAGACGTTCTCGTCGGACTACACGATGGGCGGCATCCAGATCCGCGACGCGCCGAAAGAGAACGTCACGGTCAACTTCATCCGGATGGACCCGCCCCGGCACGACGAGCAGCGCAAGACCGTCAGCCCGATCGTGGCGCCGGCGAACCTGCTCGAGATGGAGTCGCTGATCCGCGAGCGCACCCGCGAGGTGCTCGACGGCCTGCCGCGCAACGAAGTGTTCGACTGGGTCGACCCGCGTGTCGATCGAGCTGACGACGCGGATGCTGGCGACGCTGTTCGACTTTCCGTTCGAGGACCGCCACCTGCTCACCTACTGGTCGGACGCGGCAACGGCGGATCTCGAGTCGGGCGGGCCGATCGACACCGAGGAGAAGCGCTACGCGATCCTGCTGCAGGCGGCGGCGTACTTCAAGCGGCTGTTCGACGAACGGGCGACAGCTGCCGCCGCGCAACGACCTGATCTCGATGCTGGCGCATGGCGAAGCGACTCGGGAACATGCCGCCGCGCGAGTTCCTCGGCAACGTGATGCTGCTGATCGTGGGCGGCAACGACACGACGCGCAATTCGATGTCCGGCGGACTGCACGCGATGATCGCGCACCCGGACGAATGGCGGAAAGTGCGCGACGACCCGGCGCTGATCTCCAGCCTGGTGCCGGAGATCATCCGCTGGCAGACGCCGGTGCTGCACATGCGGCGCACGGCCACGCGGGACACCGAACTCGGCGGCAAGACCATCCGCAAGGGCGACAAGGTGGTGATGTGGTACGTGTCGGGCAACCGCGACGAAGCGGCGATCGAGCGGCCGGACGAGTTCATCGTCGACCGTGCCCGGCCCCGTCAGCATCTGTCGTTCGGCTTCGGCGTCCATCGCTGCGTCGGCAACCGGCTGGCCGAGCTGCAGCTGCGGATCCTGTGGGAAGAGATCCTGCCGCGCTTCCCGGTGATCGAGCTGGCCGGTACTCCGCAGCGCACGTTCTCGAACTTCGTGCACGGCTATACGTCGCTGCCGGTGCGCATCCCGGGTTGAGTGTCTCGGGCTAGCGCGTCGGGCTGAAGCGTTTCGGGCTGGGCGTCTCGGGCCGTGCCTACTCCGGCACCAGCGTGAACTTCAGCCGCGTCTCGCGGGTGATGATGCCGCCGCGGTGGCCCGGAGTCAGATCACCGTAGCGTGCCGCGAACGCGGGCGGCAGCGCGCGTCCGGCCCGCGGCGCCAGCCACAGCCGCAGCAGGTGGCGTCGGCGCTCCGGTTCTGGCCAGTCCTCGAAGTCGGTGCGCGCGTGCAGCACCTGGTGGTTGTGCAGGAACTGCATGTCGCCGGGCGCGAATTCCATCTTCAGGTTCAGCGCCTCGTCGTTGGTGAGCGCATCGAAGGTGTCGAGCGCTTCGACCTCGAGCACGGTCAGCCGCCGCGCCTGCGGGAAATTCTGCTGCGCCGATCGGATGTACTGGCCGACGTAGATCGTCGTCAGGCGCCCGTCGTGCCAGTTGAACACCGGCACGTCGAACCACGGCAGCTGACCTTCCGGGATCTCGCCGCGCCGGTCGGTGGGGAACGCATGGAAGAGCTGCTCGCACAGCTCCGGATGGCGCGCACGCATCGTGTTGTACAAGGTCACCGAGCTGACGATCCGGCTCTCGCCGCCGGACTTCGACGTGCGCAGGCAGATCAGCCCGACGATGTCGCACGAGTCGGTGTGGAACTCGAGCCCGCGATTGGTCTGGTAGTAGCGCGTCGTCGGTTTCGTGATGTCCGCGCCGAGGTCGGTGACGTGTCCGAGCAGGTGCCCCTTCGCGTTCTGCGAGCGGAAGCCGCCCAGGTGCGCGCCGATGCCCAGGTAGGCGATCGCGGCCTGTTCGAGCGAGTAGCGCTGGACCTGAAAACCGCGGATCAGCGTGAAGCCGCAGCCTTCCAGCAGCCGGTCGAGCACGCCCTGCAGCTTGCCGGCCAGGCGGGGCAGGGCGAAGGTGGCGGGCGTGATGTCCGCGAGTTCGAGGCCGCTGGCCTGCACGCGGCGAATCGCGTCGTCGATCTCGCGCAGGTCGTCGTCCTGCAACTGCAGCAGCCAGCGTTCGGGATGCGCGCGCATCTCCGGGCCGGTCCAGGCCGAAGGGCCGTCGATCCGCGCGGGTGGGCGGCGGGGGGGCGCGCCCGTCTCGGCAGTGTTCGTCATGTGTTCGCCCCTTCTATCGTCACATCGTTCGCGCCATGCGCACCGTTCGTGCCGTCGTGGTCACACGACGATGACGCGTCACTCGTGCCACTTCTTCCAGTCGGCCGGCAGCGCCGCCTGGAGGTAGTCGCGGCTCTTCCACTGCGGCGGCGGTGCCGCATACCCCGGCTCGGGCGTGTACTTCGACAACTGCTCGGTGAGCATCTCCGGCACGTAGCGCGGGCAGTTCGGGTAGATGTGCTGCGCGGTCACGCGCACGACCAGTTTGGCGCCATGGTGCGTCGCGATCACCGCCGGGTCGTCGACGATCTCGGCGCGTCCGTTGATGCGCAGCTTGGTCGACGTGCCGTCGAAGCGCACGAACAGCAGGCCGACCGCGGGGCTGCGCAGGATGTTGCCGAGGCTGCGGAACATCGAGTTGCCGTCGTAGTCCGGAAACTCCAGGGTGCCCGGTCCGGTGATGCGAACGAAGCCCGGATTGCCACCCTTGATCGAGCAGTCGACCGAGTCGCCGTGCGCGGTCGCCAGAAAGAAGAACGGCGCCTCGCGGATCATCGCGGCGTCGTTCTCGGTGAAGCTGTCGTGCCGGCGGTGCTCTTCGAGCACGTCGGACAGGCGGCGGCCGTCGAAACGGTCCTGAAGTGCGCGCTGGCCTTCGTGGTACATCGACATGGGAAATCTCCTCTGATCGCGGGCGTGATGCGCGAACCGGTCAGCGCCCCGATTTCGCCAGCTGACGAACCTTCTGCTGTGCCGGCCGGTCGAGGCAGCGCTCGAGCCAGTCCGCCACCTGCGGGAACTGTTCCATCAGCGCGCGCGAAGCCTGCGTCCACGCCAGCACCGACGCGACGTTGACGTCGGCGACGGTGAAGCGATCGCCGGCGATGTAGGGGCGCCTGGCCAGATGCGCGTTCAGGACCGCGAAAGGCACCGCGAGGCGCTTCTCGGCCTGTTCGGCCTGCGCGGCGTCGCGCTTGTCGGCCGGCATCGCCACGCGGTGCATCAGCACCGTCAGCGCATCCTTCTCGCACTCGGTCACGACCCAGAACGTCCAGCGCAGCACCTCGGCCTCCTCGGCGAGGTTCGCCGGGGCCAGCGGGCCGCCGAACTTGCGCGTCAGGTACAGCGTCGTCGCCATCGACTCCCAGACGACGATGCCGTCGTCGTCGAGCACCGGGATGTGCCCGTTCGGGTTCAGCGCCAGGAACTCCGGCGTGCGCGTGGCGCCGCCGACGTAGGTCTGCGACACGTGCTCGTAGGGAACGCCGAGTTCTTCGAGCAGCCAGAGGGGGCGGGCGGCGCGCGATGCGCCGATGCCGTAGATCTTCAGGGCCATGGGGTCTCCATCGGTGGGTCGTCCGGCCGCGGCTTCATCCGCGTCGCGGGGCGCGGCAGCCGGGTCTGATCGGTGCGACGATTGTGCCTCAACGCGAAGGCGGCGTTCCGGCGCCGCTTAGAGATCCTGTCGCCGCTCGAAGTTCCTGCTGCCCCTCAGAGATCCATGTCGCCGCTCAGCATCTCCTTGGCGATCGTGCGCCGCAGGATCTCGTTGGTGCCGTCGGCGATGTTGACCTTGCGCAGCGACTTGTACGCCTCGGTGAGGCCGAGCTCGTTGGTCATGCCGATCGCCCCGTGCGCCTGGATCGCGCGGTCGACGGCGAGCGCGCCTGCCTGTGTCGCGAAGGCCTTCATCATCGACACCTCCTTGCGCGCGGGCAGCCCGCGGTCGAGCAGTTGTGCCGTGTTCAGGCACATCAGGTGCGCGGCGTGGATCTGCATCGCCGATTCGGCCAGCGGGAAGGTGACGCCCTGGTACTCGGCGATCGGACTGCCGAAGGCCTCGCGGATCTGGCAGTACCGGAACGCCTGTTCCAGCGCCCAGCGGCCGGTGCCGACCGCGCGCGCCGAGTTGTACAGGCGGCCCAGATTGACGCCAAGCATCGCGATCGCGAAGCCTTCGTGCAGTCGTCCGACCAACTGGTGCGGCTCGACCCTCACGGCGTCGAGGCGCAGCTCGGCCTCGTTGCCGCCGGTGCTGCCCCACATTCGGATCACGCGTTCGACGACGAATCCGTGCGCGCCGGTCGGCACCAGGAAGGCACTGATGCCGCCGCGGCGCTGCGCCGCCCGATCGGGGTCGGTGATCGCGAACACGATGCAGTAGTCGGCGTAGGGGCTGTTGGTCGTCCAGATCTTGCTGCCGGTCAGCCGCCAGCCGTCGCCTTCGGGCACCGCGCGCGTCTTCATCATCATCGCGTCCGAGCCCGCGCCCGGCTCCGACATGCCGAAGCACATGCTCTCGTGGCCGGTCATCATGCCCGGCAGGATGGTCTCGCGCGCCTGCGGGGTCAGCTGGTGCAGCACTGCGCTGGGACCGAAGGCCCAGTGACTGATCACGTAGTGGCCAAGCCAGTGGTGGTCCGAACAGGTGTGGAAGATGCGCTCCCAGGCACCGAACCAGGCGACGTTGCCCAGCCCCTGGCCGCCGAGGTCCTTCGGCACGCACATCGTGTAGTAGCCGGCCTTCGCCGCGGCAATGCGGACCTCGCGGATCAGCGCCAGTGCGTCGGGGTGATAGCGGCCGTCGTCGGTGAACAGGCGGCGCTCGTCGTCGAGCAGCGCAGCGTGCTTCTCGTGGCGCGCCACGACCTCGGTCTTGAGGAAACGGTCGAGGCCGTCGCGAACGGCGCGGACTTCGTCGGGGTATTGGTAGGCGATGGCCGGCATGGCATGGGTCTCCGTCGTTTCGTCTGCGTTCCACCAGACTTCGCAGTGCGACCGGGGCGATCCCGGGCGCAGCCCGATCGGGCCGCGCGCGAAGCAGGGTGCTGTACGGAGAATATGACGGAACCCGGATCCGGAGGCCGCGCGCGGAGCACAGCGGTCGCGGGCTCGGCGATGGCGCCGACCATCCTGTTCGGCGAAGGCCGTTCGGTTGTGCGCGGTTGTTACGGCGCGTGCTGCAAAGACGAACCCCGCCGAAGCGGGGTCGCGTGGTTGGCTTGGGAACCCGCTCAGCGTCTCGCGCGGCGGGATGCTGCGACGCCTGCCAGGCCGAACGCAAGGAGGGCAAGCGTGCCGGGTTCCGGGACCTGGCCGTTCACCTGCTCCGGTGTCGGGCCGCTGAACGCGATGGGGGTGAATCCGCTCGGTTCCGGTGGTGGAACGAACGCATAAGCGCCGGCACCGCCCGAGCCGCCGGATCCTTCGGAGCCACCGGCGCCTTCGGAGCCACCGGCGCCGCCCGAGCCTGCGTCGTTGTCGGGCCCGCCAAAGCGGGCGAGGCCGTCGGATCCACCGGGGGGCTCGGAGCCACCGGAGCCATCAGAATCAGAATCAGCGGAGCCGCCGGAACCCTCGGAGCCTCCGGATCCACTGGATCCGCCTAAGCCGCCTGAGCCGCCTGAGCCGTTAGAACCGCCCGGGCCTCCCGACGCGTTCGACCCACTGAATCCTGCGGAACCGGCGAACCCACCGGCCCCACCGGCCCCACCGGAACCGCCGGAACCGCCGGAACCGCCGGAACCGCCGGAACCGCCGGAACCGCCGGAACCGCCGGAACCGCCGGAACCGCCGGAACCGCCGGAACCGCCGGAACCGCCGGAACCGCCGGACCCGCCGGACCCACCGGACCCACCTGAACTGGCAGACCCGCCGGAGGCGCCTGGACTTCCGGCGTCACCGTCAACGCCGCCCGCCGGCACGCCATTGGCTCCCTGGCCCGTGGTTCCCGGTGCCGACGCATAACGGTTCTGCCGTTGGAGCCGGTAGGGATTGGCCCGCGTCAGCCTCGGCGTCTCGGCCCCAACCGGCGGAGCCGCAGCCACCTTGGTTACTCGGGGCGTGGACACGCGTTGAATCTTGGGTGCGGTCCGTACCGTCGCCGCTCTGGCCGCGGCCTCCGACGGATCCCTGGGCGCAGTCCGCACTCTCGTCGGCGCGGGCGCTGCGGGCGGCGTCGCGGGAGTGGTCGCGTCACGCCTGTTGCGGGGGATTTCCGGCGCATCGTCGTCGGAGAGCGTCGCGAAGTTCCTGGGCGAGTCCCGCAGCGCCCCCCTTTGGGAATCCTTGCGTGAGCCCCATTCCGAGCTCCACTCCGAACCTGATCCGATCGGGCCCGCGAGCGCGACCGTCGGCACGACGACCAGCGCCGTGAACATCGTTGTGAACAGCCGCGTTTTCAAGTCGAACTCCTGTGCACTGTCGTGCTCTCCGGTAAATCACCGGTGCGACCTTACTGCTGCGGTCGGAGTGGCGATGTGAAGTACTTGGCGGATCGGCGCGGGCGTTAGGGGTTCCGTGAACCAATGCACAGTCGACTGGAACGCGGGCCGCTGAAGGCAAGGTCGGGGCGTCGATCAACTGCTGCCAGGGCGGCCGCGCAAAGCTGGTGCTAGTGTGGCGGCGGGCGCTGCGTGAGCAGGTGGGGTACCCGTAAATGAGGGTCGTGTCCCGCGCGTGGTGTAAGTCCACAGCCCGGACGGGCTGAGATGCGCGGTACTCAGCGAGCCACAGCGGCCAGCCGAGTCGGGACAGTATCGCTGAGCGTTTGCAGCCCTTCAAGCTGCATGTAGCGCCGGTTCAGCGACCACTCGTCGTTCTGCTCCAGCATCATCGCGCCGACCAGCCGTGTGATCGACGCGTCGTTGGGGAAGATGCCCACGACGTTCGTGCGTCGCTTGATCTCGGCGTTCAGCCGCTCCAGAGGATTGGTGCTGTAGATCTGCGTCCAGTGCGCCCGCGGGAAGGTCATGAAGGCCAGCACGTCGTTCTCGGCCTCGTCCATCAGCGCGCCGAGCTTGGGGAACTTGCCGCGCAGCTGATCGGCCACGGATCGCCACTGCGTGCGCGCCGCGTCGGCCGATTCCTGGACGAAGACGGTGCCGATGGCCGCCGAGACCATGCGCCGCTGCGTCTTGCCGGCATGCGCCAGGGCGTTGCGCATGAAGTGCACCCGGCAGCGCTGCCAGGTGGCCTTCAGGACCTTCGAGACCGCCGCCTTGATGCCCTCGTGGCTGTCGCTGATCACGAGCTTCACGCCGCGCAGGCCACGACGGTTCAGGCTGCGCAGGAACTCGGTCCAGAACGGCTCGGCCTCGCTGGCGCCGACCTTCAGCCCGAGCACCTCGCGCTGGCCGTCGGTGTTCACGCCGACCGCCACTATCACCGCCACACTCACGATGCGCCCGGCCTCCCGGGTCTTGACGTAGGTGGCGTCGATCCACAGGTACGGCCAGTCGCCCTCGATCGGGCGGTTCAGGAACGCCCCGACGCGCTCGTCGAGCTCGCCGCACAGCCGGCTGACCTGGCTCTTGGAGACGCCGCTCATGCCCAGCGCCTTGACCAGCTCGTCCACCGAGCGGGTGGAGATGCCCTGCACGTAGGCTTCCTGGATCACCGCGGTGAGCGCCTTCTCGGCGGTGCGCCGCGGCTCCAGGAACTCCGGGAAGTAGCTGCCCTGGCGCAGCTTCGGGATCTTCAGCTCGACGCTGCCGGCGCGCGTGTCCCAGGCTCGATCGCGGTAGCCGTTGCGGCTGTTCAGTCGCTCGGACGTCTTCTCGTCGTAGCCGGCGCCGCAGCGGGCTTCGACGTCGAGCTCCATCAGGCGCTGGGCCATGAACTGCACCATCTGGCGCAGCACGTCGATGTCGGCTCCCTTCTCGGCGAGCTCGGCAAGTGCCATAGTGGCGGTGGTCATCGTGTTTTCCTTTGGACAAGGGTTGGTGGGTCGCACCTCAACCTTATCCGGATTCACGATGGCCGCCCCGAACGGGACGGCCGCCGCTGCGCGGCAAGCCGCTTCGGGCTACGCCCTCCGCGCCTTGCCGCACAGCGAAAGACTTACACCACTTCCTGGGACATCAGCTAAATGAGCCGTGAGCGGACCGAGTAGAGCGGCGACAGTCCGGGGTCGGCACAAAGCGGCCGCCGGAAGAACAGGCGGCCACCTTTGCAGTCGGCCGCAAGGTGGCCCGAACAGCGTCGAGGGAACGATCGCTGATCCTGCCTGCGGAAGTTCAAGCGAGCCTGGAGCGGTAAATGGGGCGCCGGTAGATGCAGCGCGAAGCGGGCTCATTGTCTGAGTTTCTTACAGTGAATTGATCCGGTAATCCCCCCGGAAATCCGAGGGCGTGAGAAGTAGAATTTTTCCCAAGGGGAAGGGTTCTACCGATGAAGAAGTCCAGGTTCAGCGATAGCCAGATCATGGAGGCGCTGCGGCGCGTGGAGGCGGGCTTGGCGGTGCCGGAGCTATGCCGCGAACTCGGCGTGAGCACGGCGACGTTCTACAAGTGGCGAGCGAAGTTCGGCGGCATGGACGTCTCGATGATGGCGCGGCTCAAGGAACTCGAGGAGGAGAACCGGCGGCTGCGCAAGATGTACGTCGAGGAGAAGCTCAAGGCCGAGGTGGTCGCGGAGGCGCTGGCAAAAAAGTGGTGAGGCCATCTCGCCGACGCGAGATGGCCCGACGAGCAGTATCGGAACGCGGCCTGTCGATCCGACTGGCGTGCGAAGCATTCGGGGTGAGCCAGTCATGCTACCGATACGAAGCGCACGCGAAGGCCGAGAACGAGGAGATCGCGCAGTGGCTGTTGAGGTTGACCGACAACCACCGCAATTGGGGTTTCGGGCTGTGCTTTCTGTACCTGCGAAACGTCAAGGGCTTCGGCTGGAACCACAAGCGCGTGTACCGGATCTACAGGGAGCTGGAGCTGAACCTGCGCATCAAGCCGCGCAAGCGGCTGGTGCGCGAGAAGCCCGAGCCTTTGACGGTGCCGGGAGGGATCAACGAAGTGTGGTCGATGGATTTCATGCACGACCAGCTCGAGGACGGGCGCTCCTTCCGGCTGCTGAACGTGCTCGATGATTTCAATCGCGAGGCGCTGAGCATCGAGGTCGATTTCTCGCTGCCTTCGGAGCGTGTGATCCGCTCGCTTGGGCAGCTGATATCGTGGCGCGGCAAGCCCAGAGCGATTCGCTGCGACAATGGCCCGGAGTACATCAGCGATGCGATGCGGTCCTGGGCCAAACGCGAGTCGATACGGATCGAATACATTCAGCCAGGCAAGCCGCAGCAGAACGCGTACGTCGAGCGGTTCAACCGCACTGTGCGCTACGAGTGGCTCAGCCAGTACTACTGGTCGGATCTCGAACGCGTGCGCATGCACGCGACCGAGTGGATGTGGGAGTACAACAACGAGCGCCCGAACATGGCCTTGGGCGGCTTTACTCCGAATCAGCGGCTGGCCATGGCCGCGTAGTCTCTACTTCTGCGCCCCGTGCATAACGGGGGGATTACCCTTGGACTTGAGGTCGTGAAGGATAGGAAGGGTCGATAGTCAGTCCGCGTTCTCCGTGCACCCGGCGAAGGTCGGCTACGCGTCGGGAACGGAAGCCCTGTCAGATTTCCCGACAGTCCGTTTCGCGTCGAACTCGGACCTTCGTCGGCTCATGAATTCAGCCGAATCGGACGTTGATTCCGACGAAGGGGGGGCGCCATGCGCCAGTCAGGCAGGGCCCTCGGAATAGACAAGGGGTCAGCTCCTTGCGAGAGCTAACCCCTTGATTTTTCGCCTGATTCAATTGGTGCTGATGAGAGGAGTCGAACCTCCGACCTACTGATTACGAATCAGTTGCTCTACCAACTGAGCTACATCAGCGAAGCCGAGGAGTTTATCAGCATTCGGTGGGAATTTGGAAGGAGGGGCCGCATACCCAGCGCGCGGGCAGCCGGGACCGCACTAACCGCGTGGCGTCCTGTCGCGCGCCCCGCCTCGCGAAATGTAATCCCTCAATGTCGCATCCACATCCGGGAAGCGCAGCCGCACCCGCAGTTCACGCTTCAACCGCGTGTTCGTCAGTCGGCGCGACTCGCTCATGAACGACAGCATCATCGGGGTCACGAGGGACTGGAGTTCCCGACGGCTGACGCGCGGGGGGCGCGGCAGCCCGAACGCATCGGCGACGCGGTCGAAGTAGTCGCCCATCCGCAGGTCGCTGTCGTCGACCGCGTGCACCACGCGGCCGGCGCGGCCGCGCAGCAGCGCGTGCCAGGCGATGCGGGCGAGATCGTCGGCGTGGATGTGGTTGGTGAACACGTCCTCTTCTGGCGCCAGGGCAGGCAGTCCCTTGTGCAATCGTTCGATCGGCAGGCGGTCGTGGCCGTAGATGCCGGGCACGCGCAGGATCGATGCGGTGGCGCTGTGCCACGCGGCCGGCGTGCGGAACCTGCGCTCGGCATCGACCCGCCGCATGGCGCGGGCGTTGGCGGGGCGCACCGGCCGTGTTTCGTCGAAGCGGGCGCCGCCGCAGTCGCCGTAGACCCCGGTGGTGCTGACGTAGACCCAGCGGCCGCGATCGGACGCGGCGAGGAAGGGCGATCCTGCCATCCGCCCGGATGTGCCGGCGCGGCGCGGCGCGGCAGTCAGCGCCGCGATCAGCCGCGCGGAGCGCGGGTCCGTGGTGCCGCTGTTCGGCGGCGGCGCGAGGTCGATCATCCAGCGGGCAAAGGGGCGCAGGCGGCCGAGCGAGCGACGGTCGTCGAGATCGGCGCGCAGCGCGACGATGCCGAGTTCGCGCAGCCGCGCCGCTTGCGCGTCGCCGCGCGCCGTGCCGATCACGCGCAGCCGGTCGCGGCCATGGCGCCCCAGCAGCGTTCCGATTCGTCCGCCGACGTCGCCGCAACCCACCAGCAGCACGGTCGCGCGGCGAAAGCGCCGCGGCAACGAGCGATAATGTGCGTTTATCTTCATCTGGCCCCGGATTATGAGCTTCACCGTCACTGTCCAGCCCAGCGGCAAGCAATTCACGGTCGACGCGGACGAGGCGATCCTCGATGCCGCGCTGCGCCAGGGGGTGGTCCTGCCCTACGGATGCAAGAACGGCGCGTGCGGGTCCTGCAAGGCGCGGGTCACCGAGGGCCTGATCGAGCAGGGGGCGCACTCCGCCGGCGCGCTGCGCAGCGAGGAGGCGGTGCGGGGCATGGCGCTGATCTGTTGCGCGCGTGCGCAGTCCGACCTGGTGATCGAGGCGCGCGTGGTCGCGGCCGCCGGCGACATCCCGATCCGCAAGATGCCGGTGCGGGTTTCCTCGATCGCGCGGGTGGCGGCGGACGTCGTCGTGATCCGGCTGCAATTGCCGGCCAACGAGCGCCTGCAGTACCTCGCCGGCCAGTACGTCGAGCTGATCCTGCGCGACGGTTCGCGACGCAGCTACTCGATGGCCTGCGCGCCGCACAACGCCGAACAGCTCGAGCTCCACATCCGGCACATGCCGGGCGGCAAGTTCACCGACACGGTGTTCGGCGCGGTGCAGCCGGCGCTGAAAGAGCGCGACATCCTGCGCATCGAAGGGCCGATGGGCACGTTCTTCCTGCGCGAGGACAGCGACAAGCCGATGGTGCTGCTGGCCAGCGGCACGGGCTTCGCACCGATCAAGGCCGTGATCGAGCACGCGATCCACAAGGGAATCGTGCGGCCCATGACGCTGTACTGGGGCGGGCGCCGTCCGGCCGACCTGTACCTGAACGCGCTGTGCGAGCAGTGGGCGCGCGAGCTGCCCGGGTTCCGCTACGTGCCGGTGGTGTCCGATGCGCTGCCCGAGGACGGCTGGACCGGACGTACCGGTTTCGTGCACCGTGCGGTGGTCGCCGACTTCGCCGACCTGTCGCGTCACCAGGTCTACGCCTGCGGCGCACCGATCGTGGTCGAGTCGGCAAGGCGCGATTTCGTTGCCGCGTGCGGGCTGCCGGAAAGCGAGTTCTTCGCGGATGCGTTCACGTCGGCTGCCGATGCGGTGACGCCATGAAGATCGCGGTGGTCGGTGCCGGTGCCATCGGCGGCTACCTGGGCGCGCGCCTTGCGCTGGCGGGCGAGGACGTCACGTTCGTCGCGCGCGGGCCCGAATCTTGCGGCGCTGCGCGCATCCGGCATCCGCCTGATCGAGGAGGATGGCGCGGAGCACACGGTCGCGTCGGTGCGCGCGGTGCAGTCGATGGCCGAGGCCGGTCCGCAGGACTACGTGCTGCTGACATTGAAGGCTCATCAGGTGGGGGCCGTGGCCGCCGACCTGCCGGCGCTGTTCGGCGCCGACACCGCACTGGTCACGATGCAGAACGGCGTCCCCTGGTGGTACTTCCACCGCCTCGGCGGCGAGTACGACGGCCGCGCTGTCACGTCGGTCGACCCGGACGGTGCGATCGCCGCGCACATCGACAACGACCGCGTGATCGGTTCGGTCGTGTATCCGGCTTCGGAGCTGATCGCGCCCGGCGTGGTCAAGGTGATCGAGGGCAACCGGTTCTCGCTCGGCGAGCCCGACAACACGAAATCGCCGCGTGCGCTGCGCCTGTCCGAGGCGCTCACCCGCGCGGGGTTCAAGGCGCCGGTGTCGACCGACCTGCGCAGCGAGATCTGGCTGAAGCTGTGGGGCAACCTGACGTTCAACCCGGTCAGTGCTTTGACCCACGCGACGCTGGCGCAGATCTGCCGGTTTCCACTGACCCGCGCGCTGGCCGAGGGCATGATGCGCGAGGCGCAGACCGTGGCCGAGAAGCTCGGCGTGCGCTTTCGCATCTCGCTCGACAAGCGCATCGCCGGGGCCGAAGCGGTCGGCGAGCACAAGACCTCGATGCTGCAGGACGTCGAGCGCGGCCGGGCGCTGGAGCTCGACGCGCTGCTGGGCTCGGTGGTCGAGCTGGCGCGCATGACCGGCACCGATACGCCGCGCATCGACGCGATCCACGCCTGCGCGGCGCTGCTCGCGCATACCCTGGACCAGCAGGCCGGACGCCTGGAGATCCGGCCGCGCGACGCCTGAGCTCCGCGGGACGGGCCCGCCAGAGCATCCCATCCCGAATCGATTCAACCGAGTGCAGGACCGACGATGACCCCGCAACGCACCCTGACCGACCTCCTCTCCAATGGCGCCGACGCGGCGCCGGCATTGAGCGCCCCCGGCGCCGTGCCGCTCACCTATGCCGGCCTGCGGGAGCTGGTCGCCGGGACCGGTCGCGACGTTGAACGCGATGGGAATCGGCCGCGGCGATCGCGTCGCGATCGTGCTGCCGAACGGGCCCGAGATGGCGACCGCCTTCATCGCGGTGGCGGCGTACGCCAGCTCGGCGCCGCTCAACCCGGCATACCGTGCCGACGAGTTCGAGTTCTACCTGTCGGACCTGAACGCGCGCGGACTGATCGTCGAGACCGGCAGCACCTCGCCGGCGATCGAGGTGGCGCGCCGGCTGGGCGTGCGCATCGTCGAGCTGCAGCCGCACGCCGAGCGCGGCGCCGGCGCGCTTCGCGCTGCGTCGACACTTCGGGCGCCGCCCCGGCGCAGGCGGCCAACCCGGGCCCGGCGCAGCCCGACGACGTCGCCCTGGTGCTGCACACCTCGGGCACCACGTCGCGGCCGAAGATCGTGCCGCTGTCGCAGGCCAACGTCTGCGCGTCCGCGCGCAACATCCGCGGCTTCCTGTCGCTGAGCGCGGCCGACCGCGGGCTGAACATCATGCCGCTGTTCCACATCCACGGGCTGATCGCGGGCATTCTCGCGCCGCTGTCGGCGGGCGGGCAGGTCTGCTGCACGCCGGGCTTCAACGCGCTGAAGTTCTTCGCGCTGGATGGAGGAGGCGCGCCCGACCTGGTACACGGCGGTGCCGACGATGCACCAGACGATCCTCGCGCGCGCCGCCAACAATCGCGCGGTGATCGAGGCCAACCCGCTGCGCTTCATCCGCTCGTCGTCGTCGGCGATGCCGACCCAGGTGATCCGCGAGATCGAGGAAACGTTCGGCGCGCCGCTGGTCGAGTCCTACGGCATGACCGAGGCCGCGCACCAGATGGCCGCCAATCCGCTGCCGCCGGCGGTGCGCAAGCCGGGCACTGTGGGCATCGCCGCCGGCCCCGAGGTGGCGATCATGGACGAGCAGGGCAAGCTGCTGTCCGCCGGCGAGACCGGCGAGATCGTGATCCGCGGCGAGAACGTGACGCGCGGCTACGAGAACAACCCCAAGGCCAATGCCGAGGCGTTCACCAACGGCTGGTTCCGAACCGGCGACCAGGGCGTGATGGACGCCGATGGTTACGTGACGATCACCGGCCGGCTCAAGGAGATCATCAACCGCGGCGGCGAAAAGGTGTCGCCGCGCGAGGTCGACGAAGTTCTGATGGATCACCCGGCGGTGGCGCAGGTGGTGACGTTCGCGATCCCGCACGACAAGCTGGGCGAGGAGGTGGCTGCGGCGGTCGTGCTGCGCGAAGGCGCCGCGCTGACCGAGAAGGAATTGCGCGCGTTCGTCGCCGAGCGGCTCGCCGACTTCAAGGTGCCGCGAAAGGTTCTGTTCCTCGACGAGATCCCGAAGGGGGCGACCGGCAAGCTGCAGCGCATCGGACTGGCGGCCAAACTCGGCCTGGCCTGAGCGCTCAGCTCTCCTCGCCGAGGTACGCGGCGCGCACTTTCGGGTCGTCCAGCATCGAGCTCGCTTCGCCGCTGAGGGTCATCAGGCCCGACTCCATCACGTAGGCGCGGTGCGCGGCCTGCAGCGCGAGCTTCGCGTTCTGCTCGACCAGCAGGATCGTCGTGCCCTGCGCCGACACGCTTCGCACCACCTCGAAGATCTTGTCGACCATGATCGGCGACAGGCCCATCGAGGGTTCGTCGAGCAGCAGCAGTTTCGGCTGGGACATCAGCGCGCGCGCCATCGCCAGCATCTGCTGCTCGCCGCCCGACATCGTGCCGGCCAGCTGCGTGGCGCGTTCCTTCAGTCGAGGGAAGATCCCGAACATGCGCTCGACGTCCTGCTCGATGCCGGCCTTGTCGTTGCGCGTGAATGCGCCCATCAGCAGGTTTTCGACGATGCTCATGCGCGCGAACACACCGCGGCCCTCGGGCACCATCGCCAGTCCGCGACCGACCAGCGCGTGCGATCCGACGCCGCGGATCGAGGCGCCGCGATAGAGCACGTCGCCCGCCGCCCAGGCCTGGGTGCCGGTCACCGCCTTCAAGGTGGTGGTCTTGCCGGCGCCATTGGCGCCGATCAGAGCCACCAGCTCGCCTTCGCGCACTTCGAGGTCGATGCCCTTGACCGCCTGGATGCCGCCGTAGGCGACCTGCAGCCCGCGGATCTGCAGGATCGGATCAGCCATGGCCGCCTCCGAGGTACGCCTCGATCACGGCCTGGTTGCGCTGGACGTCGTGCGGCAGCCCCTGCGCGATCTGCTTGCCGTAGTCCAGCACCGTCACCTGGTTGCACAGGCCCATCACCAGCTTCACGTCGTGCTCGATCAGAAGAATCGTCCGGCCGTCGTTGCGGATGTGCTCGAGCAGAGAGCGCAGGCCGAGTTTCTCGGTCGCGTTCATGCCGGCGGCCGGCTCGTCCAGCGCGAGCAGCTTGGGCTCGGTCGCCAGCGCGCGCGCGATCTCCAACCGACGCTGGTCACCGTAGGACAGCGTGCGGGCGGGAAAGTCGGCGTAGCCCGGGATGCCCACGTATTCGAGGAGTTCCATCGCACGGCGGCGGATCGCGGCTTCCTCGCCGCGCTCGAAGCGGGTCTTGAATACGGCGCCCCAGACCCCGCTGCGCGTGCGCACGTGCCGTCCGACCATCACGTTCTCGAGTGCGGTCATCTCCCCGAACAGGCGGATGTTCTGGAACGTGCGCGCGATGCCGGCCTCGGCGACCTTGTGCACCGCCGTCGGTTCGTAGGGCATGCCGTCGAGCACGAAGCTGCCGGTGTCGGGCGTGTACAGCCCGGTGATCACGTTGAAGAACGTGGTCTTGCCCGCGCCGTTGGGGCCGATCAGGCCGTAGATCTGGCCGCGTCCGATCTCGAGGCCGACGTCGGACAGCGCCTGCAGGCCGCCGAACCGTTTGTTGACGCCTTTCACCGAAAGGATCGCGTCCTGGCTCACGCACCGCCTCCAGCGGAATCCGCGGCCCGCGCCGGCTTGTCGCCGTGCCGCGGCGAGGGCCACAGTCCGGACGGCCGGTACAGCATGATCACCACCATCGCCAGGCCGAAGAGCAGCATCCGCAGCGCCTCGGGTGCGACCAGTTCCGTGCCGAACAGGAGTTCCTGCGCGGGCTTGGCGACGAAGCGCAGAACTTCCGGTATGGCGTACAGCAGGATCGCGCCCAGGATCACGCCGGGCACGTGGCCCATGCCGCCCAGCACGACCATCGCGACGATCACGACCGATTCCATCAGCACGAAGCTCTCGGGCGACACGAATCCCTGGAACGACGCGAACATCGCACCCGACACGCCGCCGAACGAGGCCCCCATGGCGAAGGCGAGCAGCTTGACGTTGCGCGTGTTGATTCCCATCGCTTTGGCGGCGGTCTCGTCCTCGCGGATCGCCACCCAGGCGCGTCCGATGCGCGAATCCTGCAAGCGCACGCAGACCACGATCACCATGATCGTGAGCGCGAGGAACAGGTAGTAGTACAGGTGCACGGCGCCGATCGTGTAGTCGCCGAACTCGATCGTCTGCGACAGGTCGAAGCCGGCGACGCGGACCGGGTCGATGTTGCTGATCCCCTGCGGCCCGTTGGTGATGTTCAGCGGAGCATTCAGGTTGTTCAGGAAGATGCGGATGATCTCGCCGAAGCCCAGCGTGACGATCGCCAGATAGTCGCCACGCAGACGCAGCGTCGGTGCGCCGAGCAAAGCCCCGAACAGGGCGGCCAGTGCCGCGGCGAGCGGGATCACGATCCAGATCGGCAGGTGCAGCCCGTCCGGGAACATCGCCGCGATCCACTCGAAATTCTCCATCAGGTGCGGCGACGACAGCAGTGCGTACAGGTAGGCGCCGACGGCGTAGAACGCCACGTAGCCGAGGTCGAGCAGACCGGCATAGCCGACGACGATGTTCAGGCCGAGCGCCAGCATGATGTACAGCAGCGCGAAGTCGAGCATCCGCACCCACGCGTTGCCCGCCAGACCGACCGTCAGCGGCAGCACCGCGAGCACCAGGCCGAGGAGGATCGCCGCGGTATAGGCCGCCCGCGGATTGCCGGAGAGCTGGGGAAAGAGGGTCTTCATCGTCGCTGCGTCGTGGTCAGGCACGGTCCGCAACGCGTTCGCCCATGATCCCCGAGGGCCGGAACACGAGGACCACGATCAGCACGACGAACGCGAAGATGTCCTGGTAGTGGCTGCCCAGGAAGCCCCCCGTGAGGTCGCCGATGTAGCCGGCGCCCAGGCTTTCGATGATGCCGAGCAGAAGCCCGCCCAGCACCGCCCCGGCAAGGTTGCCGATGCCGCCGAGCACCGCCGCGGTGAACGCTTTCAGCCCCGGGATGAAGCCCATCGAGAATTGCGCGATGTTGTAGTTCATCGCAACCAGCACACCGGCGACTGCGGCGAGCGCGGCGCCGATCGCGAACGTGGCCGCGATCACCTGGTTGGCATTCACGCCCATCAGGCCGGCGATGCGCGGATTTTCGGCGGTGGCCCGCATCGCCCTGCCGAGCTTGGTGCGGTTCACCAGCAGCATCAGCCCGGCCATCATCGCAGCCGCGACGACCAGGATCAGGATCTGCTTCGGTGCCAGGATCGCGCCGAAGATGTGCACCGGATCGGTGGGCAGCAGGTCCGGGAACACGATCGGATTGGGCTTCCAGACGATCATCGCGACCGTCTGGATCACGATCGACACCCCGATCGCCGTGATCAGCGGCGCCAGGCGAGGCGCATTGCGCAGAGGACGGTACGCCACCCGCTCGATGAAGAGCGACAGCAGAACGCAGACCGGGATCGCGGCAGCCAGTGCGGCCAGCAGCAGCACCGGGCCGGGCAGCCCGGATCCGGCGAGCAGCGACACCACAGTGAGTCCGACCATCGCCCCGACCATCAACACGTCGCCGTGCGCGAAATTGATGAGCTGCAGGATCCCGTACACCATCGTGTAGCCCAGCGCCACCAGGGCGTAGACGCTGCCCAGGACCAGGCCGTTCAGGATCTGCTGCAGCAGGATCTCGAGGTTGATCACCGCGTCCCCGCTCCGAGCGAAAAGTCGGCGGATTGTACGCGTGAAAGTTCGGCGGCAGAAAAAAAGTGCCCCGCCGGAGCGGGGCAAACCAGCCAGGGAGGAAAAAACCTTTGCTCGGGTGCAGGAGGAGGGTTCACCGGCGCTGCCGCGTCTTTGTTTCGTGCGGCCTGCCGTCCAGTGAGGTATCGGCCGGGCGGGGCGTTTCTTCGCGCCGGGCAGAGCCGACGGTTGGACGATGCGGTATGGACGGTCGTCAGCGTATGGAAGCGCATAGCGGCGAGGGCGGAGGGGCGAAAAATGAAAGGGGATGTTGCGCCCGTGGAACACGCCGGCGCGGCTCCGTCTCGGCCGGCCCGCGCCGGAGCCCACGGCCGGTTCGCGCCAGGCCCTCAGCCGGCTCGCGCCGGGGCCGACAGCGCGCCGCGGCGTGCCGGAATGGCAAAGGGCGCCGAAGCGCCCTTTACACAACTTCGCCCCGGGCCAGTTCAGCCCGGGAGCGCCGATCTCTTGCCGACGATCACTTGACGGTCATGATCCACTTGACCAGCGTGGCCGCCTCGGCGTCGGTGACCTGCGGGTTCGCGGGCATCGGGATTTGACCCCAGACGCCGACACCGCCGGCGCGCACCTTGGTAGCAAGCTTCTCGGGCGCTGCCTTGTCGCTGGCGTACTTTGCCGCGATGTCCTTGAACGACGGGCCGACGAGCTTCTTGTCGGTGGCATGGCAGGCCATGCAGTTCTTGGCTTTGGCCAGATCGGCGTTGGCGAATGCCGAGCCGGCACCAAGCGCCAATGCCGAGGCAACGATCACGGAAGAAACACGCTGCAGATTCATTCGGAACTCCTTGCTTTTCGATTGGGTGGTTCACGGAAACCGTCCGACCCGGCGAGACTCCCGGTGACTCGGAGTGCTCCCGGATGTTAACGCATGCGGCGGAGCCGCCGTTGACACGCCTGGGAGTACCGTCCGGCCGCCGTGCGCTTGGCGACGCGAGGCGCTGCTCCTATTGTCGGAATCCGGACGTCAACCCCACTCGCACTCGAACCATGATCCTGATCTGGCTAGGGATTGCCTTGATAGCGCTCAAGTTCCTGGAGATCGGCATGTTCGCCGAGCTCTCCTGGTGGTGGACGCTGTCGCCCCTCATCGCCGCCCTGGTGTGGTTCGAATTCCTGGAGAAGCTGTTCGGTCTCGATCGCCGCAACGTCGAGCATCAGGAATGGGACCGGCGGCGCAAGGAGCGCGTTGCCGAACAGTTCGCCGTCGACCCACGCACCGGACGCCCGAAGGCCCCGCGCTGACGCGGCCGGGGCCGCGTCGTATCGCGAGGGGCTGTCTCAGTCGTCGCTGGCGTCCAGCACGGCGCCTTTGCTGGCGCTGCTGCTCAGACGGCGGAACTTGGCGAGAACGCCACGCGTGTACCGCGCAGCGGGCGCCTTCCACTGCGCCTTGCGCTGCGCCAGTTCGGCGTCGCCGATGTTCAGGTTGAGCAGCAGCTGGTGCGCGTCGATCGTCACGCTGTCGCCCTCGCGGATCAGGCCGATCGGGCCACCGACCGCGGCCTCGGGCGCCACGTGACCGACGACCATGCCCCAGGTGCCGCCCGAGAAACGTCCGTCGGTGATCAGGCCCACCGATTCACCCAGTCCGGCGCCGATCAGCGCCGAGGTCGGTGCCAGCATCTCGGGCATGCCGGGCGCGCCTTTCGGGCCGAGGTAGCGCAGCACCATCACGTCACCCGCCTTGATCTTGCCGTCGAGGATCGCCTGCAGCGCCGACTGTTCGTCGTCGAACACGCGGGCCGGGCCGGTGATGACCGGATTCTTCAGGCCGGTGATCTTGGCCACGCATCCCTCGGGTGAGAGGTTGCCCTTCAGGATCGCGAGGTGGCCCTGCGCGTACATCGGTTTGTCGAACGGCAGGATCACGTCCTGGTCGGCGCGCGGCTGGTCGGGCACGTTCGCCAGTTCCTCTGCCATCGTGCGCCCGGTGATCGTCATGCAGTCGCCGTGCAGCAGGCCGGCGCTTCAGCAGCATCTTCAGCACCTGCGGAATGCCGCCGGCCTGGTGCAGGTCGGTGGCGAGATAGCGGCCCGAGGGCTTCAGGTCGCAGAGCACCGGCACGCGCTTGCGCACGCGCTCGAAGTCGTCGATCGTCCATTCGACCTCGCGCCGAATGCGCGATCGCGAGGAAGTGCAGCACGGCATTGGTCGAGCCGCCGGTCGCCATGATCAGGCTGACCGCATTCTCGATCGACTTGCGGGTCACGATGTCGCGCGGCTTCAGGTCGTTCTTCACCGCTTCGAGCAGCACCTTGGCCGACGCGCCGGCCGACGCGTGCTTCTCGCCGTCGGGGTTGGCCATCGTCGAGGAGCCGAGCAGGCTCATGCCGAGCGCCTCGAACGCCGAGGACATGGTGTTCGCCGTGTACATGCCGCCGCAGGATCCGGTGCCCGGGATCGCGTGGCGTTCGATGCCCTCGAAGTCCTCCTGGCTCATGCGGCCGTGCGAGAACTCGCCGACCGCCTCGAACACCGACACGATGTTCAGGTCCTTGCCCTTCCAGGTGCCCGGCTTGATCGTGCCGCCGTAGACGTAGATCGCGGGCACGTTGCAGCGCAGGATGCCCATCATGCCGCCCGGCATGTTCTTGTCGCAGCCGCCGATCACCAGCACGCCGTCCATCCACTGGCCCTGGACCGCGGTCTCGATGCAGTCGGCGATCACCTCGCGCGACACCAGCGAGTACTTCATTCCCTCGGTGCCCATCGACATGCCGTCGGAAATCGTCGGCGTGCCGAACACCTGCGGGTTGCCGCCGGATTCCTTGATCGCCGCGATCGCCTCGTCGGCGAGCACCTGCAGGCCCGAGTTGCACGGGGTGATCGTGCTGTGGCCGTTGGCGATGCCGATCATCGGCTTGTCGAAATCGCTCTTCACGTACCCCATTGCGTAGTACATCGAGCGGTTCGGGGCGCGCGCCACCCCCTCGGTGATGTTGCGGCTGCGGCGGTTCGAGCTCATCGCGGTTCTCCGTGGCGTTCGTATCGGGTATCTGTATCGGGATCGGGGGCGGAATCGGGCAGGGCATCGAACGCGATGCCGCCGAAGAACCGAAGTATATGTTCGGCGCGCGGGCCGGTTCGCCCGGGCCGCATGCGCCGTCCGCATCGGCCGACAGGCAGGGTTGTTCCGGGTCTTCCGGCTCCGGCCCGGACGGCCTGTCGTGCAAGAATGGCGGAGCTTCGGGAACCCCATGCTCACTCATCCGCAATTCGATCCGGTCGCGCTGCAGATCGGTCCGCTGGCACTGCGCTGGTACGGGCTGATGTATCTGGCGGCCTTCGCGTCGTTCTATCTGCTCGGCCGCTGGCGCCTGTCCCAGCCGCAGTTCGCGCGGCAGTCGGGCATGACGGCGCGCGACCTCGAGGACGTGCTGTTCTACGGCGCGCTCGGCGTCGTGCTGGGCGGCCGGCTCGGCTACGTGCTGTTCTACAAGCCGGCGTACTACCTTGCGCATCCGCTCGAGATCGTCGCGGTATGGCAGGGCGGGATGGCGTTCCACGGCGGGCTGATCGGCGTCATCGTCGCGACCTGGTGGTACTGCCGCCGCCGCGGGCACGACTTCTGGCGGGTGATCGACCTCGTCGCACCCCTGGTCCCGCTCGGTCTGGCCGCCGGGCGGCTCGGAAACTTCATCAACGGGGAACTCTGGGGCCGTGCGACCGACCTGCCCTGGGCGATGGTCTTCCCGCAGGCGGGGGACGGTGTGGCACGCCACCCGTCGCAGTTGTACCAGTTCGCCGGCGAAGGGCTTGTGCTGTTCGCGCTGCTGTGGTGGTTCTCGCAGTCGGCCGCGCGGCCGCGGCGTGGTGTCGGGCCTGTTCCTCGCCGGCTACGCCGTGATGCGCTTCGCAGCCGAGTTCGCGCGCGAACCGGACGCGTTCCTCGGTACCCTGCTGTTCGGCCTGTCGATGGGCCAGTTGCTGTGCGTCCCGATGTTCGCCGCCGGCCTCTATCTGATGCTGCGCCGACAGGAATCCTGATGTTCGAGAAGATCCAGAAGGCCCGGCGGGACGCGCGCGATCGCAGCGAACTCGAGCGCCTGCTGGCCGATTGCCGCAAGCTGCTCACCGAGCGCGGCGAATCCAACAGCGTCGCGATCGCCGCGCGTGTGATCGAGCGCTATCGAACGCTGCCCGCCGATGCGGTTCACGCGCTGTTCTCGGTGCTGGCCGCGGAATTCGATCCCGACCCCGGCGAGGTGCTGATGCTCGCCGAGCAGTACGCCGTCAGCCGATCGCCCGAGAACCTGATCAGGCTGGCGCGCGCCGCCGAGCCCCCTCGCCAGGAGTTGCTGCGCCGACTCAACCAGGCACCGCAGGGCACGGCGACGATCGTCGCGATGCGTGCGCAGCTGCTCAACCGGCTGCGCAGCGACCGGCGACTCGCGGCGGTCGACGCCGACTTCGAGCATCTGTTGTCGTCCTGGTTCAGTCCGGGATTCCTGAACCTGGTTCGGGTCGACTGGGATTCACCCGCCCGCTGCTGGAACAGATCATCAAGCACGAGGCGGTGCACGAGATCGACGGCTGGGGCGACCTGCGCAGGCGGCTCGAGCCGGACCGGCGCTGCTTCGCGTTCTTCCATCCGGTTCTGCCCGACGAACCGCTGATCTTCGTCGAGGTCGCGCTGCTTGCGGAAATGCCGGCGGCGATCGGGCCGCTTCTCGAGCGCGGCGCCGTCGGTCGCCACGCCGCCGAATCGCTTCAAGGTGGCGGCGTTCTATTCGATCTCCAACTGCCAGCCGGGGCTGCGCGGCGTCAACCTCGGGAACTTCCTGATCAAACGCGTGGCTGAACGCATCCGGGAGGAACTGCCCAGCGTGCGCACGTTCTGCACGCTGTCGCCGATCCCTTCGTTCGCGGACTGGCTCGCGCGGGTCCAGGCGATCGAATCGTCGCGGCTCAGACCGGCGGTCGTGCAGTCGCTGAACGAGGCGCTGGCGCGCCGGCGTGCGCGCGCCGATTCCGCGGCGGGCGCGGCAAAAGGCGCCGGTCCCGCATCGACCGCATCGACCGCATCGTCGCCGCTGCCCGATGCCGCGTCCGCAGGCGGCAGCGTCGATGCGAGCGATCTGCGCGCTCTTTGTGCGTTCTACCTGCTGCACACTTCCCCGTCGGAAGCGCCCTCGGATCCGGTCGCGCGCTTCCACCTGAACAATGGCGCGCGGCTCGAGCGGATCAACACGGATGCCGATCTCTCCCGCAAGGGCCTGCGCCAGTCGCACGGTCTGATGGTGAACTATCTCTATGATCTAGACGAGATCGAGTCGAACCACGAACACTTCATCGCCGGGCAGGTGGCCGCGTCCCGCGCAGTCCGTGCGTCGATGTGAATCGGTCGAGGAAGCGCACGTTTCATCACCCCCTGACGACAGAACGACATAACTGGACGATATCGAAGGAGACGCCATGAATCGCAGGAAGTTTTCGTCGCTGCTGGCCCTGACGTCCGCGCTGGTCGCGATGACGCCGCAGGCGTCGGCGCAGGCCTGGCCGACCAAGCCGATCCGCTTCATCGTGCCGTTCGCTGCCGGAGGCGGCACCGATGCGTTCGCGCGCCCGCTCGCCAAGGTGCTCTCGCCGCAGATCGGACAGCCGATCGTGATCGACAACCGCGGCGGCGCGGGCGGCACGTTGGGCGCCGAGCTCGCGGCGAAGTCGCCGGCCGACGGCTACACCTTCCTGGTCGGCGCGGTCCATCACACGATCGCGGTGTCGCTCTATCCCAAGCTGGGCTACGACCTCCAGAAGGAGCTGATGCCCGTAACGGTGCTGTCGTACGTGCCGAACGTCGTGGTCGTGAATCCCAGGAAGGTGCCGGTGAACAGCTTCGCCGAGTTCCAGGCCTATGCGAAGGCGAACCCGGGAAAGCTCAACTACGGTTCGGCCGGCAATGGCACCACGCATCAGCTGACGGTCGAACTGTGGAAGACGCAGACGCGCAGCTTTGCGACCCACATTCCATACCGCGGCGCCGGACCGGCGATGGCCGACCTGCTGGCGGGACAGGTCGACTTCATGTTCGACGGCATGGGCACTGCCTTGCCGCAGATCAAGTCCGGGAGGATCGTGCCGCTGGCGGTGACCAGCGCGACGCGTTCGTTCGCGCTGCCCGACGTGCCGACTCTGAACGAGGTCGGCGTCAAGGGCTACGAGGCGCGTACCTGGTACGCGCTGTGGGCGCCGGCCGGCACGCCGAAGGACATCGTGAACCGGATGCAGCAGGAGGTCGCGAAGGCGCTCGCCACCCCGGAGCTGAAGGACGTCTGGCGTGGCCTCGGGGCCGAGGCCGGCGGCCAGTCGCCCGACGAGATGACCCGATTCGTCGAATCCGAGATCGCGAAGTGGGGCCTGGTCGTGAAGGCCTCCGGCGCCAGGCTCGATTGAACAACCTCTCGAACAGCGCCGGCACAGCGCCGGCCAACGACGCGACATGACTCGAAACACGAAGAAGAATGCGGACGGGAACGCGAATCTGTACGCGTTGCTCGAATCCGGCTTTCCGCAGGACCGCAGCGCCTGCGCGATCGAGACCACCGACACCGGCGGCCGGCCGCTCTACTACAGCTGGGACGACATCGACCGCGCCAGCGCGCGGATCGCGAACCTGCTGGTCTCGCTGAAGCTGCCGGCGGGCGCGCGTGTCGCGGTGCAAGTGGAGAAGTCCCCCGAGGCCCTGCTGCTCTATCTGGCGACGCTGCGCGCCGGGTACGTGTATCTGCCGCTGAACACGGCCTACCAGGAAGCCGAGATCGATTACTTCGTCGGCAACGCCGAGCCGTCGCTGGTCGTCTGCGCCCCCGGCAGCGCCGAATGGATCGGGCGCATCGCCAAGCGGCACAAGGCGCGGCACGTGCTGACGCTGGGCGACGACCGAACCGGCAGCCTTCTCGACGCGGCGGCGCGGCATTCGGACCGTTTCGAGACGGTGCGTCGCAAGCCGGGCGACATGGCAGCGATCCTGTACACGTCGGGCACCACCGGGCGCAGCAAGGGCGCGATGCTGTCGCACGACAACCTTGCGTCGAACGCGCTGGTGCTGAAGACGTACTGGCGCTGGCGACGTGGCGACGTCCTGCTGCACGCGCTGCCGATCTTCCACGTGCACGGCCTGTTCGTGGCCAGTCATGGCGCGCTGCTGGCCGGATGCAAGATGATCTGGCTGGCGAAGTTCGATCCGCGCGAAGTCGTGCGGCAGTTGCCGCGTGCGACGGTGTTCATGGGCGTGCCGACGATGTACGTGCGGCTGCTCGACGAGCCGGCCTTCGACGCGACGGCCTGCCGCTCGATGCGGCTGTTCATTTCGGGCTCGGCGCCGCTGCTGCCCGACACCTTCCGGCAGTTCGAACAGCGCACCGGCACCCGCATCCTCGAGCGCTACGGCATGAGCGAGACCGTGATGCTCACGTCGAACCCGTACGACGGCAACCGTGTCGCGGGCACGGTCGGCCTGCCGTTGCCGGGGGTCGAGGTGCGCGTCGTCGACGAGCAGGGGCGGGCGTGCGCCGAAGGCGAGATCGGCGCGATCCAGGTCCGCGGCCCGAACGTCTTCTCCGGATACTGGCGCATGCCCGAGAAAACCCGCGAGGAGTTCACGGACGACGGGTACTTCCGGACCGGGGACATGGGCAAGTGGGATGCCAACGGCTACCTGTCGATCGTCGGCCGCGGCAAGGACCTGATCATCACCGGCGGCTACAACGTGTACCCGAAGGAGATCGAGTCCTATCTCGACGAGTTGCCGGGGGTGTTCGAGTCGGCGGTGATCGGCGTGCCGCACCGGGACTTCGGCGAGGCGGTGACCGCGGTCGTCGTGCCGAAGGCCGGCGCCACGCTCGACGAGGCGCAGCTGATCGCCGCACTCAAGGGCCGGATCGCGAACTTCAAGGTGCCCAAGCGGGTGCACGTGCTGCCGGAACTGCCGCGCAACCAGATGGGCAAGGTGCAAAAGAACCTGCTGCGCGAGCGATTCGGCTCCTGATCGGGTCGGCCGCGCGCGAGACATCGTGTCGCGGTTGCCGAAGCCCGATGGCGCTGCGAGGGCCTCGGCCTCGAGCAGGGTCTCGTTGCGCGCACAGGGTCGTCAGCCAGCCCCGGTCTTCGCCATGCGCCGGCACAGCGAGGTCAGCTCACGCTCGGCCGCGCCGATCGCCGCGGCCAGCGCGTCCACGTCGGGTACGGCACGGCGGCACGCGGTCAATCCGAAGAACACGTCGTCGACGTAGCTCTCGACCGTGATGTTCAGGGCCAGGCCGTGTGCGACGATCGATGCCGGGTAATAGCTCAGCATGCGCGCCCCGGCCAGGTACAGCGGCTCGCGCGGACCGGGCACGTTCGAGATCACGAGGTTGGCTGGCAGCGGCAGCCGCTCGGCGATTCGTGCCCGACCGTAGAGCGAGGCGAGCGGGGGCAGCAGCAAAGGCATGCCGAGCGTCGGAAAGCCGGCAGGAATCAGCGATCGGAATCGCCCGATCGTGCCCTTCACCGTGGCGCTGGCGCGGCTGATCGCGGCATAGCGTTGCAGCGGGTCGTCGATGTCGGTGGCCAGCGGCATGCGCACCATCGTCGCCTGGGTGTTCTGCTCGGTGTCGCCCGGCGCTCTCAGCGACACCGGCACCGCGGCGATCAGCGGGTCGTCCGGCAGCGCGCCGCGTGCGTCGAGGTAGCGCCGCAACGCGCCGCTGCACAGCATCAGCACGACGTCGTTGACGGTGCCGCCGAGGGTCGCCGTGATCGCCTTGATCCGTCGCAGAGGCACGCTCGCGCCGGCGAACGCGCGCGGCGCCTCGATCGACACGTTCAGGGGGGTGCGCGGCGCGAACAGCGGCGGCGTGTGCGCGGCCCCTGGCTCGGCGCTGGCGGACGCCGCATCCAGCCGTTCGCGAACGCGCTGCGCGACAGCGGCGGCCGCGACCTGCGAGCCGGCTTTCACCAGACCGGGCAGCAGTTCGAGCACGCGGCGCGTCTCGCGCAGCTGGCTGGCCGCGGCGGTCTTCAGCAGCGCGGCTGTGCCGGCGGGCGAGTGCGACGCCGCCGGCGCCGGGGGCACCGGGCGCGGTCGCGGCGAAAGGTCCAGGAACGCCCGCACCAGCGCGACCGCCGCCTGGCCGTCGAGCGCTGCGTGGTGCACCTTGCCGTAGAAACCGATGCAGCCCGGCCGGTCGAGGCCGTCGATCACATAGAACTCCCAAAATGGACGGCTGCGGTCCATCGGGGCCGCGTGCAGCCGGGCCACGCAGCGCTCGAGCGCCGCGAAATCGCCAGGCGGGGGCAAGTGCACGTGCCGGACGTGGTAGTCGAGATCGACCTCGTCCGAGTCCACCCACGCCGGATTGCTCAGGCGCAGCGGCGTCGAAGCCAGGCGGCGCGTGAACACCGGCGACAGGTGCAGGCGCCCGGCCAGGTGGCGGCGCACGCGCGCCGTGAAGTCGCCGCGGTATCCCTTCGGCAGGCGGTAGACGTGCATCGAGCCGACGTGCATCGGCATCGTCGAGGTCTCGAGGTGCAGGAACAGTCCGTCGAGCCCACCCAGCGTGCTGATCATCGCCATTCTCCCGTCGTTTCACCCGCCGGGCGCGAGACCGCGCCACAGCATGTATCCCGCCAGGCCGTACAGCAGGACCGCGAACAGGCGGCGCAAGGAGGCCGTCGCCAAGGCGTGGGCCGCCTTCACGCCGAACTGGGCGGTGGTCATGCTGGCTGCCGAAATCACCAGAAGGGCGGGAAGATGCACGTAGCCGGCCATGCCCGGGCCGAGGTCGCTGTTCCAGCCCGAGACGACGTAGCCGAGCGAGCCCGCCAGCGCGATCGGGAATCCGCAGGCAGCGCTCGTGCCGACCGCGCGCTGCATCGTCATGCGCCGCGACGACAAGAAGGGCACGGTCAGGAACCCTCCGCCGGCGCCGACCAGCGCGGAGATCGCGCCGATCAGGCCGCCCACGCCCAGCATCGCGCCGGCGCCGGGCAGTGCTTCACCTTCGTCGCCGCCCGCATCGGCCGCCGACGCCTGCCGCCCGCTCAGCATCTGCGTGGCCATCAGTGCGACGAACGCGGCGAACAACAGCGCCAGCGCCGACCCCGGGATCAGGCCGGCGACCTGCGCCCCCGCTGCCGATCCGACGACGATGCCGGGCGCGAGCCGGCGCACCACGTCCCAGCGCACGGCGCCCTTGCGGTGATGGCCGCGCACGCTGGACAGCGACGTGAAGAGAATCGTGGTCAGCGAGGTGGCGATCGCGACCTTGACGACCTGCGCGCCGGGAACACCCTGCAGAGGCAGCAGCATGGACAGGAACGGCACAAGCAGCATGCCGCCGCCGATTCCCAGCAGGCCGGCGGCGAATCCGGTGGCGGCCCCGAGCGGTATCAACCAGAGCAGCGCGACGGCGTCCATCCGTCACGCCTGCCGTGCCAGGCGTTCGACGATGAAGCGCCAGTGTTCCGGGGCGACGGGCGTGATCGACAGCCGGTTGCCCTTGCGCAGCACCTGCAGGTCCGACAGTTCGGGGTGACTGCGCAACTCGGTCAGCCCGATCGGACGGATCCTGCGCAGCGCCTGCACGTCGACCAGCAGCCAGCGCGGCGACTCGGCGCGCGACGCGGGGTCGAAGTACTTCGATGCGGGATCGAACTGCGTCGGGTCGGGGTGCGCCACCGACGCCACCCGGGCGATGCCGGCGATGCCGGGCTGCGGGCAGCTCGAGTGGTAGAACAGCACGCCATCACCGATCCGCATGCGGTCGCGCATGAAGTTGCGCGCCTGATAGTTGCGCACACCGGTCCACGGAACGGTCCGGTCCGGCGCCGCCAGCGCGTGGTCTATCGAGCACTCGTCCGGCTCCGACTTCATCAGCCAGAACCCGGTCTGATCGGGCATCAGGGGCCTTCCCGCGGGAAGGTCGTCTTTGCGACGAAGGAATCCGCACGTCCATGCGCAGCAACGCGTTGCTGCGCAGGATGCCGGACAGGAATTCGAGGCCCCGCCTGTGCCGATAGGCCAGCATCCTGAACCGTGTGGTCCAGATTGGCCGCAGCAGGCGTCACATCAGGTTCATCCGACGAGGGACGATCACAACAGCGACGCACAGTAGCCGCGACCGGGATGCTCAAAGCATTGGTTCAAGGAATTTATGACCTTGTCGAACACCGCAGGGCACGTCGATTGTACCAAGGGCGCGCGGCGCGCGCGCCAGCCCGTGCGCCGTCAGAACAGGCTTTCCTGCCGCTTGATCTCCTGGTCGAGATCCTCGCTCATCTTGCGGATGCGCTTGAGCATCTCGGTCGACGTCGAGACTCCCGAGCCTTTGGTCGCGCCGAGCAGTTCGATGGCGACCTGAAGCGCGGCCATCACCGCGATGCGCTCGAGCCCCGCCACGCGGCCGGAATCGCGAATCGAGCGCATCTTCTCGTCGACGATCGCCACCGCCTCCAGCAGCTGGGCCTTTTCTTCGGCGCTGACGGCCAGCTTGTAGTCGCGATCGAGGATCCTGACGTCGATCTGTTCCATCGCTTCATTCATCCGATGCGGCGGTTGCGGGCAGGCGCGCGAGCGCCACCTCGACGCGGGCGCGTGCGTCGGTCATGCGCTGCTGCAGATCGTCGCGCTGGTGGTCGGCCTGCGCCAGCGCGTGGCGAAGGCGAGCGTTCTCGTCGGCGAGGCGGCGGGCGATGCCGGTCATTCGCGCGATCTGTTCGGCAAGTCGTTCCAGGTCCTGGTGCATTGGACGATGTTAGGGACGGCCCAGTTCAGGGTCAAGTCGACAGGGTCGCATTTTCCCGGTTTGGAGTAGCATCCCGGCGTGAAGAAGTTCGCGGCTGCCGCTTTCCTGGTCTTCCTGTCCCTGTCGACGGTTCTAAGGGCCCAGCCTGTCCGGGTCGATGCCGTCGAGGTCGAGCTGCTCGCCGACCAGTCGGCGGCGCGCCCGGGCAGCAGCTGATGCTCGGTCTGCGCATCCGCCACGATCCCAAGTGGCACACCTATTGGCGCAACCCCGGCGACTCGGGATTGCCCACCACGCTCGAGCTGAATCTCCCGGACGGATGGAAGGCGGGAGGATTCGTCTGGCCGGCCCCATCCCGGGTGTTCGTCGGGCCGCTGGCCAACTACGCGTACGAAGGCGACGTGCTGCTGCCGCTGCCGGTGACCGTGCCGGCATCCGCCGCGGCCGGACCGGTGCGCATCGCGGCAAAGGCGCAGTGGCTGGTCTGCCGCGAGGTCTGCATTCCCGGCGAGGCGTCGCTGGCGCTCTCGCTGGCGGTCGACGCGACCGCGAAGCCGTCGGCCGACGCCCCGCTGTTCGCCGCTGCGCTGGCTGCGGTGCCGTCGACGCGGCTGACGGCGGGCGCGGGCCTTGCCGAGCGTCGCCTGACGCTGCAGTTCGAGTTGCCGCAGGCTGCGGCCGCCGAGTTCTTCCCGTACCGGGAAGGGCTGGTGAGCGCCCCCGCGGAGCAGCTCCTGTATCGGGGCGAAGCGGCAAATAGTTGGCGTCTGGACCTGCGCGTGGCCGACGGCGCGTCGGCCGACTCGTTCGAAAAGGCCGGGTTCTACGGCGAGGCGGCGGGTGTGCTGGTGGTGGACGGACGCCCCTACGAACTCGTCGCGCGACGCGCGACCGCGGGCGAAGGGGGGAGCTGGTGTCGCGGGCGGCGGGTGCGGATGCGGCGCGTGCCGGCGCGGCAACCGGCGGGGCGCTCGCCGGCGGATCTCTTGCATCCGGCGGCAGGCTTCTGCAGGACGCCGCCTCTGCCGGTCCCACTGCGGCGGGCGCGGGTTCCGCGTCGGCCGGCGGTTCGCTGATGGTCGCGCTGCTGTTCGGCGTGATCGGCGGGCTGATCCTGAATCTGATGCCCTGCGTGTTCCCGGTCATCGGCCTGAAGGTGCTGGCGTTCGCAGATCGTTCCCGTGGCAGCGCGCACGCGCGCCGCGCAGCGGCGTCCTTCGCCGGCGGCGTTCTGGTGTCGTTCTGGCTGCTGGCGGCGCTTCTGGTCGTGCTGCGCGGCGCCGGACAGGCCGCTGGCTGGGGCTTCCAGCTGCAGTCCCCCGTGTTCGTCTCGCTGATGGCGCTGCTGTTCGTTGCGATCGGGCTGAACCTGGCCGGGGTTTTCGAAGTCGGTCTGCTGCTGACCCGGCTGGGCAACCGCGATCCGCTGGCGACGGGCGAAGGCGGCGCGCTCGCCTCGTTCGGCTCGGGCGTGCTCGCGGTGCTCGTCGCGACGCCGTGCACCGCGCCGTTCATGGGGTCGGCCCTCGGCTACACGCTCGGACGCCCGGCCGTCGAGGTGCTGGCCGTCTTCTCTGCGGTCGCGGTCGGCATGGCCGCGCCTTATGTCCTGCTGGGGGCATTCCCGGCCGCCCTGCGCTGGTTGCCGCGGCCGGGTCGCTGGATGGAGAGCTTCCGCCAATTCCTGGTCTTTCCGATGTTCGCCACGGTGGCGTGGCTGGCGTGGGTGCTCGGCCAGCAGGCGGGCATCGATGCCGTGCTGGCGTTGGGGGTGGGCGCGGTGCTGGTCGCGATGGCGGCCTGGTTGTACGGGCGCTTCGTGCAGGGCGGGACGCGACGGCGCGCGCTGGCGCTGGTGCTTGCGTCGGCATCCCTGGCGGCCGGCGCCTGGCTCGCCGTCGACGGCGCGCGCGGCTTGCCCGGGCCGGCTTCGTCGTCGGCAAGGTCGTCGGCAGCGTCGCCGCCGGACACCGCCTGGGCGGCCTGGAGCGATCGCGCGGTGCTGGATGCGGTGGCCGCGGGACGGCCGGTGTTCGTCGACTTCACGGCCGCCTGGTGCGTCAGCTGCCAGGCGAACAAGAAGCTCGTTCTCGAACGCGCGTCGGTGGCGGCGGAGTTCGAGCGCCGCAAGGTGCTGCGCCTGCGCGCCGACTGGACCAGCCGCGACGCGACGATCGGCGCGGCACTGGCACGGCACGGCCGCAACGGCGTGCCGCTCTATCTGCTGTACGTGCCGGGAGAGCCGCAGCCGCGCATCCTGCCGGAGATCCTGACCGTTGGCGCGGTGAGCGATGCGCTCGCAGCGATTCGCTGAGCCACCGCATCGCGGGCAATGCTTCGGCCGGGGGTTCGTGGCCGGCTGACCGCGCGGCGCGCGCCGTATAATCGTCGCGCTTTCGGTGCCGCGCCTTCGTTCGTGAGGCGCGGTTAAACGGGAAACAGGGAGCGACGGCCTCGCCCAGCGATGCGCCGGCGCCAACCTGTGCTGCCCCCGCAACGGTAAGCAGGCGCCCGGGATTCGTCCCGGGCTGGGTGCCTCGACACCACTGGAGCTCCGGACTACGTCCGGCCCGGGAAGGTGATGCGCTCGAGCCTGCAAGCCCGGATACCGGCCGAAAGGGGGAGGGCGAGCGATCGCCCTCGAGTCCTTTGGCGGCGTCTTGCGGTGGGCGAGGCGCAGTGCGCGACCGGGAATCGGCGCGCGCGGAGAGTTCCCGGATGAAGTCGATTCGTAGCGGTGCGGCGGCATTGGCCGCGGCTGTCGTTCTCCCTGCGTTCGCGCAGAACCTCGACCATGTGGTCGTCACCGCCACCCGGGAGCAGCGGCCGGTCGGCGACACGCTGGCCGACGTGACGGTGATCGACCGCAGCCAGATCGAGCGCTCGGCCGAATCCGGCCTGCCCGAACTGCTGCGCGCCCAGGGCGCGCTCGAAATTTCGCAGAACGGTGGGCCTGGCTCGGTGTCCGGCATCTTCATGCGCGGCACGCGGACCTCGCAGACGCTGATCCTGGTCGATGGCGTGAGGCTCGAGAACCCGATGTCGGGCGGCGGCAACCTCGAATTCCTGCCACTGACGGCGATCGATCGCATCGAGATCGTGCGCGGTCCCGCGTCGGCGATGTACGGATCCGGTGCGATCGGCGGCGTGATCCAGATCTTCACGCGCCAGGGCGCCGGGCCTGCCCGGCCCTTCGCATCGGCCGGTGTCGGCAGTCGCGGGACGTGGCAGAGCCAGGCCGGCGTGTCGGGCAGCACCGGAACCGGCGGGCGCACGCGCTACTCGCTGTCGGTCGGTGCGGAGGGCACCGAAGGCTACGATGCGACCCGGCCGGAGTCGCCTTCGTATCAGCCGGACAACGACGGCAACCTGCGGCGCCACGTCAATGCCTCGCTGGTGCAGTCGCTAGGCGGCACCTGGGAGGCTGGCGCGTCGCTGATGATCGCCAACGGTCGCGTGCGCTACGACGACGCGTACACGACCCCCGACAGCGCGCGCATGGCCTACGGGACGAGCTCGCTGAGCGGCTTCGCGCGCGGACGCGTCACTGCCGACTGGTCGACCGAACTGCGGCTCGGATGGACCGGGATCGACTACAGCTTCTCGGCGTTCTCCTATGCGCCACGGACGGACTCGCAGTCGCTTGCCTGGCAGAACGCGGTCAAGCTGCCGGTGGGGCGCCTGCAGTTCGGCATCGACTATCTCAGGCAGCGCATCGAGGGCGAGGGCGTGACGCGCGGCGACTACGTGGTGCTGCGCTCGGTGCGCGACACCGACTCGGTGTTCGGCGCCTACGAGCTGTCGCACGGCGACCACCTGCTGCGCGTGATGCTGCGGCGGGACCACGTCGAGACGGTGGGCACCGAGCCGACCGGTGGTGTTTCCTGGGGCTACCGGATCGACCCGCAGTGGCAGGTTCGGGCGTCCTACGCGAGCGCTTTCCGTGCACCGACCTTCGACGACCTGTACAGCCCGTTCGGGGCCAACCCGGCGCTGCTTCCCGAGAAGTCGCGCGGTGTCGAGTTTGCCGTCGAGCGGCGAAGCGCCGACGCGCTGTTCAAGGCGACCGCGTTCGCGAGCCGCATCAGCGACGCGATCGAACTCGACGCCTCGTTCGTTCCTCAGAACGTCGACTCGGCCCGCGTCGACGGGGTCAGCTTCGAGGCGCGCCAGCGTGTCGGTCCGGTGTCGCTGCGCGCGCAGGCGACCTTTCAGGACCCGCGTGGCGAGCGCATCGACCCGGCAACCGGCGCGACCGTCACCGGTCCGCTGTCGCGGCGCGCGCGGCAGTACGGCGTGTTGTCCGCCGGCTGGCAGCCGGGCGCATGGCGTCTCGGCGCCAACTGGATCTTGCAGGGCGAGCGCTACGACACCGACGGCAACCGTCTTGCCGGTTACGGCGTGCTCGACCTGGACGCTGCCTATCCGTTGCGCGAGGGCTGGGAGCTGTTCGCTCGTCTCGGCAATCTGACCGACCGCAGCTACCAGACCGCGTACGGCTACAACATGCCGCCGCGTTCGATGTTCGTCGGCGTGCGCTACGGCATGCGCTGATGACCGGGCTCGCGCGCGCTCGCGCACTCGGCGCCGCGCTGACGACTGCGGGCGTGGTGCTGCACGCGGTCGCCACGGCGCCGGCGCTTGCCGCCGAGCATCCCGACCCGGCAGCGACGGCGATCGGCGCGCGCGGGCCGGCAAGCATCGTCGACGACTGGGGGCGCGCGCTGCGCTTCGAACGCGCGCCCTCGCGCATCGTGTCGCTCGCGCCGCACGCGACCGAACTGCTGATCGCGGCCGGTGCCGCGGGCAGGCTGGTCGCGGTCGACCACGACAGTGACGACCCGTCGCTGCCCCCCGGCGTGACGCGACTCGCCGCGTATCCCGCGCCGCAGATCGAGCGTGTGCTGGCGCTGCGTCCGGATCTCGTGGTGTTGTGGGGGGCGTCGGTCCGCCGCGAACTCGTCGAGCGGTTCGCGCGGATGGGCGTGACCGTCTTCGTGAGCGATCCGCGCGGGCATCGGGCGATTGCCGACACGCTCGCGCGATTCGGCGCGATCGGCGGTGATCCCGCGGTCGCGGCTGCCGCGGTCGAGCGCATGCGCCGGGGCATCGATGCGATCGGAGCGCGTTATGCGAAGCGCGCTCCGGTCCGTGTCTTCGTGCAGGTGTGGAACCGTCCGCTGATGACCCTGTCGGATCGGGATGGCATCGGAGAAGCCCTGGCACTGTGCGCAGCGGTGAACGTGTTTGCCGATGCGGGCAGGCCGGCCCTTGCGGTCGGCAGCGAATCGGTGCTCGCCGCCGAACCGGAACTGATCCTGGCTTTCGAGCCGGCAGGCGACGAACAGCCGTGGCGCGGGCTCGGGGTGCTCGCACCCCAGGGGCGCATCGGCTTCGAGCCGATTCCTCGGGCGCTGCAGCGGCCTTCGCAGCGCCTCGTCGACGCGATTGCGGTGTTGTGCGGCGTGATCGATCGGCATCGCCGGGCGATGTGACCGCAAGCGTCTTCGCGCCGTCGCCGGGGATGCTGCGATAAGATCCCTCCATTCGGGATCCGGCGCACGATCGGTCCCGCGTTCCTCTCGGGAGAGTACGGGATGCCAGTCGTCGCAGTGGTCAATCCGAAGGGGGGCGTCGGCAAGACGACCCTTGCCACGAATCTCGCCGGTTATTTCGCGGCGAATCGCCACAGCACGATGCTCGGCGATTTCGACCGGCAGCAGTCCGCGCGCCACTGGCTGGGCCTGCGCCCGTCGGGCGTCGCCCCGATCCAGACGTGGGAGAGCAATGGCGAGATCCAGCGGCCGCCGAAGGGCGTGACCCATGTCGTGCTCGACACGCCCGCGCAGATCAGCGGCAAGCGCATCGCCGACGTCGTGCGGGTGGCCGATCGCATTCTCGTGCCTCTGCAGCCTTCGATGTTCGACGTGCTGGCCACGCAGCGATTCCTCGACGAGCTGAGCGTCGTCTTCCGCGGCAGCAGGAAGCGGCTCGAGGACACGGTCGCGATCGTCGGCGTGCGCCTCGACCCGCGCACCAAGGCGGCCGAGCAGCTCGGGCGCTTCGTTCAGCAGCTCGGTCTGCCGGTGGCGGGATACCTGCGCGACACCCAGAATTATGTGCATCTGGCCGCGCACGGCTTGAGCGTCTTCGACGTGCCGTCGTCGCGCGTCGACAAGGACCGCGAGACCTGGGAGCCTCTGTTGCGCTGGGTGCTGCACTGACCGCCAGCGGCGCGCTGCCGTTCGCGGCCGATCCCGCCCTTCGGGAGGCGGCACGCGCTCTGCGCGCACCCGCAGGTGCTGCGCTGTGCGTTCGCACCGTGCAGACCGCGGCGCTCGAACTGGCGTTCGTTCGCGGCACCTTGCAGCCGATCGCGACCACCGAGGATGTCGGGGCGATGGTGGTGGCGCACGTGGCCGGCGGCATGGGCTACGCCGCCACCGCCGACGCGTCGCCGCGCGGGCTCGACGAAGCCGCGGCGCGTGCGCTGCGCTGGGCAGGGTTGAGCGCCCGCCTCGGCATCTTCGACGGCGTCGATCTGCCCTTGCCAGCGGCGCGAGGTGCGATTCGTGCGGCCCATGCCGGCGAGGCGATGCCCGCGATCGAGGAGCTCGTCGACATGCTCGATCGCGAGTCTCGGGCGATGACCGCTGCCGGCCCTGCGATCGCGCACTGGGAGGCGGCCGTGCGCGTGACGCGCGCGCGGCATCAGCTCTACCTGGATGGTGAATCGGTGGGTGAACAGGAGTTCGCCTACGTCGAGCCGACGCTCGAGGCGACGGCGGCGCGCGACGGTCATTCGCAGACGCGTTCCCTTGCGGGCCAGTACAACGGCTTCTGCCGGCAGGGCGGATTCGAGGTGTTCGCGCAGTCGGGCCTGGTGGGCGGCGGTGCGCGCATCGCCGACGAGGCGCTGCAGCTGCTGGCGGCACCGAACTGCCCGAGCGGTCGCATGTCGGTGCTGCTGATGCCCGACCAGATGATGCTGCAGATCCACGAGTCGATCGGCCATCCGCTCGAGCTCGACCGGATCCTCGGCGACGAGCGCAACTTCGCGGGCACCAGCTTCGTCGACCCGTCGATGTTCGGCACTTATCGCTACGGATCGGATCTGCTGAACGTGAGCTTCGATCCCGAAGACCGGACGCAGCTCGCGAGCTACGACCTCGACGACGAGGGCACGCCCGCGTCGAAGGCAATGCTGATCGAGCGCGGCGTGCTGCTGCGTCCGCTGGGCGGAGCGCTGTCGAGTGCGCGGGCGCGTGCCGCCGGCATCGATCTGCCGCCGGTCGCCAACGCGCGCGCCTGCGGCTGGCATCGTCCGGTGATCGACCGCATGGCGAATCTCAATGTCGAGCCCGGCGATGCGACGCTGGCGCAGATGGTCGCGGGCATCGAGCGCGGCGTGCTGATGCGCACCAACGTGTCGTGGTCGATCGACGATTCGCGCAACAAGTTCCAGTTCGGCTGTGAATGGGGGCAGCTGATCGAGAACGGCGTGCTCGGCGCCGTCGTGCGCAATCCGAACTATCGAGGCGTGTCGGCGTCGTTCTGGCGGTCGTTGGTGCAGGTCGGCGACCGCAGCACCTTCGAGGTGATGGGGACGCCGTTCTGCGGCAAGGGCGAGCCCGGTCAGGTGATCCGCGTCGGGCACGCGTCGCCCGCCTGCCGCTTCGACGACGTCGACGTCTTCGGTGCGGAGGACTGAGGCGTGGCGGACCCGACACCCGACCTGCGCAGCCGCTTCGGGCACGCCCTCGAGCGGGTCGCCGAGCAGGCGCGCGGCGGCGAGATCTGCATGGCGTGGCTGCGCGCCGAGTGCTCGGACTTCGTGCGTTTCAACCGCGGCCGTCTGCGGCAGAACGGCACCGTCGAGCGCGCCGTCTGCGAGCTGCGCCTCGTGGATGCCGGCCGGCAGGTGCGTCACACCGTGACGCTCAGCGGTGACCAGGCCGTCGATGCGGCGCGTGTCGTCGACGGTGTCGGGCGGATGCGCGCGATGATCGCGCACGCCAGGCTCGACCCGTACCTCGAGGTCGGCACGCAGCCAGCGCGCAGCGAACACGCGCGCGACGCGCTGCTGCCCGATCCGGGCGAGGTCGTCGAGACCGTGTGTTCGGCCGCAGCGGGGCACGACCTGGTCGGGTTCTATGCCGGCGGGCCGCTGGCCTGCGGCTTCGCCAGCAGCCTCGGACAGTTCCACTGGCACCAGTCCGCCTCCTGGAACTTCGACTATTCCGTGTACGCGGAAGGCGTCGCCCGAGCGGGCGCCGGCGACGCCGCGTTGCGTGACAAGGCGGTCAAGGCGACGGTCGGATCGGGCGACTGGTCGGCGCAGCGGGTGCGCGCGTCGATCGCCCGCTCGGTCGCGCAGGCGGTGATCCTCGGCCGGCCGGCGATCCGTCTGGATGCCGGGCGCCGGCGCACGCTGCTGAGCCCGCGCGCGCTGGCCGACCTGCTCGAAATGCTCGCCTGGGGCGGTTTCTCGGCGCGCGCGCTCGCCAGCAGCCAGTCGCCGCTCGCGCGCCTGGCGAGCGGCGAGGTGCGGCTGGATCCGCGCGTGTCGCTGGTCGAAGACCTCGACGGTGCGGGTGTGCCGCTGTTCCAGGCGGACGGCTACCCGCGGCCGCCGCGCCTCGAACTGGTCCGCGCGGGTGTGTTTGCGGATCGCCTGGTGTCGCCGCGCAGCGCGCGCGAGTTCGGCCTGACCGGCAACGGCGCGGCGACCGACGAAACGCCGCAGGCGATGTCGCTGGCGCCGGGGACGCTGCCGGAAGACACCGCGCCGGCCGCGCTGGGCACCGGCGTGTGGGTGTCGAATTTCTGGTACCTGAATTTCTCCGACCGGCAGGCGTGTCGGGTGACGGGGATGACGCGCTTCGCGACGATGTGGGTCGAGAACGGCGAGCCGGTCGCACCGGTGCAGGCCATGCGTTTCGACGACAGCCTGTTTCGCGTGCTCGGCGATCGTCTGCTGCAGTTCACCGACGAGGCGCACTGGTTCGCCGACACCGCCACCTACGACGGTCGCGTGTTCGGCGCCGTCAGAGCACCGGGTGCGCTGCTCGAGGGGCTCGACTTCACGCTCTGAACGGCCCCTTGCGCCTCAGCGCGACGGCTTGGGGTCGGTGACGAAGCCGATCTTCGCGATGCCCGCCTTCTGGGCGGCCGACATCACCTCGGCGATGTTCTGATAGCGCGTTTCGCGATCGGCGCGCAGGTGCAGTTCGGGCTGCGGCGTGCGCTTCGCAACATCGTCGAAGCGCTTCACGAGTGCGGGCAGGTCCGCGACCGGATCGTTGTTCCAGTACAGCTCTGCCGGCGCCGTCGATCGACAGCGTGACGGTCTCTGGCTTCTCCGCGCTGGCTGGCGCCTGCGCATTCGGCAGGTCGAGCTTGATCGAATGCGTCAGCAGCGGCGCGGTGATGATGAAGATGACCAGCAGCACCAGCATCACGTCGACCAGCGGCGTGGTGTTGATCTCGGACATCGGCTGATTGCCGCCGCGCTGGTCGAATCCGCCGAAGGCCATGTCTGGATGCTCCGTGATGCCGTCGTTGGGCGGGTCAGTGGCCGACCGCGCGCGTCTCGGCGATGCTGTCGGGCCGAGTGCGGAGCGCGTCGCCGGAGCCGTCGCGCACGCGGCTGCCGGTCGTGACCAGGCGCGAGCAGGTCGTGCGCGAAGCCGTCGAGTTCGGCCAGCGTGACGCGGTTGACCCGGGTGAAGGCGTTGTACGCGAGCACGGCCGGGATCGCGACCGCCAGCCCGGCGGCCGTCATGATCAGCGCCTCGCCGACCGGGCCGGCGACGCGGTCGATCATCACCTGGCCGCTGGACGAGATGCTCGAGCAGCGCGTGATAGATGCCCCACACCGTGCCGAACAGCCCCACGAAGGGCGCCGTGCTGCCGACCGACGCGAGGAAGGTCAGGCCCGACTCGAGACGGCTCGACGTGCCGTTGATCTCCTGGCGCAGCGTGCGGGTGACGAGCTCGCTGCGATCGATCGATGCCGCGAGCGAGGTCTCCGGCTGCAGCGATGCGGCCTGCCATGCGCGCTCGGCCAGCGGTGCGAACACCCCCTCGGGGTCGGACGCGCGCAGCGTCGCGATCGCCTCCTCGATCGAGCGCGCGGCCCAGAAGCGGTCGAGCGCCGCGCGCGCGCCCTTGCGCAGGCGCCACGCGCTCCAGGCCTTCGACAGGATGAAGTACCAGCTGAGCACCGACATGACCAGCAGCATGTACGCGACCGAATGCGTGACCGCGTCGCCGGCTTCCCAGAAGTGCATCAAGCCCAAATTCTGTTCGTTCATTGTTTTCAGCTCTCGAGCTTGAAGACCCATTTCCAATCGTAGTACCACTCGGCGACGGGCTGGCCGTCGACCGTCGCCGGGCGGAACCGCCATTTTTTCACAGTATCGATCGCCGTCTGGTCGAGCAGCTGCGAGCCGCTCGATTTCTTCAGCCGCACATCGATCACCGCGCCGTCGGTGCCGACGCGCACGTCGAGGCGGACCTCGCCTTCTTCGCCCAGGCGCCGGGCCATCGACGGATAGGGCGGCGGTGTGTTGCCGGACCAGCTCGCATCGAAGCGGGGACCCGTGCGCGCCGCCGCCGGCGGTGGCGCCGCAGGCGCAGGACGGGCCGTGGGGGCAGGGGGGGCGGCGGCCACCCCCTCGCTGACCTGCGCGGCGGCCGGCGCGGCCGCCGGGGCCGCGGCTGCGGTGATCGCGGCGGGGCGTGCCTCGTCGATCGCACGCGCGGCGACCACGGGCGCCGCGGGAGACGGTGGCTCGGATCTGGGTGCCGGGCGCGGTGCGGTCTCGGCGCGCGGCCTGGGTGCGGGGGCGGGCGGTGACGGCGCCGGGCGCACGGGCAGCGGTTCGGGTCGGCGCGGCGGCTCGACCACCGGCGGCGGCTCGGGCGGGCGGATCAGCGAAACCTCGACCGGGCGCGGCGGTGCGATCACGCCGGGGCTGGGCCCGAGCAGCAGCGCCGCGGCGAGCGCCAACACGTGCAGCAGCACGGTGCCGCTGCCGGCCACGATGCGGCTGGTCTTCATGGCGCGGGATTATATGGGCTCGCTCCCGGCGGACCACCCGGCCGGCGCCTGGGACAGGGCCGGAGCGCGCGCGCGTCCCTGCCGGCCCGAGCCCTGCCGGACCGCGAGGGCCTCTACAATCCCCGCGATGGCACGCATGCGGGGTGGGGGATGAGCGAGTCGATGCTGGGGCGATGGTCGCGTCGCTGGCTCGCGCTGCCCGTCTGCTGCGCGGCCTTGGCCGCGTGCGCGAGCGGTCGTGGCGCTGGCGAGGCCGTGCCTGCCGGCGTCTCCGCTCCTGCCGGCATTCCCGCTCCTGCCGGCGTCTCCGCTCCTGCCAGCATTCCCGCTCCGCCCGGCATTCCAGCTCCTCCGGTCAGCCCGGACGCCGCTGGCGCGCTCGACGCTGCCGAGGCACTGGTGCGCCTGCGCGAGGCCTTCGAGGCCCGGCGTCCTGCGGACGTGGTGCTGCTGGGCGAGGTGCACGACAACGCCGAGCACCATCGGATCCGTCTGGACTGGCTCGAGACGCTGCTGCGCGGCCAGCGATTCGCGCTCGCGATGGAGCAGCTGGATTCGGAGCACCAGTCTGCGGTCGATGCGCTGCGCCGTTCGGCGCAGGCCGAAGGCCGCGCGATCGACCCGCGGGCGCTTGCCGAGGCTGCGAACTTCGACTTCCGCGGCTGGTCGTGGGACGACTACGGGCCGCTGATCGCGTTCGCATTGCGCCGGAACCTGCCCCTGCTGGCGGCCAATCTGTCGGCCGCGCAGACCGCCCGCATCGCGCGTGGCCAGGTGCAGCCGCCGGCGGACAGCGTGCCGGCCGGCTGGTCGGATGCGGACCAGGCCGCGTTGATGGCCGAGATTCGCGACGGTCACTGCGGCGTGCTGCCCGAACGCGCCGTCGCACCGATGGCACTGGCGCAGCGCAGTCGCGACGCGCACATCGCACAGATCCTGTCGGCCGCGCGGCGGCAATACGGTTTGCCGGTGGTGCTGATCGCGGGCAATGGCCACGTCCGCACGGACCTCGGGGTGCCGCGTCATCTGCGTGCGGCCGAGCCGCAGCTGCTGGTGCTGGCGGTGGGCCTGCTGGAAGCGCCGGAAGCCGCCGACGCGCGGCGCTTCGACCTGGTCGTGCAGACGACAGCGCAGCGGCGCGAGGATCCGTGCGAGGCACTGCGCGGCCGCTTCGGAGGCGGCGCCGCGCGCACCGCGGATTGACGCGCCGAGCGCGCCTCCGACTGTTGCGGCGTCGGCGCAGTCCGGGTCAGCGTAGCCCGAGCACGTCCTGCATGTCGTAGACGCCGTTGCCGCGACCGGTGAGGAAGCGGCAGGCGCGCAGGCTGCCGTGCGCATAGGTGACGCGGCTGGCCGCACGATGGGTGATCTCGATGCGTTCGCCGATTCCCGCGAACAGCACGGTGTGATCGCCGACGATGTCGCCGCCGCGCACCGTCGCGAAGCCGATCGTCGAGGGATCGCGCTCGCCGGTGACCCCTTCGCGGCCGTAGACGGCAACCTTGTCGAGATCCCGGCCGAGCGCCCGGGCGATCGTCTCGCCCATCTTGAGCGCGGTGCCGGAAGGCGCGTCGATCTTGTGGCGATGGTGCGCCTCGATGATCTCGATGTCGTAGCCTTCCCGCAGGATGCCCGCGGCCAGTTCCAGCAGCTTCAGCGTCACGTTCACGCCGACGCTCATGTTGGGGGCGAACACGATCGGCAGCCTGCTGCCGGCGGCGTGAAGTTCCGCCTTGCCGGCCTCGTCGAAGCCGGTGGTGCCGATCACCGCCCGCACGCCCCGCTCGGCGCAGGCCTTCAGGTGCCGCAGCGTCCCTTCCGGCCGGGTGAAGTCGATCAGGTACTCGGCACCGTCCAGCCCGCGTTCGATGTCGGCGCTGACCTGCACCCCGGTGGTGCGGCCGAGGAAATCGCCCGCGTCGCGGCCGATCGCCGGGCTGCCGGCCACATCCAGCGCGCCTGCGAGTTGCGCGTCGTCGGCGGCGAGGATCGCCTCGATCAGCATGCGGCCCATCCGGCCGGACGCGCCGGCAACTGCAATCTTCATCATCGTGGTCGGCTCCGTGGGATGGCGCCCAAATCAGGACTTGACCGGGCGCGCACGCGATCCCGGCAGCGCCGGGTCGTTGATGTCCTCGCGCTCCGGAAGCTCGTCGGCCTCGATCGCGTCGACGCGATCGTCGCGGAAGCGGATCGTCACCCGGCGGCTGTCGACCTTGCCGTTGGCGTGCTGGAGGCGGAACACGTAGTCCCAACGATCGGTGCGGAACACCGGCATCAGCAATGGCGCACCGAGCACCGATCGGACCTGCTCCCGGCTCATCCCTGGACGGACCTGGTCGATCATCTCCTTGGTCAGATAATTGCCCTGGGGCAGGTCGGAGCGATACGGCGCGAACAGGCCGCTGCTCTCCGGCTGGCCGGACGAGCATCCGCTCAATGCGGCGGCCAGCAGCAGCGCGGCGAGCGCGCCGCAGCGCTGCGCCGTCGGGCCGGCGCAGGCGTTGTCACGTGTTCTGCTTCCGCAGGCGGAGCGGGCTCCGCCGCGGGATGCGGATCGGGCGTTGTCGGGTTGCTCGCGCATGTCGGGGGACCTGGCTACGGTTCGTCGTTGCGGCGGGGATCGGGGACGATTCCTGCCGAGGGTATTCCAAACCCGATATGATAACGATTCCGGTTATCCCGCTTTGTTCCGTTCAGATGCCCACCAGTCAGGATCTCAAGACCATCGGCCTCAAGGCGACTTTGCCCAGGCTGAAGATCCTCGAGATCTTCCAGGCCGGGCGGCAGCGCCACATGAGCGCCGAAGACGTCTACCGCGAGCTTCTCGGCGAGAACCAGGACATCGGGCTGGCCACGGTGTATCGCGTGCTGACCCAGTTCGAGCAGGCCGGGCTGTTGCGTCGCAGCAGCTTCGAGTCCGGCAAGGCGATCTTCGAACTGAACGAAGGCGCGCATCACGATCACCTGGTCTGCCTGCAGTGCGGCCGGGTCGAGGAGTTCTTCGACGCCGAGATCGAGAAGCGCCAGCGCAACATCGCCCGCGACCGCGGGTTCGTGCTTCAGGATCACGCGCTTTCGCTCTACGGCAACTGCACCAAGCCGAACTGCGTGCACAGGGAATCGAATCGCTGATTCTGTGTCGGCATGCCTCTTGCTTAGGCTAACGCATGAACAGCACACCATTGAAGCCGATTGCACCAGACCGGGGCGTCTACGACGAGATGCTGACCGAGGATGGTGCGCATACCCGTGCCCATTACAGGGCCTACTCGGACTGGCTCGATTCGACCACCGCCGAAGGCATGGCGGCCAAGCGCGCCGAAGCCGACCTGATCTTCCGCCGGATCGGCATCACGTTCTCGGTCTACGGTGACGAGAGCGGCACCGAACGGCTGATCCCGTCCGACGTCGTGCCGCGCATCATCCCGGCGGCCGAGTGGGCCTTCCTGCAGCGCGGCCTGATCCAGCGCGTGACCGCGATCAACCGGTTCCTGTCGGACATCTACCACGAGCAGCAGATCCTGAAGGCCGGGCTGATCCCCGAAGACCAGATCGTCGCCAACGACCAGTACCAGGTGGCGATGATCGGCATCAAGGTGCCGTACGACACCTATGCGCATATCGTCGGTGTCGACATCGTGCGGCACAGCGACGGCGGCTACTACGTGCTCGAGGACAACCTGCGTGTGCCGTCGGGCGTGTCGTACATGCTGTCGAACCGCAAGATGATGATGCGCCTGTTCCCGGACCTGTTCCGGCGCTATCGCGTGCGCCCGGTCGATCACTACCCGGCGCTGCTGCTGCAGACGCTGCGCGAGTCGACCGAAGTCGACGAGCCCACCGTGGTGCTGCTGACGCCGGGACGATTCAACAGCGCCTACTACGAGCACACCTTCCTGGCGCAGCAGATGGGCATCGAACTGGTCGAAGGCCAGGACCTGTTCGTCAAGGACGGCATCGTGTTCATGCGCACGACCTCGGGCCCGCAGCGCGTCGACGTGATCTACCGCCGGCTCGACGACAACTTCCTCGATCCGCTCGCGTTCCGTCCGGATTCCCTTCTCGGCGTCCCGGGGCTGCTTGCCGCGTACCGGCTGGGCAATGTCGTGATCGCGAACGCCGTCGGCACGGGTGTGGCCGACGACAAGTCGATCTACCCGTACGTGCCCGAGATGATCCGTTTCTACCTCGGCGAGGAGCCGATTCTCAAGAACGTGCCGACCTGGCAGTGCCGCAGGAAGGACGACCTGCGCTACGTGCTGGATCACCTGCCCGAACTCGTGGTCAAGGAGGTGCACGGCGCCGGCGGCTACGGAATGCTGGTCGGGCCGACCTCGACGCGCGAGGAGATCGCGCTGTTCCGCGCCGTGCTCGAGGCGAACCCGAGCAACTACATCGCGCAGCCGACGCTGGCGCTGTCGTCGTGCCCGACCTTCGTCGAGGAGGGCGTCGCGCCGCGGCACATCGATCTGCGGCCCTTCGTGCTCGTCGGCCGCGACGTGCGGATCGTTCCCGGCGGGCTGACGCGTGTCGCGCTGCGCCGCGGCTCGCTGGTCGTCAACTCCTCGCAGGGCGGCGGGACCAAGGACACCTGGGTCGTCGACCAGACCGACGACGCACCGGACGTCGCGCCGGGCGCAGAGTCCTTGCAGGGGCAGGCCCAGTCGTCGACGCGTGGGGGGGCATGATGCTGTCCAGGGTCGCTTCGCACCTCTTCTGGCTGTCGCGGTACCTGGAACGTGCCGAGAACATGGCGCGCATCCTGGATGTCGGCCAGTCGCTCGCATTGCTGTCGGGGCGCCCGGGCGAGGGCGAGTCCACCGCCATCGAGCCGCTCGTGATCACCGACACCGTCGACGCGTTCCGTGCCACCGGCAAGCCGGCGACGCCGGAGAACGTCGCCCGTTTCCTTGCCTGGGATGCCAACCTGCAGTCGTCGATCGCGAATTGCCTGGAGGCCAGCCGCGAGAACGCGCGCGCGGTCCGGGGCTCGATCACCTCCGAGATGTGGGAGACGATCAACGACACCTGGCTTCAGTTGCAGACGCGCAGGCGCAGCGGCCGCGAGCCGATCGAGACCGAGTTCTTCGACTGGGTCAAGGAACGCAGCCACCTGTTCCGCGGCGTCACTTTCGCGACCATCCGCCGCGATCAGCCGTATCAGTTCACGCGCCTGGCGACCTTCATCGAGCGCGCGGACAACACCGCGCGCATCCTGTCGGTGAAGCAGGCGCGCAACGCTGCCGCCGACACGACCGGTTCGGTGTCCGACTACTACAGCCTGTCGGCGGTGCTGCGTTCGGTCAGCGCGCTCGAGGCCTATCGCGACACCTACCGCGACACGATCGATCCGCGACGCGTGGCCGAACTGCTGATCTTCGACCCGAAGCTGCCGCGTTCGCTGCGCTTCTGCTTCGACGAGATCGAGCACATCCTGTCGCTGTTGCCGCAGGGCGCCGGCCGGCAGGCGCGCAGGCTCTCGGCGACGATCCACGCGGGCCTCGCGCATGGCGACCTGGACGAGGTCTACAGCATGGGGCTGTACACCTTCCTGGAGCGCTTCATCCACGACACGCTCGATCTCGGTTCCGCAGTTCAGGCCAGCTATCTGGAGATGAAGTAGATGCTTCTGTCCGTGGTCCATACGACTCGGTACCGCTATGCGAATCCGGCGGCGCGCAGCACCCAGTACATCCGGCTGACGCCCTCGAACAGCAGCCAGCAGCGGGTCGTCGACTGGAAGGTCGAACTGCCGGTGCCCTGCGTCACGATGCGTGACGCGTTCGACAACGTCACGCACGTGCTGACGCTCGACCGCCCTCACGAGGAGATCGACCTGGTCGCGTCCGGGCGGGTCGACGTGGCCGACGTCGACGACGGCGAACCCGCGGGCCGGATCAACCCCAAGGTATTCCTGCGCTCGACGCCGCTGACCGAATCCGACGAAGCGCTGCATGCATTTGCCGAGCCGATGCGGGCGCTGGTCCGCACTCGGCCCCTGATCGGCGTGTCGGACCTGATGAGCGCGGTGCTCGACCGCATGCCCTACCGCAAGGGCCTGACCACGGCGGAAACGACCGCCGCCCAGGCCTTCGCGGCCGGCGGCGGGCTGAGTCAGGATCACACGCACGTGTTTCTCGCGTGCTGCCGGCGTCTCGACCTGCCGGCTCGCTACGTCAGCGGGTACGTGTATTCGCCGGGCCGTGAGCAGGTCGCCACACACGCGTGGGCCGAGGCCTGGCTGGCCAGCCGCTGGGTTCGCTTCGACGTCAGCAATGCCGGCCAGCCGGAGGCCGGCTACATCAAGCTCGCGATCGGCCTGGATTACCTGGATGCCTGTCCGGTGCGCGGGGTGCGTCTCGGCGGAGACGACGAGGAGATGTCGACGACCGCGGTGATCCGGGCGGGCGAGGCCTGACGCGTCCCTCGCGGTCCCGGCGGCCATCGTGCCGTGCGCGCCTTGCGCGCCTTGCGCTTGCGTCACAATAACGGGTTTCCGCTGCCTGCGGACCGTTCCAGAGCGAAAGCCCGAGAGATGACCTACTGCGTTGCGATGAGCCTCGACGAGGGGCTTCTGTTCGCCTCCGACTCCCGCACCAACGCCGGCGTCGACCATGTCTCCACGTTCTCGAAGATGACGATCTTCGAGCAGCCGGGCGACCGTGTGCTGGTGCTGCTCAATGCCGGCAACCTGGCGACGACGCAATCGGTGATCAGCACGCTGAAGAAGCGCATGCACATGAGCGAACCCAGCCTGGCCAACGTGCCCAGCATGTTCGACGTCGCGCAGCTGGTCGGCGACGCGGTGCGCTCGACCATCCACTACCACAGCGGTCAGGACCAGGCGGACAGCGGCGTCGACTTCTCCTGCACCTTCCTGGTCGGTGGCCAGATCGCGGGCGAGCAGCCGCGCCTGTTCCTGGTCTATCCGCAGGGCAACTTCATCGAGTCGACCAGCGACACCTGCTATTTCCAGATCGGCGAGAGCAAGTACGGCAAACCGATCATCGACCGGGTCGTGAAGCCCGCGACCCAGATGGACGAGGCGGTCAAGTGCGCGCTGGTGTCGATCGATTCGACGATGCGCAGCAACCTTTCGGTGGGCCTGCCCCTGGATCTGGCGATCGTGCGGCGCGACGAATTGCGGGTCGGGTTCAGGCATCGCGTCGATGCCGACGACGCGTATTTCCAGTCGCTGCGCACCGGCTGGAGCCAGGGGCTGCGCAAGGTGTTCAACGAGCTTCCCGCTCCGACTCTGGCTGACCGTCTGAACACACGCAGGAATTTGCGGCGCGGGCCGATGTCCCGCGCGCGATGCGTCCCGCACCCCGAGTACGGCGCTTCTCGCCGCGACCCCGGCCCGGCCCCGGTCACGACTGGGCGAGCAGTTCGCGCGCGTGCTTGCGGGTGGTGCTGGTGATCTCGGCGCCGCCGAGCATGCGGGCGATCTCCTCGACCCGGGCGGCCCGCTCCAGCACGCGGATCCGGCTGACGGTCCGGTCGGCGTCGCGGTGCTTGCTGACCGCGAGGTGCTGGTGTGCCTTCGCGGCAACCTGCGGCAGGTGGGTCACGCTCAGCACCTGGCGCGATTCGCCCAGGCGCCGCATCAGTCCGCCGACGACGTCGGCCACCGCACCGCCGATGCCTGCGTCGGCTTCGTCGAAGATCAGGGTCGGCACCGGGTTGGCCTGCGCAGCGAGCACCGAGATCGCGAGCCCGATGCGCGACAGTTCGCCGCCCGAGGCGACCTTCGCCAGGGGTCGAGGCGATGCTCCGGCGTGTCCGGCGACCCGGAACTCGATCCGGTCGACACCGTTCGGTCCCGGCTCGGCCGGTTCGACGACGATCTCGAGCCGCCCGCCCGTCATGCCCAGGTCGCCGAGCAGCGCGCAGACGCCTTCGGCCAGTCGCCGGGCCGCGTGTCGCCGGTCGGCGGAAAGGCGCGTCGCCGCCGCATCGAAGCGCTCGCATTCGGATGCGACGCGCGCCTTCAGCGCATCGATGTCGGAAGCGGCGGCGAGCTGTTCGAGCCGCTGGCGCAGGCGCTCGAGTTCGCCGACGAGCTCCTCCGGTGCCATGCGGAACTTGCGTGCCACCGCGAAGACGGCCGCGATGCGCGACTCGACCTCGTGCAGCCGCTGCGGATCCAGGTCGACACGATCGCCGTAATCGGCAAGCAGCGAGGCCGCCTCGTCGAGCTGGATCGACGCGGATTCGAGCATCTCGAGCGCGGGCGCGAGCCGCCCGTCGATCTGCGCCAGAGGGCGCAGGCGCTGCAGCAGTGTGGCAACCCGGCCGGCGAGCGCATCGTCGCTTTCGCGGATGGACTGAGCGGCGCCGATCGCGCCTTCGGTCAGCGTCGCGGCATTGGCGAGCCGTTTGTGCTCGGCGTCGAGTTGCTCCCATTCGCCGGCCGCAAGCGCCAGTTGGGCGAGTTCACCCGCCTGCCATTCGAGCCGCTCGCGCTCGAGCTGCAGGTCGCGGGCGTTGCGTTCCGCGTCTTCGAGTTCGCGGGTCGAAGCGCGCCAGGCCGCGTGCAGCGACGCGACCTCGGCGCGCAGCCCGTCCAGGCCGGCGACGCCGTCGAGCAGCGCGCGCTGGCCGTCGGGTCGCAGCAGCGACTGGGCGGCGTGCTGTCCGTGGATGTCGATCAGGCGCTCGCCGAGTTCGCGCAGCAGCGCTGCCGTGGCGGGTTGCCCGTTGACGAGCGCGCGCGACCGGCCGTCGCTTTCGATGATCCGCCGCAGCAGCACGATCCCCGGATCGCCGGACAGATCCCGTTCGGCCAGCCAGGACTCGATCTCGTCGTCGGAGCGGAACTCGGCACTGATGTCGGCGCGTGCCGCGCCCTCGCGCACCACGCCCGAGTCGGCTCGTGCCCCGGTGGCCAGTTGCAGCGCGTCGAGCAGGATCGACTTGCCCGCGCCGGTCTCGCCGGACAGGACCGTGAAGCCGGGACCGAATTCGACGTCGAGGGCATCGACGATGACGAAGTCGCGCAGGTGCAGGGCGAGCAGCATCGGGAACGGTACTCAGGGCCGGGAGGTGTGCTTGCAGCCGCCGGCAGCGCGGCGGCCGGTCATCGCGAATGCTCGCCCTGCGACAGGATCGGCAGTTCGTGCCAGTTCAGCTTTCCGCGCAGCGTCGCGAAGTAGCTGTAGCCGACCGGGTGCAGGAAGTGCGCGGTGAACGGCGCGCGTTCGATGACGATGTCGTCGCCGATCTGCAGGTCGCTGAACACCTGCATGTCGCCGGCCACGCGCGGCTCGCGCCCGTCGACGACGCGGATGTTGATGCGCGCGTCGTCGGGCAGCGCGATCGGCCGGTTCGACAGGGCCTGCGGCGCCACCGGCACGAGCACCAGGCCCGCCAGCCGGGGGTGCAGGATCGGGCCGTTGGCAGACAGTGCATAGGCCGTCGACCCGGTCGGCGTGGCAACGATCAGACCGTCGGCGCGCTGGCTGTACATGTACACGTCGTCGACCATGACCTGCAGCTCGATCATGCCGGCGCGCGACGAGCGGCTGACGACGACGTCGTTCATCGCCAGCTGGTGCCAGACTTCCTCGTTGCCGCGCATCACGCGCGCGTTCAGCAGCGTGCGGTCCTCCGACGCGTACGCTCCGTCGAGGATGGCGCCCAGTGCGCCGCGCCACTGCTGCAGCGGGATGTCGGTGACGAACCCGAGCCGGCCGTGGTTGATTCCGACCAAGGGCACCTGGTAGCGGGCAAGGCTGCGCGCCAGCCCGAGCATCGTGCCGTCGCCGCCGATCGCGATCGCGAGGTCGGCCTGCACTCCGATGGTGTCGACGTCGGCGCAGGCGAGATCGTTCCGGCCGATGGCCTGAGCCGAGTCGGCTTCGATCAGGACCGAAATGTCGCGGTCGTGAAGGAACGCCGCGATATCCGCGAGCGTCCCGGAAACACCCTCGGACTGGTAGCGTCCCACCAGTGCCACGGTCTTGAATGGCGAACTCATCGAATTCATTACACCACAATTCGCCGCTCCATCCGGGGCATTGCCATCGGACGGGCGACTCGTCCATTCGGCCGGCCCTGATTGCGGGGGGCCGCTTCTTGACTACAATAGTCCGATGCTAGACCGTCGCGCTCAACTTCTGCTCAAGACGCTGATCGAACGGTACAACACCGATGGTCAGCCCGTCGGGTCCCGGACGCTGTCCAAGTACTCGGGACTCGATCTGTCCCCGGCCTCGATCCGCAACGTGATGGCCGATCTCGAGGAGATGGGCCTGATCGCCAGCCCGCACACGTCGGCTGGCCGCGTGCCCACGCCCAAGGGCTACCGTCTGTTCGTCGACACGCTGCTCACGGTCGAGCCGCTCGAGTCGTCGCAGACCGAGCGTCTGCAGGGACAGATCCACGCCGACGAGCCGCAGCGCGTTCTGTCCACGGCGGCATCGGTGCTGTCGAACCTGTCGCACTTCGCCGGGGTCGTGCTGGTGCCACGGCGCTCGTCGCTGTTCAGGCAGGTCGAGTTCCTGCGCCTGTCCGACCGGCGCGTGCTGATGATCATCGTGACGCCGCAGGGCGACGTGCAGAACCGCATCCTGGTGACGGAGCGCGAGTACAGCCCTTCGCAACTGGTCGAGGCGGCGAACTACATCAACCAGAATTTCGCCGGGCTCGACCAGGAGCAGATCCGTGCGCGCCTGCAGCGCGAACTGGCCAGCCTGCGCGACGACATCACCGGGCTGATGCACCAGGCGGTCGAAGCAGGCAGCAAGGCGCTGACCGAGGAGAGCGAGCCGTTCGTGATTTCCGGTGAGCGCAACCTGGTCGGCATTGCCGAGCTGTCCGACAACATGGAGCGCCTGCGCCGGCTGTTCGACCTGTTCGAGCAGAAGACCAGCCTCATGCAGCTGCTGGACGCCTCCAGCCGGGCCGAGGGGGTGCAGATCTTCATCGGCGGAGAGTCCGAACTGGTGCCGATGGACCTGGTCAGCGTGGTGCTGGCGCCCTACGAGGTCGACGGGCGCATCGTCGGCACGCTGGGCGTGATCGGCCCCACCCGCATGGCCTACGAGCGCGTGATTCCGATCGTCGACATCACGGCGCGGCTGGTCTCGAGCGCGCTCAGCCAGCAGGGCTGAATCGCAGGTCGGCGGGCTGGCGCGCAGGCGATATCATCTCGCCTCGCTCACGGAATACCCGATGGCCAACTACACGTCGATTCGGCAGTTCGACCATGCAGCCGCGGCCCGCACCGCCGTGCTGCTGGTGCAGCTCGGCACCCCGGATGCGCCCGAGCCGGCGGCGGTGCGCCGTTACCTGGCCGAATTCCTTTCGGACCGGCGGGTGGTCGAGATCCCGCCGCTGCTGTGGTGGCCCATCCTGCACGGCATCATCCTGCGCACGCGGCCGCGCAAGTCGGCGGCGAAATACGCCCAGATCTGGACCGATCTGGGCTCGCCGCTTGCCGTCTACACCGAGCGTCAGGCGACGCTGCTGCGCGGCTACCTCGGCGAGCGCGGCCTGGACGTCGAGGTCGCGTTCGCGATGCGCTACGGCAATCCGTCGATCGCCAGCGTGCTGCGCGACTTGCGCGAGCGCAACGTCGTGCGCCTTCTCGTGATCCCACTGTATCCCCAGTACGCCGGATCGACGACCGCGACGGCCTACGATGAGATCTGGCGCGAACTGGCGCGCTGGCGCAACCTGCCGGCGGTGCGCGCGGTCCGCGACTTCCACGATTTCGATCCCTACCTGGACGCGCTGGCGGAGCGGATTCGCGCATCCTGGGGCGAAGACGGTCCGCCGGACCGGCTGGTCATGAGCTTCCACGGCGTGCCGCGGCGCACGCTGCTGGAAGGCGATCCCTACCATTGCGAGTGCCTGGCGACCGGGCGCCTGCTCGCCGAAAAGCTGAACCTGCCCGCCGATCGGTTCCTGGTGACGTTCCAGTCGCGCTTCGGCAAGGCGAAGTGGCTCGAGCCCTACACCGACCGCACGCTCGAGCAGCTCGGGCGCGCCGGCGTCGCGCGAGTCGACGTGGTCTGCCCGGGGTTCGTCTCCGATTGCCTGGAGACGCTCGAGGAAATCTCGATCGAGGGCAGGGAAACGTTCCTGTCGGCCGGCGGGAAGGACTTCCGCTACATCCCGTGCCTGAACGATCAGCCTGCGTTCATCGCCGCGCTGGCCGCGCTCGCCCAGCAGCACCTGGGGGGCTGGCCGGTGCTGCGGCCGAATCCCGAGCAGGCGCGCCAGGGCACGCAATCGCTGCAGGACCGCCGCTTGCGCGCCATGGCGCTCGGCGCGCCGCGTTGATCGTCGCCTGACCGTGCGGCACCCACAGGACCGGCGCCCCGCTGCGCAGCGCGCCGCCGCCGCGCAGGCGCGCCGTGCGTGCGCGCCTCAGGCGATCGGGGGAATCCTCAGCATCTGTCCCGGATAGATCTTGTCGGGGTGCGTGAGCATCGGCTTGTTGGCCTCGAAGATCTTCATGTATTTGTTCGCGTCGCCGTAGAACTCCTTCGAGATCTTCGACAGCGTGTCGCCGCGGACCACGGTGTACCAGCGGCTCTCGTCGTAGGTCTCGAGGACGCTCATCTGGTCGTCGACGTGAGAGACGCCGGACACGTTGCCGCAGCACAGCACGATTTTTTCCCGCGTCTGCTGGTCGGGAGCGACACCCATCACCGTCACCGTTGCGCTGGCCCCGTCGAACTTCACCGTCAGTGCGGTCGCATCGAGGTTCATCGCCCGGATGTAGGTGAGGATCGCGGCGGCAGCCGCCTCGTTGGCGGCCTCGGGTGACGGGCCTGCGGCCGGCGCTGCCTGGGCGGTGCCCTTGCCGAACAGTTTCTCGCCCGCTTCCTTGATGAACGACAGCAGTCCCATTCGTATCTCCTTCGGTATCCAGACGAGTACCGATGGTACATCGGCGTCCTCCCCGGGCGGCATCGGCGGCCGTCACGCCGATATCGGACTGGCGCGGCCGCTGCCGGCCTTGAAATCGCCGGATCGACCCCAATAGTCCGATGGTTTCACGCAAGCGATTGATTTTCCTGAGGGGAACCGATGCAGCACAACGAATTCGAAGGAACGCCCGCGCCGTCGCCGGTCGCCGGGAACGGGGGCGACGCTGGTGCGCCGGCTGCCGAAGCCGCGCCCGCGTCGGCGGGCGCCGAAACGGGTGCCGAGGCGATCGCGGCCCGCCTGGCCGCTGCCGAGGCGAAGGCGGCGGAGCAGTACGACCTGTACGTGCGCGCCGTCGCCGAAATGGAAAATGTCCGGCGCCGGGCGCAGGACGACGTCTCGAAGGCCCACAAGTACGCGATCGAATCGTTCGCCGAGAGCCTGCTGCCGGTGCGCGACAGCCTCGAGATGGCCCTGAAGGCCGACAAGATCACTGTCGAGAGCATGCGTGAGGGCGTCGAGGCGACGCTGCGGCTGTTCGCGTCGGTGTTCGAGAAGAACAAGCTGATCGCGATCGATCCCGTCGGCCAGAAATTCGATCCCAACCAGCACCAGGCGATCTCGATGGTGCCCGGCGCCTCGGTGAACCCGCCGGTTGCCGCGAATCACGTGGTCACCGTGCTGCAGAAGGGCTACCTGATCAACGACCGCGTGCTGCGGCCGGCACTGGTCACCGTCGCTCAGGCTTGAAATTCCGCCGGCCACAGCCACATTACGAACATTGCAACCGAATCCGAACGAGGAATCACGAACCATGGGCAAGATCATCGGCATCGACCTGGGCACCACCAACTCCTGCGTCGCAGTGATGGAGGGCGGCCAGCCCAAGGTGATCGAGAACTCCGAAGGCGCGCGCACGACACCTTCGATCATCGCGTACATGGAGGACGGCGAGATCCTGGTCGGCGCCCCCGCCAAGCGCCAGGCCGTCACCAATCCGCGCAACACGCTGTATGCGGTCAAGCGGCTGATCGGGCGCAAGTTCGAGGAGAAGGAAGTCCAGAAGGACATCAACCTGATGCCCTACACGATCGCGAAGGCCGACAACGGTGACGCCTGGGTGGGCGTGCGCGACAAGAAGCTGGCGCCGCCACAGGTGTCGGCCGAGGTGCTGCGCAAGATGAAGAAGACCGCCGAGGACTACCTCGGCGAGGAAGTGACCGAGGCGGTCATCACGGTTCCCGCCTACTTCAACGACAGCCAGCGGCAGGCGACCAAGGACGCGGGCCGCATCGCAGGCCTCGAGGTCAAGCGGATCATCAACGAGCCGACCGCCGCGGCGCTGGCGTTCGGCCTGGACAAGGCGGCCGGGAAGGATCGCAAGATCGCCGTCTACGACCTCGGCGGCGGCACGTTCGACGTGTCGATCATCGAGATTGCCGACGTCGACGGCGAGAAGCAGTTCGAGGTGTTGTCGACCAACGGCGACACGTTCCTGGGTGGCGAGGACTTCGACCAGCGGATCATCGACTACATCATCGGCGAATTCAAGAAGGAGCAGGGCGTCGACCTGTCGAAGGACGTGCTCGCCCTGCAGCGCCTGAAGGAGGCCGCCGAGAAGGCGAAGATCGAACTGTCGTCGTCGACGCAGACCGACCTGAACCTGCCGTACATCACGGCCGACGCGTCGGGTCCGAAGCACCTGAACATGAAGATCACGCGGGCCAAGCTCGAGTCGCTGGTCGACGAACTGATCGAGCGCACGATCGAGCCTTGCCGCCTGGCGATGAAGGATGCGGGCGTGAAAGCCTCCGAGATCGACGACGTGATCCTGGTCGGCGGCATGAGCCGCATGCCCAAGGTCCAGGCGAAGGTGCAGGAGTTCTTCGGCAAGGAGCCGCGCAAGGACGTCAACCCGGACGAGGCGGTCGCGGTCGGCGCGGCCATCCAGGGCTCGGTGCTGTCGGGCGATCGCAAGGACGTGCTGCTGCTCGACGTGACCCCGCTGTCGCTGGGCATCGAGACGCTCGGTGGCGTGATGACCGCAATGATCAAGCGCAACACGACGATCCCGACCAAGCACGCGCAGGTGTTCTCGACCGCCGACGACAACCAGCCGGCGGTGACGATCAAGGTGTTCCAGGGCGAACGCGAGATGGCGGCCGGCAACAAGCTGCTGGGCGAATTCAACCTCGAGGGCATCCCGCCGTCGCCGCGCGGCACGCCGCAGATCGAGGTGACCTTCGACATCGACGCCAACGGCATCCTGCACGTGTCGGCCAAGGACAAGGCCACCGGCAAGGAGAACAAGATCACGATCAAGGCGAACTCGGGGCTTTCCGAAGCCGAGATCCAGAACATGGTGAAGGACGCCGAGACCAACGCCGCCGAGGATCACAAGCGCTTCGAACTGGCCACCGCGCGCAACCAGGCCGACGCGCTGGTGCACTCGGTGCAGAAGTCGCTCGCCGAGTACGGTGACAAGGTCGACGCCGGCGAGAAGGCGAAGATCGAGGAGGCGCTGAAGGCTGCCGAGGAGTCGCTGAAGTCGGACGACAAGGACGAGATCGAGGCCAAGAGCGCGGCGCTGATGGCCGCATCGCAGAAGCTGGGCGAGATGATGTATGCGCAGACCCAGGCCGAGCAGGGCGCGGCCGGCGCGGCCGAAGCCGCTGCCGGTGCCGGCGAGGCGCGGCGTGCGAAGGAAGACGACGTCGTCGATGCCGACTTCAAGGAGGTCAAGCGCGGCTGATATGAACAACAACAACGGCGCGGTCGAGTCATATGGCAAAGCGTGATTTCTACGAGATCCTGGGGGTTGCAAAGAATGCGAGCGACGACGACCTGAAGAAGGCGTACCGCAAGCTCGCGATGAAGTACCACCCGGACCGCAATCCCGACAGCAAGGACGCCGAGGAGAAGTTCAAGGAGGCCAAGCAGGCCTACGAAATCCTGTCCGACGCGAAGAAGCGCGAGGCCTACGACCGCTTCGGTCACGCCGGTGTCGACCCCAATGCCGCTGGCGCCGGCGCGGGCGGACAGGGCTTCGGCGGCTTCTCCGACGTGTTCGGCGACATCTTCGGGGACATCTTCGGCGGCCAGGCCGGCGGTCGCGGCGGCGGCCGCGGCAACGTCTATCGCGGCGCCGACCTGCGCTATTCGATGGAGATCAGCCTCGAGCAGGCGGCGGCGGGTCACACGACCGAGATCCGCGTGCCGAGTTGGGAGACCTGCGACGTCTGCCACGGTTCCGGCGCGAAGCCCGGCACCAAGCCGAAGGGCTGCCAGACCTGCGGCGGTCAGGGGTCGGTGCGGGTCCAACAGGGATTCTTCTCGATCCAGCAGACCTGTCCGACCTGCCATGGTTCGGGCAAGGTGATCCCCGACCCGTGCCAGGCCTGCGACGGTGTCGGCCGCACCAAGAAGACCAAGACGCTCGAAGTGAAGATTCCCGCCGGCATCGACGAAGGCATGCGGATCCGGTCCAGCGGCAACGGCGAGCCCGGCCTGAACGGCGGTCCGCCGGGCGACCTCTATGTCGAGATCCGGATCAAGGAACACGGGGTCTTCCAGCGCGACGGCGACGACCTGCACTGCGAGATTCCGATCTCGATGACCACCGCCGCGCTGGGCGGCAAGGTCGAGGTGCCGACGCTGCAGGGACGCGCCGAGATCGATCTGCCCGAAGGCACGCAGTCCGGCAAGACGTTCCGCCTGCGCGGCAAGGGCATCAAGGGCCTGCGTTCGAGCTATCCGGGCGACCTCTATGCCCACGTCGCGATCGAGACGCCCGTGCGTCTGACCGACAAGCAGAAGAAGCTGCTGCGCGAGCTCGAGGCGTCACTGCAGGATCCCAAGCACAGCCCGCAGACCAGGGGCTGGATGGATCGCGTGAAGGACTTCTTCCAGTAGGGCGGGCGCCCGGACACGTCAGCCGGACGGGGGCTGCTCGCTGGCGGTCAGTTTGTGCGCCCATGCGAGCGCGTGCAGGTGAATGCGGGCCAGCTGCTCCCGATCGATTGCAGCGGCGGCGGCCAGCGTGTCCAGCTGGGCGGTGTCGTCCCGCTCGCAGGCTTCGGCAAGAGCCAGCGCCGCGCCGTACGCGCCGCTGCGTTCGGCGAGTGCGGCGGCGACGCCGGCCGGTGGCGACAGCGTTTCGATCACGCGCTGCATCGGCATGTCGAGCAGAGCGTCCATCGACGAGAACAGCCCGGCCATGAACGCCTCGCCCGAATCACCGCCGGTGCGCTCGGCGAGCCGTTCCATGATCCGCGCCCGCGTGATCGCGGTGGCCGCCAGCGCCGAGTTCGGCCCGGCATCGACGCGCGCCGTGACCAGCGCGAGGCCGAGCCAGCGCCCCAGCGGCCGGTAACCGAGCAGATTGACCGCGTCGCGCAGCGAGTGGATTTCGCTGCGCAGCCCGAACGCGGCCGAATTAACGTAACGCAGCAGCTTGAACGCGAGCGCCGGGTCGGACTGAACGGCCTGCTCGATGGTGCGCAGGTCCGCTTCTTCGCGCACCAGGGACAAGGCGCGCAGCACCGCACCGTAGACCGGAGACACCGTGCGCGCCTGCAGGGTCTCGGGGCGTGTGAACCAGTGGCCTTCCAGCAGGTCGAAGCCGGCGTCGAGCGCCATCTTCGCCTGCGCGCGCGACTCGAGCCCCGCAGCGATCACCCGCGGGCCCTGGCGCTTGAGCGCAGCGGCGTAGCGCGCGAGGTGACCTTCGGGAAGTCGTCGGACGTCGACGCGCACGCAGTGCGCGTCGGTCAGCCTGCCCAGCCAGGGCGAGCCGGGGGCCGCATCGCCGATCGCGTAGCGCACGTTGCGCCGCTGCAGCAGCTTCGAGTGCTCGGCGAAGTCCACATCGGCCGGCAGGTTGCCGACGATGTCGGGCATCCAGCGGATCCGGTCGAAGTCCCGGGGCCAGTCGTCGAGCACCTCGGCGCATCCCAGGTCCACGAGCAGCACCAGATCGCTCAGACCTGTCGGCCCGATCTCGTCGCGAAGCAGGGCCGCCGCGCCCGCGGCCCCGGCGAGCCGGAAGCCGTGCAGGCGCTCGCGCCGGTCGACCAGCGGCTGGCGTGTCAGGAATCTCGGAGTCGCGTCTTCCATCGTGGGGCGCCTGTCGATCGCATACCATGGAAGCGTATACGACAAGCAGGGGATTCGATGAAGCTCACTTTCGCCGGCGCCGCGGGGACCGTGACCGGCTCCCGCTATCTGCTCGAGACCGGTAGCCGTCGGATCCTGGTCGACTGCGGTCTGTTCCAGGGGTTCAAGCAGTTGCGCCTGCGCAACTGGGCGGCGTTCCCGGTGTCGCCCCGCCGGATCGCTTCGGTCGTCCTGACGCATGCGCATCTCGACCACAGCGGCTATCTTCCGGCGCTCGCCCGCGACGGCTTCCGGGGGCCGATCTACGCCACCGAGGCGACCTTCGAGTTGTGCGAGATCCTGCTGCGCGACAGCGCGCATCTGCAGGAGGACGAGGCGCGGTTCGCCAACCGGCACGGCTTCTCCAAGCACACCCCGGCCGAGCCGCTGTACACGATGAACGACGCCGAGCGCGCCCTGCGGCTGTTCCGGCCGGTGCCGTTCGGCGCCGAGTTCGACCTCGGCGACGACGTGCGCTGCAAGTTCGAGCCGGCGGGCCACCTGCTCGGGGCGGCGACGGTGTGCCTGCAGCGCGGCGGGCGGCACCTGGTGTTCTCGGGCGACGTCGGCCGGCCGCACGACTCGATCATGCGCGCGCCTTCCGTGCCGGCGGTGGCCGACACGCTGGTGCTCGAGTCGACCTATGGCGACCGGGATCACGTCGAGGAGGATGCCGAACAGCGCATCGCCGACGTGATCCGCGCGACGGCGGCCCGCGGCGGCACGGTGCTGATCCCTTCCTTCGCGGTCGGGCGGGCGCAGACGGTGATGCTTGCGCTGCACCGGCTGAAGGTCGGCGGCGCAATTCCGGACCTGCCCGTGTTCCTCGACAGTCCGATGGCGACCGACGCGACAGGCCTGTACCGCAAGCACCGCAAGCTGCACCGCCTCGGCGTCGAGGAGGCGCGCGGCATGTGCTCGGTGGCACGGATCGTCACGACGTCCGAGCAGTCGAAGGCGCTGTCGGCGTTGAGGGTGCCCTCGGTGATCATCGCCGCCAGCGGCATGGCCACCGGCGGCCGGGTGCTGCACCACCTGAAGCAGATGGCGCCGGATCCGCGCAACCACATTCTGTTCGTCGGCTTCCAGGCGGGCGGAACGCGTGGCGCGCACCTCGTCGCCGGAGCCACCGAGGTCAAGATCCACGGCGAGTGGGTGCCGGTGAAGGCCCAGGTCAGCCAGATCGACAGCTACTCCGCGCACGCCGATGCCGACGAACTGATCGACTGGCTGTCCAAGCTGCGCAAGCCGCCAGCGCAGGTGTACCTGACCCATGGCGAGCCCGAAGCGTCGGACACGCTTCGCTTGCGCATCGAGGAGCGGTTCGGCTGGCCGGTGCGTGTTCCGGAGCACATGGAGACGGTCGAAGTCGCCTTCTAGTCCGGTACATTGACGGCATGCAATCCATCCAGTTCCGGCGTCCGGTGGGGCGACCGAAGGGACGTCCGGTCGACGCGGATGCGTCTGCGCGGGTGCGCGAGATCCTGGGGGCCGTGCCGCTGCGGCGCGAGCTGCTGATCGAGCACCTGCATCTGCTGCAGGACCACGACGGGCACCTGTCGGCGCCGATCCTTGCCGCGCTCGCCGCCGAGCTGCGCCTGTCGCAGGCCGAGGTCTTCGAGGTCGCGTCCTTCTATCACCACTTCGACGTGGTCAAGGAGGGCGACGCGGCGCCTCCGATGCTCACCGTGCGGGTCTGCGATTCCCTGTCGTGTGCGATGGCGGGGGCCGAAGCGCTGATCGAGCGTCTGCACGCCCTGTGCGGGCCCGACGTGCGCGTGCAGCGCGTGCCCTGTGTCGGTCGCTGCGCCGATGCGCCGGTGGCCGTGGTCGGGCGGTATCCCGTGCCGCATGCGGCGCCCGCCGATGTCGTCGCGGCGATCGGCCGCGGCGATCGCGAGGCGCCGGTGCCGCCGGCGCCCGGTCTCGCGGCGGCGCGCGCGGCCGGCGGCTATGCGCAGTTGCGCGCGCTGGCCGACGGGCGCCTGGACGCGGAGCGCGTGTTCGCCGAGCTCGAGGCCGCGCAGCTCCGCGGTCTGGGCGGGGCGGGCTTTCCGACCGGCCGCAAGTGGCGGATCGTCGCCGGCCAGCCCGCGCCGCGCCTGATGGTCGTCAACGCCGACGAAGGCGAGCCCGGCACCTTCAAGGACCGTCACTACCTCGAGCGCGAGCCGCACCGGTTCCTCGAAGGCATGCTGATCGGCGCGCTCGCGACCGGGTGCGATGCCTGCTACGTCTACCTGCGCGACGAATACGCCGGCGTGCGTGCGCTGCTCGAACGCGAGATCGCGGCACTGTGTGCCGAGCCGCCCTGCGCGCTGCCGGAGATCCACCTTCGCCGCGGCGCGGGGGCCTACATCTGCGGTGAGGAGAGCGCGCTGATCGAGTCCCTGGAAGGCAAGCGCGGCACGCCGCGGCTGCGTCCGCCGTACGTGGCCGAGCGCGGGCTGTTCGGCCGCCCCACGCTGGTCAACAACGTCGAGACCCTGTACTGGGTGCCCGAGATCCTGAGCCGCGGCGCCGCCTGGTACGCCGGGCACGGCCGGCGCGGCCGCGTCGGGTTGCGCTCCTTCTCGGTGTCGGGCCGCGTGCGCGAGCCCGGCGTGAAGCTGGCGCCGGCCGGCATCACGCTGCGCGAGCTGATCGACGAGCACTGCGGCGGCATGGCCGACGGGCACCTGCTGAAGGCCTATCTTCCGGGCGGGGCGTCCGGAGGCATCCTGCCCGCGTCGCTTGCCGGCCTGCCGCTCGACTTCGACACGTTGCAGGCGCATGGCTGCCTGATCGGCTCGGCCGCCGTCGTCGTGCTGTCGCAGCACGATTCGGTGCGCGATGCGGCGATCAACCTGATGGAGTTCTTCCGCCACGAGTCCTGCGGCCAGTGCACGCCGTGCCGCGTCGGCACCGGCAAGGCGGCCGCGCTGATGCGCGCGCCGCACTGGGACGAGGCGCTGCTCGGCGAGCTGGCGGCTGCGATGACCGACGCGTCGATCTGCGGTCTCGGTCAGGCGGCGCCGAATCCGATGACGACCGTGCTGCGCTACTTCCGCGACGAGGTGGTGTCGTGAGCGCGGCCATCGGATCGCACGCGTCGTCGGCGGCCGAGCGGTTGTCGGAGCCGGCGAGGTCGGAGCCGGTGCGCTTCGAGCTCGACGGCCGCAGCGTCGACGCGCTGCCCGGCGAGACGATCCTGCAGGCCGCCGCCCGTCATCGGGTCGAGATTCCGCACCTGTGCTTCAAGGAGGGCTATCGTCCCGACGGCAACTGTCGCGCCTGCGTGGTCGAAATCGAAGGCGAGCGCGTGCTTGCGCCCTCGTGCTGCCGTGCTCCCAAGCCGGGCATGAAGGTGCGCGCCGAAAGCCCGCGCGCGCGGGCATCCCAGCGCATGGTGCTCGAGCTGCTGCTGGCCGATGCGCCCGCGCAGCCGCACCGCGCCGACTCGGAACTGCAGGACTGGTCGCGGCGGCTGGGCCTGTCCGGATCGCGCTTCGGCGCACGCGCGCAGCCGGCCGACGACCTGTCGCATCCGGCGATGGACGTGCGTCTCGACGCCTGCATCCAGTGCGGGCGTTGCGTGCGCGCATGCCGCGAAGAGCAGGTCAACGACGTGATCGGCTATGCGGGCCGTGGCGACGCGGCCCGCATCGTGTTCGACATCGGCGATCCGATGGGCGCTTCGAGCTGCGTGGCCTGCGGCGAGTGCGTTCAGGCCTGTCCCACCGGCGCGCTGCTGCCGAAGGGCGTGCGCCCCGGCATGGCCGAGGCGTCCGCCTCGGCGGTGGCGTCCGACCCTGCCGCGGCCACTGCGGCTCCTGCGGCTTCCGCCGTCGCCGCCGATGGCGACGTTCCGCCCGCGGATGCGCCGCTCGATCGTGTCGATTCGCTGTGCCCGTTCTGCGGCGTGGGGTGCCAGCTGACCTATCACGTGCGCGACAACCGCATCCTGTGGGTGGACGGGCGCGACGGCCCGGCGAACCGGTCCCGTCTGTGCGTCAAGGGGCGCTTCGGCTTCGACTACGCGATGAGCCCGCAGCGCCTGACGGTGCCGCTGGTGCGACGTGCCGGTGTCGCCAAGAATCCGCGCTTCGACCGCGTGCCTTCCGACTGGCGCGACGCATTCCGCGAAGCCAGCTGGGAAGAGGCGCTCGACCTCGCGGCCGGCGGCCTGGCGCGGATCAGGGATCGCGACGGCCCGTCGGCGTTGGCCGGCTTCGGCTCGGCCAAGGGCAGCAACGAGGAGGCCTACCTGTTCCAGAAGCTGGTGCGCACCGGCTTCGGCACCAACAACGTCGATCACTGCACCCGCCTGTGCCACGCGTCGTCGGTGGCCGCGCTGCTCGAAGGGGTGGGCAGCGGCGCGGTGTCGAATCCGGTGATGGACGTGCTGCAGGCCGAGGTCGTGCTGGTGATCGGCGCGAACCCGACCGTGAATCATCCGGTCGCGGCGACCTGGATCAAGAACGCCGTTCGCGCCGGCACGAAGCTGATCGTCGCCGACCCGCGCGTCACCGACCTGTCGCGGTTCGCGACCCACGCGCTGCAGTTCCGCGCCGACACCGACGTCGCGCTGCTGAACGCGGTGCTGCACACGGTCATCGACGAGAACCTCGTCGATCGCGATTTCGTCGCGTCGCGCACGCGCGACTTCGAGGTTCTGGCCGCGAACGTCGCGGCCTGCAGTCCCGAGGCGATGGCGCCGGTCTGCGGCATCGATGCGGGCGAGATACGGGCCGTGGCGCGGCTCTTTGCGCGCAGCCGCGCGTCGATGATCCTGTGGGGCATGGGCGTGTCGCAGCACGTGCACGGCACCGACAACGCGCGCTGCCTGATCGCGCTCGCGATGATCACCGGCCAGATCGGCCGCCCCGGCACCGGGCTGCATCCGCTGCGTGGCCAGAACAACGTGCAGGGCGCCTCCGACGCCGGCCTGATCCCGATGATGCTGCCGGACTATCACCCCGTGTCCGACGGGCACGGCGTGTCGATCTTCGAGCGGCTGTGGGGCGTGACGCTCGACCGCACGCCCGGGCTGACCGTGGTCGAGATCATGAACGCCGCGCACGAAGGGCGAGTGCGCGGCATGTACATCCAGGGAGAGAACCCGGCGATGTCCGATCCGGACCTGACCCACGCGCGCGAGGCGATGGCGCGTCTCGAGTGGCTGGTCGTGCAGGAGATCTTCCCGACCGAGACCGCGATCCTCGCGGACGTGATCCTGCCGGCCTCGGCCTTCCCGGAGAAGACCGGCAGCTTCACCAACACCGACCGCATGGTGCAACTGGCGCGACCCGCCCTGCGCCCGCCGGGGGATGCGCGCCAGGATCTCTGGATCACCAACCAGATCGCGCGGCGCATGGGCCTGGATTGGAACTACACGCATCCGTCGCAGGTGTTCGAGGAAATGCGTCTGGGCATGGATTCGATCCGCGGCGTCAGCTGGCAGCGGCTCGAGCGCGAGGGCAGCGTGACCTACCCGTGCCCGACCGAGGACGATCCGGGCCATCCGGTGGTGTTCGTCGACCGGTTCCCGACCCCCGACGGCAGGGCGCAACTGGTGCCGGCCAGGCTGATTCCCGCGGACGAGCAGCCCGATCGCGAGTACCCGTTCGTGCTGATCACCGGGCGACAGCTCGAGCACTGGCACACCGGTGCGATGACGCGGCGCTCGCGCGTGCTCGACGCGATCGAGCCCGAGGCGACCGCGTCCCTGCATCCCGGCGAGATGGCCCGGCTCGGCCTCGAGCCCGGTCAGCGCGTGCGGATCGCGTCCCGCCGTGGCGAGATCGAGCTGTTCGCGCGTGCCGATCCTGCCGTGCCGGCGGCAACCGTGTTCATTGCGTTCGCCTACGCCGAGGCGGCGGCCAACCTGCTGACGAACCCGGCGCTCGATCCGTTCGGAAAGATCCCCGAGTTCAAGTACTGCGCGGTGAAGGTGACGGCCGCGTGACCGGCGATGCCGGGGCGCAGTGCCCGGGCCATCCGCCGGTCCGCTGCCTTGCCGGCCGGACGCGGCCGTCCGGGGTCAGGCGGCCTGCGCCAGCCGATACCAGGCAACGCCGATCTCGTCGTCGCTGACCTCGAGCTCGCCCAGTGCCTTCAGGTGGTTCAGGTGCGCCAGGCTCTCGCCGGTGGCCATGCTGAGCAGGTGCAGGTCGCCTTCGATGCGTCGCGCGAACAGCGCGCCGAACACGTCGATCGCGCGGCAGGGGCGGTCGCGCAGCGTGCGACGCAGGCGTTCCAGCCCGACCTCGTGACCCCGGACCAGGTCGTCGATGCGCGCGTGCAGGCCGCGGAAGGGCTCGTTGTGCGCCGGCAGCACGAGCACGTCGTCCGGGACGAGCTGCTTGATCCGCCGCAGGGAGCTCAGCCAGTCGCCCAGCGGATCGGCGTCGGGCTCGGTCGGGAACAACGACACGTTCGACGAGATGCGTGGAAGCACCTGGTCGCCGGAGATCAGCAGCTTCAGTTCCGGGCAGTGGAAGCAGGCGTGCTCCGGCGAATGGCCGTTGCCGACGACGACCTTCCAGTCGTGGCTGCCGATCCGGACCGTCTCGCCGTCGCGCAGGCGGCGGAAGCTGTCGGGCAGCCGGTACGTGCTCTTGCCGAAGCCGCCGAAACGCGTGCGGTAGAACTCGATCGCATCGTCGCCCCAGCCGGCGCGGCGATAGAAGCGCACGCCGTCCTCGGGGGCCTCGCGGCCGGTGTCCGCCACCAGCACGCGGCAGGTCAGGTACTCGAGACGGGTCATCCAGAGCGCGCACTGGTGCTTGCGGGTGAGCCAGCCCGCCATGCCGACGTGGTCGGGATGCATGTGCGTGACCATCACGCGCGAAATGCTCCGGCCACCGAGCGGGCCGGCCAGCACCCCGCGCCACGCGGCCGCGGTGTCCGGCGTCTGGATGCCCGTGTCGACGACGGTCCAGTGTTCGCCGTCCTCGATCGCCCAAAGGTTGATGTTGGCCAGCGCGAAGGGCAGGGGCATGCGGATCCACAGCACGCCGGGTGCGACCTCGAGGGTCTGCCCGGACTCGGGGATCGGCGAAAACGGGTAGTCGAGCACGGGGCGCACGCGGCGCGTGCGGTCGACCGATTCGTCACTCATCGGGTGATCCTTCCTGGGTGATGCCTGGACACGCCGCGCCGGCGGGAAGGTCCCGCCCGGCAGCGGCTACCGAACCGTACGCATGTTAACCGCGAGTCCCGGACCCGGTCTGCGCAGGTCTTCGCAAAGCGACGCGGGGGCGGAACACCGTTGCCGGTGTCCCGCCCCCGCGGGAGCAGATGCGTCCGATCGGGACGCCGGCCGCGCCGGGCGCTGGCGCCCGGCGACGCTCAGCGCGCGCGATTTCCGCTGAATCCCGGCGCGCCGCCACGTCCGGCGATGTGACGGAACTTGATGCGGCCTTTGGTCAGGTCGTACGGCGACAGTTCCAGCGACACGGCGTCGCCCGCCAGGATGCGGATGTGGTGCTTGCGCATCTTGCCTGCGGTGTAGGCGATCAGCTCGTGCCCGTTTTCCAGCGTCACGCGAAAGCGCGAGTCGGGCAGCGCCTCGGTGACGGTGCCTTGCATTTCGATCAGTTCTTCCTTGGCCATCTTCGGATCTCCGGTGGTGTTGCCGACGTCCGGGCCGAGAGGCTGCACGCGAGGCACGACGGGGTGATACGGCCGAAAGGTTTTCCAGCCGCGTAACTCGGCATTATAGACCGAATGGCCCGTTTCGTCGTGCGCAGGTCTTGCCTTGCGCGCGCGGCCCGCGTTCCCCCCGTGCGGCGCCGGCCTCAGAACACCGCGGAAGCGCCGCCGTCGAGATTGATGCTCGAGCCCGTGACGAAGCTCGCGGCTTCCGATGCCAGGAACGCGATCACATTGGCGGCCTCCTCGGCTCGTCCGACGCGTCCGATCGGCACGTTCTTGCCCATGTCCTCGTACAGCTTCTCGACGTCGACCCCTTGCCGGGCGGCGCGCGTCTCGTGCTGTCCGGCACGGATCAGACCGATGCACACCGTGTTCACCAGGATGCCGTGCGGCGCGTATTCCTTGGACAGCGCCTTGGTCATCGCCTGTCCCGCGGCGCGGGTCACGGTGGTGGGCATCGTGCGCGCGGCCGGCGCCTTGGCGCCGATGTTCGTGACGTTGACGATGCGGCCGCCGCCGCGCGCCTTCATGTGCGGAAGCGCCGCGCGGATCACGCGGATCGCGCCGAACAGCTTCAGGTCGAAATCGGCCTGCCATTTGTCGTCGGTGATCGACTCGAACTCCCCGGTCGCCGAGGTGCCGGCGTTGTTGACCAGGATGTCGACGCCGCCGAAGCGCGCGACCGTCTCGGCGACGATGCGCTCGCAGTCCAGCGCCTGGCTGACGTCGGCCGAAACCGCCAGCACGGTGCCACCCGCGGCACGGATTTCGTCGGCTGTCTCGTCGAGCAGCTGCTGGCCACGGGCGACGATCACCACCCGCGCGCCCTCGACGGCGAGCCGCAGCGCGGTGGCCCGGCCGATGCCCTGCGTGCCGCCCGTGACGACGGCGACCTTGTCCTTCAGTCCCAGATCCATGTCGTGTCTCCTTCGCTCAGTTGATCTTCGATCCCGACGGTGCGCCCGCAGCGGAATGGCCTGTCGCCACGACCTCGCCGCCCAGCGCTTCCACGACGTCGGCGAGCAGCTTGGCCAGTTCGCCGGTCATCAGCGTCATGTCCAGCGCGAAGCGTTCGTCGGCGTCGCCCTCGGCGCCCAGGCTGCCGGCGGTCTCCTTGATGATATCGAGCGGCCGGATGCGCTTGAGCTCGAGCTTTTCGGTCAGCACCAGGCTGACCCGGTCGTTCCAGGTCAGCGCGAGTCTCGTGCACTCCTTGCCGGCCCTGGTGTGCCGCACGATGTCGTCCTGTTCCAGCGACTGGTTCGCATAGCGCACGGAAGCCTTGCCGCCCCGCGCCTTCAGTTCGGCGTCCTGGTCGATGCTGAAGCCCGCCGGCGCTTCGCCGGATACCAGCCAGCCGGTCATCGCCCCGGCCGGCGCGCCGACGACCTTCAAGGGACGCGCCGGGAAGCGGTCGATCGCCTTCACCAGCAGGCTGAACGCCTCCTCGGCCTTGCCCGCCGAAGCGGCGTCGACGACGAGCCAGCCGTGCACGGGGTCGATCCACACGCGCGTGTCGCTGTCCAGGCTGAAGGCGCGCGGCAGCAGTTCGTCACGCACCTGTTCCTTCAGCTCCTTGACGCGCTTGCGCCCGGGCTTGAAACCTTCCTCTTCCTCGATCTTCTCGGCACGTTGACGCACGACCTGCGCGACCACTTTCGCCGGCAGCAGCTTCTTCTCCTGGCGCAGCACGATCAGCATCTGCCGGCCGGCGCTGTAGACCAGCGACGGGTCATTCTCGCGCGGCGGTACCCAGCCGATGCTGGTCTCTTCGAGGCTGGAGGCCGGAGCGAAGGCGAGCGGTCGAAGCTGCTCGTCGAGCGCCTCCGCCGACAGGTCCCAGGCGGGCGGGACCCGGTAGACGATCAGATTCTTGAACCACATGGGCGCGGCCTGTGTCGGAAAAAGTCCGTGAGTATGCGCGAAGCGCGGATGCCGCCGGCCGCCCGCATCGACCGCTGCGGCCGCCGTGCGGCCATGCGGCGCGGCGACGTTCAGCGCGCCGTGCCGTGGAGATGCTCGTCGAGCGCCGTCAGGCTGTCGAACACGCCGCGCGAGCCCGCGTGCCGCGGATCGTCCGGCGGCGGGTGCTTCAGATCGACGCGGCGGATCCAGGCCGCCTGCAGCCCGGCGTTGCGGGCGCCGACGACGTCGAGTTCCAGGTCGTCGCCGACGTGCAGCGTCTGGCCGGGATCGGCGCCCGCGACCCGGCAGGCCTCCAGGAACACGCGCGGGTCGGGCTTGGCCGTGCCGATCAGGTGCGCCGAGATGCTGGCGCTGAAGTAGGCGCCGAGGCCGATCCGGCCGACGTCGGCGTTGCCGTTGCTGACCGCGATCAGCCGGTAGCGCGCAGCCCAGCGTGCCAGCACCGGCACGACGTCGTCGTACAGCGTGACCCGCTGACGCGCGGCCAGGAACACCTCGAAGGCCTCGTCGGCGAGCGAAGCGCCGTCGCCGGCAGCCGCCAGCGCGCGGCGCAGCAGCTCGTGCCGCAGGAAGCTGACATCGTGTCTTCGGTCGGGGTGATCCGCGACGACTCCGGCGCGCAGGCCCGCGCGCACCTCGGGGGTCAGGTAGCCGGCAGTGCGCGGAGCGCGCTCGGCCAGCCAGGCGGACAGCGCGCGTTCGGCCTCGACCAGCGCCGGTCTCATCGGCCACAGGGTGTCGTCGAGATCGAGGGTGATCGCGCGGATCGTGGTCGGGTCGGGCATCGGTGTCGGGCAACAGTCTGGTGGGCGCTTCGAGGCGCGGCGGGCATTCCCGCTACCGCTTCGATTCGAACACAAAACCGCTGCAGTGCGCCGGTTGCCGCGCGCGACGCGGGCGCGCCGCGCGGCCGGCCGGTGTCGGCCGAACCGCTGCGGCGCAGTCGTCAACCGGTGACGACGATTCCGCTATAGTGTTCGTTTCCCTTCTCCCCGTCGGTGCCAATCATGAAGACCAGGGTATTCGTCGACGGCCAGCACGGCACCACCGGCCTGCAGATCGTCGAGAAGCTGCGCGTGCGTCCGGAGGTCCAGCTGCTCGAGCTGTCTGCCGAGGATCGTCGCAACGTGTCGGTGCGCGCCGAGCGGCTGAACGAGGCCGACGTCGCGATCTTGTGCCTGCCCGACGATGCGGCGAAGGAGGCGGTCGCGCTCGTGAAGTCGCCGACGACGCGGATCATCGACGCCAGCACTGCGCACCGCGTGACTCCAGGCTGGGTCTACGGTTTCCCGGAGATGAACCGCGGCCAGCGCGAGGCGCTGAAGGCTGCCACCCGCATCGCGAATCCGGGCTGTTTCGCGATCGGTGCGATCTCGCTGCTGCACCCGGTGGTGGGCGCAGGCCTCCTGGACGCCAGCGCCCCGATCGGCATCCTCGGCCTGTCGGGATACTCGGGCGGCGGCAAGGACCTGATCGCGATCCACGAGGGCACCGAAGATCCGGAGCCGTTGGCCATGTACGGTCTGAGCCTGGACCACAAGCACGTGCCCGAGATCATGCATTTCGGCGGGCTGAAGACGCGACCGTTGTTCCAGCCGAACGTCGGCCACTTCGCGCAGGGCATGCTGGTGTCGGTGCCGTTCAACGTCGGCGCGCTGCGGCCCGGCGTGTCGCCGAAGCAGCTGCACGACTGCCTGGCCGCGCACTATGCGGGCGAGACCTTCGTGACGGTGCGTCCGGCCAACGACGAAGGCTGGCTCGAGCGCGGGCGCTACCTGCGTCCGGACCGCCTGAACGGCACGAACCGGCTCGAGATCGGCGTCTACTGGAACGACAAGGTCGGCCAGGGCCAGCTGATTGCGCGCCTGGACAACCTGGGCAAGGGCGCGTCGGGCTCCTGCGTGCAGGTGCTCAACCTGATCAGCGGCCTGCCCGAAGACCGCGCCTGAGGAGATCCGCATGACCATCGAGCTGCACACCTGGAACACGCCGAACGGCCGCAAGATCAGTGTCGCCCTCGAGGAGATGGGCCTGCCGTATGCGGTGAAGACCGTCGACATCGCCAAGGGCGAGCAGTTCGAGCCCGCCTTCCTGAAGATCAGCCCGAACAACCGCATTCCCGCGATCGTCGATCCGGACGGTCCCGGCGGCGCGCCGATCACCGTGTTCGAGTCCGGCGCGATCCTGCTGTACCTCGGCGAGAAGACCGGCAAGTTCCTGCCGCGCGATCTGCGCGCGCGCGTTCCGGTCTACGAGTGGCTGATGTGGCAGATGGGCGGCTTCGGTCCGATGCCCGGCCAGGTGCACCACTTCCTCGGCGTCGAGAGCGAAGCCGACCGCCGCTACGGTCTCGAGCGCTACACGAAGGAGACCAGGCGGCTGTACGGCGTCGCCGACCGGCGGCTTGCCGAGTCGCACGTACTTCGCCGGCGCCGACGTGTCGATCGCCGACTTCGCGATTCTCGGCTGGGCCTGGCGGCACGAGCGCCACAAGGTCGACCTGGCCGAGTTCCCCAACGTGCAGCGCTGGTACCGCACGATGATGGACCGGCCGGCGGTCAGGCGCGGCTTCGAGGTCGCGCTCAGCTGAGCGGCTTCAGTCGCAGGTGCTCGTAGGCGGGCTCCAGCTCGAGGCGCATCGAGGTCAGGAAGCGGCTGACGCAGACGTAGAAGGCCGAAGTCAGCGTCAGCTCGACGATCTCGGCGTGGTCGTAGAAGCCGGCGAGCGCGCGCATGCATTCCTCGCTGGCGCCCGGCCCCTTCGTGACCTCGTCGGCCAGCCGCAGCACGGCGCGTTCACGCGCGTCGAACAGCGGCGACGACTGCCAGGACGCCAGCGCGTCGATCTTCGCCTGCGGCACCCCCGCATCGAGCGCCATCGGGATGTGGTGCGCCCACTCGTAGTCCACGCCGCCGATCTGCGCGCCACGCAGGATCAGCAGCTCGCGGATCGCCCGCGGGGTCGTCGCATTCAGGCGCAGCGGCCAGGCGAAATCGATCCAGGCGCGCAGCATCTGCGGCGCGTGGCCGATCAGGCGGTACAGGTCGGGCACGCGGTCGATGCGCGTGCGCACCTCGTCGAAGATCGCGCGCAGCGCGGGGTCGTCCGGCTCGGCCGGGGTCATCGGGATCACGGGCATATCGGTTCCTTGACGGGTTGGGTTGGCGGGTGGCGGGGCGCGTTTCAGGCGCGCTTGCCGTCGCTCTTCGGGATCGGCAGCACGCCCTGGCCGGCGGTGGCTCCGGCATCGACCGGCAGCACGATGCCGGTGACCCAGCGGGCCGCGTCGCTGACCAGGTAGAGGACGGCGTTGCCGACGTCCCAGCCGGTGCCTTCGGTCTTGAGCAGCGAACGGTTGCGCCGCGCGACACGCATCTCCTCGGTCATGCCGCGCGAATAGACCATCGGCGTGTAGACCATGCCGGGCGCCAGGCAGTTGACGCGGATGCCTTCGGCGCCGTGCTGCGCGGCCATCGCACGCGTCATGTTGACGACTGCTCCTTTCGAGGTCGGGTACAGCAGGCTGGGATGGCCGCCGACCAGGCCGGCGACGGACGCGACGTTGACGATGGCGCCGGCACCGAGCTTGCGCATCTCGGGGATCGCATACTTGGCCATCAGCATCATCGAGGTCACGTTCACCAGCAGCCCGTGGTTCCAGGCTTCGAGGTCGACGTCGACCGCGGTGCCGGGCGGCCCGCCGATGCCGACGTTGTTGACCAGGATGTCGACCCGGCCCCAGGCCTCGACGGTGCGGCGCACGGCAGCCTCGCAGTCGGCGGGCTTCGTCACGTCGCAGTGGATGGTCATCGAAGTGCCGCCCTCGTCGGCGATCATCTGTCGCGTGCGCTCGACCCATTCGGGCACGGTGTCGAGCAGCGCGACGCGCGCGCCGCTGCGCGCCATCAGGATCGCGGCGGCACGGCCGTTGCCGATGCCGTCGGCGCGCGAACCGGCGCCGGTGACGATCGCGACGCGGCCGGCGAGGTGGGTGTCGGTCGGGGCTTGGGTCATGTCTGCTGTCTCCGTGTGGAACGTGGGGGGCGGGGCGAGGCGATGGTGTGCACTGCCGAAGGCTCGAACAGGCCGAGCAGCCCTGCGGCAGCGTCGTTGCGCGGGTCGAGCCAGGCATCCGCGCCGTCCGCATCGAGCAGCACCACCGACCGCTTCTCGTCGCCGGGGGCGTGGAAGCGCGACATCACCGCGTGCGCGTCGGCGTTGATCGTCAGCAGCGTGAACGACAGCACCGATTCGCCCGACGGCGCGCGCCAGTGTTCCCAGAGCCCCGCGATGCGCAGCGGCCGGCCGTCGCCGGCCTCGATGCGCCAGCGCACGGCCTTGCCGCTTTCGTAGCTCGGCTCGTAGAACGCGTCGGCCGGCACCACGCAGCGCTGGTGCTGGCGCCATGCGTGGCGGAAGCTCGGTTTTTCGGCGACGGTCTCGGCACGGGCGTTGTAGCACTGGCGGAAGTTCTTGCCGTCGCGCGACCAGGACGGAATCATGCCGAACACGCCGAGGTCCGCGCGCAGCGCCCCACCGTCCGAGCGCAGGAACGGTGCGACGTGGCCCGGATAGCAGTCGTCGACGTAGTCGTCGCGCAGCACGCGCACGCCGAACTCGGCGAGCAGGCGATCGGACCGTGTCGGGGCGTAGTTCGCGCACATGATGCGACAATCTTAGCCGCTCCTCGCCGGTCCCCCCGATGCGCCTCCTCCGAGATCTCTCCCTGTCCGCGGTGGTCGCGGGGTTCGTCACCGTTCTGGTCGGCTTCACCAGTTCCGCAGTGATCGTGTTCCAGGCCGCCAACGCGCTGGGAGCCACGCCTGCCGAGCTTGCGTCCTGGATGTGGGCGCTGGGCATGGGCATGGGCGTGACCTGCATCGGCCTGTCACTGCGCTACCGGATGCCGGTGGTCACCGCCTGGTCGACTCCCGGCGCGGCGATGCTGATCACCGGCGCCGCCGGCGTGTCGATGCCGGAGGCGGTCGGCGCGTTCGTCGTGTGCGCCGCGCTGATCGTGCTGGCGGGTTTCTCGGGCTGGTTCGAGCGCATCCTCGACCGCATTCCCGTGCCGATTGCCTCGGGCATGCTGGCCGGCGTGCTGCTTCGCTTCGGCATCGACGCCTTCGTGTCGCTGCAGTCGCAGTTCGCGCTGGGCATCGCGATGCTGATCGCCTACCTGCTCGCGCGCCGTCTGCTGCCGCGCTACGCGGTGGTGTGCGCGCTGGCCGCCGGGCTGCTGGTCGCGGGTGCCGGCGGCATGCTGCGCTTCGATTCGGTGCGGCTCGAGTTCGCCGCGCCGGTGTTCACGATGCCGCAGTTCTCGCTGCAGACCGCGATCGGTGTCGCGCTGCCGCTGTTCGTCGTGACGATGGCCTCGCAGAACGTGCCCGGCGTCGCGGTGATCCGTGCCTCGGGCTATCCGCTGCCGGTGTCGCCGCTGATCGGCTGGACCGGCACCGCGATGCTGGTGCTGGCCGCGTTCGGAGCGTTCGCGGTGAACCTGGCGGCGATCACGGCGGCGATCTGCATGGGACGCGAGGCGCACGAGGATCCCGAACGCCGCTATACGGCAGCGGTCGCGGCGGGCGCGTTCTACCTGCTGATCGGCGTGTTCGGCGCGACTGTGGGCGCGGTGTTCGCGGCCTTCCCGCGCGAGCTGGTGATGGCGATCGCCGGGCTGGCGCTGCTCGGCACCATCGGCAACGGGCTGGCGGCGGCGCTGCGCGACGAAGCCGGCCGCGAGCCCGCGCTGATCACCTTCCTGGTGACCGCGTCGGGGCTGACACTGTTCGGCATCGGTTCGGCCTTCTGGGGCCTGATCGCAGGCGCCGCCGCACTGCTGCTTGCGCGAATTCCCGGCATCGGCAGGGCGCCCGGCCGATGACAGCAGCCCGGCCGATGACGCAGCCCGATCGAGGGGCAGGCCCGATCAACGAGGAGATCTTGCGATGACAGCCCAGCGAACGACCCCGGTCGATACGCCGACCGATGCCCGCTGGCACGAGGCTGCGCAACTGCTGCTGGCGCACTGGCGGCGCGGCGAGCGGTTCGCGGCGTTGCCGGCTGCCTGCCGGCCCACCGATCGCGCTCAGGGTTACGCGGTCCAGCGCGAGGTGGCGCGCCTTTCGGGCGAGTCGGTCGCCGGCTGGAAGATCGCCGCCACCAGCGCGGCCGGGCAGCAGCACATCGGCGTCGACGGGCCGCTGGCGGGGCGGCTGCTGGCGTCGCGGCTGCTGGGCGCGGGTTCGTCGGTGCCGCTGGCCGGCAGCCGGATGGGCGTCGCCGAGGCGGAGTTTGCCTTCCGCTTCGGGCAGCGGCTGGCGCCGCGGGCGCAGCCCTACACGGTAGAGGAGCTGATGGCAGCCGTCGATACGCTGCACCCGGCGATCGAGATTCCGGATTCCCGCTTCGAGGACTTCGTGCACGCGGGCGCGCCGCAGCTGATCGCCGACTGCGCGTGTGCGAACTGGCTGGTGGTGGGTCCGGCCGTGATGGTGCCCTGGCGCGGGCTCGATCTGGCCGCGCACGCGGTCTCGGTCGGCATCGACGGGCGCACGGTCGCGACCGGCCGCGGCGCGAACGTGCTCGGCGATCCGCGCATCGCGCTGGCCTGGATCGTCGACGAACTGGGCCGTTACGCCGACGGCGTGTTCGTCGGAGATCTGGTCACCACCGGCACCTGCGTGGCACCGGTGCCGATCGCCCCGGGGCAGCGCCTGCGGGTCGACTACGGCGTGCTCGGCACCCTCGAAGCTTCGGTCCGATGACGGGCCGGATCAGGCAGGAGGTCCGCTTCGCGCGCGGTGCGCGAAGCGCCGCGCGCTCGACGCATGCTAGAGTGATTCGATGATCATTCGTCGAAGCCGCCGGCATCTGACGGCGTGGCTCGCGTGTCTTGCGATCCTGCTGAACGCGCTGCTGCCGTCGCTCGCGCACGCGCGCGCGTCCGCAGGCATGCCGGCCGTCCTGTTCGAGATCTGTTCCGCGCAGGCGCGCGGGCTCGCGTTGCAGACGGCGGATGCCGACGCGCCGGCGAGTCGGGTGCCTGGTCGGCTGGCGGGCACTGCGCCTGGTGTGTGTCGCAGGGCGACGGGCCGCTCTTGCCGACCCTGCCGGGCTTGTGCTTCTCGGCAGCATCGACGAACACTGCCCTGTCGCATCCGGCCTCGCCCTGGCGGCCGCTGGCCCTGCCGCCAGGTGCCGCGCTGCCGAGGGCACCGCCGCTTCCCTGCTGATTCGTTCCCTGGCGCCTGCGTCGCGGCGCCGGCCATCGCAGGCGTCGTCGCCCGCGCGGGCGGGCCGGCGTTTCGCGCGCGCGCCCGGTTCCTTGCCGTGCGTTCCCGAATTTCCTCCAATCGCTCACAGAAGGAGCTATCGATGTTCAAACGAACCCTGTTCGCCGCAGTGCTTTCAGTCGCCGCGCTGACCCCCGTCCACGCCCAGGTGGCGGTCACCGACCCGTGGGTACGCGCAACCGTCCCGCAGCAGAAGGCCACCGGCGCCTTCATGCAACTCAACGCGCAGAAGGGCGCGCGACTCGTCGAGGCGAGCTCCCCGGTCGCCGGCGTGGTCGAGATCCACGAGATGGCGATGGACAACAACGTGATGAAGATGCGCGCCATCGCGGCGCTCGATCTCCCGGCCGGCAAGCCGGTGGAACTGAAACCGGGCGGTTACCACGTGATGCTGATGGACCTGAAGTCGCAGCTGAAAGAGGGCGAGACCGTACCGCTCACGCTCGTGTTCGAGGGTGCGGATCGCAAGCGCGAGACGGTCGAACTGAAGGCGCCGGTACGCCCGCTCACCGCTGGTGGTGGCGGGCAGATGCAGGGCGGACAGATGCAGGGCGGACACAAGCACTGAGTGCCGCGCGCCGTCGCCGGGACGATGACCGCCCGCCCGGGCGGCCGCGGTCCGGGTGCACGGCGCGATGCCGGCGCCGCGCAGGGTCTTGGCGCGTGGCGGCCCGCGGCGACGTAGCATGCGGGCTTGCCATTCGGGAGATGCCATGACCACTGCCTTCGAGTTCACCGCCGAGACGCTGTCCGGAAAACCACAGGCTCTGAAAAAGTACGCGGGCAAGGTGCTGCTGATCGTGAACACCGCCAGCAAGTGCGGATTCACGCCGCAGTACGCGGGTCTGCAGGCGCTGTACGACCGGTACCACGGCCAGGGCCTCGAAATCCTCGGGTTCCCGTGCAACCAGTTCGGTGCGCAGGAGCCGGGTGCTGCCGACGAGATCGGCGCGTTTTGCGAGCGCAACTACGGCGTGAGCTTTCCGATGTTCGGCAAGATCGACGTCAATGGCGACGGTGCCCACCCGCTGTATGCGTGGCTGACCGCGCAGGCGCCCGGGCTGCTGGGTTCCGAGGCGGTCAAGTGGAACTTCACCAAGTTCCTGGTGCGGCGCGACGGGTCGGTGTTCAAGCGCTATGCACCGCAGGCCTCGCCCGAGTCGATGGCGGCCGACATCGAGGCTCTGCTGGCGGAATCGGCCTGATCCGCAACGCGCGGGGCGCGTCCCTTGTCGTTTAGACTCTCGGTCCATCCCCGCGCCGGCAATGGCCCTCGCATCCGATCGTGTCCGCGCGCGGCCGGCGCGCGCGAACTCCAGCGACCAGAGATCATGACCACCAATCAGCAGCAATTCGAACGCGCCCAGAAAGTGCTCGTCGGCGGTGTCAATTCCGCAGTCCGCGCCTTCCGCGCGGTCGGCGGCACTCCGCGTTTCATCGACCGCGCGCAAGGCGCGTACATGTGGGATGTCGAGGGCCGGCGTTACATCGACTACCTCGGCTCCTGGGGGCCGATGATCGTCGGCCACTCGCATCCGAAGGTCGTCGCTGCGGTCAAGGCCGCGGCCGAGCGCGGACTGTCGTACGGCGCGCCGAACGTGATGGAGTCCGATCTCGCCGAGCGCATCTGCGCGCTGTTCCCGCACGTCGAGCGCGTGCGCTTCACCAGTTCGGGCACCGAGTCGGCGATGTCGGCCCTGCGCCTGGCGCGCGGCTACACGAAGCGGACCAAGATCATCAAGTTCGAGGGCTGCTATCACGGCACGGCCGACAGCCTGCTGGTGAAGGCGGGCTCCGGCGCGCTCGCCTTCGGCACACCCAGCTCCGCCGGGGTGCCGGCCGATCTGGCGCAGCACACGCTGGTCGCGCAGTTCAACGACCTGGCCAGTGTCGATGCGCTCTTCCGCCAGCATCCCGACGACATCGCGTGCGTGATCGTCGAGCCGGTCGCGGGCAACATGAACCTGATCCTGCCGGCCGAAGGCTTCCATGCCGGGCTGCGGCGCCTGTGCACGCAGCACGGTGCGCTGCTGATCTTCGACGAGGTGATGACCGGGTTCCGGGTGTCGCTCGGCGGCGCGCAGCAGGTGCTCGGTGTCACGCCGGACCTGTCCGCATTCGGCAAGGTGATCGGTGGCGGCATGCCGGTCGGAGCGGTCGGCGGCCCAGCCGCGATCATGGACATGATGGCGCCGCTCGGCCCGGTGTACCAGGCCGGAACCCTGTCGGGCAATCCGATCGCGATGGCCGCCGGCCTCGCCACGCTCGACCTGATCGAGGAGCCGGGATTCTTCGACACGGTGTCGGCGCGCTGTGCGCGGCTGTGCGAAGGCTTCAACGACGCGGCGCGCAGGGCGGGCGTCGCGTTCTGCGCGCAGAGCCTCGGCGCGATGGCCGGCTGCTACATGCTGGCTGCGCCGCCGACGAGCTTCGCCGAAGTGCAGGCGCAGGACGTCGAGCGCTTCAAGCGCTTCTACCACCTGATGCTGGATGCCGGCGTCTACCTGCCGCCGTCGCCGGTCGAGGCGTTCTTCTTCTCGGGCGCACACAGCGACGCCGACGTCGACGCGACGATCGCGGCCGCGCGCGAAGCGCTGGCGGCGGTCGCCTGAGCCGATCCGTCCCGGACGGCCGATGCCGCTTCTGCCCGCGCGTCCCGGTCGTCTCTTCCTGCTGATCGGGGCCTTGTCGGCCTTCACCGCGGTCGCAGCCGGGGCTTTCGGCGCGCACGGCCTGCGCGCCAGGATCGCGCCCGACATGCTGGCCGTCTTCGAGACCGGCGCGCGCTACCAGATGTATCACGCGCTTGCGCTGCTCGCGGTCGCATGGCTCGCCGGCGAGCGCAGGTCGCGCGCGCTGCGGGCAGCGGGTGTCGCGTTCGTGCTCGGGACCTTGCTGTTCAGCGGAAGTCTCTACCTGCTGGCGCTGACCGGCGTGCGCTGGCTCGGTGCGGTCACGCCGCTGGGCGGCGCCGCCTTCCTGATCGGCTGGCTGTGCCTCGCCTGGAGCGCTGCGCGCGACTGAGACTCAACGCCGCGCGCGATCGAGGCGGCGGTGCCGTGCGGCCCCGACATCGCAGGCCGCCGTTCAGTGCAGCATGCGGCGGTGCATTCCGGCCACGGCACCGGATGGCGGGCGGCGGCGCCCTCTGAAGATCGTCTGCAGCAAGCGTGTCGTGCCGACGATCACCATGTCCTGCCCGATCGAATGGCTGCCGTTCTCGACGACGTCGAGCGTCGCGTCGACGCCGACCGCGCGCAGGCCGCGCAGTGCCTGTTGCGCATATACCGGTGGCACGACACTGTCGAACTCGCCGTGGACCAGGTGTACGGTCGCGTCGATGCGCTCGTCGTCGCGGATCGGGCGTGCCAGCCGGCCGGCGTAGGAAACGACGACCGACGCGGGCCGCTCGGCGCAGCGCGCCAGCTCCAGCGCAATCGTCGCCCCCTGCGAGAAGCCGATCAGGCAGGTCTGTCCCGCTGCGATCCCGGTGGCCTTCTGCAGGCCGGCGATCCGCTCGGCAACGCGCTGCGTCGCTTCGCTCACCTGTTCCGTGCGGGCATCGCCGCGCGCCGTCGGGTCGAACCAGTCGTGGCCGGCGTGGCGCAGGCTCGGCCGCAGGCCTTGCAGGATCACCGCGGTCGCGCCGGGAAATTTCAGCTGCCAGGCGATCGCGACCGGAGCGAAGGCCTCGGGCGTCGAGCCCGCACCGTGCAGGAAGACCAGCAGGCGGGGCGGGGCATCGGGCGAGATCGGCGGCAGTTCGAGCCAGAGCTGCTTGGACACCGGTGCAGGCTCCTCCCTACAGCACCTGGCGTGCAAACCACCATCCGGCCGCCGCCATCAGAGCCGATGCGGGGATCGTCAGGACCCACGCCCAGACGATGCTTCCCGCCAGACCCCAGCGCACCGCCGACAGCTTCTGCGACGCGCCGACACCGACGATCGCGCCGGTGATCGTGTGGGTCGTCGACACCGGAATGCCGAAGCTCGAGGCGAGGAACAGGGTGATCGCTCCGCCCGTTTCCGCGCAGAAGCCGCCGACCGGCTTCAGCTTGGTGATCTTCTGCCCCATCGTCTTCACGATGCGCCAGCCGCCGAACAGCGTCCCGAAGGCAAGCGCCGTGTAGCACGACACGATCACCCAGGTCGGAGGCAGCGCGTCGCTGGCGCTGGTGACCCCCGCCGCGATCAGCAGCAGCCAGATGATGCCCATCGTCTTCTGCGCGTCGTTGCTGCCGTGCCCGATGCTGTACAGCGCCGAGGAGGCCAGCTGCAGACGACGGAACCAGCCATCCATTCGTCGTGGCGCCGTTCGAAAGAAGATCCACGAGACGGCGATCATCAGCAGGCCCCCGAGCAGGAAGCCCAGGGCCGGTGAAATCAGGATGAACAGGGCGATCTTCATGATGCCGGGGGCGACCAGTGCCCCGGTGCCGACCTTGGCGACGGTCGCCCCGATCAGTCCGCCGATCAGCGCGTGCGAGGAGCTCGACGGGATGCCGTAGTACCAGGTGATCAGGTTCCATGCGATCGCGCCGATCAGCGCGCCGCAGATCACGTAGTGGTCGACCACCGACGGATCCACCACGCCCTTGCCGATCGTCGCCGCCACCTTCAATTGAAAGATGAAGATCGCGACGAAGTTGAACATCGCGGCCCACACCACCGCCTGGTACGGCTTGAGCACGCCTGTCGACACGACCGTCGCGATCGAGTTCGCTGCGTCGTGGAAGCCGTTCATGAAGTCGAACAGCAGGGCCAGCGCGACCAGCATCGCCAGCACCCAGAACGAGATCTGAATCGAAGTCATCGGCGGTCGACGGGAGCGGCGGGAAGGGGGCTGACGCCGGGCTCAGGCGTTCTCGAGCACGACGCCTTCGATCACGTTGGCGACGTCCTCGCACTTGTCGGACACCGCTTCGAGGAGCTCGTACAGCGCCTTCAGCTTGATCAACTGGCGGACGTCGGCCTCGTCACGGAACAGCTTGGACATCGCCGCGCGCATCACGCGGTCGGAGTCCGACTCCAGCCGGTCGATCTCGGCGCACAGCTTCAGGATCGCGTCGGCATTGTCCATGTTCGACAGCAGGCCGATCGCGCTCTTGACCCGCTCGCAGCACATCTGGTTCAGCTCGGCGAGCTGCCGTGCCTCGGGCGTGACGCGCTGCAGGTCGTACAGGATCGCCGATTCCGCGACGTCCTGGATCAGATCCAGGATGTCGTCCATCTGGTTGATGAGTTGCAGGATCGACTCGCGGTCGAACGGCGTGATGAACGTCTTGTGCAGCAGCGCCACCGTGTCGTGCGTGATCTTGTCGGCGGCCCGTTCGATCGCGTCGATCGCGTCCAGGCCCTTCTGCCGGGCCTCGACGTCGGAGTAGTTCTCCATCAGCAGCGCCAGTTCACCGCTGCCCGTGGCGATCCGGTCTGCGTGCTGGTTGAACAGGTCGAAGAACTTGCCCTCGCGGGGCATCAGGCGTCCGAACATTGCGCAGTCGGGTCCGAGTCGGGTGGCGGCCGAAGGGTATCAGAAATGTCCCTGTCACAAACAGGGGCAGCACGCGCCGTCGACGCGCAGCGACGCGTCACCGCCCGGCGCGCCGGCGCACGCAGTCGATGTATGCGGCACCGTCGGGTGGCGCGCGGTCGCGCTGAGAGCGCCACAGCATCTCGCCGAGGCACTCCATCACTTCGTGCGCGGCCTCGTGCAGCGAGCCGCGCCGATGCGCCAGCGACTCGAACGCGCCCCGGATGCCCGGCGGCTGATCGATCGACACCTGCTCGGCGATCGACAGGTGCATGGACAGGTGCAGGAACGGATTCGTGCGGCCGGCCTCCGCCGGATACTGCGCGTGCAGCGCGTCCTCGAGGGACGCGAGATCGGCGTGGTACTCGGGGTGCTCGAGGATCCAGTCGATCGCGATCGCCTCCAGCGGCGTGAGCGGAAGGCCGTCGCGGTGCTTGCTCCAGGCTTCGCAGAAGAAGCGCCGGACGTCGGCTTGTGAGGGGTTGAACATCGGGCTTCAGGCCTTCGGCGCGGGGCTCTTCGGGCGGTATTCGCACAGGTCGGCGATCGGGCAGCGCCAGCATTCCGGCCGACGCGCCTTGCAGACGTACCGTCCGTGCAGGATCAGCCAGTGATGCGTGTCCTGGCGAAACTGCGCGGGCACGAACTTCAGCAGCGCCTCCTCGACCGCCAGCGGCGTCTTGCCGGGCGCGATCCGCGTGCGGTTGGCGACCCTGAAGATGTGCGTGTCGACCGCGATGGTGGGTTCGCCGAACGCGGTGTTCATCACGACGTTGGCGGTCTTGCGCCCGACCCCCGGCAGTTCCTCGAGCGCGTCGCGCGAGCGCGGCACCTCGCCGCCGTACCGCTCGGTCAGGATCCGGCTGGCATCGACGAGATGCTTTGCCTTCGAGCGGAACAGTCCGATGGTCTGGATGTAGGGGATCAGTCCGTCGACGCCGAGCGCGGCGATCGCCTGCGGCGTGTTTGCGACCGGGAACAGCTTGCGTGTCGCGGCATTGACGCTCTTGTCGGTCGCCTGAGCCGACAGCAGCACGGCGGCCAGCAGTTCGAAGGGGGTCGAGTATTCGAGCTCGGTCGTCGGATGCGGGTCGAGCGCGCGCAGGCGTTCGAAGATCTGGGTCCGTTTGACCTGGTTCATCGTGCAGTCCGCGTCAACGCTGTGCCAGTCGCGCGCGCGCGCGCCGGATCGCGGCCTCGATCACCGCCCGTTTGCGTTCGGTGTGCGCGTCCGCCGCCTCGATCCTGAGGCGGTCGAGCTTGATCTCCGCCTTGCGCTGCAGCCGCGCGTCGCGGTCCGCGGCATCGCGTTCGATCCGGCCAAGATGCGCGCGGTACCGAACGCGTGCTGCAGCCGCCTGCTCCTCGCTCCACCGCGGGTGGGCAGGATCCTCGCGCATCGTGATGCAGTCGACCGGGCACACCGGCACGCACAGGTCGCAGCCGCTGCACAGCGGTCCGATCACCGTGTGCATGCGCTTGGCGGCGCCGATGATCGCGTCGAGCGGGCAGGCGACGATGCACTTCGTGCAGCCGATGCACAGTTCCGGGTCGATCCAGGCGACGCGATGCGCGCGTTCCTCGCCACACTCCGGGTCCAGCGGCAACGGGGCCCGCCCGAGCAGGGCGGCAAGGCGTTCGACGCCGGCGCGCCCGCCCGGCGGGCAGCGGTTGATCTGCGCGCGCTGCTCGGCGATCGCCTGGGCATACGGGCGGCAACCGTCGAAACCGCACTTGGTGCATTGCGTCTGGGGAAGCAGCGCATCGATCCGGTCGGCGAGTGGGTCGGGCGCGAGCGTGTCGGGCATCGAAAAGCTGGCTTCCTCGTGCTGTCGCGATTCTTGACACACCGGCCCGTCCCAGGGTCGACGACGCCCCGGGTGGTGCTGGCAAGTGTTTGATTTTACGAGATTCCGCGTTCTGCCAGTGACTGGGCGGCGACGCAGGCCCGGAACTTGCGACTAGCGATTCGAGAGCAGGCTGCCATGTGCCTGATCTCGGGGTGGTCAACAGAAGCTTGGGGAGGGCGGGTGCATCAGCAGCCCGCCCGCTTTTTTTCGACGCCACCGCAGGACCGCGGAGCCCGTTGCGCGAGCTGCGCCCTGTCCCCGCCTCAGGCGGCGTTCAGCTTGCGTGCGCCGATCCGCCGGCGGTGCGCCCGGATGAAATCGCGCACCTGCGGATAGATCATCTCGCGCCAGCGGCGGCCGCTGAAGATGCCGTAGTGGCCGGCGCCGGGCGCCGTCAGGTGCTGCTGGTGCGCCTGGGGAATGCCGCCGCAGAGCTTGTGCGCGGCGCGCGTCTGGCCCGATCCGGAAATGTCGTCGAGTTCGCCTTCGATGGTGAACAGCGCGACATCGCGGATGTGCTCCGGCGCGACCCGGACTTTCCTGCCCTCGAACTCGACGTCCCACAGCCCCTGCGGCAGCAGGTGCTCCTGGAACACCGCCTTGATGGTGTCGAGGTAGTACTCGGCCGGCAGGTCGAGCACCGCGTTGTATTCGTCGTAGAACTTGCGATGGCCCTCGACGTCGTCGAGGTCGCCGCGCACCAGGTTGAGGTAGTAGTCCCAGTGCGACGTAGCATGGCGGTCCGGGTTCATCGCGACGAAGCCGGCATGCTGCAGGAAGCCCGGGTACACCCGCCGGCCGCCGCCGGGATACTTGTCCGGCACCGTGTAGATCACGTTGCGCTCGAACCAGCTGTGCGGCCGGGTCGTCGCCAGGTTGTTCACCTCGGTCGGGCTCTTGCGCGTGTCGATCGGCCCGCCCATCATCGTCATCGACAGGGGCAGCTTCGGATCGTTCGCGGAGGCCATCAGCGATACCGCCGCCAGCACCGGCACCGTCGGCTGACAGACCGACATCAGATGCACGTCCGGTCCGAGATGGCGGATGAACTCCACCGCATAGGCGATGTAGTCGTGCAGGTGGAACGGCCCGTGATTGACCGGAACCATGCGGGCATCGATCCAGTCGGTGATGTAGACGTTGTGGTCGGGCAGCAGCCCGCGGACCGTGTCGCGCAGCAGGGTGGCGTGGTGCCCGGAAAGCGGCGCGAACACCAGCACCGTCGGATCGCTGTCGCGCTCGGCCAGCGCCCGCGGCAGCAGCCGTTCGAATTTCAGCAGCCGACAGAACGGCTTCGACAACTCGATGCGCTCGGCGACGGTGACCTCGCGCCCGTCGATCTCGGTGCTCTTGATGCCGAATTCGGGCTTTTCGTACTCCTTGCCCAGGCGGTGCAGAAGTTCGAAGCCGGCGGAGACGCGGGTCGAGAACGGCATGAACGACAAGGGGCTGTATGGATTCACGTACAGCTTGCTCATCGACTCCGCCCAGTCGGAGAACGGGATCAGCACCGAGCGCTGCATCTCGCGGATGTGATAAAGCATGAAGGACTACTCCGAAAACGCTGAACCGCGGAACTTCCCAGTGTATGCAATCCTATTGCATTGCACAATGACGAATTCCCGCGATCGACGCAGGGGAATCCATGTATTTCACTGGTTGCAACGTGTCAGCCAGAGCGCGGTGATCCGCTCCTGCAGCGAGTTCTGCCGCAGGCGCTGGTCGAGCATGCCGAAATCGACCCGGTCGAGCGGCTGGTCCTGGTTGAAGCAGGAGAACACGTAGCTGACTTCGCCGCTGTCGGGGTCGGTATGCGGCTGCAGGCATTGCGCGCAGATCTCTTTCATCATGCACTGCATCGGCGAGTTGATCGAACCGATCGCCAGATGCCCTGCCTTCAGGTGCGGCGCGAGCTGCGCGTGGCGCGCCCGCGCGACCGCCGCCATCATCCGGTCGGATCCGATCGCGACGATCCGGTCGGCCTGCGGCATCGGGATCGCCGTGGCGCCCAGCCGGCCTTCGGCATACGCCTGCATCGCGTCGACGATGTTGCCGGTGAACGACCGGTCGCCCGGGCGGCCGGGCTCGAAGCCGGGCGCCTCGTCGCAGCACCAGACGACGGTGTCGGCCGCGGCCTCGATCTCGGCGACCTTGTAGCGGTCGATGCGCTTCTTGTAGCCAGCGAAGTACAGCACCCGCGACCCGCGCGCGCGCAAGGCCGCGCCGATCGAGAACAGCACCGCGTTGCCGAGACCGCCGCCGGCCAGGATCACGGTCTCGCCGGCTTCGATGTCGGTGGGAGCGCCGGTCGGCCCCATCAGGACCACCGGTTCGCCGGGCGCGAGCCGGGCGCAGAGGTTCGACGAGCCGCCCATCTCGAGGACGATCGCCGACACCAGGCCGCGCTCGCGGTCGACCCAGGCGCCCGTCAGCGCCAGCCCCTCCATTGCCAGCCGAGTCGGGACACCGCCGAAGTCGGCGACGCGGGCGAGCGATTCGAAGTTCTGCAGGCGGTAGAACTGCCCCGGCTGGAACTTGCGCGCCGCCATCGGCGCGCGCACCACGACCTCGACGATGTTCGGCGTCAGCCGTTCCACGCGTTCGACGCGCGCGCGCAGCAGGTTGCCGAGCTGCCCGGCGAAGTCGGGAAAGGCCTGCGCCGCCGCGGGTGGGCGCCGCGCCATCACCCGCGAGACGCTCGGGTATCCCTGCTTGGCCGAGCCCATCGCCTTCACGACGTTGCCCGACCAGCTGGGGTGCAGGTCGCCGAAGAAGGACAGCATCCGGCCGTCGGCCACGCGCGCCAGCAGCACCCGCGGCGTGGCCGGCTTGCTCGACGACGGCTCGGGCCGCACAGGCGCGCCGTCTTCGTCGATCGCCTGGAAGTACTTCCCGTCCAGGGAGAAGTGGACGCGATCCTCGCGGGCCAGCACGGTGTTCGGCTGGGTGCCGGCGGCGATGAAGACGCTGCGCGCCGGCCAGACGACCTCGTCGCCCTTGCTCCAGCGGCCGTCGGCGTCGCGCTGCTGCACCGTCAGCGTGATCGATCGCACCGCGCCGCTCTCGTCGACGTCGATGCGACGCGGATCGACGCATTCGACGATGCGGATCCCTTCCTCGAGCGCCTTCTCGACCTCTTCGTGGTTCAGCGTGTACGACGGGCTGTCGACGAGGCGCTTGCGGTAGGCGAGGGTGACGCCGCCCCATTGCCGCAGCAGCCCGGTGATGTCGGCCGCGCGGCCTTCGCTGGCGGCACGTGCGCGTTCGTCCCGGAGCGCGCGCGCGTGGCCCAGGAATTCCTCGGCGGTTTCCGATTCGTCGCGGCTCCAGCCGGCGCGCACCGCCGCCTCGCCGTCGGCCGCGGCAAGGGCTTCGAAGCGGGTGAGAAACTTCTCGACCTGAACCGCGTAGTACGCAAGCGATTCGGTGGCGGTGTCGATCGCGGTGAGGCCGCCGCCGATCACGACCACCGGCAGCCGCAACTGCATGTTCGCGATCGAGTCGGCCTTGGCTGCGCCGGTCAGCTGCAGCGCCATCAGGAAGTCGCTTGCCGTGCGTACGCCGCGCGCCAGGCCGTTCGGAATGTCGAGCGTGGTCGGCCGACCGGCGCCCATCGCGAGCGCGACGTGGTCGAAACCGAGCGCGAATGCGTCGTCGACGTCGAGCGTGCCGCCGAAGCGCACCCCGCCGATCATCGAAAAGTCCGTGCGGCGTTCGATCAGCAGCCGGACCAGCTTCAGGAAATTCTTGTTCCAGCGCACCGTGATGCCGTATTCGGCGACGCCGCCGAAGCCGGCCATCACGCGCTCGTCGAGCGCTTCGTAGAGCGTCGTCACGTCGCGCGACCGGCACGAACGGCACGCGTCGGCCGTGCTCATCCACCCCCGACAGGTGTGGCGGCAGCGGTTCGATCTTCAGCCCGTCGATGCCGACGACCGCGTGACCGTCGTTGATCAGGTGGTGGGCGAGCGTGAAGCCCGCCGGTCCCATCCCCGCGACCAGCACTTTGTATCCCGAAGCCGGCAGCGGCGTGGGGCGCCGCAGGTTCAGAGGGTTCCAGCGCGTCAGCAGGCCGTAGATCTCGAAGCCCCAGGGCAGTTCGAGCACGTCCTTGAGCGTCCGGGTCTCCGCCTGCGGGATGTCGACCGGCGTCTGCTTCTGATAGATGCAGGCTTTGACGCAGTCGTTGCAGATGCGGTGACCGGTGGCGGCGACCATCGGGTTGTCGATGGTGATCATCGCCAGCGCCGCGACCGAGTGGCCGCGGGTCTTGACGAGGTGGAACTCGGAGATCCGCTCCTCGAGCGGGCAGCCGGCGAGCTTGACCCCGAACACGGTGCGCTTGTACGCCGCCGAGCCGTCCGGGGCGGGCTTGTCCTTCATGCCCTTCGAGCACGAGTCCTTGCCCTGGTTGTGGCACCAGATGCAGTAGTTGGCCTGGTCGAGCGCGCCGCGCAGGTCGGTGCCCGGATCGGTCAGCGCAAAGCCTTCGCGCCGCCGTAGGTGCGCCGGGTCGATCGTGTGTACGCGCACGCCGTCCAGTTCGTCGACCCTTGCGTGCTCGAGCAGCGCGTAGGGGTCGACCTTGCCGGGATGGCGGAACAGCACGCCCGAGCGATGGCGTCGCTGCCCCTCGCCAGCCTGCACGGCCCAGGCGCTGTAGCGCATCGCCGTGTCGAGCCGGTCGGCCGCCTGCTCGTCCTGCTGCCATCGGATCACGGCGCGCGCGAATGCCAGCTCTTCGAACGGTCCGCCGATCCAGTCCTCGATGCGTGCCCGCGCCGCATCGGCGTCGAAGTCCGCGAGGGCTTCGGGGGGTACGTCAACAGAGCCTGGCGCTTGACGAACTTCCATTTCGCCTTGTACAGCGGCGCCAGTTCGTCGTGGCAGGCGCGCAGCTGCGCCGCAGCCTCCTCGATGCCGAACAGCGTCTCGACGAACGCGTCGACTTGCGGTGCAAGATCGACCAGCAGCGCCGCTTCGTCCTTCTGCGTGAGCGGCTCGGGGACGGAGCTCTGCGCCTGCCGGCGTGCGCTGTCGAGACGCTCGGCCAGCACGGGATCACGCGCGCAGAGCCAGTCGACGAACGCGCGGTCGAGGCCGGCAAGCCCCTCGCGGCTGTAGAGGTCTTCGAAGCGCAGTCCGAAGGCCAGGCGCAACGCGGCGCCGCCGGCGGGGGCGGACATCAGCGCTTCAGCTGATCGAGCTTGCTCTTCACGTCCTTCCACTCGTCCGCGTCGGGCAGCGGCTCTTTGGTGCGGGTGATGCTGGGCCAGACCTTGGCGAGCTCGGCATTCAGCGCGACGAACTTCTGCTGGTCGGCGGGCACGTCCTCCTCGGCCAGGATCGCTTCGACCGGGCACTCGGGGATGCAGACCGCGCAGTCGATGCACTCGTCCGGGTCGATCACCAGCATGTTGGGTCCTTCGCGGAAGCAGTCCACCGGGCAGACGTCCACGCAATCGGTGTAACGGCAGCGGATGCAGGATTCGGTGACGATGTGCGGCATGGCGAAGAACCACAAGTGTGAGTTGACGCGCATTCTAGCGTGGAGTAATTTCTGCGGCCACTTATGAAGTAATTACTTCATAAGCTTCACGATTCAAGGGAACCTCGCATGAAAAGCATCCTCGTGGCCGCCGGCTGTCGCCGCCGTGCTGGCTTCCGCGTCGTCGGCCGCGCAGACGATCCGCATCGGCGAAATGAACAGCTACAAGGCGCAGCCGGCCTTCCTCGAGCCGTATCGCAAGGGCTGGGAGCTCGCCCTCGAGGAGGTCAACGCCGCCGGCGGCGTGCTCGGCCGCCGCGTCGAGGTGATCTCGCGCGACGACAACGGCAATCCCGGCGATGCGGTGCGCGTGGCCGAGGAACTGGTGTCGCGCGAGAAGGTCGACATGCTGTTCGGCACCTTCCTGTCGCACGTCGGCCTGGCGGTCACGGACTTCGCGAAGCAGCGCAAGGTGCTGTTCCTCGCCGCCGAGCCGCTGACCGACAAGATCACCTGGCAGAACGGCAATCGCTACACGTTCCGCCTGCGGCCGTCGACCTACATGCAGGTGGCGATGCTGGTGCCCGAAGCCGCGAAGCTGAAGAAGAAGCGCTGGGCGCTGGTCTACCCCAACTACGAGTACGGCCAGTCGGCAGCGGCGACCTTCAAGCAGCTGCTGAAGGCGGCGCAGCCGGACGTCGAGTTCGTCGCCGAGCAGGCCCCGGCGCTCGGCCGGGTCGACGCGGGTTCGGTGGCGCAGGCGCTGGCCGACGCGAAGCCCGATGCGATCTTCAACGTGCTGTTCGCGACCGACCTCGCCAAGCTTCGTGCGCGAGGGCAACACCCGCGGCCTGTTCAAGGACCGTGCGGTGTTCTCGCTGCTTTCCGGCGAGCCGGAGTACCTCGATCCGCTGCGCGACGAGGCGCCGGTCGGATGGTGGGTCACCGGCTATCCCTGGTACAGCATCAAGTCGCCCGAGCACGACCGGTTCCTGAACGCCTACCAGCGCAAGTGGAAGGAGTATCCGCGCCTGGGCTCGATCGTCGGCTACACGTCGATGCACACGCTCGCCGGCTGCGATCCGCAAGGCGGGAAGCACCGACACCGAGAAGGTGATCGCCGCCTTCGCCGACCTGCAGGTGTCGTCGCCCTTCGGCCCGATCCGCTATCGCGCGTCCGACCACCAGTCGACGATGGGGGCCTACGTCGGGGTGACGGGAATCAATGCAGGGCCGCGGCGTGATGAAGGAGTTCCGCTACATCGACGGCGCCGTCGGTGCTGCCGGGCGATGCCGAGGTGAAGAAGCTGCGTCCGCGCTCAGTGAGTGCCGCGCACGACGTGAGCGGAATGGCTACGGCATGATCTCGAGCCTCGCCGTCCAGCTGCTCAACGGCCTGGCGGGCGCCTCGACGCTGTTCCTGATCGCGGTCGGGGCTGTCGCTGATCTTCGGCGTCACGCCGCATCGTCAACTTCGCGCACGGCTCGATGTACATGATCGGGCTGTATGTCGCGTATTCGCTGGTCGGCTACTTTCGGCGCACAGGCGCGTCTTCCTGGTGGGGCGGTGTCCTGCTCGGCCGCTGTGTGCGTCGCGGCGGCTCGGTGCGCTGATCGAGGTGCTCGCTGCTGCGGCGCGTCTATCACGCGCCCGAACTGTTCCAGCTGCTGGCGACCTTCGCCGTGGTGCTGATCGCTGCGCGACGCCGCGCTCTGGATCTGGGGGCCGGAAGACCTGCTCGGGCCGCAGGCGCCGGGCCTGGAGGGCGCGATCGAGATCCTCGATCGGTCGTTTCCGCAGTACGACCTGTTCCTGATCTTCGTCGGCCCGCTGGTTCTGCTGGCTGCTGTGGCTGCTGCTGCATCGCACCCGCGTCGGGCATCCTGATCCGCGCGGCCACGCAGGATCGCGAGATGGTCGCGGCGCTCGGCGTCAACCAGGCGTGGCTGTTCACCGGCGTGTTCGCACTCGGCTCGGCGCTGGCGGCGCTCGGCGGCGCGCTGCAGCTGCCCGCGCGAGCCCGCCAACCTCGGCGCTCGACCTCACGACGATCGGCGAGGCCTTCGTCGTCGTCGTGGTCGGCGGCATGGGCAGCATTCCCGGCGCCTACCTGGCGGCGCTGCTGATCGCCGAGATCAAGGCGCTGTGCTACGGGCTCGGGACGGTCGAGCTGTTCGGGCATCATTCTCGTTCTCGAAGCTCACGCTGGTGGTCGAGTTCCTGGTGATGGCCGCGGTGCTGGTCTGGCGCCCTGGGGTCTGCTGGGCCGGCCGCAGGCCCAGGTGCGCGCGGCGTCCGCGTCGAGGCGCCGATCCGGCCGATGGGACGCGGCCGCGCAGGTGCTGGTCGCGCTCGTCGTCGCCGCGCTGCTGCTCGTGCCGGCGCTGCGCGGAGCGCTTTCCCTATGCGAGCGTGCTGCTGGTCGACATGCTGATCGTCGTGCCTGTTCGCGGCCAGCCTGCACTTCATCATGGGCCCGGGCGGCATGCACTCCTTCGGCCATGCCGCCTACTTCGGGCTCGGCGCCTATGGCGCGGCGCTGCTGCTGCGCGCGGCGTCGCTGCCGATGGAGGTCGCGCTGGTCGCCGGCCCGCGTCGTGGCGCTGGCCGGCGCGCTGCTGTTCGGCTGGTTCGCGGTGCGCCTGTCCGGCGTCTACCTCGCGATGCTGACGCTCGCGTTCGCGCAGATCGTCTGGTCGGTCGTGTTCCAGTGGGACGAGGTCACCGGCGGCAGCAACGGCCTGGTCGGCATCTGGCCGTCGCGAGCGCTTCGGCTTCGAAGACGGCCTACTACTACCTGACCCTCGTCGCTCGTCGGCGCGGGTCTGTATCTGCTGCGGCGGATGCTGTTCTCGCCGTTCGGCTACGCGATGCGCGCCGGTCGCGATTCGCCGCTGCGCGCCGAGGCGATCGGCATCGACGTCGTGCGCATGCAGCTGGATCGCGTTCGCGGTCGCCGGCCTGTTCTGCGGCCTTGCCGGGGCGCTGTTCGCGTTCGCGAAGGGGTCGATCTCGCCCGAGGCGATCTCGGTCGGGCGATCGGTCGACGGGCTGGTGATGGTGCTGCTCGGCGGCGTGCAGACGCTGGCCGGGCCGGTGGTCGGGGCCGGCGTCTTCACCTGGCTGCAGGACACCGTGATCCGCGCCACCGAGTACTGGCGCGCGCTGCTCGGCGCGGTCGATCCTGGCGCTGGTGCTCGCTGTTCCCGCAGGGCATCGCCGGCGGCTGCTGCGCTCGCGCCAGGTGGCGCGGCGCGCGGATGCAGGCCGGCGTTGCGGGCCGGAGACGGAACGTGAGCGCGCGGCCCGATCGCGACCCCGGCATGGACCGCTGCTGCAGGTGAGCGGCCTGCGCAAGGCCTTCGGCGGCGTGCGCGGCCGTCGACGGCGTGAGCTTCACGCTGGCGCGCGGCGAGCTGCTGGCGCATGATCGGTCCGAACGGCGCCGGCAAGTCGACCTGCTTCAACTGCATCAACGGCCAGCTCGCGCCCGACCGCGGGCCGGTGCTGCTCGACGGCGCACGACATCACCGGCTTGCCGCCGCGCGCGATCTGGCGCCTCGGCGTGGGGCGCACGTTCCAGGTCGCGGCGACCTACGCGTCGATGACCGTGCGTCGAGAACGTGCAGATGGCGCTGCTGTCGCGTGCAGGGCAGCTGATGCGCATGTGGCCGCGCGCCGCGGCGATGCATCGCGACGAAGCCCTGGCGCTGCTCGATCCGGTCGGCCTGCGCGCGCAGGCCGACGGCCCTGCGGCGCGCTCGCCTATGGCGACCTCAAGACGGTGGAGCTCGCCGTCGCGCTGGCCGAACCGCGCCGCGGCTGCTGCTGATGGACGAGCCGACCGCAGGCATGGCGCCGCGCGAGCGCAACGCGCTGATGGCGCTGACGCGCGCGGCTGGTCGAGCGAGCGCGGCATCGGCGTGCTGTTCACCGAGCACGACATGGACGTCGTGTTCGCGCATGCCGACCGCATCCTGGTGCTGGCGCGCGGGCGGCTGATCGCGCAGGGCGTGCCGGCCGACGATCCGCGCCGACCCGCGCGGTGGCCGAAGTCTATCTCGGCAGCGGCACGCTGCGTCGACCGGGGTGCGAAGGCTGAGCGCGTCGGATGCGGCCGGTCCCGCTGCTCGCGGTGGCAGGCCTGCGCGCCTGGCTACGGCCGCGCCGCAGGTCCTGTTCGACGTCGACCTTCGAGGTCGGCCCCGGCGAGGTCGTCGCGCTGATGGGCCGCAACGGCGCCGGCAAGTCGCACGACGATGAAGTCGATCATGGGGCTGATGGAGCCGCGTGCACGGGGCAGGTGCGCTTCGACGGGCAGCGAGCATCGCGGGCCTGGATCCGTACCAGATCGCCCGGCTCGGCCTCGGCTAGGTGCCGGAGGATCGGCGCATCTTCACCGACCTGACGGTGCTCGAGAACCTCGAAGTCGGGCGCCGACCGCCGCGCGCCGGCGCGCCGCCTGGACCGTCGGAACGGCTGTTCGAGCTGTTCCCGAACCTGCGCCGAGATGCCCGACCGGCCGGGCGGGCGCATGAGCGGCGGCGAACAGCAGATGCTGACCGTGGCGCGCACGCTGATGGGCAATCCGCGCCTCGTGCTGCTCGACGAACCCTCGGAGGGGGTGGCGCCGCTGATCGTCGAGCAGATGGCGCCGGACCATCGTCGCACTGAAGACGCAGGGCCTGTCGGTGTTGCTGTCGGAGCAGAACCTGCCAGTTCGCCGCAGCGGTCAGCGATCGCGCCTACGTGCTCGAGAAGGGGCAGGTGCGCTTCGCCGGCACGATGTCCGAGCTGATCGCGCACGACGACGTGCGAGCGCAGTACCTGACCCTGTCGGGGGCATGATGAGGGAGCCGGACCCGCCGAGACGCCGCGATCCGGAGGCGACCCGGGCACGGATCCTGGCCGCGGCGACCCAGGAATTCACCCGCTACGGTTATGCGGGTGCGCGCGGCGATCGCATCGCGCTGCGCGCGCGCTGCAGCGACCGGATGGTGTACTACTACTTCGGCAGCAAGGAAGGCCTGTTTCGCGAGGTTCTCGAAGGCGTCTACGAAGCCCTGCGGCTGGCCGAGCAGGGCCTCGACCTCGACCGCCTCGCGCCGCGCGAAGCGCTGCGCTCGTTCTGCCGCTTCGTCTGGCGCTACTACCTCGAGCATCCCGAGTTCATCGGCCTGGTCAACAGCGAGAACCTGCAGCAGGCGCGGCACCTGCGCAAGTCCGGCAAGCTCGGCGAACTGGTCACGCCGGTGGTCGGCATGCTCGAGTCGCTGCTGGTGCGCGGCCGCACGCGCCGGAGTGTTCCGCGACGGCATCGATGCGACCGAGCTGTACATCGCGATCGCCGCGCTGGGCTACTTCTACCTGTCGAACGCCCACACGCTGTCGGCGGTGCTGGGTCGCGAGCTGCGCGCGCCTGGCCAGCTCGAGCTGCACTGGCAGCAGAGCGCACTGGTGATCGAGCGGGCGGTGTGTGTCGAAGCCGAGTAGTCGAATCATCCACGAAACGAAAGGAGCATTCCATGAAGGAAGTCGTGATCTGCGAACCGCTGCGCACGGCGGTGGGCCGCTACGGCGGCATGTACAAGGACGTGCCCGCCGCGGACCTCGCCCGCACGGTGATCGAAGGGCTGCTCGAGCGCACGAAGCTCGACCCAGCGCTGATCGAGGACGTCATCTTCGGCCAGTGCTATCCCAACGGCGAGGCGCCGGCGATCGGCCGCGTCGCGGCGCTGGACGCGGGGGTGCCGGTGACCGTTCCCGGTCTGCAGCTCGACCGGCGCTGTGGCTCCGGCCTGCAGGCGGTCGTCGACGCCGCGATGCGCGTGCAGACCGGCGTGTGCAAGATCGTGCTGGCCGGTGGCGCCGAGAGCATGAGCCGCGCCGAGTACTACTCCGAGGACATCCGCTGGGGAGCGCGTGGCGGCCCGGTGACGATGCACGATCGCCTCGGGCGCGGGCGCGTCACCGCGGGCGGGTTCCGCTATCCGGTGCCGGGCGGCATGCTCGAGACCGCCGAGAACCTGCGCCGCGAGTACGGTGTCGGCCGCGACGAGCAGGATCAGCTCGCGGTCGATTCGCATCGCCGGGCGGTGGCCGCGATCGACGACGGACGCTTCGCCGAGGAGATCGTGCCCGTCCGCATCAAGGGCAGCCGCGGCCAGCCCGATCAGCTGATCACGCGCGACGAGCACCCGCGCGCGGACACCACGCGCGAATCGCTGGCGAAGCTGCGACCGGTGATGCTGGCTAGCGACCAGGAGGCGACCGTCACCGCCGGCAACGCCAGCGGCCAGAACGACGGTGCCGCGGTCTGCATCGTGACCGAGCGCGAGACCGCCGAGCGCCTGGGTCTGCGCCCGCTGGCCCGCTTCGTGTCGTGGGCCGCCGCCGGCGTCGAGCCGAGCCGCATGGGCATCGGCCCGGTGCCGGCCACCGCCGCGGCGCTCGCGCGGGCGAATCTTTCGATGCGCGACCTCGACCTGATCGAGCTCAACGAAGCGTTCGCGGCCCAGGTGCTGGCCTGCACGCGCGAGTGGAAGTTCGGGGCCGACGATTTCGAGCGGATCAACGTCAACGGTTCGGGCATCTCGCTCGGGCACCCGGTCGGCGCGACCGGTGTGCGCATCCTGTCGACGCTGCTGCGCGAGATGCAGCGGCGCGAGGTTCGCTACGGCCTCGAGACGATGTGCATCGGCGGCGGGCAGGGCCTGGCGGCGGTGTTCGAACGCATCGCCTGAGAGTACCCTCGACGGCCTCCGGTCGCGGCATGCGGGCCGGAGGCCGTCTCCGCATTCCGTTTCGTCCGGATCCGTCACCCATGCGCTCGCACAACGCAACCGTCGTCGATCAGTTCACCCGCCAGGCGGACGCTTTTGCCGCGGCATCCTCCATTCGCGACGATCAGGCCCTGCAGTTGCTGGTGGCCGGCTGCGGCGCTACGTCGACCGACAACTCCCTGGACGTTGCCTGCGGGCCTGGCCTCGTGGCCTGTGCGTTCGCCGAGGTGGTCGGATCGGCGACCGGAATCGACCTCACGCCCGCGATGATCGACAAGGCGAGAGCACTCGCCGCGTCGAAGAACCTCGGCAACTGCACCTTCGTCCAGGGCGACGTGAATTCGCTTCCGTTCCCGCCGGCGTCGTTTTCGATCGTGACATCGCGTTATGCGTTCCATCACTTCGAAGATCCGGCGCGTGTCCTCGCTGGCATGGTCAAGGCATGCGAGGCCGGTGGACGCATTGCCGTGATGGACATGATTGCGTCCGATGACCCTCTGGTGGCGCAACGATTCAACCGGATGGAGAAGTTGCGCGACCCCTCTCACGTCGGTGCGCTGACACTGTCAGCGCTGCGGCAATGCTTCCTGGATGCAGGCCTCCCGGAGCCCGCCATTCGCCACTACAAGATGCACGTCGAACTGGAGAGTCTGCTGCGCGCGTCGTTCCCCGATGGCGGCGATGGCGAGAAAGTGCGAGAGATGGTGCTTGCTTCGCTGGCCGATTACGGGATGGGCGTGCAGACCCGGCGCGAGGCGGACAAAGTGTGGTTTTCGTACCCGATAGCCCTGGTCGTGTCGACTGTTCCCGAATCGTGCGGAGAAGTCTGACTGGACGCATTCCGTCGCCGTCAATCGCGTCCGTCCAGCCAGCGGAAGTACAGCATCGCCCCCATCGCCATCCGCTTCACCAGTCCCTGCGCCACCACCACCCGCGGCGCTTCGAACGGCAGCTTCGCCACCGCTTCCGCCCGCCCCAGCGCGGCATCCGCCAGCACCGGCCCCAGCGCCGTTCCCAGCGCCACCCCGCGCCCGTTGCAGCCCAGCCAGGTGACCACGCCGTCCGCCAGCCGATGGAAGCGCGGGATGCGGTCCGGTGTCGACGCGAAGTACCCGTGCCACACGTGGTCGAACTGCAGCGTGCCCAACGGCGCCAGCTGCGGGTAGACACGCAGCCAGCGCTCGCCGATGCGCGCCCGCAGCCGGTTCTCGTAGCCCAGCGGGATCACCATCGCGCCACCGGTCACCAGCCGGCCTTCCGCGTCCCAGTGCGCGAAGTGCAGGTCGTTGTGGGTGTCGGACATCGCCACGTTGGTCGGAAGGATGGTCGCGCGCATCGCGGCCGGGATCGGGCGCGTCGCCATCTGGTACGAACGGGTCGGCACCATCGTGCGCTGCAGGTCGGGCCAGGGCGAGGGAGCGAACAGCCCGGTATAGCCGTGGGTCGCGAGCACGACGGCGCGGGCGCGCACCGTGCCCTGCGGCGTGCGGGCGAGCCAGCCGTCGCCGACGCGTTCCAGCCCGGTCGCCGGGCTGCGGGTGAACACCTGCGCACCGGCATCGATCGCGGCGCGGGCCAGGCCGCGGGCGAAGCCCAGCGGGTTGATGTGTCCGCCGGAGCGGTTGATCCAGCCGCCGTGCCAGAAGCGGGTGCCGGTCAGCGCCTCGACCTGATCGCGGTCCAGCAGCTCGACCGGCGCGCCGCGGCGCTGCCACTGCGCGTGCCGCGACCGGGCCAGCGCCATGCGGCTTTCGCGGTGCGCAGGCTGCAGCCAGCCGCTCTGCACCGCCTCGCAGCGGATGCCGTGGGTGCGCACCAGGTCGAACAGCATCTGCGACGAGTCGCGCAGGATCGCCACCACCGATTCGCCCTTGTCCGGGCCGAACTCGGCCACCAGGACGTCCGGGTCGGCGCGGGTCAGCGCCGGGATCGCCAGGCCGTTGTTGCGGCCCGACGCGCCCCAGCCGATCTCGGCCGATTCCAGCACGGTGGTCGCGACGCCCGCCTGCGCCGCGTGCAGCGCGGACGACAGGCCGGTGAAGCCGGCGCCGATCACCAGCAGGTCGCAGCGGTGCTCGCCGGGCGGCAAAGGCGTGGTGGCGGGGGCCGGTTCGGCAGTGTCGGCCCACAGCGAAGGCGGCAGGCGGTTCGGGTCGCGGTTCGGATCGGTCATGTCGCGGTCGGGTTCGGTGGAAGAGGGCGCGCTCGGGTTCCGTGGAAGAGGGCGCGGGCGTGCTTCGGGCGCGTGCCATACTGAAACACAGTACTACCCGGGCACAAGACCCGCATCCGAAGGAGGAGACATGAAGGATCTGAAGGGCAGGGTCGCCGTGATCACCGGCGGGGCCAGCGGCATCGGCCTGGCGATGGCGCAGCGGTTCGCCGCCGAAGGCATGAAGCTGGTGCTCGCCGACATCGAGGCGGCCCCGTTGGCGGCGGCGCAGGCGGCGTTGCGCGCCGCCGGAGCCGAGGTCGCGTCCCGGCGCACCGACGTGATGTCGAAGGCCGAGGTCGATGCGCTGGCGGATGCTGCCTACGAGGCTTTCGGGGCCGTGCACGTGCTGTGCAACAACGCCGGCGTGGCGGCGCCCGCGCTGCGCACCCGCGCCTGGGAGTGCCCGTCGAGCGACTGGGACTGGATCATGGGCGTCAACTTCACCGGCGTGCTGAACGGGGTGCGCGCCTTCGTGCCGCGCATGCTCGCCGGCGGCGACGAGGGCCACGTCGTGAACACCGCGTCGATCGCCGGATTGCTCACCGGGTCGAATCCGTACTTCGTGTCCAAGCATGCGGTCACTTGTCTGACCGAGGGCCTGTACAAGGACTTCCGCGCGATCGGCGCGAAGCTGTCCGCCTCCGTGCTGTGCCCGGGCATCATCCGCACCGCGATCCTCGATGCCGAACGCAACCGCCCGCAGCAGTTCGGCGCGGCGACCGACGTCGGCGCGCTGGCACCCGATGTCCGCAGCGCGGCGGACACCTTCCGCAAGGCGCTGAACGCCGGCACCGATCCGTCGGAAGTGGCGAACGCGGTCGCCGACGCGGTGCGCGCCGACCGCTTCTACATCCTGCCGGCGCAACAGCACCTGGTCGACCTGGTGCGCCTGCGGATGACCGACATCGTCGAGCAGCGCAACCCGACGATCCCGCCGCCGGGCTGATCGCGTCGGGAGACGACCACCATGGCGAACCAAGACCTGCCCGCCGGCGCCGAGCCGCCGGCCTGCCCGGGTTTCGACCCGAATCCGCGCACCCCGCGCATCGCGCTGCCGCCGCTGACCTGCGACACGCATCATCACGTGTTCGGACCGTACGCGCGTTACCCGATGCAGCCGGTGCGCAGCTACACGCCGCCCGAGGCGACGCTGGAGGACTACCGGCGCATGTGCCGCGCCGTCGGCATCGAGCGCAGCGTGCTGGTGCATCCCAGCATCTACGGCACCGAACTGTCGTCGCTGGTCGACACGCTCGAGGCCTGCAGCGGCTGGATGCGCGGCGTCGCGGTGATCGACGAGTCCTTCGACGACGACGCCCTGGCGCGTCTGGATCGCGCCGGCGTGCGCGGCGTGCGCTTCAACGTGCTGTTCAAGGGCGGCACGCCGCTGGCGCAGGCCCGCGCGATCGCCGAGCGCATCCGCCGCTTCGGCTGGCACGTGCAGCTGCTAATCGACGTCGCCGACCACCCCGCGCTGTACGACGACTGGAAAGACTTTCCGGTGCCGGTGGTGGTCGATCACATGGGGCACATGGCGGTCGAACGCGGCGTGTCGTCGCCCGGCTTCCAGGGGCTGCTGCGACTGCTGCGCGAGGGCCGGTGCTGGGTCAAGCTGTCCGGCGCCTACCGTGTCTCGTCGGCCGGGCACCCCTATGCGGATGCGTTACCCTTCGTCCGCGCGCTGGTCGACGCCAACCCGGAGCGGCTGGTCTGGGGCACCGACTGGCCGCACCCGGCGGTGACGACGATGCCGAACGACGGCGATCTCGTCGACCTGCTCGCCGACTGGCTGCCCGACGCGGCGCTGCGCGAACGCGTGCTGGTGCGCAATCCCGCGCGTCTGTACGGATTCGAATAGAAGACTCGACGGAGGAAGACACCATGAGAAACCCCATCGCCGCGCTGCTGGGCGCATTGATCGCATCCGCAACGCTGGCTGCGGGCGCGCCGGCCCTGGCACAGCAGAAGCACGTGATCAAGATCGGCTGGGTCACGCCGGACAGCCCGCAGGACCCGTACGCCACCGGAGCGCGGACCTTCAAGCAGGCGATCGAGCGGCAGTCGAACGGCCGCATCGAGGTGCAGCTGTTTCCGAACCGCCAGCTCGGTGACGAAAAGCCGATGCTCGAGGGTCTGCGATTCGGCACCGTCGATGCCGCGGTGATCACCAACGCGGTGATCGCGCAGATCGAGCCCGCCTTCCAGGTCAACGACCTGCCGTTCCTGTACGCGAACGAGGCGCAGGCCCACAAGGTACTCGACGGCAAGGTCGGCCAGACGCTGGCGAAGAAGCTCGAGGCCAAGGGCGTGGTCGCGCTCGGCTTCATGGAGGGCGGCTTCCGGCACATGATCAACAACGTGCGGCCGGTGACGAAGCCCGAGGACGTGAAGGGTGTGAAGTACCGCGTGATGCAGAACCCGGTGTTCATCGACATGTTCTCGTCGCTGGGCGGCAACGCGGTGCCGATGGCCTGGGGCGAGACCTTCACCGCCGTGCAGCAGGGCACGATCGACGGGCTCGAGATTCCGATCGCGGTGATCGACTCCTCGAAGTTCAACGAGGTCACCCGTTACCTGTCGCTGACCAATCACACGTATTCGATGATCGGTCTGCTGATGTCGAAGAAGTCGTTCGACAAGCTGCCGCCCGACCTGCAGGCGGCGGTGCGCGAAGCCGGCCGCACGGCGGTCGGCGCGCAGCGCCAGGCGGCCGGCGCCAATGCGCGCCAGCTGGTCGACACGCTCGCGAAGAAGGGCATGAAGGTCAATCCGATCGCCGATGTCGCGCCGTTCCGTGCATCGGTCAAGCCCGTGTACGACAAGTTCAAGGGTTCGATCGGGCCCGAGACGATGAACGAAGTGCTGACCGCGGTGAAGTGACACCGGCGGACGCGCGCGCACGGTGACGGCTTCGCGATGAAGGCGCTGACGCTGCTCAACGGCGGCTTCGCGCGTGTGCTGGCCGTTGCCGTGGTGGTGATGGTCGTGGTGATGACCTGCGCGCTCGGCGCGCAGGTGCTGCTGCGCTACGTTTTCAACATCACGCTGTCCTGGAGCGAGGAACTCTCGCTGGGCCTGTTCACCTGGACGGTGCTGCTGATGTCGGCGCTCGGCGTGCGCGAAGGCTTCCACGTGCGCATGGCGCTGCTGCTCGATCCCCTTCCGCAGCGCCTGCGCCGCGAGAGCGAGCGCGCGATCCACCTCGCGACCTGCGGCGTGGGGGTGTTCCTGGCCTGGGCGGGTTGGCGCTACGTCGCCGACACGAGCGGTGCGGTGTCGGCTGCGATCGGTTATCCGATCGAACTGCTGCACGCCTCCGCCCTGGTCTGCGGCGTGCTCATCGTATCGTTCGCGCTCGAAGCGGCGCTGATGGGCAAGGTGACGGAATCGGCGGCGGACGGCGCCGACCATGTCTGACACCGCGCTGATCCTGTCGGCGGGTTTCGCGGTGCTGCTGCTGGTCGGCGTGCCGTTTGCGATCGCGCTTCTGCTGACGACGGCGGCGGTGCTGGTCGTCGCCGACATCGAGCCGATCCTGCTCGCCCAGACGCTGATCTCGGGCACCCAGTCGTTCAGCCTGCTGGCGATCCCGTTCTTCATGCTGGCCGGCGAGATCATGTCGGCCGGGGGTCTGTCGCAGCGGCTGATCCGCGTCGCCGACGTGTTCGTGCGCCACCTGCCGGGCGGCATGGGGCACGTGACGGTGGTGTCGGCCTGCATCTTCGCGGCGATCTCCGGTTCGGCTCCCGCGACGACCGCGGCGATCGGCGCCATCCTGATTCCGGCGATGGTCGCGCGCGGCTACGACAAGGCCTTCGCCACCGCGCTGGCCGTCAGCGCCGGCGTGCTCGGGCCGCTGATCCCGCCGTCGATCGCGGCGGTGATCTGGGGCGTGATCGCCGAGCAGTCGATCGCGCGACTGTTCATGGCCGGCGTCGGCCCGGGCCTGCTGCTGGCGGCGGGACTGATGGTGATCGCGTCGCTGCACGCGGTGCGCCACGGCATCCCGCGCGAGGCGCGCGCGCGCTGGCCGGAGGTCCGCGCCGCGCTGTCCGAGGGCAAGTGGGCGCTGGCGGCGCCCGCGATCGTTCTAGGCGGCATCTACGGCGGCGCGTTCACGCCGACCGAGGCGGCGATCGTGTCGTGCATCTACAGCCTGCTGGTCGGTCTGTTCATCGAGAAGCGCCTGACGATGCGGCAGATGCCCGAGGTGATCCTGAAGGCGATGCGCATCACCGCGGTGGTGATGTTCATCATCGCCGCCTCCTCGGGGTTCGGCTGGCTGGTCGCGCAGGAGCAGCTTGCGGTGCGCCTGGCGGGCTGGTTGTCCGAGGGCATCGCCGAGCGCTGGACGATGCTGCTGCTGGTCAACGTGTTCCTGTTCCTGATCAGCGCGGTGATGGACGAGATCGCCGTGATGGTGATCCTCGGCCCGCTGCTGATCGTGCTCGCGCAGAAGTTCGGCATCGATCCGATCCACTTCGGGTCGATCATCGTGACCAACGTCGCGATCGGCATGGCCGCGCCGCCCATCGGCTACTGCCTGTTCGTCGGCATGGCGATCTCGGGCCTGTCGCTGGGCGCGGTGTCGCGCGCGATCTGGCCGATGGTGCTGGTGATGCTGATCGTGCTGCTGCTGACCACCTACGTACCGGCGTTCGCGTTGTGGCTGCCGGGGCTGGTGTACCGCTGATGGACAACGGCCTGAGGAACTACGCGCGGATCGCCTCGGTGGCGGTCGTGATCATCGGTTGCTGGCTGGTGCTGCATCCGTTCGTCCCGGCGATCATGTTCGCCGCTGTGGCCTGCGGCGCGACCTGGCCGCTCTACGTGCGGCTTCGCCAGTGGATGGGCGGGCGCGCATGGCTGGCCGCGCTGTCGATGACGCTGCTCTTGGTGGTGCTGGTGATCGGCCCGTCGACGCTGCTGGCGCTGAGCCTCGCCGACAACGCCTCCGATCTGATCGATGCGATCAAGGGGGCACTCGAACAGGGGCCGATTCTGCCGCCCGAGTGGCTGAAGAGCGTGCCGCTGGTGGGCGGGCTGCTCGACGGCTACTGGCACCGCATCGCCGAGAGTCGCGAAGAGCTCGTCGCGCTGGCGAAGTCGCTGATGGAGCCTGCGCGCGGGCTGCTCGTCGGGGCGGCCAAGGCGGTCGGTCAGAGCGTTCTGCAGTTGTCTTTGGCGGCGTTCGTGAGCTTCTTCTTCTACCGCGACGGCGAGGCGATCGTGCGCTCGATCCGCCAGGTGCTGCAGCGGCTCGCGGGCGAGCTCGGCGAGGAGCTGGTGGGCACGATCGCCAACACCGTCACCGGCGTGGTCATCGGCATTTTCGGCACCGCGCTGGCGCAGGCGCTGGTGGCGGTGATCGGTTTCCTGATCGCGGGCGTTCCGGCGGCCTTCGTGCTCGGAACCGCGACCTTCCTGTTCTCGATGGTGCCGGTCGGCCCGCCGCTGATCTGGGGAGGCGCGGCATTCTGGCTGGTCCAGGACGGGCAGGTCGGCTGGGCGGTGTTCATGGTCGCGTGGGGTCTGTTCGCGATCAGCAGCATCGACAACTTCGTGAAGCCCTACCTGATCAGCCGCAGCAGCAGCCTTCCGATCCTGCTGATCGTGTTCGGAGTGTTCGGCGGCATCGTCGCCTTCGGCTTCATCGGCGTGTTCATCGGACCTCCCGTGCTTGCGGTGGGCCTGACACTGGTGCAGTTCTGGACTGCGCGGCCGCCGCGCGACCAGGGCCGCTGACCGCGCGCCGGCCAGTAGAATCCCCTGCCCATCCAAGCATGCCGCGCGCAGCATCGGCGCGACCCGAACCGGAGACACCCATGCGCATCGAAACCCTTGCGGTACACGCCGGCTACGAACCCGAACCGACCACCAGGTCCGTGGCGGTGCCCGTGTACCAGACCGTCGCCTACGCCTTCGACAGCGCGCAGCACGGCGCCGACCTGTTCGACCTGAAGGTGCCGGGCAACATCTACACGCGCATCATGAACCCCACCCAGGACGTGCTCGAGAAGCGCGTCGCTGCGCTCGAGGGCGGCATCGCCGCGCTGGCGCTGGCCTCGGGCATGGCCGCCATCACCTATGCGATCCAGACGATCGCCGAGGCCGGCGACAACATCGTCTCGGCCAGCACGTTGTACGGCGGCACCTACAACCTGTTCGCGCACACCTTCCCGCAGCTCGGGCTGCAGGCGCGTTTCGCCGATCCGCGCAAGCCCGAGAGCTTCGCGCCGCTGATCGACGGCCGCACCAAGGCGATCTTCTGCGAGTCGATCGGCAACCCGCTCGGCAACGTCACCGATTTCGAGGCGCTGGCCGACATCGCGCACGCGCACGGCATCCCGCTGATCGTCGACAACACGGTGCCCAGCCCCTACCTGTGCCGGCCCTTCGAGCACGGCGCCGACATCGTCGTGCATTCGCTGACCAAGTACCTGGGCGGGCACGGCAACAGCGTCGCCGGCGCGATCGTCGACAGCGGCAAGTTCCCGTGGGCGCAGCACAAGGATCGCTTCAAGCGACTGAACGAGCCGGACGTCAGCTACCACGGTGTCGTCTACACCGAGGCTCTCGGCCCGGCCGCCTACATCGGACGCGCGCGCGTCGTGCCGCTGCGCAACACCGGTGCCGCGATCGCGCCGATGAACGCGTTCCTGATCCTGCAGGGGATCGAGACGCTGGCGCTGCGCATGGACCGGATCTGCGACAACACGCTGGCGATCGCGAAGCACCTGCGCGATCACCCGAAGGTGGCGTGGGTCAACTACGCCGGCCTGCCCGACCATCCCGAGCATGCGCTGGTGCAGAAGTACATGGGCGGGCGCGCTTCGGGCATCCTGTCCTTCGGGCTGAAGCAGGGCGGCCGCGAAGCCGGAGCACGCGTGCTCGACGCGTTCGAGCTGTTCACCCGGCTGGTCAACATCGGCGACGCGAAGTCCCTGGCCACCCATCCGGCGTCGACCACGCACCGCCAGCTGGCGCCGGCCGAGCTCGCGAAGGCAGGGGTCAGCGAGGACATGCTGCGCTTGTCGATCGGCATCGAGCACGTCGACGACCTGATCGCCGACCTCGATCGGGCGCTCGCCGCCGCTTGACGACGGCGCGGCTTGCCGGCGAGCGCGCCCGGGGTGGCCGAGCGGTGACGCGGACGGCATGATCGCGGTCAAGCTTGCCGCGATCCCGGCGGTGGTGTGGCTGGCGAGCTGGGCTGGCCGCCGCTGGGGACATCGCGTGTCCGGCCTGATCAGCGGCTTTCCGCTGATCTCTGGGCCGATCCTGCTGTTCGTGGCTGGCGACGCGCCGGCCGTCTTCGTCGCCGACGCCGGCTGGACGACGATGGCTGCGGCGCCGTCGGTCGGCGTGCACTGCGTGGCCTACTCGTGGATGGCGCGGCGCACCCGCCGCACGGCCTGGCAGTGGGCGCTGTGCCTGTCGGTCGCCTGGGCCGCCTGTGCCGGCGCTTCGACGCTGCTGAGCGGCCTCGTGATCCGCGGGCCGGCGGGTCTGGCGCTGGCGATCGCCGAGATGCTGCTGATCGCGCGGCTGATGCCGCGCGTGCACGCGCCGGTCGGCATCCCGGGAATCCCGCCGTCCGAGATCGTGGTGCGCATGCTGGCGGCGCTGGCGGTGGCCGCAGCCGTGCTGTTCGGTGCCGAGGCCTTCGGGTCTCGGGTCAGCGGCATCCTGCTCGCGTTTCCGATCACCGCCTCGGTGCTGCCGGTCTTTACGCTGGCGCTGTACGGCGCCGACGCGACCATCCGGCTGCTGTCGGGCTTCGTGACCGGCCTGCTCGGATTCGTCGCCTACTTCTTCGCGTTCGCGTCGCTGGTCGAGAGCCAGGGCATTGCGATCGCGGCGCTGGCCGGTGTCGCCGCGAGCCTCACGGCCGTGAGCTGCGCGCTGCTTTGGCAGCGCTTGCGCCCGACCGCGCGGCCCTGACGCGCCGGCGCTCCGCATCCAGCATCAGCAGCCCCGCGCAGACCAGCAGCGCGATGCCGCCCCAGGTCAGCAGGTTCGGCACGTCGCCCCAGACCAGGAAGCCGAGGCCCAGCGCCCACAGCAGGCCGGTGTAGCGGAACGGCGCGATCACCGACACCTCGCCCTGGCGCAGGCTGCTGATGATCGCGTAGTAGGCGGCGGCGAGGAACACCGAGGCCGCCGCCAGCAGACCGAGTTCGAATGCGCCGAACGGGCGCCAGCCCTCGATCAGCGACACGCCGCCGGCCAGCAGCGTGACGGCGATCGCGCTCGACAGCGTGATCAGGATCGACGGGATTCCTGCGGCTATCCGGCGGGTCAGCAGGTCGCGCACCGAGAACAGCAGGGTCGACAGCAGGCACACCAGCGCGAACACGTTGAAGCCTTCCGCGTGCGGCTGGACGACCAGCAGCACCCCGACGAAGCCCACGCCGATCGCGAACCAGCGCACGCCGTCGACACGCTCGCCCAGGAACAGCGCGGCCAGCAGCGCGATCACGACCGGCGACGCGAGGTTGATCGCCATCGCGTTGGGCAGCGGCATGTTGAACAGCGACACCAGATAGAGCATCGTCGCGACCGCGTCGACGCCGGCGCGCAGTGCGACCCGGGACTGTGCCAGGTCGCGCAGGGCGCCGCCGCTACCCCGCGCGCCGCCGCCGCCGCCCAGCGCGCGGGCGACGGCCAGCACCAGAACGGTCGCCATCGCGCCGCGCAGGAAGATCAGCTGCGCGGTCGGCATCGACTGGCTCGCGTACTTGACCAGCGCGTCGTTGATCACGAACGAGGCCATCGCCGCGCACATCCAGAGGATGCCGCGGCGGTTCTCGGCGTGGTGCTGCGCTGCGGGTCCGCTCGGAGCTGCGGGCATCAGTCCAGCGTGATCTTCGCCCGCCGGATGATGTCGCCCAGACGCTTCTCTTCGCTCTCGCGGTACGCGACGGTGTCGCGCGGCGAGCGCCAGACTGCAGTCGCGCCCCGGTCGAGGAAGTCCTTCTTCAGCGATGCGCTCTCGAGCGCCTGCTGGGTGAACATCGAGATGCGCTCGAGCACCGCCGACGGCAGGCCCGCGGGGCCGGTGACCGTGGTCCAGGAACTCACGTCGTACCCGGGCAGGAACTCGGACAGCGACGGAATGTCCGGGACCACCGGGCTGCGCGCCGCACTGGTCACCGCGAAGCCCTTGACCTTGCCGCCCTTGTACTGCGCGAGCGCGCCGGGAATGTTGTCGAAGATCATCTGCACCTGGCCACCGATGACGTCGGTCATCCCCGGCGCCGCGCCCCGGTACGGCACGTGCGTCATCTCGACGCCCGCGAGCAGCTTGAACAGCTCGCCCGACAGGTGCAGTGTGGTGCCCAGTCCGGCCGAGGCGTAGTTGTACTTGCCGGGGTTGCTCTTGAGCAGCGCGATCAGTTCCGGCACGGTGTTCGCCGGCAGGTCCAGGTTGCCGACCAGGAAGTTCGGCAGCGACCACAGCGTCGACACGAAGGTGAAGTCCTTCGTCGCGTCGAACGGCAGCTTGCCGGCCTTCAGCGTCGGCGAAATGGCGTGCGAAGCGATGCCGCCGAGGCCCAGCGTGTAGCCGTCCGGCGCGCTGCGTGCGTAGGCGGCCACGCCGATGTCGCCGCCGCCGCCGCCGACGTTCTCGACCACCCACTGCTGGCCGGTGAGCTCGCTCATCTTCGCGCAGTACAGGCGCGACAGCGTGTCGGTCGCGCCGCCCGCGGGAAAGGGATTGATGTAGCGCACCGGGCGGTTCGGCCAGGTGGCCTGGGCTCGTGCTTCGGAGCCGATGATGAACGGGGCGGCGATCAGGCCAGCCATCGGGGCCAGGGCCGCGCGGCGACCCGGACTGGCCGGGGCACCCGGCGTCGCCGTTTCGGCGGGTGTGGCGGGTGTCGCGGCTGCGGCGCCCGCCGCAGCCCCGTTCGAGATCCGGTAGTTTCTTGTCATCGCTCGTCTCCTCCGTTGGTGGGGAGACGCCATGATGCCCACGGACGGCCGTGACGCCTACCCCGCGCTTACCTGATTGCCGGTTCACTCGAACGGCAGCTCGTCCCACCACGGGAAGAAGTCGGGCATGTCGCTGGACACCTTGCACGGGTAGACCGGCTTGCGTTTCTCGAGGAACGAGCTGACGCCTTCCTTCGCGTCCGCCGAGCGCCCGCGCGACTGGATCGCGCGGCTGTCGATGCGGTGCGCGCGCATCGGGTCGTCCGCCGCGGCCATGCGCCACAGCATCTGCCGGGTCAGCGCGACCGACACCGGCGCCGTGTTGTCGGCGATCTCGCGCGCGAGCGCACGCGCGGCCGGCAGCAGTTCTTCGGGCGCGTGCAGCGAACGCACCAGCCCGCGGTCCTTCGCCTCCTGGGCGTCGAACACGCGCCCCGTGTAGCACCACTCCAGCGCGGTCTGCATGCCGACGACCTTGGTCAGGAAGTACGACGACGCCGCTTCGGGCACGATGCCGCGCCGCGAGAACACGAAGCCGAAGCGGGCGGTCGTCGAGGCCATGCGGATGTCCATCGGCAGCTGCATCGTGACGCCGATGCCGACTGCCGCGCCGTTGATCGCGCCGATCACGGGCTTCAGGCTCTTGTAGATGCGCAGTGTGGTCAGGCCGCCGCCGTCGCGGTACACGCCGTTGACCAGGTTCTCCTCGCGCCCGCTCTCCTTGCGCGACGCGTAGTCGAAGGTGGCACCGCCCTTGGACAGATCGGCTCCGGCGCAGAACGCCCGGTCGCCCGCGCCGGTGACGATCACCACGCGCACGGCATCGTCGGCATCGGTCTCGTCGAACGCCGCGATCATCTCGTCACGCATCTGCGTGGTGAAGGCGTTCATCTTGTCCGGGCGGTTGAGCGTGATCGTCGCGATGCCGTCCTCGACCGAGTACAGGATCGTCTCGAAGTTCTTCTGCGCCATGGGCTGTCCTCGCGTGATTGGAAGGGTTGACGTCATTGCCGACGTCGAGAGTACTGCATCGTCTCCGGTCAGGCGCTGTAGCCCAGGTCGATCGCTCCGCCGCCGCTGTCGTACGCGACGCGTTGCTCGTTCGAGCCGTAGATCACGTAATGTGCGATCGCTCCGTTCGTGCGGCTTCCCAGGAAGTCCGCGATGTACGCATCGACGTAGGCGGCGACGTCCGGGTTCTCGGCGAGGTAGCGGTTGCCGTCGAACTGGTCGAACTTCGGCCCGGCGCTGCGGCCTTCCCAGACGCCATACAGGTTGTAGTGCATGAACAGTGTCGCGTCGTTCAGGTTCAGCGACTTCAGATCGTTCCATCGGTTCGCGTAGTAGCTGGCGTCGAACCAGCTGTTCGGTTCCCGGTCCTGGTCGGCGCCGGTGGAAAGATAGTGCTGGAGCGCAACGGGGGCCGTCACCGTCGGGATCAGGTCGGAGTTGTTCAGCAGGTAGTAGACCGGGTCGAACAGGAAGCCGCCGTTGGCGCCGTACGCCGGCACGGGCGTTCCCGCCGGGGCTGCCGGCTTGACCAGCGGCAGCGCGACATCGGCGAACTGCAATGTCTCGATGCCCTGCAGAAAGTCGGTGCCCTCGTTGCCGGTGTTCGCGCCGATGCGCCAGTCGGCGCCGATCTTCGCGATCGAGTAGGCTGCCCGTGCCGCGGCGTACGAGGCAGTGTCGACGCCGCCACCGCCGATCAGGGTGTCGTCGCCCGCGCCGCCGCTGAGCAGGTCGTCTCCGGTCAGCGCGTTCAGCACGTCGTTGCCCGGGCTGCCGACGAACGTGTCGTTACCGGTGAGGAAGATGTCGATCGCCGACGTGATCCCGCCGCCGCCGGCCAGCAGAGTCTCGGCGTTCGCGAACGTCAAGGCCAGCCCGCCCGCATCGAACAGCGTGCCGTAGGTCGGGTTGCCCACCGCGATCCGGTCGATCACGACGTCTTCGATCGCTTCGACTCCGAAGTTGCCGTAGACGCTGATCGTGGACAGACGTCACCGGATCGCGCAGCAGGATCGTCGTGTCGGTGAATTCGACCAGCTCCGGATCCTCGGTCGAGAACAGGGTCTCGGTGCCGAGGCCGAGCGTGTCCAGATCGGTCATGTCCAGCGCATTGTTTCCGAGAACCACCTGTGTCATGGCTTGCTCTTGAAGGTGTGGGAGGTGTCGAAATGATGCCACGGGCGCCGATCGCGCGACCGTGCCGAAAGTGGCGCGCGCGCGTTGTTCAGGCGCTGTACCCGAGGTCGATCGCGCCACCGCCGGCGTCGTAGGCCACGCGCTGCTCGTTCGAGCCGTAGATCACGTAGTGCGCGATCGCGCCGTTGCTGCGGCTGCCGAGGAAGTCGGGCAGGTGCGCATCGACGTAGGCGGCGACGTCCGGGTTCTCGGCGAGGTAGCGGTTGCCGTCGAACTGGTCGAACTTCGGCCCGGCGCTGCGGCCTTCCCAGACGCCATACAGGTTGTAGTGCATGAACAGCGTCGCGTCGTTCAGGTTCAGCGCGGTCAGGTCGGCCCAGCGGTTCGCGTAATAGCCGGCGTCGAACCACACGTTCGGCTCGCGGTCCTGGTTCGCGCCGGTGGCGAAGTAATGCTGAAGCGCGTTGTCGGCCGTCACCGTCGAAATCAGGTCCGAGTTGTTCAGCAGGTAGTAGACCGGGTCGAACAGGAGTCCGTTGTTGGCCCCGTAGGCCGGCACAGGCGTCCCGGCCGGGGCGGCCGGCTCGACCAGCGGCAGCAGTGCATCGGCGAAGCGCAGCGTCTCGATCTCGCGCAGCACGTCGGTGCCCTCGGTGCCGGTGTTCGCTGCGATGCGCCACTCCGCGCCCACCTTGGTCACCGAGTACGCAGCGCGCCCGCCGGCGAACGACGCAGTGTCGGCGCCGGCGCCGCCGATCAGCGTGTCGTTGCCACCCCCGCCCGTCAGTTCATCGTCGCCCGCGAGCCCGGTGATCACGTCACCAGCCTGCCCGCCGACGATCGTGTCGCCGCCGGTCAGGAACCGCCCGATGACGTCGCCCAGGTCGTCGTCGCCGCCGAGGATCGACTGGAGCTGCGGCAGCGTCAGCGAGATGCCGTCCAGGTCCAGGACGCTGTCCCCGTTCGCGTAGCGCACCGCCATCCGGCTGATCACGGCGGCCGCCGGGTTCGTCAGCCAGCGCGGTCCCGTACAGCGTGATCGTGACCAGCGTGCCCGGGTCGCGCAGCACGATCGACGAGTCGTCGGACGCGACCACCTGCGGATCGGAATCGTCCGAGAACAGGTTGTCGATGCCGTACTCGTCGGCCACGGTCATGTCGACCGGGGTGTTGCCAAGCAGCAGTCGGCTCATGGTGCTGTGCTCCAGTCGTTGGAATGGCGGCAATTCGCGGGACGCAGCACCGCCGAGACTCAGATGATGCCAGCCTGACGCAGGGCGTCAATATCCTCCCTGGAGTATCCAATCCCACCGAGGACCTCGTCGGTGTGCTCGCCTGCCCGCGGCGCGCCGCGCGTGATCGCGGCGACGCCATCCGACAGCTGGAAGCCGGCGCCGGGCAAGCTCATCGTGCCCAGGTCAGTATCTACCGTTTGCAGCAGTCCGCGGTGCACGACCGCCGGATGCGCCAGGATCTCGTCCACATGCCACACCGTCGAGCAGGGAACGTCGGCCTTGGTGAGCCTGGCCTCCCAGGCCGTCGGTTCGCCGTCGGCCAGCGCCCCTTCGATGATCGCGCGCAGCGCCGCGCGGTGCTCGCCGCGGGCCGCCCAGTCGGCGAAGCGCGGATCGTCGAACACGTCGGCCCGCCCGAGGGCGCGCATCAGGTTCGTGTACTGCTTCTCGGTCAGCACCGCCAGCATCAGCCAGCCGTCGCCGCAGCGGAACAGGTCGGCGGTCGCCTTGCGCGTCACCGACAGGTTGCCGAGCTGCTCGGCGCGGTGACCGGCGACCGTGGCCTCGGTCACCATCGGCGCCAGGAAGTTCAGCGCCGAATCGAGCATCGCCACGTCGACCAGCTGGCCGCGGCCGGTGCGCTCGCGCTGGAACAGCGCACTGGCCAGCCCGAATGCGCCGGTCATGCCGCCGATCATGTCGCAGATCGGGAAGCCGGCGCGCATCGGCCCGTTCTCGGGAGCGCCGGTGATCGACATGATTCCCGACATCGCCTGGATCTTGCCGTCGAAGGCCGCGGTGTCGCGCTCCGGGCCGGTCTGCCCGAATCCCGAGATCGCGCAGTAGATCAGCCGCGGGTTCAGCGCCGACAGCTGCGACCAGCCGAGCCCGAACCGGTCCATCACTCCCGGCCGGAAGTTCTCGACGACGACGTCGGCGTCGCGCGCCAGGCGCCGCACCACCTCGACGGCGGCAGGCTTCGTCAGGTCGAGGGTGACGCCGCGCTTGTTGCTGTTGATGGCGATGAAGTTGGGCGCCATCGCCTGGCGTCCCCACTCGGGCATGTTCGGCGAGCTGCGGATCTCCTCGCCGCCGGGCGGCTCGATCTTGATCACGTCCGCGCCGAGCAGCGCGAGCTGCCAGGCGGCGAACGGGCCGGCGTAGTAGCGGGTGAAGTCGAGTACGCGGATGCCTTCGAAGGGCGGCCGTGCGCCGTCCGGGCGGGATGCGGTCGGCCCCATCGCGTCAGGCCTTCACTGCGATCGTGGTCTCGCGGATGCCCTTGGCGATCTCCTTGGCCTGGTCGGACTCGGCGCGCAGCCGCGCCAGTTCCTCGGGGCTGACGCGCTCGATGTTCAGGAAGTCGAGCTTCCAGTCTTCCGGGCCCTGCCAGCGCAGCGGCGACTGCATCGTCGTGCGCGGCCCGGGCGCGGTCTCGAGCACCCGAAATCCCAGTTCGAGGGTCTCGTCCTGCGACGCCCGGTCGTGCGGCCGGCCGGCCGCGTTGCCGAGCGGAAAATCGCTGAACAGGAAGCGCGGCACGCCACAGTGCTCGACGATGTCCTTGGCGCATCCCATCACCACCGTCGGGATGCCGTTTTCCTCGAGATAACGCGCCACCAGGCTGATCGTCTGGTGGCAGATCGGGCAGTTCGGCAGCAGCAGCGCGACGTCGACGCCGTCCTCCCGGCAGCGCTGCAGAATCTCCGGGCAGTCGATGTCCAGCGTGTGACGCTGGCTGCGGTTGGTGGGGGCGCCGTGGAAGCGTCGCGCCAGCCCTCCGATGCGCCCGGCCGCCGCCGCGCGGCGCAGGGCCGCGATCGGGAACCAGCTCGCGCTGTCCTCCATGCTGGTGTGCTTGCGGTCGATGCCGACGTGCGAGATGCGCAGGTCGTGCTCCTGCGACAGGTCGCCGGAATAGACCTGGTAGAACTTGGCGGCCGCGTTGTAGGGGGCTCCCGGCCCCTGCGGACCCTTGTCCGGCTGGTACGGCGCGGCGGTGGTGATCAGCGTCACGCGGCTGTCCGCCAGCGGCTTGGCCAGCGGCTGGAAGGGCGCGTCCAGGTAGTGCGCCCACACGTAGGGGTTGTTGTAGCCGAGCGCCAGGTACCAGTCCCGCGTGCGCTGCATGTAGCGCACCGGCTGGTCCCATTCGGGCGCGAACATCGGCAGTGCTTCGGAATTGCTGTTCATCGTCGTCCTCCGTTCTTGGATCCGGTCGTGCCCGCAATTGTGGTGCATGGAGACGCCCGGCGTCATGCGATCATCCGCATTCTCGATCACTTGCCGATGCTGGCACGCGCCTTGCGTCGGAACGACCTTCTCCAACCCGATTCCCGGAGGGCATTCGTGACCGATCCTGTTCTGGCGTCGGGCGGCGTCGCCGGTTCCCTGGCACTGGCAGCGCTGCTCGGTTTTCGCCATGGTTTCGACAGCGATCACGTGGCGGCGATCGACGCCCTCGCGCGTATCCAGCGAGAGGCCGGACGGCGGCGCCTGGCGCGCTGGTGCGGTGCGTTCTTCTCGACCGGGCACGCGCTGGTCGTGCTGGTGGCGGCCCTGTTCGCGGTGCGCATCGGCAGCGGGGCGGCACCGGCGTGGGCGGATGCGGCAGGCAGCTGGTTCTCGATCGTGTGCCTGACGGTGTTCGGCCTGCTCAACCTGCACGCGGCCCTCGGCCGCCACCGGCATGGGCACCTGCTGAGCCGGGTGCTGGGTCTGATCCGGCCCGTCGCGGCTGCGCCGGCGGGTCCGGTTCTGATCGGCGCTCTGTTCGCCCTGTCCCTGGACACGCTCACGATGGCGGTGTGGTTCGGCGGCGCGGGCACCGGCCACAGCGGCGTGCTGACGGTGTGCCTGGTCGCGCTGTCGTTCGGTGCCGGCATGGTTCTGGCGGACGGTGTCAGCGGATGGTGGATCAACCGGCTGATGAGCAACGCGTCCCTGCAGCGCGAAAGCGCGATGCGGCTGGTGTCGGCGCTGATCGGGGCGGGTGCGCTCGCCACGGCGGCGCTCGGACTCGCGCGGATTGCCTGGCCCGAATTCGACGGGTGGGTCGACGCCCATGCGCTGGGCCTCGGTCTGGCACTGATCGCGGTGACCAGTGCGGCGCTCATCGCGGTCGCGAGAAGGGCGGCGGCGGTTCCGGCGCGCTGAGATCCGTCGCGGCCGGTGGAACCCCATGCACGAGACGAGTCTGGCTGCCGGCGTCGTGGCGCTTGTCGAGGAGGCAGCGGTGAGGGAGCGCTTCACGCGCGTGAAACGTATCCGGATCAGCATCGGTCGGCTTGCCGGCGTCGAACTGCCTGCGCTGCGTTTCGCGCTCGAGAGCATGGCGCCTGGCACGTGCCTGGAGCGCGCCGAATGGGTCTTCGAAGAGTTGGATGCGTGCGCCGACTGCCCGGGCTGCGGGCGCTCGGTCGTCATCGCGTCACGCTTCGAACCCTGCCCGGCCTGCGGCTCGTTCGGCCTGCGGCCGACCGAAGGCACGGGCTTGCGGGTGACGGACCTGCTGGTCGAGGAAGATGCGGCGCCGGCCGCCCGAACCGGTTGATGGGAGGAGGTCTCATGTGTGTCGTATGCGGGTGTGACGCAGCCGGATCGCAGGGGCAGGGTGGTCGCGTGCGGCACGACAGTCACGGTGATCACGATCACCTTGTCGAGCACGGCCACCACGGCCACCACGGCCAGCACGGCCAGCACGGCCAGCACGGCCAGCACGGCCAGCACGGCCAGCACGGCCATCATGAACAGGTGCGCCGGATGCCGCGGGTCGACCCGAATACCGGCGATCTCGACTACGGCACCGGCGCGGCGGCGGTATCGGTGCCGGGTCTGTCGCAGCAGCGTGTGATCCGTCTCGAGGCGGACGTGCTCGGTGCGAACGACCGGCTCGCGGCGGCCAATCGCGCCCACTTCGCCGCGCACGGGGTGCTGGCGCTGAACCTCGTGTCCAGCCCCGGGTCGGGCAAGACCACGCTGCTGTGCGAGACGATCCGGCGCCTGCGCGCCCGGGCGGGATCGGCGCCGTTGGCGGTGATCGAAGGCGACCAGCAGACCGGCCTGGACGCGGCACGCATTCGCGCCGCCGGCGCGCCCGCCGTTCAGGTCAACACCGGCAAGGGCTGCCACCTCGATGCGCAGATGGTCGGCGATGCGTTCGCCGCGCTGCCGATCCACGATACCGGCGGGGTGCTGTTCATCGAGAACGTCGGCAACCTGGTCTGTCCCGCGATGTGGGACCTCGGCGAAGCCGCGAAGGTGGCGATCCTGTCGGTGACCGAGGGGGAGGACAAGCCGCTCAAGTACCCGGACATGTTCGCCGCGGCATCGCTGCTGCTGCTGAACAAGATCGACCTGTCGCCGCACGTGGCCTTCGACCGCGAACGCTGCGTCGAGTACGCGAGGCGCGTGAACCCTTCGATTGCGGTCATCGACCTGTCGGCGACCCGCGGCGACGGGATGGACGCCTGGATCGCGTGGATCGACGAGCGTCTCGCGCAGGTGCGGGCGGCGTCATGAGCGTCCGGCCGCTCGACGCAGACGCCGTGCCGCCGCGTGCGCCTTCAGTCTGCCCGCCCGTGCGCCTATGCGTGCGTCGGTGCTCGCGACCGGCGCCTGGCTGAAGAACGCCGCGTGCCGGCTGGATTGCGATGCGGTCCACTGGTCGCAGCCGCACGGAGACCTGTCCGACCCCGCGCACTGCGCGGCCCTCGACGCCTCCGTGGCAGCGGCTCGTCGACAAGTGCGCCGGCGTCGATCGCGGCGGTCGCGCACGACCTGCATCCCGACTTCTTCAGTTCGCGCCTGGCCTGCTCGGTCGCGCAGCGCCTCGGGGTGCCGGCGATCGCTGTGCAGCATCACCATGCGCATGTCGCGGTCGTGCTCGCCGAGGCCGGGCTGGCCGCGCAGCCGGATGCGGGTCGGACCTGCTCCGGCGCCAGGCGAACCGGTGATCGGATTGGCGCTGGACGGCTTCGGCCTGGGCAGCGACGGTCAGGCGTGGGGGGGCGAACTGCTGCTGGTCGGCGAGCGCGACTGGCGGCGACTCGGCCACCTCCATCCGCTGCGCATGCCCGGCGGCGACGCCGCCGCGCGCGAACCGTGGCGCATGGCCGCAGGCCTGCTGCACGCCTGCGGCCGGGCCGACGAGATCGTCGCGCGCCTCGAAGCGCGGGTCGGCGCGCAGGCGGCCGGCGTGGTGCGGACGATGCTCGCGCGCGGCGTGAACTGCCCGCCGACGACGAGTGCCGGGCGCTGGTTCGACGCGGCGGCCGGCGCGCTGGCCGTTTGCGACCGTCAGCGCGAAGAGGCCGAGGCGGCGATCGCATTGGAGCTTCTCGCCGCCCGGCACCTGGAGGGCGGCGCGCGCGTGATCGGCGAGGCCGAGCCCCTGTTCGCGCTGCAGCCCGGAGCCGACGGGCGAGGTCCTCGACCTGCGCCCGCTGGGCGAACGCCTTCTGGATCTCGCCGCGGTCGCGACGCCCGCGGTCCGGGCCGAGGGTGCCGCGCTGTTCCACGTCCAGCTCGCCCAGGCGCTGGTCGCGTGGGCTCGGCGCGCGGCGCACTGCCATGGCCTGCGCGCCGTGGCGCTGGTCGGCGGCTGCTTCGCGAACCGGCTGCTGCGCCAACGCGTCGCCGACGGACTCGCGCGCCACGGACTGATGCCGGTGCTGCCGCGCACGGTTTCGTGCGGCGATGCCGGGCTGGCGCTCGGCCAGGCCTGGGTCGCGCGCGCGCAGCTCGCGGCAGGCACGGCGCAGGCGGCTTCGGCACCGGGCGACGGCGCTGCGCTCGCCTTTCAAGACGCGGAGTGACCCTACCATGTGCCTCGCAGTTCCCGCCTGTGTCGTCGAGCTTCGCGAGGGCGACCGTGCGCTGGTCGACCTCGGCGGCGTGCGCAAGGAGATTTCGCTCGCGCTGGTCCCCGAGGCGCGGGTCGGCGACTACGTGATCGTGCACGTCGGTTACGCGATCGGCAGCCTGGACCCCGAGGAGGCGGAGCACACGCTCGCGCTGCTCAGGGAAGCCGGCCTGATGCCAGGGACCGGGTCGTCGGCCGACGAGAGCGGGGCACCCGGCCGCGACGACGAGGTGGCCGGACGATGAGGTACGTCGACGAGTTCCGCGATCGCGCGCTCGCGCAGGGGCTGGCCGCGCGGATCGCGCACGAGGCCGCACCCGGGCGCCACTACCGGTTCATGGAGTTCTGCGGCGGCCACACGCACGCGATTTCGCGCTACGGCGTCACCGATCTGCTGCCTGCCTCGGTGCGCATGATCCACGGACCGGGGTGCCCGGTCTGCGTGCTGCCGATCGGACGGATCGACCAGGCGGTGTCGCTGGCGCTGGATCGCGGCGTGATCCTGTGCACCTACGGCGACACGATGCGTGTGCCGGCGTCGAAGGAAATGTCGCTGATGCGCGCCAAGGCGCTGGGCGCCGACGTGCGCATGGTGTACAGCGCCGCCGACGCGATCGCGATCGCGCGCGCCGAGCCCGCGCGCGAGGTCGTGTTCTTCGCGATCGGCTTCGAGACGACCACCCCGCCGACCGCGCTGGTGTCTGCGCGAGGCGCAGGCGCTGGCGCTGCCGAACTTCAGCGTGCTGTGCTGCCACGTGCTGACGCCGGCGGCGATCCGGCACATCCTGGAGGCGCCCGAGGCGCGAGCCCTGGACCGCGTGCCGATCGACGGATTCGTCGGACCCGCCCACGTGTCGATCGTGATCGGCGCCGCACCCTACGCGGAGTTCGCGGCCGATCATCACAAGCCGGTCGTGATTGCCGGTTTCGAACCGCTGGACGTGATGCAGGCGATCCTGATGCTGGTGCGCCAGGTGAACGACGGCCGCGCCGAAGTCGAGAACGAGTTCGTGCGCGCGGTGACGCCGCACGGCAACCGGGCTGCGCAGGCGGTCGTCGCCGAAGTCTTCGAGACGCGCGAGAGCTTCGAATGGCGCGGCCTGGGCGAGGTGCCGCGCAGCGCGCTTCGCATCCGCGATCGCTTCGCGCGTTTCGACGCCGAACGCCGCTTCGCGCTCGACTACCGGCCGGTGCCCGACCACAAGGCCTGCGAGTGCGGCCCGATCCTGCGCGGCGTGAAGACGCCGCGCGACTGCAGGCTCTTCGGCACCGTGTGCACGCCGCAGACTCCGATGGGATCGTGCATGGTGTCGAGCGAAGGCGCGTGCGCGGCGCACTACGCGTACGGCCGGTTTCGCGACATCCCCGTGGTGGCATCGTCGTGAGCCGGGGCGCGGGTGGCGGCGCGCGCGCCGGCTACATGCGGCCGCTCGACCTTCGCCATGGCCGCATCGACATGAGCCACGGTGCCGGCGGGCGCGCGTCGGCGCAGCTGGTCGACGAGCTGTTCGCGCCGGCCTTCGCCAGCGAGGGAATCGCGCAGGGCGACGACGGCGCGCTGCTGCCGTCCGTCCAGGGCCGGCTGGTGGTCGCGACCGATGCGCACGTGGTCTCGCCGCTGTTCTTCCCGGGCGGCGACATCGGCGCGCTGGCGGTTCACGGCACGATCAACGACGTCGCGATGATGGGCGCACGTCCGCTCTACCTGGCGGCCGCATTCGTGCTCGAGGAGGGGTTCGCGCTCGCGAGCCTTGCGCGCATCGTCGCATCGATGGCGGCGGCCGCGCGCGACGCGGGGGTGGCGATCGTCACCGGCGACACCAAGGTGGTCGAGCGCGGCAAGGGCGACGGCGTGTTCGTGACGACCACCGGCATCGGCGTCGTGCCGCAAGGGCGCGAGGTCGGCGGCGCGCGCGCTCGCGTTGGCGACGCGGTGCTGCTCTCCGGTTCGATCGGCGAGCACGGCGTGGCGATCCTGTCGTCGCGCGAGTCGCTGGCCTTCGAGACGACGATCGTGTCGGACTCGGCCGCCCTGCACGGGCTCGTCGAGCGCATGTTCGGCGCCGCGCCGGGCCTGCGCGTGCTGCGCGACCCGACCCGCGGCGGGCTCGCGACCGCGCTCAACGAAATCGCGCGCCAGTCCGCAGTCGGAATCCGCATCGACGAGGCCGCGATCCCGGTGCTGCCGCAGGTCGAGGCGGCGTGCGAACTGCTGGGGCTCGACCCGTTGTACGTCGCGAACGAAGGCAAGCTGGTCGCGATCGTGCCGCCGCAGCACGCCGACGCGGTGCTGTCGGCCATGCGCGCGCATCCGCTGGGCGAGCGTGCGGCTCGTATCGGCGAGGTCGTCGCGGATCCGCACGGCTTCGTGCGCATGCGCACGCGCTTCGGTGGCGAGCGGGTCGTCGACTGGCTCGCCGGCGAGCAGCTGCCGCGGATCTGCTGAACGTGGCGCGCCGGGCCTTCGGCCTTCGCCGATCCTCCAAGTTCGACCCGTTCAGATCTGGACTCGCGTTCCCAGCTCGACCACGGCACTGTCCGGAAGCCTGAAGTACTCGACGACGCTTCCGGCATTGTGGCTCATCACCCCGAAGAGCCGCTCGCGCCAGTCCGCCATTCCTCCTCCTGGCGTCGGCACCACCGACTCGCGGCTGAGGAAGTAGGTGGTCTCGAAGACCGGAATGTGCAGGCCGTGCGATTCGGTGAGCGTCAGCGCCGCGGGCACGTCCGGCGTGTTCATGAAGCCGAAATTGAGCGTCACCCGCCAGAACCCGTGACCGAGCGCATCCACGTCGACGCGCTCTTCCATCGGGACCCAGGCGACCTCGTGGAACACGACGGTGAGAATCACATTGCGAGCGTGCAGAACCTGGTTGTGTTTGAGGTTGTGCAGCAGCGCCTGGGGCACGGTCGAAGGGTCGGCCACGGTGTAGACCGCGGTGCGCTCGGCCCGGTTCACCGAGCGCGGATCGAGGCTGTCGATGAAGGGCTGCAAGTCCAGCCCTTCGCGCCGGATGCTCTGCAGCAGCAGCGCCCTCAGGTGTAGCCTTCCTTCCAGCGCACAGGCACGAAGCGGATCCGCGGCAGCTGGCCAATCGTCGCTTCGGACGATGTTCAGCCCGCCGGGCGTGCACCAAGATCCGGGCATCCAAACCGGCCCGACAGGATCAGTCCATGGAATTCGATTTCTCTGCGGAGCAGAAGCAGCTGAAGGATCAGGTGCGCCGCTTCCTCGCCGACCGCTGCGACCGCACCGCGGTGCGCCGGATCCTCGACGGTCCGGAACCCTACGACAAGGCGCTCTGGAAGGGGCTGGGCGAACTGGGCTACCTCGGCGCGTCGATCCCCGAGGCCTATGGCGGCCTGGGGGCGGGATACCTCGAGGCCTGCGTGATCGCCGAGGAACTGGGACGAGCGGTCGCGCCGGTGCCCTTCAGCTCGTCGATCGCGCTGGCGGCCGAGTTCCTGATGCAGGCCGGCTCCGAGGAACAGAAGCTGCGCCTGCTGCCGCGGCTCGCGTCGGGCGAGGCGGTCGGCAGCTTCGCGCTTGCCGAAGGCACCGGACGGGTGTCGGCCGCCACGGTCGGCGCCACCGCCGTGCGCTCCGGGGAAGCGGTGCGCCTGACCGGCGCCAAGGCCGCGGTTGCCGACGGCGACGTCGCCGATTTCGCCGTGGTCGGTGCACTCGAGGCGGGCGGCGGGCGGGGCCTGTCGCTGTTCGTCGTCGACCTGCACGGCGCCGGTGTCACCCGCCGGCAGGTCGCCACCGTCGACCCGACGCGCAGCCACGCGCAGCTCGTCTTCGACGGCGCGCTGGCCGAGCCGCTGGGCGATGCGCACGAGGGTTGGGGCATCGTCGAGCGCGTGCTCGACCGTGCCGCGGTGCTGGTCGCGTTCGAGCAGCTGGGCGGCGCCGACCGCGCGCTCGAGATGGGCCGCGATTACGCGCTGGAGCGCTTCGCGTTCGGCCGGCCGATCGGGTCGCTGCAGGCGATCAAGCACATGCTCGCCGACATGTACGTGTCCGCGACGCTGGCGCGCTCGAACTGCTACTACGGCGCCTGGGCACTGTCGACCGGCTCGGCCGAACTGCCCGAGGCCGCGGCGACCGCCCGCGTCGGTGCGACGCAGGCCTTCCAGCACTGCGCGCGCAACAACATCCAGGTCCACGGCGGCATGGGCTTCACCTGGGAGTTCGACTGCCACCTGTACTACCGCCGCTCGAACCTGCTCGCCCTGTCGCTGGGCGCGCTGTCCACCTGGGAAGACCGGCTGATCGAACGCCTGCGCGCGCGCCGCGCGGCCTGAGCGCGTCCGCGCGAACCGACGCATCGAGGAACACATCATGAATTTCGACGACACCCCGCAGGAAGCGAAGTTCCGCGCCGAGGCGCGCGCCTGGATCGAGGCGAACGCGCCGAAGGAGCTGCGCGCCGAGCTCGAGCTGGCCGGCTTCGGCCAGCCGGCGCTGCGCAGCGGCGACGTGCTGGCCGCCGGCAAGGCCTGGCAGAAGCGCAAGCAGGAGGGCGGCTGGGCCTGCCTGCACTGGCCGAAGGAGTACGGCGGCCGCGGCGCGACGCCGATCGAGCGGGTGATCTGGCAGCAGGAGGAGGGCGTCTATTCGAAGCTGTCCTCGCCGTTCCTGATCGGCCAGGGCATGTGCGGTCCGACGATGATGGCGTTCGCGTCCGAGCAGCACAAGCTGCGCTACCTGCCGCCGCTCGCGTCCGGCGAAGAGGTCTGGTGCCAGCTGTTCTCCGAACCGGTCGCCGGCTCGGACCTCGCCGGCCTGCGCACGCGCGCCGAGAAGGACGGCGACCACTGGGTCGGTCAACGGCCAGAAGATCTGGACCAGCGGCGCGCACTACTCCGACTTCGGCATCCTGCTGACGCGCACCGATCCCAACGTCGCCAAGCACGACGGCCTGACCATGTTCTTCATCGACATGAAGAGCCCGGGCATCGAGATCCGTCCGATCAAGCAGGTCAACGGCCAGTCGGGCTTCAACGAGGTGTACTTCACCGACCTGCGCATTCCCGACGACCAGCGCCTCGGGGCGGTCGGGCAGGGCTGGAAGGTGTCGCTGACCACGCTGATGAACGAGCGCCTGTCGATCGGCGCCGGCATGCCGACCGGTTTCCCGGAGCTGCTCGAGCTGTGCTGCACTTTCGACACCGGCAACGGCCTGGCGATCGACGACCCGGGCGTGCGCTCGAAGCTCGCCACCTGGGCGGTGCGCACCAGCGGCCTGCGCTACACCGCCTACCGCAGCATCTCGGCGCTGTCCAAGGGCGAGACGCCCGGTCCCGAGAACTCGATCGGCAAGCTGGTCGCCGGCCAGACGCTGCAGGAGATCGCGATGTTCGCGCTCGACCTGCAGGGCCAGGCGGGTGCGCTGACGGATCCCGCGCTGGTCGAGGCATCGGGCCGCTTCCAGGCGATGCTGCTGCGTTCGCCCGCCACCCGCATCGAGGGCGGCACCGACGAGATCCTGCGCAACATCATCGCCGAGCGCGTGCTGGGCCTGCCGGCCGACATGCGCGCGGATCGCGGCATTCCGTACAACCAGATCCCGACGCGCGCGAAGCAGTAGACGCAGCGTGGTCGGCAGGCTGGTGCCGCCGCGCGCGCGGTCCGCCCCGATCGCCAAGGAGCACACATGCGCCTCGAGGACAAGGTCATCGTCGTCACCGGTGCGGGCGGCGGCATCGGCCGCAGCATCGCGGCCCGCCTCGCGTCGGAGGGCGCGCACCTCGCGCTGCTGGACATCGGCGAGTCGGTCGACGACACCGCGTCGGCGATCGCCGGCATTGCGGCGGTGGCAGCAGCGAAGGTGTTCACCGCCCGGGTCGATGTCGCCGACGTCGACGCGGTGCGCGCCGCTGTGGCGCAGGCGCGCGACGCGCTCGGACCGGTCGGCGGCCTGGTCAACAACGCCGGGCTGACCGCCAACGTCGCGCCTTTGCTGCGCATGGCAGACGATGCCTGGGCGCGCGAACTGGCGGTGAATCTGACCGGGCCGTTCAACCTGATCCGTGCGGTGCTGCCCGACATGATCGCTCTGCGCTGGGGTCGCATCGTGAACATCTCTTCGGCGGCGGCGCGCGGCGGCCTGTTCCGGCAGGCGGGATACTCGGCGTCCAAGTCGGGCCTGCTCGGCCTGACCCGCAACGTGACGCTGGAATACGCCGACCAGGGCATCACCTGCAACGCGATCCTGCCCGGGCTGATCGAGACGCCGACGGTGGCGAAGATGCCGAAGGCGATCACCGATTACGCGCTGAGCCTGACGCCCGCGCGCCGGCTCGGCACGCCCGACGAGATCGCCGCGCTCGTCGCGTTTCTGTGCTCGGACGAGTCCGGCTACCTGAACGGCGCCGAGATCGACGTCGACGGCGGCGGGCGCCTGTGCCCGATGGTGCTGGGCAGCGTGCGCGAAGTCGAGGCGCGCCGCGACTTCGGGCGCTGAGCGAGGCGCGCTTGCAGCCGCAGCCGGCAGCCGCAGCCGCAGCCGGCAGCGCGTCTCCGGGACGATCGGCAGCACGTGGCCGACGCGCCGCGCGCGGTTTGCTAGAGATCGCCGTCGCGATACGCGCGAGCGTGTTCCATCGTGTATTCCGCGATCGGCCCCAGGTGTATCGGAGTCGTGGCCAGGCGCGCCTCGCTGCCGAAGTAGACGAACACCCGAAGCGGTGTCCGCCCGGGATCGTCGCGCCGGACGACGTCGATCGTGCGCCGCGCGTACCAGTCCGGCTGGTCGACGAGTTCGAGTTCGTCCATGCGCGCCAGCGTCGCATCGTCGACCGCGAACACCTGGCCGCGCACCCGATGGCCTTCTCCCGCGCGGTCGACCAGCCACGGAACCGGATGACTGCCGATCACGTACAGCGGATACGACTGCGCCGTCACGAACTCGCCGGCGACGCGCCTGCCCGCATTGACGTGGAAGTTCGGAAAGCCCTCCTTGAGCGTTCCATAGACGAAGACGAGGTGGGTCATGGTCGAGATGTCCGTCCGAAGGGCGCTAACGGTAGCACTGCAGCACCGTCGAGTACCTGCGCGCGATCTCGGCGACTTCGTCCGGGCGCAGCGTTCGCTCGTCGTCCGCGATCCCGGGCGTCACGCCGCTCGACACCAGCCTGGCCTGCACCACTGCCCCGTTGACCGCGAAGTTGACGTTCTGCGGCGCCACGGAGCCGCCGGCAGCGCTGGCCTTCAGCGTCGCGACCGTGACGCCGATCACCCGGCCCTTTTCGTCGAGCACCGGGCCGCCGCTGTTGCCCGGCTGGATCTGTGCGGTGATCTGGATCCTGGCCGCGTTGTTGCCCGGGCCTGCCAGCGAACTGACCACACCCGCCGTGAAGTTGCCTGCGGTGGCCAGCCTGCCGTAGAGCGGGAAGCCGAAGGCGTAGACGGTTTCACCCAGCCGCGGCGGGTCGGATCGGAACCGGGCCCAGCTGGGAGCCGGCTTCGCGGTGCGAACGATCGCGATGTCGGCGGCTTCGTCCTGATAGACCACCGTCGCGTCGCCATACTCGATCGTTCCCAGCCGCTTGCAGCCGCGGATCACGTGCTGGTTGGTGAGCGCGTGGCCGTCGGCCGACACGAAGAAGGCCGTGCCGTTGCTCGCGGGGCGGCCGGGCGTCGCCGCTGAATCGCCCGGCAGCGCGATCTGCAGCGCCTTCGGTGTCCAATCGCGCGCCGCGCGCTGCGCCCCGGTGACCTGCTCGGGCGTCAGAAGCTTCTCGAGCTCGTCGCGCGCCGTGCGCAGTTGCTGCGACGGATGGCCCCTGCCGAGGGCGATCGTCGCCCAGGTGTACGCCCGCACGTAGTCGCGGCTCAGCACGACACCCTGCCGGTACGCGTCGGCCAGGGATGCCATCGCCCACAGGTTGCCGGTGTTCGCGGCGGCCGTCAGGAGGCGTTCCCCCGCGGGCCCGTCGCGCGTCGTGCCGGTACCGCTCGCCATGGCCCAGCCCAGGTACGCGGTCGCCTGCGCATCGCCCTTGCCGGCGCCCTGCCGGAACCACTCGACCGCCCGCTCCGCGTCGCGCCCCACGCCCTGGCCCTGCAGCATCAGCAATCCGACGCGCCCGAATGCGGGCGCGAAGCCGGCGAGCGCCGAACGGTGCGCGGCCGCGAAGGCGGCGACCGCGTCGGCGCGCGCGAAGGTTTGCACCGACAGCAGCGTCGACAGGTGGTACATCGCCTCCGCGTGGCCCTGTTCGCTCGCGGCCGACAGGGATTCGTAGGCGCGCTCGAGGTCGACCGGGCCGCCGACGCCGCGCATCAGCATCTTGCCGTACTCGTTGCGCGCACCCGCGTCTGCGGCGGCGGCGGCCTCGCCCATCAGCCGTCGCGCCTCGGCGGTGTCGCGCGGGACCCCGATGCCCCCGGTGAGCATCACGGCGTACGCGTACTGGCCGCGAGGGTCGCCGCGCCCGGCCGCGTCGCGGGCAAGCGTCGCCGCCTGTGCGGTGTCCTTCTGACGCATCGCGGCGATCCAGGCCGCATACCAGTCGTCCGATTGCGCGAAGGCAACCACCGGCGCGGCGAGGGCCAGCGCGGCCAGGACACGAGCGGGCCAGCGCGGGGCCCGCAGCCGATTCGACATGTTCACTCCGGAGGACTGCTGCGCAAGTCTAGCGCCCGCGCAGCGGACCGACCCCCGGATCCCGGCTGCCCGGCGGGGGCAGTATAGTTCGCGCAACCGTCAGGAACCCCGCGTCATGATCATCCCCTCCCTGCTCGACACCGATCTCTACAAGTTCACGATGATGCAGGTCGTCCTGCACCACTTCCCCGGCGCGCAGGTCGAGTACCGCTTCAAGTGCCGCAACGAGGGCGTCGACCTGGCGCCCTTCGTCGACGAGATCGTCGACGAGATCCAGCATCTGTGCACGCTGCGCTTCCGCGAGCGCGAACTCGACTACCTTCGCAGCCTGCGCTTCATCAAGAGCGACTTCGTGGACTTTCTGGGCCTGTTCCAGATGAACCAGAAGTACATCACGGTGGTCCCGTCGCCGAAGGGTGGCGGAGAGATCGACATCGTGGTCAAGGGCCCCTGGCTGCACACGATCATGTTCGAGATCCCGGTGCTGGCGATCGTCAACGAGATCTACTTCCGCAACACGGTCAAGGTGCCCGACTATGCGGAAGGCCGGCGCCGGCTCGACGAGAAGATCCGCCTGGTGTCGGGCGACGCCGAGCTCGAGGAGATGCGCATCGCCGACTACGGAACGCGTCGCCGTTTCTCGCGCCTTTGGCACGAGGAGGTGATCCTGACCTGCCGCGAGAAGCTGGGCGTCAATTTCGCCGGCACCTCGAACGTGCTGCACGCGATGAAGGACAACGTCCTGCCTCTGGGGACGATGGCGCACGAGTACCTGCAGGCCTGCCAGGCGCTTGGTCCGAGGCTGCGCGACTCGCAGACCTTCGGTTTCGAGACGTGGGCGCGCGAGTATCGCGGCGACCTCGGCATCGCGCTGTCCGACGTCTTCGGAATGGACGCCTTCCTGCGCGACTTCGACATGTACTTCTGCAAGCTCTTCGACGGCGCGCGCCACGATTCGGGCGACCCGTTCGAATGGGGCGAGCGCATGATCCGGCACTACGAGGCCAACCGCGTCGATCCCCAGACCAAGACGCTGGTGTTCTCTGACGCGCTGACCTTTCCGCTGTCGATCGAGTTGTACCGTCGCTTCAAGGACCGGATCAAGGTCGCGTTCGGCATCGGCACCAACCTCACCAACGACCTCGGCTACACCCCGCTGCAGATCGTGATCAAGATGGTGCGCTGCAACGGGCAGCCGGTGGCGAAGCTGTCGGATACGCCGGCCAAGAACATGTGCGACGACGAGGCTTACCTGAAGTACCTGCGCCAGGTGTTCGAGATCAGCGGCTGACTATAATTCTCCAATTGCCCGAAGACGGATCACGATGGACACCTCGAGCGCCCGCAGGAACATTCTCGCCCGCATCAGGCTGGCCCAGGGGCGGGCCGACCAGCCGACCGCGGCCGAGCGGCAGGCGGCAGAGGACTACATTGCCCGGCACCCGATCGCGCCGCAGCCGACGGTCGGCGAGGATCTTCTGACGCACTTCGAGCAGCAGGCGCAGCGCATGTCGAGCACCACGCAGCGCGTCGCGCGGATGACCGACGTGCCGGCGGCCGTGGCGGGATTCCTCGCCGCGAACGGGTTGCCGTCGACTGCCGTGTGCTGGCCGGCGCTTGGAGCGCTGGCGTGGCCCGAAGCCGGCTTGCAGGTCGAGCCGCGAGCGCCGAACGGCAGCGACATGGTCGGCATCAGCGGCGTGTTCGCGGCGATCGCCGAGACCGGCACGCTGATGATGCTGTCCGGTCCGCAGACGCCGGCGTCGACGCACCTGCTGCCCGAGACGCATGTCGCGATCGTTGCGGCCTCGCAGGTGGTCGCGCACTACGAGGACGCCTTCGCGCGGGTGCGCGAGGAGCGTGGTGCGCCGCCCAGGGCGATGAACCTGGTCTCCGGCCCGTCGCGCACGGGAGACATCGAGCAGACGATCGTGCTGGGGGCGCACGGACCATACCGGGTGCACCTGGTGCTGATCGAAGGCGAATGACGCGAGCGGCGTCGGGAGAGCGGAATGGCGGATTTGAAGGTGGTGCGCAAGCACACGATCGGGCTGAAGAAGGCGAAGGTGGCGGCGCAGAAGGTGGCCGACGACCTGGCCCAGGAGTACGGCATGGACAGCGCCTGGGAGGGCGACGTGTTGAGGTTCACCCGCAGCGGGGTCGACGGGCAGCTCACCGTCACCAAGGATCAGGTCGTGCTCGATGCCAAGCTGGGGTTCGTGCTGTCGGCGTTCAGGCACCGCATCGAAGAGCACGTCAACGAGAACTTCGACCGCTACTTCGCCTGAGGTCCGCGCCGGCTCCCGCCGCGCGACGGGGCGGGCGCCGCACGCGGCCAGGCGGTGCGACGCTCAGCCCTTCAGATCCTCGATCAGGTCGATGTACTGCTGCTTGGCAGCATCCGCCGCCGTGCCCTTCAGTTCGTTCCACGCGTCCCATTTCGCGCGCCCGATCATGTCGGTGAAGCCGGGGCGCTTGCCTTCGACATCGCCGGCGGTGGCCTGCTTGTACAACGCGTAGATCTTCAGCAGCGTCGCGTTGTCGGGGCGTTCTTCGAGGTTCTTCGATGCCGCCACCGCGTCTTCGAAAGTCTTGTTCAGGTCGGCCATGATTCCCTCGTTTCGTTGTGCGAGCCTGCCGCTATTATAGGGATGGCCGGGGCGGACGACGGCCGCACAACGCGCATGGCGGGGGAACGGGATGGCACGCGAACGAATGTCGGGCGTCGACACGGCCTGGCTGCGCATGGACAGCGCCGGCAACCTGATGATGATCGTCGGGGTGTGGGTGTTCGACGCATCGATTCACGTCGACGTCCTGCGCAAGCGATTGTCGGAGCGTCTGCTCCGGTTCGACCGCTTCCGGCAGAAGGTCGAGAGCGATGCCACCGGCCACTGGTGGGTCGACGACGAACACTTCGACATCGATCACCACGTGAAGTCGGTCCGCCTGCCGCCGCCGGGCAGCGACGCGCAGCTCAAGCAGCTGGCCGGCAGGCTCGCGTCCGAGCCGCTCGATCCGGCCCGACCGCTCTGGCAGTTCCATCTGGTGCACGGCTACGACGGCACCAGCGCGCTGATCGCGCGCATCCATCACTGCATCGCCGACGGCATCGCGCTGATCGGCGTGACGATGTCGCTCACCGACCAGGCGCCGGCTGGCGAACCCTCGCCGGCCGCCGACGACGAGCCGCGCCACGAGGACGACCACGGGCTCAACACCGCATGGGACGCCATGGTCGAGCCGGTGACGCGCCAGGCGGTGAAGGCCGCCGAGATGGCGGGTTCCGCGCTCGGTCACTCGGTCGAACTGATGTCGGACGCCCACGGCCGCGAACTGCTGCGCGCCGCCGGCACCCGCCTGGTCAGCGATGCCGCGAAGATCGCGCTGATGACGGACGATTCGCACACCCGGCTGAAGGGCAAGCCCGGTGGGCGCAAGGTGGTCGCCTGGAACGAGCCCTTGCCGCTCGCCGAGGTCAAGGCGGTCTGCAAGGTGCTCGGCGTGTCGGTCAACGACGTACTGCTGTCCTGTGTGGCCGGCGCGATCCACCGCTACCTCGAATCGGATGGCGAGAACACGCGCGGCGAAGAGATCCGGGCGATGGTGCCGGTCAACCTGAGGCCACCGGGCGGACCGCTGTCGCTGGGCAATCGCTTCGGTCTGGTGCCGCTGACGCTGCCGGTGGGCATCGCGAATCCCCTCGAGCGCGTGTTCGAGGTGCGCCGGCGCATGGACGACCTCAAGGGCGGCTATCAGGGGCCGCTCGCGTACGCACTGCTGGGCGCGATCGGCTTCGCTCCGAAGCCGGTGCAGCAGCTGGTCCTCGGTTACCTCGCGCACAAGGGCACGGCGGTGATGACCAACGTGCCCGGGCCCGGCCGCGCGATCGAGATCTGCGGCATCCCGCTGCGGCGCACGATGTTCTGGGTGCCGCAGTCGGGTGACATCGGGGTCGGCGTGTCGATCGTGTCGTACGCCGGCGGCGTGCAGTTCGGGCTCATCACCGACAGCGAGATCTGCGCCGAGCCGCAGCGGATCATCGACGAGTTCGCGCCCGAGTTCGAGCGGCTGCTGCTGACGCTGTGCATGCTGCCCGCCGATCTGGTGGCCGGCGGCGTGATGGACGTGCGCGAGATCGAGCGGCGCCTGCTGGCGATCGGCCACGGCGACGCCCGTCCGGCGCCGCGCCGCAAGCCGCGCGCCGCGCGGCGCGCGCCGGCCACCGACTGACGGCACGCCGATGCGACCGGCCGACGTGCTCGAATTCTGGTTCGGTACGGCCGACGTGCGGGCGCAGATCGCGAGCGATCCGCGCTGGTTCGGCAAGGACCCGGCGTTCGACGCGCAGGTGCGCGAGCGCTTCGGCGCGCTGATCGAGGATGCCTGCGCCGGCCGGCTCGCCGCAGAGGTTCCGGAGCAGGCGCTGGCCTGCCTGATCGTGCTCGACCAGTTCACGCGCAACGTGTGGCGCGACACTGCGCGCGCGTTCGAAGGCGATGCCCTGGCGCTCGCGCTGGCCCGCCGCATCGTCGACGCGGGCTGGGATCGCGGGTTCGGCGCCGTGCAGCGCTGGTTCTGCTATCTGCCGTTCGAGCACTCCGAATCGCTTGCCGACCAGGACGAGGCGCTGCGCCTGTTCGAAGGGCTGCGCGACGATCCGGTCGCCGGCGGCGCGTATGAATGGGCGGTTCGGCATCGCGACGTGATCCGCCGTTTCGGACGCTTCCCCCACCGCAACGGCATCCTCGGGCGCGCATCCACCGACGACGAGCTCGAGTTCCTGCGTCAGCCGGGATCCCGGTTCTGACTCTCGGCGCCTCGTCCGGTCTGCAACAATAGCCGGATGTCCCTGAGCATCCGCCTCGACAACGACGGTCTGCGCCTGGCCGATGCGCTGGTGGACCGGCTGAGCGCACCGCTGGCGGACCCCCTTGCCGAGGAAGTGATCGTCGTGCCCAGCCTCGGCGTGGGCAGGTGGCTGCAGCAGCGCATCGCCGATCGCTCCGGGATCTGCGCGAACGTGCGGTTCGAGTTTCCGGGGCGGCTGCTGTGGCGCGTTCTCGGCCAAGTGCTGCCCGATCTGGCGCCACGCTCGCCCTTCGACGCATCGCGCGCGCAGTGGGTGGTGCTCGCGCTCTTCGACCGGTTGCCCTCCGACGATCCTGCGTTCTCGGCCCTGCGACGCCGTGTCGAGCGCGCCGGCGACGCCGATCGTCTCGCACTGGCGCGCGAGATCGCCGCCACCTTCGACCGCTATCTGGCCTATCGGCGCGCGTGGCTGGCGGGATGGGATCGGGACGGGCAGGCGGGTGCGCAGGCCGGCGCGCAGGCGGGCGCGCCGCTCCATCCGCGGACCCGTTCGTCGACGCCGCAATTGGTTCCGGCGGGACCCGGGCGGATCGGACAGCTCGGCCCGGACGAGGGCTGGCAGCGCTGGATGTGGCGCCACCTCGTCGAGGCGCTCGGCGTGGGAGCGCGGCATCCGTTCGACCGATTCCTCGCGGCGGTCGACGACGCGCAGCAGGGGGGTCTGCAGGCCCTGGCGGCGCTGCGCGCACGCGTCGGCCTGGAACGCGTCAGTCTGTGGGGGGCGCTGCCGATGGCGCCCGAGCAGCTGCAGCTGTACGGGCGTCTGTCGACACTGATCGACGTGCACCTGTTCGTGCCCGACCCCTGCCGCGAGTTCTGGCAGGACGTCACGGACGAGCGCCTGCGGGCGCGCTTCGCGCAGGAGCGTCCCGAAGATCCGTGGCTGATCGACGACGGACCGCGGCTGCTGGGCGAGTGGGGCAAGTCGCAGCGCGACACGCTGATCGGGGTGGCCGAACTCGAGGAGCGGGCCGGCGTGCAGGCCGACGACGAGTTCCGCGCGCGGCCGGTCGCGCCGCCGGGCAACGCGTTGCAGGCGTTGCAGCATGCGCTCCTCGTGCGCGACGACGCGGTCTGGGAGCAGCTTCCCGAAGTGTTCGACCCCGCGGCGCTGCAGGTGCACTCCTGCCATGGGCTGATGCGCCAGGTCGAGGTCCTGCACGACCGTCTGCTGGACTGCTTCCTTGCGATCGATGACCTGCGGCCGGGTGAGGTGGTGGTCTTCTGCACCGATGTCGATGCGGCGGCACCCTGTGTGCAGGCGGTGTTCGGCGGTGCTCCCGCCGCGCGGCGGGTGCCGTTCTCGGTCACCGGTCGCGCGCTCGACGAGCAGCCCGGCGTCGCTGCGGTGCTGTCGCTGCTCGAGCTCGCACGGGGCCGGGTGTCGCTGCCCGCGCTCGTGCAGCTGCTCGAGAATCCCGCGATCGGCGAAGCCTTGCAGCTCGCGCCCGACGATCCGCAGCAACTGACCGAGCGCCTGGTGGCTGCCGGCGTCCATTGGGGCTTCGACGGCCTGATCGACGAGCCGGCGTCGCCGGCGGCGGGGCGAGACGAGCGGCACGGCTGGCGCAGCGGGCTCGACCGCCTGCTGCTCGGTGCCGTGATGTCGGAGGGCGTCGGACGCTTCGGCGACCTGCTTGCGGTGCAAGGTGCGGCGGGGCAGCAGGGCGAGCTGTTCGGCCGCCTGATGGTGCTGCTGCGCGCGCTCGCTGCGTACGCGCGCGCAGCGCGCCGGCAGGCCACGGTGGCGGAATGGTCGCGGCGGCTGTCCGTGCTGATCGGTGAACTGTTCGCCGACGTTCGTGTTCATCTCGACGAGCTGCGCGCGGTGCGCCAGGCGCTGGCCGCAGTGGTCGAAGCGGGGCAGGCAGCGCCGAACCTGGAGGTCACGGCGCCGGTGTTCGAGGCGGCGCTGCGCGCCGAACTCGCGTCGGCCCCGCCTGCCGCGGTGCCCGGAGGGGCGGTCACGTTCTGTCCGGTCGGGTCGTTGCGCGGCGTGCCGTATCGGGTCGTGGTGCTGCTTGGCGCGGACGAGGATGCGTTCCCGCGGCGCCATCGCCTGCCCGAGTACGACCTGATGCGCAGGAATCCCTGGCGCGGCGACCGCATCGCCGGCATCGAGGACCGCGGCGTGTTCCTCGACCTGGTGCTGGCGGCGCGCGACCGGCTGCTGCTTCTGTACTCCGGGCGCAATGCGCGCGACAACAGCCTCACCAATCCTTCGTTGCTGGTTGCCGATCTCGTCGCGTACGTCCGCGAGCGCGTCGCTGCCGCACGCGGCGGAGCCGGCTGCGCAGGTGGGGCGTGCGCGGCGCTGCTCGACGTGCAGCATCCGCTGCAGCCGTTCGGGCCGGCGGCGTTCGGAGGCGGCGACGCATCGCACGCGGCGCCGGGTCGCGGCGGCCAGGACGATGTGCGAAGTTTCGCGGGACAGTGGCTCGAGGCGGCGTGCCGCATCGCTGCGCCGATCGCAACGCGGCTGGCGCCGACGCCTCTGGTCGCCGGCCTCGACGCCGTCGGCGCCGCCGACACGCGCGCAGCGGGTGCCTCGGCTGCGCCGGACATCGCGAAGGTCGGCGAGACCGTGCGGGTGCCCGCAACCGGGACGGTGACGGTCGACGAGGTGGTCGACATCCTGTCGAACCCGGCGCGGGCCTGGCTGCGCCACGCGCTCGAGATCGGCATCGTGCGCGAACAGGCGCTTCCGGAGGAAAGCGAGCCCCTGGATGCGGGACTGGTCGCCGGCGACCCGCAAGTGCTCGAGCCCGCGCTCGACGATCTGATCCGCGGACGGAGCGCCGCCGAAGCGCAGGCCCGTCTGGAGATCGCGCCGGCCCTGCCGGCCGGCACCGCCGGCGTCGCCGCCGCACGTGCGCTCGTCGAGCGGGCCAGCCAGGTGTTGTCCGAGGCCGGCATGCTCGGGGTCGCGGTGCGCAGGCGAACCCTCGAAGCGATCGTGTCCCTGCCGGGCGGCGCGACGGTGCGCCTGAGCGGCTCGGTCCTGCTGACCGCCGCCCGCACGGACCGCGGGCAGCACAGCGGCGACGACAGCGGCGACGACAGCGGCAGCGGTGACGGCGCGGATGTCGGCTCGGGCGTTCAGCGTCAGGTCGTCGTCTCGCCCTATCCGGTGAACGCACGCGCCGTGATCGAGGCCTGGCTGAAGCATCTGCTCTGGCTGGAGGCGGATCCCGAACCTGCCGATGCGCAGCGTTCGACGCTGCTGGCCGGCGCCGGTGCCGCGCTGCGCATCGACACCGGCGCGCCGCCCGGCGAACTTCTGTCGTGGGCAGTCGGCCTGGCCCTGCAGCTGCGCCAACAGCCGCGGCTGCTGCTGCCGAAGGTGATCTGGTCGCTCTACGGGCGCGGGCCCGTGCCGGAGTCGTTCGATGCGCTCGACGCGACTGCGCGCCGTCGCGCGCGCACCGCGCTGCAGGGCGCGCATCGGGCCGGCGCCACGGCGCGCGGCGCGCTCGACGACCCCTGGGTCGCGGCGCTGCTGCGCGACGCCGAACCGCCGCTCGAGGCCGTGATCGCCGCGGGCCTGCCCGTCTTTCGGCGGATCTTCGACAGCTGCACGACCGTCGTCGGTTCGATCGACGCCCCGGACGACGACGATGCGCACTGACCATCCGGTGCTCGACCCCGGCATCCTGCACGGCCTGCACCTGATCGAGGCCGACGCCGGCACCGGCAAGACCTGGACCTTGTCCGGCCTGGTCGTGCGCGCGCTGGTCGAACGCGCGCTCGACATCGACCGCATCCTGGTGGTCACCTTCACGCGTGCGGCGACGGCCGAACTGATCGGCCGAATCCGCGCGCGTATCGATCAGCTGCGCATCGCGCTGACCGGGGAGGTCGCGAGCGACGATCCGTTCATCGCCGAGTACCTGCGGCGAATCGACGATCCGGCGGCGGCGCTGGCGCGCGTGCGTCGCGCGCTGGCGTGCATGGACGACGCGGCGGTGCACACCATCCACGGCTTCTGTCAGCGCGTCCTGGCCGAGCATGCGATGTCCACGGGCGTGCCGCTGCAAACGACGCTGACCGCGGGCGACGACGAGCTGCTGCTGCGCGTGATCGGCGACTGGTGGCGCGCACAGGTGATCGACGGTCCGGCGGGGCTGGTCGCGTTCTGCTCCTGGCACCGGCTGTCGCCTGTCTCGGTGTTGCCGATCGTGCGCCGCGCGCTGCAGACGCCTGCGCTCGAAATCCGTCCGCGGGTCGACGACTGGCGGGCACGGCTGACGCTGCCGCGGGCTGCGATCGAGCGGCTCGAGCCCCTGTGGCGCGAGCAGCGCGAGGCGCTTCGCGCCTGGCTCGGGGTGAAGACCAACGTCAATGGCAACAGCTTCAGGCCGGCATCGGTGGCGCGCTGGTTCGACGAGATCGATACGTGGCTCGGGAGCAGCCGGGTGCTGGGCGATTGCGATCCCGAGGGGGCCCGCAAGCTGTCGCGGGAGCACTTCGAACAGCGCAACAAGGGGCGGCTGCCGCCCGGCGATCTGGCGCAGGCGTTCGCCGACGTCGTCGAGGCCTACCGCCTGCGCGACGAATGCGTCGCCGCGCTGCTGGCCGACGTGATCGACCACGTCCGGCGCGACTTGCCCGCCGCGCGCGACGCTTCGGGCGTGCTCGAGTTCGACGATCTGCTGCTGCGCATGCGCGACGCGCTTGCCGATCCGCTGCACGGAGGCCGGTTCGCGACCCTGCTGCAGGAGCGCTATCCGCTGGCGCTGATCGACGAGTGCCAGGACACCGATCCGCTGCAGTGGGAGGTGTTCCGGCGGGTGCACTTCGGGGGGGCATTGTCGGCTGCCGGGCCGGGCCGCGAGGCCGGGAACGCGGGTGCGCACGGGCTGATCGTCGTGGGCGATCCCAAGCAGTCGATCTACGGCTTCCGAGGCGCGGATGTCTTCTCCTACCTCGACGCGCGGGCGCAGGGAGGCCGGCAGCACCGCCTCACGGAGAATCAGCGCTCGGACCCTGCGTTGATCACCGCCATCAATGCGCTGTTCGGCCGCGAGCGCCCGTTCCTGGTCGACGAGATCGGGTTCGACGAGGCCACGGCTGCCGATCGCCGGCGAGCGTGTTTCGAGGACGCTGGTGGGGTCGGGCGCGCGCCGATGAACCTGGTTGCGATCGGGGCGCGGGACAACGGTCCGGCAGGATCTTCCGCGAGTGAATCCGGCAGCGATGGGTCCGGCGGTGATGGGTCTGGCGATGACGGGTCCGGCAATGATGGGTCCGGCAATCATGGGTCCGGCAATCATGGGTCCGGCAATCATGGGTCCGGCAATCATGGGTGCGGCGCCGACGGCGCCGGCAAGAGCAAAGCGATGACCGTGGAGCAGGCCAGCGCCCTGGCGGCGCGTGCGTGTGCCCGCGAGATCGCGCGTCTTCTCGGGCCCGGCGGGGCGCGCATCGACGGGCGCGCCTTGCGCCCGTCCGACGTCGCGGTGCTGGTTCACCGCCACGCCGAGGGCGCGGCCATCAAGCGCGCGCTGGCACGACTGGGCATCGGTGCGGTCGAGCTGTCGCGCGACAGCGTGTTCGCCTCGCGCCAGGCCGACGAGCTGCTGCGCGTGATCGGCGCGCTGGCGCAGCCCGCGCGCACCGATCTGCTGCGCGGTGCGCTGGTCACGCGATTGCTTGGATGGGATGCCGGCGATCTTGCCGGCGATCTTGCCGGCGACGCCGAGGGCGAGGACCGGCTCGCCGGCGCGGCGCGCGCATTCGCGCAGGCGCGCGAGCACTGGTTCGATGCCGGGCCGATGGCCGCGCTGCGGGCACTGGTGCACCGCTGGAACGGCTTTGCGCGACTGGCGGGCGACGAGGATGGCGAACGCGTGCTCACCAATGTGCTGCACCTGCTCGAGCTGCTGGCGGGCGCGCAGCAGGCGCGGACCGGACCGCAGGCGGCGCTGCGCTGGCTGTCGCGCTGCATCGAACGCGGCGACGCGGGCGAGGCCGGCGAACTCCGACTCGAGAGCGATGCGCGGTTGGTGAACGTGGTGACGATCCACCGCAGCAAGGGGCTAGAGTACCCGGTGGTGGTGCTGCCGTTCGCGTGGACGGGCCGGCCGCATCGGCGCCCGTCCAAACCCGACTCCGGCATCCTGTGGCACGAGCACACCGGCGGCGAATGGCGATCGGTGCGCGGCTTCGGCATCCCGTCCGGCGACGCGGCGGACAGCCGCGCCGCGCTCGAGCACCACTCGGAGACGCTGCGCCAGTTGTACGTGGCCGTGACGCGCGCCCGCCACCGTTGCTATCTGTTCTGGGGAGCCGCCAGCGATTCGGTGCGCGCGCCGCTCGCCTGGCTGTTGCATGGCATCGATCCGCTCGACAAGGCAGCGGCAAAGAGTCTGTCGCCCGAGGTCGTGATGCCCACGCTGCAGGCGTTCGCGGCGCCGTTGCCGGAGGCCTGCTGCGGTGCTCGAGGCGGCGACGCTGGCGCACGCGCCTGCGGGCGGCGGAGACTCCGAGGACGCGTCGCGCGCACGCGCCGCCGCCGACGACGAACCCGTCCTTGCCGCGCGCAGCTTTGGCGGGGCAATCCCGGCGCCATGGCAGAGGCGCAGCTTCTCGTCGCTGCTGCAGAGCGTGCGCATCGCCGACGACCGTCCCGATCACGACGAGGATGTCGTGCCGGCACTCGTCTCGTCCGCGCTGTCGTCCGCGTCGATCGCGCTGTCGTCCGCGTCGCCGCTCGCCGCTTGTCGTGCCGCATCGTGCCGCCGTGCCGCCGGTGCCGCCGGCCGACGCCGTGGACCCGATCCGCTTCGCCTTCCCCGCGGGACCGGAGGCCGGCAACTGCCTGCACGCGATCCTCGAGCACAGCGATTTCGGCGCGGGCGTCGATCCCGGGCGCGTGCGCGCGGCACTGCTGGAGAGCGGCTTCGTCGACGTGGACGCCGAGCCGGTCGCGCACTGGCTGTCGCAGGTGCTGGCGTGCCCGTTGCAGGCGCCGCGAGGCGAGCGGCTGAAGCTGTCGGCCGTGCCGCGATCGGACACCGTGCGCGAGCTGTCGTTCGAGCTGCGCGCGGGCGACGCCGACGCCCGGCGCATCGTGGCGGCCGTGGCGCGGCACTATCCGTTGCCGTTCGCCGCGACGGCCGTGACCGGGGCGCGCTGGCGCGGCTACCTGCGCGGCTTCGTCGACCTCGTCTTCCGCGCCGGCGGGCGCTTCTACATCGTGGACTGGAAGAGCAACCACCTCGGCGACCGTCTCGACGATTACGGTCCGGCGGCGCTCGATGCGGCGATGCGCGAGCACGCCTATTCGCTTCAGCTGAGCCTGTACACGCTCGCCCTGCATCGCCATCTCGCCACACGCGTGCCCGGTTACTGCTACGACACCCACTTCGGTGGCGTGCTCTATCTGTTCCTGCGCGGCGTGAACGCGTCCGGCGGGCCGGCGGATGCGCCCGCCGCGACCGGTGTGCACGCGACGCGCCCGCCGCTCGAGCTGGTCGAGGAGCTCGATGCTCTGCTGCCGGTCGCTGCCCGGGAGCGCGAAGCATGAACGCAGGCGTCGCCGCAGGCGGCGGGAGCGCGCGATGAGCGATCTCGCCCGCCGGGCAGCCCTCGCGATCGAGGCCGAGTTCGCCGACCTGCTCGTGCGCACACATCGTCGGCTGGGCGGCGATCCGCGCGCGGTCGTGTCGCTGCGCGACGCAGCGGCGGGGGCATGGCGCGCCAGTGCCGAAGGACACGTCTGCGTTGCGCTCGACGATGCGACGGTCTCGCTGCTGACGGCCAGCCCGGTCGTGTCGCCGGTTGCGGATTCGACCGCGTCCGTTCCGCCGGCGACGCCCGTGACGGCAGCCCCGGAGGCGAGCCGCGAGTCTGTCGCACCGGTCGCACCGGTCGCACTCGCCGCACCGGCGGCACCGGCCGCACCGCTGGTGCTGGAGGATCGCCACCTCTACCTGAACCGCTTGTGGCACGCCGAGGACGTCCTCGCGCGCGACATCGCCGCGCTCGACGCGCCGGCGCCGATCGCGGCGCCGGCGCGGATCGCGGCCGAGGTCGACCGCCTGTGTTGCGACGGCGGCATCGACGCGCGGCAGCGCGCCGCGATCGAGACCGCGCTGGCGCGACGGTTGACGGTCGTCTCCGGCGGTCCGGGCACGGGCAAGACCACGACTCTTGCGCGGCTGATCGTCGCGGCTGCGCGCCTGGCGCCGCAGCTGCGGGTCGCGATCGCCGCCCCGACTGGCCGCGCGGCCGCTCGCCTGTCCGGTTCGCTGCTCTCGCAGCTGCCGCAGCTCGATCCCGACCCGGCGCTGCGGCTGCGGCTGCCGGACGCAGGCATGACGCTGCATCGCCTGCTGGGCCTGCGCGGCGACGGATCGCCGGCCGGTCGCGCGCCCGCCGGTCCATTGCCGTTCGACATGGTGATCGTGGACGAGGCGTCGATGCTCGACCTGGAACTCGCCCGGCGGCTGGTCGCGTCGATCGGCATCGACGCGCGGCTGGTGCTGTGCGGCGACAAGGACCAGCTCGCGTCCGTGGAGGCCGGAGCCGTCTTCGCGGCGCTGTCTGCGCTGGGCGGCGCCCGGGGCGCGCTCGGTGAAGCGGTCGTGCTGCTGGAGCGCAACTATCGGCAGCGCGCCGCCCCCGGCATCGCCGCGCTGGCCGCGCAGATGCGCGACGGTGCGGTGACGTCGGTCGCAGCGGGCGACGACCTCGATTTCCGCGATGCCGCCACGCCCGACGCGGTGATCGCCGACGCGCTGGCGGGCTACGCGCAGACCCTTGACGCCGCTGGCGAGGGGGCCGATGCCGCGGCGCTGCTGGCAGGCTACGGCCGCTTCCGCATCCTCAGCGCGCTGCGCAGCGGCCCGCTTGGCGCCGATGCCCTGAACGCGGCGATCGGTGCGCGGATCCGTCGCAGGCTCGGCGTGGATCCGGCGGCCGAGTGGTTCGCCGGCCGGCAGGTCACGGTGGCGCGCAACGCGCCCGGTCTGGGTCTGTTCAACGGCGACACGGGCGTGTGCGCCAGGGTCGACGGCCGGCTGCTGGTCGAGTTCCCCGCCGCGGCGGGTGCGCGCCGCCTGTCCCCGGTCCAGGTGCCGCCGGTGCGCGAGGCCTGGGTGTCGACGGTGCACACCGCGCAGGGCTCGGAGTTCGATACCGTGTCGTTCGTGCCGGCGCCGGCCGGGCATCCGCTGGCCAGCCGGGAACTGGTCTACACCGCGCTGACCCGTGCCCGGCTGAAGCTCGTGGTGTACGGGCCCTTGCAGCTGATCGCGGAGGCGGCGGCACGGCCGGTGCTGCGCACCAACTTGCTCGCCGCGCGCATCGCGCGGCTGAAGGCACGTGCGCCGGCGTGACCGGCGTCGCGCCGGTGCCTGCGCCACGCATCGCGATCGCGCCAGCCGGGCGATCCGCCGCGACGAACCGGTTCGTTACGAAGGCGAGAACGCGCGCTCCATCTCGCGGCGAAACCGCACCGTGGCATCCTGCGCGTCGAACGCGACGTCGCGCCAGCGCACCGGCTGCCCGGCGCGCACCGTGCCCTTCAGACGCACCCCGTGGGCCAACCCGAGAGGCAGCCCGCCGATCTGCAGCGAGTCGCGCGCCGGCATCAGCCGACCGTAGACGCGTGAAGCCGCCTTCGCCGTCGAGCATCTCGCCGACCGCCAGGTCGCGCTTGGCCGTGGCGACGACGTCGCCGTGCCAGGCGATCGGCGACGCCGGTGGGCTCGCCGCGCAGGCCGACCGACGCGACCGCTGATGCCCAGTTCGAGTCCGATCAGGTGGTAGGGCTTGTACATCGCGGAGTAGTGGCCGCTGTCGTCGGTGTCGAGGCCGTATTCGCTGAAGCAGCGGCGCACGTAGTCGGTGTCGCCGGCGAAAGTGACGTAGACACCCCAGCGCAGGTCGCGGAACACCGGGCGGCCGTCGCGCTCGAGGCTGGAGATCACCTCGACCTGGCCGCGCTGCGTCGAGCAGGCCGCCGTCGGCTGCGGGGCGCAGCACGTGCGCGCAGGTCGTCGACGCCGCAGGCGGGAACTCGAGGCCTGCCGGGGGCCGGTGCGAGTCCGGTCGCGTTCGCGACCGCCGCCATCTCGATCGCCGACTTGGTGCCGTCGAGGAACGAGTTGAACATCTGCGGATTCATGCCGCCGGCACGGGCGTCCTCGGCGCGTCAGATGCCGTAGTGCTGCCACACGGTGTCGGGGGTCGACGCGTGGTAGTCGGGCAGGTACTTGGTGCCCTTGCCGGCGGCGACCACCTCGAAACCGGCGGCGCGCGCCCAGTCGACCATCTCGCAGATCAGCGCCGGCTGGTCGCCGTAGGCCAGCGAGTAGACGATGCCGGCCTGCGCGCGCGCGTCGCGCCAGCAGCGGCCCGGCCAGCGCATCGGCCTCGACGTTGACCATCACGACGTGCTTGCCGTGCTCGCAGCAGGCGAGCACGTGGCGCGATGCCGGCCGCCGGGCTGCCGGTCGCGTCGATCACGACGTCGATCTGCGGCGACGGCGATCAGCGCGATCGCGTCGTCGACGATGCGGGTGGTGCCGCGCGCCGCAGCCTGCTCGAAGCTGCGCGCACCGAGCCGCTCGGCCGGCCAGCCGACCTTGCGCAGCGCCTGTCGCGCGCGCTCGGGCGACAGGTCGGCGACGCCGATCAGATGCATGCCGGGGGTGCGCAGCACCTGCGACAGGTACATCGACCCGAACTTGCCGGCGCCGATCAGGCCGACGCGCAGCGGCCTGCCCTCGGCGGCGCGTGTCGAGCAGCATGCGGTGCAGGTTCATGCGCCGACCGCCCGTACGGCCGCGCCCGCGGTGGTCGGGTCTGCGGCGGATCCGGCGACCGGTCCGTCGGCGTCCGCCGCGCGCGCGATTTCGGAGGTCCAGACCGCCGGGCGTTCAGGATGCCAGGGCGGCGGCGTCGACCTCGTGGCCGGGCCATGGCAGACCGCGCACGTCGTCACGCAGCAGGCAGTCGTCGGACAGAACGCGGATCGGCGTGAAGTCGCGGTGCGCGATCTACTCCGGGCGCTCGGGTGCGGCGGATGTGGTTCGACACCGCGCACAGGCTCAGGTAGACGATGATGCGGTTCCACGGGCTCATGTTCGAGGGCGAGCCGTGCACCAGGCAGGAGTGGAACATCAGCATCGAGCCCGGCGGTCCCTTCGGTGCCACGATGCCGCCACGCGCCGACCAGCTCGGCGATCGTCGCGATTGTCGAGCGTCCACAGCGGGTAGCTCGTGGTCGCCAGGTCGTGGCTCGCCTCGACGACCGCCTTGCGGTGCGAACCCGGGATGAACAGCAGCGGCCCGTTGAACTCGTTCACCTCGTCGAGGAAGATCGCGACGTTCATCGCGCGCGCCTGCGGCATGCTCGTCGTCGGCGCTTCCAGGTGCCGTAGTCCTGGTGCCACTGCCAGACGTCGCCGTCGAAGGCCTGCTTGCCGTTGATCTTGAACTGGTGCATGTAGACCGGCTCGCCGAAGAACTGCTCGACCGGTTCGATCATGCGCGGATGCCGACCGAGCTTGGCGAACGGCCTCGTTGATAGGTGGCGCGGCGAAGACGGTGCGCGGCGTGCGGCCGTCCTTCTCGCGCATGATCTCGGGCCGATGCTCGGCGTAGATGCCGGGCATCGCGTCGCGCAGCACCTTCATCTCGGCGGGCGAGAACAGGCCGGAAAGAACAGGTAGCCTTCCCGGTCGAACTGCTCGAGCTGCTGCGGTGTCAGCTTCATGGCGTCTCCTGCTGGCGTCGAAAAAGAATACCCGAGATCCCCCCGCTTCTCGACCGATCGATCCCCGGCGCGCTCGTTATAGTCGGCCGGAGCGGGGCGCCGCGCGGCCGCACCGGGAGGACAGCGATGACGACGCAGAGGGTTCGCAGGAGTCCCGGCAAAGGCGATGCCGGCGAGCGGAATTTCCGCGCGCAGCAGTTCGACTCGGCGGCGCCGCTGGACCTGGCCTGCGCGCGCTTCGCGCTGCGCACGGTCGTCACGCTCGGTCCCCGCTTCAATCTGCGGCGCGACATCAACAACGTGATCACGCTGGCAGGGCGCTACTTCGTCTGGCCGGAGCCGATCCTGCTGCGCGTGCGCGACTTCCTGGCGCGGCGCTGCACCGACACGCCGTCGTGGAGCGATTGCCAGAAGCTGGCGCCGGACGAGTTCATGTCCCGGTACGGCGCCTGGAACGGGTTGTACGACGACAGCACGCTCTACTACTACCTCGACGAGTACGTGAAGCTGCACGCGAAGGACCTGCTGGCCGTGTTCCAGGTCACGCTGGCCGCGCTCGACCATCGACTGGGCAAGACGCGCGTGCGGCTGATCGACAACATCGCGATGCTGTCCGCCGTGCTGGGTCTTTCGCAGGCCGAGCAGTCGGTGCTGCTGCACGCGTCGTTGTGCAAGTACCAGCGCGACCTGCGGCCCGTGCTGGTCGACTGCAAGGCTTCGAGCGCCCAGGAGGCGTACGGAATGCTCGCGCAGGTGCTCGGTCTCGGCGCGGCCGAGGTCGGTGCCGTGCTCAGGCCGGGTGGAAGGCTGGAGACCCTCGGCCTGATCGAGACGCCGGTCGCGGAGCACGCCGTCACCGATCTCGGCGACCTGATGCGTGTCTCCGACAAACTGCTCGCGGTGCTCACCGCGGACTATCCGACCGAGTCGTCGATGATGGCGGCCTTCACGCGGCCTGCCGGCAGCACGCATCTGACGGGCGAGGATTTCCCGCACGTCGCAGGCGACACCCGCTACCTGGTGGCGCTGCTGCAGGCCGCCGCCGCCGGCGGCGAGCGCGGGGTCAACGTGCTGCTGTACGGCCTGCCCGGCACCGGCAAGACCGAGTTCGCGAAGCTGATCGCGCAGTCTGCCGGACTCGAACTGTACGAGGTCGACTGCCTCGACAAGGACGGCCACAGCCTGTCGGGCAAGGAGCGCTACCGCTCGCTGCAGGTGTCTCAGGCCTTTCTTCGCGGCCGCCCGACGGCGGCGGTGCTGTTCGACGAGGTCGAGGACGTGTTTCCGCCGATCGCGAGCGAGATCGCCGGCCTGCTCGGCAACGAGACCGGACGCGGTGCCGCGGTCAACGGCAAAGCCTGGGTCAACCAGACGCTGGAACAGAACCCGGTTCCCACCATCTGGATCTCGAACTCGATCCACCAGATCGATCCGGCCTATCGGCGCCGCTTCCAGTTCCACCTCGAACTGGCGAACCCGCCCCAGAAGGTGCGCGAGAACATCGCCCGCAAGTACCTGCTCGATCTCGGTGTCGACGAGGCCTTCGTGGCGCGCGTCGCCGCGCGCCGCGCGATCACGCCCGCGCAGATCGAAGCGGCCGCGCGCTTCGCGAAGCTGGCTCGGCGCACCATCGACGAGCCGGTCGAATCCCTGGTCGAGACCCAGCTCGAACGATCCGATCGCGCGCTCGGCAACGCCCGCGACAGCGGCGAGTTCCGCGTCGAGGTCACGAGCTTCGACCTCGGGTTGCTGAACGTCGACAGCCGCCATCCCCCGCAGCGCATCATCGGGTCGCTGCGACTGCGTCCGCGCGCGACGCTGTGCTTCTACGGGCTGCCCGGCACCGGCAAGACCGCGCTCGCCGAGCACATCGCCCGCAGCATCGAGCGCCCCCTGATGATCAGGCGCGCGTCCGACCTGATGAGCAAGTACGTCGGCGAGACCGAGCAGAAGATGGCCCGCATGTTCGCCGAGGCGCAGCGCGAGGGCGCGGTGCTGCTCCTCGACGAGGCCGACAGCTTTCTGCAGAACCGCCAGACGGCGGTGCGCAATTACGAGATCAGCGAGGTCAACGAGATGCTCCAGGGCATGGAGCGCTTCGACGGCGTGTTCGTGTGCACCACCAACCTGTTCGACCGCATCGACGAGGCCGCGCTGCGGCGCTTCTCGTTCAAGCTGCGGTTCCAGCCGCTGACGCCGGCGCAGCGCGAGCGCATGTTCGTGGTCGAGGTGCTGGCCGGCGACGTCGCGCAGCTGACGCCCGCGATCGCGGCGCGCCTGGCGCGGCTGGACCTGCTGACGCCGGGCGATTTCGCGGCCGTCAAGCGGCAGTTCCTGCTCTTCGACGAGCAGCCCGAGCCCGGCGCCTTCGTCGAGCAGCTCGAGCGCGAACACGCGGCCAAGCCCGACATCCGGTACGCGCGGCAGGTGGGCTTCGTGCGCTGATCGCAGGCCGGTATCCGGTTGCGCGCGCGCGCCCCAGGTGCCGGGGCCGATCGCCGTGCCGCCGGTACCCTGTCGGGCGCCGGCCGTCCGCTCGAGGGCGTCGTGTGCGGGATTTACTCGTCAAATAGGCCAAAGGCGCGGCGCTCGAGCGATCGCTCCGCAAGCACCGCTCACCATCCCGGCCAGGACTCGCAGGAAGAGGTCGCATGAACACCATCGCAAGTCGCACCCGTGCCGCCGCGCTGCTGAGTCTGACGATGCTGTTCGCCGCGATCGCCGGCTGTGGCGGTGAATCGGACCAGTCTCCGGACGGGGTCTCCGAGTCGGCCACCTCCGACTCCGAACCCGAACAGCTCGACGAGAAGGCGCTCGGGAACGCAATCGCCAGGCTGGCGAGCCGCAAGCGGTCCACTGTGCGGGGGTTTATAGGCGGCGGGTCGTCCACGTCCACTTCGACGAGCACCATCCCGGATGTGCCGACCACCCGTGCCGACGCGTCGCGCTTCCTGCACCAGGCCTCCTTCGGTCCGAACGAGGCCACTCTGGCCGAGGTGCAGGCGCGCGGCCCGCGCAAGTTCCTGGTGCAGCAGTTCGCCGCTCCCGTTTCCCGCTACACGTACACGACGCCCGGCTACGCCGACCGCGATCAGATCCACGTCTACCTCGGCGACTTCTGCGCGCAGTTCGCACCGGGCACGCCGGCGCGCGACAACTGCTGGCGTGACTGGTACACGTCGATGCCGGTGCAGTGGGACTTCTTTCGCCAGGCGGTGTCCGGGGAAGACCAGCTCCGTCAGCGAATCGCGTTCGCGCTCGGGCAGATCTTCGTGACCTCCGGGGTCGAGCTGTCCGGGGCCTACGGGTTCGCCGAGTACCACCAGCAACTGCGCGATCTCGCATTCGGCAACTTCCGCGATCTCCTAGACGCGGTCACACTGTCGCCGTTCATGGGCGCTTACCTGAACATGGTGAACAACGACGGCGCGTCGCCCAACGAGAACTACGCGCGCGAACTGCTGCAGCTGTTCTCGATCGGTACCTGCATGCTCAACCCCGATGGGACCCTGCAGTCGGGCGCCTGTGTCGCGACCTACGACAACGCCCGGGTGCGCGAGTACGCCTATGCCCTGTCCGGCTGGACGTACCCGGTGGGCGGCAAGCTGTCCTGGTGCAATCCCTTGTGCAGCGGCTGGAAGAATCCGCCGTACTACCGCGGCCCGATGCAGCCTGTGGCGGCGCGACACGACAAGCTGCAGCGTTCGCTTCTGTCGAACGTGACGGCGCCGGCCGGGCGCAGCCCCCGCCAGGGACTAGACGCGGTGCTCACGTCGCTCATGTCGCACCAGAACGTCGGACCGTTCATCGCCCGCAGGCTGATCCAGTTCCTCGTCACCAGCAACCCGACCCCGGCCTACGTCGGTCGCGTCGCTGCGGCGTTCGACAGCGGGCGCTTCGTCGACGGACCGGCGAGCTTCGGGACCGGGACGAAAGGCGATATGAAGGCGACGATCGCGGCGATCCTTCTCGACCCGGAGGCCCGGGATCCGATGGTCGCCGCCGGTCCCGACTACGGTCTGCTGCGTGAGCCAGCGGTCTTCATGGCAGGCGCGATCCGCGCGATCGACGGCATTACCGACGGTGAACGTCTCGGCCTTTGGAACTGGGGTGCCGGCATGAGCCAGGCCGTGTTCAACGCGCCGTCGGTGTTCAATTTCTTCTCGCCCGACTTCCCGCTGACCGGTACGCGCCTGGTCGGCCCCGCGTTCCAGATCGCAACCACCAATACGAACTTCGCGCGGGTGAATTTCGTCAACGACATCGTGTACTGGTGGTACGGCAAAGGAGCCGGACTCGCGCCGAACGCGACGATTCCGGGCGCCACCGGCACACGGCTTCAGTACGGACAGTGGGAGAGCCTGATCACCAATGCAGAGACGGACTCGATCCGGGTCGTCGACCGGCTCGACGAGCTGCTCGTGTCGGGGCGTCTGACCAGCGCGGAGAAGCAGGCGATCGCTGCTGCGATGGACCAGTGGAGATCGACCGACACCTGGCTGACCGACGCAAACAACGGCTCCAACTGGAAGCGCGAACGGGTCAAGACTGCGGTATACCTGATCCTCGCGTCGCCGCAATACCAGGTTCAACGCTGAGGAGAACGACGATGAAGCGACGCGAATTCATCCGCCGCTCCGCGGGCGTGCTGTCGCTCGGCGCAGGCGCGGGCCTGTTGACAGCCGGCCCCGCCTGCGCGCAGGCGGGCGGATACCGGGCGCTGGTGTGCCTGTTCCTGTACGGCGGGAACGACGGCATCAACATGGTGCCTCGCGTCGACGACGAGGGACACGCGAGGTACCTGGCGGTTCGCGGGGGGCTAGCCCTGGCACGCTCGAGCATCAGTCAGCTGGATGCAACTTATGGCCTGCATCCCGGGCTCGCACCACTGAAGACACTCTGGGACGAAGGCAGCCTCGCCCTGATCCTGAACGCCGGCCCATTGTCCCGGCCGACAAGCAAGAGCCAGTACCTGGAGTGGCGCGGCACGAACAATCCGGCGTACGTGCCCGAGAGCCTCTATTCGCACGCCGACCAGCAGATTCTCTGGCAGAACGCGGACAGCGTCACTTTGACTGCAACTGGCTGGGGCGGACGCCTGATGGACCGTTTGGGCGGCAACGGCATGTTCAGCTTCGCCGGCACCAGCCGCTTCGGCGCAGGCATGTACTCGCAGGAACTCGCGCTGCCCGCCCCGGGCAGCAGCCTCGGCTTGAACGGCTATTCCGACAGCCGCGTTGCGAACGCGCGCCGCGCCGCGCTGGACACTCTCCTTTCGTCCTCGTCGTCGAGCGTGCTACAGGCGCGTTATGCATCCCTGCAGCGCAGCGCCCTCGACACTGCTGCCCGGCTCGGGCCGATCCTGAAGCAGCAGCCCTCGGGCTCGAACGCAGATTCGGCCAATCCCGAGATCTCGAGCGCCTTCGGCAATCTCACGGGTGTCTACGCGTCGGGCTTGTCGCGCCAGCTGTACCAGGTCGCGAAGATGATCAAGAATCGCGCGAGCGTGGGCGGTGGCCGCCATCTCTTCTTCGTGTCGATGGGCGGCTTCGACAACCACGCGAACCTGCTGTCCGAGCATGGCGCTTTGATGGGCCAGATGGGGCCGGCTCTCGCGGCGTTCCAGACTGCGATGAAGAGCCTCGGGGTGGCCGACCAGGTCACACTGTTCACCGAGTCGGACTTCGGCCGCACCTTCCTGCCCAACAGCACCGCCGGGGTGGATCACGCATGGGGCAACCAGCAGCTGGTGATCGGCGGAGCTGTCCAGGGGCGTGCAGTCTATGGCAGCTATCCCTCGCTGCTACTAGGCGGGCCCGACGATGCGGGAGATCGCAGCTGGGAGCACCAGGGGCGCTGGATTCCGTCGGTTTCGGTCGACCAGTATGCCGCGACGCTGTCCGCCTGGTTCGCGCCCGAACTGGTGCCGCAGTTGCCGCAGATCCTGCCCAACCTCGGCAACTTCACCGTGAAGAACCTCGGGTTCATGCGCCCGGGAGCCTGATGCTGCGAAGGCCTGCGGCCTTCGTCCAGGAGGCTTTCGGGTTGCGGCCCGTGGGCAGGCAGTGCAACGAGGCCTGAACGAAGGTCTGGATCCGTCGCGCGGAGACGCATCGCACGCCGCTTGCCATTGGGTGGCGGCCCGGAGATCATTCGGGCCGATGACAAATTTCGAAGACGCACGCCTGCGCTGGGATCGGCGGTTCGGCGAATCCGACGCGCTGTTCGGCGAGGAGCCGAACGCCTGGCTGGCCGCGCACGCGCATCTGTTCGAGCCCGGCATGCGAGTGCTCAGCCTCGCCGATGGCCAGGGACGCAACGGCTTGTGGGCAGCCCGGCGGGGCTGCCGGGTGGTGGCGTTCGACATTTCGCAGGTCGGCGTCGAGCAGGCGCGCCGCCGGGCCGAGCAACTCGGCCTGCAGATCGAGTTCGCTGTGGCCGACATCGCCGACCGGGCGTGGGACGATGACGCCTTCGACGCGGTGATCGGCATCTTCTTCCAGTTCGCGTCGCCGGAATTGCGCGCCAGGATCTTCGCGGGCGTCGCGCGCACGCTGCGCCCGGGCGGCATCTTCGTGCTCGAAGGGTACGGTCTGCGCCAGCTCGAGTACCGCACCGGCGGGCCCGGCATTGCCGAGAACCTGTATTCGGTGCCGATGCTTCTGCAGGCCTTCGATGGCTGGCGCATCGAGGCTTCACGCGAGGTCGACGCCGATCTCGCCGAGGGCTCGGGTCACGTCGGGCGCTCGCACCTGATCTCGATGGTGCTGCGCAAGCCTGCGGTCTGAACGAGCGGCCCGGTGCCGGGTGGCCGGCACCCGCCAGAAACCCCCGCGGCGCGAGCCGCGCGAAGCTCCCGATCCGGTCTCTATTCGAGCTCGCTGCGCGCCTGCTCGACGTCCAGACGTTCCATCGCATCCATCGGCTCGAACGCCGCCGCTTCGGCATAAAGCTGCTCGGCGCGCTTCAGCGCTTTCTTGCCTTCCAGCATCACCAGCCCGTCGGCATACTCGGTGCGGACGATCGCCGATTCCGGGTTCAGCTCGAGCGCAGTTTCGTAGTGCCGGATCGCCTCGTCGCGCTTCGCGCCATAGGTCACACCGCCGATCATGCCGCCGACCTTGTCGATGATCTCGGCGTGCCAAGCGCCGAACGCGATGTGCGCGTCGGCGTGCCTGGGCTGCAGCTTCAGCGCCGTTTGCAGCGCGTCGCGCACCTTTCCGCCCAGGCCTTGCGCAAGCGCCTTGGTGACCGAAATTCCCTGGCTGTAGCGGCCCATCGCATACGCGTACAGGTAGAAGGCGTTGGCGTTGCGCGGCTCGGCCGCCTGCAGTTCCTCGCAGCGCGCGCCGACCTCGCTCAGGAGGTCGAGCTTCTTCTTGTCCGACGACTCGAGGTAATTCGCGTAGATGCAGGCGGCCTTGTTCGCGGCATTCCAGCCGGATGGGCCGGCGGCCAGCCCCGCGTCGTAGGCCGCGGCGAAATCGCCGGCATGGTAGGAGATCCAGGCCTGGACCACCGCCTTGTCCTTCGGAAACGGCTCGCAGTCGCCGCGGTGCAGCCGCGCCCAGTGCTTCTTGAGCGTCGCCTCGGTGTAGACGTAGCTCTTGTCGGGGTGGGGGAAGGCGGTCCATTTCGGCATCTGTGTCTCCTCGGGGCTCAGTCTTTAAGGTATTCCGAAGCGAGCCGCATGAACAGGGCCCGGCCGTCCTCGGGCAGGTACGGCGCGACCAGCACGAGCACCTGGTACGCGCCGCGCGCCATAGCGCCGCTCTGGAACACCGGGTCGCTGAACCGGCGCGCATTGCTGACGTATTCGAACGACAGCCAGTAGGTCGCGACGACGACCATATTGGTTGCCAGCGACTCGATCTCGCGCTCGTTCGCATGCAGCTGGCGGCTTTCGGCCAGTGCCGTGCACAGGCGGTGGGCTGCGCGCTGCTTGCGCTCGAGGATCGAGCGGAAGTGCACTTCGAGCCGGCGATTGCGCGAAAGGAGATCGTTCAGGTCGCGGTACAGGAACCGGTACCGCCAGATCGACTCGAACAGCAGGTGCAGGAACAGCCAGGCGTCCTCGAATCCGATCGGGCGCTTCGGCGGCACGTCCAGGAACTGGTCGATCTCGCGCTCGAACTGCTCGAACAGCGCGTTGACGATGTCGTCCTTGTTGCGGAAGTGGTAGTAGAGGTTCCCGGGGCTGATGTTCATCTCGTCCGCGATCGCGCTGGTCGTGACGTTCGGTTCCCCGAGATCGTTGAACAGGCGCAGCGACAGATCGAGGATCCGCTCACGCGTCCGCCGTGGCGGCTTGCGTTCCATGTCAGGTGCTCCGTGGGGACACGCGCAGCGAGCGCTCGAGGTCGTCCAGCGCATGCCGCAGCCGCAGCAGCCCGTCCTCGAAGCCGTCGAGCCGGCGACCCCGCGCTCGCGGGCCGAAGCGCACGAGTTTCAGGTCCGGATCCCGCAGCACCGCTTCGTTCAGGCGGATGCCGAACGGCGCGAGCTGCGGTGCGATCTCGTCGCGCCTGGCCAGCAGGTCGGCGCGCGTCTGCTGGTACGCCTGCTCGCAGACGCGGCGGCGGTTGCCGAGCGTGAAGATGCTGGTGAAGAAGATCCCGGCGTCGTCGCTGCGCGGTTCGAACAAAAGAATGTGCGCGTGCGGATGGGTGATGCCGTACTTCTCGAGGCCGACGGTCATCCGGGAGCGGATCGCGGTGCGGATCGACTGGGAAAGCACCACCGGCAGACTGGCATGCGCGATCCGCCCCGGGCCGCTGCCGGCCGGCGAGATGTAGGGCACCAGGGGATTCACGCACAGCAGCAGTCCGACGCCTTCGTTCAGCGCGACCGACGCGTGCAAGGTCTTGTTCAGCGCGCCGTCGACGAAGAACCTGCCGTCGATCTCGACCGGCGGGAACAGGCCGGGCATGGCGCTGGACGCCATCACTGCCCGCGAGATCGGCACGTCGTCGAACCCCGGTGCGCCGAACTCGACCGGCCGGCCCGTGTCGATGTCGGTGGCGACGATCCGCAGCAGGGTGCGCAGGCGCCGGAAGTCGTCGGTGCGTCCGCGCTCGGAGAACATCTGCTGCAAGGTGCGCTCGGCGTGCCCGGCGTCGAGCAGGCCTGCCGGCAGCATCCGCCCGACACGCTCGACGGCCTGCCAGAGCACCGCCCGGACCCCGCGCGTGCCTTCCGCAGATGCCCGCCTCGAGCACCTGCTGGGCTGCGCCCGGCGCTGAACGCAGCGCGCGCGCGAACAGATGGTGCGCCGGCTGCAGCATCGAAGCCGGGTCGAGCGCCGCGGTTTCGTCCTCGACGAACATCCGCACCATCTGATGCGGTGTCTTGCCGTTCGCGAGACCCGCCGCGATGAATGCGCCGGCGCTGACGCCGACGTAGGCATCGAGCCGATGCAGTTCGATGCCTTCGAGGGATTCGGACAGGGCGGCGAGGACGCCGAGTTCGTACGCGGCTCCGAGGAAACCGCCCCCGGCAAGCGCCAGCCCGACGCCCCCGCCACGACGGCGGCGGGCATCACCTGCGGATGAGCGACGCAACGCCGTGCGGCGCACGCTTTATTCGGCCGCCTGCGCCGCCGTCGGCGTGCTGCCTTCCTGCCGAGCGGCAGCGGCCGATTTGCGCGGCGCGCGCGGCTTCTTCGCCGCAGCGGCCGGCTTCGCCGCCCGGGAGGCCTTCGCGGCCGCCGGCTTCGCGGCCGCCTTGGCGGCGGATTTCGCAGCTGCCTTCTTCGCTGCCGGCGCCTTGGCGGCGCGCGGCTTCGCAGCGGCAGTGCGGCTCTTCGCCGACGGCACCTTGCCGCCCAGCGCTTGCACGCTCGCCGTCAGTTCGTCGATGCGCCGGATCAGCGCCGCGACTTCCTTGCTGGTCGGAACACCGAGCCGCCCGAGTGCGCGCGAGACACGGTCCTCGAAGACCTGCTCGAGCTTGTCCCACGATACCGTCGCCTGCTTGCTGACCATTTCCGTCACTTCGCTGACCTTGTCGGTGACCTCGCCCAGCCGCTCTTCGGCCATCGCCTTGGTGCGCGACTGGATGCTCTTGCCTTCCTTCACCAGAGACTCGAACGCCCTGGTCCGATCGTCACGCGCCTTCGCGAACGCGCCGACCCCCGCGAGCCAGATCTGCTGCGCGGAATCGCGAATCGCGCTGGAAAGCTGGTTGTCCTGTTTGCTCTGCGCCAGTGCCTTCAGTTTCTTGACCATTTCGTTACGCTCCATAATCCGCGCGGCAACAGCGCCGCGACGCCAATGAAAGCAGTGTAGGCGGTCGGCCTAGAGGCGACATACTAAAGCGGGCGAGGTTGCGCGACTTGCCCGCTGGCAGCCGGCGATGCAATCATGGCCCGCAGCAGCAGCAGCAGCAGCGGCGCGTCGCGCCGCGGGCCGACGGCGCGGCGTGGCGCCGTTCGGCCGCACCGCACACGAACGAACTTCGAAGGAGACAGTTCATGGAATATTTCGTCACCGGCGCCTCGGGCTTCATCGGCAAGCGGCTGGTCAGGAAACTGCTCGAACGGCGCGGCGCCGTCGTGCATTTCCTCGTCCGCGACGCCTCCCCCGAGCGGGCTCGACGCCGCTGCGCGAATACTGGGGTGTCGACGCGCGGCGCGCCGTCGCGGTGCAGGGTGACATCGCCCAGCCCGGCATGGGCCTGAAGGCGGCCGAGCGCAAGGCGCTGACCGGCAAGATCCGGCACTTCTTCCATCTGGCCGCGCTCTACGACCTGAAGGCGGGGGCCGAGGAGCAGGTGCACGTGAACGTCGACGGCACGCGCAACGTCGTGCGCTTCGCGAACGAGATCAAGGCGGGCTGCTTTCATCACGTCAGTTCGATCGCCGCGGCCGGACTGTTCGAGGGCATGTTCCGCGAGGACATGTTCGAGGAGGCCGAGGGCCTCGACCACCCGTACTTCTCGACCAAGCACGAATCCGAGAAGATCGTGCGCACCGAGCTGAAGGTGCCGTTCCGCGTCTATCGCCCCGGTCTGGTGGTCGGCGATTCGAAGACCGGCGAGATGGACAAGATCGACGGGCCGTACTATTTCTTCAAGCTGATCCAGCGGTTGCGCCAGGTCGCTGCCGCCGTGGATGCCGACGATCGGCATCGAGGGCGGCCGCATCAACATCGTGCCGGTCGATTTCGTCGTCGACGCGATCGACCACATCGCGCATGCGCCGAACCTCGACGGCAAGTGCTTCCACCTGGTCGATCCCGAGCCGATGCGGGTCGGCGACGTGCTCAACACGTTCGCGCGCGCGGCGCATGCGCCGTCGATGACGCTGCGCGTGAATGCGGCGCTGCTCGGCTTCATCCCGCAAGGGGCGTCAAGAAGAGCCTGATGGCGCTCACGCCGGTGCGCCGCATCCAGCAACGCGGTGATGAAGGATCTCGGCCTGCCCGACGACATCCTCGACTTCGTCAACTACCCGACGCGCTTCGACTGCCGCGAGACGACGGCCGCGCTCAAGGGAAGCGGCATCGCGTGTCCGCGGCTGCGCGACTACGCCTGGGTGCTGTGGGACTACTGGGAGCGCCATCTCGACCCCGACCTGTTCATCGACCGCACGCTGCACGGTCAGGTCGCCGGCAAGGTGGTGCTGATCACCGGCGGCTCGTCGGGCATCGGGCTGGCGGCCGCGCGCCGTATCGCCGAGGCCGGCGCGATCACGGTCATCTGCGGGCGCGACCAGGAGAAGCTCGACGAGGCGCGCGCGATCGTCGAAGCCGACGGCCACACGCTGGTGACCTTCTCGGTCGATCTCGCCAGCAACGACGACTGCGATCGCATGGTCAAGTGGCTGGTCGACACCTACGGCGGCGTCGACTTCCTGGTGAACAACGCCGGCCGTTCGATTCGCAGCGGCATCGAGAACAGTTACGACCGCTTCCACGATTTCGAGCGCTGCATGCAGCTGAACTACTTCGGCGCGCTGCGCACGACGATGGGGCTGCTGCCGAAGATGGTCGAGAAGCGCCACGGTCAGGTGATCAACATCTCGTCGATCGGCGTGCTGACGAACGCGCCGCGCTTCTCGGCCTACGTCGCGTCGAAGGCGGCGCTCGACGCCTGGACCAGGTGCGCCGCGTCCGAGTACGCCGATCGCGGGGTCAAGTTCACGACGATCAACATGCCGCTGGTGCGCACCCCGATGATCGCGCCCACCAGGCTGTACCAGAGCGTGCCGACGCTGTCGCCCGAGGAGGCTGCCGACCTGATCGTCGACGCGATCGTGCACAAGCCGGTCCAGATCGCGACCCGCCTGGGCATCTTCGGGCAGGTGCTGCACGCGGTGATGCCGCGCGTCGCGCAGATCGTGATGAACACCTCGTACCGGATGTTCCCCGACTCGGATGCGGCCAAAGGGGCGAAGGAGGGCGCTCGCCCGCAGCTGACCGCCGACCAGGTGGCGTTCCAGCAGATGATGCGGGGGATCCACTTCTAGGCCGGGCGACCCGGGCGGCGTAACTCGCTGCGCGCCCTGCGGGCGCTACGCTCGAACAGGGCGCCGCAAATCAGATGAACGAAGCGCGCTGCGCGCGCCGGCCAGGAACCCTGCGCTCCTCGGCGTCGCACACGTGCCGCCGGCCGCGCACCCCGCAGCGGCTCGAGTGGCATCGGGGCGGATGCGTGGCGAACGGTCCGTCAGGATTGGCTCGAAGTCGACCTCCGCGTTGTGTCTCGCTGCCCGATCGGTCGTATCGGCCGGATCGGTCGCATCGCGGGCTCTCGAGATCTCGCGCGTCGCTCGGTGATTCAGGCAAGCAACGGCGCTGGCGCGGCGGGGCGCTTCGGCGACGCCGAGAAGCGCAGCGGACCGAGGTTGCCCCGCGCAGCGGGGTCGGGCGCGCGCTGTCCGAGGCCCGCAGGGCCGAGTTCGCGCGCCCGCCTCGGGCCGGGAGCATCGCAGGGAACCCGGCACGCAGTGCCGGGCGTCGGCGTACAAGCCCCCGCCGCGCCAGCGCCGTTGCTTGCCCGCGCAGCCGAAGCCAGCGTCGTTTCGACGCGCCCCGTTTCGACGCGCCCTATTCCGAGCGCACGGCAGGAGCGGATTCGGCGCCGAGCAGCGCCAGCACCCGCGCACGGACCCCGCCGTCGTAGGCCAGCGTGATGTGCCCGAGCCCCGAGAGCTCGATCGTTCGCGCCCCAGAAAGGGTCTGCCCGGCCTGCGGCGCGACGATGTTGTCGTGATGGCTCAGGATCACGCAGAACAACGCTGCGGTCGGCTCGTCCTCGCGCGCGGCGAGCGCCGCGAGCCAGTCGCTGCCCGGGCGCATCTGGCGCGTATTCTCGCCATGCCCCAGCCTGGCGAGGAAGGTGCCGCGGTGCGGTGAGCCGAGCGTCACGACGCGAGCCACCCGGCCCCGCCCGCGCGCGCTCAGGTAGGCGCGGGCCGCCAGTCCGCCCATGCTGTGGCACAGCAGCTGCGCCGCGGGCGCCCCGGTGCGCGCTAGCAGCGCGTCGACGGCGGCGGCGATGCGCGGCACGTAGTCGTCGATCGATCCGAACACCGGCTCGAGGTCGACCGCATCCACCGCGTGGCCGCGCGCCCACAGCGCGCGCGCCATCGGCCGCCAGACCTGCCGGTTGCAGAAGTACCCGTGGATCAGCAGCACCGGCAGCGGGTCGCCGGGCGCCCAGCGCCGCGGGCCGGTTCCCGGCAGCGGGCGTCCGGCGAGAAGCGGCTGCGCGAACTGGAAGGTGCGTACCGAGTCGACGAACTCGTGCACGTACAGGGCGACAGCGCGCGACGCTCCGAGCCGGTGGCCGGCCGGTGTCGGGCTGCCACCGACCGACGTGATCGCGAAGTCGATCGCGATGATCCCCGCGTGCGCGCCGATCGGCGCCGCGATGCCGAGTGCGGCCGCCAGCGGCAAGGCCGTCTGAAGGTCGGTGTTCAGCCAGGCGGCGATCGCCGCGGCGCCCAACACCTCGAGCAGCAGCAGCGCGCGCAGCAGGTTCGCCAGGGTACCGGCGCGGGTCGCGCCGGCATCGGTGTCCGGCGCCGGCCGGCTCATGCCGGCTCGGCCGCGCGGCCCGGCTGCGCGCGCGGGTCCTGCGCATTGCCGCCGGCCGGGCCCGCTGCCGCGCCGCGCGATCCGGTCAGCGCGGCCGCCAGTTCGACGGCCATCCTCGTCGTGACCCCGTAGATCGACAGCTGCGGGTTCGCGCCGATCGAGGTCGGGAACAGCGAACCGTCGTGCACCGATACGTTGTCCAGTGCGTGCAGCACGCCGTCGGGCCGGGTGACGCCATCGCGCGGGTCCGCCGACATGCCGCATCCGCCCATCACGTGCGCCGACACGAAGCGGGTGCGCAACGCCTTCATCGGCAGCGCGGCGATCGCCGCGCTGGCTTCGCGCCACGAGGTCAGGTTTGCGCCGTCCTCGTGCACCGGAAGCACGCTGCGCGCGCCGGCGGCGAACTGGATCTCGGCCATCACCAGAAGCGCTCGGCGCGCGCCGTCGAAGATCGCTTCGGTCAGCGGATAGTCGAGCACCGGCGTCGTGTCGTCGCGCAGCATCACCCGCCCGCCCTCGGAATCCGGATGGAAGCCGTCGCGCAGCAGCGCCAGCAGAGCCTGCGTGTGCGCGAATCGGCGCATCCGCTCGGCGTGCTCGACTCCGAAGCCCGGGCTGGTGATCGCGAACAGCAGCGGATGCAGCGGCGCCGTCTCCAGCTTGAAGCCGATCGGCCCGTCGATCGCCGGCAGGTCGAGGAAGTGGTCCGAGTAGACGGTCTGAGGAGCACCCTCGAACCCTTCGATGCGCTGCTCGAACTGCGCGGCCGACACGACCGTGGGGTGCAGGAACGTCCGCGCACCGACACGCCCGTGCGGATCCGGCGCGTTCGAACGCAGCAGGATCGCCGGCGTGTTGATCGCACCCCCCGCCAGCACGTAGTGCCGGGCCCGGATTGTCGTGACCCGGCCGTCCGGGCGCAGGCCCGAGCGGTCCAGCCAGTGCACCTCCAGTCCGGCGGCCCGGCCGCCGGCGAGCACCAGCCGCTGAGCGCGCGCGCGGGTCAGCAGCGTCGCGCCGCGATCGAGCGCGGCCGGGATCGTGGTCACCAGCATCGACTGCTTGGCATTGGTCGGGCAGCCCATGCCGCAGTAGCCGAGATTGAAGCAGTTGCTGACGTTGCGCCGGATCGCCGCGGTTGGTATGCCCAGCGCCGCGGCGCCGCGGCGCAGCGCGTCGTTGTTTTCGTTGGGGGGCGCGGACCACGCGGCGATCGACAGCCGCTTCTCGGCCCGTGCGAACCACGGATCCAGCGCCTGCGGCGAGAAGCCGGCCAGACCGTAGCGGTCGCGCCAGAAACCGAGCGTGCGCGCCGGCGTGCGGAAGCTGGACGTCCAGTTCACCGTCGTCGAGCCGCCCACGCAGCGCCCCTGCAGGATGCCGATCGCCTTGTCGCGGGTCTTGCGTGCCGCCGACTCCTGATAGAGCGCCGGGTAGGCCGTGGCTTCGCGCATGTCGAAGTCGCGCGAGCTGCGCAGCGGCCCCTCTTCGACGATCACGACCGCGAGCCCGCTGGCGGCGAGGATCTCGGCAGTGACGCCGCCGCCGGCCCCCGAGCCGACGATCACCACGTCGCAGTCGATCTGCCCGGGCGTCGGCACCGGATCGGTCGTGTCGCGCACCTTCCAGCCGCGCGCGAGGCCGGCTGCGATCGGATCGGGAAATCGCGCTCATAGGTGGATCGGTCCTCCGTACCCCATCGCCGCCCAGTTCGCCTCGTCGCCGTACCAGGCGCCGAGCACGAGATCGTGCAGCGCCTGGTAGGCCGTCTGGAGCAGGGCCAGGGGGTGTTCGCGCCAGCGCGTCAGTGCGCCGCGCACGTCGGCGACATCGGCCTGTGGCCACGGCTGCGCCAGACCGGCCAGCAGCAGGCGTCCGGGCGGCAGCGAGAGCAGCGAGAACAGCTGCGCCAGTTCCGCTTGCGCCTGGGGCGACAGGCCGGCGATGGCCGTGCCCACCGAAGCGACGCAGCGCGCGATTGCCGCGTCGGCGAGCTTGCGCTCGGCGGGCAGCGCGCCGTCCAGCATTGCGGGCACGAGCGCGGTCAAGACCCCGGTGCGATCGGCGTCGGCATCCCGGCCGGCAAACATCCCGACCAGCCCGGCGGCTCCGAGCAGCGCGCCGCCGAGCAGCCCGGTCTTCAATGCGGTGCGTCGCGAGATCATGGCGGCATCATAGGGGCGGGACCGCCGCGGGGGCGCTCGCGCGTCTAGAGCGAATGCTCTATGGATCGGCGGCGCGGGCCCGGGGCGCAGCGCCGTGCGGCGGGTGGCCGCCGCGTATCATTTCGCGATGTCTCACAGCGAGCGACTTCTCGAGGCGGCACGTTCGGTTGCGGCAGGGCGCTCGGCCGTCGCCGCGGACCCGGCCCTGAGCGGCTGGATGCGCGAGCTCAAGCACTGGCAGGCGGCACGCCTCGCGCGCACGCACGCCGACCTGCTCGCCGAGCCCCGTTACCGCGACGCAGCCCGGTTCTTCCTCGACGACCTCTACGGGGCGAAGGACTTCTCTCAGCGCGACGCGGAGCTGACGCGGGTGATCCCGACCCTGACGCGTCTGCTGCCGGATGCAGCACTCTCGACCCTTGCCGATGCGGTCGAGCTCGACGCCCTGTCGGAACGGCTCGACGAGGCGCTCGCCTGCGCGCTTCGTCCCGACTCGGCGGCGCAGATCACCGACCAGGACTACGCCCGGGCTTACCGGAACAGCGCGACGCGGCCCGAGCGCGAGCACCAGCTCGATCTCGTGCTCGTGGTCGGCCGATCGCTGGACCGCCTGGTCAAGCACCCGCTGATCGGCCGGCTGCTGGCCGCGATGGGAGGACCGGCGCGGATGGCGGGGCTGACGGCGATGCACGAGTTCCTGGTCGGAGGCTTCGAGGCCTTCCGCCGGATCGGCGGGGCCAGCGAGTTCCTGCGGCGCATCGACGCGCGCGAGCGTCTGATCCTGCGGCTGCTGTTCGACGGCGCCGACGCTGGCTGGACGGAGGCTCGGGTTCCCTGATAACATCTCGGGTTCCCTTGCCGCCCGGTCTGACGCCGACGGGCGGCCGTGCCACGATCCCGTGGCCCATGTCCACAAGGAGAGTCAATGCGTCACTATGAAATCGTCTTCATCGTCCACCCGGATCAGAGCGAGCAGGTGCCCGCGATGATCGAGCGCTACAAGGCGCTGCTGGAATCCCAGCAGGGGAAGGTCCATCGCATCGAGGACTGGGGCCGTCGTCAGCTGACCTTCCCGATCCAGAAGATCGCGAAGGCGCATTACGTGCTGATGAACATCGAGTGCGGCCCAGCCACGCTCGGCGAGCTCGAGCATGCCTTCCGCTTCAACGATGCCGTGCTGCGCCACCTGACGGTGTCGATGCGCAAGGCCGAGACGGGCCCGTCGCCGATGTGGAAGCAGATCCAGAAGGAAGAGGCCCGCAAGGCAACTTCCGAGCCGGCTCCCCAGGCCCCTGCCCGGTGCAGTAAGGGTCGTCCGCGAGCAACAGCAGCCCGAGAGTGATCGGTTCCGATCGGGGCAAGGTGATCGCCGGGGCCAACCTCGTCGAACTCGATGCAGGCTCGAGGGGAGGCGAGATGCTCCGGTTCAGCCCGGCGGGAATTCCGATCCTTCGGCGCGACCCTGAGTCACGGGTCCGGCCAGACCGAGGCGGGAACGCAGCGCGAAGTCTCGATCGAGATCGCCGTGGCTTCGCCGGCCGGCTCGCCGAATGCGCGGACCGGCTCGCGCTCGGCGCGGGCCTGCGGGTGCGGGGATTCCTGGCTCCGCAAGCGCACGTACGTCGAGGCAGCTGGTGCTTGCACGTAACCGAATTCGAATTGATCGAGGTGTGACATGGCGTACTTCCGCCGTGGTGCCAAGGACAACAAGAAGAAGCGTCCGACGCAGAGCGCGCTGTTCAAGCGCAAGAAGTTCTGCCGCTTCACGGCCGACAAGATCGAGTGGATCGACTACAAGGACGTCGAGATGCTGAAGGACTTCATCACCGAGACCGGCAAGATCATCCCGGCGCGCCTGACCGGCACGAAGGCCAAGTACCAGCGCCAGCTCGCCGGACGCGATCAAGCGCGCGCGCTTCCTGGCGCTGATGCCCTACACCGACAACCACTGAGCACGGGAGAACACAGATGCAGATCATCCTGCTCGAAAAGGTCGTCAACCTGGGCCAGCTCGGTGACGTCGTCAGGTCAAGGACGGCTACGCCCGCAACTTCCTGATCCCGAAGCGGCAAGGCGCGTCGCGCCACCGAAGTCGGCGATCGAGGAATTCGAGGCCGCGCCGTGCCGAGCTCGAGAAGGCGCAGGCCGACAAGCTCGCCGCCGCCCAGGCGCGTCGGCCAGAAGCTCGAACGGCCTGACGGTGCAGATCACGAACAAGGCCGGCGTCGATGGCCGTCTGTTCGGCTCGGTCACCAACTTCGACATCGCCGAAGCGCTCGGCAAGCAGGGCTTCACGGTCGAGAAGGCGATGGTCCGCATGCCGTCACGGCCCGCTGAAGGCTCGTCGGCGAGCACAAGGTCGACCGTCGCGCTGCACTCGGACGTCGCGGTCGAGATCACCGTGTCGGTGCTGGGCGAAACCGCCTGAGTGCCGACCTGTCCCTCGGCTTGCCGGGGGGTGAACGACAGAGGGCGCTTCGGCGCCCTCTGTCGTTGCACCGCTTCGGTACCATATCGGCATGTCCGCGATCCTTGCCTCATCTGCCAGTGCCTCGTCGGGCGACCGCGAGGTCGCCTCGCTGCGGGTGCCGCCGCATTCGATCGAGGCGGAGCAGTCGGTGCTCGGCGGTCTGCTGCTCGACAATCAGGCCTTCGACCGGGTCGCCGACCTGCTGCGCGAGGACGACTTCTACCGCTACGACCATCGCCTGATCTGGCAGCAGATCGCGCGGCTGATCGAGCGCAGCCAGCCGGCCGACGTGGTGACGGTGCTACGAGTCGCTGAAGACGCTCGGCAAGGCCGACGAGGCCGGCGGCCTGCAGTACCTGAACGCGCTCGCGCAGGAGACGCCGTCGGCGGCCAACATCCGCCGCTACGGCGAGATCGTCCGGGATCGCGCGATCCTGCGCGCAGCTGATCTCGACGTCGGACGAGATCGCCCCGACGGCGCTGAATCCGCAGGGCAAGGACACAAGCAGCTCCTCGACGAGGCGGAGTCGAAGATCTTCCAGATCTCCGAGGAGGGCGCTCGCGGCAGTCGCCGGATTCCAGGGCCTGCAGGACCTGCTCGGCAAGGTGGTCGAGCGCATCGACCAGCTCTACAGCCAGGGCAACGCCAGCGACGTCACCGGCGTGCCGACGGGTTTCGCGGACCTCGACAAGATGACCTCGGGCCTGCAGCCCGGGCGACCTGGTGATCGTCGCCGGCCGCCCGTCGATGGGCAAGACCGCGTTCTCGCTCAATATCGGCGAGCACGTGGCGGTCGATCAGGGGCTGCCGGTCGCGGTGTTCTCGATGGAGATGGGGGCGACCCAGCTCGCGATGCGGATGGTGTGCTCGGTGGGCCGCCTCGACCAGCAGCGCCTGCGCACCGGCCGCCTGGTCGACGACGACTGGCCGCGCCTCACCAGCGCGATCCAGAAGATGCAGGAGGCGCAGCTGCACATCGACGAGACTCCGGCGCTGAACGCACTCGAGGTTCGGGCGCGCGCGCGTCGGCTGTCGCGCCAGTGCGGCCAGCTCGGCCTGATCATCGTCGACTACCTGCAGCTGATGTCCGCCTCGGGCAGCGCCGGCGAGAACCGTGCGACCGAGATCTCCGAGATCTCGCGCGGGTTGAAGGCGCTGGCCAAGGAGCTGCACTGCCCGGTGGTCGCGCTGTCGCAGCTGAACCGCTCGCTGGAGCAGCGGCCGAACAAGCGACCGGTGATGTCGGATCTTCGTGAATGCGTGACCGGCGATACGCTGGTCAATCTGGCCGACGGCCGCCGCGTGCCGATCGCGACCCTGGTCGGCAGCACGCCGCAGGTGCTTGCGATGACCGAGGACCAGCGCATCGAGCCGGCAGGCAGCGATCGTGTCTGGTCGGTGGGAACGCGACCCGTGCTCCGGCTCTCTCTGGCGAGCGGCCGGGTGCTGCGCGCGACGGCCCGCCATCGCGTCTTCACGGGTACGGGCTGGAAGCAGCTTGGTGACATCGGCCAGGGGGACCGCGTCGCGTTGTCGCGTTTCGTGCCCGAGCCAGCGTGCGCCGAGCGATGGCCCGAGGCGCATGTCGTGCTGCTCGCGCATCTGATCGGCGACGGCAGCTATCTCAAGGGTCAGCCGCTGCGCTACACCACGGCCTCCGAGGAGAACAGCTTAACCGTGAGCGAAGCAGCTCGAAGCCTTCGGCTGCTCCGTGTCGAGGCATGAAGGGCGAGGCAACTGGCACCAGCTCGTGATCGCCGGCAACGGCAACCGCTGGCATCCGGACGGTGTCGGCGCATGGCTGCGCGCGTTGGGGGTGTTCGACCAGCGATCCCACGACAAGCGGGTTCCGCCAGAGGTCTTCGCCCTGGCCAACGAGCAGGTGGCGCTCTTCGTGCGGCACCTGTGGGCGACCGACGGGTCGATCCACCTGCGAATGCCCGGTCAGCGAGGTGCGCCGCGCGTGTATTTCGCATCCTGCAGCGAGGGGCTCGTTCGCGACGTGGCGGCACTGCTGCTGCGTTTCGGCATCGTCGGCCGAATCCGCGCGTCGCGGTCCGCCGTCGGCCGTGCTCTCTGGACGCTCGACGTCTCGGGCGCGGAACAGCAGTTGCGCTTCCTCGACAACGTTGGCGCGTTCGGCCCGCGCGCGCTGCCCGCGCAGCAGCTCCGGTTGCTCCTGTCGCAGCGCACGCAGGGGGCCAACGTCGACACTTTGCCGATCGAAGTCTTCGCGCAGGTCCGCGCCCAGATGAGCGAGCGAGGGATAAGCCAGCGCGAAATGGCTTCGATGAGAGGCACTGCCTACGGCGGCTCTTCACATTTTCGCTTTGCCCCGTCGCGATCGCAGCTGCGCGACTACGCGACGCGGCTGGACTCGAATTCCCTCAGGCGTTGGGCCGAATCCGATCTCTTCTGGGACCGTGTGGTGGCTGTCGATCCGGACGGCGAAGAGGAGGTGTTCGACCTGACCGTGCCTGGTCCCGCCAGCTGGCTGGCAGACGGAATCGTCAGCCACAACTCGGGCGCGATCGAGCAGGACGCAGACGTGATCCTGTTCATCTACCGCGACGAGGTCTACAACGCCGATTCGGCGGACAAGGGCACGGCCGAGATCATCATCGGCAAGCAGCGTAACGGCCCGATCGGCACCGTCCGCCTCACCTTCGTAGGCCAATACACGAAGTTCGAAAATTTCACATCGGGCGCCTATTAGGCGACCGATGTGAAATTTCGGTGAAGGCTGACTTCGGCGCAGCCGAAGTCAAGGCGCGCAGCGCCGGCCGGAGCCAAAACGATCGATGTGGGCGCCTATTAGGCGACCGATGTGAAATTTCGGTGAAGGCTGACTTCGGCGCAGCCGAAGTCAAGGCGCGCAGCGCCGGCCGGAGCCAAAACGATCGATGTGGGCGCCTATTAGGCGACCGTTCACCCCCTCCCTAGTGAAAGTCCCGATGCGTTTCGTTTCGCCCTTGGCAATCAGAGGCGAAAACGCCCGGTGTGTGGGAATCCTTCCCCGGCTATATTGATCTTCGGCTGCCATTCGTATCGGCAGGCTGGTCGGTCCATAAGATGAAGGAGACACGATGAAGATCAGGAGGCGAATTCTCGCTGCCGCAATCGCAGCCGCGGCGGCCATTGCCGCAGCCCCGGCGTCGGCCAAGGATGTCTGGAAGCTTGGAACCGCGGCTCAGCCCGGCTCGGTTCTGCACGACATCGTCATGAAGTTCATCAACGACTTCAATGCCGCCGCCGGCGACGAAGCCGCGATCGAGTTCCAGTTCATCGGCAACGAGCAGGAGATGTGGCAGCAGGTGGTGCGCGGGCGCGTCCAGTTCGGTGCCTCGTCGTACGCCGCCGGTGCGGTCACGATGCCCGAGGGCGCCGTGATGAACACGCCCTACCTGTGGAAGAACGACGAGGAGCGCGCCTGGGTCACGGACAACTATGCGGTGCCGTTGACGAAGAAGTACTACGCGGAGAAGGGTATCGAGCAGTCTGCTGATTGCCGACGTCGGCTGGAACGACGTGGTCTGCAACTGGGCCTGCCTGACGCCCGAGAGCGTCAAGGGCCAGAAGATCCGCGTGTCGCCGTCGCCGGCGTCGAAGAACTTCTTCAAGTCGCTGGGCACCAACGGCGTGCAGCTGCCGCTGTCCGAACTGTGGCCCGGATTGCAGAGCGGTCTGGTGCGCGGCGCCGACCTGCCGTTCCTGTTCTACGTCACGACGCCGGCCGCGCAGAGTGCGCCGCACTACGTGATGACGCGGCACTACCACCACCCGTCGGTGTTCCTGATGAACAAGCCGCTGTTCGACGGGCTCAAGCCGGCGCTGCGCGAGAAGCTGCTGAAAGCGCTTCCGGACGCGAACTGGGCGCGCAAGCAGGTCCTCGACACGGAGCGGCCGAAGATGGAGGAGTTCCGCAAGAAGGGCGGCTTCGTTCACGAGCTGACGGCCGAGCAGCGCGAGGCCTGGGCGAAAGTCGCGCGGCCGGGCCAGGCCGAGCTGATCAAGGAGATCGGCGGCAAGGCGCCTGAGCTCTACAACGCCATCATGGAAGGCAAGAAGGTCTGGGCCGAGAAGTTCGAGAAGAAGTGACTGTTCCCTGCGACGGCGCGCCCCGGGCGTGCCGTCGCGGGCATGAAAAGGGCGGCGCGTTGCGCCGCCCTTGCTTCTTGGGTGCGCCCGGGACGTGCCGGCCGCGTCGTCCCCCGCGTCAGAGCGCGTCGGCCGCGAAGTCGGCCAGCCGCGAGCGCTCGCCGCGCTGCAGGGTCACGTGCCCCGAGTGCGCCCAGCCCTTGAAGCGGTCGACGACGTAGGTGAGCCCCGACGAGCCTTCGGTGAGGTAGGGCGTGTCGATCTGGGCGATGTTGCCCAGGCACACCACCTTGGTCCCTGGCCCCGCGCGCGTCACCAGCGTCTTCATCTGCTTGGGCGTCAGGTTCTGCGCCTCGTCGATGATCAGGAACTTGTTGATGAAGGTGCGTCCGCGCATGAACGACAGCGCCTTGACCTTGACCCGCGTGCGGATCAGGTCGCTGGTGGCGGACCGGCCCCAGTCGCCGGCCGCCCGGTCGCCCTGGTTGAGCACCTCGAGGTTGTCCTCGAGCGCGCCCATCCACGGCTGCATCTTTTCCTCCTCGGTGCCCGGCAGGTAGCCGATGTCGTCGCCGACCGGCACGGTCGCGCGGGTCATGATGATCTCGGTGAAGCGTTTGGCCTCGATCACCTGCGACAGGCCGGCCGCCAGCGCGAGCAGCGTCTTGCCGGTGCCCGCCTGGCCGAGCAGCGTGACGAAATCGATGTCCGGGTTCATCAGCAGGTTCAGCGCGAAGTTCTGCTCGCGGTTACGCGCGACGATTCCCCAGACCGCGTTCTTGTGGTGCGCGAAGTCGCGCAGCGTCTGCAGCACCGCGGTGCGGCCGGTCAGCTCCTTCACCTGCGCGACCAGCGGCATCTCGCCGTCGAGGTAGACGAACTGGTTGATCATCATCGACGGCACGAGCGGGCCGCTGATGCGATAGAAAGTGGAGCCCGCCTGCTGCCACGACTCGACGCCCTTGCCGTGCCGGTCCCAGAAGTCGGCCGGCAGCGCGAGCAGCCCCGAGTACAGCAGGTCGGTGTCCTCGAGCACCTGGTCGTTGCGGTAGTCCTCGGCCGTCAGCCCGAGAGCCCGGGCCTTGATCCGCATGTTGATGTCCTTCGACACCAGCACGACGTCGCCGCGCGGCCGACTCCTTCTGCAGGGCGCTTCACGACGCCCAGGATCTGGTTGTCGGCCTTGCCGACCGGCAGTTCGCCGGGCAGTTCGGCCTCGATCGTCCGCGTCTGGAAGAACAGCCGTCCGCCCGCGTCGCGATTGCCCAGGCTGGCCAGCGGGATGCCCGCGTCGATCGTCGACTCGCCGTGTGCGATCAGCTCGTCGAGCGTGCGGCTGACCTGGCGCGCGTTGCGCGACACGTCCGACATGCCGCGCTTGTGATTGTCGAATTCCTCGAGCGTCATCATCGGCACGAACACGTCGTGCTCGGCGAAGCGGAACAGGCTGCTCGGGTCGTGCATCAGCACGTTGGTGTCGAGCACGAACAGCTTGCGCTCGTCGGAGGCGGCCTGCGCGCGCGGGGCGGCGCGCGGTTCGACTCGCGGTTCGGCACGTCCGGTGGCACGCGCGTCGACACGTGGCGGCGTGACCTGCGCCGGCGCCGTGGCGGCCGGCGGCACGAGTGCCGCAGCCGGGGCCGCGGTGGTCGGCACCATGGTCGTTCCCGGCGCTTCGGTTGCAGCCGCGCCTGCCGCACCGGTGCTGCGCTCTTCGGCCGGCCCTTCGGCGCGGCGTGCCCGGTTGCCCGAACGCGAGCGGCCCGCACCTCGTGCGCTGTCTGCAGTGCCGCGTTCGCTCGCGACGGCGACCGCGATGCGGCCGGCCGACACCGCGGCATCGGGCACGAACGGCTCCGGCAAGCGCGCGGAAGCGGACGCAGCGACTGTCGTCGGCGTTCCGGTGTCGCTCGAGGACGGGGTCTGCGCTGCGCCGATGCGGCGCGCGCGCGCCTTGGCGGCGACCCTCATGTCGAGCAGGGTGGCGGGTTTGCTGGGGGCTTTTGGCAGCGGCATCTTGGCTCGGGATCAATAGAAAGGCCGCCGGGTCGGTTCAAGCCAACTCTCGGCGGCCGCAGTGGGCGCGTTCCCGTACCTGAGGACAGGCCGGCGGGAAAGCCGGTTCAGAGCGATTGCACGAACTCCAGCACCTCGTCGACGTGTCCCGGAACCTTCACGCCACGCCATTCGCGCGCCAGATTGCCGGCCGCGTCGATGACGAACGTGGAGCGATCGATGCCGCGCACCTGCTTGCCGTACATGTTCTTCATGCGGATCACGTCGAACAGCGTGCACAGGGCTTCGTCGGGATCGGAAATGAGTTCGAACGGGAATCCGAGCTTCGCCTTGAAGTTCTCGTGCGACTTCATGCTGTCGCGAGACACGCCCAGCACGACCGTCGACGCCTTGCGGAAGGCGTCGATGCGCTCGCCGAAGTCGGTGCCTTCGTTGGTGCAGCCGGGGGTGTTGTCCTTCGGGTAGAAGTACAGGACCACGTTGCTGCCGCGATGCGCCGACAGCGAGAACTCACCCCCTGTCGAGGCGGCAGTGAAGTCGGGAACGGTATTGCCGACGGCGACGGCCACGGAACGAACTCCTTCGTGCGAATGCATCGAACAAAAGATAGCACAGGCCCGTTACCGGTCCGCCGCAGCTGCCCGGTCAATGCCTGCCGCCGGGCGAACCGCCCGGCACAGGTCCTGCCCCTCGCGCACGGCAGGCTGCCCGGGCGCGCTTCAGAGCGGCAGCAGCGCCGCCAGCACCCTCCGGCCCTCGCTCATCAGGATGTTGTAGGTGCGGCAGGCCGCCCGGGTGTCCATCAATTCGACGCCGATGCGGGCCGCCGCGAGCGCGGCGGTGAGCCGCGGATGCGGAAAGCGCTGGCTGCCCGCCGGTGCCGAGCAGCACCAGTTCGGGACCCAGCGCCGAGCAGCGCTTCGAAGTGCTCGCCGCCGCCAGCGCCTCGAAGCCGCCCACCGCCCACGGCGGTGATCTCGCCTTCCGGCCGACACCAGCACCGCCCTCGTGTGCGCTGGCGGTTGATCTCGACGAAGCCCTCGCCGTAGGCCGTGACGGTGTTCAGCGACGAGTTGACATCGACGTGCAGCTTCATCGGATTCCCGCAGAAAACTTCCGGGCAGGGCCCGCAGACCGTGCTCTAAGTTCCTGATAATGCTACATTAATGAGTTCGTTGCAGCGCAGCGCAAGGGTGCTTGTGTCGCGGCGATTCACGTGGCCGTTCCATTGGAAGGGCCTTGTCGCCTTTCTTTTTCGAAGGGCAACCGGCCTTTCCTCGCCGAAGGGCCAATCCGGGCCGCTGCGCCCGCAGGAGTGGTATCGATGGCTTCGCCCCGCGAGTTCTCCCGCATCAAGCGCCTGCCGCCCTACGTCTTCAACATCACCGCCGAGCTGAAGATGGCCGCGCGGCGCCGCGGCGAGGACATCATCGACATGAGCATGGGCGACCCGGACGGCCCGACGCCGCAGCACATCATCGACAAGCTGGTCGAGGCGTCGCAGAAGCCGCACACGCACGGCTACTCGGTGTCCAAGGGCATCCCGCGGCTGCGCAAGGCGATCTCCGACTGGTACCAGCGCCGCTACAACGTCGACATCGACCCCGAGACCGAGGCGATCGTCACCATCGGCTCCAAGGAAGGCCTGGCGCACCTGATGCTGGCCACGCTCGATCGCGGCGACATGGTGCTGGTGCCGAACCCGAGCTATCCGATCCACATCTACGGCGCGGTGATCGCCGGCGCCGAGATCCGCTCGGTGCGCATGACGCCGCGGCGTCGATTTCTTCGACGAACTCGAGCGGCGATCGCAGAACTGCAATCCCGAAGCCGAAGATGATGATCCTCGGCTTCCCGAGCAACCCGACCGCCATGTGCGTCGACCTGCCGTTCTTCGAGCAGGTCGTCGACGCTCGCCAAGCAGCACGACATCATCGTGGTGCACGACCTGGCCTACGCCGACATCGTCTTCGACGACTTCCGGGCGCCGTCGATCATGCAGGTGCCGGGCGCGCGCGACGTGGCGGTCGAGTTCTTCACGATGAGCAAGAGCTACAACATGGCCGGCTGGCGGATCGGCTTCATGGTCGGCAACCGCGACCTGGTCGCGCGCGCTCGCGCGCATGAAGAGCTACCACGACTACGGCACCTTCACGCCGATCCAGGTCGCGGCGATCGCCGCGCTCGACGGCCCGCAGGACTGCGTCGAGGAGGTCCGCAGCAAGTACCAGAAGCGGCCGCGACGTGCTCGCCGCGCGGGCTGCACGAGATCGGCTGGATGGTCGACGTGCCGAAGGCCTCGATGTACATCTGGGCGCAAGATTCCCGAGCCGTACCGCGCGATGGGGTCGCTCGAGTTCGCCAGGAAGCTGCTCAACGACGCGCAAGGTGGCGGTGTCGCCCGGGCGTCGGCTTCGGCGAGCTACGGCGACGACCACGTCCGCTTCGCGCTGATCGAGAACGAGCACCGCATCAAGCAGGCGGTGCGCGGCATCAGCGAGATGTTCCGCAAGGACGGCGTGCTGCCGAAGGCGGCCGCCTGAGCTGCGCGCATGCGCCGCGAGCCGTGCGGCGCTAGCCTCTCCTCCGCTGACCCGTCACAAGAAGTGAAGTCCACGATGAGCGTCGAAAAGTTCGGTCCCGTGCGCGTCGGCCTGCTGGGCATCGGCACGGTCGGCGGCGGCACCTTCGAGGTGCTGGCGCGCAACCAGCAGGAGATCACCCGCCGCGCCGGTCGCCGCATCGAGATCACGCGCATCGCCGACCTCGACGTCGAGCGCGCCGCGCGCGCTCGCCGCCGGGCGCGCGCAGGTCACCGACGACGCGACGCTCGGTGGTCGACCGACCCCGAGATCGACATCGTCGTCGAGCTGATCGGCGGCTACGGCATCGCGCAAGGAGCTGGTGCTCGAGGCGATCGAGAACGGCAAGCACGTGGTCACCGCGAACAAGGCGCTGCTCGCGGTGCACGGCAACGAGATCTTCGCGGCCGCCTCGCGCAAGGGCGTGATGGTCGCGTTCGAGGCGGCGGTGGCCGGCGGCATCCCGATCATCAAGGCGCTGCGCGAGGGCCTCACCGCCAATCGCATCGAGTGGATCGCCGGCATCATCAACGGCACCACCAACTTCATCCTGTCGGAGATGCGCGACAAGGGGCTGGCGTTCGAGACGGTGCTCGCCGAGGCGCAGCGCCTCGGCTACGCCGAGGCCGACCCGACCTTCGACATCGAAGGGATCGACGCCGCCCACAAGGCGACGATCCTGTCGTCGATCGCCTTCGGCATCCCGGTGCCGTTCGACAAGGCCTACGTCGAGGGCATCACCAGGCTGCAGAGCGCCGACATCCGTTACGCCGAGCAGCTCGGCTACCGCATCAAGCTGCTGGGCATCACGCGCCGGCGCGATGCAGGACGGCGCAGGTGCGCGGCGTCGAGCTGCGCGTGCATCCGACGCTGATTCCCGCCAAGCGCCTGATCGCCAACGTCGAGGGCGCGATGAACGCGGTGCTGGTCAAGGGCGACGCGGTCGGGCCACACGATGTACTACGGCAAGGGCGCCGGCGCCGAGCCGACCGCCAGCGCGGTGATCGCCGACCTGGTCGACGTGGCGCGCATGCTCACCGCCGATCCCGAGCAACCGCGTGCCGCACCTGGCCTTCCAGACCGAGTCGCTGGCCGACCTGCCGATCCTGCCGATCGACGAGGTCGAGACCGCCTACTACCTGCGCCTGCGCGTCGCCGACGAGCCCGGCGTGCTGGCCGACATCACGCGCATCCTGGCCGACGCCGGCATCTCGATCGACGCGGTGCTGCAGCGCGAGCCGGCCGAGGGCGAGAACCAGACCGACATCATCCTGCTCACGCACCGCACGATCGAGAAGCAGGTCAACGCCGGCGATCGCGCGCATCGAGGCGCTGTCCGACGGTGCTGTCCAAGGCGATCGCGCATCCGGCTCGAAGAACTGACTGAGCTGATGCTGTACCTGTCGCACCCGCGGCGCGCATGCCGAGCCCGACCCGCTTCTCCGAGATCCTGCTCGGCGGCCTGGCGCCCGACGGCGGCCTGGTCGTGCCCGCAGCAGCTATCCGCAGATCGACGCGCCGACGCTCGCAGGCCTGGCGCGCGCTTGAGCTATCCGCAGCTCGCCTTCGAGATCATGCGCCGCTACGCCGGCGACATCGACGAGGCGCGATCTGCGCGCGGCTGATCGAGCGCACCTACACCGCCGAGGTGTTCGGCGCCGGAGATCACGCCGGTGCTCGACGCTGGAGGACGAGCTGCACCTGCTGCAGCCTGTCCAACGGCCCGACGCTCGCGTTCAAGGACGTCGCGATGCAGCTGCTCGGCAACCTGTTCGAGTACGTGCTCGCAGCGCGAGGGCCGCCAGCTGAACATCCTCGGCGCCACCTCGGGCGACACCGGCAGCGCGGCCGAGTACGCGATGCGCGGCAAGCAGGGCGTGCGCGTGTTCATGCTGTCGCCGCACGGGCGCATGAGCGCGTTCCAGCGCGCGCAGATGTTCTCGCTGCGCGACGCCAACATCTTCAACATCGCGGTCGACGGCGTGTTCGACGACTGCCAGGACATGGTCAAGGCGGTGTCCGCCGATCTCGGCTTCAAGGCGCGCTACGCGATCGGCACGGTCAATTCGATCAACTGGGCGCGCGTCGTCGCGCAGGTGGTCTACTACTTCAAGGGCTACTTCGCGGTCACCACGCGGCAACGACGAGCAGGTGTCGTTCGCGCGTGCCCTCGGGCAACTTCGGCAACGTGCTGGCCGGCCACATCGCGCGCATGATGGGCCTGCCGATCCGCCGGCTGGTGGTGGCCACCAACGAGAACGACGTGCTCGACGAGTTCTTCCGCACCGGCCGCTACCGCGTGCGCGGCACGGCCGAGACCTGGCAGACCAGCAGCCCGTCGATGGACATCTCCAAGGCGTCGAACTTCGAGCGCTTCGTGTTCGACCTGCTCGGGCGCGACGGCGCAGCGCGTGGCGCGGCTCTGGCGCGATCTCGAGCCGCGACGGCGAGTTCGACCTCGCCGGCACGCCGGAGTTCGCCGCGCGTCGCCCGACTTCGGCTTCGTCTCCGGGCGCAGCAGCGCATGCCGACCGCGTCGCGACGATCCGCGCCGCGTCCATGCGGACTACGGCGTCACGGTCGACTCCGCACACGGCCGACGGCCTGTTCGTCGCCGAGCGCTCATCGCGAAGCCGGCGTGCCGATGGTCTGCCTCGAGACCGCGCTGCCGGTGAAGTTCGCCGAGACGATCCGCGAGGCGCTGGGCCGCGAGCCGGAGCGGCCGGCCGCGTTCGAGGGCATCGAGCTCACGGCCAGCGCTTCACGCTGATGCCGACCGACGTCGCGCAGCTCAAGCGCTACATCGCCGCGCACTGCGGCCGAGCGCGGGGCGGCGTCGCATGCAGCCCGATGACCCTGCGGCAGTGGCTGCTGCTGGTCGCCACGGCGGCCAGCTTCGCCAGCTCGATCCTGATCAACAAGGTGCTGATCGGGCAGCTGCCGCCGTTCACCCTGGCCGCGATGCGCGTGCTGCTCGCCGCGCCGTCGCCTTTGCTCGTGCTGCTGGCCTCTGCGGCCGCACAGCTGCCGCGTCGCGGCGCGACCGGCGCACCATGCGTGCTCGCCGTCGCTCGGCGTCATCGTGATCCCGTACTGCACGCTCGCGCTCGGCCAGCGCACGATCACCGAGCGGCCTGTCCGGCATCCTGTACTCGACGATGCCGCTGTTCACGCTGCTGGCGGCGCACTTGATCCTGCACGACGAGCGGCTGGGCCGCGCAAGCTCGCCGGCATCGTGCTCGGCATGGCGGGCGTCGTCGCGGTGATCGGCCCGTCGCTGCTCGGCGGGCTCGGCGCGCATGCGGTGGCCGAGCTGATCACGCTGTGCGGGCCGCTCGCCTACGCGGTCGGCGCGGTGCTGATGCGCCGTTCGCGTCACATCGACTCCGATCGTGCTGACCGCCGGCGATGTTCATGGCCGCCGCGCTTATCCTGCTGCCGGTCGCGCTGCTGATCGAGCAGCCCTGGCAGCTGCGCGGCGGTCCGGAGCTGGTCGGCTGGCTGTTCGCGATGGCGGTCGTCGGCACGATCGTGCCGGCGGCGCTGAACTACCTGCTGGTGCAGCAGCGTGGGCGCCACGCGCGCGTCGGTCGCGATGTTCCTGATGCCGATGATCGCGGTGCTGTTCGGCGCGCGTGTTCCTGGGCGAGCGGCTCGGCGCCGAGGCGCTCGTGGGCATGGCGCTGATCCTGGCGGGCAGCCGTGCTCGTCAACGGCGCCGGTGCGCGGGACGCAAGCGCCTGCGGCCGCCGCGGGGTCCGCGGGGCGTCCTCGCGCTCAATGGCTAGCACCTCGCGCATGCACGTCTTCGGATTCGCCGGCTATTCCGGCTCGGGCAAGACCACGCTGATCGAGCAGCTGATTCCGCGCCTGGTCGGGCGCGGCCTGCGGGTCGTCGCTGATCAAGCACGCGCACCACCGTTCGACATCGACAAGCCCGGCAAGGACTCCTGGCGCCACCGCGAGGCCGGCGCTACGAGGTGCTGATCACCTCCGACAGGCGCTGGGTGCTGATGCACGAGCTGCGCGACGAGCCGAGCCCACGCTCGACGAGCAGGTGGCGCTGCTGTCGCCCTGCGACCTGGTGCTGGTCGAAGGCTACAAGGCCGCGCCGATCCCGAAGATCGAGGTGCACCGGTCGGCGAACGGCAAGCCGCTGCTGCATCCGGCGACCCGAACATCGTGGCGGTGGCGAGCGACGCTGCGGTCGACACCGCGCTGCCGCTCTCGACCTGAACGGTCACGACACGATCGCCGCAATTCATCTGCGACGCATGGATCGGATCTCCGATGAAACCCGGCCTGATGTCCTTCGACGACGCGCTCGCCGCGCTGCTGGCGCAGCGCCGCGCCGGTGGCCGGCGTCGAAGCGCGTGCGCGACGCTCGAGGCCGCCGGCCGCGTGCTCGCGCTCGATCCAGCGCTCGACGCTCGACGTGCCGCCGATGGACAACACGCAGATGGACGGCTACGCGGTGCGCTGCGCGGATCTCGCGCGCGGGGCGGGCCGGCTGCGGGGCGACGGGCTGCGCGGTCGCGCAGCGCATCGCGGCCGGATCATCGCCGGCGACCCGGGCTCCGCTCGAGCCCGGGCACCGCCGCGCGCATCTTCACCGGCGCGATGATCCCCGAGGGCGCGGACGCGGTCGTGATGCAGGAGCAGGCGCAGGCCGACGGCGAGCACGTCGTCGTCCTGCACCGGCCCGAGCCGGGCGAGTGGATCCGCCGCGCCGGCGAGGACATCGGCGCGGGCGGCGTGATCCTGCGGCCGGCAGCCCGGCTCACGCCGCAGGCCACGGGCCTGGCGGCGTCGGTCGGGCTCGCCGGCCTGCCGGTGCGCCGTCGCGTGCGGGTCGCGTGCTTCTTCACCGGCGACGAACTGGTGATGCCCGGCGAGCCGCTGCCGCCCGGCGCGATCTACAACAGCAACCGATTCATCCTCGGACGCGCTGCTGCGCGGGCTCGGCTGCGAGGTCACCGACCTGGGCATCGTGCCCGACTCGCTTGCGGCCACCCGCGCTGCGCTGCGCGAGGCGGCGCACGGGCCACGACCTCGATGCGTCACCTCCGGCGGCGTCTCGGTCGGCGAAGCCGATCACGTGAAGCCCGCGGTGCAGGCCGAGGGCAGCCTCGACCTTTGGCAGATCGCGATCAAGCCCGGCAAGCCGCTGGCCTACGGGCGGGTGCGCGGGGCAGCGACTCGATGGTCGGCGGCGCGGCCGACGCCGCGGCGGCAGGCGGCGCGCAGCGGGATGCCGGGTTCGCCCACTTCATCGGCCTGCCCGGCAATCCGGTGTCCAGCTTCGTCACCTTCCTGCTGCTGGTGCGGCCCTTCGTGCTGCGCCTGCAGGGCGCGCGCGACACCGCGCCGCAGGCGCTTCCAGATGCGCGCCGATTTCGACTGGCCGCGCCCCGACAAGCGCCGCGAGTTCCTGCGGGTGCGGGTCAACGCGCGGGGCGGGCTGGAGCTGTTCCCCAACCAGGGCTCGGCGGTGCTGACCTCGACGGTGTGGGCCGACGGGCTGGTCGACAATCCGGCCGGGCAGGCGATCGCGCGCGGGGACGTGGTGCGTTTGCTGCCGTTTTCGGCATTGCTCGGCTGAGCGGGCGCCATGACCGTCACGATCCGGTATTTCGCCAGTCTGCGGGAGGCCGTGGGCGTCTCGCAGGAACGCGTCGCGCTGCCCGCGGGCGTGTCGACCGCAGGCCAGTTGCAGGCCTGGCTGCGCGGGCGCGGCCCCGCGTGGGCGCAGGCGCTGGCCGAAGGGCGCGCGGTGCGTGTTGCCGTCGACCAGGTCAGCGGCGACGCCGGCACGCCGGTGCGCGACGGTTCGGAGGTGGCGTACTTTCCGCCGGTTACCGGTGGCTGACGGATTCGGCAGCGCCGGCGCCATCTCTTGCGCGATCCCGTGGTGTCTCCCTTCGATCCGTTTCGCTGCCAATCCGCGCCGCGCCTTGACCGGCATTCCTGATGCGCATATCGTATGCGCATGAAGTATTCGATCCGAGAACAGAGCGTGCTGTACGACGTCGCCGCGCCGCGGCGCGCCACCAATGTCACGGTCAATACCGACCTGCTGCGCAGGGCGCGCGATCTCGGCGTCAACCTGTCCCAGACGCTGGAGCAGGCGCTGGTCGACGTCGTTCGCGAACGCGCCCGGGCGCGCTGGCTGGAAGAGAACCGCTCGGCGATCGACGCGTACAACAGCGGCGTGGCGCAGCGGGGAAGCTTCGGCGACGGCTTGCGTGGTTTCTGACCGCGCGCCCCGATCGGTCATGCCGCAGTACGACGTGTACCGCAACCGCAATCCGGCGACGCGTGCGGCGATTCCCTTCCTGCTCGACATCCAGTCCGACCTGCTCGATGCGCTGGCCACGCGGGTCGTCGTCCCGCTCGCGCACCAGCCGGCCGACGCGGCACCCGCCATCGCGCGGCTGATGCCCGAGTTCGAGGTCGAGGGCCGGCGCGTCGTGCTGGTGACGCCGCAACTCGCCGGGGTCTCGCGCACGGTGCTCGGTGCCCGGGTAGCATCCCTTGCCGAACACCGTCACACGATCGTCGCCGCGCTCGACGTGCTCGTCACAGGAGTTTGAGATGCCGGTCCGCGTACAGACAGAGGATTTCGACGTCGGCGCCGAGATCGCCGCGCTGCGTGCCGGCGATCCGCGCGTGGGTGCGGTCGCGTCGTTCATCGGCACGGTGCGCGACGTCAACGAAGGCACCGGCGTGTCGACGCTGACGCTCGAGCACTATCCGGGCATGACCGAGAAGTCGCTCGACGAGATCTGCGCGCAGGCGAAGGCACGCTGGGACATCCTCGACACGCTGGTGATCCATCGCGTCGGCGAGATGCAACCGCTCGACCAGATGGTGCTGGTCGCCGTCACGTCGGCGCATCGCGGCGAGGCATTCGCCGCCTGCGTATTCATCATGGACTTCTTGAAGACGCGCGCGCCGTTCTGGAAGAAAGAGCGCACACCGCAGGGCGAGCGCTGGGTCGATGCGCGCGCGTCGGACGACGCGGCTGCCGAGCGTTGGCGCCGATGACCGACGTCCCCGGCTGGCTGTGGGCGGCATGCACGGTCGGCGCCACTGCCGTGCAGACCGTGCGCAATGCGATGCAGCGCTCTCTGACCGAGCGCCTCGGCACGATCGGCGCGACCAACGTCCGCTTCCTGTACGGCCTGCCGTTCGCGCTGCTGTTCCTGGTCGTCGTCCGGGCGATCACCGGGCCGGCTGCGGTCGAGCTCGCGGGCGCCTTCCCCGGCTGGCTGCTGCTGGGCGCGATCGGCCAGACGGCGGGCACCGCGTTGATGCTGGCCGCGATGCGCGAGCGTTCCTTCGTCGTCGCGATCGCCTACGTCAAGACCGAGCCGGTGCAGATTGCGCTGTTCGGCTTGTTGTTCCTCGGCGAGGCGCTGCGCGGCTCGGCGCTGGCAGCGGTGATCGTCGCGACCGGCGGCGTGCTGCTGATGTCGCTGCCGGCGCGCGCGGCTTCGCCGTCCTCGCCGGGCGCGCCGGCGGGCGCGGCGTCCGGTGCCGGGGGCTCCGCCGCGTTGCGCCCGGCGCTGCTCGGCATCGCGTCCGGCGCGGCGTTCGCGCTGTCGGCGGTCGGCTTTCGCGGGGCGGTTCAGGCGCTGGGCGACGCGCCGTTCTTCCTGCGCGCCACCGTCACGCTCGTCTGGTCGCTCGCGGTGCAGACTGCGCTGGTCAGCGGTTACATGGCGCTGCGCGACCGCGCGAAGCTGGCCGAGGTGTTCCGGGCCTGGCGCCCG
>CAWKFK010000012.1:0-355134 GCA_963849015.1 uncultured beta proteobacterium
CTGTCGATGGATGGGCCGGGAGCGCGTGCGATGCACGCGCTGTGGGCCGAGTCCATCTCCTCGATGCCCGAGCTGCTCGAGGAAGTACGTCCGCTGAACCAGGGCTCGCTGCAGATGTTCGAGGAGCAGATCCGGATCGCGATCCAGCGCGGCGAGATCGACCCCGGGGTCGACGTCGAATCGCTGGCCGTCATGATCTTCGGCATGCTGCGCGGCGTCGTCGCGCAGTGGCTGATCGATCCCGAGCGTGTCGACCTCGCGCGTGTCGCCGACGCGGCGATCGCCGTGCTCCACAAGGGCCTCGCGCCGGAGCCCTCGTCGAGCGCGCCCACCTGAACCCCGCCGGCCGCTCACCCGACGTCCGGCCGGCCGACACCCGACGCACCTTGCGGAGACCGCCGATGACCCTGCCCGCCTCGATTGCCTCACGCCTGAAGATTCCGCTGATCGCCGCGCCGATGCTGCGCGTCTCCGGCCCCGACCTGGTGTCGGCCGCCTGCCGCAGCGGCGTGATCGGGTCCTTTCCCACGGTCAACGCGCGCTCGTCGGAGGAACTCGATGCCTGGCTGACCCGCATCGCCGACGACTGCGCCCGCGTCGACGGGCCGACCGCGCCGGTGTGCCCCAACATCATCATGCGCCGGCAACCCGACGTGCTCGCCAGCGACGTCGAGGTCCTGGTCAGGCACAAGGTGGAGATGGTGATCGCCAGCGTCGGCTCGCCCGAGGCGGTGATCCGGCCGCTGCACGACATCGGCTGCCTCGTGTTCGCCGACGTGGCCTCGGTCCGCCACGCCGAGAAGGCGCTGGCGGTGGGCGCCGACGGACTGGTGCTGCTGAGCGCCGGAGCCGGCGGGCAGACCGGCTGGGTCAACGGCATGTCGTTCGCGCGGGCGGTGCGCGCGATGTACGACGGCCCGCTGGTGCTGTCGGGCGGCATCTCGGACGGCGCGGCGCTGTGGGCCGCGCGCGTGCTCGGCTGCGACCTCGGCATGATGGGCACGCGCTTCATCGCCACGCCCGAGAGCATGGCGGCCGAGCGCTACAAGGCGATGCTGGTCGACAGCCGGCTGGACGACGTGATGCTGACGCGCGCGTTCACCGGCCTCGACACCAACATGCTGCGCCCGTCGATCGTCGCCGCCGGCCTCGACCCGCAGGCGCTGGCCGGTCCGGTGACACCGGAACGGGCCCGCGAGCTGTTCGGCGAACACTCGAAGGACGCACAGGGTCCGAAGCGCTGGGTCGACATCTGGAGCGCGGGCCACACCGTTTCCGGGGTCGATGCGGTGGTGCCCGCGGCGCAGCTGATCGATCGCCTGGCGGCCGAATACGCAGCGGCGCAGGCCGCGACGCGCGAGCTGCTGCGATGACCCGGCCCGTCTTCCGCACCCGCGTCACGGAGCTGTTCGGCATCGACCATCCGATTCTGCTGGGCGGCATGCATCACCTGGGCCAGTCCGGGCTGGTGGCGGCGGTGGTCAACGCCGGCGCGATGGGCTTCATCACGCCCCGCTCCTTCGACAGCCTGGACGAATACCGGCGCGACCTGCGCCGCTGCCGCGCGCTCACCGACGGGCGGGCCTTCGGCGTGAACCTGACGATCTCGCGCCGTCCGGGGTGGAACAGGGACGCCCCCGCCTGGATCGACATCGCCCTCGAAGAGGGCGTGCGTCACTTCGAGAGCGCGGGCACTTCGCCCGAGGAGTTCGTCGAGTCGATTCACCACGGCGGCGCGATCCTGATCCACAAGTGCCCGAGCGTGCGGCACGCGCTGACCGCGGAGCGGATCGGCGTGGACGCGGTGGCGCTGGTGGGCATGGAGGAAGGCGGCCATCCGGGCGCGAATCAGCTGCCGACTTTCGTCAACGGTGCCGCGGCGCTGCAGCGGGTGAAGATTCCGCTCGTGCTCGGCGGCGGCATCGGCTGCGGCGGGCAGATCGCGGCCGCGCTCGCGATGGGCGCGCAAGGCGTCGTGATGGGCAGCCGCTTCATGGTGGCCAGCGAGGCCGACGTGCACGATGCGCTGAAGCGGCGCATCGTCGAACTCGACGAGCACTGCTCCACCACGGTCCTGGCATCGCTGAACAACACCTGGCGCGTGATGGTCAACGAAACGGCGCGCGAGGTGCAGCGGCTCGAGGCGGCGGGCGCTCGCTCGCACGAGGCGTTCGGCGACCTGATCCTGTCTTCGCGCACCAGGGAACGCGTGTACCGCGGCGGCCAGGTCGAAGAAGGCATCGTGTCGCTGGGGCCGGCAGGCGGCTTCGCCGATGCGATCGAACCGGCGGGGGTGATCGTCGGGAGGCTGATGGCCGAAGCGGCGGATGCGGCAGCCGCGTTCGCGCGCGTGTTCACGGGCGCGCGCGCGGCGCAGGGCTGATGTCTGGCAACGCTTCTGCGTGCGTCGGTTCGAGCGGGCGAAGGCGCGGGGGGCGGGTCGGCGGCGGGGGCGGGTGCTGGCCCCTGCTGCGCAGGGGTGCCCTCGGTGCTCGGGTGCCTGGCCGGGCGGCGCGACTCGCTGCGCTCACTTCGTGAGCTACGCTCAGACAGGGCGCCGCAAGTCAGATGAATGGAGCGCGCTGCGCGCGCCGGCCAGGAACCCTGCGCGCCTCGGCTGCGCACACGCCCCCGCCGCCGACCCGCCCCCCGCGCCTTCGCCGACACAGCAGTTGACTGCGAAGAGGGCCACGTAAACGTCTCAACGCGTCGACGCCTCGGAGCGCAATTCGCTGCTCGCAAGCACTCGAAATGCTCGAGCCCTGCGGCGAAGACCGATCCGCGCAATCGGGCTCTTCGCACGCATCCGACATCACTCGGAGCGGCAGGTGGTGGCGGGGCGGGAGTGATGTCTGCGGCGCCGAGCAGCGCAGGCTTGGGCTGGGCGCGCGCAGCGCGCTTCGTACCTCTGACTTGCGGCGTCCTGTCTGAGCGCAGCGCACGAAGGGCGCGAAGCGAGTCACGCCGCACCAGCCCAAGGCGAGCAGCGCAGGAAAGTCGGCCCGAAGGGCCGACCGCCGCAGCCATCACTCCCACCCCGCCACCGCCTGCCGCGACCCGCCGCGACCCGCCGCAGTTAGCGCCGAGGCGGCCCGCGCCGCTGCAGGACGAGGTGCTGCCTGGGCGGGCGCGCATCGAGGCCGCGATCCGGGAGGTGCTGACGCGCTGAAGCACGACCGCGCCGGGACGCCCGCGCGTTGCAGTGCCAGCGCGTCGACTGCGTCCCGCCCCGAGCTGTTGCGGCAGCCGAAACTTCATCCTGATCAGCCCGCGCCTTCGTACCAGCGTGCACCGTAGGAAGGCATCGAGTTGCGGTCGGCGAAATCGTTTCCCCGTCGGCATGAGGCCACGCTTGACACCCCCGCTGGGTGACCATCACTCTTGGACGAATCGGGGACCGGCCGTACGCCATCGGCCGGTCCCTTCGCACGACGGCAACTCCAGGAGACGCTCCCATGGCACACGAAATCGTCATCCGCGGCGGTCAGATCGTCGACGGCACCGGCAAGCCGGCTTTTCGAGGCGACGTCGGCATCGACGACGGTATCGTCACCGCGGTCGGCACCGTCGACGGCGCGGGAAAGCGCGAGATCGACGCCGACGGGATGACGGTCTCGCCCGGCTTCGTCGACATCCACACGCACCTCGACGCGCAGATCGGCTGGGATCCCGACTGCCTGCCGGTCGGCTGGCACGGCGTCACCACCGCGCTGCTCGGCAACTGCGGCGTCACCTTCGCGCCGTGCAAACCGCAGGACCGCGAACTTCTGGCCGGCATGATGGAAACCGTCGAGGACATCCCGCGCGACGCGATCCTGTCGGGGCTGCCCTGGGACTGGGAAGACTACGGCGGCTACCTCGACTCGATCGACCGCCTCGACCCCGGCATCAACATCTGCGGGCTCGTCGGACACAGTGCCCTGCGTTTCTACGTGATGGGCGAGCGTGCGGTCGAGGAGCAGGCCACCGAAGCGGAGCGCCGCACGATGGCGCGTCTGGTCGGCCGAGTCGATCGACCGCGGCGCGATGGGCTTCTCCACCAATCGCTTCGCCGCGCACAAGCTGCCCGATGGCCGCGCGATCCCGGGCACTTTCGCCGAGCACGGCGAACTCGTCGAGATCGCGCGCGCGGTGGCGCCGCGCGGCGGGCTGATGCAGGCGGTGGGCGCCGACTTCGAAGTGCTGCGCGCGATGACCGACCAGGGCGGCAGCCGCGTGCTCTTCAGCTACAACACCGGTCCCGGCGGCTCGGACGGTCGCGAGCGGCGCCAGGCGCTGGAGGCGTTCTGCGTCGGCCGCGACGTCACCGGGCTGGCGCAGGTGCGCAGTTCGGGCCTGGTGTTCGGCCTGCAGTCGGGCCTGCCGATCGCCAACCGCGGCGCGACCTGGAACCGCCTGCGCGCGCTGCCGTTCGCCGAGCGGCTGGCGGCGATCCGCGACGCGGGCATGCGCGCCGTGCTCGTCGAGGAGGCGAAGCAGCACGGCTTCCCGCGCATCCTCGGCGCCAGCGTCGAGAAGGTCTACTACATGGGCAACGGCACGACGCCGGACTACGCGGCCGGCGAGGAGATGCAGCTGATCGCGATGGCCGCGAAGGCCGGCGAGCACTGGTCGGACACCTTCCTGCGCATCACGCTCGAGACGCAGGGCCGCGCGCTGTTCACGCTGCGCATGTTCAACCCCGACATGGACGGCCTGGCGCACCTGATCAGCAGCCCCAACTGCCTGCCGGGCCTGGGCGACGCCGGCGCGCACGTGTCGCAGGTGATGGACGCGGGCTGGTCGACGTTCATCCTGTCGCACTGGGTGCGCGAGACGGGCCTGTACACGCTCGAAGAGGGGGTGCGCCGGATGACGTCGGCACCCGCGCGCGTGCTCGCGCTGAGCGATCGCGGTGTGCTGGCCCCGGGCATGCGCGCCGACGTCAACGTCTTCGACGCGGCCCGCATCGGCGAGCTGCAGCCCGAGATCGCGCACGAGTTTCCCGGCGGCGCGCCGCACTACGTGCAGCGCGCGGTCGGCTACAAGGCGACGCTGGTCAACGGGAAAGTGAAGCTGCTCGACGGCGAGCTCACCGGCGAGCGCGCGGGGCGGGTGCTGCGCGCACGCGTCGAAGGCGGTGGCCAGGGCGCACTGAGCCCGGGCACAGCCTGCGCGCGGCGCGCGGCGCGGGCGACGTCCCCGCAGCACGCCCGCCCGCGTAGCCCCGCCGCTCGCGTCAGCGCTACCCGTCGCTGCGCACCTGCGGCGGCAGTCCGAAGAGCGCGTTGTGCTCGCCGAGTTCGGGCGCGCGATGGCGCACCGTCGGCCGCTCCCCGTCGAGCGACACCGGCAGGCCGATCACCCGCAGCCCGTTGTCGGGGACCTCCGTGAACATGCCGATCGCCTCGGTCTGAGGCTGCTGCTCGACCTGGCGCAGATCGTTGATCGGAGAGCAGGGCACGCCGATCGCCTCGAGTCGTGCGATCCACTCCTGCGAGTCGCGGGTGCGCAGCACGGCGGCGATCTCCCCGATCAGATGGTCGCGATGGTCGATGCGCAGCGCGTTGGTCGCGTAGCGCGGGTCCTTCGCCCATTCGGGGTGTCCGATTTCGACCGCCAGTTTCGCGAACAGCCGGTCGTTCGCGGCGGCGACGACGATCTCGCCGTCGCGCGTGGCAAACGCCTCGAAGACGATCAGCCGCGCGTTGCCGCTGCGGTGGCGCTCGGGCAGCTTGTTCGTCACGTGCATCGTGGCGAAGTGCAGGCCGAGCCAGCCGAGCGCGGTCTCGAACAGCGATGCGTCGACGGTGCCGCCCTTGCCGGTCGCGTGCCGGCGATGGAGCGCGGCGATGCAGCCGAGCGCGGCCCACACGCCGGTGCCGAGATCGAGCACCTGCATGCCGACGCGGGCCGTGGGTCCGTCCTCGGCGCCATTGACGCTGAAGATGCCCGAGAAGGCCTGCATCATTGGCTCGTACCCGGGCAGCAGACGCATCGGGCCCTTGTGCCCGTACGCCCACAGCGAGCAGTAGACGAGCCTCGGATTGAGGCGCGCGAGCGTCGCGGCGTCCAGTCCGAGTTCGTCCAGCGTGCCCGGACGCAGGTTCTGGATCAGCACGTCCGACTCGGCCAGGCGCGCCTTCAGCCATTCGATCGCGGCCGGGTCCTTCAGATCGAGCGTGATGCCGCGCTTGTTCCAGTTCATCGCCTGGAATGCGGGCGATGAACCCTTCCAGAACGGCGGGCCCCAGCCGCGCGCGTCGTCACCGCCCTCCGGGCGCTCGACCTTGAGCACGTCGGCGCCCATGGCTGCGAGGATCTCGCTCGCGTACGGGCCGGCCAGGTTCTGGGCGATCTCGATGACCTTGATGCCGACCAGCGGCAGGGGAGCGGGGCGGTCGTCGCCCGATTGTTGGTGCGTGTTCATTCGGAGCTCCATGGTGCGGTGTTCGATCGCCCGCCGGCGCCGACCGGAACTCGGCCTCCAGCGTGGGCGTCCAGGCGTTCGTCCGGTCCGGACGGTTCAGGGTGGTCGTGGCGATCCGGTCCTCGGGATTGCGTCGCGCGGGGGATGCGCACTACTTCAGTTCCCGCAGATCCGCCACCGGCGCCGCGCCGAACGCGTCGCCGAGCAGATGGTCGACGATCCGGCCGGCGCTGTCCTGCGCGCTGGCCAGCGCGCCGTCGCGCTTCATCGCCTCGAAGCGTTCCCGCATCGGAAATCGCTCCAGGCCGGTCGACCGGATCTCGGCCTGCATGTCGGTGTCGATCACGCCGGGCGCCAGGCTGCAGATCCGCACCCCGGGCGACTGGTCGAGCACGACCGCCCGCGCGTGGTGATCGAGCGCGGCCTTGGTGGCGCAGTACACCGACCAGCCGGGATAGGCGTTGCGCCCGGCGCCGCTCGACACGTTCAGGATGCGGCAGTCCGCCCCCTTGCGGCTGCGCGCGGCGAACGCGGCGGACAGCATCAGCGGCGCGGCGACGTTCAGCGCGATCGCACTGGCGACGGCGGCGATGTCCTGCGTCTGCAGCGGGCCGATCGGCTGAACGACGCCGGCATTGTTGACGAGCAGCGCCGTGCCGGCGTCGGACAGCCACGCATCGAGCGCGCCGCTGCCCAGCCACTGCGCGAGCGCCGCGGAGTCCGCCAGGTCGATCCCGACCTGTTCGAGAAGATCGGGATGACGGCCCGCGAGCCCGGGGCTGTGCGCGCGGGCGAGGCCGAGCACGGGGATGCCTCGGTCGAGCAGCTGCGCGGCGATTGCGGCGCCGAGGCCGCGGGTGTGTCCGGTGACGATGGCCTTGATCATGGTGTCGGGTCTCCTGAAGCTCGTGCGACGAGCGCTGCCGGCAGCCGGTACGCGCGCGCCGCCGTACCGCCGAACAGCGCTGTCTTCTCGTCGGTCGATGCGCTGGCGGTAACGCGCTTGAACGCGTTCCACACCACCTGGTAGCTGCAGAACCGCTTCTGCACCGGAAAGTTGCTCTCGAACATGCAGCGGTCGGCGCCGAACAGCTCGACGCAGGTCTCGACGAACGGTTTCCAGGCGGCCGCCACGGTCTCGGACGAAGGCGGCACGGCCGGCCCGGCGGCCTTTGCCGCGGCGGGAGCGCCGGGCAGCCTGATCGGGATCGCGCCCACCTTGACCACCACGTTCGGATGCTTCGCCAGCCGGGCCATGCCGGCCTTCCAGGTCGCGATGACTTCGTCGCGCCTGCTGGCGTAGGGCCCGCCCAGGATCGGAACGCCGATGTGGTTCAGGACGATCGTCGTGTGCGGGAAGGCGGCGGCGAGTTCCGAGACCTCGTCGAGCTGTGGGTGGTAGACCCAGGCATCCAGCGACAGGCCGAGTGGGCCGAGGCACGCGACGCCTTGCCGCACGCGCGCATCGCGCAGCAGCTCGGGTTCGGGCACCGCCCGGTGCAGCCGCTCGCTCGCGTCCCAGGCGGTCGAGAAGCGGATGCCGCGGAAGCGGTGTCCGCTCGCGGTGAGGTGGGCTTCGAGGATGGGTTTCACGCGGTCGCCGAGGCGCAGGTCCACGTAGCCGAACATTGCCGCGCACACCCGCGTGCGGCCGAAGGCGCCGCTGGCGCCCATCGCCGACACGCCCGTCACGCCCGTCACGAACTCGGTCTCGCCCAGCGAGCGCCATTCCTCCGGGCCGTCGGCACGGTACATCGCACGGCACTCGGCGAACACGGTGGCGCGGATGTCGTGCCCCGAGCCGACGTCGGCGAGCAGCTCGGGCAGCAGGTACGGCTGGCCGTTGGCCACCCACAGGTGATGGTGCGCGTCGACGATCGGCAGGTCGGGCTCGAGGACGTCTTCCGTGTGCCCGGCCAGCCAGGCGGCGTCGACGCTGCCGGCGAAGTGGTTGTCACGCGTCATGACGGTGCGCTCCGTGGAGAGTTGGCCACTGGGAACATGCAGTCTAAGGCCAAGCTCGCCGGCCCGCGTGCACGAGGCAGAAAGCGGTACTCAGCCACGATCGGCCTCGATTTCGAGCGCCTGCGCTGGAGCGACCACGGCGTGGGCGCCCAGGCGCACCGGAGTGCCGCCGTGCCGGTCGGCGAAGGCGTGCGCCTCGGCTTCGCTGCGGAACCACAGATGCAGGGTGCCTGTGTCCCTGCGCAGCGCGTGTTCCTGCATCAGCGCCGATGCGTGTCCCGAGTCGAGCGTGGGACGCCAGGCTTCCCAGCTGTCGAAACCCGCTTCCCGCGCCAGCATGCGCAGCACGTGCTTGCGCTGCACCCCGGCGCGCCGGCGGAACAGTTCGGGCAACGAGGCGCTCTGCAGCGCGCCGCTGGCCAGCAGCCTCCTGAGGACCGGCAGGGACGTCGCGAGCGAGTCGGAGGTCGCGGCGTGATGCAGGCGTCTGGCTTCGCGCAGCACCGCGTCGACGGCGGCGATTTCGGCGGGGGGTCGGGCCGAACGGGCGGCCGTGGAATCGTACGGGGCGGGCTTGTGCATACCATCTCCGATGTCGTGTGGCCGATCTCGCTGCTGGCCACGGAGGGTATGCAAGCGTGTCGCTTGCGTCGGAGGTGCTTGCGCTTTCGCGAGGAGGGCGTCCTGAACACCCGGCACGGAGTTTAACAGCGGGCAGCGCCGGACGGCCGGGCGCCGCGCTGCGGTCCGGCCCCCGCCCGGTTGGGGTTGGCTACACGCCCGGCCCGGTTGGGGTCGGCTACACTTTCCGGAGCCACCATCGACTTCATGACCGCACGTCTGCCCGCCCAATCCGAACCCCGCGTCGAGTCTCTCGCCAACGGCGTGCGCGTCGTCACCTCGTTCCTCCCTCACCTCGACAGCGCCAGCGTCAGCATCTTCGTGCGCACCGGCAGCGCGCACGAGCGCCATGCGATGAGCGGCATCAGCCACGTCGTCGAGCACATGGCGTTCAAGGGCACGGCCACGCGCGACTGCCAGACAGATCAACCTGGATGCCGAGCGCCTCGGCGCAGAGGTCAACGCGCACACCGACAAGGACCACACCGCGTACCACATGCGCGGGCTGGCGCGCGACGCGGGGCGCTTCGTGCGAATGCTGGCCGACATCGTGCAGAACGGCAGCTTTCCGCAGGCCGAGCTGGAGCGCGAGCGCCAGGTGATCCTGCAGGAGCTGGCCGAGGACGACGACGACGCGTACGCGATGGCCTACCGGCTGTTCGACAAGGTCTGCTACGGCAACCACCCGCTCGCGCAGCCGGTGATCGGGCTGCGCCGCAACATCGAGCGCTTCACGCGCGACGACCTGGTGGCCTTCGTGCGGCGGCAGCAGTCGGGCGTCAACGTGGTGGTCGCCGCGGCCGGGCGCATCGACGCGGACGAGATCGCGCGCGAAGCCGAGGCGGCTTTCGGCGCGATGGCTCGCGGCAGCGAGAACCGGGTCGCGCCGCCGGTCTGGCATGGGGGCTTCGCCGCGCGGCGCATGGCGGGCGTCAGCCAGTCGCACGTGGTGTTCGGCTTCCCGGTGCCGCCGTCGACCGACGACGCGCATCACGTGGCGCGTCGTGGCCTCGACACTGTTCGGCGAGGGGATGAGCTCGCCGCTGATGGACGAGATCCGCGAGCGCCGCGGACTGGTCTACTACGCCGCGTGCTCGACCGACATCAGCGATCTCGCCGGGCAGTTCGTGGTCGAGGCGTCGATGGCGCCGGAGAACGTCGAGACCTTCGGCACCGAACTCGTGCGCCTGCTGCGCGCGCAGGCGGGCGCCATCGATGCGGTCGGCCTGGAGCGGGCCCGCAACCAGATCGCGGTGCGGCGGCTGCACGTGCAGGAGCGGCCGTACCGGCGGCTCGAAGAGGCGGCGCTCGACGTCTTCGCGCTGGGCCGGGTGCGCTCGCACGCCGAGCGGCTGGAGCGGCTGATGGCGGTGACGGGTGCCCAGCTGCAGGCGGAGTTCGCGCGGATGCTGGAGCGCACCGGCGTCCATCGCCATCGCCGGCCGCGTCCGCGCCTCGGCGCAGGCGCACCTGAGGGCGCTGCCGGGGCTCGCCGGGGTCGGCGCAGCGACCGCGGGCGCAGTGCCCGCGGCCTGACACCCTCGGATCAGGAACGCGCCGGTTTCCTCGGGGGCGTGCCTCGCCTCACTGCTTCGGCACTCCCGCCTGCTGGATCGCTTCGCTGAGCCGCTTCGTTTCCGACGCGAGGAAGGCAGCGTATTCCGCCGGCGTGCCGCCGTTCATCTCGACGCCCATGGCGCGCATCTTCTCCTGGAACGCGGGCTGGCTCAGCGCCGTGTTGACGGCGGCGTTCAGCTTGGCGACGATGGCCGGCGGCGTGCCTGCGGGCGCGACCAGACCGTTCCACGCCGTCATCTCCAGGTCGGCGAGGCCGGTGGCCTCGGACAGCGTCGGCACGTCCGGCAGCAGCGGCGAGCGCGCGCGCGACGCGACCGCCAGCGCGACCAGGCGCTTGTCCCTCACGAACGGCAGCACGGTGTTGATCGTGGTCAGGAACATCTGCGTGTTGCCGCCGATCAGGTCGGTGAGCGCCGGTGCCGTGCCCTTGTAGGGCACGTGCTCGATCTTGATGTCCAGGCGTGTCGCCATCATGGCGGTTGCCAGGTGGTCGATAACGCCGGCGCCCGACGACGCGTAGTTGAGCTTGCCCGGCTCCTTTTTCGCCAGCGCGATCAGCTCGCGCACGTTCCTGACCGGGAGCGACGGGTTCACCGTCAGCACCAGCGGCGTGGCCACCGTGCGCGCGATCGGCGCGAAGTCCTTCAGCGGGTCGTGCTTCGCGGACTGGTAGAGGAGCGCGCCCAGCACCAGCGACGACGTGTTGTACAGGATGGTGTAGCCGTCGTTGGGTGCGGCCATCACGGCGTTCGTCGCGATGTTGCCGCCGGCGCCGGGGCGGTTCTCGACCAGCACCGGCTGGCCGAGCTGCTCGCTCATCGCCTGCGCGAACTGGCGCGCGTTCACGTCGGTGGGCCCGCCGGGCGGGAACGCGATCATCATCTTGATCGGCCTGGTGGGGTAGGCGTCGGAGGCCTGGGCCCTGGCCGTGGGGGCCACGGCGGCCGTCGCGAGCGCCATCGACGCTGCCGCGATTTTCAACAGGATCTTCATCGTGACCTCACTTTCGTTCAGGGCCGGCTCTGGCCGCGAACCGGTGCATGCCTATTCCGGCGCCACCCGCACCAGGCGCTTGCCGATCGACGCGCCCTTCATCATCCCGATCAGCGCGGACGGCGCCTTCTCGATGCCGTCGACGATGTCCTCGTGGAAGCTCATCTCGCCGCTGCGGAACCACGGCGCCACGCGGGCCTGGTAGGCCGGCAGCTTGTGCACGTGGTCGTAGATGATGAAGCCGGTCATCGCGATGCGCTTGGAGACGATGGCCTGCAGGCCGCGCACGCCGCGGTCCTCGGTGTCGTTGTAGGCCGAGATCATGCCGCACACCGGAAAGCGCGCGGCGACGTTGGCGTGGCGCAGCGCCGCCTCCAGCGTGCTGCCGCCCACGTTGTCGAAGTAGACGTCGATGCCGCGCGGGCACAGTTCGCGCAGCGCCGCGTCCATGTCGGTGGTCTTGTAGTTGAACGCGGCGTCGAAGCCGCACTTCTCGAGCACGTAGGCGACCTTGTCGTCGCTGCCGGCGGATCCCACCACGCGCGCGCCGGCGCGCCTGGCGAACTGCCCGGCCAGCTGGCCGACCGCGCCCGCGGCAGAGGAGATGTAGACCGTGTCTCCGGGCGCGGGCAGGCCGAGCTCGATGGCGCCGACCCAGGCGGTGAGCCCGGGCATGCCCAGTGCCGAGATGGCGAGGCTGGGCCGCCCCAGCGCGGGGTCGATGCGGTTGAGTCCTTCGCCGCGCGGCGCCACGCTGCGCAGCGCCCAGGGCAGGAAGCCCCAGACGAAGTCGCCGACGGCGAAGCGCGCGTTCCTCGACTCGATCACGCGCGCGACCACGCGCGACACGATCGGCTGGTCGAGCGCAAAGCCGGGCGCGTACGAGGGGCCTTCGTTCATGCGGCCGCGAAGATAGGGGTCGAGCGACAGGTAGACGGACTGGACCAGCACGTCCTGCGGGCCGCAGTCGGGCTCGGCGCAGTCCTCGATCCGGAAGCAGGATTCGTCGGGCCAGCCGACGGGGCGTTTGGCGAGCAGGATTCGTTTGTTCATGCGGCAATGTAGCACCGCCCCGGACGAGGCGGCTGCCATTTCGCGGTGACGACGCGCGGCCGTGCGCTGCCGGGCAGGAGCGTCCGTTCAGCCGTGCGTGCCGTTCGCCTTCTTCAGGATCACGTACAGCTGATCCTTCAGGTGCAGCTTCTCCTTCTTCAGCGTCTCGATCTGTTCGTGCGTGCCGGGCTCGACGTGGTCTTCCATGTTCTTGATCTTCTGGTCGAGCGCGTTGTGCTTGTCGAACAGGTGCAGGAAGTGGCGATCGGTGGTCTTCAGGCGGGTGATCAGATCGCGGAATTCAGGGAACACGTTGGCTCCTCCTGGGTTGAGGGGGCGTGCCGGGTGCCCGCCCGCCGGTCTGTTTCGACTCTACTCCATTCCCGACGGCCCTCGAGGGGGCCGAATGCTAGTGCTGCTCCGGCTCCCGGTACGGGCTGTGCAGCTCGACCGGCTTCTTCGAGCGCTTGCGGGCGCGGATGTTCAGCAGCTCCACGCCCACCGAGAAGGCCATCGCGAAGTACACGTAGCCTTTCGGCACGTGGTGATCGAACCCTTCGGCGATCAGCACCACGCCGACCACGACCAGGAAGGACAGCGCCAGCATCTTGATGCTGGGATGCGCCGACACGAAGTCGCCGATCGAGCGCGCGAACAGCATCATCAGCGCCACCGACACGATCACTGCGGCGATCATGATGCGCACGTCGTCGACCATGCCGACCGCGGTGATGATCGAGTCCAGCGAGAACACCAGGTCGATGACCATGATCTGCAGGATCACTGCGGTGAACGTGGCCTGCACGGCGCTGGTCTTGACGCCTTCCTCTCCTTCCAGCGCCCCGTGGACCTCGGTGGTGCTCTTCCAGACCAGGAACAGGCCGCCGGCGATCAGGATCAGGTCCCGGCCGGAGATCTCCTGGCCCAGCACGGTGAACAGAGGATCCACCAGCCCGACGATCCAGGCGAGCACCAGCAGCAGGCCGATGCGCATCCCCATCGCCATCACGAGACCCAGCCGCCGCGCCGTTTCGCGCCGCGCCGGCGGCAGCTTGTCGACCAGGATCGAGATGAAGATGATGTTGTCGATGCCGAGCACCAGTTCGAGCGCGGTGAGGGTGGCAAACGCGATCCACACCTGGGGGTCGGTGAGCAGTTCGATCAAGGCTCGGCTCCTTGGAAGCGTATGGGCGGGCGGGTTTGATGCGCAGACTACCGCAGTCGGTCCGAAGCCGGGCGATGGCCTCGACGCAGTGCAGTGCATCGTTGCGGCGCGGGGCGCATGGCGAAGACTGGTTCGTGAACCGGCGCTCAGGGCCTTCTGCCGCGCGGCGGACCCGACAGTTCGTTGAACGGCAGGTCCTTGTCCAGCCGCACGTCGGCGGGCAGTCCCAGCACGCGCTCGGCGATGATGTTGCGCAGGATCTCGTCGGTGCCGCCGGCCACGCGCCGCCCCGGCGCATAGAGCAGCGCCTCCTGGAACCAGGCCTGCATCGGCGCCAGGTCCGGGTCCATCACCGCGCCGGACATGCCCAGCAGGTCGATGCCGAAGGAAGCGATGTCCTGCAATTTGGACGCGGCCACCACCTTGCCGATCGAGGCCTCGGGTCCGGGCAGCTTGCCGCGCGACAGCGCCGTCATCGTGCGAAACCGGGTGTACTTCAGGCCCTGGGTCTGCACCAGCCAGGTCGCCAGCCTGTCGCGCACCGCTGAATCTGCAATCGCGGCTTCGCCGTCGACCACGAGCGCGCGCGCCATCGCGATCAGGTCCTCGACGTCGGGGCCCAGCACCTCGCTGGCGGCCAGGCGCTCGTTCTGCAACGTGGCCATCGCCACCTTCCAGCCGCCGTTCACTTCGCCCAGCCGCTGGCTGTCCGGGATGCGCACGTCGGTGAAGAACACCTCGTTGAAGTCCTTGGCGCCGCCGATCTGCTTGATCCGGTGCATGTCGATGCCGGCAGTGCGCATGTCGACGAAGAAGAAGGTCAGGCCGGCGTGCTTGGGCAAGGTCGGATCGGTGCGGGCCACCAGCAGGCCGAAGTCGGAGAAGTGCGCGCGCGAGGTCCACATCTTCTGGCCGTTGACGATCCAGTCGTCGCCGTCGCGCACCGCCTTCGTGCGCAGCGCGGCCAGGTCCGAGCCGGCCGAGGGCTCGGAGAACAGCTGGCACCAGATCTCGTCGCCGCGCACGGCCGCCGGCACGTAGCGATCGATCTGCGCCTGCGCGGCGTAGGCGATGATCGTCGGAATGTAGATGTCGATGCTGCGCTCGAAGAAGCCGCGCGGCACGTCGAAGGCGGATTCCTCCTGATGGTAGATCACCTGCTGGATCTGCGTGCCGCCGCGGCCTCCGTGCCTGCGGTCCCAGGTGATGCCGACGAAGCCGGCCGCGGCTTTCTTCACCTGCCAGGCGCGCGCCTGTTCCAGCGCCTCGGGGCGGTCCATGTCGCGCGGCCGCGTCGAGGTCTGGCCCGGGGGCTTGTGCTTCGCGTTGGCTTCCAGGAAGGCGCGGACCTCGGCGCGGAACGCTGCCTCTTCGGGGGTGTCGCTGAAGTCCATGCCGGGGCCTTTCGATGGGCGGATCGGGAAATCGACGATTCAGGCACCGCGGCAGCGGCGGGTCAATGAGATGAATCAACCGATCCCGGGCGGGGCGTGGCGCGTCGGCGATCCGGTCGGACCGCGGGCTACACTGCGCACTCGGCTCGGCGGGTCGCGACAGAGGGAGCACATCATTCAGCAACGCACATCGCAGCCCGGCCAGACTTCCGGGGCCGACGCGAACACGGTCGAGCACCGCCTCACCGAACTCGAAGTGAAGCTCGCCTTCACCGAGGACCTGGTCGACCGGCTGAACGAAACCGTGTTCCGCCAGCAGGAGCAGATCGACCTGCTGCTGCGCGAACTGGTCGCGCTGCGGCAGCAGTTGCGCGATGCGGGGGAAGGCGGCGCGTTGCGCAGCCTGCGCGACGAGCTGCCGCCGCACTACTAGAACCTGCCGATCGACGAGTACCGCGCGCTGCTCGAGTTTGCCGAGGACGCACGCGACGCCGACGCCCTGCGCCGTGCCGCTCGACGCATCGCCTCTGGCGATGAAGAGACGATTCCCGCTGAAGTGGTCGATCGACTGCTATCCGGCGAGTCGCCCGTCCGCGTCTGGCGTGAATTCCGGCGGATGAACATCGGCCCCGGAGACGACTGACCTCATGCCGCTGCAGCCGGGGTTCAGCTCGAACGCTTCGTCGCCGAGGCCCTGCTCGGCGAGGGGCCCGTCGACGCCAGTGCCGCGATGCCGCTGATCGACACTGCGGCCACCGCCAGGTAGGGCGTCACGTAGCCGTGCTCGTGCACGTACAGCAGTCCCATCAGGCCGGGCCCGAACAGCACGCCCAGTGTTCCCACCACGCGCGACATGCCGTACAGGCGTGCGTACGCAGACACCCCGAAGGCCTCGGCCAGCAGCAGCGACTGCGCGGTGATGAAGTTGCCCAGCGTCGAGCCGAACACGGCGATGCACAGCATCAGCACCGCGGTGTTCGGCGCCAGGCCGCAGCCCGCCAGGGCCACGCCCTGCAGCGCGAGCAGCACCATGATGAAGCTGCGCGTGGAGATGCGGGCCAGGGCGGCCACCGCGGCGAAGCGCGCGAGCACGCTGCAGGTCGCCATCATCGCGATGGCGGTGCCGGCGAAAGCCGCGTCGTTCTGGCGTTGCATCAGCAGGTTGTAGAGGTGGGTCTGGCCGCCGACGTGGGCGGCCATGCCCAGCATGAACGCGAGCCCGAACATGCGGTAGTAGCGGGAGCGCACCGCGGTGCGGTAGTCGGCGTCGCTCGTGGGTGGCGGGTTGCCGCCTGGCAGGGGGACAGCTTCGCCGAGGGCCGCCAGGCCCATTTCCCGCGGCCACGAGCGCACCACCAACCAGGTGACCGGCAGGGCGCCGATCAGCACCGCCAGCGCCATCCAGCGCGACGACGCGTCCAGCCCCAGGTGGCCGACCAGCAGCGCCGCCGGCGGGGTCAGCACGATGGCGCCGAAGGAGTTGCCGGTCGACGCGATCGACATCGCCGTGGCGCGTTTCGTGGTGAACCAGCGCGCCACGACGGTGGTGCCCGGGATCAGCGCCGCGCCGCCGTAGCCGATGCCCAGCACGAGGTAGAACGCGTACAGCGCGGGCAGCGAGCGCACCAGGGGCAGCGCGGCCAGGGTGCCCGCCATCAGAAGCACTCCGCCGGTGACGACGTGGCGCACGTCGTGGCGCTCGAGCAGCCGGCCGACCCACAGGCCGACGACGCCGCTGGAGAACGTGAACCCTCCCGATGCGAACGACACCTGCTCGATCGGAAAGCGTCCCTCGGCGACGAAGGCGTGCAGGAACACCGACAGGCAGTACACGCCAAGGCCCGAACAAACGGTCATCACGACGAAGATCGCGGCGACGACGTACCAGCCGTGGAAGATTCGGGATGGCGCCGCAGGGGCGGGTGACGGCCGGGGAGGCGGGTCGTTCATGGCGGAGCGCAGTTCGAAAGTCCGGCGTCGTCAGGGCCGGCGCATGTCTGCGCGCGGCACGGTCCGCGCGAAACCCTCTCGGAACTCGGCAGCGAGGTGCGCTGCGGTCGCGAGGCGCGGGGCGGGATCGGTGGCCAGTGCGCGCAGCATCCCGTGCGCCAGGGCGCGGACGCCCGCCACCCCCGGCATGTCGGCGTGCTCCCAGGCCTGGACGAAGGCCGCCTGCTTGCTCGGCGCGGACGGGTCTTCGAGCGGCGACAGGCTGACCCGCGGCAACCCGAAGGCGGTCGCGACGATGCGGCCGTGCAGGCTGCTGCCGCAGAAGCCACGGCTGCTGGCGATGACCGCGCAGATGTCCCAGAGGTCGGGCGATTCGAACACCCAGGTCGCGCGCGTGCGCATGCGGGCGACGGTGCGGCGGTAGATGTCGAGGTCGTCGTGCCAGGGCGCGATGCCGGCGCGAAAGAACACCACGCCCAGTCCCGTGTCGGCGGCGACGCGGTCGAGCTGCGCGGCGATCACGTCGAGCGTCGGATCGTCCCCGAAGCCGGCGCAGAACTGCAGCGCAAGGTATCCGTGCGCGAACGCACCCACGACGCGCCCCGGCTCGCCGGGCCCGCGAGCGCGGGTCCGGATCCGCTCGCCGAACAGCTCGGCGACCAGCACCGCCGGGTCCGGGATCAGCGACGCGCCGATGCCCGTGGCGGCAAGGTGCGCCTGGGTGACGCGATCGCGCACGCTGACGGCATCGGCCGCGGCGAGTTTGGCGTTCACCTCGGCGCGCATCGCCGGTGCGACGGTGTCGAGTGCGACCCCGCCGACCCCCAGGTGAATCACGCGCGTCGACGGCGTCAGCCGCGCGCGCGATGCCACGTAGGGTGCACGCTCGTCGGTGGCCACCACGCTGCGCACCCAGTCGCGCCGCTCCTTCGGCCGGCTCTCGAGGTAGGCGAGCGTCGACTGCAGGCCGTCGGCGGACTGCAGCATGACCGCCGCTTCCCAGGCCTCGCAGGTGAGGAGCTCGCCGCCGGCATGGATCAGCACGTCCGGCTGCGCGACGAGCCCGGATTCTTCGGACCCGCCGGATGCCGTGGATCCGCGGGTCCCCGCAGCCCGCCCGGCCCGCGTCGCGGCGATGTCGGTCAGCGCCAGGACGGAATGACCTCCGTACGCACGAAGGTCACGCGTCGCCAGTCCCGCGAAGCGAAGGTCGGCGTCCGGCAGCATCGCGGCGGCGACGTGCGGAAACAGCAGGTCGCCGAAGTTGTGCCGGTCGAAGGCGCCGAACAGGATGATCGAGGGACGCACCGGGGCATCGTACGGCGCTCTTCGGCATTGCGGTACATTGCTTCGATGGGCGAACTCGTGATCCCCCTGTTCAGGCGTTGGCGCGGCGCAGTGCGCGGCCTCGCGCGTCGTGCCCTCGTCCAGGTGAAAGGAACCTCGGTGGGAATCGAACTGGTCCTGATGCGCAAGCGCGAGCGCCTGTTCGCGGGTTACCGGCTCGACGGAAAGGTCGGTGTCGAGATCGGTCCGCTGTGCTACCCGATGGTCGAACGGCCGAAGCATCGCGTCTACTACGTCGACCACTGCTCCACCGCCGAGCTGCGCCAGAAGTACGAGGGCCATCCGAACATTCCAGCCGAGCGCATCGTCGATGTCGACTTCGTCTGGGGCGATTCCGACCTGAAGACGCTGCTCGGCGAGAAGGCGCCGGTCGACTACGTGGTGGCGTCGCACGTCATCGAGCACGTGCCGGACCTGATCGGCTGGCTGTTCGAGATGCATGCCGTGCTGAACGACGGTGGCCAGCTGATGCTGGTGGTGCCCGACAAGCGCTTCACCTTCGACGTGTTCCGCCGCTGCAGCGCCTGGGAGGAGATCCGGCTGGCGCACGACGAGAAGCGCCGCAAGCCCGGCATCCGCTGCGTGATGGACCACTTCTCGAACGTGGTCGCTGCCGACACCTGGAAGATGTGGGAAGACTACACGGTGGTCGACAGCTTCCCGTTCAACAACCCGCCCAGCCTGCTCGAGGTGGCTGCGCGCGAGATCCAGGAAGGCAAGTACATCGACGTGCACTGCTGGGTGTTCACGCCTTGGCACCTCCTCGATCTGCTCGGGCGCATCGTGCGCGCCACCGGCCTGGGCTTCGATCTCGACCACTTCGCAACGACACCGTCGCACAATCTCGAGTTCTACGTTCGGCTGAAGAAGGTGGCGGCATCGGGCACCGATTGGGACCGCGCCATGAAGTCGGCGCACGATACGGCGCTCTGGCCGAACGGGCGTCAGCGCGCGGTCGAACTGGCCGGCTGAGCCGCAGGCGCCGGCCGCGCGCCGTAGAGCAGCAACGCCGCCGCTACGATCTCCAGCGCCGTCGCCACCAGCAGCGGCGGGCCGTAGCCGCCGAATCGGTCGTACATCGCGCCGTAGAAGCCCGGCCCCATCGCGCCCATCAGCTGGATGCAGGTCGCGGCCGAACCGTAGACGCTGCCGAACGAGCTCGCGCCGAATTCGCGGCGCACGATGATCGGCGGCAGCGTGGTCACGTTCCCCATGTTCAGCCCGAGCAGCACGCTGGCCGCGACCAGCACGGGCGGGTTCGGGAACAGCACCAGCAGGGTGAGCGACGCCGCGGTCGTCAGCAGCACGCCGGCCGCGCCGCGGCGCACGTCGACGCGGTCGGCGTAGCGGGCGAGCAGGATCCGGCCGATGAAAGCGGCGAGCGCGGTCGCCGACACGGTCGCCGATGCGCCGGCGATGCCCAGCGCCGGCACCAGCAGCGGCACGTGATGCGCGACGAAGCCGATCTGCACCAGGAAGGCCAGGCCGAAGGCGAGCATCACGGTCCACAAGCGCGCGGTGCGCAGGGCGGTGGCGCGTGTCCACGGCGGGGCGGTCGGGCCGGGAGCCGGTGCGTTGGCCGGTGCCGGTGCGGGTGCCGGCGCCGTGTCGGCGCCGGCCGCCAGCGCGCCCGTGTCCGTGCCCGTGTCCGTGCCCGATGGCGCCGGTGGCGCCGCGCCGTCCGGAAACAGCCCCAGCTCGCGCGGCCGGCGACGCAGCACCAGCAGGGCAAGCGGGACGATGACGACGAGGACCACCGCCGCGGCGGCCAGCATCGCGTGGCGCAGGCCCAGCTGCGCGATGCCGAACAGCAGCAGCGGCACGCCGGCCATGCCGCCGATGCTCGCGCCGAGCAGCGCGGTCGACACGGCGCGGCCCTGGTGGCGGTCGAACCAGGGCGACAGCGTGGTGCTGATCGCGGTGCTCGACAGGCAGGCCCAGCCGACGCCGAGCACGGCGAACGTGACGAACAGGTGCCACGGCTGCGATGCGAAGCCGATGCCGCTGACGCCGGCGGCCATGGCGATCGCGCCGAAGGGCAGCACCCGGCCGGGTCCGAGCCGCTCGATCGCGCTGCCGACCAGCATCTGCGCGCACGCCGAGATCAGGAAGTGGGTGGTGATCGCCGACGAGATCAGGCTCACCGACAGGCCGGTGCTTTCGTGCAGCGCGCGCAGGTAGGCGCTGGGCCCGAACAGGCCCAGCGACCACGACACGACGGCCATCGCCATGCAGCCGCGCACCACGGTCCAGCCGTGGAAGTGGTCGCGTCGCTGCGGATCGGTCGGCATCGGTTGCGCAGGGCCCTGCGGTGTCGAACGAACGACGATACGCCAGTTCCTGCCGCTACACTCGCTGCGCGAGCGGTGCCGAAAGTGGCGGCCGCGCAGGGCTTGGTGGGACGGTGCCGCGCTGCTTACGCGGGCGCTGTGTTCACGAAGGTCCCGATGCTCGGGGGAAACGATGTTCATCCGGAACTGCTGGTACGTGGTGGCCTGGGACCACGAGATCCCGGCCGACGGGCTGTTCGGCCGCACGGTGCTGGACGAGCCGCTGCTGCTCTATCGCAAGGCCGACTCGAGCGTGGTCGCTCTGGAGGATCGCTGCTGCCACCGGCTGGCGCCGCTGTCGATGGGCCGCAAGGAGGGGGACTGCGTGCGCTGCGGCTACCACGGACTGAAGTTCGACGGGCAGGGACACTGCGTCGAGATCCCGGGGCTGGCGAGCGTGCCGGCGAAGGCGCGCGTGCGCAGCTATCCGGTGGCGACGCGCAATCGCTGGGTGTTCGTCTGGATGGGCGAGCCGGAGAAGGCCGACACCGCGCTGCTGCCGGACAACTTCTCGTGCGACCACCCGGACTGGTGCCACGTGCCGGGCTACCTGCACTACGACACGAACTACCTGCTGATCGCCGACAACCTCCTCGACTTCTCGCACCTGAGTTACGTGCACGAGAAGACGCTGGGCGGCTCGACCGAGATCGCGCAGGTGCGCCCGACGATCGAGCCGATTCCGCGCGGCATCCGGGTGTCGCGCCACGTGTCCGACGTGCCGTCGCCCGCGTACCACGAGCGCATGCGCCGGACCGACGGCAACGTCGACCGCTGGTTCGTCTACGACTTCGTCCTGCCTGGCACGCTGCTGATGGACTCGGGCGCGCGTCCGCACGGCGATGCGCCCGACGACATGCGTCGCGCGCTCCAGTTCCACAGCTGCCAGACGCTGACGCCCGAGACCGAACACAGCACGCACTACTTCTTCCAGGAGGCGCATCGCACCGGGCTGGGCGACGGAACGCTGGCGCAGTCGATGTACGAGGGCCTGCTGGTGGCCTTCGAGGAGGACCGCCGCATGATCACCGCGCAGGCACGGATGATCGAGCGCAGCCCGGGTGCGCGCATGCTGCCGCTGGCGATGGACGCGGCGCTGGTGCGCTTTCGACGGATCGTCGACGAAGCGATCGCGGCGGAGCGCGGCTGAGGCTGGCGCAGGTCGGTTGCGGCGCGCCCGCCAGGGGGGATACAGTGGCTCCATGTCTCCGACCCCCGGTTTCGACACGCAGGACGCCGACCGCATCCGCCGTCTGGCGATGCGTTCGATGTTCGATCTGTTCGAGGGTCTGTGCGAGGGCACCGTGGTGGTCGACCGGGATGCGCGCGTCGTCTGGATGAGCGAGAAGTACGCCGTCAAGCTCGGCTTGCGCAGTGCGGCCGACGCGCTCGGCGAGGAAATCGAGAAAGTCGTTCCCGGCAGTCAGATGCGCGAGGTGGTCCGCAGCGGCAAGCCGGTCCTGCTCGACCTGATGCAGCTCGGCGACGAGACGATGGTGGTGACGCGCATTCCGCTGCGAGACGATGCCGGTGAGCTGATCGGGGCGGTCGGCTTCGCTCTGTACGACCGGCTGCAGTACCTGAAGCCGCTGGTCTCGAAGTTCGCCGGGCTTCAGTCGGCGCTGGCCAGCGCCGAGCAGCGGCTCGCGCAGGAGCGGCGTGCCAAGTACACGTTCTCGACCTTCATCGGCGCGAGCGCGCCGGTCCAGGAACTCAAGCGGCAGGCGCGCCGTGCGGCGCAGCTCGCCGCCCCGGTGCTGCTCCTGGGCGAGACCGGAACGGGCAAGGAGCTTCTCGCGCAGGCGATCCACGGCGGAGGTCCGCGCGCGCACCGCCCCTTCGTCGCGATCAACGTGGCCGCGATTCCCGAGGCCCTGCTCGAGGCCGAGCTGTTCGGCGTGGTGGCGGGTGCTTTCACCGGTGCGGACCGTCGCGGCCGGGAGGGAAAGTTCCGTCTCGCCGATGGCGGTACGCTGTTCCTCGACGAGATCGCCGACATGCCGCTGGCGATGCAGGTGAAGCTGCTGCGCGTGCTGCAGGAACAGGAACTCGAGCCGCTCGGATCGGACCGTGTGGTCAGGGTCGACGTGCGCATCATCGCCGCGTCCAGCATCGATCTGGCCACGCGCGTGGCCGACGGACGCTTCCGGGCCGACCTCTACTACCGCCTGAACGTGCTCGCGCTGCGGGTGCCGCCGATGCGCGAGCGGCTGTCGGACCTCGAGGCCTTGTGCGAGGACCTGCTCGACCAGATTGCGCGGCGCACCGGCACGGCGGTGCGCGAGATCGGCGGCGAGGCGATGGACGTGCTGCGCACGCACGACTGGCCTGGCAACGTGCGCGAACTGGCCAACCTGCTGGAGCGCGCGGCGATGATGAGCGACACGCCCGTGCTGGGAGCGGACGAAATCGGCGCGGTGCTGGAGACCGAACGGGGGGTGCGCGCCCCGGGCATGTACGCGGCAGGCCTGGCACGCGCGCAGGTCCGGGAGACGGCACCCGCGGCCCGCGAAGCGGGGTCGGCATCCGACGCGCCGTCGCGCCGGGCGCAGGGAAATCCTGCCGAGTCGCGTTCCGGCCGATACGACGAGGCGCGCGTCGAGTTCGAGCGGCGGATGATCCGCGACACGCTAGCCCGCACGGGGGGCAAGGTGCCCGAGGCCGCGAAGCTGCTCGGCATCGGCCGCGCCACGCTCTACAAGAAGTTGAGCGCGCTGGGATTGTCCGCGCGTTGAGACGCACGTCTCGAAAGCGGGACGAATGGCGTCGAAGCGCGTCCCGGAATCGAGACGGCGGGGAGACGTCGTCCCGGCTGCCCCAGGTTCCACGCCCTGGCGCACCGCCCGGCAGTCAGCGGGACGCAGTCGGCACGGCTCTTGCTGATCTGCGCCGGACGCGGCGGGCGTCACAGGCTCGAAGAGCTGCGAACGAAGAGCTGCACACGAGGAGACGCGATGGAGATGGCAACGATGCACCCCTGGGGCCGGCGGCTGACCGATGCCGTGCGTGCCCGCATCGCCGCAGGCGAACTCGAGGGCGCGTGCGCCCTGGCGCGCGACGGCGACGGCGAGACCCGCAGCCTGGCCAGCGAGTACCTGCTGATGACGCGGGGCCTGGGCATCACGATCCGCGTGTTGCTGGGCCAGCTCGAGGCGGCCTGCGACGGCGTGGCCACCGACGCGCCGATGCGCGCGGCCCTCGCCGAGTTGCTTGGGCGGTTCCGCGACGATCTGTCCGGCTCCGTTGCCGATGCTTCCCAGCCCGGCGCGATCGCGCTGCTCGCCGGCCAGGCCCGGGCCGCGCTCGAGGCGCGACAGCAGCGGTTCGAAGCCGCGCAGAGCGCGCTCGCCACTGCGGCGATCGAGGCGCTGGACGCCGGCGACGGCGCGCGCGCGTCGGCGCTGCTCGACGACAAGGAGCAGCGCTCCTATCTGCCGTACCACGACCGGCTGGTGCGCTTCATGGCCGACAGTTTCGGGTTCGTGCTTCGCCATCTGGGCGCGGACGCGCTGCTGCGCTTTCATCTGGACACTGCCGAGGGACAGCGGGCGGGGTTCGACAAGTGGGAGCGGATGTCGGCAGCCGAATTCGCGCGCGTCAGCGTGTTCCTGCTGAAGCAGCACATGGGCGAAGTGACGGTTCGGGAGGACGACACGGCGTTCACGATCACGCAGAGTCCCTGCGGCAGCGGCGGACGCCTGCGCACCGGCGGCGCGTATTCGGGAGCGGGCGCGCTGCCTTTCGTGACCGAGGCGGGTCCGCTCACCTTCGGCGAACCCGCTCTGCCGGTCTACTGCACCCACTGCGCGATCTGGAACGGGGTCGCGACCCTGCACTGGTACGGGCGCGCGCACTGGGTCTTCACCGAGCCCGCCCGCGCCGACGGCGGCTGCGTGCTGCGCATCCCCAAGCGGCGCGACGGCACTCCGCCGGAATACGCCGCGCGCCTGGGCGTTGCCATCCCATCCGTCGAGCCACGAGGAGAGCAGACATGACCACCGACGCGCCGTCCGCAGATCCGCAGCGCGCGCGCGCGCTGTTGCGCACGATGCTGCGCATCCGCGGCATCGAGAACGCGTGGGCCGAGGCCTATTTCAAGGAAGAGATCGGCGGGATTCCGCCGTCTCTGTCGACCGGCCAGGAGGCGATCGCGGCCGGCGCGTGCGACGCGCTCGAGGACGGCGACTTCGTGTTCACCACCCACCGGGGGCAGGCGCCGCAGGTCGCGCGCGGGCTGGACAGCCGCCGCCTGATGGCCGAGTTGTACTGCCGCCGCGCCGGCTACAACAAGGGCAAGTCGTACCACGTCACCGACATGACGCGCGGTGTTCTCGGCATGGGCGGCATCGTGCCCGCGCAGGTGCCGGTCGCGGGCGGCATGGCGCTGGCGCAAAAACTGCGGGGCACGAACCGCGTCAGCGTGGCGTTCTTCGGCGACGGAGCGAGCAACGAGGGCGCGGTGCACGAGACCGCGAACCTCGCCGCGATGTGGTCGCTGCCGCTGATCCTGCTGTGCGAGAACAACGGCTACTGCATCACGCAGAAGGTCGCGACGGCGGTGAAGGCGCCGTCGATCGCGGCGCGCGCGGCGGGCTACGGCTTCCCCGGCGAAGTGGTCGACGGCACCGATGTGTTCGCGGTGCGCGAGGCGGTCGCGCGCGCCGTTGCGCGCGCCCGCAGCGGCGGTGGTCCGACCCTGATCGAGGCGACCGCGCTGCGCCTGGCGGGGCATCTGTGCCACGACACGCAGGGCTATCGCCCCAAGGACGAACTCGCGGCCGGCTGGATGAACTGCCCGATCCGCCGCCTGCGAGAACGGCTCGAGGCCGATGCCGTGCTCGCGCCCGGCGACTACGACGCGATGGCCGGCCAGGTCGACGCCGAGGTCGCCGACGCGGTTGCCTTCGCGCGCAGCAGTCCATACCCGGAACCCGCCGAGGCCTTCGAGGACCTCTGGGCATGAGCCAAGGAGACGCGACCATGACCGGCAGCCCGCAGTTCGACACGCGACTGTTCCGCCCCGGTGCGCCCGCCGCACCGCACGAGCGTGACCTGCCCACTTTCCGCTCGGCGATCAACCAGGCGATGCGCGAGGAGATGCGGCGCGACCCGAGCGTCTTCCAGATGGGGGAGGACATCGCGCTGGCTTCGCCGTTCGGCGTCACCACCGGTCTGGTCGACGAATTCGGGCCCGAGCGGGTCCGCGACGCGCCGTGCTCGGAGGTCGCGGTGGTTGGTGCCGCAGTCGGTGCGGCGATCGGCGGCATGCGGCCGATCGTCGAATTCCAGTTCGGCGACTTCATGTCGGTCGCGATCGACCAGCTGACCCATCAGGCGGCGATGCTGCGCTACCTCACCGGCGGGCAGCTGAAGGTGCCGATGGTGATCCGGCTGCCCTGCGGTGGCGGCCAGGGAGCGGGTTCGCAGCACTCGCAGTCGCTGTACTCGTGGTTCGCGCACGTGCCCGGGATTCGCGTCGCGCTGCCGTCCACGTCGATGGATGCGAAGGGGCTGATGAAGTCCGCGATCCGCGACGACAACCCGGTGCTGTTCTTCGAGCACAAGATGCTGTATCGGACGCGCTGGGCAGTGCCCCCCGAGTACGCCGACCCGGACCATCTGGTGCCGTTCGGCAAAGCGGCGGTGCGCCGCGCGGGCAGCGACGTGACGGTGGTCGCCACGCTGACGATGGTGCACCACGCGCTGGCCGCCGCGCGGGTGCTCGCGGCCGACGGCATCTCCGTCGAGGTGATCGACCCGCGAACGCTGGTGCCGCTGGACACTGCCACGATCCTGGAGTCGGTGCGCCGAACGGGGCGCCTGCTGGTCGTCGACGAGGCCTACCTGAGCTGCGGCATCCAGGGCGAGGTGATCGCGACCGTCACCGAACAGGCTTTCGACGCGCTGAAGTGCGCGCCGCAGCGCCTGGGCAACCCGGGCGTGCCGGTGCCGTTCGCGCCGCCCCTCGAGCGCGCGGTGCTGCCCGACCAGGCGCGCATCGAGGCTGCGCTCAGGCGGATGGTGCGCGGCCGACCCGGCGCCTGAACGCCAGCACGAGGTTGTTCGCCGGCATCGGCACGCGTTCGTCCAGGCGCAACCCGGCCCGGGCGGCGGCGGCGGCGACGTCCGCGAGTCGGCGCAGGCCCCATGCCGCATTGCGCCGCTTCAGGTCGGCGTCGAAGGCGAGATTGCTCGGCGCGGTGGTTTCGCCGTCGACGAGATACGGGCCGTAGGTCACCAGCACGCCGTCCGGCGCGAGATGGCGCGCGGCGCCGCGCATCAGCGCGTCGCAGGTGGCCCACGGCGAAATGTGCAGCAGGTTCGCGCACCAGATCGCGTCGAGCGCGTCCGGCACGCCGGACCAGTCGCCGTCGCCGGCGAGCAGGTCCAGCACGAACGGCGGGCGCACGTTGGCCAGGCCCGCACACCAGGCGGCGATCGACGGCAGCGACGCGGGGTCGCCATCGCTGGGCAGCCACGACCATTCCGGCTGCTGCGCGGCGAAGTGCGCGGCGTGCTGCCCGGTGCCGGCGGCGATCTCGAGCACCGTCGCGCGCGCCGGCAGCAGGCGGCGCAGCACGGTCAGGATCGGATCCTTGTTGCGGTCGGCGGCGGGGCTGAACTGGCGCGGGTTGGGCGGCATGGGGCGATCGTACCCCCGGCGCGTCGCCGCCCGGGCATTGCGACGACCATGTTGATGCGCTAGCATCAGATGCATGAGAACCACGCTGGACATCGACGACGACGTGCTGCTCGCCGCCAAGGAACTCGCGCGCAGGGAAGGCGCGACCGCGGGCCGGATCCTGTCGCGCCTCGCGCGCCAGGGATTGCATGCGTCGACCCGTTCGGCGCTTGCGGCCGAACCGACGCCCCGGTACGGGATCGATCCCTTCGGCAGTCGTGGCGGCGTCGTCACCAACGAACTGATCGGCCGCCTGCGCGAGGACGACGCCGGCTGATGCGCGCGCTGCTGGACGTCAACGTTCTGATCGCGCTGTTCGATCCCGACCACGTGCATCACGCGCGGGCCTGGGGCTGGTTCGAGAAGCAGGCGCCCTTCGGCTGGGCGAGTTGCCCGCTCACGCAGAACGGCTTCGTCCGGATCATGTCGCAGCCCGGGTATCCGAACGCGCTTCCAATCGGCGCGCTGGTCCGGCGCCTGTCCAGGGCTGCACAGGCTGCAGAGCACGAGTTCTGGAACGACAGCGTGTCCATTCTCGACGAAGCGCGTTTCGACCATTCGCGCGTCCACGGCCACAGGCAGGTGACCGATCTTTACCTGCTGGCGCTCGCGGTGAAGCACGAAGGCTGCCTGGCGAGCTTCGACGCTGCGATCCCGATGAGTGCCGTACGCGGAGCACAGCCCAGGCATCTCGTCGTGGTGTAGCCGCCGCGCCGGCGCGGATCCCCGGGCCTTGTCCACAGATCGATCCACAGGCTTTTGCGACGGGTTTTCCCCGCGTCTGTCCACCGGTCGTCCCACGACTTGTCCGACCAGCTTTCCGCCGGGTTGTCCACCCTTCGTCCCCTCGTTGTCCTCCCGTTGTCCTCCCGGTTGCCCTCAGCCTCCAACGCCGGTTGTGCCCCGGTTTTCCGACAGCTTTCCCCGGCCTTGTCCACAGCCCCGATGGCCACGCGCTGCGCGGCGCCGTCGCCCCGGAGCCCGCACGGGCGCCTATCATCTGCCCACCATCACCATCACCAGGAGCAAGACATGGCCACGAAGTTCATCAATCCCGCCGGCCTCGCCAAGGGCAGCTACTCGCACACCGCCGTCGTCTCCGGCGGGCGCACGGTCTACGTGTCAGGGCAGGTGTCGGTCGACGAGACCGGCAAGGTGGTCGGCGCGACGTTCGCCGAGCAGGCCGAGCGCGTCTTCGACAACCTGAAGGTCGCACTCGCGGCCGGCGGGGCCGAGTTCAGGCACGTGGTCAAGCTGAACACCTACGTGCGCGACCTGACCTCGGCGAAGGTCGTGCTGCTGCGCGAGATCCGCACCCGGCGTTTCGAGGGGCACCTGCCGGCCAGCACGCTGGTCGCCACCCCGGCGCTGGTGCACGAGGACATGATGCTCGAGATCGAGGCGATCGCAGTCGTCGACGAGGCGGGCTGAGGGGGGCGCGTGGGGCTGGCGCGGGCTCCGCTATTTCGTCTGTGACCCGGCCGCCCCCATCGCGTCCTCGGCGGCCGTGTTCTCGAACCAGCGGTACAGCACCGGCACCACGATCAGCGTCAGCAGCGTGCGAGGTGATCAGGCCGCCGATCACGACGATCGCCAGCGGGCGCTGCACTTCCGACCCCGGCCCGGTCGCGAACAGGAACGGGATCAGGCCCAGCATCGCGACCGTCGCGGTCATCAGCACCGGGCGGAAGCGCTGCGTGGCGCCCTCGACGATCGCCCCGAACGTGTCCATGCCTGCGCGGCGCAGGTTCCGGATGTAGGACACCAGCACCACGCCGTTCAGCACCGCGATGCCCCACAGCGCGATGAAGCCGACCGAGGCCGGCACCGACAGGTACTCGCCGCTGACGAACAGGCCGACGATGCCGCCGATCGACGCGAACGGCAGCACGGTGATGATCAGCGCTGCGAAGCGCACCGACGAGAACAGCAGGAACAGCAGGAAGAAGATCGCCGCGATCGTCACCGGCACGATGATCGTCAGGTGGCTCAGCGCGCGCTCCATGTTCTGGAACTGTGCCGCCCCATTCGAAGTAGTAGCCCTCCGGCAGCTTGACCTGCTCCTCGACCTTGCTGCGCAACTCGGCGACGAAGCCGCCGAGGTCGCGGTCCTGCACGTTGATCGCCGACCACGATGCGGCGCTTGCCGGTCTCGCGGCTGATCTGCGCCGGGCCCTCGCTCACCTCGATGCGCGCCAGGTTGTCGAGCGGCACCAGCGCGCCGCCACGCGTGGTCAGCGTGATCTTGCGGATCTCCTCGATCGAGTCGCGCATCGACTCCGGCAGGCGCACCACCGCCTGGAAGCGCCGCTCGCCCTCGAAGATGTCGGTGGCGACCTTGCCGCCGATCGCCATCTCGATCACGGTCGTGCACGTCCGACGACGTTGAGACCGTGAGCGCGCGATGGCCTGCCGGTCGATCGTCGATCGTCAGGTACTGCTGGCCGCCGACGCGTTCGACGCGCATGGTCGCGCAGGCCCGCGATGCCGGCGGCCACCGCGGCGATCTCGCCGGCCTTGTCGCGCAGCATCTCCATGTCGTCGCCGAAGATCTTGACGGCGACGTCCGAGCGCACGCCGGTCACCATCTCGTCGACGCGGTCGGAGATCGGCTGCGCCATCACGATCTGCACGCCCGGAAAGCGCGACAGCTTTTCGCGCATCGCGTCGGCGATCGTGTCCTGGGTCCAGCCGTTCGGCCACTCGTCGCGCGGCTTCAGCGTGGCGATCACGTCGGACTCGTTCGGGCCGGCCGGGATCGGCCGGGCTGCTCGCCGCGGCCGAGCCGCGACACCACCGACTTCACGCCGGGCACCTCGCGCACCAGCGTTCATCGCCTCCATCTCCATCTTGATCGACTCGTCGAGCGAGATGTTCGGCGACGCGGTCCATGTTCGGCGACATCGAGCCCTCCTTCATCTCCGGGATGAACGAGGTGCCGAGCAGCGGCACCAGCGCGATCGCGGCGACGAAGCCGGCGCCGGCGACGCCGACGGTCTTCACCGGCGTTGCGCAGCGCCAGGTCGAAGCAGCTGCAGGTACGGGCGCTTCAGGCGCGCGATCATCCAGGTGTCGTGCTCGTCGCCGCCCTTCAGCAGGTAGGAGCGACAGCACGGGCGTCAGCGTCAGCGAGAGCACCAGCGAGATCGTCAGCGCGATCGCGATCGTGTAGCGCCAGCGGCGCGAACATCTTGCCTTCCATGCCCTGCAGCGTCATCAGCGGCAGGAACACCAGGATGATGATGCCGACGCCGAACAGCACCGGCGTGGCCACCTCGCGCACCGCGTCGAAGATCACCTGCAGCCGGCTCGACGCCGCGTGCGGCTGGCCGAGCTGCGCGAACGCGTTCTCGACCACCACCACCGAGCCGTCGACCATCAGGCCGATCGCGATCGCCAGGCCGCCCAGCGACATCAGGTTCGCCGACAGCCCGATCGCGGTTCATCACGATGAAGGTGATCAGCGGCGTCAGCACCAGCGTGGCGACCACGATCAGGCTGGAGCGCAGGTCGCCGAGGAACAGGAACAGCACGATCGACCACGAGCACGACGCCCTCGAGCAGCACCTTGGTGACCGTCCACAGCGCCGCGTCGACCAGTTCGGTGCGGTCGTAGTACGGCACGATCTGCAGGCCGTCGGGCAGCATGCCCTTGGCGTTGATCTCGTCGACGCGCTCCTTGACGCGGCTGACCACGTCCTTCGCGTTGCCGCCGCGGATCATCATCACGATGCCGCCGACCGCCTCGGTGACGCCGTTCTTGATCATCGCGCCGTGCCGGACTTCTTCGCCGAGCGTGACCTCGGCGACGTCGCGCATGAAGACCGGCGTGCCGCTGACCTCCTTCAGCACGATGTGCCGATGTCGTCGAGGCTCGCGGATCAGGCCGACGCCGCGCATCAGGTACTGCTCGGCGCCCTGCGGCAGGATGCCGCCGCCGGAGATTGGCGTTGTTGCGGCCAGAGCGCTCGTAGCACGTCGCTGCAGCGAGACCGTAGTAGCGCAGGCGTTCGCCGGGTCGGCCAGCACCTGGTACTGCGCGCACGTAGCCGCCGGTGGAGTTGATCTCGGCCACGCCGGGGATCGAGCGCAGCAGCGGCCGCACCACCCAGTCCTGCACGACGCGCCGTTCCGTCAGCTCGGCCCGGGTCAGTGCGCGCTCGCCGTCGTCCGGGCGCTCGAGCGTGTACTGGTAGACCTCGCCGAGCGCCGCTCGACACCGGCCCCAGCACCGGCGTCGACGCCGGCCGGCATGCGCGCGGCGACCTCGCTCAGCCGCTCCATCACCAGCTGGCGCGCGAAGTAGACGTTGGTCTCGTCGGTGAACACCAGCGTGATCAGCGACAGCGCCGGCTTGTTCAGCGAGCGCATCTCGGTCAGGCCGGGCAGGCCGGTCATGCGCGATCTCGAGCGGCACCGTGACGAAGCGCTCGACTTCCTCGGGCGAGCGGCCGGGCGCCTCGGTGGCGATCTGCACCTGCACGTTGGTGACGTCGGGAAAGGCATCGACCGAACAGCTTGCGGGTCGCGTCAGCGCCGAATGCGACCAGCGACCAGGGCGATGACGAGCACGATCGAGGCGCTGATGCAGCGCCGTGCGAACCAGGGACTCGATCATGATCGACCGCTCAGCGCCCGGAGGACGCGCAGCTTGCGCTCGTTGTTCAGGTGAAAGGCGCCGTCGGTGACGATCTGATCGGAGTCCTTCAGCCCGGTCAGCACGACGTGCTGACCGTTGTGCTCGACGCCCAGGGTCACCTGGCGCAGCACGTAACGGTCGTTGCCGAGCGACACGAAGACGTAGTCGCGATTCGAATCGCGCACGATCGCCGACGGCGGCACGACGAGATGCGACTCCTCGGGCCCCTGCAGCACCATCGAGGCCAGCATCGCCGGCTTGTACTCGCGCTCCGGGTTGGCCAGCGCCATGCGCACCTGGATCGTGCGCGTCTCGGGGTTGACCAGATCGGACACGAATTCGATCGTGCCCTGGCGCTTGCCGTTGCGCAGCGCCGGGATGTCGAGCTGCACACCCTGGCCCTTGCGCAGCTCGCGGGCCTCCTGCTCGGGCACGTCGGCCACGGCCCAGATCGAGTCGAGGTTGGAGATCGTGAACAATTCGTGGGTCGGATCGACCACCTGGCCGAGCGCGGCCTTGCGCTCGATGATCGTGCCGGCCTTGGTGGCGGTGACCGGCGTGGTGGCGACCAGCTGGCCGGTGGATTCGAGGCGCTGGATCACCGCCATCGGCAGGCCCAGCACGCGCAGCTGGTCGGTGGCGGCGCGCTTCTCGGCGCGCGCCACCGTCAGTTCGTTTTCCCGGCGCTGGAGTTCGGCGCTGCCGATCACGTCGGCCGCGAGCAGCAGCTTGGCGCGTTCGACGGCGCGCTCGGCGAGCTCGTTGGCCGAATGTGCTTTCAGGAACGTCAGCTGTGCGCTCGACAGATCGGGGCTGCTGATCTCGGCGAGCACGTCACCGCTCTTGACCGTCTGTCCGACCACCGCGTTCAGCGACATGATCCGCCCGGTGAACGGCGCGCCCACGCGTGCGGTCAGGTTCTCGTTCATCTCGAGCCGGCCGGGGATCTGCAGCGTGCGGCGCACGACCGCGGATGCCGGCGCTCCGACCTTCATGTACTGCGTCAGGGCGGGCGTCGCCTGCACCTCGTCGGGACTGCCCGACGTGGCCGCCTTCTTTGCATCGCCTGCGGCGGACTTGGGCGCGTCCTTGGCCTTGTCGGCGGTGGGTTTGCCGTCCTTGCAGCCGGCCAGGCCGGCGAGGAGGGCGGCCAGCAGCGTGGCCAGGACGGTGACGCGCAGCGCGCCGGTCGGGAACAGGGTCATTTCATTCTCCACGGATCTCTCGTGCCGACAGTCGTTCCAGCTCGGCCTTCGCTGCATAGGTCTCGAAGCGCGCTTCGATCAGTTCGTTGCGCACTTGGCGGAATTGGCGCTGGGCATCGAGAAAGTCGAGGATGCCGCGCTCGCCGAAGCGGTAAGCCGACTCGGCGATGGTCAGTGCCGAACGCGCCTTGTCGATGATGCCGCCCTCCAGCGCGAACACGGCCGCGCGTGCCGAGTCGTACTCGCGCCAGACGGCCTCGAACTGCTGGCGCAACGCGAAGCGCTGCTGCTCGAGCAGCGCTTCGTTGCGCTCGACCAGCCGGCGGGCCTCCTCGATCGGACCGGCGCGCTTGTCGGTCAGCGGAATCGTCAGCGCCACGCCGACGCGGGTGCTGCTGATCTCGGGATCGCGCTCGTACGCGACGTAGAGATCGACGCCGGGCATCACCAGCCGCTGCTCCAGGTCCACCTGCCGGCGGGCGCGCTCGACCTCGGCACCGGCCCGCTGCAGCACCGGGTTCTCGACCGCCAGCGAGGTCAGCAGTTCGCCGTAGTCGGCGCTGGGCAGGCTGCGATAGAAATCCTCGCTGAGCACGAAGTCGGCGGGCAGGTCCTCGCCCACCACCTCGCGCAGCTGCGCACGGGCCTGTTCGAGTTTCGCCTTGGCCCGATCGAGCGTCTTGGCGGCGTTGGCCGCCTCCGTCTCGGCGCGGATCAGGTCGAAGCGCGCGCCCTCGCCGGTGCGCACGCGCACCGCGGTGCGCTCGCGGATCTGCTCGGTCAGCGCGAGGTCCTCGCGCGCGGCCTGCACCGATTCCTGCCGGCGCAGCACATTGTAGAAGCGCGTCTTGATCTCGGCGAACAGGCTGTTCTCGGTGATCAGCACGTTCAGGTCGCCCGACTGCGTCGCCAGAGCCGCTGTCTGGATGCGCGCCTGGCGAAGCTCGGAGCGGTCGATGCGCTGCGACACCCCCATCGCCAGGCCCGAGCCACCGCGCGCGTCCGGAACGCGTGCCTGGTACCAGGATGGCCCGATCTGCAGGACGGGATTGGGCAGCGTCTGGGCAGTGATGATGCCGGCCCGCACGGCGCGCGACTCGGCGCGGGCCGCGGCGAGCAGCGGGCTGGACTGTTCCGCGATGCTGAGAACGCGCCCGATCGTGAAGTCGGCCGCATGCGCCGGGATGAACGTGCCGAGCGCGGCGGCGAGCACCGCGGCGTGGACGGCGCGCCGCAGCGACCGGACGTGGCGGCCAGGGCGCGCGCCGGCATGCAAGGCCGTGCGTCGATCGCCGGCCGCCGGATCCGCGGCACTCGCGCAGGCGGGCCGGGCATTGGCGCCGGGCGGGGAGAACAGGTCGGTCATCGGTGCGATCCAGGTTCGTGCAGTTCGTGCAGGTTCGATTCCGGCGACATCGACCCCTGAACCACGAGACCAGATGCCGGCCCGGCCGGTGCAATACTGAGCCCGGCCCAACCACGTCATCAAGGTCTTGCTCGCGACTGCGCTCCCGTCGGGACGGACGCAGACCGCGTGATGCCCCGGGATCGTACGCCTGCCGCGCACCTCCGAATTGACGGGCACATCATCGACGTCCGGCACCGCGACGTCGTCGCTACTCCCCTCGAATTGCGACGCCGTCCCCTGGACGGCAACCGTTCATTTTGTGCGACGCAGCAACCAACTGTCAAACAACACCCTGACAGTTGCAGGCCCATTGCCGCGGTTTGTCGAACCGGCGGGGACACGCCGACCGGGCCGCCCGCCGTTCCGTGCAGCATGCCTTGCGCAACGAATCGCCGCGGGTTGTCGGCCTGCGCCTGCGCGTCTTACATGCCGCTGTTGCGGTGCAGGAAGGCGTGCATCGCAGCCGCTGCCGCTGTCCCGGCCGGTTCCCCGGCCCGCACCATCTCGAAGCGATACCCATCGAGTGGCCGAGCAGCAGTATCGAGCGGTTCAGGCGGCTGGTCTCGGGGAAGTCTTCGCGAAGGGGCGTCGTCCGCGCAACGGCGCAGGCTCGCGCGTCCGGGTGTCGAAGGGGTTGACCACTTCGAGGTCGCCGAAGCGCGTGCCGGCGGCGAGGTCCTCGGAAAGCAGCAGGCGGCAGCGCGCATCCAGTGCGGCCTGCACGATCAGCCCGTCCCAGGGCGACAGGCGATGACGCTGCGCGAAGCCCAGGCCGCGCACGACGAACTCGCCGCTCGACGGGACGACCGGCTCCCGCGCGAACGCGGTCACCATCTCCAGCGCGTCGCCGGGCTCGAGGAGCTTGCGCCGGATCGCTACCGCGTAGAACTCCTGCAGCACCTGCGTGCTGATCACCAGCCGGTGCTCGCGCACGTGCCGGTCGACCAGGTCCATGGCGATCGCCTGTTTCGCCTGCTGCGATCGGTCGACCGCATAGACCAGAATGTTCGTGTCGAAGAAGACGCTCATCGCGTTTTGCGGCGCGCGCGCTCGGGCGCGGGCTCGGCCAGCAGCCCGCGTTCGTCGAGCACCTCGGTGTAGAGACGCTCTCGTCCGGGCCAGGCCGGCCGCGTCGACGGCAGTGCGCGTTCGGCAATCGATCGCAGCTGCCGCGCACGCTGCCGTGCGTCCTCGTCCGCCTGTGCGAAACGCGCGATCGCGTCCCGGCAGACCTCGTTCACGCTGGTGCCGAGCTGCAGGGCCTTGATGCGCGCCGCCTGCAGCAGCTGGTCGTCGACGACGATCGTCAGGTTGGCCATCCAGACCTCGCGTTGGGCATGGCGAATCCCGACCGCATCGCACAGGAGTCGGTTCGGTTTCGCCCGCGGAATCAGTGTAGCACTGGATCCGTGGTCGAGCCGCAGGGGTGAGTAGATGGACGCGTACACTCCCACGACCGAACTCCGACCCGGGAGACCCTGCACCATGACCCGCGATGCCAGCGCCTACGTCGTCGGCGCCTACGAACACCCGACACGGCTTGCGCCCGACAAGTCGGTCGCGCAACTGCACGCCGAATCCGCGCTCGGCGCGCTGCGCGACGCCGGCCTGAGCCTTGCGGACGTCGACGGCTACATGTGCGCGGGCGACGCGCCCGGCGCGGCGCCGCTGTACATGGCCGACTACCTGAACCTGAAGCTGCGCTGGTACGACGGCACCGAGTCCGGCGGCTGCTCGTACCTCGCGCACATCCAGCACGCGGCCGCGGCGCTCGCCGCCGGGCAGTGCTCGGTCGTGCTGATCACGCTCGCCGGCAAGCCGCGCTCCAGCGGCCAGGCCACCGGCACCGCGTTCCGTCCGCCGCCGTTCGACCGGCCCGAGGCCGCCTGGGAGTCCACCTTCCGCTGGACCATCGGCGGGGTGTACGGAATGATGATGCAGCGGCACATGCACCAGTACGGCACCACGCTCGAGCAGCTCGCGTGGGTGAAGGTGGCGGCGTCTCGGCATGCGCAGCACAACCCGCACGCGCTGCTGCGCAAGCCGCTGACGGTCGACGACGTGATGGCCTCGCCGATCATCTCCGATCCGTTGCGCCGCGACGACTGCTGCGTGATCACCGACGGCGGCGGAGCGCTGGTGCTCGCGCGCCCCGAGATCGCGCGCAGCCTGAACCGTCCGCGCGTCAAGGTGATCGGTTGCGGGCAGACGATGAACACCAACGCCGGCGGTTATCTCGACCTCACGCGCACCGGTGCCGAGCGCTCCGGCGCGGCCGCGTTCGCGCAGGCCGGCGTCACCCCCGCCGACATCGACTACGCATCGGTCTACGACAACTTCACGATCATGGTCGTCACGCAGCTCGAGGACCTCGGCTTTTGCGCGAAGGGCGAGGGCGGGCGCTTCGTCGCCGACGGCAACCTGATCTCCGGTGTCGGCAAGCTGCCCTGGAACACCGACGGCGGCGGCCTGTGCAACAACCATCCGATGAACCGCGGCGGCATCACCAAGGCGATCGAGGCGGTGCGCCAGCTGCGCGGCGAGGCGACCCCGGCGGTGCAGGTGAAGGACTGCCGGCTCGCGCTGGCGGCCGGGCCGGGCATGGTGCTCGGCGCCGGCCATGCGCATGCCACCGTGATCTTCGAACGGGAGTGACGCGATGACCGACGAGAAGAAGCCCTTCGAGCACGACCCGTTCGTCGCTGCCTTTCCCGAGACCCGTGCGTTCTGGGAGGCGGCCGCCGACGGCCGGCTGCTGCTGCCGGTCTGCGAAGACTGCGGCCGCGCGCACTGGTATCCGCGCGCGCTGTGCCCCTCGTGCGGCAGCGAGAAGCTGCGCTGGACGCCCGCGTCCGGCCGCGGCACGGTCTACGCGTTCAGCCCGGCGCGGCGCGTCGAGCCGCAGTACGTGCTCGCGTACGTGACGCTCGACGAAGGCCCGACGCTGATGACCAACCTGGTCGGCGCGCCGCCCGAAGCCTGGTCGATCGGGCAGCCGGTGCAGGTGCGCTTCCAGCCGTCGACCGAGGGCCGGATGATGCCGTTCTTCGAGCCGCTGCCGGGCTGAGGCACCGCGGGGCGCCCCGGCGCGCCGGCTTATCATTCGAGGTTCGCCCGGGGGAAAGCCTCGGGGGTTCGACCACTGTTGTGCACCCAGGACAGGAACCTGATCGATGGCTGACGGATCGATCGCGGACGAAGTCAAGCGCAGACGCACGTTCGCCATCATCTCCCACCCCGACGCGGGCAAGACCACGCTGACCGAGAAGCTGCTGCTGTTCGGCGGCGCGATCCAGCTGGCCGGCACGGTGAAGGCGCGCAAGAGCTCGCGCCACGCCACCTCCGACTGGATGGAGGTCGAGAAGCAACGCGGCATCTCTGTGACCAGCTCGGTGATGCAGTTCGAGTACGCCGGCCACACGATCAACCTGCTCGACACGCCCGGCCACGAGGACTTCTCCGAGGACACCTACCGCGTGCTGACCGCGGTCGATGCGGCGGTGATGGTGATCGACGCGGCCAAGGGCGTCGAGGCGCAGACGATCAAGCTGCTCGAGGTCTGCCGGCTGCGCAATACGCCGATCATCACCTTCGTGAACAAGCTCGACCGCGAGGTGCGCGAGCCGGTCGAGCTGCTCGAGGAGATCGAGTCGGTGCTGAAGATCGACTGCGCACCGATCAGCTGGCCGATCGGGATGGGCAAGCGATTCCGCGGCGTCTTCCACCTGCTCGAGGACCGGCTGATGCGCTTCACGCCGGGCGAGGAGCGGCGCAGCGAAGAAACCGAGCTGATCTCGGGCCTCGACAACCCGCGGCTCGATGCACTGTTCCCTGACGAGGTCGCCGGCCTGCGCGGCGACGTCGAACTGATCCGCGGCGCCAGCATGCCCTTCGACCTGGAGCTGTTCCTGGCCGGGCAGCAGTCGCCGGTGTTCTTCGGCTCGGGGATCAACAACTTCGGCGTGCAGGAGATCCTGCAGGCGCTGGTCGACTGGGCGCCGCCGCCGCAGCCGCGCGACGCCGGCACGCGCAGCGTGTTGCCCGACGAGCCGGACTTCACCGGCTTCGTGTTCAAGATCCAGGCCAACATGGATCCGCGCCACCGCGACCGGATCGCGTTCTTCCGGGTCTGCTCGGGCCGCTACGTGCCGGGCATGAAGGTGCGTCACCTGCGCCTGGGCCGCGAGATGAAGATCGCCAACGCGCTGACCTTCATGGCCAACGAGCGCGTTGCGAGCATGGGCGCAGTGGCGGGCGACATCATCGGCATCCACAACCACGGCCAGCTGCAGATCGGCGACACCTTGACCGAAGGCGAGGCGCTGGGCTTCAAGGGCATCCCGTACTTCGCGCCCGAACTGTTCCGGATGGCGCGGCCGAAGGACCCGTTCAAGGCCAAGCAGCTGAACAAGGGCCTGCACGAACTGGGCGAGGAGGGGGCCATCCAGGTCTTCGAGACCGAGACCGGGCAGACGCTGCTGGGCGCGGTCGGCCCGCTTCAGTTCGAGATCGTCGCGCAGCGGCTGCAGACCGAGTATCAGGTCGACGCGGTCTACGACGCGGCCGACATCCACACCGCGCGCTGGCTGGTGTTCCCCGACGAGGGTGCGCGCAAGAAGTTCGAGACCGAGCAGGCGCTGCGCATGGCGCACGACATCGACGGCAACCCGGTCTACCTGGCGAGCAACCAGTACAACCTGCGCGTGACGATGGAGCACTGGCCGCAGGTGCGGTTCCACGCCACCCGCGAGCACGGGCACCGGCTGGCGCAGGGCTGAGAAGATCCGCGCCGCCGCGCGTGCGTCTCGAAGCGAGGATCACCGTGAAGCGCCGCCGAACCTGCATCGCCCTGACCCACGTCGCATTCGAACACCTGGGCATCATCGCCCCGGCCCTTGCCGCACGGGGCTTCGGCGTGTCGGCCGTGCGAGCGGGGATCGATCCGATCGACGAGGCCGCGTGGCTGGATGCCGGGCTCGTGGTGATCCTCGGCGGACCGATCAGCGTCTACGAGCAGCACGCGTATCCGTGGATGACCCGGCACGTCGATCTCGTGCGCCGGCGCCTGGCGCTCGAGCGGCCGACACTGGGCATCTGCCTCGGTGCGCAGATGATGGCGGCCGCCGCGGGCGCTCGCGTCTATCCGTCCGGCCGCAAGGAAATCGGCTGGGATGCGCTGACGCTGACGGATGCGGGCCGCGCGTCGCCGTTGCGCCATCTCGATGGCGTGCCGGTGCTGCACTGGCACGGCGACACCTTCGATCTCTGCGCCGGTGCGACCCTGCTGTGCTCGACGGGACCCACGCCGCACCAGGCGTTCGCGCTCGGGCGACATGCGCTGGCGCTGCAGTTCCATGCCGAGGTTCAGCCCGGCGAGATCGAGGCGTGGCTGGTCGGCCACGCTGCCGAACTGGCGCACGCGCGCGTCGACGTCGGCCGGCTGCGCAGCGACAGCCTGGCCCTCGGCGGGCGGGCTGCGCAGGCCGGCGGCGCGATGATCGCCGAGTGGCTCGATGCCGCGGGGCTCGCCGCCGCCTAGTCCTCGCGTCTGAACGCGCCACGCATGTGCGCGACGGCCTCGTCGTCGATGCGGCGCCACAGCTCGCGGCCCATCGGCTGGCGGCTTTCCTCGAGGATGTGACCGACCAGGCCGACGGCGCGGGCCATCACCGCGATGCCGCGGCAGGCCTGCCAGGGGATGCCCATTTCGCAGCAGATCGCGCCGATTGCGCCGGTCGCGTTGATCGGCAGCTCGCGTTTCAGGCGGCGCTCGCCGGCGCGCGCGATCAGCTGCAGCAGTTCGACGAAGTCGCCGTGAAAGCCGTTCTCCCTGGCCAGCGCGAACAGGCGCGGGGTGCGCGGGTCGATCGGTTTGTGGATCGGATGGCCGACGCCGGGGATCTGCTGCTTGTCGCGCGCCATCCGCTCGACCACCTCGTCGGCCAGCGCCTCCAGGGTCTGGCCGGGCTTGCGCGTCGCCATCGCGTCGGTCAGCATGCGCGCCGAGGTCTCGGTGGTGCCGACGAACACGCTGCCCAGGCCAAGCAGCCCGGCGGCCATCGCCGCCTGCATCGACTCGGGCGCGCCGGTGTAGGTCATGCGCGCGGCGATCGCCGACGGGGTCATGCCGTGCTCGACCAGCGTCACCGCGATCGCGTTGAACATCACCGATTCGCGCGGTTCGGGCAGCCGGCCGGTGATCTCGAGGAAGCCCATCGCGCCCAGGTCGATCCTGCCGATCAGGTCGTTGACCAGGTCGTGGCCGAACACGCCGATGCGGTCGGTGGTGCTCCAGCCGATGTCCGATCGGATCGGGGTCTGCTTGCGTGCGGGCTGTTCGCGCGGGGCGTCGTTGCTCATCTGCGGGTCTCCGTCTGTGCCTGGGTCGACCGGTCGGTCGGGGTCCGTTCGAGCATAACGCGCGCGCTGCGGGTTTCGGGCGTGCGCTACAGGACGAGATCCCAGTTCTGTCCGACCAGGTCCTTGCCGAACGAGTGGTGACGCTCCTCCTCGACCAGCCCGAAGCCGGCCGCCTCGTAGATGCGGCGCGCCGACACCAGAACGTCGTTGGTCCACAGTGTCAGCGTCCGGTAGCCGCATGCGCGCGAGAATCCGATCGCTTCGTCGACCAGCCGGCGGCCGATTCCCAGCCCGCGCGCCTCGGGCTCGACGTAGACCAGGCGCAGCTGGGCGACCTCGTCGGACACCCGGACGACGAACGCCGAACCGACGACGCGGCCGTCGCGCTCGGCGATCCAGCAGCGCTCGCGCGCCGGATCGAAGTGCTTCACGAAGTGGGCGGCGATCTCCGCGACCAGCGCCTCGAAGCTGCCGTCCCAGCCGTACTCCTGTGCGTAGAGGATCCCCTGCCGGTGTGCGATCCAGCCGATGTCGCCGATGCGTTGGGCGCGCAGCGTGAAGGCTTCCGGAACGGCGGGCGGGGGCGGTCTGGACATCGGCGGCTTCCTCGGTCGACACTCGGCATGGTATGACGTTCGGGTCGACACGGACGCCCGCGGCGGGTCCGTCCCCGGCATCGACGAACGGAGACCGTCCCGACCATGAAGATCATCCACACCGACCGCCACGCGCTGCACGATCCGCAGTTCTTCCTGGTGCGCGGCGAGAAGCGCCAGAGCGCCGAGCAGCCTGCGCGCGCCGACGTCCTGCTGGCCGCGGCACAACGCGCCGGACACGAGATTTCTCCGCCCGACGAATTCGGCCTCGGCCCGATCGCCGACGTGCACACCCCCGAATACCTCGACTTCCTGCAGGTCGCGCAGCGCGAGTGGCGCAAGCTCGAGGGGGCGGGCGCCGAGATGATCCCCAACATCCATCCGTCACGCTACGCCGCGACCTATCCCGACAGCATCGTCGGACGTGCCGGCTGGCATAGGTCGACACCGCCTGCCCGATCGGCCCGCACACCTGGGACGCGCGTTCGTGCCGCCGCGCAGGTGGCCTCACCACGACCGAGCTCGGTGCTCGACGGCGCCCGCGACGCCTACGCGCTGTGCCGGCCGCCCGGCCACCACGCCTATGCCGACATGGCCGGCGGCTTCTGTTTTCTGAACAATACCGCGATCGCCGCCCAGCACCTGCGCAGCCGTTATCGCGCGAGTGGCGATCCTCGACGTCGACGTGCACCACGGCAACGGCACGCAGGGCATCTTCTACGCCCGCGACGACGTGCTGACGGTGTCGATCCACGCCGATCCGCACGTCTTCTACCCGTTCTTCTGGGGCCATGCGCACGAGCGCGGCGAGGGCTCGGGCGAGGGCTTCAACCTGAACCTGCCGCTGCCGGTCGGCAGCGGCGACGCGCCGTGGCTGGCGGCCGGCGAGCACGCGATCGCGCACATCCGCAGCTTCGCGCCCGAGGTGCTGGTGGTGGCGTTGGGGCTGGACGCGTCCGAGAGCGACCCGCTGCAGGGCATGAAGATCACGCCGGCGGGCTTCGGCCGCATGGCCGCGAAGATCGCGGCCATGGGTCTGCCGACGGTGCTGGTCCAGGAGGGGGGCTACCTCGGACCCGAGCTCGGCGACAACCTGGTCAGCTTCCTGGACGGATTCGTCAAGGGACGGGGCTGAGGCCGGGCGCGGATCAGGCGGTCTTCGCGATGAAGCGCACATCGGGCAGCCGCTCGAAGTGCGCATCGCAGGTCAGAAGGTCGGCACCCCTGGCCTGCGCCGACGCGTAGACGATCGCGTCGGCGGTCGCGAGGCCGAACTGGCGCCCTAGTTCCGCGGCGCGCAGGGCGATCCCTGTGTCGAGCGACACCACATGGCACTTGAGCGAGAACGCGATCACCTGGTCTGCGCGGTCCTCGCCGACCTCGCGCGTGAGCCACTTCGACAGTTCGAGCTGAACGATGGTCGGTACGACCCAACGGTCTCGCTCGGGGAGTTCCGAGCGCACCGCGTCACCGGTGCGGCTGCCGATCAGCCATTCGATCCACGCCGAGGTATCGACGACGCGCATCAGAAGCGGTCGGAGCGGTCCCGATAGTCGTCCGCGCGCGCACCGCGCGCGATGCCGGCCAACTCCTCGACGTCCGGCACCGGCATCAGCAGCACGCCCCTGCCCTTCGGAATGAACACGAACTCCTGTCCCGCCTGCCAGTGCTGCTGCTCGCGGACGGACTTGGGGATCGAGATCTGAAACTTGGCCGACAGCGTGGTCGTGGTCGACATTTTTTACAATCAAATAATCGATCGGACTTCGGTAAGAATATCAGGCAGCGACAGGAAGATCCACGCCCGTCGATTCGGACCTCCGGATACCGCCGACGGTCGATGCCACGCGGGGCCCCCCGGCAGCCGGGCGCGGGAGCCGGCTGCCGTCGCCGCGTCAACCCTGCGGCGCCAACGCCCGCGCCGTGATCGCCGGCCAGAAGCCTTCGGCCCCGGCGGCGATGATCGCTGCGCCCAGCGCGTCGGCCCACTCGGCGTCCGAGCCGAAGTCGGCGCGCCACGCCCACAGGCGGCGCGTGCCGAAGTGCAGCGTGTGCTCGTAGGTGAAGCCGATCGCGCCGTGCACCTGGTGGGTGGCCGCACCCAGTCGCGTGGCCGCCTCGCCGGCGCGCACCTTGGCGGCGGCGACGTCGAACCAGGTCGATGCGCTGCCCGCCGCGTCGAGCGCGATGCGGGTGGCCATCCGCGCCGCGCCGACCTCGCCGGCCAGCATCGCGAGCGTGTGCTGGATCGCCTGGTAGCTGCCGATCGGCTTGCCGAACTGCACGCGCTCGCTCGCGTACTGCAGCGACTGCGCCAGCACCGACTCGGCCGCTCCGACCATCATCGCGCAACGCTCCATCGCGCCCAGCGTCCAGACCGGTTCGGCGCCGAAGCCGGTGCCGCACACCGCCCACGCCGCGCAGCGGGCTTTGTTCAGCGCGACCTTGTCGCGCGGCTCGCGGGCGATGTTCTGCTGCGGGGTGACCGTCACCCCCGGGTTGCCCGACAGCTCGAGCAGCGCGATCACCTGCTGGGGCTTGCGGCGCCCGTCCGCCGGATCGGGCAGGCGCAGCGACACGACCGCGTGGCCGCAGGAACGTGCCCACGGCACGCCGCGGGCTTCGCCGTTCAGCGTCAGGGTGCCGCCGTCGACCTCGACCTCGAACCGAGACTGCCGCCCCTGCTCGATCAGCGTGATCGGCGCGGCGCCGTCGTCCGGGATCGCGATCGCGGCCTGAGACAGCAGCCACGCGCCGGCCATCGTCTCGGCGAGCGGCAGGGGCACGCGCCAGTAGCCCAGCCCGCGCAGGATCGGATAGGCATCGGCCCAGGTGCCGCCGACCCCGCCCGCCGACTCGGGCACGGTGGTCAGCGCAAAACCGCTGTCGGCGGCGAGCTTCCACAGCTCCGTCTGCCACTCGCCGCGCTCGGCGCGCTCGATCAGGGCCTTCGGGACGTTCTCGGAGAACAGGCGCTCGGCGCTGTCGGCAAACATGCGCTGCAGTTCGCTGCCTTGGATGTCGTCGTCGTTCATGTTCGTGCTCGGGTTGCTCATCGCAGGTCCAGTCCGCGCGCAATGATGCCGCGCAGAATTTCACGGGTGCCGCCGCGCAGCGAGTAGGACGGTGCGGACTGCGTGGTGTACTCCAGCACGTCGGCCAGGCTGGAGTCGGGGTCGAGTGCCGATCCGCCGAACAGGTCGTGCGCGATTTCCGGGATGCCCTGTTCGAGCACCGCGCCGACGTCCTTCACCAGCGAGGCCTGCAGCGCCGGGTTCTCGCCGCGCGCCAGCATGCCGGCGACGCCCAGCGACATCTGGCGCAGCGCCGCGTAGTTGGCGACGAGGCGGCCGAGCGCGACCCGGTGCCGGGGGTTGCCCGCATCGGCCGCGCCGACCATCTCGGTGACCAGCTGGGTGCTCGACAGGTAGCGTTCGGGGCCGCTGCGCTCGAACGCGAGTTCGGCGGTGACCTGCTTCCAGCCGTCGCCGGGCGCGCCGATCACGCAGTTGTCGGGCACCTCGACGTTCTCGAGGAAGATCTCGTTGAAGTCGTGCTCGCCGGTCATGTTGATGATCGGGCGCACGGTCAGGCCCGGCGTCTTCATGTCGATCATGAACTGCGTCAGGCCGGAGTGCTTGCTGCTGGCCTGCGAGTCGGTGCGCACCAGTGCGATCATGTAGTGCGAGTGGTGCGCGAACGAGGTCCACACCTTGCTGCCGTTGATCACCCAGCCGCCCGGGATCTTCTCGCCCTTGGTGCGGATCGACGCGAGGTCCGAGCCCGAGTTGGGCTCGCTCATGCCGATGCAGAAGTAGGTTTCGCCGCGGGCGATGCCGGGCACCACCTTGCGCGCCACCTCGGGGTCGGCGTAGCGCATCAGCAGCGGCGCGCTCTGGCGGTCGGCGATCCAGTGCGCCGCGACCGGCGCGCCGGCGGCGAGCAGTTCCTCGAGGACCACGTAGCGCTCGAGGCTGGTGCGCTCGTGGCCGCCGAATTCCTTCGGCCAGGTCATGCCGATCCAGCCGCGCGCGCCCAGCGCCCGGCTGAACTCGGGGCTGGCGTCGGTCCAGTTCTTGGCGCGCGAGCGCGGCGGATGGTCGGCGAGCTTGTCGGCGAGGAACTCGCGCACTTCCATGCGCAGCGCCTCGCAGCCCGCGTCGAGCGTGCAGGGATTGATGTTCAGTGCGTCCATGTCGTCAGTCCTTGGAAACCGGGGGATTCTGCTGTCGCGTCACTGCGCCTGCCGGGTCACGCCGGCCGCGATCATGCGGGCGATCTCGTCCGGTCCGTAGCCGGCCTCGGCCAGCACCTCGCTGCTGTGCTGCCCGAGCCGCGGCGCGAGGCGGCGGATGCCGGGCTTCGATTCCGACCAGGTGCCGGGCACCGTCATCTGCCGGATCGTGCCCTCGGTCGGATGCTCCATCATCCTGAAGTAGCCGACCGCCTTCAGGTGCGGGATCGTCGAGCAGCGATTCGAGCGTGTGCAGCGGCGTCGCCGGGATGTCGGCGCGCTCGAGCGCCTCGAGCCATTCTGCGGTGGTGCGCGTGCGCAGCACCTCGGCGACCTCGGTGTACAACTCGCCGATGTGCTGCGTGCGCACGCCGAGGCTGGCCAGGCGCGGATCGCGCTCGACGCGGCCGGGGTCGCCGATCAGCTCGAAGAAGCTGCGCCACTGCCTGTCGGTGTAGATCAGCGCGCAGACGTGGCCGTCCTTGGTCGGGAACGGTGTGCGCTCGCGCGCCAGCAGCCGCGGATAGCCGGCCGGCCCCAACGGCGGCGAGAAGGTGCCGCCGGCCATGTGCTCGGCCTGGATGAACGGCACCATCGTCTCGAACATCGGCACGTCGACGCGCTGGCCGCGGCCGGTGCTTCTCGCGCCGGTACAGCGCGGCGGTCACCGCGTTCACCGCGGCCAGGCCCACCGTGCGGTCGACGAAGGCCAGTGGCACGTAGCGCGGCACGCCGTCGCCCACCTGCGCGATCAGCGAGGGCAGCCCGATCACGCCCTGGATCAGGTCGTCGTACGCCGGCTTGGCGGCGTACGGGCCGTCCTGTCCGTAACCGAACACGCCGACGTAGATCAGGCGCGGATTGATCGCGGCCAGCGCCTCGTAGCTCAGGCCCAGCCGCGCCATCGCCTGCGGGCGCACGTTGTAGACCAGCACGTCGGCAGTCTCGACCAGGCGCTCGAGCGCGGCCAGGCCGTCCGGGTGTTTCAGGTCGAGCACGACGCCGCGCTTGTTGCGGTTGATGTGCAGGAAGTCGTGGCCCATGCCCGGGGTCTTCATCGGCCCGATGCCACGCGACGTGTCGCCGCTGGGGGGCTCGATCTTGATCACGTCGGCGCCGAAGTCGCCCAGCAGCTGCGTGCAGAACGGGCCCATCAGCACCTGGGTCAGGTCGATCACGCGCACGCCGGTGAGCGGGCCGTTGTCTTCGGGGGCCGCGGCGTCGCGCCCGGCGCGGGGGTCGGTCATGAAGTCTCCTGGAGTTGGTGTGGGTTTCGGCGCCGGCCTAGGGATCGCGCACCAGCAGCTCGGCGAAGCGCTCGAGGGCGATGTTGCCGCCGCTGACGATCACGCCCACGCGCTTGCCCGGCATCGCCAGCGCCCCCTCCAGCAGCGCCGCCGCCGCCAGGCAGCCGGTCGGCTCGACCACCATCTTCATGCGTTCGGCGAAGAAGCGCATCGTGCGCACGAGCTGCACGTCGCTCACGGTGACGATGTCGGCGACCAGCCGCTGGATCACGGGAAACGTCAGCGCGCCGACCTGCTGTGTCTGGGCGCCGTCGGCGATCGTGTGCGGCACCTCGATGCGCACGCGCTGGCCGGTGCGCAGCGACTGCTGCACGTCGTTGCCGGCTTCGGGTTCGACGCCGATCACGCGGATGCCCGGCGAGCGGTGGTGCGCGGCGACCGCGCAGCCCGACAGCAGGCCGCCGCCGCCCAGGCACACGACGAGCGCGTCGAGCGGTCCGGCCTGCTCGATCAGTTCGAGCACCGCGGTGCCCTGGCCGGCCATCACGTCGGGGTGATCGTAGGGCGGGATCAGCGTCATCCCGCGTTCCCGCGCGATGCGTGCGCCGATCGCCTCGCGATCCTCGCTGTAGCGGTCGTAGAGCACGACCTCGGCGCCGTAGCCGCGCGTGGCGGCGATCTTCAGCGCCGGCGCGTCCGCCGGCATCACCACCACCGACGGCATGCCCAGCAGCCGCGCCGACAGGGCGATCGCCTGCGCGTGGTTGCCCGACGAGAACGCGATCACGCCGGAGCGCCGCTGCGTCGCCGAAAAGCGCGCCAGCGCGTTGTACGCGCCGCGGAACTTGAAGGCGCCGATGCGCTGCAGGTTCTCGCACTTGAAGAACAGCTGCGCGCCGCAGCGCTCGTCGGCGGTGCGCGAGGTGAGCACCGGCGTGCGGTGCGCGGCGCCGGCCAGGCGCGCTGCGGCCGCCTCGACGTCGGCGGGGCCGATGGCCAGGCCGCTGAAGTCGGTCATGGCGTCAACCCAGGTAGCGCTCGACGGCGCGCGCGAAGAACGACGAGCCGAGCGGGATCGCGGCATCGTTGAAATCGTAGGCCGGGTTGTGCACCTCGCAGCCGCCTTCGCCTTCGCCGTTGCCGATGTTGATGAAGCAGCCCGGCACTCTTTCGAGCATGTACGAGAAGTCCTCCGAGGCCATGATCAGCGGCGGGTCGCGCACCACGTTGCCGGCGCCGACCAGCTCGGCGCAGATGCCGGCGGCGAACTCGGCCTGCGCCGGGTCGTTGACCAGCGGCGCGAAGTTGACGCGGAAGTCGACCTTCGCGGTCGCGCCCATCGACGCGGCGACTCCGTCGGCGACGCGGCGCATGTTGGCCTCGACCAGCGCCATCACGTCCTTGGAGAACGCGCGCACGGTGCCCGACAGGCGCGCCGTCTGCGGGATCACGTTGTAGGCGTCGCCGGCGTGGAACTGCGTGATCGACAGCACCGCGGTGTCGACCGGGCGCACGTTGCGCGACACGATGGTCTGCAGCGTCGAGGCGATCTGCACCGCGACCATCAGCGAGTCGATGCCGGTCTCGGGCCGCGCACCGTGCGCGCCCACGCCGGTGACGTCGATGTCGAAGAACGCGCCGCCCGCCATCATCGGCCCGGCGCGCACCGCGAAGCGCCCGAGCGCCAGCTTCGGCCGGTTGTGCATGCCGAACAGAACGTCGCAGGGGAAGCGCTCGAACAGCCCGTCGGCGATCATCGCCTGCGCGCCGCCCAGGCCCTCCTCGGCCGGCTGGAAGACGAAGTTCACGGTGCCGTCGAAGTTGCGGGTCTGCGCCAGGTAGCGCGCCGCGCCCAGCAGCATCGTGGTGTGGCCGTCGTGGCCGCAGGCGTGCATGCGGCCCTTGTGCTGCGAGCGGTGGTCGAAGGCGTTGCTCTCGTCGATCGGCAGCGCGTCCATGTCGGCGCGCAGCCCGATCGCCTTCTTCGAATTGCCGTTGCGCAGCACGCCGACGACCCCGGTCCGGCCGACGCCGCGATGCACCTCGATGCCGAAGCTCTCGAGGCGCTGCGCGACCAGGTCGGCGGTGCGGGTCTCCTCGAAGCCGAGTTCGGGGTGCGCGTGCAGGTCGCGCCGCCAGGCGGTCAGCTCGGGGTGGAATTCGCTGATGCGGGTGATCGCGTTCATCGTGAGTGTCCTTCGGTGCTGCGGTGTTTCGGTGATGGAACGGGCGGCGCTGTGCGTTCGGTTGTCCGTTCGGTTGTCCGTCCGGCTTTCTGCCCGGCCGCTGCCACGCCCTGGCCGCTCAGCCTTTCAGCGGCCGCGTGCCGCACCAGTCGGCGACGAACAGCGCGACCGTGCGGGTCAGGCGGCGGATCGACTCGATCTCGACCCGCTCGTCGAAGCCGTGGATGTTCTCGGCGGTCGGCCCGTAGACCAGCGCCGGCGTGTCGGCGTACAGGCCGAAGAAGCGCGCGTCGGTGGTTGCGGTGCTGGCCACCGTGCCGAGCGGCTTGCCGGTGACGCGCTCGTGACAGCGTGCCAGCGTGGCTTGCGCGTCGGTGCCGGCCGGCAGTTCGTAGCCCTCGGCCTGAAAGCCGTGATAGACCACCTGCGGCGGGTTCGCGGCGAGGAAGGTGTCGCGCTGCGCGGCCCGCGCGATCGTCTCCTCGACCTCGCGCCGAACGGCGGCGAGCTCCATGCCGGGGAACATGCCGATGCGCATGTCGAAGGTGCACCAGGCCGGCACGCTCGAGGTCCAGTCGCCGCCCTCGATCTTGCTGACGACGAAGTGGATCGGGTGCGCGTGGCCGGCGTAGGCCGGATGTCCTCGAGCGTTCCAGCGGTGCTCGAGTTCGTGCAGCGCGGCGATCAGCGGCAGCGCGGCCTCGATCGCGTTCGATCCGCTGCCGGCGTAGGCAACGTGCGCGGGCCGGCCGCGCACCTTGACCTGAAACCACATCACGCCGACCTGCGCCGACATCAGCGCGTCGCCGAAGGGTTCGGTGATCAGCGCGGCCTGCGCGCGGTAGCCGCGCTGCAGGCAGGCGAGCGCGCCGTTGCCGGTGCACTCCTCCTCGACCACGGACTGCAGGTAGACGTCGGCGGCCGGCGCGACGCCCGCGCGCTTCAGCGCGTCCAGCGCAAACAGGTTGGCGGCCAGACCGGCCTTCATGTCGCCCGCGCCGCGCCCGTACATCCAGCCGTCGGCGATGCGCACCTCGAAGGGCGGCGTGGTCCACATGTCGGCCGGGCCGGTCGGCACGACGTCGATGTGGCCGTTCAGGATCAGCGATCGCCCGGCCGGATCGGGCGCACGCAACGCGCCGACCACGTTCCACGCGTCCTCGTAGGACACGGCCACCGGCGAGAAGCCGGGCAGGTGGCGGATGTCCTCCACGTCGATGCGCCAGCGGTCGACCGCCAGGCCGCGCGCGCGCATCGCCACCGCCATCATGTCCTGGGCCGGCGCCTCCTGGCCGCGCAGCGACGGAATCCGGGTGAGGCGTTCGGTGAAGCGCAGCTGCTCGTCGAAACCTGCGTCGACGGCGGCGATGATCTTCTCGGTGAGCTGGGGGTCGTGCATCGCGGCTCGCAGCGGAAAAGCGGAGGACGATGTTAGCGCAGCCCGCACGCCGCCGGCGGCGCGCGCGTTCCGATCGGCAGGCGCGCTCGGCCGCAGCTGGCGGCCGGGCAAGGGGTTCGATGCGCGAAACCATGTCCTGCGCCGGGTCGTCGGCGGCGCTTCCCGGCGCGCGGCGGATCGCGGATACTCCATCGGTTTTCAGTCTCCGAAAGCCGCAATGCCCCGTCTTCTGCGTGAACTGCGCTGGTCCTTCCTGCCCCCGCTGATGGTCTACCTCGCGGCCGGCATCTCCGGCCTGACGGCCATCGTCGGCACCTTCTTCGTCAAGGACTACCTCGGTCTGTCGGCCGAGTTCCTGGCGGCGCTGGGCTTCTGGGCCGGGCTGCCCTGGGCGCTGAAGATGCCGCTGGGCCATCTGGTCGACCTGATCTGGCGCTGGAAGGCGGGGATGGTCTATCTCGGCGCGAGCCTGATCGCGGCCAGCCTGCTGATCATGATCGGCCTGCTTGCCGATCCGACGGCGATGCGCGCGTACGCCAGCGTCGAGGCCTGGTACGTGCTGGCCGCGCTGCTGTCGCCGGTCGGTTACGTGATGCAGGACGTGGTCGCCGACGCGATGACCGTCGAGGCGGTGCCGCACGCCGGTGACGACGGACAGCTGTTGTCCGCGGAAACGCGCCGCTCGATGCACACGACGATGCAGACGCTGGGCCGGGTCGCGATCATCGGCGGCGGCCTGCTGGTGTCGCTGGTCAACGTGGTGATGCTGCGCGGCGTCCAGAACCTGCCCGAGCGGGCCCGCCTCGACATCTACGTCGCGGTCCACGAACTGGCGCTGCTGATCCCGATCGTGTCGGTGCTGGGCGTGCTGCTGGCGACCGCGATGCGCCGGCGCGCGCGCGCGCGGATGTTCGCGCAGGGGCTGACGCGCGCCGAGGTCGACGCGCGCACCAGCACGCCGGTCGATCGCCCGCCGGTGAACTGGTGGGTGCTGGGCGGCGGACTCGCGTTCGCGCTGGTGTCGGCTCGCGGTCGGCCTGGGCGGTCTGCGCTGGGGGCAGGAAATGGTGTTCCTGGCGTCGGCGATCGTGATCCTGGTGCTGATGTGGCGGCTGCTGCGCCGAGCTCGAGCCGTCGGCGCGCGCGACCCTGGTCGGCACCGCGGTCGTGATCTTCGTGTTCCGCGCGATGCCTCGCCGGGCGCCGGCTCGACCTGGTGGATGATCGACGTCCTCGGCTTCGACCAGCAGTTTCTGTCCGAGCTGTCGCTGATCGGCAGCGTGCTGACGCTGGCCGGACTGTTCGTGTTCCGCCGCTTCATGGCCGAGCGCTCGATCTCCTACGTCGTCGGCGTGCTGACCGTGCTGGCCACGCTGCTGTCACTGCCGATCATCGGCATGTTCTACGGCTTCCACGAGTGGACCGCGGCGCACACCGGCGGCGTGGTCGATGCGCGCTTCATCGCGCTGATCGATACCGCGATCGAGTCGCCGCTCGGCCAGATCGCGATGATGCCGATGCTGGCCTGGATCGCGAACTCGGCGCCCGAACAGCTGAAGGCGACGTACTTCGCGGTGATGGCCTCGTTCACCAATCTCGCGCTGTCGCTGTCGCAGCTCGGCACCAAATATCTGAACCAGGTGTTCGTCGTGACCCGCGAAGTGAAGGACGCGGCAACCGGCGCGGTGAAGGTGCCGGCCGACTACAGCCAGCTCGGCATGCTGCTGATCACCTGCGCGGTGCTGGCCTTCGTGCTGCCGCTGACGGCGATCGCGCTGGTGCGGATCGCGCGGCTTCGCAGCGCGTAGGCGGATCGCACGGCTTCGCAGCGCGTAGGCAGATCGCACGGCTTCGCAGCGCGTAGGCAGATCGCACGGCTTCGCAGCGCGTAGGCGGATCGCACGGCTTCGCAGCGCGTCGTCTGCGCCGGCATCGGGCGACACGGTGAAGACTCCACGAAACTTCCGGATACGACATGGACTCGGCTTCGAACTCGATCTTCGGCTACGGCGAGCGCATCGCCGAACTGCGCGCCAGCGTGCGCAGGTTCATCGACCAGGAGGCGATCCCGCGCGAGCGGCCCGAACTGGCCCACGACGTCGCGGCGCTGGACGCGGTGCTCGCCGAGCTGCGCCCGATCGCGCAGCGCGCCGGCATCTACGGCCCACAGCTGCCGCCGTCGCTCGGCGGCCTGGGCCTGAACTGGCGTGACCGTTCGGTGGTGCTCGAAGAGGCCGGACGCAGCTTCCTCGGCGCGGGCGCGCTGAACTGCGCGCCGCCCGACCAGCCCAACATGATCAGCCTGATCGAGCAGGGCAGCCACGCGCAGCGCGCGCGCTGGCTGGCGCCGCTCGCCTCGGGCGCGATCCGGTCGTGCTTCGCGATGACCGAACCCCATCCGGGGGCCGGTTCGGATCCGTCGATGCTGAGCACCCGCGCCGAGCGCCGCGCCGGCGGCTGGGTGTTGAACGGGCGCAAGTGGTTCATCAGCGGCGCGGTCGGCGCGCGCTTCGCGATCGTGCTGGCGATGACCGACACCGGCGCCACGCAGTTCCTGGTCGAGGCCGACAACCCCGGCTTCCGGGTGGTGCGCAACATCGCGGGCATCGACGGCTTCCAGATCGGCGGGCACGGCGAGATCGAACTCGTCGACTGCGCCGTCGGCGACGACGACGCGCTGGGCGAGATCGGCAAGGGCTTCGAGTACGCGCAGGTCCGGCTCGAACGCCGCGCGCGTCTCGCACTGCATGCGCTTCATCGGCCGCGCGTCGCGGGCGATGGAGATCGCGCAGCGCTACGCGTGCGAGCGGCAGTCGTTCGGCCAGCCTTTGTCCGACCTGCAGCAGGTGCAGGCGATGGTCGCGGATTCGCACATCGACCTGCACGCGGCGCGGCTGATGACCTGGCACTGCGCGGCGCGGATGGACGCGGGCCTGTCGGTGAAGCACGAGTCGTCGATGACCAAGGTGTTCGTGCCGAGGCGGTGTACCGCGTCGCCGACCGCGCCGCGCAGATCATGGGCGCGCTCGGCATGTCGGACGACACGCCGGTGTCGATGATCGTGCGCGAACTGCGGCCTTTCCGGATCTACGACGGAGCCTCGGAACTGCACCGCGCGACGCTGGCGCGACGGGTGCTGAAGGGCGGCATCGCGCCCTGACGGAGCTTCGGCCCGGCCGCTCAGCCGCCCCCGCCGGCGGTCATCGCGCGGTCGAGCGCCTCGGCGAACTCCGTGAGGCGCGACGGCGCGAGCGCGTCGATGCCGGCGGCGATCCGCCGACCGCCGCCGCCGAAGCGGCGGCACAGCGCGTCGGCGGTGGTCGGTGCGTCGGCCGGCACGCGCAGGCTGACCTGCATCCGCCGTGCGTCCACCGGCACGGCGACCGCGTGCGCACGGCTCTGGTCGCCGTCGACGAGCAGGTTGGCAAGCGTGCCGATCACGCGCCGCGACCAGCGCTCGTCGGGCAGCGCGCGCAGGCACGCGCGCGGCGTGTCGAGCATCGGCGCGATGCGCAATGCCTGCTCCAGGTCGTTTCGGCGTGCCTCGCGCAGCCGCGCGAAATGCGGCTCGCCGTCGATGAACGCATCCGGATCGGCGAACGGCCGCAGCGCACGGAAGAGTTCCGCCGGACGGTAGACGAGATCGTGTTCGCTCAGCCCGTAGGCGTTGTAGTTCAGGCACTCGCCGAGTTCGCGCCAGCGCGCGATGCGGGCGGAATCCCCGAAGCCGCCGGCGTCGGCCAGGCGCAGCGCCGTCGCAGCGAGGTTGTCGCCGAAGGCGCCGACGATCGCCCAGCGCCGATGGGCACCGCCGAGCAGCCTGTCGACCAGCACGCTGGTGCACACCTCGGGCGCGGTGTCGATCAGCATGTCGAGCGCGGGATGCGCCGGTCGCATGCCGGGCTCGTGATGGTCGACGTAGCGCACGCGCACGCCGCCGGCGAGCATCGCGCGCAGCGCCTCGACGTTGCCGGGCAGGGCGATGTCGAATGCGTTGACCTCGTCGCCGGCCCGCGCAGGCACGCGCGCCAGCAGCGCGTTGTCGCGCTTGACGCCGGTGACCAGCTCGGCATCGGCGGGATGCGCGAGTCGCCACTGCTGCAGCGCGCAGATGCCGTCGGCATCTCCGTTGAAGACGTCGTATCGGGTCATGACGAGATTGTGCGCCGAAGCGGCCTCAGGACGAACGCGCCTGCTCGATCAGCCAGCGTTCGAAGCCGCACACCTCGCGGCGCCGGCGCGCATCGTCGCGCACCTGCACGAAATAGGCGCGCGGCGTGGCCATGCCGCCCTCGAGAGGAGCGACCAGACGGCCCTCGCGCAACAGGTCGTCGACCAGAGGCCGGCGTCCGAGCGCGACGCCCTGCCCATGGCTGGCGGCGCTGATCACCGCGTCGTAGTTCGAAAAGGTCAGAATCGCGCGCGGCTGCAGGCCCGGCACGCCGGACGCGGTGAGCCATGGCTCCCATTCCTGCAGCGGACCTCCGGCGGCGCGGTCCTCCAGGCGCAGCAGCGTGTGCCGGGCCAGATCCTGCGGACGCGCCAGCGGCGGGCCGCCCTGCAGCAGCCCCGGGCTGCACACCGGCAGCGCCGATTCCTCGAAGAGCAGCGGCCCGGACGGAGCGTCGACGCGGCCGTAGCGGATCGCGATCTCGATGCCGTCGCGCTCGAGGTCGCGCCGTTCGAAGCTGGCGTCGATGCGCACGTCGACATCCGGGTGCAGCGACGTGAAGCCGGCCAGCCGCGGGATCAGCCAGAGTGCCGCGAGGCCCGGCGTGGTCGTGATCGTGACGACGCGGCGCAGCGAAACACCGCGCAGCTGTTCGACCGTCTGCTGAAGTTGCTCGATCGCAACGCGGCAGGTCCTGGCCAGCTGCGCGCCTTCGGCCGTGAGCGCGAGCGCGCGGTGGCGCCGCTCGAACAGCGGCACGCCGAGGTCGTCCTCCAGAGCCCGGATCTGGCGGCTGACGGCCGACTGCGTGACGAAGCGCTCCTCGGCCGCCCGGGTGAAGCTCAGATGGCGGGCGGCGGCGTCGAAGGTCAGCAGGAACTCCGGATTCGGCAGCCGGCGAGGATCGTTTCGCATGATCTCGGAGAATGCCAGAAGTTCCGAAAGATCGTTTGAGGGGCCCGATAACCATCTAGATAATTGCCTTCACAGACCGGTCGACCCAGCCGTCGGCATTCCGCCGATGCATGCAAAGTTCGACCGGACATCGGGAGGTGCATGATGATTCACGACTTCGAAACTTCGGCGCTGGCGATGCGGGCCGGCGAACTCCAGCGGATCACCGGGGCGGCCGGATCGACCGTGCGCATCGAGACCGGCACGGTGTGGGTGACGCAGGACGGTGTGCGCAAGGACCTGGTGCTGGGACCGGGCGAGGCGGTGCGGATCGAGACCGAGGGGCTGGTGCTGTTGCAGGCGTTCGCGCCGGCGCTGGTCTCGCTCGGCGCGCAGGCAGCGTCGGGCGGCCCGGCGGAGGCGCGGGGCGGCCGGCGCACCGGGAATGCCGTGCAGCCAGCCCGCGTGCCCGTGCGCGAATCGGCGATCGCAGCGATCTCTGCGGCGGCGGCAGCAGCGGGGACGGCGATCGGCGCTGCGGGAACGGCGATCGGCGCGGCGGCCGCCGGGTTGCAGCCGCCGTCGTGGCAGCAGGCGCGCGCGGCACAGGCCCTGGTGGCGGCGACGCGGCGCATGTTCGCATCGCCGCCCGATGGATGTGCCGGTTGCTGAGGCCGGGCGCCCTGCGATACGGGGCCGCCGCACCTGCGATACGGGGCCGCCGCACCTGCGGCGGGGGGGCCGCCGCACTCGGCGGGGGCCGGACGCCCCCCAGGCGCCGCGCTCAGGCCGGTTTGAAGACCGGCACGGCGGAGCCGTCCTCGGCCGACTTGAACGCGACCTGGACCCGCTGGCCGATCGACAGCGCGTCCAGGTTGGTGTCGTCGGACATGTTGGTCAGCATCGTCACGCCCTCGTCGAGAGTCACGTAGGCGATCGCGTACTGCACCGGCACGCCGCGGCGCATCACGCTGTAGGAATAGATGCTGCCGGTTCCCTTGGACTCGACCCACTCGGTCCGATCCGAGAAGCAGAACGGACAGATCGCTCGCGGGTAGAAGTGGAACTCGCCGCAGTCCTTGCAGCGCTTGACCAGCAGCCTGCCTTCCCTGGCGGCGTCCCAGTAGCGCTGGTTCTCCGGGTTCGGCATCGGAGCGGGCATCTTGCGCACGTTGCTCATCGGTTCACTCCCGTTCCATGATCAGGGCGGCGGCGCCGTGGCGCGCGCCGAGCAGGCCGCCGATGCCGGAGGCCAGGGCCAGCCGGCAGTCCTTGACCTGCACTTTCGGATGGGCTTCGCCGCGCAGCTGGCGCACCGCCTCGATGACCTTGGTGATGCCGCCGCGGTTGGCCGGGTGGTTGTTGCACAGGCCGCCGCCGTCGGTGTTGAACGGCAGGCTGCCGCGGCCGGAGATCAGGTTGCCGTCGGCGACGAACGGACCGCCCTGGCCCTTCGCGCAGAAGCCGAGATCCTCGAGCTGCATCAGCACCGTGATCGTGAAGCTGTCGTAGATCGACACGTACTGGATGTCCTTGGGCGTTACCCCGGCCTCGGCGAACGCGGCCGGGCCGGCCCAGCGCGCGCCGCTGTAGGTGAGGTCGACCTTGCCGCCCATCTGGCCCTTCGGAGCCTCGCCCGCACCGAGCAGCTTGACCAGTGGCCGCTTCAGGCTCTTCGCGATCTCGGGGCTGGTGACGATCAGTGCGCCGCCGCCGTCGCTGACCACGCAGCAGTCCATGCGGTGCAGCGGATCGGCGATCACCGGCGAGTTGACGACCTCATCGACCGTGACCACGTCGCGCAGCATCGCGTGCTCGTTGTGCTGCGCGTGGTGGGATGCGGCGACCTTGATCCACGCGAGCTGCTCGGCAGTGGTGCCGAACTCGTGCATGTGGCGCATCGCGCACATCGCGTACATGTTGGCGGTGGCACCGCCGTAAGGCCACTCGTAGCCGACGTCGGGGGTGTTGGCGCTCTGGTTGCGCGGCTGCGTGCCGCTCGAGCCCTCGGAGCGAGGCCGGCCGGCCAGCGTGATCAGCGCGACCTTGCACTTGCCGGCGGCGATCGCCTGCGCGGCGTGGGCGACGTGGATCAGGTACGACGAGCCGCCGGTATCGGTCGAGTCGAGGTGCCGGACCTTCAGGCCCATGTAATCGACCATCGCGAGACCGCCCAGGCCCGGCGCATCCCCGGCGCAGAAGTAGCCGTCGACGTCGTTCTTCGAAAGGCCCGCGTCGGCGAGCGCGCCGCGTGCCGCTTCGGCGTGCAGCTGCGCCACCGATTTGTCGGGCGCGAGTCGCGTCGGGTGCTCGAACGCCCCGGCGATGTACGCCTTCCCGTTGATGCTCATGGTCTCCGTTCCCGGTCAGTGTTATTCGAGCCCTGATAATAGGACATTGTCGACAACCGTCCGGGAGCTCATCCGATGATCCAGAGACCCTTCCACCTCGCCTTTCCGGTGCACGACCTGGCGGCCGCGCGCAGCTTCTACGGCGATCTGCTCGGCTGCCCGGAGGGCCGCAGCTCGCCCGACTGGATCGACTTCGACCTGTACGGTCACCAGGTGGTCGCGCATCTCGCCCCGCACGAGGCACGGCCGGCATCGACCAACGCGGTCGATGGCGACCAGGTGCCGGTGCGCCACTTCGGCGTGGTGCTGCCGATGCCCGAATGGGAGGCCCTGGCCGAGCGGCTGAGCGCCGCCGGGGTGCGCTTCATCATCGAACCGCACGTGCGATTCAAGGGCGAGGTCGGCGAGCAGGCGACGATGTTCTTTCTCGACCCTTCGGGCAACGCCCTCGAGTTCAAGGCGTTCAAGGACCTGAAGTCGCTGTTCGCGAAGTAGCGATGGCGCGCGCGCCCGTAGCGTGCGCCGTGGCCTGCAGCTGGCGCACGAGGCGACCGAGGCGCGCGTCGTGCACGCCGTGCTCCTGCAGCGCGTGCCAGGTGTTGATCGCGTAGTCGCGGTTCGCGCCGCGCTGGCCGCAGCACGCAGACAGCCGGCGCAGGATCTCGTCCTCGTGCAGTTCGCGAAAGGTCTCGCTGCGGCGGTTCGCGACGAAGGTCAGAGCGCGGACCTGTCTGCCCGTGGTCAGTGTCACTGCGACCCGTCTGGGCACGTAGACGTGATCGGGCATCTCGCGCGCGTAGAGCTGTTCGATCGACTGTCGTCGTGTCGCGTGGCGCAGCTTGAAGGCCATGCCGATGCAGCTGCCGCCCCGATCCAGGCCCAGCACCACGCCGGGGTCGTCCGGGGTGCCCCGGTAGTGCCGGGAGTCGATGCAGAACGCACGGTGATACCCGTGCACCCGACCGAGGTCGGCACGTTCGAAGTCGATCTCCGGATTCCAGATCAGCGATCCGTAGCCGAACACCCAATCGGCGAGCAGCAGTTCCACCGGAAAAGCATAGCCCGCCGCGTCGCAGCACGTGGCCCTGTTCCTGCAGCGATCAGGGGCTCGTGTCGCGTTTTCGCGAGTTGCTCGAGCGGCTGGGGCTGCGCGTCGCCGCTGCGGGGTGCGCGGCCGGCGGCCCGGGTGCTTGCCCGCGCTGCGCGCGGGTGCCCTGTGGTGCTCGGGTTCCTGACCGGGCGGCGCAACTCGCTGCGCGCCCTGCGGGCGCTACGCTCGAACAGGGCGCCGCAAATCAGATGAACGATGCGCGCTGCGCGCGCCGGTCAGGAACCCTGCGCTCCTCGGCTGCGCACCCCGCAGCGGCTCGAGTGGCATCGAGGCGGATGCGGGGCGAACGGTCCGTCAGGATTGGCTCGAAGTCGACCTCCGCGTTGTGTCTCGCTGCCCGATCGGTCGTATCGGCCGGATCGGTCGCATCGTGGGCTCTCGAGATCTCGCGCGTCGCTCGGTGATTCAGGCAAGCAACGGCGCTGGCGCGGCGGGGGCGCTTCGACGACGCCGAGAAGCGCAGCGGACCGAGGTTGCCCCGCGCAGCGGGGTCGGGCGCGCGCTGTTCGAGGCCCGCAGGGCCGAGTTCGCGCGCCCGCCTCGGGCCGGGCGCATCGCAGGGAACCCGGCACGCAGTGCCGGGCGTCGGCGTCAAAGCCCCCGCCGCGCCAGCGCCGTTGCTTGCCCGCGCAGCCGGTCGCGAACCGTCCCTAGGCCTTTCGCTTCGCCGCCGCCTTGGTCTTTGGCGCCGCAGCCTTCGCAGGGGCCGGCGCCTTCTTCGCCGGCGCGGCCTTCCTGGCGGTCGCGTCCTTCTTCGCCGGCGCCGCCTTCTTCGCCGGAGTCTTGCGGGCCGCGCCGGTCTTCGAGGCCTTCGCCGTCGCCGGCTTGCCTGCCGGTGCGCCACCGGCTCCGGACGCGGCGTCCGTCGCCTGCTCGTCGCCGGTCTGCGCGCCGCCGGCCGCCGCCTTGCGTGCGGCGGCACCCTTGCCGCCCGGCTTTTCCGGGCGCGGCTCGAACTCGAAGCCGATCTTGCCGTCCTTGCCGCGCACCAGGAACGCCTTGAACTTGCGACGCGTGCGCGACGACACGAACCCGGTCAGCAGGTCGGTGCGGCCCTCGGTCAGCAGGCGCCGCATCTGTTCGCCGGCGATCTCCTGCTGCAGGATGATCTTGCCGGAACGGAAATCGCAGCTGCGCCCGGGGCCGACCGATTTTTCGCAGACGTAGGACATCCCGTGCTCGAACACGCCGGCGCCGCACTTCGGACAGGGCCCGAGGCTGGTCTGCGCCGAAAAGTCGACCGGCTCTTCGTGCCGCGCCTCGTCGGCGCGGCTCTGGCCGAAGTCGAATTCGAGCTTGAACTCGGGCGTGATCTTCAGGATGGCCGCGAACGGCCGGCCTAGGCGGCTGCGGAAGCCCTGCAGCGGGCCGAGGGTGCGCTCGCGAGCAGCTGCTCGACCTCGTCGACCTGGAAGGTGGCGACCGCCCGGGATGCTTGCTGATCGAGAAGTCGCACTTCGTGCAGGCGAAGCGCTTGTAGTTCTCCTGCACCACCGCGCCGCACTTCGGGCAAGGCGTAGCGCAGCGTCGCGTAGTCGCCGGGCACGGTGTCCGATTGGTAGTTCTTCGCGCGCTCGACGATGCGGCGGGTGACTTCGGCGATCTCGTCCATGAACGCGGCTCGTTCGAGGCGCCCGCGCTCCATCTGAGCCAGCTTGTACTCCCATTCGCCGGTGAGCTCCGGCATCGTCAGCTCCTGCACGCCGAGTCCGCGCAGCAGCGTCAGCAGCTGGAAGGCCTTCGGCGTCGGGATCAGGTCCTTGCCGTCTCGCATCAGGTAGTTCTCGGCGATCAGGCCCTCGATGATCGAGGCCCGCGTGGCCGGCGTGCCGAGCCCCTTCTCGGCCATCGCCTCGCGCAGTTCGTCGTCCTCGATCAGTTTGCCTGCACCTTCCATCGCCGACAGCAGTGTGCCCTCGTTGTAGCGAGCCGGCGGCCGGGTGGACAGCGCCAGGACCTCGATCGTCCTGGCCAGCGCGTCCTCGCCCTTGCGCACCGGAACCAGCATCGCGTCGGATTTGCCGGCGCCGCCCGTGCCGCCTTCCTCGCGCCCGTAGATGGCGAGCCAGCCGGGGTTCACCAGCACGCGGCCCTCGGTCCGGAACGAATGCGACGCGACCACGGTGATCCGGGTGGTCAGCAGGTACTCGGCCGCCGGGAAGAAGACCGCGAGGAAGCGGCGCACGACCAGGTCGTAGATGCGCTGTTCGGCGTCGGTCAGGTGCTTGGGGGTCTGCAGCGTCGGGATGATCGCGAAGTGGTCGCTGACTTTGCTGTTGTCGAAGATGCGCTTGTTCGGCTTCACCCAGCCGTTGGCCGAGACCTGCCGGGCGAACGGGGCCATCGCCGGCAGATCCTCGAGCGCGCTCCATCGTCTTCGACACGGTGGCGATGTAGTCCTCGGGCAGTGCGCGCGAATCGGTCCGCGGGTAGGTCAGCGCCTTGTGCTTCTCGTAGAGCGCCTGCGCGATCGACAGCGTGGTCTTGGCCGAGAAGCCGAAGCGCCCGTTCGCCTCGCGCTGCAGGCTGGTGAGGTCGAACAGGGCGGGTGCCGCCTGCGAGGAGGGCTTCGTCTCCTCGGTCACGGTGCCGCGCTTGCCGGCACATTCGCCGGCGACGACCTCGGCGCGGGCACGGTCCCAGAGCCGTTCGGCGCGGGATTCGGGGTCGTCGCCCTTCTTGAACTGGGGATCGAACCAGCGCCCCTCGTACTGGCCGGATTCGACCTCGAAGTTCGCGCGGACCTCGAAGTAGTCGCGCGGAACGAAGCGCCGGATCTTGTCCTCGCGGTCGACCACGATCGTCAGCGTCGGCGTCTGCACGCGGCCGACCGTGGTCAGGTAGAAGCCGCCGTCGCGCGAGTTGAAGGCAGTCATCGCGCGGGTGCCGTTGATGCCGACCATCCAGTCGGCCTCGGAACGGCAGCGCGCGGCGTCGGCCAGCGGCATCATCTGCGCGATCGTCGCGCAGCTGCGCGAACGCGTCGCGGATCGCCGCCGTCGTCATCGACTGCAGCCACAGCCGCCGGATCGGCTGCTTCGCCTTGGCGTGCTGCACGATCAGCCGGAAGATCAGCTCGCCCTCGCGGCCCGCGTCACAGGCGTTGATCAGGGCGGTGATGTCCTTGCGCTTGATCAGCCGCGTCAGCACCTTGAGGCGCTCCTGGCTCTTGACGATCGGGTGGATGTCGAAGTGCGGCGGGATCACAGGCAGGTGAGCGAACGACCACTTCCCGCGCTTGACCTCGAATTGCTCGGGCGCGGCGATCTCGAGCAGGTGACCGACCGCCGACGAGATGACGTAGTCGTCGTTCTCGAAATAATCGGCATGCTTGGTGAAGCCGCCCAGCGCGCGCGCGATGTCGGCGGCCACGGAGGGTTTCTCGGCGATGATGAGCGACTTGGTCATTGGGGGGGCGCGGAAAAGGGGCGCCGCATCATAAGAGCGGGCGCACAGGCAGCGCAAGCCGGGCCTGGCGGCCGATGCGCGCGGTCGCAAGCGCGCCCCGGTCCGCGGCCGGCGCGCCGCGACGCCCGGTTCAGGCGCCCGGGCGCTGCTGGTATCGGCCGTCGACAAGACGTTCGACTGTGCCGCTGAACTCGAGCGCGAGCAGTTGCGCGGCGATCTCGCCGGCATGCGCGGCGAGCCCGTCGGCGATGCATCGGCGGGCGATCGACTCGGCACTGAACGGCGCCCAGCCGGCCGTTCGAGGATCACGCTCGCCAGCGGACCGGGCGCGCTCCGGGAAGAGGTCGGGCCGGAGGTCGCGGCCGTGGCGGTGCACGGCGGGATGTTCGCCGCCGAAGCCGTCGCGCCGCCCGTCCTGTCCGAGCCCGCTGCCGCCGTGCCGTCCGGGCGGCCGGCCGGAATCAGCCCGGGCAGCTCGATCAGGATGTCGTAGGCATCCTCGACCAGTTTGGCGCCCTGCTTGATCAGCTGGTGGCAGCCCCGCGACAGCGGCGAATGGATCGATCCCGGAATGGCCATCACTTCACGGCCGAAGTCGGCGGCGAGGCGGGCGGTGATCAGCGAGCCGCTGCGCACGGCCGCTTCGACCACCAGCACGCCGCGCGACAACCCGGCGATGATCCGGTTGCGGCGCGGGAAATGGCTCTCTTCGGCGGTCGTGCCGAGCGGCAAGTTCGGAGACGAGCGCGCCGCCCGCTGCTACGATTGCGTCGGCCAGGCCGGTATGCTCGACCGGGTAGATCTCGTCGGCGCCGGTGCCGAGCACGGCGATCGTTCCGCCGGCGGTGTCGAGCGCTCCCCGGTGGGCTGCCGCGTCGATGCCGGCGGCGAGCCCGCTGACGATCGCGAAGCCCTCGCCGCCGAGCGCCGACGCGAATGCCTGGGCGGTGTGGCGGCCGGCGAGCGAGCAGGAGCGGCTGCCGACGATGGCGAGTGCCGGCCGGTTCAGCCGGTCGGGGCTGCCTCTGACATGGAGCAGGACCGGCGGGTCGGCGATCTCGAGCAGCGCGGCCGGGTAGCGCGGATCGGTGAGCGTCAGCAGGTGGTTGTCTGCGGCGCCGGCCCAATCGAGGCTGCGCCGGACCAGGGCTTCACGACGCGCATCCTGGCGGGCGAGCGCGCGGGCCGGCGTCTCGCCGACGATCGTTGCGAGTCTCGCCACCGGGGCGGACAGGATCTCTTCGGGCAGGCCGATCCGCCCGAGCAGATCGCGTTGCGCTTTCGGGCCGATGCCCGGAGTCAGTACGAGTCTGAGCCAGGCGGCGAGTTCGTCGCGCCTGGAGTCGGGCAGGGGCATGAGCGACCGTCAGGGGTTCGTGACGTCGTCTCCAACCGAGATGGGCTGCGACGCGTCCATGATGAGACCGTAGGCGATCTTATCGAAGACACGGAACACGAGAAGATGGCCCGAGGTCCGACCCGGAAGTTCTATGATCTCCCGGGTTGTCGCGGTCGGGCATCAGCTGCGCGCGCTGCCGGATCGCCAGCACCGAGCCCACTTCGAGGCCGTGGGCAGTGCCGACGTTCATCGCCACGACGCCGTTGCGGCCCGTCTGCGCGACACCGCGATAGACCGACACGATGCGGCCGTTGACCTTGGGGTCGGGCGGCCGCGGCACGTAGCTGCTGGTGCGCGCGCGTTCCGCCGGCATCAGGCGGTCGCCGACGCCGACCTCCTCGGTCGACGACATGATCCGGAAGGTGGCGGGGTCGCCCTGCTGCTCGAGCCGTGCGGACCCGACGTAGTCGGCCTCCCAGGCGATCGGCAACCGGGTGTCCGGGTCGAGGATCGGGCGTGCCGGGCGATAGACGTGCCAGTCGACCGTGTTCTGCTGGCCCAGGCCGCGCACGAAGGCGCGTTCGCCGGCCCCGAGGTAGACCCGCCCCTCCTGGGTGCCGACGATGCGCGGATGCGATACCAGGCCGTTCTCGTCGACGACCAGCGGACGGTTCAGGTAGGGCGCGATCGCCGCCGCGCTGACCGTCGGAATGGCGGCGCGGTCGAGCGCCTCGCTGCGGACGGCCGGCGCGCGGCGCTCGCGCGCCAGCGGAGACGCTTCGGACTGGGTCGTGCCGGCGGCCGCCGCGCCGGACGCGGCGGCAACGCCATCGATCGGCTTGCCGAGCCGAAGCCGCGGCTGTCCGCTGCTCGTGTCCAGATAGACGACGTCCCCCGGATAGATCAGGTGCGGGTTGCGGATCTGATCGCGGTTCAGCTGCCACGATTCGGGCCAGCGCCAGGGCTTGTCGAGGAACTTCCCGGAGATCTCCCAGAGGGTGTCCCCGCGGACGACGACGTGCCGGTCGGGTGCGTCCTTCGCGAGCTCGAGCGCCTGCGCCAGAGCCATTGCCGGGCTCGCCAGCGTGAGCGCCAGCGCCAGGACCTGCGTGCTAAACTTTTTCATACGGGAGGCCGTGGTCCGGAGGTTTTTAGCGGCTAGCGTTTCGGCTAGTTGTAGGGAACTCGGGCCGCAGGCAAAAATCCCTCGAAATCAAGGGCTTGCGTTGGATATCGCATTTGCGGCTTTTGTTCCGGATTCTGCCGCCAACGCCTGCCGGCCGCAAGCTCACACCTGAATCGACGGTAGAAATTCGCCGATGGCCGTACTCACGATCCTGCGTTATCCCGACCCCCGGCTGCATCAGGTCGCCGCGCCGGTGACCGAGTTCGACGATGAACTGCGGCGGCTGGTGCGCGACATGGCCGACACGATGTATGCGGCACCCGGTGTCGGCCTGGCGGCCACGCAGGTCGACGTCCACCGCCGCGTGATCGTCGTCGACGTGTCCGAGGACAAGAGCGCGCTGCGTGTGTTCGTCAACCCGGAGATCGTCTCGGCCAGTGGCGAGCGCAAGGTCTACGAGGAAGGCTGCCTGTCCGTGCCCGGCATCTACGAGGAAGTCGAGCGCCCGGATCGCATCACGGTGCGCGCCTTCGACGAGCGCGGCGCGCCGTTCACCGTCGAGGCCGACGGCCTGCTCGCCGTGTGCCTGCAGCACGAGATCGACCACCTGAACGGACGGGTCTTCGTGCAGTACCTGTCCCGGCTGAAGCAGGGCCGGATCCGCACCCGGCTGCTCAAGAGCGACCGCGAGGTCGCCTGAGGCCGCGCGCGGCCGGGCCCGGCTCGCGGCCGGGCCCGTTCACGGCTGCCGTCCGCCCATGCCGACGCCCGCACCTGCGGGCGCGGTGCAACCAGATGATCCGATGAAGCTGATATTTGCCGGAACCCCGGAGTTCGCCGAACGTGCGCTGACGGCGCTGCACGCCGCCGGACACCAGATCGCGCTGGTGCTCAGCCGGCCGGACCAGCCGGCGGGCCGCGGCCAGAAGCTGCAGGCCAGCCCCGTGAAGCTGCGCGCACTCGAACTCGGACTGCGGGTCGAGCAGCCGCGCACGCTGCGCGATCCGGCCGTGCACCGCATGCTGGCCGAGGTCGGCGCGGATGCGATGATCGTGGCGGCCTACGGGCTGATCCTGCCGCCCGAGGTGCTGGCCATCCCGAGACGGGGCTGCATCAACATCCACGCGTCGCTGCTGCCCCGCTGGCGGGGCGCCGCACCGATCCAGCGGGCGATCGAAGCGGGCGACGCCGAGACCGGCATCACGATCATGCAGATGGACGCCGGGCTCGATACCGGCCCCATGCTGCTGAAGCGCGCGCTGGCGATCCGGCCGGACGAGACGGGGGGGCAGCTGCACGACCGGCTCGCAGAGCTCGGCGCCGCGCTGATCGTCGAGGCGCTGGACGGGATCGCCACGGGGCGGATCCGGCCGGTGCCGCAGCCCGACGACGGGGCGACCTACGCGGCCAAGATCGGCAGGCCGGACGCGATCCTCGACTGGACCGAGACTGCCGAGCGGCTGGCGCTGAAAGTCCGCGCCTTCGACCCGTTTCCCGGCACCGCGATCCGTCTCGAGGGACGCGACGAGACGCTGAAGCTGTGGCGCACGGAAGTCGCCCGTCCGGCCGGGGCTGCCGGCAACGGGCACCCGGGCGAGGTGCTGGTCTGCGACGAGAGCACGCTCGAGGTGTGCTGCGGCGGCGGCTCGCGGCTGCGTCTGCTCGAATTGCAGAAGCCGGGCGGGCGCCGGATGGACGTCGCGGCCTTCCTGCGCGGTCATCCGATTCCGCCCGGCGCGCGCTTCGCGACGACCGGCCATTCCGGCGCCTGAGCCCGGACTGAAAAGTCCGCTGCTTGCGGACGACACATGGCGCCCCCATCTGGGGCTTGCTGCAGAATCGTTGCAGTGACGTGTCGCTTCCCGAAAGGATGGAGAGCCTCGATGTTCAACTGGGTCAAGACCGCGATGCTGATGGCCGCGATCACCGCGCTGTTCGGTGTGATGGGCGCCGCGATCGGGGGCAGTCCCGGCATGCTGCTCGCCCTTGGCTTCGCGCTGGTGTCGAACTTCTTCGCTTACTGGTTCTCGGACAAGATGGTGCTGCGCATGTACAACGCGCAGGAGGTCGACGAGGCCAGCGCGCCGCAGTTCTATTCGATGGTGCGCGAGCTCGCCGAGCGCGCCGGCCTGCCGATGCCGAAGGTCTATCTGATCGACGAGGAGGCGCCGAATGCCTTCGCGACCGGCCGCAACCCGCAGCATGCTGCCGTGGCCGCGACCACCGGCATCCTGCGCGTGCTCTCGTCGCGCGAGCTGCGCGGCGTGATGGCGCATGAACTGGCGCACGTCAAGAACCGCGACATCCTGATCTCGACGATCTCGGCGACGATGGCCGGGGCGATCTCGGCGCTGGCCAACTTCGCGATGTTCTTCGGCGGCCGCAACGACGAAGGCCGGCCGAGCAACCCGATCGCCGGCATCCTGGTCGCGCTGCTGGCGCCGCTGGCCGGGGCGCTGATCCAGATGGCGATCTCGCGGGCCCGCGAATTCGAGGCCGACCGGGGCGGCGCCGAGATCAGCGGCGATCCGCAGGCGCTGGCGTCGGCGCTCGACAAGATCCACCGCTATGCGCAGGGCATTCCGCTGGAGACCACCGAGCGCCATCCCGAGACGGCGCAGATGATGATCATGAATCCGCTGTCCGGCGGCGGTCTGCGCGGCCTCTTCTCGACGCATCCCGCGACCGAGGAGCGGATCCGGCGCCTGATGGCGATGGCGGGACGTTGAGCGCCGGCGAAGCGCAGCGCGGGGTCCGGCCCGCGCTCGCCGTCGAACTGCGCGCCGCGGCCGCTGCGGTGCAGGCGATGCGCGGTGGCCGCGCGCTGCCGGCCGCGATCGACGAGGCCTGTGCCGTGGCGCGGCTGGCCGCGCCGTCGCGGGCGGCCGTGCAGGACATCGCGTTCCAGGCCGCGCGCCGCCTCGGCGCCTGCCTCGCACTTGCCCGGGTTCTGAACCAGCGTCCGCCGGCGCCGCCCCTTGCCGCCCTGCAACTGGTGGCGCTGTCGCAGCTGCTCGAGCCCGGCCGGCGGCACCAGGCAGTGCTGGTCGACCAGTCGGTCGAGGCCGCGCGTGGTGACCCCGCCACGCGGGCCGCTGCGGCATTCCTCAACGCGACCCTGCGCCGTTTCCTGCGCGAACGCGACGCGTTGATCGCGGCGCTGGCGACCGACGCCGAGGCCACCTGGAACTATCCGTCTTGGTGGATCGACCGCGTGCGCGCGGATCATCCCGACCGGTGGCAGTCGGTGCTCGAGGCCGGTAACCTGCCGCCGCCGATGACCCTCAGGGTCAACCGCCGCCGACATTCGGTCGCGCAGTACCTGGACCTGCTGCGCGAGTCGGGGCTCGACGGCAGGCAGATCGGGCCCAGGCGGTCAAGCTCGAGCGGCCGTGCGACGTCGCCCGGCTGCCCGGGTTCGACGAGGGCGCGGTGTCGGTGCAGGATCTCGCCGCGCAGATGGCGGCCCCGCTGCTCGACGCCGGCACCGGCATGCGCGTGCTCGACGCCTGCGCGGCGCCGGGCGGCAAGACCGGGCACGTCCTCGAACTGGCCGACTGCGAGGTGGTCGCGGTCGATTCCGATCCCGTCCGGCTCGGCCGGGTGTGCGCGAATCTCGCCCGCCTGGACCTGTCCGCGCGCACGGTCTGTGCCGACGCCGGCCGGCCCGCCGACTGGTGGGACGGGCGACCGTTCGACCGGATCCTGCTCGATGCGCCCTGTTCCGGGTCCGGCATCGTGCGTCGTCACCCCGACATCCGCTGGCTCAGGCGTCGTAGCGATCTGGCGACACTTTCCGGCCGCCAGGCCGAATTGCTGGACCGGCTTTGGCCGCTCCTTGCGCCGGGTGGTAAATTGCTTTTCGCCACCTGCTCGGTGTTTCGGGCCGAGGGCGAGGACGTGGTACAGCGTTTCGACGCCGGGCGCCCCGACAGCGAGCGAGTCGCGCTCGAATGGGTCTGGCACGATCGAGCGCAGGGGGAGCCGATCGGCCATCTGCTGCCGCAAGCCGGCGAGACGCGCAATCACGACGGCTTCTTTTACGGATCGCTTCGGAAAATCCATTGATCGCCCGCCTCATCCGGGCGCTGCTTCTGATTGCGGTGTTCTGGACGGGGGGGCTTGCCGCCCCCGCGGCACAGGCGGCGGACGCAATCGAAGTCGCGAGCGCGCGCATCGAACCGGCTGCCGGCGGTGAAGCCTGGGTGCTGGCGTCCGATTTCGCGATCTCCCTGCCGGCGCGCCTCGAAGAGGCCGTCAACCGCGGCGTGCCGCTGTATTTCCTCGTCGAGTTCGAGCTCGGGCGGCCCCGCTGGTACTGGTGGGACGAGAAGACGGTGTCGCTCAGCCTCAGCTACCGGCTCTCCTACCACGCGCTGACGCGTCAGTACCGCCTGGCGTTGAACGGCTTCCAGCAGGCGTTCGGCTCGCTCGACGAGGCGGTCGAGGCGATGTCGCGGGTTCGCGGCTGGCAGGTCATCGAGGCTGGCCAGGTGAGCCCGGGCACGGCCTATGATGCCCAGGTTCGCATTCGCCTGGACGGCACGATGTTGCCGAAGCCCTTCCAGGTGAGTGCGATCACCAACCGCGACTGGAACCTGACGGCGGAATGGAAGCGCTTCAAGTTCACCCCCTAGACAGCGAGAAACGCGAGAAGCGCGAGAAGCGTGCGATCTCGCGGGCGCTGCGCGTTTCGCTGATCGCATCGGTCGTGCTCGCGGTGGTGCTGCTCACGCTGCTGGCGACCGCGAGCGGCAATACGCAGCTGTTCGCCGGGCACTATCCGGTGCTGCTCTGGATCACCGTCGGCATCGCGGTGGTGCTGATGGCGCTGGTCCTCGAACTGCTGCGCCGGCTGCTGGTGCGCTACCGGCGCGGACTGTTCGGCACCCGCCTGATGGCCCGCATGGCGGGCTCGTTCGTGCTGATGACGGTGCTGCCGGTGGCGCTGGTGTTCTTCGTCGCGGTGCAGTTCGTCGGCCGCTCGATCGAATCCTGGTTCGACGTTCCACTGGAGCGGGCGCTCGATTCCGGGCTGGTGCTGGCGCGCGCATCGCTCGATTCGCAGCTGGCCGAGCTGACCAAGAAGGCGCGCTCGATGGCCGCCGAGCTTGCCGACACGCCGCCCGGCCTGGTCGCATCGACGCTGTCGCGCCTGCGCGACCAGGCCGGGGTTCAGGAGGGCCTGGTGCTGACCGGCACCGGGCGCATCGTCTCGGCAAGCGGCAGCCAGTACGCCCGCCTGGTGCCCGACCTGCCTTCCACGGAGGCCCTGCGCCAGGTCCGCGCGTCGCGGCTGTTCGCCCGGGTCGAGGGCGGGGAAGCCGCGCCGGTCGCGCCCGGTGGGCGGCCGGGTGCGGCGCCGGCGGAACCGGCGCGCCTCAAGCTGCGCGTGATCACGGTGATCAGCGAAGGTCAGCGGTACGACGACCAGCGTTTTCTGCAGCTGGTCGAGCCGGTGCCCACCGTGCTCGGGGAGAACGCCGAAGCGGTGCAGCAGGGCTACCGCGACTTCCAGGAACTGTCGCTGGCGCGGGTGGGTCTGAAGCGCATCTTCCGGGTGACCCTGACGCTGACCTTCCTGCTGACGATGTTCTCGGCGGTCGCCGGTGCCTTTCTGCTGGCGGGCTGGCTCACCGGCCCGCTGTCCGAGCTGGCCGCCGCGACGCGGTCGGTCGCGGGCGGCGACTTCCGTCCGGTGCGCGACTACACCGGCCGCGACGAGCTCGGTGTGCTGACCCGCTCGTTCAACGCGATGACGCGCCAGCTGCAGGAGGCGCGCTCGCAGGTCGAGCGCAACCAGCGCGAACTCGAGCAGGTGAACGCGCGGCTCGAGAGCGTGCTGGCCAACCTCGACGCGGGCGTGATGGTGCTCGATTCCGACCTCAAGCTGACCCTGGCGAACCCGGGCGCCGATCGCATCATCGGTGCCGCGCTCGCCGACCACATCGGCGAGCCGCTGCAGGATCTGCCTCGCGTGGGAGCGCTCGCGCCGGAGATCCGCGCGGCCTTCAACAACCAGGCGGCAGCGGGCGCTGCGAGCTGGCAGCGCCAGTTCTCGCTGCAGCGGCTGCCGGTGGCCGGCGAGGCGGTGCCCGCAGCGTCCCCGGATGCGTCGGAACAGACCCTGCTGGCACGCGGCTCGATCCTGCCCGAGCGCCGCGTCGGCTACGTGATCGTGTTCGACGACATCAGCGAAGTGATCTCGGCGCAGCGGGCGGTCGCCTGGGCCGAGGTCGCACGGCGACTGGCGCACGAGATCAAGAACCCGCTGACCCCGATCCAGCTGGCGGCCGAGCGGCTGCAGTTGAAGCTGCACGACCGGCTCGCGAATGCCGACGCCGAGATGCTGGCCAGGAGCACGCGCACGATCATCAACCAGGTCCAGGCGCTGAAGATGATGGTCGACGACTTCCGCGACTACTCGCGGATGCCGGCGACGCGGCTGGCGCCGCTGAACCTGAACGCGCTGATCGAGGACGTGCTCGCGCTCTATTCCGCGTCCGGATCGCTGGGTGCGGTGCGGCTGCAGTGCGCCGACGCGCTGCCGGCGCTGCTGGGCGACGCGACGCAATTGCGCCAGGTGATCCACAATCTGCTGAAGAACGCGCTCGAGGCAGTCGACAAGACCGCGCAGCCGGACATCCGCGTCAGCACCGAGGTGGTCGCGCTCCCCGACGGTGAACCGGCGGTGCGGCTGGTTGTGCGCGACAATGGCAGCGGGTTCTCGCCGGCGATGCTCGCGCGCGCCTTCGAGCCCTATGTGACGAGCAAGCCGCGCGGTACCGGACTGGGTCTGGCGATCGTCAGAAAGATCGTCGACGAGCACGGCGCGCGCATCGACGTGAGCAACTGGCAGGATGCGCAGGGCCAGTGCGGCGGAGCCCAAATCTCGATCCTATTTACGAGAATGGCAAAAAGCGGGGAAAATCCGCGCTTCGATTCTGAGCCGCGACGGCAAGACGGGGGCTATGGCTGAGATCCTGGTGGTGGATGACGAAATCGGCATCCGGGAGTTGCTGTCCGAGATCCTCGGCGACGAAGGTCACGCGGTCTATCTTGCCGACAGCGCGCAGCAGGCGCGTCGCATGCGCGACGAGAATGTGCTCGACCTGGTGCTCCTCGATATCTGGATGCCCGACACCGACGGTGTCACGCTGCTCAAGGAGTGGGCAGCCACCGGCAAGCTGACGATGCCCGTGATCATGATGTCGGGTCACGCGACGATCGACACGGCGGTCGAGGCGACGCGGATCGGTGCGCTCGATTTCCTCGAGAAGCCGATCGCGCTGCAGAAGCTGCTGAAGGCGGTCGAGCAGGGGCTCGCGCGCAGCCGGCTCGGCACGAGCCCCGGCAAGGCGGCGGCAGCGCCGTTCGCGGCGCCGGCGGCAGCGCCGGCGGCGGTGCAGCCGCACACGGTGCGCGTGTTGTCCCTGACGGACACCGCATCGCCGGCGGCGGCAGGCGATGCGTACGCGATGCCGGCCCCGGCCACGCCGTATCCGGGAGGCGGCCAGCCAGCGCAGTCCTCTGCCATGGTGTCGGTCGGCCCGCGCGAGCTGCCGCTCGATCTGCCGTTGCGCGAGGCCCGCGACGCTTTCGAGCGTGCCTACTTCGAGCACCATCTCGCGCGCGAGCACGGCAGCATGACGCGTGTCGCCGAGAAGACGGGCCTGGAGCGCACGCACCTGTACCGCAAGCTCAAGCAGCTGGGCATCGACTTGTCCAGGGGCGCGTACCGGAAGAGTCCGGGGATCTGATCTGGCGCGGATCCCTGCGTGCGATCCGGCGCTGCCACGACGCGCAGGCACGCATGCCTGCGCTGCGCCGGCCAACCGGCCGATTGCGGGTGCGGATCCGCGCAAGGAACACCATGTCCCTGACGGGCTCACATCGCCGCCGCTTCCTGGCGACCGGCACGTCGGCGGGAGCCGCCGCGCTCGGCTTCCCGATGATCGCGACCGCGCAGCGGATCAACCTGCGCTTCCAGAGCACCTGGCCGGCGAAGGACATCTTCCACGAATACGCGAACGACTTCGCCCATCGCGTCAACGAGATGGCGGGCGGCAAGGTGCGCATCGACGTGCTGCCCTCGGGGGCGGTGGTCAAAGCCTTCGACCTGCTCGACGCGGTGTCCCGCGGCGTCCTGGACGGCGGGCATGGCGCGCTCTCCTACTGGTACGGCAAGAACTCGGCGATCGCGCTGTGGGGCTCGGGGCCGGCCTTCGGCATGGACGCCAACATGCTGCTGTCCTGGCACAAGTACGGCGGCGGGCGCGAGCTGCTCGAGGAGATCTATCGCAGCCTGAACATGGACGTGGTCTCGTTCCTCTACGGACCGATGCCGACGCAGCCGCTCGGATGGTTCAAGAAGCCGATCGTCAGGCCCGACGACCTGAAGGGACTGAAGTACCGCACCGCCGGCCTGTCCATCGATGTCTTCTCGCGGATGGGCGCGGTCGTCAATGCGCTGCCGGGCGCCGAGGTCGTGCCCGCACTGGATCGCGGCCTGCTCGACGCGGCCGAGTTCAACAATGCGTCGTCCGATCGCATCCTCGGCTTTCCCGACGTGGCCAAGGTCTGCATGCTGCAGAGCTTCCATCAGAGCGCCGAGCAGCTCGAGATCCTGTTCAATCGCCGCAGGCACGAGTCTCTGCCGCGCGAGGTGAAGGCGATCGTCGAATACGCGGTCGAATCCGCGTCCGCCGACATGTCCTGGAAGGGCATCGACCGCTATTCGAAGGACTACGTCGAGATGCAGCAGAAGCAGGGCGTCAAGTTCTACAAGACGCCGGATGCGGTGCTGCGCGCGCAGTTGCGCGCCTGGGACGAAGTCTGCGCCGCGAAATCGGCCGGGAATCCGGTGTTCCGCCGCGTGCTCGACTCGCAGCGCGCGTTCGCGCTGCGCGCCGCGCGCTGGCAGAACGACACTTCCGTCGATCTGAAGATGGCCTTCAACCACTTCTTCGCCCAGCGCCGCATCTGAGGCAGCGCGCCCCGGGCCCGCGCGGCCGCAGGGCGCGCGGCGCGCGGCACCGTCGGCAGCCGCGGTCCGGCTGCCGACACGGCGGCGGCCGATGAGCAGGCGCCGCATCGCCGGCGCTGCCGCGATCGCACTGGCAGCAATCGTCCTGTTGTCGCGCCCCGGTGGCGCCGACCCCGGCGTGCCGGTGGTTTCGGCTGCGCTGCTCGCCCTCGCGGTCATCCTGGCGGGTGCGCCGGCCGGCGTCGTGCTGCTCGGGTTCGGTGTCGTCTCGGCATTGATTGCGCATCCGGATCCGGGCGTGGCGTCCGCCCTGCTGCGGGTCGCAGAGCTCGTTGCCGACCAGGCCCGCGCTGTGCTGGGCAGCGGGGTGCTGGTGGCAGTTGCGCTGTATCTGGTGTTGGCGGTGCTCCTCGAACGATTGTCCGATCCGGCTTCGCCGCTGACCGGCGGCCTCGGCCGCCGCCGGCAGGGGCCGGTCGGCGCCGCTGCGCACGGGCTCGCCGTTCTGCTCCCGCCATCGGCGCTGCCCCTGGTTCTCGCCGCCGCCGCCGGGGTGCCGCTGGCGCAACTCTATGCGGGCCTCGTTCTTCCCCTGACCGCGCTGGCCCTCGCGTGGGGCGCCTGCCTGCTGCTGCTCGCGCGCGGCGGGAGGGCGGGTGCCCGGCCCGCCGGGGCTGGTCTGGCGCCCGCGGTCACCGGCGAGGCGCGGCCGCACCGGCCGGCCGTGCTCGCGCTGCTGCGAACGGCGGCTGTCGCCGACGATGCGCTGGCGCGCGGGCAGGCACGGCGCGCTCTGTCGGCCGCCGCACTGCCGGCGATTCTGTTCGCCGCGCTGATGACAGCCGTGTGGCACCTGGCGACCCTGCCGATCAGTCCGGCGGCGGCAGTCGCCGCGCGCGCGGTCGACGGGTCGGACGAGTCGCCGGCCGAGTGGATCGATCCGCTGCCGCCGCTGCGCGAGCCCCCGGGGAGCGCGCCGTTGCCGGCCGGCGAGGCGCCCGCCGCCGTGCCTCCGGCCGCAGCGTCGGCGGTGCCCCGCGCTGCCGGCGGGGCTGCCGTCGGCGGCAGCGATCCCGCCAGGCCCTGGATGCCGCTTGCGGCGCCGGCGGTGCCGCTGCCCGATGAGGACCCGGACAACGTGCCGCCGCCGCACCCGCTGGGCGTGCAGGAACCTCCGGGTGCCGAGCCCGATACCGTCCCGCCACCGGCCCCGGCCCCGGGGATCGGACTTGCCGAGCCGCAGGTCGCCGCGCAGGGGGCCGCACAGCAGCCCGACCCGGCGACCGAGCCGATCGTGCAGCCCATCCAGGAGCCGCCTGGCGCGCAGGCTGCGCACAGGCCCGGCGCGCCGCTGTGGTTCAGGGTCTGCGCTGCGGCGGGCACGATCCTGCTCGTGCTGTTCTATCTCCGGCTGTCGCCGCCGGCGCTCGAGCGCCTGGAGCGGGTCTCGCGCGGTCTGGCCGTTCGGCTGCTGCCTGGACTGGGCCTGCCGGCCGTGCTGGTGTTCGGCCTCGGCTCGACGATCGGGACGGCGACGGCTCTTGCGCTGGGGCTGCTGGCGCTGGCTGCGCGCCGCGGCCGGATCGATCGGCGCGGGCTGTCGGGGCCTGCCGTGCATATTCTGCGTGCGACCCTCGCCTTGTTCTGCCTGCTGCTGGGCGCGGCGCTGTTCGGGTCGGTGTTCGTGCAGCTGGGCGGCGACGATGTCGTCGAGAGCGCGCTGCTGAGGCTCGACGCGACGGGCGCGCTGTTCGTCGTGCTGGTGCTGTTCCTGGCCATCGTCCTGGGCGTGCTGCTGCGCCGTACCGAAGCCGTCCTCTTCGTCGTGCCGTTGCTGTTCCCGATGCTGCCGCGCTTCGACGTCGATCCGCTGCACCTCGCCCTGCTGTTCGCGCTGTGCCTGCAGGCTGCCGCGCTGATCGCAGCGCTGCGGCTGTCGCGCCGTGCCCCGTTGCCGGCGCCGACGCCGACGCCGCACGGGGAATCTGCTGGCGGCGCGGGGGGCGGTGGGGTCCTGCTGCTGCTCGTGCTGCAGCTGATGGTGCTGCTCGCCCTGCTGCTGGCGCCGGGCTTCGGCCTCTGGCTGCCGCGGCTGCTGTTCGCGTGACGCAACTCGGCGTCGGCGCCGGCGCCACCGGATGCGTGAACTGCTTCACGCGCCGGACCGGTCTCCTCCGCTATGGTGCCGAGGATCATGTCGTCGCACGATGAATCGATCCGGGCGGCGGTGCGCCGGCTGGTGTTGGCCGGCGACTGCGCACCGCTGCGTGATGATGAAGTCCTGCTGCGCAGCTGGCAGGGCCGCGCTGCCGCGGCCAATCCGCGCGCTGCGCTGCCCAGGCGTCTGCGCACGCTGCTGCTGCTGGTGGACGGCGCCTGCACCGTCGGCGAATTGCGTCTGCGGCTGAGCCGGTTGCGCGGCCTCGAGGACGGTCTCGACATGCTGCTCAGGATGGGTCTGATCGAGCGTCTGCCGACCTCGCTGGACCTCTAGCGCCTCGGCGCGGCGCGCCGCAACGGCTCGCAGCCCGACGCTTCAGTCCGACGCTTCAGTCCGACGCTTCAGCCCGACGCTTCAGCCCGACGCTCAGCCGACGCTTCAGTCCGACGCTTCAGTCCGACGATCGCCCTGCCCCGGCCATGGATTCGCGCCGTCCGCGTCGCAGCGGCTGCGTATAGTCGGCTTTCGGCCCGCGCACCGCGGGTCGAGCATGGGGCAGCGCCGCCCCGCAGAGCGAGGGCCACCTGCCGAGGAGTCTGGAGCGGCCGCCGTGCGGGCGTCCGTCGGGTCGTGGGGATCGGTCGTCGGGCCGGGGGGCTTCTTGAAAGCGCCGCTGCCGACACCAGATACAGAACACACAGCGAGGTGCGCCATGCAGATGATCTACAACAGCCCGAACTACTGCGTCGTCGAGTTCAAGGACATCGAGGGGCATCACGGCGGCTTCGAGATCGTCGACAAGACCGCGCGCCGCGAACTCTTCATCGACGGCGTGCTCGCGTTGCAGTTCCGCGCCGACGTGTCCGAGCTCATCGAGGGCGAGCCCTCGATCGAGGAGGTCGACGACTTCCTCAGCCAGTTCGAAGGCCTGATGCATCAGCCCGTGGCGCTGCACTGATCAGGTCATCGTCCGGACCAGGTATAGGGACAGCGCCGGAAAGGCGAGCAGCAGCGCGGTCCGGATGAAGTCGCTGATCAGGAACGGCACGATGCCGCGGTAGCTCTCGCCGATCGGCGTCTGCCTGTCGATCCCGTTGACCACGTAGACGTTGAGCCCGACCGGCGGCGCGATCAGTCCGATCTCGACCACCATCAGAACCAGGATCCCGAACCAGATCGCCTGCTCGTCCGGCTTCAGGCCCAGGTCCAGGGCCATCACCAGCGGGAAGAAGATCGGGATCGTCAGCAGGATCATCGACAGCTCGTCCATCACGCAGCCGAGCAACACGTAGAACACGAGGATCGCGACGATCACCGTGATCGGCGCAAGCCCCAGGCCCGACACCGCCCCGGCGAGCTGGTTCGGAGCCTGCGACAGCGCGAGCGCCGAGTTCAGCATGTCGGCGCCGAGAAAGATCATGAAGATCATCGCCGAGGCTTCGGCCGTGCCGTAGAACGCGTGCCTGAGCTTGTCGCGGTCGAGCTCCCGGCGCATCAGCGCCGTCAGGAACGTGGCCGCGGCGCCGACCGCCGCGCCCTCGGTCGGCGTGAACACGCCGCCGTAGATGCCGCCGAACACGATCAGGAAGATCGCCAGCACCGGCAGCACGCCCAGCGCACTCGACCACAGCTCGGTGTGGTCGAGCCGGTCGTGCTCGGGCGCCTGACCGGGGACGACCCGCACGTAGATGCCGATCGCGACGATGTAGCCGATCATCGCGATCAGGCCGGGGATGAAGGCCGCCGCGAACAGCTTGGCGATGTTCTGTTCGGTGAGGATCGCGTACACCACCAGCACCACGGAGGGCGGGATCAGGATGCCGAGCGTGCCGCCGGCCGCGACGGTCGCGGTCGCCAGTCGTCCGGAGTAGCCGTGGCGCTTCATCTCGGGCAGCGCGACCGAGCCGATCGTCGCCGCGGTCGCGACCGACGACCCGCACACCGAGCCGAAGGCCGCGCAGGCGAGCACCGCCGCCATCGCCAGGCCGCCGCGAAAGCGGCCGAGCAGCGTCGCGCCGAAGCGGAACAGCGCGCGCGACAGTCCGCCCTGGGTCGCGAACTGGCCCATCAGCAGGAACAGCGGGATCACCGACAGGTCGTAGCTGGAGAAGCGCGCGTAGGTGTAGGTCTTCAGGTGGCTCATCGCCGGCAGCCAGCCCGCGAGCGCGACGTAACCGGCGAGTCCGGCGACGAACATCGCCACCGCGATCGGGATGCGCACCGCCATCAGGCACAGCATCAGCACGAACAGCGCAGCCGCGATCATCAGCGGACTCACGTCAGAACTCCCCGCCGGCGCGGCCGCCGCGGCCGGTCACGGCCATGTACAGCGCGATGACGGCGGTCAGCGCCAGCGACGGCACCATCAGCGCGTAGGCGATCCACTCCGGCCACTGCAGCAGCATCGTCACCGACCCCGACGATTTCTGGTCGAGCGCGCCCACCGCCGTTCGCCAGGTGATCAGCGCCATCATCACGGCGATCGTCAGCGCACCGATCCGGTCGAGCCGCTGCTGCCCCTGCGCGGACACGCGCGTGGTGAAGAAGTCGACGATGATGTTCGCGCGCCGCCACTGGCAGATCGGCAGGAAGGCCGCGACGATCAGCGCCATGCCGTACTCGGTCACTTCGGTGTCGCCGGGCAGCGGCGCGTTGAACAGCCAGCGCCCGAGGATGCTGGCGGTGGTCACGAGCGTGATCGCGACGACGACGATGCCGCCGAGGATCGCGGAGATCTTGGCCAGCAGGTCGAGAGTGTTCTTCAACGCGGTCTCCGTCCGGAGCGATCAGCCGGCCCTGCGTACACGTCAGGCCTTCGGCGCACGTCAGGCCTTCGACGCCTCGCCGTGCGCGTGCAGCAGTTCCTGCGCATGGTGGAAGGCGGTGTTCGCGCTCGGCACGCCGCAGTAGATCGCCGACAGCAGCAGCAGTTCCTCGAGCTCGGTTTCGTCGAGCTCGGCCTGCAGTCCTTTGGCGACGTGCAGCCGGAATTCCTCCCAGCGGCCGGTCGCGAGCGTCTGCGCGAGCACCAGCAGCCGTCGCGTGCGGTCGTCGAACACCGGGCGCGTCCAGATCTCGCCCCAGGCGTAGCGCGTGATCAGGTCCTGGAAACCGGCAGTGAACGACTCGGCGCGGGCCTGACGCTCCTCGACGTAGGCTCGACCGAGCACGTCCTTGCGCCGCGCGAGACCCGTGTCGTGGCGCAGCGCATCGTGCGTGTGCCGCGAGTCGGCCCGGGCGGGATGCGCGCTGCCCTGCAGGAAGCGCACGACCAGGTCGACGAAGCGCCCCGGGCGCTCGGAGTGCGAGAAGTGCGCGGTCGGCAGTTCGACGATCGTCGCCCCGGGGATCGTCTGCGCGATCCGGTGGCCGTGGTCGGGCGGGGTCGAGGGGTCGAAGCTGCCTGCGATCACCAGCGTGGCGGCGCGGATCGACGGCAGCTGCGGCAGCAGCACCATGTCGCGGATCGCCGCGCAGCAGCCGATGTAGCCGTCCGGGTCGAGCTGCAGCAGGGTCTGGCGCACGGTGGCGAAGTGCTCGGTGTTGCGCGCGATGTAGGGTGCCGTGAAGAAGCGCCCGAGCACGGCGTCGGCGACCGACGCCAGGCCGCCCTGGCGGATCGCGGCGATGCGGGCGTCGAACGTGGTCGGATCGATGGTGGCGGAGGTGTTCGCGAGCACCAGCCGGTCGATGCGCTCTGGGGCGTTGGCGGCGATCCACATGCCGGTCATGCCGCCGAGCGACACGCCGGCGAAATGGAAGCGCGCCGCGCCGGCGGCGTCGGCCACCGCGAGTGCGTCGCGGCCGAGCCGCTCCAGCGTGTAGTCGCCTTTCGGCGCGTCCGACGCGCCGTGGCCACGGCTGTCCATGCGGATCACGCGGAAGGCCCGCGTCAGCCCGGCCAGCACCGGAGCCCACATCGCGTGGTCGGTGCCGAGCGAGTTGACCAGCAGCAGTGGCGGATTGTCGGCGCGGCCGTCGACGCGCCAGTAGATGCGGGCGCCATCACAGTGCACGAAAGGCATGGATTCGTCTCCGGGGTGTGGTTGCGTTGGTCAGGGTGGTGCGCACGGGCGCTCGCGGGCAGTCCAGGCGGCCAGCGTGCGATCGATCATCGCGCCGGCGCTGCCCTCGGCGGTGCGGGCGTCGAACAGCGCATTCAGCGCGGTGGGATCGAGCCAGCGGGCGACGCGGGGGTCGGCTGCGAGCGCGTCGCGCAGCGTGCCCCCGCCGGCGAGGGCCGCGGCGCAGGCCTCCTCGGCCAGTGCCTGCGCTGCACTTCGCCCGAGCGCCGGCGCCAGCGCCAGGGCGACCGCTTCGGCGAACACGAAGCCGCGCTGGGCCTCGAGGTTGCGCAGCATCGCCGCCGGCTCGACGCGCAGGCCGGCGATCACTTCGAGCATGGCCTCGGCCGCGCTGCCCGCCGCGTCGAACAGATCGGCGACCAGGAACAGGCTGTTCTGCCAGCCGCCGAGCCCGCGCTCGTGTTCGCCGGCGAGCGTGCCGAACAGCGAGGCCGCCAGGCCCGGCGCGCGGCCGGCCGCTTCGATCGCGAGCATCGCGCCGACCGGATTGCGCTTGTGCGGCATCGCGGACGAGCCGCCGCGGCCCGCCCCGGCCGGTTCGAAGGCCTCGCCGACCTCGGGCTGCATCATCAGCGCGACGTCGCGGCCGATCTTGGCGAGCGATCCGGTCAGGATCGCCAGTTCGGCGCCCAGCCGTGCGAGCCGGTCACGCGCGCTGTGCCACGACGCATCGGGCGTCGACAGCCCGAGCGCGGCAGCGAGCCGCATCGCCACCGCGTCGCCGTCGGCGCCCAGCGCGGCCAGCGTGCCACTGGCGCCGCCGAACTGCAGCACCGACGCGTCGCGCAGCGCGCGTGCCAGCGCCTCGCGGCCGCGATGCACCTGGCCGAGCCAGCCGGCCGCCTTCCAGCCGAACGGGATCGGCACGGCCGGCTGCATCAGCGTGCGTCCGAGCATCGGCGTGTGGCGGTGATCGCGGGCCAGCGTCGCGAGCGTGTCGCCGAGCCGGTCCAGCAGAGCGGCGAGGATCGTGCCGGCTGCGCGCGCCTGCAGCACCAGCGCGGTGTCGATCACGTCCTGACTGGTGGCGCCGAAGTGCACGAAGCCTGCCGCGCGCGGATCGCGTCCGGCGACCCTGGCGGTCAGCTCCTTGACCAGCGGGATCGCCAGCGTGCTGGCCCGGCGGCCGGCGCGTGCGATCTCCCCCGGGTCGAAGCGCTCCCGGTCGCAGGCCTCGCCGATCCCTGCCGCGGCATCGTGCGGGATCAGGCCGCAGTCGGCCTGGGCGCGCGCCAGCGCCGACTCGAAGCGCAGCATCGCGTCGAGCAGGGCATCGTCGGAGAAGCAGGCGGCCACGGATGGGCAGCGAAGCCAGTCGCGCAGCGCGCCGGATCGGTCGGTCATCGTGCGAGCAGTCTAACCAATCGGGCGCCCGCACCCGGCACTAGAATCGGCGTTGAAGGGCATGCGGGGTCGCCGGGAAAGCGCGAATTGACGCCCGGCTGGCGGCTCGCAAGAGTGGCTGACCGGTCCTGCCGGTCACGCCGCTCGTCCACGTTGTGCTCGGTTCCGCTCGGCGGAGTCCGCGTCCGGCGACCACATCCCAGGAGACGCAAGATGAAACTCAGGCAGTTCGCCGCGGTAACCGGCTTCGCATTGGCAGCCCTCGGCGCCAGCGGCACGGCCTTGGCGCAGACCGTCACGCTGAAGTTCCACACGTTCATGTCCCCGGCCTCCGCGGTCTGGAAGGACATGCACAACGTCTGGATGGACAAGGTCGAGAAGGAGTCCGGCGGACGCATCAAGTTCGAGCGCTACCCGGCCATGCAACTCGGAGGCACTCCCGCCAACCTGTACGACCAGGTGCGCGACGGCGTGTCCGACGTCACCTGGACCCTGCCCGGCAACACCGCCGGGCGGTTCCCGCGCGTCGAAGTGTTCGAACTGCCGTTCATGATGGCGAGTGCAGAGGCCACCTCGCGCGCGTACTGGGAGTACGTGCAGACCTACGCGAAGGACGAGTTCAAGGACGTGCAGCTGATCGCCCTGCACGTGCACGGGCCGGGCCTGATCCACACGAAGGACAGGCAGGTCAAGTCGATCGACGACCTGAAGGGCCTGAAGGTGCGCGGGCCGACGCGGCTGACGACCAAGCTGCTGAGTTCGCTCGGCGCCACGCCGGTGGGCATGCCGCTGCCGCAGATCCCGGATGCGATGTCGAAGGGCGTGATCAACGGCGCGGTGGTCCCGTGGGAGGTGGTGCCGGCGGTGAAGCTCAACGAGCTGGCGAAGTTCCACTCCGAGTTCGACCCGAAGCTGCCCGCGCTGTACACCACCACGTTCGTGATGGCGATGAACAAGGCGAAGTACGACTCGCTGCCGCCCGACCTGAAGAAAGTGATCGACGCCAACTCCGGCATCGAGACCTCGGCCTGGCTCGGCAAGGTGCAGGAAGGCAACGACCCGCCGGGGCGCAAGTCGGCCGAGGATCGCAAGAACACGATCACCCGCCTGACCGCTGCCGACTACGATGCCTTCCGCAAGGCGTCCGATGCGGTCGACGACGACTGGGTCAAGGAGATGAACGGCAAGGGATTCAACGGCAAGCAGCTGCTCGACGGCGCCCGGCAGCTGATCCAGAAGCACGCACCGAAATAGACGCGCCCCATGAACGTGATCGTCCTCGGCGCCGGAATCGGCGGCCTGTCCATGGCGCTGATGCTGCACGCGCGCGGCGTCCCGGTGCGGATCTTCGAGTCGACCCGCGAACTGCGCCCGCTGGGCGTCGGCATCAACGTGCAGCCCAGCGCGGTTGCCGAGCTGGCGCTGATCGGCCTGCTCGACCGGATGGCCGAGGTCGGCGTGAAAACCCGCGAGGTCTGCTACTTCAACAAGCACGGCCAGCTGATCTGGCGGGAGCCGCGCGGCATGGCGGCAGGCTACCTGGTGCCGCAGTTCTCGATCCATCGCGGCGAGATGCAGATGCTGCTGCTGAAGGCGGTGATCGAGCGGCTGGGCGCCGACGCGGTCGCGAGCGGCTGGGAGGCGGTGTCGGTCGACCCGGACCGGGGCGGCGTCACGCTGCGCAGTGCCGTCGACGCCAGCGAGCGCATCGAGCGCGCCGACGCGATCGTCTCGGCCGACGGCATCCACTCGGCGGTGCGGCGCCAGTTCTACCCGAACGAGGGGCTGCCGGTGTACTCGGGACGCATCCTGTGGCGCGCGACCACGGTCGGCGCGCCCTTCCTGACCGGCGCCAGCATGGTGATGGCCGGCCACGCGAACCAGAAGCTGGTGACCTATCCGATCTCGAAGCAGCTGGCCGACGAGGGCCGTTCGCTGATCAACTGGATCGCCGAGCTGCGCGTGCCGGGCGACACGCCGCCGAAGCACGACTGGAACCGCGAGGTCGGGCTCGAGGTGTTCGCCGACGCGTTCTCGTCCTGGACCTGGGACTGGCTCGACGTGCCGGCGCTGTTCCGCGGTGCCGAGAAGATCTTCGAGTTTCCGATGGTCGACCGCGATCCGCTGCCGCGCTGGACGCACGGCCGCGTCACGCTGCTGGGCGACGCCGCCCACCCGATGTACCCGATCGGCTCCAACGGCGCGACCCAGGCGATCCTCGACGCGCGCGTGCTGGCCGACCAGCTCGCCGGCACCGATGCGGCGGGCGTGCCCGGCGCGCTGTCCCGCTACGAGGCCGAGCGCCTGCCGAAGACCGCGCAGATCGTGATGGCCAACCGCGGCCACGGACCCGACTACGTGATGCAGGTGATCGAGGAGCGCGCCCCGGGCGGTTTCGCCGACGTGCACGACGTGGCGTCGCAGCAGGAGCTCGAGGACATCGCGGCGGGCTACAAGAAGATCGTCGGGCTCGACATCGAGACGGTGAACGCGAAGATGCGCGCGCGCTGAGTCGCTGAGTCGCTGAGTCGCTGAGTCGCTGAGTCGCTGAGTCGCTGAGGCGCTGAGTCGCTGAGGCGCTGAGGCGCTGAGGCGCTGAGGCGCTGAGGCGCTGAGGTGCGGAGGCGCTGTGGCGCGGTGGCGCCGGCAGGGCCCTGCGGCACAGCGCGCCGGGTCGTGCGCTCGCCTGTGCAACACTCGCAAGCTCCGCGCCGCACCCGTCCGGTGCCCGATCGCCACGCCCGCCAAGCCTCGATGTCGCCTCTCGCTCTCAGTCTGGTGCTCGTCGCCGCGGTGCTGCACGCCACCTGGAACCTGTGGCTGAAGCGAGCGCAGGCGGACGCGGCGAGCCTGTCCTGGCTGACCGCGTCGATCGGCGCGCTGGCCTACGCGCCGGCGGCGCTGATCCTGCACGGCGCGCAGCTGCCCGAGCTCGGCGCCGCCGTCTGGTGGTCGGTGCTGGCCAGTGGCGTGCTGCACGTCGCCTACTTCTTCGCCCTGCAGCACGGCTACCGTGTCGGCGACCTGTCGGTGGTCTACCCGGTGGCGCGCGGCGTCGGGCCGATGCTGTCGGCGCTGGTCGCGATCGTCTGGCTCGGCGAGACGGCCAGCCCGCTGTCGCTGTCGGGACTGGCGCTGATCGTCGCCGGCACGTTCACGATCGCGGGCGGCTGGGCGATGCTGGCGCGGCTGATCCGCCGCGATGCCGGGGCGGGATCCGGGCGGGCGCCGGACGACACGGCGCGCGCGGCCCCGGGCGCTCCCGGCGCTTCTGGCGCACCGGACGAGGCGCTGGCGCGCATGCGCGCCGGGTTGCTCTGGGGCGCGATCACCGGGGTTCTGATCGCCGCCTACACCGTCACCGACGGTCGCGCGGTGCGCCTGCTGGGCGCCGCGCCGCTGCTGTTCTACTGGCTGTCCGACACGGCGCGCGCGGTGCTGCTGACCCCCGCGGCCCTGATGCGCCGCGCCGCGCTCGCCACGACGCTGCGGCAGTCGTGGCGGCCGGTGCTCGGCATCGCCCTGGTCTCGCCGCTCGGCTACGTGCTGGTGCTGCAGGCGATGACCATGGCACCGGTCAGCCACGTTGCGCCCGCGCGCGAGGTGTCGATGCTGATCGCGGCAGTGCTGGGCGCGCGCCTGCTGAGCGAGGGCGAACTGAAGCGCAGGCTGATGGGCGCGGCGCTGATCGTGGGCGGGGTGGTCTGCCTGGGGCTGGCATGATGCGCGGCTTGCCGCTTCGCCCGGTCCCTGGCCCGGTGCGCCCCGTACGGAATCACGGAGGACGATGAATGGGCCCGCGCGCGCTGGTCTTCTACTGCGGTCTGCTGCTGACGATCGGGGCTTTCTCGGTCGACATCACGCTGCCGTTCTTCATGCCGATGCGCGAGCACTTCGGCGCGGGCCACGCCGCGGTATCGGCCACGGTGACGATCTACATCGGCTTCATCGGGCTCGGGCAGATCGTGTTCGGTCCGCTGTCGGACCGCTTCGGGCGGCGGCCCGCGATCGCCGCGGGCCTGGCGATCTATCTGGCCGGCGCAGCGCTCGCGCTGGTGGCACCGAGCATCGAGGTGCTGCTCGCCGGGCGCGCGGTGCAGGGCTTCGGCGCTGCCGTCGGGCCGGTGGTCGCGCGCGCGATCCTGCGCGACCTGTTCAGCGGACCGCGGCTGGCGCAGAACCTCGCGGTCGCCACCGGAATCTTCTCGCTGGGGCCGATCCTGGCGCCGCTGATCGGCGTGGCGATCGCGCACGCGGGAGGCTCCTGGCGCAGCATCTTCGCCGGCATGCTCGGCTTCGGCGGCCTGCTGCTGACGATCCTTTCGCGGGCGCCCGAGACTTTGCGCCAGCGACGCCCGGACGCACTGCAGCCGGCCGCGCTGATGCGCAACGCCCGCGCGGTGCTGGGCCATCCGCAGTCGCGCCACTTCCTGCTGCTGGGCCCGGTCGCGCAGTGCACGATGCTGACGATCGTCGCCGGCACGCCGCGCGTCTACGAGCACGAGTTCGGCGTCACCGGCGCCCTGTTCGCGGTGCTGTTCGCGTTGCACGGCTTCGGCATCGTCATCGGCCAGACCGCCAACCACCGGCTGATCGCGCACCTCGGCCCGGTGCGCACGGCGCTTGCGGCGACGCTGGTGATGATCCTGGCCTGCGGCCTGATCGTGTCCTTCGCCGCGACGGGCGCCCTCACGCCCTACCGGCTGTCGTTCTTCGTGTTCCTGTTCGCGATCGGCTTCCTGATCGTCGCCGCGAACTCGGCGGCGATGACGCTCGACCCGCACGGGCCGATCGCCGGCTTCACCTCCTCGTTCTTCGGCTTCGTGTCGCAGGCGGTGGGCGCGGTGTTCGCCACGCTGATCGTGGTCGCCACGCACGGGCGCGCGCTCGCCTGGGGGCTGGCGCTGCTGGGCGTGTGTCTGGTGTGCGCGCTGGCGCTGCTGGCCTGGCTGCGGCGACCCGCGCCAGCCGCCTGAGGAACGCGCGCAGAAATCCGCTGCGCGCGTTCCCTGAACGAAGAAAACCGGATCAGCGTCCCCGTGCCTGCAGTGCTGCCCAGACCTTCGCCGGCGTGAACGGCATGTCCATCGGCGGCACGCCCGCGCGCCGCAGCGCGTCGCTCATCGCGTTCACCAGCGCGGGCAGAGAACCCGAGCAGCCGGACTCGCCCACGCCCTTGGCACCGAGCGCGTTCAGCTTCGTCGGCACCAGGTGGTAGTCGGTGCGCAGGTTCATCATCCATCCGGCGCGCGGCATCACGTAGTCCATGAAGCTGCCCGTCAGCAGCTGGCCGGTCTCGTCGTCGTAGACCACGTGCTCGCCGAAGACCTGGCCCGCGCCCTGCAGCACGCCACCGTGCACCTGGCCCTGCGCGAGCTGCGGCGACACGACGTGACCGAGGTCGTCGATCGCGGTGTAGGACACGACTTCGGTGACGCCGGTGGCCGGGTCGATCTCCACCTCGGCGACGTGGCAGCCGTTCGGGAATGTGGTGCCCGACGTGAACGACGCCTCGCAGTCCAGCGGATGATGCGGCGCGCCTGCGGTGGCTTCGGCGAGTTCGTCGGCGAGGGCCAGCAGGCCGACGCTGCGGCCGCCGGCGTGATACGAGCCGTCGCGGAACGACAGCGCGTCGCCGGGCTCGCCGAGCGCCTGCGCCGCGTGCTCGCGGCCGCGCTCGATCAGCGCGCCGACCAGCATCTTCACCGCGCTGCCCGCGCCGTACAGCGAGCGCGAGCCTCCGGTGCCGTTGCCGACCAGTTCCTCGTTCGGATCGCTGGCGTGGTAGTGGATCGTGTCGATCGGGATGCCCAGTCCTTCCGACAGGATCTGCGCGAACGAGGTCTCGTGGCCCTGGCCGGACGCGCCGGTCACGCCGTAGACGTGCACCAGCCCGTCGCCGCGGAAGCGCGCCGACACCTCGTCCTTCGGAGCGCCGCCGGCGCCCGAGGCCTCGAGGTAGCAGCCCAGGCCGAAACCGCGCAGCCGGCCGCGCGCCTCGCTCGCGGCGCGGCGCGCGGCGAAACCGGCGTGGTCGGACAGCGCCAGCGCCTTGTCCAGCGCGCCGGCGAAGTCGCCGCAGTCGTAGACCGTGCCGTTCGCGGTCGTGTACGGGAAAGCGTCCTTCGGGATGAAGTTGCGCCGGCGCAATGCGATCGCATCGAGCCCGTGATCGGCGGCAGCCTGGTCGACCAGTCGTTCGATCGCATAGGCGATGTCCGGCCGCCCCGCGCCGCGATAGGCGGACACCGGCACGGTGTTGGTGTAGACCAGCGTCGAGCGCGCGTACAGTGCCGGCACCCGGTAGACGCCGCCCATCGTCACCGACAGGTTGCGGCTGCCGATGAACGACTGCCAGTAGCAGGTGTAGGCACCGAGGTCGACCTCGTTGTCGAAGCGGATCGCCAGGATGTTGCCGTCGGCGTCGAGCGCGATGCTGCCTTCGAGCGTCAGTGCGCGGCCGTGCCAGTCGCTGGCGAAGACTTCCGATCGCGACCCGACCCACTTCACGGGCCGCCCGAGGCGCTTCGAGGCCAGCATCGCCAGCGCGTGCTCCGGATAGGCGCCGCTGCGGATGCCGAACGAGCCGCCCACGTCCTGCGCGATCACTTCGATGCGGTCGGCGGGCCAGCCGGTGATCTGGGTCAGCGCCGCGCGCATGCCCAGCATGCCCTGGGTCGGCGTGTAGACCGTGACGCTGCCGCTCTCGACGTCCCAGTCCGCCAGGCAGCAGCGCGGCTCCATCGGCGCACCGACCAGCCGCTGGCTGTGCATGCGCAGCGTCGAGGTCCTGGCCGCGCGCGCGAACGCCGCTTCGACCGCCGCGCGGTCGCCGTTCTCGAACACGAACGAGACGTTCCGGGCCATGCCTTCGTGCAGCAGCACCGCGCCTTCGGCGCGCGCGGCTTCGGGCGTGACGACGGCCGGCAGGTCCTCGTACTCGACGACCACCTGCTCGGCGGCGTTCTGCGCGGCGCGCGCCGTGTCGGCGACGACCATCACCAGCGGCTGGCCGACGAAGCGCACGCGGTCGGTCGCCAGCACCGGCAGCGGGCACTTGACCTGCGCGCTGCCGTCCGGATTGGTCACCGGATTGCCGCCGGGGATCTCGCCGAAGCCGGCCTCCTTCACGTCGTCGGCGGTCAGCACCAGGTGCACGCCCGGCGCGGCGGCCGCGGCCGCAGTGTCGACCGTCAGGATGCGCGCGTGCGCGCGGTCCGAGCGCAGCACGAAGGCGTGCAGCTGGCGCGGCAGGTTCCAGTCGGCGGTGTAGCGGCCGTGACCGGTGACCAGGCGGCGGTCTTCGACGCGGGCGGGCGCAAGGGGTGCGGCGGTCGCGCCGGCGATGGAGCCCGCGCTCGCGCCGATCGTCGCGACGCCGGCCGGAGTGTTCTGCGCCGTGCTCATCGCGTGCCCTCCGTCGCAGCGCCCGCAGTGCTGCCGGAAGCGCTGCCCGCCATCAGCCGGGCGGCGGTCTTCACCGCGGCCACGATGTTGACGTAGCCGGTGCAGCGGCACAGGTTGCCGGCCAGGCCCTCGACGATCTGCTCGTCGCTGGGCTGCGGATGCCGGCGCAGCAGCTGCACGCTGGCCATGATCATGCCAGGCGTGCAGTAGCCGCACTGCAGGCCGTGGCAGGCGGAAAAGGCCTGCTGGACCGGATGCAGCGCCTCGCCCTGCGCCAGGCCTTCGATGGTGAGCACCTGCGCGCTCTGCGCCTGCGCCGCCAGCATCGTGCACGACTTCACGGCCTCGCCGTCGACGTGCACGGTGCAGCAGCCGCACTGGCTGGTGTCGCAGCCGAGATGGGTGCCGGTCAGCCCCAGATCGTCGCGGATCAGGTCGACGAGCAGCGTGTTGTCCTCGCACTGTACGCGGCGCGCTTCGCCGTTGACGGTCAGTTCGATCTGCATGGGAATCCTCGGTGGTTCGGCGGGTCGGCCCGCCGCGCGGGCCGGCCGGTCAGCCGCACAGACAAGCCAATCAGACGCACAAGCGCGTCAGCGCCCGCGTCAGCATCACGTGCGCGAGGTTCGCGCGGTAGGCGGCGGGCGCGTGCTGGTCGGCGTTCAGGCCTTCGGGCGACAGCCGCAGCATCGCCACCGCGTCGGGAGCGAAGCGCCGCGACAGCACGTCCTCGGCCTCGGTCCAGCGGAACACGCAGGGCGCGGCCCCGGTGACCGCGACCCGCACGCCGTCGTCGAAGCGCGCTACGAACACGCCGGTCATCGCATAGCCCGACGCCGCCTGGGCGAACTTCTCGTACGCGGCCTGCTTCGGGAGCGTGAAGCGGATCGCGGTGATCAGCTCGTCGAGCTCGAGCGCGGTGGTGAACATGCCCTGGAAGAAGTCGTCGGCCGCGATGCCGCGACGGTCGGTGACGATCTCGGCGCGGCAGGCCAGCACGGCCGCCGGGTAGTCGGCCGCCGGGTCGTTGTTGGCGACCGAGCCGCCGAGCGTGCCGCGCGCCCGCACCTGCGGGTCGCCGATGCCGCCGGCCAGTGCCGCCAGGGCGGGCAGCGCGGCGCGCACCTGCGCGCTGTCGGCGACCTCGACGTGGCGCGTCGCCGCGCCCACGACCAGCGCGCCGGCCTCGACGCGCAGGCCGCGCAGTTCGGGCAGGCGCGCGATGTCGATCAGTTTCGACGGCGCCGCGAGGCGCATCTTCATCGACGGCAGCAGGGTCATGCCGCCGGACAGCGGCTTGGCCTCCGGGTCGGCCGCGAGCGCGGCGAGCGCATCGGCCAGCCCGGCGGGGCGGTGGTATTCGAAGGGATACATGCGTTGCCTCTGGGTCGGTGCTGTTCGAGGGAGTCGAGACGACATCCGGAGAGGACGGAAATTAGCACCTCGGCCGGGGAAATGTCCCGGCCGGGGAAATGTCCCGGCCGGGCGTCATCGTCAGCAGCCGCGCTCCAGCGCCGACAGCGGGCCAGGCGACTGGCCGAAGCGCCCGGCCACCTGCCGCGCGGCATCGTCGAGCTGCGCCAGGGTGCCGGAGTCGATCGGCACCGCCTCGGCGCGGGCCGCGCGCGAGCGGCGCTCCGGGTCGCCCGGCATCATGATGCGGTCGACCGCACCCGACAGCCGCGCGGATTCGACCCATTCGACGAAGGAGCGCGCCTCGCGCTCGAAAGCCTCTCCCGTGCCGAGCCTGGCCGGGTCGAACACGATCGTCAGCATGTTGTTCCAGATCGCGTACTTCATCGTCATGTTGTCCGGCTGCATGGTCTCGCCGCCGGTCAGCGCGGCGCCCAGCAGCTCGCAGACCATCGCGAGCGCGTAGCCCTTGTGGGCGGCGAACGGCACCAGCGCGCCGTGCGGGCCCTCGGGCGGCTCGAACATCACCGCCGGGTCGGTGGTGGGCCGGCCGTCCGCGTCGATCAGGCTGCCCGCAGGCACCGGCACCTTCTTGTTGTAGGCCACGCGCACCTTGCCATGCGCGATCGCGCTGGTGGCGAAGTCGAGCAGGATCGGCTCGGCGCCGTGGCGCGGGATGCCGACGGTGAACGGATTGGTCAGGAAGCGCCCCTGCGCGCCGCCGTAGGGCGCGACCATCGGCGGACTGCCGACGGCGTTGGTGAAGTGGATCGACGCCATGCCGGCGGCGATCGCCTGCTCGGCCCAGTGCCCGACGCGACCCAGGTGGTGCGAGTTCTTCAGGCCCATCACGCACACGCCGTGGCTGCGCGCGCGCTCGATCGCGATCTCCATCGCCTGGTGTGTGACCGACTGGCCGATGCCGCGCCCGCCGTCGACCGTCACCAGGGTGCCCGCGTCGTGCGCGATCGCGACCTTCCGGTTCAGCTGCAGTTCGCCGTTCAGCAGCGAGCTCACGTAGCGCGGGATCATGCCGACGCCGTGCGAATCGTGGCCGGCGAGGTTGGCGCCGACCAGGTGGTCCGAGGTGAGCTGCGCCTCGCGCTCGCTCGAGCCGGCAGCGCGGAACAGGTCGATGACCCAGCGCTGCAGCGCCGGCGTGGCAATGAAGTGGTCGGCCATGGATTGACGCTTGTCGCAGAGGGATGACGGTCGAAGGGTAGCGCAAGAGATCCGCCCCGTCAGGGAGTGAACGCTTACACGATCGCTTCTTCCAGCAGCGGGTGGTCGCCGATCACCTTGTTGCGGCCCGCGGCCTTGGCGAAATAGACGCGGCTGTCGGCCGTGCGCAGCACCTCGCGCAGGGTCAGGCCGGGTCGATGGAAGGCCAGGCCGATGCTGACCGTGACCTCGATGCTGCCCCCGGCCAGCAGGAACGGGCGGGCGTGCACCGCGGCGCGCACCCGCTCGGCGACGGACTCGGCCTCGTTCTGGTCGGCCACCGGCACCATCGCGCAGAACTCCTCGCCGCCGTAGCGCGCCAGCACCGAGTCGCTGCGCATCGTGTCGCGCAGCACGCCCGCGACATGGCGCAGCACCCGGTCGCCGACCTCGTGGCCGAACCGGTCGTTGATCGACTTGAACAGGTCGACGTCGATCATCATCAGCGCCGTGAACGTCGCGGCGCGTCCGCGCGCGGTCAGCCACGGTTCGCCGTGACCGAACAGGTAGCGCCTGCTCGCCAGCCCGGTGAGTTCGTCGGTGCTGGCCACGTGGCGCACGTCCGCCAGCAGCCGGCCGTAGGCGATGCCGATGTACGCCAGCATCATCACCAGGCTGGTGAACGAGTAGATCAGGACGAGCGGGCCGCGCGTGGTCTCGGACCGATTGGCCAGCATCTCGATGTCGAGGCTCGACATGCGCAGCATCTCGATCAGCCGCGCGCCGCCCGCCAGCGCCAGCACCAGCATCACGGCGACCAGCCCGATGCGTGCCGCGCGCGCGTGCGGCTCCTGTTCGCGGGAGACCAGGATCGCGCCGACCGTGTTGGCGACGAGCTGGACCGAGAACATCAGGACCAGGGCGTGGCGCGGATCGGGCAGCTGCAGCACGGTGAGCGCGTAGAGCCCGATCACCGGCGCCTGCACGCCCATCGGCGTGGACCGGTCGTAGAGGGCAAGCACCGCGGTCAGCATCAGGATCATGCCGATGCCGCCGGTGATCAGCATCGAGCGCGTGAGCAGGAACGATGGCATCGACGGCCGCAGCGACGCGAGCAGCAGCGCGGTACCGCAGAAGGCCAGCGCCCACGCCAGCCTGCGCGCCGCGGCGTGCGACGGCCGGTGCAGATCGCGAAGCATGAATACCGCAGCCGCAGCCACCCACCCGACCAGGCCGCCGATCAAATAGGTGGTGCGGACGTCGATCGTCGCAACGAGGCTCTCCCACATGGGACCGAATGGTCGGCCATGCGGTGCCGCGGCAGTGGCGATCGCCCGACGGGCGGCAGGCGTCGCCGGCCCGGAATCGGCTGTTGCGACGGCGCCACCTGGGGCGCCGTCGGCCGCCTTCAGACCACCCGGATCTTGAGTTCGCCCACGCCTTCGATTCGACCTTCCATCAGATCGCCGCGCACGACCGCTGCCACCCCTTCCGGCGTGCCGGTGAAGATCAGGTCGCCGGGCTGAAGCTCCCAGTAGCTCGACAGGTGCTCGACGATCTCGGCCAGGTTCCAGATCAGTTTCGAGGTGCTGCTGGCCTGCCTGGGCTTGCCGTTCACCTGCAGCGAGATGTTCGTGTCGGCGATGTTGCCGACGGCGGCCGCCGGCCTGATCGGGCCGATCGGCGCCGACGCGTCGAAGCCCTTGCCGATCTCCCACGGGCGTCCCTGCTTCTTGGCCTCGCCTTGCAGGTCGCGCCGGGTCATGTCGAGCCCGACCGCGTAGCCGAAGATGTGGGCCATCGCGTCGGCGGCCTTTATGTTGCGCCCGCCCCTCCCGATCGCGGCGACCAGCTCGATCTCGTGGTGCAGGTCGCTGGTGCCCGACGGGTACGGCATCTCGCCCGTCGTGCCTTCCGCCACCACGACCAGCGCGTCGGCGGGTTTCATGAAGAAGAACGGCGGCTCGCGCCCGGTGAAGCCCATCTCCTTGGCGTGTTCGACGTAGTTGCGGCCGACGCAGTAGATGCGGCGCACGGCGAACGACTGGTTCGTGCCCGCGACCGGCACGGACACCACCGCCGGCGGCGGCAAGACATAACTCACGGATGCACCCTCCAGTGATCGGGCCAAACCATCGGTCCGACGTAAGCCATTGATAGAATGAGCGTTTCGGCCCGCGAAAGCGGCCCGGCGCCTGGCGCAGGAACCTTCATGACCACGACCGAACAGCGACTTCGCGATCTGCTCACCCGCCGCATCCTGATCCTCGACGGCGCGATGGGCACGATGATCCAGCGCTACAGAGCTTAGCGAGGATCAGTATCGTGGCGAGCGCTTCGCCGGTCACCCGCACGACGTGAAGGGCAACAACGAGCTGCTGTCGCTCACGCAGCCGAAGGTGATTGCCGAAATCCACGAGCAGTACCTGGCGGCCGGCGCCGACCTGATCGAGACCAACACCTTCGGGGCGACAACCGTTGCGCAGGCCGACTACCACCTGGCCGGCATCTGCCCGACGAGATTGAACCTGGCGTCTGCGCGCATTGCCGCGCGCAGCCTGCGACAAGTACGCGACCCCCGAGCGTCCGCGCTTTGTCGCCGGCGCCCTCGGCCCGCAACCCAAGACCGCGTCGATCTCGCCCGACGTCAACGATCCGGGCGCGCGCAACGTCACCTTCGACGAACTGCGCGCCGCGTATCACGAGCAGGCGCAGGCGCTGGCCGAGGGCGGCGTCGACGTGTTCCTGGTCGAGACGATCTTCGACACGCTGAACGCGAAGGCAGCGCTGTTCGCGATCGACGAGATCAACACGAGCGCGCATCGCCGCGGGCGGCGACCCGGATCCCGATCATGATCTCCGGCACCGTCACCGACGCGTCCGGCCGCATCCTGTCCGGCCAGACGGTCGAGGCGTTCTGGAACTCGGTACGCCATGCACAGGCCGCTCACCATCGGCCTCAACTGCGCGCTGGGCGCCGCACTGATGCGCCCGTACATCGAGGAGTTGTCGAAGAAGGCCGACACCTGCGCTGTGCGTCTATCCGAATGCCGGCCTGCCCAACCCGATGAGCGAGACCGGTTTCGACGAGACGCCGCGCGATCACTTCGGCCCTGCTGCGCGAGTTCGCGACCAGCGGGCTTCGTCAACATCGCCGGGCGGCTGCTGCGGCACGACGCCGGAGCACATCGCGGCGATTGCCGCGAGCGTCGCCGGCCTGACGCCGCGCGTGATGCCGACGATCGCGCCGGCGCTGCGCCTGTCGGGTCTCGAGCCGTTCAACGTCGACGGCGATTCGCTGTTCGTCAACGTCGGCGAGCGCACCAACGTCACCGGATCGAAGGCCTTTGCCCGGCTGATCCTCGCCGAGCAGTACGACGAGGCGCTGACGGTCGCGCGCCAGCAGGTCGAGAACGGCGCGCAGGTGATCGACATCAACATGGACGAGGCGATGCTCGACTCGGTCGCGGCGATGACGCCGCTTCCTGAACCTGATCGCGTCCGAGCCCGACATCGCGCGCGTGCCGATCATGATCGACAGCTCGAAGTGGGCGGTGATCGAGGCGGGCCTGAAATGCGTGCAGGGCAAGCGCGATCGTCAATTCGATCTCGATGAAGGAAGGCGAGGCCGAGTTCATGCGCCAGGCGACGCTGTGCCGCCGCTACGGCGCGGCGGTGATCGTCATGGCCTTCGACGAGCAGGGCCAGGCCGACACCTTCGCGCGCAAGATCGAGATCTGCGAGCGCGCCTACCGGCTGCTGGTCGACGAGGTCGGCTTCCCGGCCGAAGACATCATCTTCGATCCGAACATCTTCGCGATCGCGACCGGCATCGAGGAGCACGACAACTACGCGGTCGACTTCATCGAGGCCACGCGCTGGATCCGCGAGAACCTGCCGCACGCGAACATTTCGCGGCGGCGTGTCGAACGTGTCGTTCTCGTTCCGCGGCAACGACCCGGCGCGCGAGGCGATCCACACGGTCTTCCTGTATCACGCGATCCGCGCCGGCCTGACGATGGGCATCGTCAACGCCGGCATGGTCGGCGTCTACGACCAGATCGACCCGACACTTCGCGCGCGCGTCGAAGACATCGTGCTCAATCGCGGCGCAACCCTTCCGGCAGACCTCCCTGCCGATTCGCCCGATCGCGACAAGACGCCGACCGAGCGGCATGATCGAGTTCGCCGTCCACGCTCAAGGCCGGCGGCGCGAAGCAGGAGGAGGATCTGGAATGGCGCACGATGCCGGTTGCGGAGCGCCTGTCGCATGCGCTGGTGCACGGCATCACGCACCTTCATCGTCGAGGACACCGAGGAGGTGCGCGCAGCAGATCGCCGCCCGCGGCGGCCGCCCGATCGAAGTGATCGAAGGGCCCGCTGATGGCCGGCATGAACGTCGTCGGCGACCTGTTCGGCGCCGGCAAGATGTTCCTGCCGCAGGTGGTGAAGTCGGCGCGCGTGATGAAGCAGGCGGTCGCCCATCTGATCCCGTTCATCGAGGCCGAGAAGCGACAGATCGCCGGCAAGCGGCGGCGATACCCGGGCGCGCGGCAAGATCGTGATCGCGACGGTCAAGGGCGACGTGCACGACATCGGCAAGAACATCGTGACCGTCGTGCTCCAGTGCAACAACTTCGACGTCGTCAACATGGGCGTGATGGTGCCCGTGCAACGAGATTCTCGCGCGCGCGCAAGGTCGAGGGCGCCGACATCGATCGGCCTGTCCGGCCTGATCACGCCGTCGCTCGAGGAGATGGCGCTACGTCGCCGCGCGAGATGGAGCGCGACGACTGGTTCCGGATGCAAGAAGATCCCGCTGCTGATCGGCGGCGCAACGACCTCGCGCGTGCACACCGCGGTCAAGATCGCGCCGCACTACTCCGGTCCGGTCGTCTACGTGCCGGACGCCTCGCGCTCGGTGCCGGTCGCGCAGAGCCTGGTGTCGGACGAGCAGAAGATCGGCTATCTCGATGAACTGAAGGCCGACTACGAGACGCGTCCGCGCCCAGCACGCTTCGAAGAAGGGGCCGACGCTCGTCACGCTGGCCGAGGCGCGCGCGAATCGCAGCGCCGATCGCCTGGGTGATGAAGGCCGACGATCGGCCGGACTCCGACGGCCCGCATGTGCAGGCGCACTATCACCCGCCGAAACCGAAGTTCATCGGCCGGCGCGAGTTCCGGAACTTCGATCTGGCCGAGATCGCCGCGCTACATCGACTGGCAGCCGTTCTTCCAGACCTGGGATCTGCACGGCGCGTTTCCGGCGATCCTGAACGACGAGGTCGTCGGCGAATCGGCGCGGCGCGTGTTCTCCGACGGCAAGTCGATGCTCAAGCGCGTGATCGACGGGCGCTGGCTGACCGCGAACGCGGTGATCTCCTTCCTGCCGGCGAACACGATCAACGACGACGACATCGAGATCTACACCGACGAGAGCCGCACGACGGTCGCGATCGTCTGGCACAACCTGCGCCAGCAGACGCAGAAGCCCGAGGGCGTCGCCGAACAAGTGCCTGTCCGATTTCATCGCGCCGAAATTCATCGACGGCCGGCCGTCGGGCATCGCCGACTACATCGGCATGTTCGCGGTCACGACCGGTCTTGGCGTCGAGAAGCAAGGAGAAGGAGTTCGTCGACGCTGCTCGACGACTATTCGTCGATCATGCTCAAGGCGATCGCCGACCGCCTCGCCGAGGCGTTCGCCGAGTGCCTGCACGAGCGGGTGCGCACGGACCTCTGGGGCTACGCAGCCGGACGAGACGCTGTACAACGAAGCGCTGATCACCGAGACGCTATCGCGGCATCCGTCCGGCGCCCGGCTATCCGGCCTGCCCGGAGCACACGGTCAAGCGCGCGCTGTTCGACCTGCTCGGCGCCGAGGAGATCGGCATGCAGCTGACCGAGATCTATGCGATGTAGCCCGGCGGCGAGCGTGTCAGCGGCTTCTATTTCTCGCACCCGCAGGCGCAGTACTTCAACGTCGGCCGGATCGGCGACGATCAGCTGAAGGACTATGCGGCGCGGTCGGGCCGCGACGAGGGCGAACTGCGGCGGGTGCTCGGGTCGCTGCTGGCCTGAACGAAGCGCCGCCGCCGCGCGGCTGGGCGGGCTGCGCGGGCCGCGCGCGCCGCACGCGCTTGCGTCAGCCCGCCCTGGTGCGCATCGTCACCAGTTCCTCGGCGGCCGACGGATGCACCGCGACGGTGTCGTCGAACTGCCGCTTGGTGGCGCCCATCTTCACGGCGATGCCCGCGAGCTGGATCATCTCGGCGGCGTCCGGGCCGGCGATGTGAACGCCGAGCACGCGGTCGGTGAATGCGTCGACCACCAGCTTCATCAGCACGCGCTCCGGAAGGTCCGACAGCGTGTTCTTCATCGGCCGGAAGCTGCTGCGATAGATGTCGATCGCGCCACCGCGCGCGCGCGCCTGCTCCTCGGTGAGGCCGACCGTGCCGATCTCGGGGGTCGAGAACACGGCGCTCGGCACGTTCTCGTGGTCGCAGGTCCAGGGCTTGCCGCCGAATTCGGTGTCGGCGAAGGCGTGCCCTTCGCGGATCGCCACCGGCGTCAGGGCCAGGCGGTTGGTGACGTCGCCGATCGCCCAGATGCCGGGCGCGCTGGTGCGCGACGCGGCGTCGACGCGGATCGCGCCCGCGCCATCGGTTTCGACGCCCGCCTGCTCGAGTCCCAGGCCTTCGACGTTCGGCACGCGGCCGGTCGCGAGCATCACCAGGTCGCACTGCATGCGGCCGCCGTCGGACAGCGTGACGAGGAAGCGGCCGTCGTGCGGGTGCCCGGCGCGCGCGATCGCCGTCGGGTCGCAGCGTGTGCGCACTTCGATGCCGGCGCGCGTCATCTCGTCCGACAGGTGCTTTCGCAGGTCGTCGTCGAAGCCGCGCAGGATGCGCTCGCCGCGATAGGCCAGGGTAACGCGCACGCCCAGGCGCTGCAGCAGGCAGGCGAACTCGACGGCGATGTAGCCGCCGCCGACGATCACGATCGACTTCGGCAGCGCGGGCAGGTCGAACATCTCGTTGGAGGTGACCGCCAGCTCGGCGCCCGGGATGCCGGGCCGGAACGGCCGTCCCCCGGTCGCGATCAGGATCCGGCCGGCCTGCACGGTCTCGCCGGTCGCGTCGAGATGGACGCGACCGGGCCCGGCCAGGCGCGCGCGGCTGCGCACCAGCGAAACGCCGGACGCTTCCAGGTTGCGCGCGTAGATGCCTTCGAGGCGCGTGATCTCGCGCTCCTTGGCGTCGCGCAGCGCCGACCAGTCGAAGCGCGCGCCGTCCAGTGTCCAGCCGAACGACGGCGCCAGCGCGAACTCGTCGGCGAAGCGGCTGGCCAGCACCAGCAGCTTCTTCGGCACGCAGCCGCGGATCACGCAGGTGCCGCCGACCCGGAACTCCTCGGCGATCGCCACCTTCGCGCCGTGGGATGCGGCGATCCGAGCGGCGCGAACGCCGCCCGATCCGGCGCCGATCACGAACAGGTCGGCCTGTTCGGGGGTGCTGTCCGTCATCTTCCAGGCTCCATCGAAGAATTCGCCGACCGGCCGTCGCGCGCGAGGTCCGCGGACAGGCTGTCGTCGAGCAGGATCATGCGGGTGGTGCTCGGCCACGATTGCTCGAACGCGCGGTTGACCGGTGTGACGGCCAGCGCCGTGGCGTGGATCAGGGCGATTCTCACGGGATGGACTTTTCGGCGAGGGCAGCAACGGTTCGGATAAACGCGTCCAAGCTTACACGCTGCCGCCGGCATTCCCGGCCGACCGCGCGAGGCAGAGGCTGCGCGAGGAAGAGGCTGGTCAACTGAAGCCCGAGAATCTATCCTCTGTGGATTCGCGCGCGCCGGTCCGCGGGCGATCCGCCGCAGCCAGACAGGCGCAATCGAAGGGGAGGCACATGGCATTCGTCGTTGGCAATGGTTCGGGCGAGACCCTGAACGGCACGGCAGATGCGGACTGGATCCAGGGCCTCGGCGGCAGCGACGCTCTGGCCGGCCTCGGCGGGGACGACGTGCTGTTCGGTGGCGACGGCGTCGATTTGCTGGCGGGCGGACCAGGCAACGACTTCCTCTACGGCGGCGGGGGCTTCGATCTCGCCGACTACCGCAACGCGCTCGGCGCGGTCACGCTGAACCTGACCACGCTGACCGCCACTGGCGAAGGGATCGACGAACTGCTGAGCATCGAGGGCGGGGTCGGTTCGGCGCTCGCGGACACGCTGACCGGCGATGCGGCGAACAACTTCTTCATCGGCGGGGGCGGAAACGACCGCATCGACGGCGGCCCGGGAGGCAACGACTACACGGCCTACAGCTTCGCGACCGGTGCCGTGACGGTGAATCTCACGACCGGCGTCGTCGCCGGACCCGATGGCGCCGACGTGCTGATCGGCATCGAGAGCGCAGCGGGGTCCCCCTTCGACGACACGCTCACCGGAAGCGCCGCGGACAACACGCTTCGGGGCGTCGGCGGCAACGACACGCTCGACGGGGCCGGCGGCTTCGACACGGCCGACTATTCCAACGCGTCGGGTGGCGTCACGGTGAGCTTGCTGGCGGGCACCAGCAGCGGGTCCGCCGGAACGGACAGGTTGCTGCGCTTCGAGGCCATCACGGGCTCGGAGTTCTCGGACTCGCTGATCGGCGATGCCAGCGCCAATACTCTGACTGGTCTCGGCGGAGACGATCTGCTGGAGGGTGGGGCCGGCGATGACACGCTGATCGGTGGTCCAGGCTTCGATGCGGTCGACTACCGGAGCACTGCCGGCGCGGTCGTCGTGGACTTGGCCGCGGGCACCGCCCGAGGTGCCGGCAACGACACGCTGTCGTCGGTCGAAGCGATCTTCGGTTCGAACTTCGGCGACACCCTGTTGGGCGACGCCGCCGTCAACCATTTCCGGGGCATGGGCGGCAACGACCTGTTCGACGGGCGCGGCGGCATCGACTGGGCCGACTACCGGGTCACCACGCAGGCGATCGCGGCGAGCCTTGCCAGCGGAATCGTGACCATTGCCGCCGACGGAAGCCGCGATACGCTGGTGTCGGTCGAGGGCATCATCGGCTCTCAGGCGGGCGACACGATCACCGGTGGCGCAGGCGACGACTTCATCTCGGGCTATCAGGGCAATGACTCCCTGTCCGGAGGCGGCGGTATCGACACCGTCTCATATCGCTGGGCGAGCGGCGGGGTCACGGTGGACCTGGCCGCGCGCACCGCCAGCGGTGCCGACGGAGCCGATGCGCTGAGCGGCTTCGAGGCGATCATCGGCAGCCTGTTCGCCGACACTCTGACCGGCGACGGCGGTGACAACAGCATCAACGGGCGCGCCGGCAACGACCTGATCGATGGTGGCCGCGGTGTCGACACGGCGGTCTACAGCGATGCGTCGAGCGCCGTCACCGTCGATCTGTCGGCCGGTACGGCCAGCGGCGGAGACGGCGGCGACACCATCGCCCGCGTCGAGAACGTCACCGGCAGCGCATTCGGCGACCTGCTGATCGGATCTGGCGGCGTCAACCACCTCACTGGCGGAGACGGCAACGACGTCCTCGAGGGCGGGGGCGGCATCGACGTTCTCGATGGCGGCGGCGGGACCGACATCGCCAGTTACATCGATGCGACCGGTCCGGTGACCGTGAACCTGGCGACCGGCGTCGTCACCGGGCCCGATGGCGGCGACGCGCTGATCAGCATCGAAGGAGTGTTCGGATCCGCCTTCGCCGACCGCCTGACCGGCGGCGATGTCGCGATCGAGTTCCTGCGCGGCAACGGCGGGGACGACGTGATCGCCGGCGGCGGAGGCGAACTGGACTGGGCCGACTACCAGAACGCGCCGTCCGCGGTCACGGTGAGCCTTGCGACCGGGCGCTCGAGCGGGGGCGACGGCAACGACACGCTGATCGCGATGTCGGGCATCCGGGGGTCGAACTTCGACGACGTGCTGACCGGCGATGCCGTGGACAACCGGTTTCGTGGCCGGGGCGGCAACGACACGATCGCGGGCGGCGATGGCCAGGACTGGATCGACTACTTCAACGCGTCCAACGGCGTGTTCGTCGATCTTTCGGCGGGCACCGGCGAGGGCGAGGGGACGGACTCCCTCGCCTCGATCGAGCACGCGCGCGGTTCGGGCTTCGACGACTGGCTGAAGGGTGACGCGGGCGACAACATCTTTCGGGGCGTGGCTGGTCACGATCTGATCGACGGACGAGGCGGCGCCGACACGGCGCGTTACGACGGTTCGAGCAGCGACTTCGGCTTCGCGCGCAGTGGCGACCGCTGGACGGTGACGGATGGCTCCGGTGCGGAGGGCGTCGACGTGCTGACCGGCGTCGAGCGGCTGGAGTTTTCCGACAAGAGCTTCGAGCTGGTGAACCTGCCGCGCACCGGCGTGCCTGCCTACGGCGCCAATTCCGGCTTCCTCTTCGACGCGGTCTACTACCTGCTCGACAACAGCGAGCTCGTGCCGGCGTTCACGCGCGAGACGGCGCTGCAGCACTATCTGTCGACGGGCGCCGCGCAGGGGCTCGACCCGAACAGCTGGTTCGATCCGGACTACTACGCGAACCGCTGGGCCGACCTGACGCCGCTGAACCTGGACGCCGCGATCCTGTTCATGCACTACAACCTGTTCGGCGTCTGGGAGGGCCGCTCGGCCGGCCCGAAGTTCGACAAGTTCGACGGCAACCGCTACCTGGTCGACAACCCCGACGTCGCGGCCTATGTCGACGCGTTCATCGCCGATTTCCTGGGAAGCCGCACGAACGGCGCGATCGCGCACTACGTGATCTACGGCGCGGCCGAGCTGCGCTCGGCGTACGACACGACGGGCGTGCAGATCGACCTGGGCTACGCCGTCTAGAGGCGCTCGCACAGCGCGTCGCGCACGCGCGCGAGGTTCTCGTTACAGTCGCCCGAACGCGACTGGCGGAACAGCCGGACCGCCGGATGCCAGGGGCTGTCGTCGCTCCAGCATACATCGCCAGTCGGCCGGCCGCGGCAGCAGGATCCAGGTGGGCTTGCCCATCGCGACTGCCAGGTGCGCGACCGAGGTGTCGACCGAGATCACCAGGTCGAGAGTCTCGAGCAGCGCCGCGGTGTCGGATGAGTCCTTCATATCGTCGCCGAAGTGCCGCAGCGCGTCCAGGCCGGGCGGCCGGATGCCTGGATCATGTTCGCGCGCCCGTTCAGCGCGTGGATGTGATCCGGCCGTGCCGGCCGTCAGGGCTGCGGCCGGACCAGGTGTCGAACCGCGGTCGAGAGCCGCTCGAGCGGCAGGTACTGCGGATACAGGCGCGCACGCTGCCCGGCCATCGAGGCTTCGTCGAGATGCAGGGCGTCGGTGCCGCTCTCGGTGACGAGCAGCATCTCGCTCTCGGTTTCCATCGACTCGAGACAAGCCGCCAGTGCGGGCGCCAGCACCGAATCGAGCAGGTCGGCCTGCGTTTCGAGCGCGCTCCGCAGAGGCTCGGGGGCATCTGCGGCAAGTCCCGCAAGCGCGTCCACTTGAGCACGCGCCATCGCGATGCGCGCACGCAACTCGCGCAGCCGCAGACCCGCCTGTCGTACCGCCCCGCCGGTCGCCCGGTGGTCCGGCACCTGTGCCGCCAACGAGGACTGAGCATCGGCGACCAGTGACTCGTAGAAGTCGAGCGCGTACAGGATCAGGCCGCGCGCCGAGAGATCGGGCGCCGACTGCCCCACCGCGGCGCTTGCCGACAGGGCTGCCAGCTCGGCTGCGGCGCTACGCCGGCGCGCGAGCAGTGTCCGGCGGGCACGCGCCCGGGCGTGCAGCAGCCGCGATTCGTGTTCGATCGTGAGGCGGAAGACCGGGGCCTGCCGCTCGAGCCCGAGGCTGCGCTGCGCAGTACGACGTCGCGCGGTCATGGGGCCACCCGTTCCGGGCGCTGTTCGTCGGCGAGGCTGCGCTGGCGCCGCTCGGCTTCGTCGCCACGCAGCGATGCGACGACCTCGCCGAGCACACGCTCGGCCCAGCCGTTCTCGATCTGGCAGGTGCCGGCTGCGGCATGGCCGCCGCCGCCGTAGCGCAGGCAGAGCTCGCCGACGTTCGTCGCGCAGGAACGGTCGATGATCGACTTGCCGATCGCCAGCACGGTGTTCTGCTGCTTCAACCCCCACAGCACGTGCACCGACACGTTGCAGCGCGGCTGCAGCGCGTAGATCATGAAGCGGTTGGTGGCGTAGATCACCGGCTCGTTGCGCAGGTCGAGCACCGCCACGTTGCCGTGCACGGTCGTGCAGCGCACGATCTGTTCGACCGCGTTGTGCTCGTGCGACCGGTACAGGTCGGCACGCTCCTTCACGTCCGGCAGCTCGAGCAGCGCGTCGATGTCGTGCGTGCGGCACGCGTCGATCAGCTCCATCATCAGCTGATAGTTCGAGATCCGGAAGGTCTTGAAGCGGCCGAGCCCGGTGCGCGCGTCCATCAGGTAGTTCAGCAGCGTCCAGCCTTCCGGTTGGAGGATGTCCATCCGGTTGTACTGGGCGGAGTCGGCCTGGTCGACCGCCGCGAGCATCGCTTCGGACACGTCCGGGAAGCGTGCCTTGCCGCCGAAATACTCGTAGACCACGCGCGCCGCCGATGGCGCATCCGCATCGATCACGTGGTTGTTGCGCGTTCCCGTGTTGCGCAGCGTTTCCGACAGGTGGTGGTCGAAGGCGAGGTGCGCGCCGGCCACGTAGGGCAGATTGGTGGTGATGTCGCGGCTGGTGATCTCGATCTTGCCGTCCTGCATGTCCTTGGGATGGACGAACAGGATCTCGTCGACCATGCCCAGCTCCTTCAGCAGGACGGCGCATACCAGCCCGTCGAAGTCGGAGCGGGTCACCAGCCGGTATTTCTTGCTTGCCATGCGTTCTCCGGAGCGTGTCTGTGAGGGACGGCGGCGTCTTCGCAGGACGGGCCTTCGCTCCGGGTATTGTTCCGGCACACGCCCGGGCGGGCGTCGACAGGCATCCGGCTGGCCGTTCAGCCCCGACGATCGGCGGGCCCGCCCCGTGCAGGTGCGGCGCTTTCGCCACCGTTCGCGCTCCGGCGCGGGACGCGCCGCTCTGCGGAGATCCGGTCAGACGCCCCAGGTGACGTCGCGGCCGGCGGCCGCGGCGGCCTTCATCATCTCGATCAGCGGCCAGGCGCGCCGCCCCAGGCTGATGCTGCGCGCGGCCGCCGCCTCGTCCGGTTCCGCGTCTGCCTCCCGCGGCTCTTCGGCGGGCGCCGGCTGCGCGCGCTCCGCCGCCACTGCGGCCTCGAGCCGCCGGATCGCTTCGGGCAGCTGAGCCACCGTGACGATCCCCGTCGGTGCCGGCGCCTTGCCGATGATCTCGAGCAGGCGCTCGGCCACCGGCTGCATCATCACCACCGTGCCGGTGGCGCGCGACTTGAACTCGTAGATCATGGCGGGCTCCCTGCGCGCATCGCCGCGCGTGCGCATGCCGTCATTTGACCACGCGGCGTGCCGCCGCCGGGGTTCCGATCCAGTGCCGGCCCCACACCGCCCCGGTGTCCGGCGTTCGGCTCCCCGCTGCTACCATCCCGCGATGCGAATTTTCCCGTGCCTGCTCGCGGCCGCGCTGCTGGCCGCCTGTTCCCCGGACTACAACTGGCGGGAGATCCGTCCCGACGGCGGCGGATTCGCGGTGATGCTGCCCGCCAAGCCCGCGACGATGACGCGCACGGTGCGCCTCGATGCCTACGAGCTGCCGATGACGATGCACGGCGCCAAGGTCGGCGAGGTCACTTTCACCGCGGCGGTCGCGAAGCTTCCCGGCGACGACGCGCAAGTGCGCGGCCGCGTGCTGGCGGCGATGCAGGCGGGCATGCTGCAGAACATCGGTGCGACCGGCAGCCGGCGCGAGGAGACGGCGCTGGACCTGACGGATGCCGGCGGTGCCGCGGGTGCGCGTGTCCCCGCGGTACGGATCGACGCGCAGGGCAGGGCTCGGGGTGCGCCGGTCAGGATGCTCGCCGGGTTCGCGGCGCACGGCACGCGGGCCTGGCAGTGGGTGGTGATGGGCCCGGAGCCGGATCCGGAGCACGCGAAGACCTTCCTCGACTCGTTCCGGCTGATCGCGACGGACGGCTGATCCCGTGCACGCCTGGCGCATCTTCGCCTGCTTCGCGAGCGCGTACTTCATGTCGTACGCGCTGCGCGCCGTCAACGCGGTCATCGCGCCGGACCTGATGCGCGAGTTCGATCTCAGCAACGCGCAGCTCGGCTCGCTGTCGTCGGCGTACTTCTTCGCTTTCGCGATGATGCAGCTGCCACTCGGGATCTGCCTCGATCGCTTCGGCTCGCGGCGCACCAACGCCATCCTGCTGCTGGTCGCCGCGCTCGGATGCGCGCTGTTCGCGACGGCGCAGAACGTGCCGATGCTGTGGTTCGGCCGTGCGCTGATCGGCGCCGGCGTCTGCGGCGGGCTGATGTCGGCACTGAAGGGCTACCGCTTCTGGTATCCGGCCAACCGTCAGCAGCAGCTCGCGGCCTGGATGCTGGTGGCCGGCACCTTCGGCGCGCTCGCATCGACGATGCCGGTGCAGGCGGCCCTGCCGGTGATCGGCTGGCGCGGCGTGTTCCTGATCGCGAGCGGCCTGCTGCTGGCGTGCTCGGCGGCCCTGTGGACGCTGGTGCCGCGCGACGAGGAGCGCAGCCTTGCCCCGCCGGCCGCCGGTGCTTCGATCTGGGCCGGCTACGGCGAGGTCTTCAGCGACCGCTATTTCTGGCGGCTGGGGCTGGCAGCGATCCTGGGACAGGCGGGCTTCCTGGCGATGCAGACGCTGTGGTCGGGCCCCTGGTTCACGCGCGTGCTGGGCATGACCGGCGAGCAGGCGGCGCAGTCGCTGTTCGTCTTCAACCTGGTGTTGATGTTCGCGTACCTGGGCCTGGGCTGGGCGGCGCCGCGGATCGAGCGCCGCGGCTGGACGATGGTGCGGGTGCTGGCGGTCGGCATGACCCTGCTGCTGCTGGTGCAGGGGGCGATCGCGGGGGCCTCCGGAGGCTGGGCGTGGCTGCTGTGGCTGGCGATGGCCGTGGTCGCAACCTGCTTCATGCTGATCCAGACCCACGTCGGGCTGAGCTTCCCTCCGGCGCTCACGGGGCGGGCGTACTCGGCCTTCAACCTGCTGGTGTTCGGCAGCGTGTTCCTGTGCCAGTGGCTGTTCGGTGTGGTCGTCGATGCCTTCCGGGCCGCCGGCGATGCGCCCGAACAGGCGTTCCGCCACACGATGATGGCCTGGGTGCTGGTGCAGGTGCTGCCGCTCGCGCTGCTGCTGCTGTGGCGTGTGCCGCCGCGCGCGGCGCAGGCGGCGCGCTGATGGCGTGCTGATGGTGCGTTGATTCGTCCGGCGTTCAGCCGGTGTGGCTTGCCCTCGGTCCCGCGAAGGCGCGAATGCCGAGCGTCACGCCGGCGACCAGCAGTGCGATGCCGGCAAGGGTGCCTGCCGGGGGCATCGTGCCGCGCCACAGGAAGGCGTAGAGCAGCGCCGACAGGGTCTCGAACACGATCAGCTGGCCCGCCAGCGAGGTCGGCAGCAGCTGGCTCGCCCGGTTCCAGCACAGGGTGCCGAGCCACGAGGCGCTCAGGCCGATCAACAGCATCAGTCCGATGAACAGCGCCGGTGTCGGCCCCAGCGGCCAGTCGAAGGCGGCGGCCGTCGCCGGCGCCGCATCTGCCGCCGGCGCCCCCCCTGTCGCGACGAACAGTTGCTGCACAGCCAGCACCGCGCACCCCGCCAGCGCCAGCGGCAGCGTCGCCAGGCCCTGCGCCGTCGCCCAGGTGGACGAGCGCAGCGTCGGGTGCCGCTGCAGCCAGCGGGCGTTGCGGATCGGATACCAGGTCCAGCAGGCGACCGCCCCGACCGCCAGCAGCGCCCCGGTCAGCAGCCGCGACGTGTCGCCGCCCGCGGCCGCCAGGTGGGCCAGTTCGTCGCGGTTGACCAGTGCGATCCCCGCGGCGATCACCGCCAGCGACGACAGCAGGCGTCGCCAGGGCAGCGCGCGGTCGCTGAGGTTGGAGGTCACCGCGATGACCAGCGGCAGCGTGCCGATGATCATGGTCGGCAGCGGCGCGCCGGCGACCTGGATCGCCGCCGCGAGCAGGCCGTAGTACAGCAGGTTGCCGACCAGCGACAGCCGCAGCGCCTCGAGCCAGTCGGCGCGGCCCAGGGCGACGATGCCGGCGCGGCCCGCGACCGCAAGCGGCAGCGCGATCAGGCCGAAGGCGAGATAGCGCGCCACCGACAACAGCGCGGGCGGATAGCGCTCGAGAATCACCGGGGCGACGAACACCAGGCCCCACATCAGCCCTGCGGCGAGTGCGTAGCCGACCCCGGCGAGCAGGGTCGCCGCAGCGATGCGCTTCATCGAGCCGCGTCAGCGGATCGCGGCGAGCGCCGTGTCGATTGCGCTGGCAAGCCGCGCGACGATCCGGTCGAGATCGTCGTCGGTCACGATGAAGGGCGGGGCCAGCAGGACGTGATCCCCGCGCCTGCCGTCGATCGTTCCCCCCATCGGATAGCACATCAGCCCGGCGTCCATCGCGGCCTGCTTGACGCGGGCGTGCAGCCGCAGCGCCGGGTCGAACGGGGCCATCGATGCGCGGTCGGCGACCAGTTCCAGCGCCAGCAGCAGGCCGCGGCCGCGGAGGTCGCCGACGTTGGGGTGCGCGGCGAAGCGCTGCTGCAGCCGCTGCATCAGTCCGGTGCCTCGAGTCGCCGCCGCCTCGACGAGGCGGTCGCGCGCGAGCACCTTCTGCACCGCGAGCGCCGCCGCGCACGCGGTGGCGTGGCCGATGTAGGTGTGGCCGTGCTGGAAGAAGCCGCTGCCCCGTTCCATCGCCTGCACGACCTTGCGTGCCGCGAGGACCGCGCCGATCGGCTGGTACCCGCCTCCCAGCCCTTTGGCGATCACCAGAAGATCCGGCTCGACGCCTTCGGCCGCGCAGGCGTGCAAGGTTCCGGTGCGCCCCATGCCGCACATCACCTCGTCGAGGATCAGCAGGATGCCGTGCCGATCGCAGATCTCGCGGATGCGGCGGAAGTAGCCGGGCACCGGCGTCAGCGCGCCGGACGTGGCGCCGCCGACCGTCTCGGCGATGAACGCGATCACGTTCTGCGCGCCGATGCGCGCGATCGTCTGCTCGAGTTCCTGCGCGAGCCGCTCGCCATAGGCTTCGGGCGTCTCGTCGCTGCGCCGGTCGCGATATTCGTAGCAGGGCGACACATGCTCGACGTCGACCAGCAGCGGCGCGAACTGCGCGCGCCGCAAGGCGTTGCCGCCGACGGCCAGCGCGCCCAGCGTGTTGCCGTGGTAGCTCTGGCGGCGCGCGATGAAGCGCGTGCGCTGCGGCTGGCCGATCTCGACGAAGTACTGGCGCGCCATCTTCAGCGCGGTTTCCACCGCCTCGGATCCGCCCGACACGAAGTAGGCGTGGCTGATGCCCGCGGGCGCGCCGCCCACCAGCACCTCGGCCAGTTCCTCGGCCGGCTCGGTCGTGAAGAAGCTGGTGTGCGCGTAGGCGATCCGGTCGATCTGCGCGTGCATCGCCGCGATCACGTCCGGGTGGCCATGGCCGAGGCACGACACCGCCGCCCCGCCGGACGCGTCGATGTACTCGCGGCCGTCGCGGTCGACGATCGTCACGCCGTGCCCGGCCACCGCGACGGGCAGGGTCTTGCCGAACTGTCGATGAAAGATAGCGCTCATGGCATCGGATCCTGACGGTGTCGTGGTGTCGTGGTATCGAGGAGTCTGGGGGCGGGCGTCCAGGGAGGGCAGGTCGAGGCGTCGTCCCCTCGCGGCCGCTCGCCGCGCCGGCAGACCCCGCGTTCAGCCCGGGCCGGCTTCCGCGGCATTGTGCATCAGCGCCTGCCGGTACTGGATCGCCTCGGCAAGATGGCCGGCGCCGATCGTGTCGGCGTCGGCCAGGTCGGCGATCGTGCGTGCGACCCGCAACACGCGATGGTAGGCGCGTCCCGACCAGTCCAGGCGCCGGGCGGCGTCGTGCAGCAGGCGCAGCGCATCGGGCGCGGCCGCGCAGCAGCGTTCGACGCCGCGGCTGTCGAGAGCGGCGTTGGCGCAGCCCTGGCGCTCGTGCTGCCGGCGCGACGCCCGCTGCACGTGCTGGCGGATCCGTGCGCTGTCCTCGGCCGGCGCGCCGCTGTCGAGCTCGTCGAGCGGCACGGGCTCGACGAAGACGCGCAGGTCGATGCGGTCGAGCAGCGGGCCCGAGACGTTCTGCTGGTAGCGCCGCACCTGGCGCTCCGAGCACATGCAGCGCCTCGACCCCGCACCGGCATGCCCGCACGGACACGGGTTCATCGCCGCGACCAGCTGCACCCGTGCCGGAAAAGTCGCCTGTCGCGCCGCCCGCGAGATCGTGATCTCGCCGGTCTCGAGCGGCTCGCGCAGCGCGTCCAGCGTGTGGCGCTGGAACTCGGGCAACTCGTCCAGGAACAGCACGCCGTGATGCGCCAGCGACACTTCGCCAGGTTTCGGGCCGCTGCCTCCGCCGACCAGGGCGACGGCCGACGCGGTGTGATGGGGGCTGCGGAACGGTCGCAGGCCCCATCGGCTGACGTCGAACGACCCGGCGATCGACTGGATCGTCGCGCTCTGCAGCGCCTGTTCCGGATCGAGCGGCGGCAGCAGCCCGGGAAGCCGCACCGCCAGCATGCTCTTGCCGGCGCCCGGCGGTCCGATCATCAGCAGCGAATGGCCGCCGGCCGCCGCGATCGTCAGCGCGCGCTTGGCCAGCGCATGACCGCGGACGTCGGCGAGGTCGGCCGCCGGTCGCGAACCGCCGCGGGGCGCATGGTGACGGATGACTTCGAGCGTCGATTCTCCGCGCAAGTGGGCGCATACATCGAGCAGATTGGCCGCGGCCAGTGCGCAGCCTTCCGGGGCCAGCGCCGTCTCGTCGCGGCAGTCCGCCGGCACCACCAGGCGCCGGCCTGTGCCCGCGCGCTGCAGCGCCAGTGCCATCGCGAGCGCACCGCGAACCGGCCGCAGCTCGCCGGTGAGCGACAGCTCGCCAACCAGTTCGAAGCCGGCCAGCGTCTCGACCGGCAGCTGACCGCTGGCCGCGAGGACGCCGAGCGCGATCGGCAGGTCGAATCGGCCGGAGTCCTTGGGCAGGTCGGCCGGCGCGAGGTTCACCGTCAGGCGCCGGTTCGGGAACTCGAAGCCGCAGGTCAGCAGCGCCGCGCGCACCCGGTCGGCGCTCTCGCGCACCGCGGCCTGCGGCAGCCCGACGATGTGGAACGCGGGCAGGCCGTTGCCCAGGTGGACCTCGACGCGCACTTCGGGCGCGGCGAGGCCGACCAGGGCGCGCGAGTGGACGACGGCGAGTGGCATCGGGTGGTGGCGTGGACCGGGCGGCGATGCCTCCCAGTCTAGGCGCGCGCGGTTCCGCCGACGCGCGCGCAGGCTAAGCGTTCGGGTCGGCCGGAAGGTTGGTGCGGCAGCCGGCGTTCAGTAGCCGAGCGCGGCGAGAAGCGTGCGGCACGTCATGAAGACGAGGATCAGCGAGCCGATCGTCCACAGCGTTGCGCGCGTGTCATGGGTTCTTGCCGTCGCGTAGGCGGCGAAGTGCAGCAGCCGGGACGCCACGTACCCGTACAGCAGCGCCTGCGCCAGCAGCAGCGGGGGCTCGGTCAGCACGTACAGGAAGCCGGCGACGAGGAAGAACGGCAGGTTCTCCAGGTCGTTCTGGTGGATCCGCCGGATCCGTTCGACGCGCTCGTCGGGCTCGAGCTGCCGCGCATGGGGATCGGGGTTCAACGGGGTCTTCCTGAGGTCCTCCGGCGACCGGAAGCCGCCCCTCACCTGCATCATCCGGACGACGGTCAGCCAGGACATGCTCACGGCCTTGAGGATCATCAGCGTGGCGGCGATCACGTACGTCGCGAACAGCGGGTCGTGCAGGCTCAGCTTGTCCATGGCGATCTCCTCGGCGTTGTTCGATCGTCCTGAAGTGCGAAGCCCCGCAAGTATCGCGGGGCTTCGGAGGACCGCCGGTCGCGGCGGCCTCGTTTCGTCACGTCACCGTGACGTTTGCCGGAAGCTGGTTACCGGCTGAAAGGTAGCGGATTCGAAAGGCTCATCGATAGGTACGCCCTCCATCAACGACTACGATCATCACGTCGATCCGCAACCCCGACACGACCAGGGCCACGCCGACAAATCCAGTTGACGCCTTTCTTCGCGGACCGTCAAGCAACTATGTCACGAGGTGTTGCGGATCGGCGACCGGTCCGGGATCAGAGCTCGTCGAACTCGCCCTTCGAGCACTGCTCGCGCAGCCTGAACTTCTGGATCTTCCCGGAGCCGGTCAGCGGAAACGCATCCATCGCGAACCAGTGTCGCGGAATCTTGTGCGGCGCGACCTCGCCGCGCAGGTAGGCGATCAGCTCGTCCTTGTCGACGACCCCGCCGGGCACGGGGCGCACGAAGGCCGCCACCACTTCGCCATAACGATCGTCGGGCAGGCCGACGACCGCCACTTCGCCGACCGCCGGATGGCGGAACAGCAGTTCCTCCAGCTCGCGCGGATAGATGTTCTCTCCACCGCGGATGATCATGTCCTTCAGGCGGCCTTCGACGGTGCAGTAGCCGCGCTCGTCCATCGCGCACAGGTCGCCGGTGTGCAGCCAGCCGTCGGCGTCGATCGCCGCGGCCGTGGCCTCCGGGTTCTCGAAGTAGCCCTGCATCACGTGATAGCCGCGGGTGCAGTACTCGCCGATCTGGCCCGGCGGCAGCGTCCGGCCGGTGGCCGGGTCGACGATCTTGACCTCGACGTGCGGCATCGGGGTCCCGATCGTGCCGGCCTTGTCGGCGATCGTGTCGCTCGGGTGGGTCATCGACGCCACCGGCGAACACTCGGTCTGGCCGAACACGATCGTGAACGGAGCGCCGAGCTTCTCTTCGAACGTGCGCACGAGTGCGGCCGGCACCGTCGAGCCGCCCGAGCAGATCGCGCGGGTCGACGACAGGTCGGTGGACGCGAAGCTCGGGTGCTCCAGCATCGCGACGAGCATGGTCGGCACGCCGAGCATCGCGTTGATCCGGTACGTGCCGAACAGCTCGAGCACCAGCCCCGGGTCGAAGGCTTCGACCAGCACCTGGGTTGCGCGCTTGGACACCGCGCCCAGCACGCACAGCACGCAGCCGCCGGTGTGGAACAGCGGCATCGTCGTCAGGAAGACGGAGCCCTCGTCCACCCCCATCCGGTCGGCCGTGTGCGCACCGTTGTTGACCAGGCCGCGGTGCCGCAGCAGCGCACCTTTCGGAAAGCCGGTCGTGCCCGATGTGTACTGGATCATCACCGGGTCGGAAGAGCGCACCGTCGGCAGCGCGATCGACGCGTCGTCGCCGGCGGCGACGAACCCGTCCCACTGGTCGAGCGAAACGATCTCGCGCAGCTCCGGGCAGTTCCGGGCGACTTCGCGCACCGTCTCCAGCATCGGGTTGCCGCGAAACGCCGGCATGACGAAGACGCCGGCCGCGCGCGACTGCTTCAGCACGAACTCGATCTCGCGCGCCCGGAAGCCGGGGTTGACCGTCACCAGCACCAGACCGGCCAGTGCCGTGCCGAACTCCAGCATCACCCACTCGGGAACGTTCGGCGCCCAGACCGCGACGCGCTCGCCCGGTTCGAAGCGCTTGCGCAGCGCCCGCGCGGTGCGCAACGACTGCGCGTACAGCTCGGCGTAGGTCCACTGGCGCCGCGCTGCAGGATCGGCGACGCCGGCGACGAGCGCGACCCGTTCGGGCGTGGTCTGCGCCGCCCACGCGAGCAGCTCGCCGAGCGTGATGTCGCGCACCGGCGGCTCGGGCGGGCCGACGAAATAGGATTCGGTCAGCGGCGCGGCGGCGGCGTGCGGCGTGGCGGAAATGGTCATGGCATGACTCCTCGACGACAATCTATCGGTGGGGCGCTCGAAACTCAATGGCCGCGAGATCCACCACGACCGCGTGTGCACCGCGATGCGACGATCGGTCCCGGCGCGGTGGCGTGGCGGTGACGAACTGGGTATCGTGCGCTCGAGAATCTGCGGAGACACGATGAGATCCCTGCGTTGCACTGGTGTGCTGACGGGCCTGCTGGCGATCGTGCTGGCCGGCGCCGCCGCATCCGCGGGCGCGGCCGGCTCGCCGACGGCGGCGCGGCCGTCCTCCGAAGCGACTTCCCCATCCTCCGACGCCGCTGCCTCGTCCTCCGACGCCGCTGCCTCGTCCTCGGGGGCGGCCGCCACTTCCGACGAGGCGGCCGGTGCGTCCGGCGCGGCATCCGAGAGCCAGCGGCGCGCGGCCTCGGCCGTCGGCCCCGCCGAACTGGACGTCGCCAACCGCCGCATCCTCACGTTCAGGGCCACCGTCGGCACGGTCACGCCGTCGGTGCGGGTGGCGGACGCAAAGAGCCGTATCGGCCGTCTGACGAATGACGATCTCGACCACCCGGTGGTCGCCAAGCCGACCAGGCATGCTCGGCCAACGGGGCTACGCGATCGAGATCAACGGCAAGTACCTGCTGGGCATCCTGCAGGAGGATCTCGACCCGATCGCCGGCGAACGCCTGGACGTCGTCGCCGCGAGTGCGGTCAAGGAGCTCGAGGCGGCGCGGCAGGCGTACCTCGAGCTGCGCGAGGGCGGCCAGGTCGTCAGGCAGCTGGGCCGGATCGCGGTGGCGATCCTCGTCTTCGCCGTGGCGTGGTTCGTGCTGGCACGCCTGTACCGGCGCACCAGCGCGATTCTCGCCGCCGCAACCGAGCGTCGGATCGCGCGCCTCGCCGCCAAGGGGCTGGACGTCACGGCGCTTGCCACGCGCGGCGCGCTGATGGCGCTGGCGGTGGCCTACTGGGCCCTGGTCGCCTTCGGAGCGTACGCGTGCCTGACCTACGGTCTGGCGGCGTTCGTGTACACGCGCCCGTGGGGCGACCGGATGGCGCGATGGGTGATCGACCTGCTGCTCGATTTCCTGAAGGGCACGGCCGCCGCGATTCCCGGCCTGTTCACGGTCGTCCTGATCTTCCTGGTCGCACGGGCGCTGCAGCGCACCGTCGACGCGCTTCTGGCGCGCGTCGAACGCGGCGAGGCGCAGATCTCGGGCCTGCACCCGGACACGGCGCACGCGACGCGCAGCATCGCGAACGTGCTGATCTGGCTGTTCGCGCTGACGATCGCGTACCCGTACCTTCCGGGCTCGGAATCGGAGATCTTCAAGGGGGTGAGCCTGTTCGCCGGCCTGATGGTCTCGCTCGGGGCGACCGGCATCATCTCGCAGTGGATCAGCGGCATGAACCTGGTCTACTCGCGCGCGCTGCACGTCGGGGACCTGGTCAAGGCCGGCGAAGTCGAAGGCGTGGTCACCTTCGTCGGGCTGCTGTCCACCAAGGTCCGGACGGACAACGGCGACGACGTCACGATCCCGAACACGATCATCCTCAACGGGGCCGTGCGCAATTCCTCCAGGCTCGGCGACGGCAGCGGATCGCGCATCTCCACGACGGTGACGATCGGCTACGACGCGCCCTGGCGCCAGGTGCACGCGATGCTGCTCGAGGCGGCCAGGCGCACGCAGGGACTGCGGTCCGATCCGCCGCCTTACGTGCTGCAGCGCGCGCTCAACGACTTCTATGTCGAGTACGAACTGGTCGTCCGCGTCGACTCGCCGATGGAGCGCGCGCACATGATGACCCGGCTGCACGGCACCGTGCAGGACGTGTTCAACGAATACGGCGTCCAGATCATGTCGCCGCACTTCGTGCTCCAGCCGGCGCAGCCGGTGGTGATCGACCGCAGTCAGTGGTATGCGGCGCCGGCGGCGCGCGACGACGCCCGCCCGACGCGGGAATAGGGGCGCTCTGCATTCCGGGTCGGTCCGTCGTGCCGCGGCCACGGCGGCCGGCGTCGTACACTGACGTTTTCGGTACATCAACCGCTCGCCGCGCCGACACCACGGCAGCCTCGCTGCCGGCGTCCCCGGCGCGACGCGCGCTTCAGGAGATTTCCATGTTCGATCGATCCAGCGACCTCCCGATGGGCGAGAGGCCGGCCGCGCGCCGTCGTTCCCTCGTCGCGCTGCTCGGGGCGGGGTTGGCCCTGTCGTGCCCCGCGATCGGCGGGCGGCGAGCAAGTCCGAGAAGCAGGCCGACGTGCGCAAGGTAGCGAACGAGACGCTGTCGCGACTGTACAAGGCAAGGCCGTCGGCGAAGAAGGTCGTCGAGGGCGCCGCGGGCTACGCGGTGTTCAGCAACTTCGGCATGAAGATACTCGTTGCCGGCGGCGGCAGCGGCAGCGGCGTCGCGGTCAACAACAAGACCAAGGCCGAGACCTTCATGAAGATGGTCGAGGTGCAGGCGGGCGTCGGGTTCGGCGTCAAGAAGTTCCGGCTCGTCTGGGTGTTCGAGAACGCGTCGGATCTCGACAAGTTCGTCAATTCGGGCTGGGAGCTCGGCGCGCAGAGCACCGCGGCCGCGAAGGTGGGCGGCCAGGGCGCCGAGGCATTCGCGGGCGCGATGTCGGTGTCGCCGGGCGTGTGGCTGTACCAGCTGACCGACGAGGGCATCGCGGTGGAGCTGACCGCCAAAGGCACGAAGTACTACAAGGATTCGGAGCTCAACTGATTGCGGACGAGTCGACCCCGATGCGATTCGTCATCTCGTCGCGGGGGCTGCCGCAGCCGCAGCCGGTCGAATGCTGGTCGACCGGAGCGGCCCTTCGCCGGTTGTTCCTACCAGCGGAACGAGGCCGCGATCGCGGGCCCGTTGAAGTCGATGTTCTCGATCGACTCGCCGGACTTCATGTCGTAGTCGATGTAGCGCCAGGCGGCGACGATATCGCCCCACTTGAACGAGTAGCCGAGCCCGGCCATCGCCTGCCAGGTGAGGCTCGAGTCGCCCGTGCCGACGTCGAAGTAATAGGGAACGAACCACCGCTGGCCTTCACCGAAGGCCAGTCGCCCCTTCACGCCGACGATCGCGTCCCAGTTGGTCAGGCTCGTCCTGGCGTTCCCCGCGCGGCCCGGCAGGGAGATCGACCCGAGGTCGCCCGTCACCTGCCAGTCGAGCGACTGCTCGATGTCGAGCATGCGCGCGCCGGCGACGACATCGACCGTCGAGGCCGGGGTCGACGCGACACGCCATGCGCCGCCCACCGTCCAGATCCAGCCCTTCAGGTCGTAGGTCGCGCTGGCCGAGGCGCCGCCGGGCAGGGCGGTGCCGCCGACGCTGAAGTCGCGAAAGCCCGAGCGCGTGTTGCCCAGGTTCATGTACATGACATCGGTGAACATGCCCCAGCGGCCTTGATGCGCCTCGAAGGAGCCCATGAACACGCCCTGCAGGTTGTCGAGGACCGTCCCGGCATCGAGCGACACATTGCTGCCCCCGCCGCTGTCCGGGAACTTCGTGCTTCCGCCGATGTCGGGCAGGTAGCCGTACAGGGTGGCGCGGAAACGCCATGCATCCGCTGCCTGCGAGAACGCTGGCGACGACATGCAGGCGATCGAAGCCGCGAGCGAAGCGGCAAGCACGATTTTTCGGTTCATCTCGTTCTTTCGTTGTTGTTGCAGGTCATGGACGATACCCGAGGGGTGGCCGCCTGCCGATCAGAATGCCCGTCCGAGATAGAAGTAGTAGCCGCTGTTGCCGTCGGCCGCGCGCCCGTAACCGAGGTAGACAGGCCCGATCGGGGTATCCGTGCCGACGTACAGAGCCAGCGACTTGAGCAGCCCTTCGGGGCTGCCCGCCACCAGCGGATTGCCCATCCTGCCGGCTTCGAGCGACACGCCGCCATAGGCGCCTTCCAGAAGGCCGCCGCGCACGATCCGGTGACGATACATGGCCCGTGCGAACTGCAGGCTGGTTCCGAGCAGCTGGCCGGTGGCGTACCCCGACTGCTGCAGGAAGCCGCCCCATTGGAACAGGTCGTAGCGTGGCAGCTGATCGGACCCGAGCTTGCCGCCGGTCTTGAAGGTCAGCTGGAACGTGTGATCGCCGATCGAATATGCGGCGTCGCCGTCGGCCTCCCACTTGGTGTAGGGCTCGTCCGCTCCGAGGCTGCTGTTCGCGTCGAATACCCTGGCCGCCACGCGCCATCCCTTGCGCGGAAAACGCACGCTGTCGAGCTGATCGAGCAACATCCGAGCCTGATACGCCCCCTGTCGGACGCTTCCCGCAGCCGGGGCGAGGCTCGGGGGCCCGGTGTCGAGATCCGGGTCGATCGTGCCGCCGAGAACCCCCAGCCGGAACGTGCCGTATTGCCTGAACTCCATGCCGAGGTCCACCCCGACGAATCTCGACGCGATGTCGTATCGGGCGATGCGCTCGCGGCCCTGATAGATGTCCGCGATGCGCTTTTCGAAGAACACGTACGGCGCGACGAACCAGGTGCCCCGGGGGTCGAGCGGCTGGTAGAACTCGCTGACCAGGCCACGGGTGTGGCCGAACTGCACGTCGGTGCGCCACTCGGCGCCGAGCGAATTGAGCCAGGTCTTGCGGTAGCTGGCGAGCAGGTTGAAATACGCATCGCCGCCGAAGTCGCTGGACAGGCCAAGGCCGAACCGCAGGTAGTCCGGGCCCCAGGACTTCTCGACCGCGTCCACCGCCAGCACCCGCCTGCCCGGCTCCTCGAGGAAGCGGTAGTTGACGTGCTCGAAATCCCCGGTGCCGTAGATGCGGCGCATGTCGCTGTCGAGCGTCCGCTGGTCGATCGGCTTGCCCGGGCTTGGTCTCCATGATCGCCTGCGCGGTCTGCGGGGTTGACGCGCTGCAGCTTTCGAACCGGATCTCGTCGACCGGTCGCGTGTCGGCGGCGACGACGACCAGCTGGCGCTGGCGCAGCGCGGCGTATTCGTCGGCGGGGAGCGAGAGCTGCGCCGAGCCGGTCCGCCAGCTTGCGCGCCGCCGGCCTCGCCGAGCGGCGAGATCTTCGGCAGGTGGTCGAAGTCGCCGGTCGAGATAGTCGCCCAGCTCCGGCGAGATCAGGATGTCGGTGGGCTTCAGCGAGGCAAGCGAGGCCTGGACGTTCTGCTCGGTCAGGATGCTGAGCATCTGCCCGGTGACGCCGAGGATGCCGTTCAGCTGCTCGCGCTTGAGCAGCGGCGTGCCGACATTCACCGCGATGATGATGTCGGCGCCCATCGCGCGCGCGGTCTCCACCGGCAGGTTGCTGGTGAGCATGCCGTCGACCAGCATCATGCCGCCGAACTCCGCCGGCGCCACCGCGCCGGGCACCGACATGCTGGCGCGCATGACGTTGGCGAGTTCGCCTTCGTTGAAAACCACCGCCTTGCCGGTCACGCAGGTCGGTCGCGACGGCGCGGTACGGAATCGGCAGCTCGTCGAAATGGTGGTAGCCCTTGACCTTCGATGAGCCGGCGCAGCACGGTTTCGAGCTGCACGCCGGTGACCACGCCCTTGGGAAGCTTGAACTTGCCGCCGCCGACGCCGATCTCGGGGCCGAACAGAGCGGTGTAGTCATCCGGCTTGCGCCGCATGTCGACAGCTCCTCGCGCGGCGGCTTCTCCTTGAACAGCAGTTCGGTCGTGATCTCGCCTGATGATCTCGTCCATTTCCGCGACGCTCTGGCCCGTCGCATAGCCGGCGCCGACCAGCGCGCCCATGCTGGTGCCGGCGATGCAGTGGATCGGCACGCGGTATTCTTCCAGCACCTTGAGCACGCCGACGTGGGCCGCGCCGCGCGCGCCGCCGCCGGAGAGCACCAGGCAGATCTTCGGCCGCTTGGGCGTCCGCCGGTCCGGCCGCTTGGCGGCCCCGGCGGCGCCGCGGGACTGCGCCATCGCCGGGGACGCAGGTCGAGCAAACGCGCATGCCAGCCAGGCGCTGCCATGGCGCAGCGAGCAGTGCGCTACGCTTCATGTCAGTCTCATCGCGGATGCGCCGCGAGAAATCCGCTGCGGTGTCCGCCGCCTGCGCGCGGGGATTGACGTGGGCCGCCGCCTGCAGTTCGGCGAACGGCAGCGCCCGGTGTCCAGCCGACCCGTTCGTAGAGGTACTCCGGCACGTAGCCGCTCGCGAGGATCTTCCAGCTGAACGGCACGATGCTCGGCGGTTGACCAGGGCTGTGGAACCAGATGTTGGTGGTGCAGTTGGTGGTCAGCGTGTTGTAGAACTCGGGCTTCGTCCGTCAGGCGCGTTGATCTTCTCCACGTACTCCAGGAACAGCCGCCGGCCGTCCTCGAGCGAGCCCTGCAGCCGGTAGACGTAGACGTCCTCGGGCGGATCCTGGCGATAGTTGGTGCGCAGCCGGATGACGTCGCGCTCGTCGGCCACGACGTAGTAGAGCTCGTACTGGCGGAAGAAGCCCTTGAGCGTCGAGTAGCCCTCGCCCTTCTCCTTGCGCGTCTCGATGGAGACGGCCAGATGGTCGCCGCCGGCGAAGGCGAAGCTCACGAAGACGTGCGCGATCGCCGGCCCCATCCAGTAGACGGCGACGAGATCGACGCCCTCGCAGCTTGCGCAGGTCGAAGCGCTTGTCGTAGTAGGCGGGGGTGTAGTCGGTCTCGCTGCGGTAGTCGAAATTGCGGATGTTGTGCACCGTGACCAGATCGCCTTCGATCGTGGCGTACGGCAGCACGGCCACGTCGGCCTGCCAGTCGCGGTCGTTGGACGGCTCGATGCCGCGCCACCAGGCCAGCAGCGCCGCGAACAGCACGAGGTAGGCGCCGATGGCCCGCCAGCGCCAGCGGCGCACGGCGAGCGCGGCAAGTGCGGCGAGCGATGGCGAGGGCGAATCGCCGCCGCCAGCAGGGTGCGCAGCGGCTCGTCCGGCGGCCCCGAATAGGCGAGGGCGAGCACGCCCCAGCCGCCTGCCGCCGCGGTCAGCAGGCCCAGCAGTCCGAGGCCTGCGGCGGTCCCGATGCGTGCCACGATCAGGCGCGCGCGCGCGCCGTCAGTGCGCCACGGTCACGGCCGATGGACGGCAGCCCGATCGAGTCATCCGGCAACCGCGCGCGTGCGTTGTATAGCGGGCGTGGTAGCGATGGCGTCGCAAGAAATCCAACAGCGGCGCATCCCATGAGTCGATCCTGGCAATTTGCACAACCCGCCGACGGCTCCGCGGCCTGCATCCGGGCCGTGTCGCGCAGACTGCCGCTGTGGCCGGCGACCGGGCGGGGAAGCTCGAAATGGTACAGTCAATGCCAGCGCGGAAGCTCGCGAAAATCAGCTGTTCGCGAATCGTGTGGCCATGGCGCCGCAAGCCCGGTTTGGAGCACCCATGACGATCCCCCCTCGCATCCCGACTCATCGACGCGTCGACGCTCGCTCGCGCTGGCCGGCCGTCGTCGTGGCGGTCCTCGTGGCCGTGTCCTCGGCAAGCGTGCTGGCGCAGGCGCCGGCCGCAGCGGCCGGCGTGGCGTCCGAAGCTTCGGCCGAAGAACTCGAGCAGCTCGTCGCCCGGATCGCGTTGTACCCGGACGACCTGGTCGCAATCATCTTGCCGGCTTCGACCAATCCGCTGCAGCTGGTGCAGGCGGATCGCTTTCTCGAAAAGCGCAAGGCCGATCCCAAGCTTCCGATCGACGACAAGTGGGACGACTCGGTCAAGTCGCTGCTCAACTATCCCGAGATCGTCAAGTCGATGAGCGGCGATCTTGACTGGACGTCCGCGCTCGGCGAGGCGGTCGTCGCCGACCAGGGCGCGGTTCTCGGCGCGGTCCAGGCGTTTCGGCGCAAGACGCAGGCGGCCGGCAACCTCAAGAGCGACGACAAGCAGGTGGTGGTGGTCGAGAAGGAGGTCATCAAGATCGTCCCCGCCGACCCTCAGGTCATCTACGTGCCGCAGTACAACCCGACGACCGTGGTCGCCTACGGCGGATATTCGGCCTGGGGCTACTACCCGACGCCCTACCCGGTCTACTACTACCCGTATGCTCCGGGCGCGGCATTCGCGGCCGGCGTGATCTGGGGAGCGGCAATCGGCGCGGCCTGGCACGGCGGGCACTACGTTTCGCACTACGGCGGCGGCAACGCGAACATCAACATCGATCGCAACACGAACATCAACACCGGGGACATCAACGTCGGCCGGGGCGCCGGGTCGACCCGTCCCTCGGGCGGCTCGTCGCAGTGGAAGCCGGACAAGCAGCCGGGTCAGGTCAGCAGTTCGATCGGCAAGACGCCGTCGGCCAATCGCGCCGGCGACGCCCGTCCGTCCGCCCAGGGGCCGGGATCCGGGGCCGGGGCGCGACAGCCCTCGCAGCTGCCCAGTGGTGGAGCGGATCGCGCCGGTGGAGCGGATCGCGCCGGTGCGGCGGGTGGCGGTGCGGCGGCTGGTGGCGCGGACCGCGGCGCGAGTGTCAGCGGCGGCGCCTTCAGCCCGACCGGCTCGGCGCGCCAGACGCAGATGGACAGTTCACGCGGTGCGGCGAGCCGAAGCGCGGCACCGGCAGCGCGGCCGGCGCCGTCGTCGTCCATGGGCGCGCGCCCGGCGCCGTCCGGCGGCGGTGCGCGTGCCGGCGGCGGTGGCGGTCGTGGCGGCGGTCGGCGCTAGGTCGCGGCCGTGAACGGGATGCGTGCAATCGACGAGGTGAAGATCTCCATGAACCCAATCGGAATCACGGCCGGGATGCTCCGGCTGGCCCTGGTGCTGCTGCTGGCATTGCCGCTCGCCTCGGTCGCTGCCGAACAGCAGAAGTTCCCCACCCCCGAGGCCGCCGTCGATGCGCTCGTCGCGGCATTCAAGGCCAACGACGAGGCGGCGATCGTTGCGATCTTCGGCGAAAAGCACAAGAACCTGGTCGGCACCGGTGACCGGGCGCACGACGCGGCGGTGCGCGCCGAAGTCGTGGCGCAGCTTGCCACCTTCCGGGCGCTGGACGAGCGGGGCAGCAACCGACGCGTGCTGCTGATGGGCGCCCAGGCCTGGCCGGCGCCGATCCCCCTGGTGCGCGAGGAAGGCGGCTGGCGGTTCGCGACCGAGCTGGGCGCCGACGAGCTGCTGAACCGTCGTATCGGGGCGAACGAGCGCAATGCGATCTTCGTGGCGCGCGCGTATCTCGATGCGCAGCGCCGGTACGCCTCGCGCGACCGCGACGGCGATGGTGTGCTGCAGTACGCCAGCAAGATCGCCAGTGCGCCGGGCAAGCAGGACGGCCTGTACTGGCCGTCCGACCCCGCCAAGGGCGAAGAGGCGAGCCCGTTCGGCCCGCTGATCGCCGAAAGTGCGGCGCATTTCGCCGGCCACAAGAAGGGCGACCCGTATCGAGGCTACCACTTCAGGATCCTGACCCGCCAGGGAACGAGCGCCCCCGGCGGTGCGTACAGCTACGTGATCAACGGCCGCATGATCGCCGGATTCGCGATGGTCGCGTACCCGCACGCGTACGGCGAAAGCGGTGTGATGACGTTCATCGTCAGCCACAACGGCAAGGTCTACGAACGGGATCTCGGCCGGAACACGGCTGCCGTCGCCGGCAGCATGACCGCTTTCGATCCGGGCGCGGGCTGGAAGGAAGTGACGCCTTGAACGAAGCTGCGCTGCGAACGCGATCCCTGTCGCCGCTGGCGTGGGTTCGGCGGGTTTTGCTGGTCGCGCTGTTGTCGGCGGCCGCGCCCGCGCTGGCGGCCAATATCGGATTCATGGACGACTCGCCGTTCGCCTACTTCAGCGAGCAGGATCGCGAGCTGTTCAAAGGGGCGCTCGTCGACATCCTGGACAAGGGGACCGACGGCGAAAGCCGCACCTGGTCGAACCCGGCTTCGACCGCCGGCGGCACGATGAGCATCGTCAAGTCCTTCGAACGTGACGGGCTTGCCTGCCGCACGCTGTCGATCACCAACAAGGCCAAGGGGCGGTCCGAGAAGGGCCAGTACCGCTTCTGCAAACAGGCATCGGGCGAATGGAAGGTGGCCAAGTGATTTCGTCCGATCCGGCCGCGGCGGCGAGCGGTCACGGTCCGGGCGCAGGCTGCCCCGACTCCTTCAGGATTCGCACGACCTCCTCGTCCTCGACCTGGTCGAAGCGGCTGTAGAACCGGCCTACCGCGTCGAAATCCTCGGGGGCGTACAGGCAGACGACCTCGTCGGCGTAGCGCGAGACCAGTTCGACACTGTCGGGCGCGCCCACCGGCACCGCGCAGATCAGGCGCTCGGGGCTGCGCGCGCGCACCGAGTGCAAGGCCGCGATCATCGTCGCCCCGGTTGCCAGGCCGTCGTCGACCACGATCACGGTGCGCCCGCGCGGATCGATCGGCGCCCGCAGCGGTGTGTAGGCGGCCCGTCTGTTGCGCAGCGTCCGCAGCTGCGCAGCCGTCTCGCGCTCGATCCAGTCCTGGTCGGCGCCCGCGCGGGCCGCATGCGGCGCCACGTACGTCCAGCCTGTCTCGTCGATCGCGCCGACCGCGAACTCGGGTGAGAACGGCGCGCGCAGCTTGCGCACCAGCACGACGTCGAAGTCGCCGAGCAGGTGGGTGGCGATGATCCGGCCCATCGGTACCGCACCGCGCGGAATCGCGAGCACCAGCGGGTTCCTGTCGCGCCATGGGGCCAGCGCTCTGGCGAGCTGCTCGGCGGCATCGTTGCGATCGCGAAAGTACATGCTGGCTCCTCGTGTGTCGACGACGTCGCCGTTCGCTGGCCGGGTGGCCTGCACGATTCTCGATCGAACGCCCCGCCTGTTCGTGAATCGATCGCGCCGCCTGTTCGTGAATGGAAGGCGCAGTCGGTGTCAGCCGCGGTCCGGTCGCAGCAGCTCGATCGCGAAGTCCTGTTCGTAGGGCGGAACGTGGCACTCGATCACGTCGCCGGGTGCGACCGCGAGGTGCAGCCCGACGATGTCGGCGTGCAGCGGCAGCAGGGCGACGTCGCGATCGGCCAGCACCGCCACGAGGATCTGCGCGGGCTGCCGGCGCTGCAGCCAGTCGAGCGCGCGCAGAAGCGAGTGGCCCCGATACAGCACGTCGTCGACCAGCAGCACCGTGCGCCCGGACAGGTCGAGCGCCGCGTGTGTGGGATCCTCGGTCAGCAGCGTGTCGGGATGCAGCAGCCGCAGGTCGTCGGAGTAACGCTGGATCTTCAGCTGCAGGCGCTGCATCGGCGCGAAGTCCCAGTCGCGCACCAGGCGTTCGTGCAGCATCTCCGACAGCGGCGCACCTCGGCGCAGGATGCCGACGAGCGTGATGTCCGGACGGCCCGCCAGCAGCGCCGCCGCCTGGCGCGCCATCGCGTCGAGCACGGCTTCGAGGCCACGCGCGTCGTAGAGAATGAATCGGTCGCCGGCTATGTCTGGCATCGGATTGCGGGTGTCGGGCCGGTTGATGGTCGCGGCAGGACCGCGCTGCGATCGCGCCAGCCGCAACGGGGCGCCATCGCAGACCGACGCAGGGTCGCCTGGATCATACTGCGGAACTTCGCATCTCGATCCAGGCACCTCGACACGATGGACGGTCGACTCACGCCGCGACTGGCGCTGCTGCTCACGCTGCCCCCGGTTCTGTGGGCGGGCAATGCGGTCGTCGGCCGCATGGCCGCGGGACAGGTGCCGCCGTTGGCGCTCAATGCGTTGCGCTGGGGGCTGGTGCTGCTGTTGCTGCTGCCGCTCGGCTGGCGGGCGATCGCGACCCCGCAGGCGCGCGCCGAACTGTGGCCGCGCTGGCGTCCGCTGTCGGCACTCGGCCTGCTGGGAGTGGGCTGCTACAACGCGCTGCAGTACCTGGCGCTCACCACTTCGACCGCCCTCAACGTGACGCTGATCGCCTGCAGCCTGCCGATGTGGATGATGGTCGTGGGCGCGGTGCTCTATCGCGAACGCCCGACCAGGCGCGCGCTGGCGGGCGCGCTGCTGTCGCTGGTCGGGGTTCTGCTGGTGCTGACGCGAGGCGACCCGATGGCGCTCGCACGGCTGCGCCTGGTGCCCGGCGACGTGCTGATGCTGATCGCGATCGTCGCCTGGGCGATGTACAGCTGGCTGCTGGCGCGCCCGCACGCGAGCCTGTCGGGCAGCGCCCGCCCGGCCTGGGACTGGGCCGAGTTCCTGCTGGTGCAGACGCTGTTCGGCATGGTCTGGGCCGGGGCGGCGGCAGGAGTCGAGGCGATGGTCGCGCCCGCGGCGATCCAATGGTCGCCGGCGATCGTCGCGACGGTGATCTACATCGCCGTCGGCCCTTCGCTGCTTGCGTACCGCTGCTGGGGGCTGGGCGTCGGCGCCGTCGGCCCGACGGTCGCGGCGCTGTTCGGCAACCTCACCCCGCTGTTCGCCGCGGTGTTGTCGTCGGCAATGCTCGGCGAGGCTCCGGGCGGGTACCACGTCGTGGCGTTCGCGCTGATCCTGGCGGGGATCTGGGTGTCGACCGCAGGGGGCGGGAGGCGCTGAGGCGATCTCCAGGGCTCAGCGCTTCGGCCGCGATGCCGCGGCCGCCTCGACCCAGGGCGCCAGATCGTCGAGCAGGCGGGTCGCGCCACGATCGAACGCGGCGACCGCAGCGCTGGCGTCGTCGCCGCCGACCGGTTCGTTCGCGGCAAAGCCACGCCGGGCGATCAGCGCGCGGCGTGGCCAGTCGATCAGCTCGGCCGAGACGCCGATGCGCGCCCGCCCGCCCTGCGCGCCGAGTTCGTGCAGCATCTCTTCGACGGTCACGCGCAGCAGCAGGTCGCCGCGGATGCCGGCGTCGATGCGCGCCACTGCATCGAAGCGTTCGCGCGCGGCCAGGCGCTGAATGGCCAGCTGGGCGATGCGGCGCGCCGGCGGTTCGGTCCACGACGCGAACTGGTAGTAGGCGTGTGCGCCGGGCGCGCGGCTGAAGACGAGGGCGGTCGATTCGTACAGGCTGTCCTGCGCCGCGCCTTCGACGAGCAGGGTCGCAGCGATCCGGACGCCCGGATCGGCCGTGCCGACGCCGCGGTCCGTCAGCCGATACCAGGTGCGGGCCGGCGCGTCGCCGCCTCCGACCGACACGCAGGCGCCGCACAGCAGCGCCGCAGCCGTCAGCGCCAGCAGGCGCGCGCGCGTCCTCATCGCTTCCGCTCCCCGGGACCCAGCTGCGCCTCGCCAGGGCCAAGCAGCGCGGCCCGCGGATCCGCCATCCGGTCGAGCGCCACCGACAGCAGTTCGGCCGTGCGGCGCACTTCTTGCGCGGTCGCGCGCAGTTCCAGCACGCTGCCGTCCAGGGCCTCGTCGGCACGCCGCCCGATCGTGGCCGCCTGCGCCTCGAGCGCGCGCGCGGCGTTCGCGAAGTCTCGCACCGCCGTCTGCGTGTCGCCCAGCACCGCACGCCCGTCCCGGATTGCGGCGCGCGCCTCGGTCACCGTTGTCGTCGACTCGCGCAGCAGCTCGCCGGTCTGTCGTGCCAGCGGTTCGATCTGCGCCGCGCCGCGCTCGACCGCCGAGCCGATTCGCTCGCCGCTGGTCTTCAGCGCCGCCGCCGACTCCTGGATGCCTCGCGCCGCGACATCCAGGCTGACGAGCCGCTGATTGAGGCCGGCGGAGAGGTCGCGCAAGTTTGCCAGCGTCTCGCCGAAGGCCTTCTGGTTGGCCGGCGTCAGCAGTTCATTGACGTTGCCGAGCGCCCGCTCGCCGGCGACCGCGAGGCGGGTTGCCGATTCGGTGATCTGGTCGAAGCCGGAGGTTCCCTCCGGGATCACGGGATGGTCGTTGCCGTCCGCGACGCGGGTCAGCTCGGGCCCGGGGGTGCCTGGCGTCACCAGGTTGATGCGCGCGATGCCGGTGACGAAATTGCGCGCCACCACGGCGACCGTGTTCTCGCGCACCGGCGTCTTGCTCGCCACCCGGATCAGCACCTCGACGCGGTTGATGTTGCCGGCGTCGATCGTGTAGTGCTCGACCCGTCCGACCTTGACGCCGCGCATGTTCACGTCTCCTCCGACCTGCAGGCCTTCGAGCGACTGTTGCTCGAAGCGGATCGCGTAGAAGCGGAAGTCGGACGCGGCACCCGAACTCGACAGCCAGACGAAGCCGGCCGCCATCGCGAGCGCCAGCGCGAGAACGATCGCGCCGATCACCGTGTATCTGCTGTCGGGCTCCATCAGGGGGCATCCTGCCGCGGCGCGGCGAGCGTGGTGCGTCCGGAGAAGTAGGATCGGATCCAGTCGTCGTCGACTTTCGTGATCTGTTCGAGTGTACCGTCGGCGACCACACGGCCGCTGCCGAGCACGATCACGCGTTCGGCGATCGTCAGCAGCGTATCGAGGTCGTGGGTGACGAGCAATACGGTGATGCCGAGGTCGTGGCACAGGAAGGCGAGCAGCCGGTCGAAGGCGCGTGCCGTGATCGGGTCGAGCCCGGAGGTCGGTTCGTCCAGGAACAGCACTTCGGGCTCGAGCGCCAGCGCGCGGGCGATCGCAGCGCGCTTCTTCATGCCCCCCGACAGCTCGCTCGGCATCTTGCGACCTGCCTCCGGCGGCAGACCGGCCAGCGACAGGCGCAACGCGACCAGAGCGTCGAGCAGTTCCGCCGGGACGTCGGCGTGTTCGCGCAACGGTGTCGCAACGTTGGCGGCGACGTCGAGGGACGAGAACAGCGCGCCCTCCTGGAACATCATGCCGAAGCGTCTGCGCACCGCCTGCAGTTCTTCCGTGCCCGCGTTCCAGACATCGGTGCCCAGCAGCCGGATCGTCCCGGCCCGCGGCCGGTGCAGGCCGATGATCTCGCGCAGCAGCACGCTCTTGCCGCTGCCGCTGCCGCCGATCAGCGCGACGAGCTCGCCGCGGCGCACCTGGAAGCTCACGCCGTCGTGCACGGTCTGGCGGCCGAAGCGGGTGACCACCGCATCGACGTCGATCACCACCTCGGACGCGACGCTTGGGGTTGCCGGGCTGCGCGCGCCGGAGTGCTCACTGTCCGGTGCGCGAGCGGAGTCCGCTGCCGCGCTCACAGTCCGAGCTCCTGGAACAGCACCGCGAACAGCGCGTCGATCAGGATCACCACGACGATGCTCTGGACCACGGTCGAGGTCGTGTTGATGCCGATCGATCGGGTGTCGCGGCCGACCGTCACGCCCATGCGGCAGCCGATCACCGCGATGAACAGCGCGAACACCGGCGCCTTGCCCAGTCCGATCACGTAGTGTTTTGCCGCCAGCGCGGTGTGCAGCCGGTCGACGAAGGTGGTGGGCGTGATGTCGAGCATCAGGCCGGACACGACCATCGCCCCGAGCAGGCCGGCCAGGTCGCCGGCGAAAACGAGCAGGGGCAGCGACACGATCAGCGCCAGCACGCGCGGCACCACCAGCACCTGTTCGGGCGACAGGCCCAGCGTGCGGATCGCGTCGGTCTCCTCGGTCAGCCGCATGGTGCCGAGCTGCGCCGTGAAGGCCGCCCCGGAGCGGCCGGCGACGATCGTGGCGACGATGATCGGCGAGAACTCGCGCACCATGCCCAGCGCGACGCCGTCGACGACGAAGATGTTGGCGCCGTACTGCTCGGCCTGCAGCCCGAGCAGGTACGCGACGATGGTCCCGATCAGGAACGTGACGAGCAGGATCACCGGGATCGCCAGCACGCAGACCTGGCCGAACTGCGCCATCAGCTCGCGTTTGCGCAGCAGGGACGGGCGGGCCACGACGCGGGCGATCTCGGCCAGCGTCAGCCCGAGGAATGCGACGTGCCCGGCGACCAGGGCGCCGAACGCAGACCGCTTGCATGCCCAGCTGGGCCAGCATGCCGGTGCGCACCGGCGGGCGGGCGCCGCCGGTCCGCGGCAGGCGCTCGCGCACCAGCTCGAGGATGCGCCGGTGGCGGGGGTCGAAGCCGTCGAGCGCGATGCGCGCGGGTTCGGCGCCGGCGGCCTGCACTGCGTGCCACAGCAGCAGCGCCGCGGCGGTGTCGATCGCGGCGAGCGAACGACCGTCGATGCGTGCCGCCCCCGCCGCGAGCGCATCGAGCGCCAGGCCCCGCAGTTCCGACCGCAGCTCGGACAGCCTCTGCAGGCGCCACTCGCCGCGCAGCGTCAGCACCGCATCGTCGCCGTTGCGTTCGAGGCTGCAGGCGGCGAGCGGTGCGTTCACGCCGTCAGGTCGACATCGCCAGCCCGTCGCCGGCGGGATCGGCGCCGCCGTCCATCCTGCCGTCGACGATGCGGATCGCGTGCACCAGCGGGGACATGTAGCTGAACGGATGGCGCTGCACCGGATAGCCGCGCGCCTCGAGCGCGCGCTGCGTCGCGCGCAGGATGCGGTTGGTGACTTCGATCGTGTCGGAGGTTGCGCAGAAGCGCGGCGCGCCGACTGCCTCCTGCGCGGTCATGCCGAAGTCGACCGCGTTCAGGATCGCTTGCAGGTTGCCCATCGTGATCGTCGTGCCGCCGGGCGAGCCGACGACGAAGAACGGCGCGTCGCCGCGAAACACGATGGTCGGCGACATCGCCGAGAACCGTGCCTTGCCGGGCGCCAGCGATCCGGCCCGCCCCGGGCGCGGATCGAAGACCATCATGCAGTTGTTGTACATGAAGCCGAGCCCGTCGGTGACCACGCCCGAGCTCGAGCCGAGCGAATGCGTCAGCGACACGCAGGCGCCGCTTTCGTCGGCCACGCAGATGTGGGTCGTGTTCTGGCTCTCCTTGGCGCCGCCGTTCAGTCGCGGCACGTGGGTCTTCTCGCCGCGGCGGATGCGATCGGCCATGCGCGCGGCCTACTCCTTCGACGTCAGCTCCTGCATCGGGACGTCGACGAAGCGCGGGTCGCCCATCCGCGTGTCCTTGTCGAGCGTCGCGATCTTCATCGCCTCGGACACGATCGCGATGTAGTCGGGCGTGTTGTGCCCGATCGCGGCCAGATCGAAGTGCTCGAGGATGTTCAGCATCATCACGATCAGCAGCCCGCCGCCGGGCGGCGGGTTGGTGGCCACGCGGTGGCCCCGGTAGGTGGTCCACAGCGGGTCGGCCGACTCGGTCGCGCAGGCGGACAAGTCGTCCATCGTGATCAGGCCGCCGTTGGCCTCCATGTCCTCGGCGATGCGCCGTGCGATTTCGCCACGGTAGAAGTCGTCGACGCCGTGCGTCGCGATCCGGCGGTAGGTGCGGCCCATGTCCGGGTTGCGCAGCAGCTCGCCGACGCGGCGCACCGATCCATCGGGTTTCAGGTAGATCTTCGCGGTGGCCGGATGGTCGCGCAGCACGCGCACGCGCTCGATGCGGCCGCACATCGCCGGCTGCATCCAGAACTCGTGCACGCGCGGGCGCACCGGAAAGCCGTTCTCGCACCAGGCGATCGCCGGCTCGATAAGTTCGGCGAGCGGGCGCGTGCCGAAGCGGCGCAGGGCCTCGTCGAAGGCCTTGATCGTCAGCGGCGTGGTCATCGACTGGTAGCCGATCTCGTTGACCTCGCCCTTCAGCACGAAGCCGAAGCCGTCGTCGCACTCGCGCACGATCAGGTCGGCCCACATGTCGTCGCGGGTCGCCAGCGGCGCGCGGCCGTGGAAGTCGATGAAGGTGTGCACCCCCTGCGCCGGCAGGTGGATGTGCATCGAACCGAAGCCGGCGATGCCGCACATCTGCGGATCGACAGCCGTCTGCACCAGCGCCGCGCCGACCGCGGCGTCGACCACGTTGCCGCCGCTGCGCAGGATGTCGAGCCCGGCCTCGGTGGCCTCGGGCTGCGCCGCACTGACGAACCCGCTCCTCGTCGTCATGATTGCCATGGTCGCTTCAGACCTCCAGCCGGAAGGCGTCGCCGTCGCGCACGACGCGGCCGGCGGTGGCGCCGGCGAAATGGGTGCCGATCACCAGGGTCGGCGTGCCCGCGAGTCGTCCGAACACTTCGCGCCGGGTCTTCGTCGACTGCTTCTGGTCGTAGTCGACGGTGGCCGCCCAGTCGGGCATCGCCATCTGGCAGGGGTGGTGGCAGAAGTCGCCGGTGATCAGCGCCTCCTGGCCCTGCGACGAAATCGCGATGCTGACGTGGCCGGGCGTGTGGCCGACGGTGGGCACCAGCCGCACTTCGTCGCAGATCCGCTGGCTGGTGTCGACCAGATCGACCAGTCCGGCCTCGAACACCGGCTTGACCGAGTCGACGAACTCCACCGGCTGCTCGCCTTCCTTGCCGCCGCCGTTCCAGTAATCGAACTCGCTGCGCGCCATCAGGTAGCGCGCCTTCGGGAAGGTGGGCACCCACTTGCCGTCGACCAGCATCGTGTTCCAGCCGACGTGGTCGACGTGCAGGTGCGTGCACAGCACCGTGTCGATCGTCTCGCGCGCGAAGCCCGCCGCGGCCAGATCCTGCAGGAAGCTGCCCTGCAGGTTGTTCCAGGTCGGCACGTTGCGGCCCTGCTTGTCGTTGCCCAGGCAGGTGTCGACGATGATGCGCCGGCCCGGCGCCTCGATGACGAGCGCGTGGATGCTCATCTTCAGCTTGCCGCTGTCGTCCATGAAGTGCGGTTTCATCCAGGTCATGCCGAGCACCGCTTCGGGCGTGGCCTGCGGCAGGATGAAGCGGGTGCCGCCGGTCGCCTCGAGCTCGACGATCTTGGTGACGGTGACTGCACCGATGCGCCACTTCTGCATGTGTCTCCTCGCTTTCGTTCTGTTCCGATCCGCGGTGGCCGGCCGCACGGCGGGTGATCCGGTGGCGCGCCGCCCGCGGCGGGGAAATGCTCAGATGGTCGGCAGGCCGAGTGCGCGGCGGAACCGGTTCTTGATCTCGACGCCGTCGCGGCTGGGCAGCACGCGCGGCGGATCGTTCGCCGCGATCCGCACCGTCGCGAAGCCGGTGCCTTCGCGGCGCGCGATGCGCGCGCGCAGGTCCGCGATCTGCGCCGCCTGATCGACCTGCATGGTCCAGCCGAAACCGCAGGCCGTCGCCACCGCCGCCAGGTCGACGCCCGCCGCGGTGTGGCTGAGCTGCATGCCGGTTTCGCCGTAGTGGCCGTTGTCGAGCACGACGATGCTCAGGTTGGCCGGCCGCTGCACGCCGATCGTGGCCAGCGCGCCCATGCCCATCAGCTGTTCGCCGTCGCCGGTGATCACCAGCACCGGGCGCTCGGGACGGGCGAGCGCCAGGCCCATGCCGATCATCGCGGCCCCACCCATCGCGCCCCACAGATAGAAGTTCAGCTCGTGGTCGCCCGCGGCGGCGACGTCGTAGGTCGCCGAGCCCAGCCCGGTGACGACCAGGGTGTCCGCGCGATCGGCGAGCAGCGATTTCACCGTCTCGCGCCGGTCGAGCCCGGCGGGCTGCGCCGGATCAGGTCTGGTGGTGGACATTCAACGCTCCCATTTCTTGCGGCCGAGCAGGCGCTGCGAAAACAGCACCGCAACCGCCTGGTCCGCGCCGAACGCGTCGTCGATCGCCGCCTGCACCTCGTCGGCTGCGAGCGTCGCGTCGTCGACCCGGCGGACCTGCACGCCCATCAGTTCGAAGGCCGCCGGCGTGCCGCGTCCCATCGGCACCTGCCAGGGGTTGAATTCGGCCCATTCGCCGCGCATCGTCACCAGCGTGACCAGCGGGAAGCGGCAGTTGCCGATCAGGCTCAGCATGTTCACGCAGTTGCCGACGCCGCTCGACTGCATCAGCAGCACGCTGCGCTGCCCGCCCAGCCAGGCGCCGCAGGCGGCGGCCACGCCCTCCTCCTCGGTCGTCAGGGCGTAGGCGGTGATGCCGGGTTCGGCGTGCGCGCGCGCGATCAGCGGACTGTGCCCGGCGTCCGGGACGTAGGCGATCTGTTCGATCCGGTTGCGCAGCAGGGTCTCGAAGACCTGGTCGCGCCACTCGGGTGTCGGTGTGGAGCTCATCAGGACACCCCGCCGACGGAAGCGGCGGCCGCGGCCGGGGAGGCGGATCCGGACTCGAGCGCGGCGATCCGCTGCTCGAGGACGCCGACGCGTTCCTTCAGCGCGGTCAGGGCCTGGGCGTACGCGTCGAGTTCGTCGCGGGTGACCAGGTCCAGCTTCTGGAACGCCTGGTTGACGACGGCCTTCACGTTGCGTTCGACGTCCGCTGCCGGGGTGGAACGCATCAGGTCGCCGAGACGATTCTGCAGGTCCTGCAGGATGCTCTGGGCGGGGGTGCTCATGGGCGCCTCCGAGGGGGATGAGGAGGGTGGATGCGGGTTCGCCGGGCAACGCCGTCACGGGGGCCACCCGGGGCCGATCGAGTCTAGCACGCAGCTTTTCGCGTGACGGGGCGGCCGCCCGCGCCTGGTGCCTGGCAGATGAGCGCACCATAACGGTGCAAAAAAATTCTCTGGCTGCCCCATTTTCGGGCGAATCCACCGCCCGAACGCCACCGATCCAGCGGTGGCACGGGAAATGCTCCTAGGTCCGTGCTGGCTGCGATTCCTTGCCGCCACCTCCAACCCGACCATCCTGACCATCCAAGCGGAGATGAATCTCATGAAGAAACTGATTGTCGCAGCCGGTCTCGCCGCCGTGGCTTCGTCGCTCCCCACCTTCGCCCTCGCGCAGGCCAAGCCGGCCGCATCGCCGCACACGTTCACCGGCAACGTGGGTTTCGTATCCGAGTACCGCTATCGCGGCATCTCGCAGAGCGACATGAAGCCGGCGCTGCAGGGCGGTTTCGACTACGCGCACACCAGCGGCGTCTACCTGGGCACCTGGGCCTCGAACGTCAGCTGGCTGTCCGACACCGGGCTGGCCAAGAGCAGCCTCGAATGGGACTTCTACGGCGGCTTCAAGGGCGCGGCCGGCGACTTCGGCTACGACTTCGGCGTGCTGCAGTACTACTACCCGGGCAACTTCGATACGTGGAAGGCCGCCGGCAACGCGTCGCCGAACACCACCGAGCTCTATGCCGCGGGCACGTGGAAGATGCTGACCCTGAAGTACTCGCATGCGGTCAGCGACATCTTCGGCTTCCCGGACAGCAACAACTCGTACTACGTCGACCTGGCCGGCAACTTCGACCTCGGCAGCGGCTTCACGCTGGGCGCCCACTACGGCTACCAGAAGATCAAGACCGCGCTCGTCGGCGTCGACTGCTCCTATGCCGACTGGAAACTGGGCGTGAACAAGGAACTGGTCGGCCTGAACTGGGGCCTGAACTACGTCGACACCGACGCCAACAGCAACTGCTACACGAACTACCGCGGCAAGAACCTCGGCAACGGCACGGTCGTCCTGTCGGTCAGCAAGACTTTCTGACGGCGCGCCTGCAACCCGGCCGGCGGTCCTCGCCGGCCGAACCGGAGATACAGCGATGAAGTTGATTACCGCCATCATCAAGCCGTTCAAGCTCGACGAAGTCCGCGAGGCTCTGTCGGCGATCGGCGTCCAGGGGATCACCGTGACCGAGGTCAAGGGCTTCGGCCGCCAGAAGGGGCACACCGAGCTCTACCGCGGCGCCGAGTACGTCGTCGACTTCCTGCCGAAGGTGAAGATCGAGGCGGCCGTCGCCGGGGACCTGGTCGAGCGCGCGATCGAAGCGATCGAGGGTGCGGCCCGGACCGGGAAGATCGGCGACGGCAAGATCTTCGTCTACGACCTCGAGCAGGTCGTCCGCATCCGCACCGGCGAGACCGGCAACGAGGCGCTCTGAGTCCGCGCGCCTGGCGCATTCGCGCCATCGGGATATTCCAGTCAATCGGAGAACGTTCATGAAGAGCCTGATGAGGGCGCTGGCAGTGGTGCTGGCGCTCGGTATTGCACCGCTCGGCGGCGCGCTGGCGCAGGACAAGCCTGCTGCCGCGGCCGAGGCGGTGAAGGACGCGGCAACGGCGGCGGCGGCGGCCGACGCGAAGCCGGACGAGAAGAAGGAGGCCGCGGCGCCCGCCGCCTCCGAGGCGAAGACGGAGGAGAAGAAGGACGACGCCCCCGCTGCCGCACCCCCGGCACCGAACAAGGGTGACATCACCTTCATGTACCTCGCCACCACCCTCGTGATCCTGATGACGATCCCGGGGCTGGCGCTGTTCTACGGCGGCCTGGTGCGGTCGAAGAACATGCTGTCGGTGCTGATGCAGGTGCTGGTCGTGTTCTCGATGATCACGGTGCTGTGGGTCATCTACGGCTACACGCTGACCTTCGGCGGCGCGGGGTCGTTCTTCGGCAACTTCGACAAGCTGTTCCTGAAGGGCGTCACCACCGAGTCCGTGGGCGCGACTTTCAGCAAGGGCGTCTACATCCCCGAGCTGCTGTTCATCGCGTTCCAGTGCACGTTCGCGGCGATCACCTGCGCGCTGATCGTCGGCGCCTTCGCCGAGCGCGTGCGGTTCTCCGCGGTGCTGCTGTTCGCGGTGATCTGGTTCACGTTCTGCTACATCCCGCTGGCCCACATGGTCTGGTACTGGGACGGCCCGGACGCGATCACCGACGCGAAAGCGCTCGAGGCGGTGACCGCCAACGCGGGCTGGCTGTGGGCCAAGGGCGCGCTCGACTTCGCGGGCGGCACGGTGGTGCACATCAACGCCGGCGTCGCAGGCCTGGTCGGCGCCTACGTGATCGGCAAGCGGATCGGCTACGGCCGCGAGTCGATGGCGCCGCACTCGCTGACGCTGACGATGGTCGGTGCGTCGCTGCTGTGGGTGGGCTGGTTCGGCTTCAACGCCGGCTCCAACCTCGAAGCCATCGGGCACGGCGGCGCTGGCCTTCGCTGAACACCTTCGTGGCGGCCGCCGCGGCGGTGCTGTCCTGGACGTTCGCCGAGTGGATGGGCAAGGGCAAGCCGTCGATGCTGGGTGCGGCGTCGGGCGCGGTCGCCGGGCTGGTGGCGATCACTCCCGCCTGCGGCTTCGTCGGCCCGATGGGCGCGCTGATCATCGGCCTGGTCTCCGGCGTGGTCTGCCTGTGGGGTGTGAACGGACTGAAGCGCATGCTCGGCGCCGACGACTCGCTCGACGTGTTCGGCGTGCACGGAGTCGGCGGCATCGTCGGCGCCCTGCTGACCGGCGTGTTCGCGAGCCCCTCGCTGGGCGGCTCCGGCATCTTCGACTACGTCGCGAACAAGGCGAGCCCCGACTACTCGATCGGCGCGCCAGGTCTGGGTGCAGCTGCAGGGCGTGGTCACGACGATCGTCTGGTCGGCCGTGGTGGCGTTCATCGCGTTCAAGATCGTCGACATGCTGGTCGGGCTGCGCGTCCCCGAGGAAGAGGAGCGCGAGGGTCTGGACATCGCTTCGCACGGCGAGTCGGCCTACCATCGCTGATCCGGCGCTGCGGCTCGCTCGCGAGCCGCAGCGCGCCACCGGCCCGCGGGCCGGCGGGATCGAACGGCGGGAGCAATCCCGCCGTTCCTGCTTTCCGCCTGCCGGCCTTTTGCCGTGGCGGGTCCTTTGACGTCGCGCCTCGTTTGCCGGAGCCGCGCACCGGCGCCGGGCCTTTTCGCTACAATCGCCCCGCCCGACCTGGATCCGGCGCCCCCTCAGCAGGCGGCCGCCGCCGCGAGGGTCCGGGCCGGTCCGCGACCGATCCTGCCCCGCTTGGCGGGACTTCCCAATCAGGCTCCTCCGACAGGGGCTGCTCCGCGAGGACACGCCGCCGATGGTTCCGCATCTCATCACTGCGCTGAAGGGCCCGCTGCTCGAACTCGAGCGGCGCATCCTCGACGCCACGCCGCAGATCGAGCGCTGGTTCCGCCTCGAGTGGCAGGAGCACACGCCGCCGTTCTACTGTTCGGTCGACCTGCGCAATGCCGGCTTCAAGCTCGCGCCGGTCGACACCAACCTGTTCCCGGGCGGCTTCAACAACCTGTCGGCCGAGATGCTGCCGCTGGCGGTGCAGGCGGCGATGGCGGCGATCGAGAAGTACTGCCCCGACGCGCGCAACCTGCTGCTGATCCCCGAGAACCACACCCGCAACACCTTCTACCTGCAGAACGTGCTGCGCCTGTCGGCGATCCTGCGCCAGACCGGCCTGAACGTGCGGCTCGGCACGCTGAACCCGGAGATCACCGCGCCGACCCGGCTCGAACTGCCGGACGGCCAGACGCTGACCCTCGAGCCGCTGGTGCGTCAGCGGCAAGCGTGTCGGCCTGCGCCGACTTCGATCCCTGCTCGATCCTGCTGAACAACGACCTGTCGGCGGGCCTGCCCGACGATCCTCGCGGACCTGCACGAGCAGGTGCTGCTGCCGCCGCTGCACGCGGGCTGGGCGGTGCGCCGCAAGTCGCAGCACTTCGCCGCGTACAACGAGGTCGCCAAGCGCTTCGCGAAGATGCTCGACATCGACCCCTGGCTGATCGACCCGTATTTCGCGACCTGCGGCGAGATCGACTTCCAGGAGCGCGCCGGCGAGGAATGCCTCGCGATCGAACGTCGACGCGCTGCTGCGCCAGATCGCGCTCGAAGTACCGCGAATACGGCATCGACGAGACGCCCTTCGTGATCGTCAAGGCCGACGCCGGCACCTACGGCATGGGCGTCATGTCGGTGAAGGACGCCTCCGAAGTGCGCAACCTGAACCGCAAGCAGCGCAACAAGATGGCGGTCGTCAAGGAGGGCCTCGAGGTCACCGAGGTGATCCTGCAGGAAGGCGTGCCGACCGTCGAGACCGTCGAGGACGGCGCCGCCGAGCCGGTCGTCTACATGATCGATCGCTACGTCGTCGGCGGGTTCTACCGCGTGCACGCCGAGCGCGGCCGCGACGAGAACCTGAACGCGCCCGGCATGCACTTCGTGCCGCTGCCGTTCGCGACCAGCTGCAACCTGCCCGACACCAGCGCATCGCCCGAGGCGCGCGGCCAACCGCTTCTACGCCTACGGCGTCGTCGCGCGGCTGGCGCTGCTGGCCGCTTCGGTCGAGCTCGAGAAGACCGACCCGGATCAGTCGCGTTACGGCTGACCCGCACCGCCCAACGCCGCCGCAGGCGAGCCCGCCACGATGCGCATCGCTGATCATTCTCGACCCGCTGCCGAGCATCAAGACCTACAAGGACTCGACCTACGCGATGATGGTCGAGGCGACCGCGCGCGGCCACGGCTGTTCGTGTGCGAGCAGCACGAGCTCGCGCTCGAGGGCGGGCGCACGGTCGCGCGCGTCCGCGCGACCGAGCTGCTCGACACCACCGGCCGCGCAGCGACGACTGGTACCGGCTCGGCGACGAATCCGTCGAGCCGCTGACGGCGTTCGACGCGGTGCTGATGCGCAAGGACCCGCCCTTCGACATGGAGTACGTCTACTCCACCTACCTGCTCGAGCTCGCGGTGCGCGCAGGGCGCGCGCGTGTTCAACGACCCGCGGGCGATGCGCGACCACAACGAGAAGCTGGCGATCGCCGAGTTCCCGCAGTTCACCGCGCCGACGCATCGTCACGCGCGACCCCGCGCGGCTGCGCGCCTTCGTCGACGAGCACGGCGAGGCGGTGTTCAAGCTGCTCGACGGCATGGGCGGCGCGTCGATCTTCCGCGCCCGCGCGGGCGATCCGAACCTGTCGGTGATCATCGAGACGATGAACCAGTTCGGCGCGCGCACGGTGATGGCGCAGCGCTACCTGCCGCGAGATCGTCGACGGCGACAAGCGCGTCCTGCTGATCGGCGGACAGGTGGTGCCCTACGCGCTGGCGCGCATTCCGAAGGCCGGCGAGGCGCGCGGCAACCTCGCCGCCGGCGGCACCGGTCGCGCGCAGCCGCTGTCGGCGCGCGACCGCGAGATCGGCGAGGCGCTGGCTCCGATCGCTGGCCGCGCGCGGCCTGCTGCTGGTCGGCCTGGACGTGATCGGCGACTGCCTCACCGAAGTCAACGTCACCAGCCCGACCTGCTTCCAGGAGATCATGCAGCAGACCGGTTGCGACGTCGCCGGCCTGTTCGTCGACGCGCTCGAGCGCGCCGTCGCCGCCGGGCCGCGGCCGCGCCGCCATGATCGGAATCCTCGTCGTGTCGCACGAGCCGCTGGGGACCGCGCTGATCCACTGCACGCGCCACATCTTCGGTCGCATGCCGCCGCAGCTGGCGGCGCTCGACGTGATCCCCGACGAGGATCCCGAGGCCGCGCTGTCGGCGGCGCGCGAGCTGATCGCGCGGATCAACGACGGCAGCGGCGTGCTGGTGCTGACCGACATCTTCGGCGCGACGCCGTCGCGCATCGCGCATGCGTCTGGCCGAGCCGCACCGGGTCGCGGTGATCGCGGGCGTGAACCTGCCGCTGCTGGTCAAGGCGCTGAACAATCGCCGCGGGCCGGTCGAGGAGATGCGCGCAGCTGCTGATCGGCAGCGCGAAGAACGCGATCCTCGAGATCGAAGCCGAACGCAACCCTGGAGATCGAAGTGCTGCAGCGTTGAGGCCACCGTCGTCAACAAGCTCGGCCTGCACGCGCGCCCTTCGGCGAAGATCACGCAGCTCGCGTCGAAGTTCAAGTCGCGAGGTCTGGATGGCCAAGGGCTCGCGCCGGATCAACGCCAAGAGCATCATGGGCGTGATGATGCTGGCCGCCGCCAAGGGAAGCACGATCATCATCGAGGCCGACGGCCCAGACGAGAACGAGGCCGTCGAGGCATTGCAGGCGCTGATCGCGAGCGGATTCGGCGAAGAGATCTGATCCGCCACGCCGGCAAGGCGGGCGGATCCCACGGAGGAGGGCGCGGGCATGTTCAGCCTGCACGGCACGGCGATCGGCGGCGGCATCGTCATCGGCACGCGCTCGTGTGCTCGAGTCGCGCCGCTTCGACGTCGCCGCGCTACCACGTCGCAGCCCGAGGCGCATGCCGGCGAGGTCGCGCGGCTCGAGGCCGCGCTGCGCGACGTCAAGGCGCGAGCTGGACGCGCTCGCCGAGCACCTGCCGGACGACGCGCCCGCACGAGGCGCGCGCGCTGCTCGAGGTGCACGCGATGATCCTCGACGATCCGTCGCTGGTCGACAGGCCGCGCGCGCCAGATCCGTGCGACCACGGCTGGAACGCCGAGTGGGCGCTGGCGTCGCAGGCGGAGCGCTGGCGCGCGCAGTTCGAGGAACTCGAGGACGCCTACCTGCGCGAGCGCGGCCGCGACGTGCAGCAGGTGGCCGACCGCGTGCTCAAGTCGCTGTCCGGCTCGGGCGGCTGGCCCGCGCGCGCGCGGCGAGCCGGCGATCTTCGTCGCGCACGACATCGCGCCGGGCGACATGCTGTCGCTGACGCAGCGCGCTCGGCTTCGCGATCGACCTCGGCGGCACCACCTCGCACACCGCGATCCTGGCGCGCAGCATGAACGTGCCCGCCGTCGTCGGTCTGGCCGTGCGGCAGCGAACTGATCCGCGACGACGAGTGGCTGATCCTCGACGGCGACGAGCCGGCGTGCTGATCGTCGCGCCCGACGAGGCGATGCTCGCCGAGTACCGCAACCGCCAGGCGGCGATCGCGGCTCGAACGCGAGAAGCTCAAGCGGCTGATCCACGTGCCGTCGCACGACGCTCGACGGCGTCGCGATCGAGCTGCACGCGAACATCGAGCTGCCCGAAGAGGCCGTGCAGGCGCGCGAGGCCGGCGCCGCGGGCGTCGGGTCTGTTCCGCTCCGAGTTCCTGTTCATGAACCGGCGCGACCTGCCCGGCGAGGACGAGCAGTTCGAGGCCTACCGCGCCGCGGTGATCGGCGATGCAGCGGCGCGCCGGTGACGATCCGCACGCTCGACGTCGGCGCCGACAAGGCGCTCGAGCGCCGAGCGTCGCGCTCGACCGCGGCGAACCCGGCGCTCGGCCAGCGCGCGATCCGCTACTGCCTGGCCGAGCCGGAGATGTTCCTCGCGCAGCTGCGCGCGATCCTGCGCGCATCGGCGCACGGGCCGGTGCGGCTGCTGATTCCGATGCTGGCGCATCGCGCACGAGATCGACCAGACGCTGCGCCTGATCGCGCACGCGCGCGAGCAGCTGCGCGAGCGCGGCCAGGCCTTCGACGAGCGCATGCCGGTCGGCGGCATGATCGAGGTGCCGGCGGCTGCGCTGTCGGTCGGCCTGTTCGTGCGGCGGCTCGACTTCCTGTCGATCGGCACCAACGACCTGATCCAGTACACGCTGGCGATCGACCGCACCGACCACACGGTGGCGTCGCTGTACGACCCGTTCCATCCGGCGGTGCTGCGTCTGATCGCGATGACGATCCGGGCCGCCCGCGCGCGCCGGCAAGCCGGTGGCGGTGTGCGGCGAGATGGCCGGCGACCCGCTGGCGACGCGCCTGCTGCTCGGCATGGGCCTGTCGCAGTTCTCGATGCATCCCGGCCAGCCTGCTGCGGGTCAAGCGCGAGATCCTGCTCGCCGACGTCGTCGCAGCTGTCGCACAAGGTGGCGCGGCTGCTCAACACCGAGGATCCGGTGCGGGTCGAAGCCGGTCTGGCGCGCCTGCGGCTCGATCCGCATCGACCGGCCTGAGAGGGGACCGGCCCAGCGCCGCACCCCGGGCGCGGCACCCCGGGCATCGTGCCTCGGGCGCCGCACCCCGGGCATCGTGCCCCGGGATCGTGCCCCACACGAGGAGCGCTCGATGAAATTCCCGCTTGCGTGTGTGCGTCGCGGCTTCTCTCTATACTGCGCGCACGGAGGTGGCAATGTACGATTTCCTGATTTCGAACGCCAAAATTCATGACGGCCTCGGCTCCCAGCCCTTCGACGGGCAGGTCGCGGTCAAGGACGGGCTGATCGCGGCGGTGCGTCCGAGCGCCCAGGCGATTCCCGCCGGCGAGGCGCGCGAGCACGTCGACGCGCAGGGGCTGGCGCTGATGCCGGGCATCATCGACAACCACACGCACTACGACGCGCAGGTGACCTGGGATCCTTATCTCGACCAGTCGGTCGGCATGGGGGTCACGACTGCGATCATCGGCAATTGCGGCTTCACGATCGCGCCCTGCCATCCGGATGCGGCCTCGCGCGACCTCGTCACCAAGAACCTCACCCAGGTCGAAGGTATGTCGCTGGCCAGCCTGCAGGCCGGCATCCGCTGGGACTTCGAGAGCTTCGGCGAGTACATGGACCGCATCGAGTCGCGCGGCTGCGCGATGAACCTGGCGGCCTTCGCCGGGCATTCGACGCTGCGCACCTACGTGATGGGCTCGGCCGCGTCGGACCGCGCCGCGACGCCGGCAGAGGTCGCGAAGATGCAGCAGCTGGTCGGCGAAGCGCTCGACGCCGGAGCGATCGGCCTGGCGTCGACCACCACGCCGTCGCACAGCGCCTACGACGGCCGTCCGATGCCGTCGCGGGTCGCCGACTGGAGCGAGTTCCTCGCGCTGGCCAGGCCGATGCGCGAGCGCGACCAGGGCGTGTTCATGATCACCAAAGGACCGCCGACGCCGGTGCCGATGCTCGAGGAGTTCGCCGCTGCGTCGGGCCGTCCGGTGCTGGTCGCCGCGCTGCTGCACTCCAGCCAGCAGCCCGACAGCGTGTTCAACGACCTCGACGCGATCGCCGCGGCCAACGCGCGCGGCAACCGCATGCGCGGTGCCGTCGCCGCCACGCCGCTGGTGTTCGACTTCAGCTTCGACGCCCCCTATCCGCTCGAGCCGCTCGCCTCGTGGAAGCCGGTGTTCGGCCTGCGCGGCGCGGCGATGATCGAGCGCATGCGCGGCCAGGAACTGCGCAACGCGCTGCGCGAGGACTTGAAGGTGAAGGCGCGCCGCATCTTCTCGGGCGACTTCGAACTGGTGCAGGTGCTGCACACCGTGGCGGATTCGAACCGCCATCTCGAGGATCGTTCGATCGCCGACATCGCCGCCGAGCGCGGGGTCGATCCGGTCGACTGCATGTTCGACCTGGCGATCGAGGAGAACCTGGGCACGCTGTTCTCGGTGGTCGCGCTGAACCACGACGAAGCCGCCGTCGCGCGCCTGCTGGCGCACCCGCAGAGCCTGATCTCGCTGTCCGACGCCGGCGCGCACCTGTCGTTCCTCGACGACTCCGGCTTCGGCCTTCACCTGATGGGCCACTGGGTGCGCGATCGCGGCGCCATGCCGCTGCCCGAAGCGGTCCGCCGCCTCACCAGCGCGCAGGCGGAGTTCTTCGGCATCCGCAACCGCGGCACGCTGAAGGAAGGCTGGGCGGCCGACCTGCTGCTGTTCGATCCGGCCACCGTCGGGCGCGGCGCGCGTTCGCGCGCCAACGACCTGCCGGCCGGTGCCACGCGCGTCGTCACGCGCTCGCGCGGCGTGCACGGCGTGTGGGTCAACGGCCGGCGCGTGGCGAATCCGCAGGGGACGACGCACGACGCGCTTCCGGGTACCCTGCTGCGCAAGTGGCATTGACGGCCACCCCGTGACGGGAGATCGCAGATGAACGACAACGCGATGCGGCTGTTCGGCTCCGAGATGTCGCCGTACTCGGTCAAGGTGCGCTCGTACCTGCGCTTCAAGGGCGCGCGCTTCGACTGGATCCCGCGCAGCGCCGCGAGCCAGGCCGAATACGAGCGCCATGCGAAGCTGCCGATCATCCCGCTGGTGGTGACGGCACAGGGCGAGTCGCTGCAGGACTCGACGCCGATCATCGAAACGCTCGAGACACGGCTGCCGGGCGTTTCGATCCATCCCGACGATCCCGTGACCGGGTTCCTGTCGGCCCTGGTCGAGGAGTTCGGCGACGAGTGGGGCAACAAGTGGATGTTCCACTACCGCTGGGCGCGCGAGGTCGACCAGGTGGCGTCGGCCGGCCGGATCGCGCGCATGCGCCTGCCCGACGCGCCGCAGGCGGAGTTCGAGGCGACCGCGGCGCAGGTGCGCAAGCGCATGGTCGAGCGCGTCTGGTTCGTCGGCTCGAGCCCGCAGACCGCGCCGCTGATCGAGCGCTCGTTCGGCGACGCGATCGTGCAGCTCGACGCCCACCTGCGCTCGCGCCCCTACCTGTTCGGCGGGCGCCCGTCGTTCGGCGATTTCGGTCTCTGGGGGCAGCTGTACTGCGCGTGGACCGACCCGACGCCCGGTGCGCTGATCGAAGGGCGCGCCCCGCACCTGCTCGACTGGATCCACCGCATGCTGCGGCCGCGCATGGAGGGCGACTTCGAGCCTTGGCAGGCGCTCGCACCGACGCTGATGCCTTTCCTCGCCGCCCAGGTCGGCGCCCTGTTCACGCCCTGGACCCTGGCCAATGCGAGGGCGGTGCGCGACTCCGAGCTGCAGTTCAGCGTGGCGCTCGGCGAAACCACCTGGACGCAGGCGCCGCAGAAGTACCACGCGAAGTCGCTGCGCACGCTGCGCGATCGTCACGCGGGCTGGCCGGCGTCGACCGCGCTCGCCGACGTGCTGGCGCAGTCGGGTTGCGCGCCGCTGTTCGCGCCGCACGCCATTTGACATCGCCCGGCCGCCCTCGGTAACGTTGCGGTTTGCGCCGATTTGAAGACCAGCTTGCGGGCGCGTAACAAGTACGGCTAAAGCGTCCCGGGCATCGGCCTTCAGGCCTCGCACGCCGGACCGAGCCGCAGACAGCAAGCCGGTCGGGTTCCAACAGTCGAGGCTTGTCCGCTTGTCCCTCCCCGTTTCAGAGACCTCACCGCAATCCGTCGGCGCCGTCCGGCCGCAGAGAATCCGTTTCGAGGATCCGCTGCCGCTGTCCAGCGGCGCCGCGCTCGCCGGCTACGAACTGGTCTACGAGACCTACGGCACGCTCGACGCTCAGCGCTCGAACGCGGTGCTGATCTGTCACGCGCTCAATGCCTCGCACCATGTCGCCGGCTGGTACGCGGAGGAACCGGACAACGTCGGCTGGTGGGACAACATGGTCGGCCCGGGCAAGCCGGTCGACACCGATCGCTTCTTCGTGATCGGGGTCAACAACCTCGGCAGCTGCTTCGGCTCGACCGGCCCGATGTCCGAGAATCCGGCGACCGGGCGGCGCTACGGCCCCGATTTTCCGGTGATCACCGTCGAGGACTGGGTGCACGCGCAGGCGCGACTGGGCGACGCGCTGGGCATCGAGCGCTTCGCGGCGGTGATGGGCGGCAGTCTCGGCGGCATGCAGGCGCTGGCCTGGAGCATCCTGTACCCGGACCGGGTCGCCCACTGCGTGATGATCGCGTCGACCGCCAAAGCTGTCGGCGCAGAACATCGCCTTCAACGAAGTCGCGCGCCGCGCGATCATCACCGACCCCGAGTTCCACGGCGGGCGGTTCTACGAGCACGGCGTGGTGCCGCGACGCGGGCTGCAGGTGGCGCGCATGATCGGCCACATCACCTACCAGTCCGACGACACGATGGCCGAGCGCTTCGGGCGCGCGCTGAAGCGCGGCGACTACGGCTTCTCGTTCGACGTCGAGTTCGAGATCGAGTCCTACCTGCGCTACCAGGCCGAGAAATTCTCGGCCTATTTCGACGCGAACACGTACCTGCTGATCACGCGCGCGCTCGACTACTTCGATCCGGCGCTGAACTGCGCGGGCGACCTCGCCGCCGCGCTGTCCCCGGCCACCGCCGATTTCTTCGTCGCGTCGTTCACCACCGACTGGCGCTTCTCGCCGCAGCGCAGCCGCGAGGTCGTGCAGGCCCTGCTGCGCAACCGGCGCGACGTGAGCTACGCCGAGATCGAGGCGCCGCATGGTCACGACGCCTTCCTGCTCGACGATGCGCAGTACCATGCGCTGGTGCGGGCCTACTTCGAACGCATCGCGGCGCGCGTGGCTGCCGCAGCCGCGCGGCACGTCGCCGCAGCGCTGCCGGACGGCGCAGCCGCCAGGTCCGTGGAAGGGCACGCCGCGCCGGCTGCCGGTCTGATGGAGGGCGCGGTGTGAGCGCGAATCCCGCTTCCGTCGCGGCCGTGCACGACGCCCCGCGCCCGCTGCGCCCCGACCTGGCCTGCATCGCCGAGTGGGTCGCCCCCGGCTCGCGCGTCCTCGACCTCGGCTGCGGCGACGGCTCGCTGCTTTCGCACCTGCAGCTGACGCGGCAGTGCCAGGGCTACGGCGTCGAGATCGACGATGCGGCGGTGCTGTCGTGCATGCGCCGTGGCGTCAACGTGATCCAGCAGAACATCGAGGCCGGCCTGGGCATGTTCGGCGCCGGCCAGTTCGACCTGGTGGTGCTGTCGATGGCGATCCAGGCCACGCACAAGACCGAGCACGTGCTGCGCGAGATGAGCGAGGTCGGCCGCGAGGGCATCGTGTCGTTCCCGAATTTCGGCCACTGGTATCACGCCTGGTCGATCCTGCGCGGCCGGATGCCGGTGTCGCGCGAGATGCCCTACCAGTGGTACGACACGCCCAACCTGCACCTGGCGACGATCGCCGATTTCGAGGACCTGCTCGCCAAGCTGCGCCTGCGCGTCACCGCGCGCGCCTTCCTCGCCGACGGCCGGCGCATCGGCTGGGCGACGAGCCAGCGGGCGACGCAGGCGATCTACCGATTCAAGCGCGGTTGATCCATGAACACTCCTGCAGCGCTTCGGCGCCTGGCCTGGATCCTCGCCGCCACCGGCATCCTGCCGTTCTTCGCGCACGCGCTGTTCGTTTGGGTCGCCCCGATGTCCGAGACGGCGGGTCTGATCCGCTCGCAGGTGCACTACGCGGGTGCGATCCTGACCTTCGTCGGCGCGCTCCACTGGGGCGTGGCGATCGCGGGCGGAGAAGCTTTCGCTCCGCGCGCCGGCGTCCAGCTCGTCTGGAGCGTGATCCCCGCGCTGTACGCCTGGGTGCTCACGCTCTACCCGCTGGCCGTCGCGGTCCCGGCGCTCTTCTTCGGCCTCGCGGGCGCGCTGCTCGTCGACCTCTTCCTCTATCGCGGGGTGCCGGGTGCGCGCTGGTTCGTGCAGCTGCGCACGGTGATCAGCGCTGTGGCCGTAGGGTGCATGGGCATCACCTGGCTGGCGCTCGCGATCCGGGCGGCTTCGTAGTCCCGCGCCGGCCGGGATGGCCGCGATCGCCCGGCCGCTTCAGCCGCGCTTCAGCAGGCGCTCGAGCCGCGCGTGCAGCTCGGGCGAGGCCAGGCTGGCCTCGTACGCCGCGCGTTGCCCCGCTTCGTCGTCGACACCCTCGGCGAGCTGATTCAGGTGCCGCTTCATGCCGGCGACGACCTGCGGCTCGGTCTGCGCGATCGCCGACAGGTACTCGCCAGCGCACGCCTCGACGCGGTCGCGCGCAACGCAGTCGGTCAGGAAGCCGATGCGCAGCATCTCGCCGCTGTCCAGCGTCATCGCCGTCAGGAACAGCTTCTTCGCCGCGTTCAGCCCGAGCCGGCTGACGTAGCGGCGCATGCCGCCGGGGTAATAGTGCAGACCGAAGCGGGCCGCCGGCATGAACATGCGCATGCCGTCGAAGCCGACGCGGAAATCGCAGCACAACGCGAGGTCGGTGGCGCCGCCGTAGACGCTGCCGTTGAACACCGCGATCGTCGGAATCGGCAGGTTCTCCAGCGTGTCCAGCATCCGCTCGAAGCGGGCGTCCAGTTCCGACACGATCGCCTGCAGCGTGTAGCCCGAACTGAAGGTCTTGTCGCCGGTGCCGGTGATCACCAGCGCGCGCACGCCGGAGTCGCAGGCGAGCGCGGGCAGCAGCGCGTTGAGCGCATCGACGTCGGCCGGGTCGAGGCGGTTGTGCTCGGCCGGGCGGTTCAGCGTCAGCCGGACCACGCCGCCGGCGCGCGCCATCAGCGGCGCGCCGGCGTGGCCGGCGATCGGTGCGGACCCGGTGACTGCGGACGGGGTCAATCGAGCTTCACTCCGGCTTCCTTGACGACGCGGGCGTACTTGGCGATCTCGTCGCGGACGAACTTCCCGAACTGCTCGGGGCTGCCGCCGCCATCTTCGGCGCCGACGGTGTTCAGCTTCTCCTTGACGTCGGGCAGCGTCAGGATGCGGTCGACCTCGCGGTTCAGTCTTGCGACGATCTCGGGCGGCGTGCCGGCCGGGGCCATCAGCCCGTACCAGGTGCTGACGTCGAACCCGGGATAGCCGAGCTCGGCGACCGTCGGCAGGTTCGGGTAGGCGGGCGAACGCTTCAGCCGCGTGGTCGCGATCGGCGTGACTTTGCCCGACTTCACGTGCGGGGTGATCGCGGTCATCGTGTCGAAGCTGTAGCCGATCTGGCCGGCGATCAGGTCCGGGATCATCTGGCCGCTGCCCTTGTACGGGACGTGCAGCACGTCGACCTTCGCCGCCAGCTTGAACATCTCGGTCGCCAGGTGCTGCGAGCTGCCGTTGCCGGCCGAGCCGAACGTGAGCTTGCCGGGCTCCGCCCTGGCGTTGCGCACGATGTCCTCGATCGTCTTCGCGCCCGTCGCCGGGTTGGCAACCAGCATGTTCGGCGTGGTGCCGATCAGGATGATCGGAGCGAAGTCGCGGACCGCGTCATATGGCATCTTGGCGTAGGCCGCAGGCGCGATGCCGTGCGAATTCACGTGCCCGATCATCAGCGTGTAGCCGTCCGGCGCCGCCTTGGCGGTCAGGTCGGCAGCCAGCACGCCACCCGCGCCGGGGCGGTTCTCGACGATCACCTGCGCATTCCAGGCTTCGGTGAGCTTCTGGCCGATCAGGCGGGCCATCACGTCGGTGCCGCCTCCGGGGCTGAAGCCCACCAGGATGCGGATCGGTTTGCTCGGGTAGGACTGGGCGGTCGCGGGATTCGTTGCGAACAGAGAAGCGGCCGCGAGTGCGGCCGACAGGAAGCGCAGCATCGAATGTCTCCGGGTGTTCGGGGTCTGTACGCCGACAGGCGAGCGCGAAGTGTAGCGCCGATGCGCGCTGCGTTCGGCCGGATCCGTCTAATCGTCGTCGTCCGGACCGGCCACGAACGTGCCACCCAGCCGGCGCAGCGCGCGCTCGAGCTCGGGCGCGACCGCCGCCACCGAGGTGCGCCTCAGTGCGAGCAGACGCGGCGTGGGCAGTGGCGGGCCGTGCCGTCCGCCCGGCAGCGGGTGGCGTTGCGGCAGGCCACGCCAGACCGGCAACGGGCATCCGAGCGCCCGCTCCAGCGCCGCGCGCATGCGCTCCGGATCGAGCGGTATCTGCTCGGCGGCAAGTCCCTGCGCGCCCACCACCAGGACTTCGTCGGGGCGCGAACGGTCGATCGCCGCGCGCAGCAGTTCGCCGCGCACCACCTCGAAGCTGCACTGGACGTGGAACCGTCGCGCGGCCTGCTCGAGTTCGCGGCGTGTCTGCTCCGCCTGGCGGCGCAGCGCGGCGATCAGGTCGTGCGGCTCGAAGCGGCGGGGGCCGGGCGCCAGCACGCCGACCTCGCGCGTGTACGGCAGTGCAGCGGCTCGGAACAGGTCGGTGTGCTCGACGAACACGCAGTCGACCGCCTCGCCGAGCTCGCGTGCGAGCTGCAGCGCGGCCTCGATCGCCAGCCGGGCCGGCGCGATGCCGGCGATCGCCAGGTGCACGCGGGCGCCGCCGGACGCCGCTGCGACGTGACCCCCGCGGCCGATGCCGGCGGCCGGCCCGCCGTCGGCGGTGGGCTGCGCGCGCGGGTCGTCGGAGCCGCGTCCCGCGTGCCTGTCCTGCTCCGGGCGGCGCGTGATCACGAGGGCCTCCGGCTGGGGCGCAGGGGACGGCCGGCCGGCGCGCGCGGGATCGCGTCGGCCTCGTACTGTGCGAGGCGCGCGGCCGCGCGGCCGTTGACGCTGTCGCGCGGAAAGCCGCCGCCGGAGTCCTCGATCCCCGCCGGCAGTCCGGTCAGCAGTTCGATCGCCTCGTCGACGTGCGCGATCGCGTAGACCTGGAACCTGCCGTCGCGCACTGCCTGCACGACGTCCGGGCGCAGCATCAGGTGTTCCCGGTTCGACTGCGGGATGATCACCGCTTGTGTTCCGGTCAGCCCGCGCGCCCGGCACAGTTCGAAGAAGCCCTCGATCTTGTCGTTGACGCCGCCGATCGCCTGCACCTCGCCGTGCTGGTCGATCGAGCCGGTGATCGCGAAGTCCTGCCGGATCGGCACGCCCGACAGCGACGACAGCAGCGCGCACAGTTCCGCCACCGAGGCGCTGTCGCCGTCGATCGCGCTGTAGGTCTGCTCGAAGGCGAGGGTCGCCGACAGCGACAGGCCGCGGCGGCGGCCGAAGCGGGTCGCCAGGAACGCCGACAGCGTCAGCACGCCCTTCGAGTGGATCGCGCCCGACAGCGCAACCTCGCGATGGATGTCGACCACCTCGCCCTTGCCGTTGCGTGTGGTCGCGGTGATCCGCTGCGGCAGGGCGAAGGTCGCCCGGCCCAGCGAGTAGACGGCCAGGCCATTCACCTGGCCGGCCTTGGCGCCGCTGGTGTCGATCATGATCAGGTTGCGCAGCACGGCCTCGCGCACGCGCTCGCGGGTCAGCGCGCTGCGCTCGATGCGCTCGTGCGCGGCGCGCTCGACGTCGGCAGCCCCGACGATCGTGCTGCCCGCCTTGCCCGCCCAGTAGTCGGACTCCTGCAGCAGTTCCTCGATCTCGCGCACGTTCGCCGACAAGCGGGTCGCGTCGCCGGCCATTCGCGCGCACTCCTCGGCGACCGCGCCGACCGCCTCCGGGCCGAACGGGCGCAGCGACCTGCCCCGGCAGATTGCCGCGACCAGCTGCGCCAGCGCCTGCGTGCTGTCGTCGGTCCACGGCACGTCCTCGGAGAACTCGGCGGCGACCTTGAACAGCGCGCCGAAGTCCGGGTCGTAGGCTTCGAGCACCGGATAGAGCTGGGGCGGGCCGAACAGCACGACCTTGACGCGCAGCGGAATCGGCTGCGGTTCTAGGCTGATCGTCGACACCAGGCTGAACATCTGGCCGAGCGAGTCGATGCGGACCTCGTTGCCGCGCAGTGCGCGCTTGAGCCCTTCCCAGGCATAGGGTTGCTGCAGCAGGCGCATCGCGTCGACCAGCAGGTAGCCGCCGTTGGCCCGGTGCAGCGCACCCGCGCGGATCAGGCCGAAGTTGGTGGTGAGAGCCCCGAACTGCGCCAGGTGCTCGACCCGCCCGACCAGGTTTGCGTAGGTCGGGTTGTCCTCGAACACCACCGGCGGACTGCAGTCGGCGTCGTTGCTGACCAGCAGATTCACGCGGTAGCGCGCGAAGTCGGACTCGGTCTTGACCAGCATGCCGGCGACTTCGACCGGCTGCTGCTGTTCGGGGCTGCGGCGGAAGTCGTCGACATGCGCGATCACGTCGGCGCGCGCCGCGTCGAGGTGCTTCGCCACCTCGGGCAGGTCTTCGTAACGGGCGCGCAGCTCGGCCGTGATCCGGCCGACCGCGTACTCGACGACTTCGGCGTTCAGCGCCTTCAGGCTCTCGGCGCGTTCGCGGCGCCACACCAGCACCTGCCGCACGACCGCCTCGAGCTCGGTCTCGTAGTGGCGCATGCGTTCGGCGAGCTCGTGCTGGCGCTCGGCCGGCAGCTTGCCGAACTCCTCCGGGTTCATGATCTCGTGCCCCGACAGCGGCGCGAACGAGAAGCCGGTCGGCGTGCGCAGCAGCGCGATGCCCTCGGCCGAGGCGCGCGTGCCGATGTCCTCGAAGGCGTGCTGCTGGCGCTCGTTGAACTCGGCGTCGATCCGGCCCAGGCGGTCGCGGTACTCGTCGGTGTCGAAAGCCGCGGGAATCGCGTCGCGCAACTCGTCGATCCACTGCCCGACCTCGTTGCGCAGCGCCTCGCCGCGGCCAGCGGGCAAGGCCAGCGCGACCGGCCGCTGGTGGTCGGCGAAGTTGTTCACGTAGCACCAGTCCTGCGGCACGGCGCCGATCGACGGCGCCTGTTCCAGCAGGTGTTCGACCAGCGTGCGCCGTCCGACGCCGGGCGAGCCAATCACGAACAGGTTGTAGCCCTCCTGGTGGATGCCGATGCCGAACTCGAGCGCGCTGCGCGCGCGCTCCTGGCCCAGCAGCTGGTGGCCGTCGGCGAGGTCGGCGGTGGTCGCGAAGGCCAGCCGCGACACGTCGCTGCGTCGGCGCAGGGATTCGGGCGAGAGCGGGGGCGGTGTCATCGGGGGCGGAGTCCTGTCGGGTCCCGGAGCTGCTCGATGAAGCGCTCCAGGAGGGCCGCGAGCGGTCGCGGCTCGGGTTCGGAGAATTCGTAGCGCACGCGCACCAGCGGCTTGCCGCCGGCGACCAGGCGCCCGAGGTCGATGGGCGTGCCGACCACCACCAGGTCGGCAGGGGCGGCCGCGATCGTGTGCGCCAGCAGATCGAGGTCGTGCGCCGAATAGCCGATCGCGGGCAGCACCGGGCCCAGGTGGGGATACGCCGCGAGCACCTTCTGCAGTTCCGGCGGCGCGAACGCACGCGGGTCGACCAGTTCGGCAGCCCCCGCGGCCCGTGCCGCCAGCGTGCCGGCGCCGAAGGCCATGCCGCCGTGCGTCAGGGTCGGGCCGTCCTCGACCACCAGCACGCGGCGGCCGCGAACGGCATCCGGCGCATCGAGCGTGATCGCGGAGTGTCCCGGGACGATCGGCGCGTGCGCGTTCACTTCGCGTGCGACGGCGCCCGCGCGCGCGACGGCATCGGGCGGTGCGGAGTCGGCCTTGCCGACGACGATCACGTCGGCGCTGCGCAGCACCGCCTCGCCCGGATACCAGCCGCGCGCGTGTTCCGGGCGCCAGGCGTCGACCATCACGACGTGCAGGTCGGGGCGCACGAACGGGAAGTCGTTGTTGCCGCCGTCCCAGACGACGATGTCGGCCTCGTCCTCGGCAGCGGCCAGCACCTGCGCGTAGTCGACGCCGGCGAACACCAGGTTGCCGGCGGCGATGTGCGGTTCGTATTCTTCGCGTTCCTCGGCCGTGCACTGAGCGGCGTCGAGGTCCTCGATGCGCGCGAAGCGCTGCACGCGCTGGCGCTCGAGATCGCCATAGGGCATCGGATGGCGCAGCACCGCCACGCGCAGGCCGCTCGCGCGCAGCCGCTCGCCGATCCAGCGCGACATCGCCGACTTGCCGCAGCCGGTGCGCACCGCCGACACCGCGATCACCGGCCGGCGCGACCGCAGCATCGTGCGCGCCGGTCCGGGCAGCTCGAAGCCGGCGCCCAGCGCCAGGCAGCGCTGCGCCAGCGCCATCACGGCGGCGTCGGACACGTCGCTGTAGGCGAACACCACGCGGTCGATCTCGCGCTCGCGGATCAGGTCTTCCAGCCGGTCCTCGGGCACGATCGGAATGCCCTGCGGGTAGCGCGGGCCGGCCAGCGCCGCCGGGTAGCGGCGGTCGTCGATGTGCGGGATCTGGGCCGCGGTGAACGCCACCACCTCGACCGCCGGATCGTCGCGGTACAGCAGGTTGAAGTCGTGGAAGTCGCGGCCGGCGGCACCGAGGATCAGGATGCGCTGCCGTGCGCGGGCAGGCGCCTGCGCGCCCTCCTCGTCGGTGCGTCGGTCGATCGGGCATCATGCGAAGATTGTATGCAGTATCGCGTCGGGGTCCAGCGGCCCCGTTCGCACGACGCCCCGAAGGATCCGGCATTGTCGGTCCCGCAGGACCTCGACCAGTCGCGCAGGATCCCGACGTTCCCGACCACGACGCGGGCGTGCCGCGTCGATCCCGCGTCTCGGGCGCGCCTTGACCTCCGGTAGTGGTAGGGCTATCTTCAGCTCCAATTTTGGAGCTGAGAACTGGAAACGCATGCTTGCGCGGGAATCGTGGCGGGTCACCTGAACTGGGCCGGCAAGTCCGAGCGCACCCAGTTCGACGTCGACACAGTCAGCCTTCACGTGCACGAACGCATCGACCCCGCCAGCATCCTGTCGGCGGTGCGCAAGGCGATGGCCGCCGAAGGCCGCAGCCGCGGCGCCGAGCGTGCGGTGCAGCCGGGCCTGTTCGACGCACCGTTCGAGAACCTGCCGCTGCGCGACGCAATCGACTTCTACCGCCACGAACGCGGCTGGGCCAACCGCCTGATCGCCGGCGACAGCCTGCTGGTGATGAACAGCCTGCTGCAGAAGGAGAGCATGGCCGGGCGCGTGCAGATGATCTACATCGACCCGCCCTACGGCATCAAGTACGGCAGCAACTTTCAGCCCTTCGTCGGCAAGCGCGACGTGAAGGACCGCAGTGATGCGGACCTCACGCAGGAACCCGAGATGATCAAGGCGTTCCGCGACACCTGGGAGCTGGGCATCCACTCGTACCTCACGTATCTGCGCGACCGGCTGCTGCTCGCGCGGGAGCTGTTGCACGAGAGTGGGAGTGTGTTCGTGCAGATCTCGGATGAGAATTTGCATCACGTGCGAGAGGTTATGGATGAGGTCTTTGGAGCCGAAAACGTAGTCTCGTTGGTTACGTTCAAGAAGACCTCTGGGGCGGGTAGCTTTTCTGTCGGTCGAACGTCCTTCCTTCTACTGTCGACTATCTCGTCTGGTACGCAAAGGACTTGCAACGAGTCAAATACCGGCAGCTCTATCGCGACAAGGAAGTCGGGGGAGCCGGTTCAGGTGCGTACACTTGGCTTCAAGAAGAGGATGGGCGGCGGAGAAGACAAACTGCCTCCGATCGAGATGTCTTCAACGAAGCTTTCCAAGTCTTCAGGGCAGACAATTTAACGTCGCAGACAACGCGCATAGGACAAACGACGGTATTCGATGTCGCGTTCAGCGGTCAGTCCTTTCGGCCCATGAAAGGCGGTTGGAAGACAAACGTAGGGGGTATGCAGAAGCTGTTGCTTTCAAGAAGGCTCATCGCTCTCGGAAATACGCTCTCCTACGTTCGTTACATCGATGACTTTGCTGCATTCGCCCTGACAAATTTCTGGGATGACACGACGATCCGCTGGGTTTGCAGATGACAAGACGTACGTGGTTCAAACGAATCAGAAAGTCATCGAACGCTGCCTCCTCATGACCACCGACCCCGGCGACCTTGTCCTCGACCCCACCTGCGGATCCGGCACCACCGCTTTCGTCGCCGAGAAATGGGGCCGCCGCTGGATCACCTGCGACACATCGCGCGTGGCGGTCACGCTGGCGCGTCAGCGGCTGCTGACGTCGAGCTACGACTACTTCGAACTGAAGTATCCGCACGAGGGGTTGAAGGGCGGCTTCGTCTACAAGACCGTGCCGCACGTGACGCTGAAGTCGATCGCGAACAATCCCGAGATCGACGCGATTCATGAGCGCCTTCATCCGGCCGTAGCGCAGGCGCTCGCGGTCTTGAACAAGGCATTGCGGGCGGCGCCGCCGAAGCCGCTGACGGTGACCGAAGGCGCGCGCAAGGGACGGGCGTTGGACTTCGCGCTGCCCGCGTCGCGCACCGAGCGCCTGCCGGCGGGCGACGAGGTGATGGCGGGTGCCTTGCTCGAGTGGGAGGTGCCGTTCGATTTTCCCGACGGCTGGCGCGATGCGCTGCGTGCGTCGTTCGACGCTTTTCATTCCGCGCGGCAGGCGCGCCAGCGGGCGATGGACGCGTCGATCGCCGCGCATGCCGATCAGGAAACGCTGTACGACCAGCCGGCGGTGGCGCGCAACCGGCTGCGCATCACCGGGCCGTTCACCGTCGAGGCCGTGCCGTTCCCCAGCGTGAAGTCGCTGGACGTGACCGGCGAGCCGGCCGAGGCCGACGACAGCATCGCGCGCACCGGCGAAAGCGAGTCGCCAGCATCAGTGGCGCGACGAACTGCTGAAAACAGGCATTCGCGGCAAGGGCGGGCAGGTGCTGAAGCTGGCCGATCTGGATGCACGTGCGGGCGGTCGTCTGTATTGCGGATTCGGACGGGCGATGCGTGGTCGACCTTCTGCGCACGTGGTTGCCAAGAGGAATGCCTGAGAACTTCGTGCTGCGCCTTGCGGTGGCCGAAGCAGAAAGCTGGGTGCTGGCAGACCACGAAGGATTCTCCTCCGCATTCTCCGTCCCCGCGAACGCGCTCCCTCGCCAGCCAGACGATGAACCGGACCCGAAGGCGATCGTGTTGACGCTCGCGCATCGATCCAGGGTCCGCGAGATCCGCGAAGAAGTGGTGTCGCAGATCGACCGGAACCGGCAAGGCAGCGGCTACAACCAGCATCTGCGGGCGTTCGTGGCGCAGTCATGGGACGTCGGTCGAGCGGCGCAGCGGTCGCCGAGTCTTGCGCGCGCGGTTCGGCGCCTGCAGGCGTGGCGCCCAGGTTCCTGACGTCTGATGCCTGGATCATGAAGTCCCTGATCATTACCTCCCCCTTCGAGCCGCCCACCCATCACTGGCGGCGCACCAGCGACCGCAGCCTCGAACTGCAGGCCGGCCGTCGCCCGGCGGGCTACGAGGTCTTCGACACGCGCAACAACACGGTGCGCGGCGTGACGCTCGATCTGGTCAACCGGATCCGCGAGCGCGTCGACGCCTGGCGCGTGGCGGACTACCCCGGCGTCACGGCGGTCACACGGCAACTGCTCGAGCACTGGCGCGATCCGCAGGCCAGTCGCCTGCATGCGTTCTACTTCTGCCAGCTCGAGGCGATCGAAACGCTGATCTGGCACGTGGAGGCAACACCCGAGTTCCGTCAGGGCATTGCGGTGCCGGGCGACGGCGGCCCTTGGGAGCGCCTGTGCAGCAAGATGGCGACCGGCGCCGGCAAGACCGCCGTGATGGCGATGATCGTCACCTGGCAGGTGCTCAATGCACTCACGTATCCGAAGCGCAATCGCGACTTCTCGCGTGCGATCTTCGTCGTGGCGCCGGGCCTCACCGTGCGCGAACGGCTGCAGGTGCTGCTGCCGGGGCATCCTCAGAACTACTACGACGCGTTCGCGCTGTGCCCGAACGAGGCGCTGCGACAGAAGCTGAACCGCGTCGAACTGCGCATCGAGAACTGGCACACGCTGATGCCGTTGAAGACGGCAGAGCGCACGGTCGTGAAGAAGGGCGCCGAGAGCGACGAAGCCTATGCTCGGCGTGTACTGGGGCCGCTGGCCGCCTGCCGTGATCTCGTCGTGCTCAACGACGAGGCGCACCATGCCTATCGCACGCCCGCGGAAAGCAAGGTCAGCCGTAAGGAGGCCGAGCTGCTCGGCATCGACCTCGACGAAGCGACGCGCTGGATCGAGGGGCTGGACCGCATCCATCGCACCCGGCGTCTGGTCCGTTGCTTCGACCTGTCCGCCACGCCGTTCGCCCCGTCGGGCAAGACCAGCACCGAAGCCGCGTTGTTCGGCTGGGTGGTATCGGACTTCGGCCTGAACGATGCGATCGAAGCGGGGCTGGTGAAGACCCCGCGCGTGGTGATCCGCGACAACGCGCTGCCCGACGCGCAGACCTACCGCAGCAAGCTCTATCACCTGTACCGCGAGCCCGAGGTGGCCGACGACCTGAACCGGCGCGGCGCGGAGCCGCACGAACCGTTGCCGCAGATCGTGCAGCAGGCGTACACCTTGCTCGGCGCGGACTGGCGCGCCGCGCGTCAGGCGTGGGCCGATGCCGGTCATACGTCGCCGCCGGTGATGCTGAGCGTGTGCAACCGCACCGAAACGGCGGCGCGTGTCGAGCACTATTTCCGCCGCGGCGACGCCTTCTGGCCCGAGCTGCACGCGCCCGAACGCACGCTGCGCGTGGATTCGCGCGTGCTTGAGAAAGCCGAACTCGGCGAGACGGCAGGTGCCGATAAGGACTACGAAGCGCAGCTGCACGTGATCGTCGACGCAGCCGCGATCCCGGAGTCGCGCAAAGCACCGCTGCGCGCGCTGCGCAAGGAGGAGTTGCTGCGCGCGATCGTCGATCACGTGGGCAAGCGCGGCACTGCCGGGCAGGACCTGCAGAACGTGATCTCGGTGGCGATGCTGTCCGAAGGCTGGGACGCGAAGAACGTCACCCACATCATGGGGCTGCGCGCGTTCACCAGCCAGTTGCTGTGCGAGCAGGTGATCGGCCGCGGCCTGCGGCGTGTGTCCTACGACACGGAGCCGGTGGTGTGTCCCGACGGCGTCACTCGCGCGTTGTTCCGGCCCGAGTTCGTCAACGTGTTCGGCGTGCCGTTGTCGATCTTCCAGGAGACAGAGGGCGGCGGCGAGCGCGCCGCCGCCGCCGAAGCCGAGCACGCAGATCGAATCGCTCGCCGAGCGCGCCGAGCTAGAGATCGCGTGGCCCAACGTGCTGCGGGTCGATGCGGTGCTGCGCACGGTGCTGTCGGTCGACTGGGACCGCATGCCGGTGCTGAAGATCGACCCGGCGCAGGTGCACGTGAGCGCCGACCTTGCTCCAGCGCTCGGCGGGGCGGCCGACCTGTCGAAGGCCGTGCACATCGACCTGGAAGCGTTGCCCGAGGAGTTCCGCTTGCAGCGGTTGCTGTTCCTGTCGGCCCGCAAGGCGCTGGACGCCGTGGAGCGCGGGTTCTCGGGCGGGCGCGAGGTGCTGATCCAGCAACTCGTGCGGCTGGCCGAGCAGTTCTTCGCATCGGATCGGATCGACATCCCTTCGTTGTTTCACCAGGACCCGCTGCGCCGACGCATCCTGTTCGCGCTGTCGATGGATACGCTGGTCGGCCACGTGATCCAGCAGGTGCGGCAGCAGAACAGCGAGACGCCTGGAGCCGGTGTTCGATCCGGAGCAACCGATCGGGTCGACGCGGCTGATGCGCCCGTGGTACACGACCCGGCCCTGCGTGGAGGCCGTGAAGTCCCAGATCAGTCATGCGGCGCTCGACAGCGCCTGGGAGCACTACACGGTCGGTCGGCTCGAAGCGCGGCCCGATGTGATCGCGTGGGCGAAGAACGACCATCTGGGAGCATGTCCGAGTTCAAGAAGAACCCGGCAGCAGTGCTTCGTGAGGCGAACAATCGTCCGGTTGCGGTTCTGAACCACAACCGGACGGCGTTCTATATGGTCGAGCCTCGCCTCTTCGAGGCCATGATGGACGAGCTCGCGGACCAGGAACTCCACCGCAAGGTGGTGAGCCGCCTCGCCGACCGGGCGCGGGCGGTCGAGGTGGACATTGACGACCTCTGAGCGCAGGGCGAAGCACAAGTACAAGCTTCTTTTCATGCCGCAGGCCCTGGAGGAGTGGCACCGGCTGGACGGATCCGTCAGGGGAAACCTCAAGAAGCTGCTTGCCAAGCGGCTGGACAACCCGCACGTGCCAGGTGGCGCGCTCCACGGGCAGCTCGCGGGGTGTTACAAGATCAAGCTGCGTCAACAGGGTGTTCGTCTCGTCTACTTCGTCGAAGATGATCGCTTGCTGGTGATGGTCATCGCTGTCGACAAGCGAGAAGACAGCGCGGCATACGCATCGGCGTCGGAGCGCGTTGCAGCCGCCGCGGCGAGTCTCGGGGGAGCACTGCGCGACAAGCGCGACAGGAACCGCTGAACCCTCGTTCCGGTAAGCTTCCGTCCTTCTCCTCTTCCCCGCTCCTCCGCCATGGCCCAGTACGTATACACGATGAATCGCGTCGGCAAGGTCGTCCCGCCGAAACGCGTCATTCTCAAGGATATCTCGCTGTCGTTCTTCCCCGGCGCCAAGATCGGCGTGCTCGGCCTGAACGGGTCAGGCAAGTCGACGCTGCTGCGGATCATGGCCGGCGAGGACCACGAGATCGAGGGCGAGGCCACGCCGATGCCCAACCTGAAGATCGGCTTCCTGCCGCAGGAGCCGCGGCTCGATCCCGCGCAGACCGTGCGCCAAGCCGTCGAGCAGGGCGTGGGCGAGGTGATGCAGGCGCAGGCGAAGCTCGACGAGATCTACGCCGCCTACGCCGAGCCCGATGCCGACTTCGACAAGCTCGCCGCCGAGCAGGCCAAGTACGAAGCGATCATCGCCGCCGGCGCCGGCGACAACGTCGAGCACCAGCTCGAGATCGCCGCCGACGCTCTGCGCCTGCCGCCCTGGGACGCGGTGATCGGCAACCTGTCGGGCGGCGAGAAGCGCCGCGTCGCCCTTTGTCAGCTGCTGCTGTCCAAGCCCGACATGCTGCTGCTCGACGAGCCCACCAACCACCTCGATGCCGAGAGCGTCGACTGGCTCGAGCAGTTCCTGCAGAAGTTCCCCGGCACGGTGGTCGCGGTCACCCACGACCGCTACTTCCTCGACAACGCCGCCGAATGGATCCTCGAGCTCGACCGCGGCCACGGCATCCCGTGGAAGGGCAACTACAGTTCGTGGCTCGAGCAGAAGGAGACGCGCCTGAAGCAGGAGGAGTCGAGCGAGTCGGCCCGCCAGAAGACGATCAGGAAGGAGCTCGAGTGGGTGCGGCAGAACCCGAAGGGGCGTCAGGCCAAGTCGAAAGCGCGCCTGGCGCGCTTCGAGGAGCTCAGCTCGCACGAGTATCAGAAGCGCAACGAGACCCAGGAGATCTTCATCCCGGTGGCCGAGCGCCTGGGTGACAGCGTCATCGAGTTCAAGGGGGTGCACAAGGGCTACGACGACCGGCTGCTGATCGAAGACCTCAGCTTCGCGGTCCCGCCCGGCGCGATCGTCGGCATCATCGGCCCGAACGGCGCCGGCAAGTCGACGCTGTTCCGCATGATCACCGGCCGCGAGCAGCCCGACCGCGGCGAGGTCGTGATCGGGCCCACGGTGCGGCTCGCGCACGTCGACCAGACGCGCGACGCGCTCGAAGACGGGAAGACCGTGTTCGAGGCGGTGTCGGGCGGTGCCGACATTCTGACCGTCGGGCGCTTCGAGATGTCGTCGCGCGCCTACCTCGGGCGCTTCAACTTCAAGGGCGCCGACCAGCAGAAGCTCGTCGGCAACCTGTCGGGCGGCGAGCGCGGACGGCTGCACCTGGCCAAGACGCTGCTGGCCGGCGGCAACGTGCTGCTGCTCGACGAGCCGTCCAACGACCTCGACGTCGAGACGCTGCGCGCGCTCGAGGACGCCTTGCTGGAGTTCGCCGGCAGCGTGCTGGTGATCTCGCACGACCGCTGGTTTCTCGACCGCATCGCGACCCACATCCTCGCCTGCGAAGGCGATTCGCACTGGACCTTCTTCGACGGCAACTACCAGGAATACGAGGCCGACAAGAAGCGGCGCCTCGGTGAGGAAGGCGCCAAGCCCAAGCGGATCCGCTTCAAGGCGCTGAAGTAACGAACGCGTCCGCCGGCAAGCGCGCGTGCGGACGGCGCGCCGCGCGCGCCGCGCCGGGGCGCTCGTGCCCCGGCGCTCGCTTCACCGACCCTCGGGCCTGTCGGAGCGCTACAGGATCCGGCTCTTGCGGTCGCCCCAGTACTGGTCGCGCAGCGCCTTCTTGTAGAGCTTGCCGGTCGGCAGGCGCGGCAGTTCGTCGGCGAAGTCGATCGAGCGCGGCACCTTCTGCCGCGACAGGTGCTCGCCGCAGAACGCGATCAGTTCCTGCGCGAGTGCCGGACCCGGCTCGACGCCCGGCATCGGCTGGATCACCGCCTTGACCTCCTCGCCGAGGTCGTCGTTCGGCACGCCGAACACCGCGGCGTCGGCGACCTTCGGGTGGGTGATCAGCAGGTTCTCGCACTCCTGCGGATAGATGTTGACCCCGCCCGAGATGATCATGAAGGTCGAGCGGTCGGTCAGGTACAGGAAGCCGTCGTCGTCGACGTAGCCGACGTCGCCGACGGTGCTCATCGTGCCGTCGGCCGAGCGCGCTTCCGCGGTCTTGCCGGGTCGTTGAAGTACTCGAACGGGCGTCGCGGTCTTGAACCAGATCTCGCCCGGCGTGCCCTTGCGGACAGGGCTTGCATCTCGTCGTCGAGGATGTGCAGGTCGCCGAGCAGCACGCGCCCGACGGTGCCGCGATGCGCGAGCCACTCCTCGCTGTTGCAGGCGGTGAAGCCGAGGCCCTCGGTGGCGCCGTAGTACTCGTGGATGATCGGCCCCCACCACTCGATCATCTGCTCCTTGACCTGGACCGGGCAGGGCGCGGCCGCGTGCACCGCGATCTCCAGCGACGACAGGTCGTAGCGCGCGCGCACCTCCTCGGGCAGCTTCAGCATGCGGCTGAACATCGTCGGCACCAGCTGGGTGTGCGTGACCCGGTACTTCTCGATCAGCTGCCAGGTACTGCTCGGGGTCGAAGTGCTCCATGATGACGACGGTGCCGCCGTTGCGGATCGTGAGGCTGACGGCGGCCTGCGGCGCCGAGTGGTACAGCGGCGCCGGCGACAGGTAGATCATGCCCTCGCGGTACTGCCACAGCTTGACCAGGAAGTCGAACAGCGGCAGCGGCTGCGACGGCGGGTTCTCGGGCAGCGGCCGCACGATGCCCTTCGGGCCGGCCGGTGGTGCCCGACGAGTAGAGCATCGGCGTGCCCAGCGCTCTCGTCGGCGATCGGCGTCGACGGGCATGGCCGGCGACCGCCTGCACGTAGTCGGCTGAACGGACCGTCGTCGCCGCTGCCGTCGACGACCAGGCACAGCGTGACGTTCGGGCACTGCGGCGAGCGCCTCGATCGCGACCTCGCGGCTGCGACGCGCGAGGTGATCAGCACCTTCGACTCGCTGTTGTTCAGGATGTAGGCGAGCTCGTCGGCCGTCAGGTAGGAGTTGACGCAGGTGTAGTACAGGCCCGAGCGCTCGCCGGCCCCGCAGGCCTCGAGGTAGCGGTCGTTGTTCTCCATGAAGATCGAATAGTGGTCGAGCCGCTTCAGGCCGTGCGCGCGCAGCAGATGGGCCAGGCGGTTCGCTGCGCGCTTCGAGCTCGGCGTAGCGTCACCGTCTCGCCGGTGGCGGCCATGATGAAGGCCGGCTTGTCTGCGCGCTCGACGGCGTACTTGCCTGCGTACATGTTGTCTCGTCTCCATAGTGGTTTTGGTCGGAATGTCGGGAACATAGCAAAGCCCGGACCGCTCGGGCAGTCCGGAAATCCCGCCCCGGACCGGTCGGGCCGCCGAGCCGCAGGGCCGGCACCACGAGGAATTCATTGCCCGGATGACGTCACCTGGCACGGCGCTCGCTATGGATAGCAGCAGGGGTGCCGTATCCGCTCCGCCCGCAGCGATTGCACCACGGAGGTGCGTCGCGGAAGTGCCGGGCACCGGATGCGTGCAACCGACCCGCTGACGACTTCACCGAGAGGCAAGGCCATGTCCGAATTCTTCGATCCCTTCGACGCCGACCGTCCGCTGACCATGCGCTGCCGCTGCGGCCGCGACCACAGCGCGGAGGACCACGCGCGGCAAGCCGCCATCGACACCCTGAAGGCGCGCAGCGTCGAGGCGGACACGGCCGCCTACATCGACGAGTTCGTGCAGGCCACCGTCGTCAAGGCGCTGTTCCCGCAGGAGCACGTGCGACGGCGTTTCCTGCGCACGGTCGGACGCTCGGGCGCGATGGCGGCGATCTCCAGCGTGCTGCCGCTCGGCGCGATCCAGGCGATGGCGCAGGAGAAGGGCGGCGCCCTGGAGAAGCGCGACCTGAAGATCGGTTTCATCCCGATCACCTGCGCGACGCCGCTGATCATGGCGCACCCGCTCGGCTTCTACAGCAAGCAGGGCCTGAACGTCGAAGTGGTCAAGACCGCCGGCTGGGCGCTGATCCGCGACAAGATGATGAACAAGGAGTACGACGCGACGCACTTCCTGTCGCCGATGCCGCTGGCGATCTCGATGGGCGCCGGTTCGAACCAGGTGCCGATGAACGTCGCTACGATCCAGAACACCAACGGCCAGGCGATCACGCTGCACGTCAAGCACAAGGACAAGCGCGACCCGAAGCAGTGGAAGGGCTTCAAGTTCGCAGTGCCGTTCGAGTACTCGATGCACAACTTCCTGTTGCGCTACTACGTGGCCGAGGCCGGACTGGACCCCGATCGCGACATCCAGATCCGGGTCGTTCCGCCGCCCGAGATGGTGGCCAACCTGCGCGCCGGAAACATCGACGGCTACCTCGGACCGGATCCCTTCAACCAGCGCGCCGTCTACGACGAGATCGGCTTCATCCACCTGCTGACGCGCGATCTCTGGAATGGCCATCCGTGCTGCGCCTTCGGCACCTCGGAGGCTTTCATCCAGCAGAACCCGAACACCTTCGCGGCGCTGTTCCGCGCCGTGCTGACGGCGGCGGCGATGGCGCGCGAGGCCCGCAACCGCGAGCTGATCGCGAAAGTGATCTCGCCGCAGGCTTACCTGAACCAGCCGGAGACCGTCGTGGCGCAGGTGCTGACCGGCCGCTTCGCAGACGGCCTGGGCGGCGTGAAGAACGTGCCCGAGCGCGCCGACTTCGACCCGGTGCCGTGGCAGTCGATGGCGGTTTGGATCCTGTCGCAGATGAAGCGCTGGGGCTACGTGAAGGGGGACGTGAACTACCGGCAGATCGCCGAGCGCGTGTTCCTGCTGACCGACGCGAAGAAGCACATGAAGAGCCTGGACCAGAAGGTTCCCGACGGCGCCTATCCGAAGTTCACCGTGATGGGCAAGGAGTTCGACCCTGCCAAGGCGGATGCCTACGTGCAGAGCTTCGCGATCAAGCGCACCTGACGGAGTGGCGACGATGATTCGATCCGACCGATTCAAGGCGGCGGTGCTGTCGCTGCTGATCCTGCTGGCGGTGATCGGCGCGTGGCAGCTCGCCACCGGCGACATCGGGGCGTCGCGCGCCGGGACGGGGTCCGCCCAGGCGCTGACGCCCGAGCAGGCCGAGTACCAGAAGCTGATGGGCAAGGACCCCGGGGCGCAGAAGAGCTCCGGGTTCCCGACCCCCGCGCAGATGGGCGCGGCAGTGGTGAAGCACCTGTCGGATCCGTTCTACGACAACGGGCCCAACGACAAGGGCATCGCGCTGCAATTCGGGCCACTCGCTGCTGCGGGTCGGGGCCGGCTTCCTGATCGCCGCGCTGGTGGCGATTCCGCTCGGCTTCGTGATCGGCATGTCGCCGCTGCTGTACAAGGCGCTCGACCCGTTCATCCAGGTGCTCAAGCCGATCTCGCCGCTCGCCTGGATGCCGCTGGCGTTGTACACGATCAAGGACTCGTCGATCTCGGGGATCTTCGTGATCTTCATCTGCTCGATCTGGCCGATGCTGATCAACACCGCGTTCGGCGTCGCCGGCGTGCGCCGCGACTGGCTGGCGGTGGCGCGCACGCTCGAGGTGACCCCCGTGCGCAAGGCGCTGCAGGTGATCCTGCCGGCGGCTGCGCCGACCATCCTGACCGGCATGCGCATCTCGATGGGCATCGCGTGGCTGGTGATCGTCGCCGCCGAGATGCTGGTCGGTGGCACCGGCATCGGCTACTTCGTCTGGAACGAGTGGAACAACCTGTCGCTGACCAACGTGATCTTCGCGATCCTGGTGATCGGCGTCGTCGGCATGCTGCTGGACCTCGCGTTCGCGCGCCTGCAGCGCTTCGTCACCTACGTGGAGTGACCCGAATGCACTCGTCGTTCCTGAAGATCGAGAGCCTGACCAAGAGCTATCCCGGCGCGCCCGAGCCGGTGTTCGAGAACGTGAACTTCTCGATCGAGCGCGGTGAGTTCGCCTGCATCATCGGCCACTCCGGCTGCGGCAAGACCACGATCCTGAACGCGCTGGCCGGCCTCGAGTCGGCCAGCAGCGGCAACGTGTTCATGGACGAGCGCGAGGTGTCGGGCCCGAGCCTGCAGCGTGGCGTGGTCTTCCAGGGGCACGCGCTGATGCCCTGGCTCAGCGTGCGCCGGAACATCGCCTTCGCGGTGCGCTCGAAGTGGCCCGACTGGTCGGCCGCCCAGGTCGACGAGCACGTGCGCAAGTACGTCGCGATGGTCGGGCTGTCCGAGGCGATCGACCGCAAGCCGGCGGCGCTGTCGGGCGGCATGAAGCAGCGCGTCGGCATCGCGCGCGCCTTCGCGATCCAGCCGAAGATGCTGCTGCTCGATGAGCCCTTCGGCGCGCTCGACGCGCTGACCCGCGGCACGATCCAGGACGAACTGCTGCGCATCTGCGCCGACACGCAGCAGACCGTCTTCATGATCACCCACGACGTCGACGAGGCCGTGCTGCTCGCCGACAAGATCCTGCTGATGAGCAACGGGCCGCGCGCGCGCGTCGCCGAGGTCGTGGTCAACACGATGCCGCGCACCCGCACGCGCGGCACGATCCACCACGATCCTCAGTACTACCGGATCCGCAACCACCTGGTCGACTTTCTCGTCAGCCGCGCCAAGGGGCTGGCCGGCGGCCGCGCGCCGGCTCACCCGGTCGAGGTGCGGCCGGGGCTCGAGGCAGCGCAGGACGCGGGGGCCCAAGCGATGGCGCTTTCGTGACGACGTCGCTGGCGCTTTCGTGACGACTTCGCTGACTCTGCAGTAACGACCTCGCTGGCGCTTCCGCAACGACCTCGCCGGCGCACCAACACCGACCACTCGCAAGGAGCACACATGGATCGCAACACCGTCACCGAAATGATCATCGAAGCCAAGGTCCGCAAGGGCATCAGCTGGGCGCAGGTCGCCGAGCGCGTCGGGCAGAGCAAGGAATGGACGACCGCCGCCTGCCTCGGCCAGATGACGCTGGACGACGCGCAGGCGAAGGCCGTCGTCGACCTGTTCGGCCTGCCGGCCGAGGCGGGGCTTTGGCTGAAGCGCACGCCGTACAAGGGATCGCTGCCGACGTCGGTGCCGACCGATCCGCTGATCTACCGCTTCTACGAACTGATCAGCGTCTACGGCACCACGTTCAAGGAACTGATCCACGAGGAATTCGGCGACGGCATCATGAGCGCGATCGACTTCCGCATGGACCTGCAGCGCGAGCCCGATCCGAAGGGCGATCGCGTGCAGATCGTGATGTCGGGCAAGTTCCTGCCGTACAAGACGTATTGAGGCGCCGGCGTGCGGGGCCGCGCGGCCGGCGCGCGGCGGCCGTCGACCATCCCCGGGCGCCGGGGCGCTGCAGGCGTGCGTTCGCGCGGGCGTCGTACCATCGACGCCTGCGCAACTTTCACGCTTCCGCGATCCGACCCATGAGCGAACTGATCCTGCACCACTACCCGGCGTCCCCGTTCGCCGAGAAGATCCGGCTGCTGCTGGGCTACAAGCAGCTGACGTGGCGCTCGGTGACGATCCCGATGATCATGCCGAAGCCGGACGTCGTCGCGCTGACCGGCGGCTACCGCCGCACGCCGATCCTGCAGATCGGCGCGGACATCTACTGCGACACCGCGCTGATCGCCCGCGTGATCGAACGGCTGCATCCGGCGCCGGCGGTCTATTCCGACCTCAGCGCCGTTTCGGACCTGGCGCTGGCGCACTTCGCCGACCAGCACCTGTTCTCGGCGGCGGTCGCGTACGCGATGCAGCCCGCAGGGCTGGCCGCGATGTTCGCCGGCACGCCGAGGGAAGGCCTCGAGGCCTTTGCCGCGGACCGCAAGGCGATGCGACAGGGCGGCGGCGCTGCCCGCATGAGCCTTGCCGACGCGACGGTGCTGCTGATGGGCAAGCTCGCCCGTGTCGACGCGCAGCTCGCCGACAAGCGCCGCTTCTTGATGGGCGATCACGCGCGCATCAGCGACTTCTCGGTCTATCACCCTCTGTGGTTCATCCAGCGCGCCGGCCCGGTCGCATCGATCCTCGACCCGTATCCGCACCTGCGCGGCTGGCTGGGGCGGATGGCCGCGATCGGTCACGGCAGCGACACGCCGATGGGCAGCGACGAGGCGATCGGGCTCGCCCGCGCCGCCGCGCCCGCGATGCTGCCGGGGCGCAGCCTGCGCGACGTCGACGGCGTCGGCGTCGGCGACCGGGTGAGCGTGTCGGCGGTCGACTACGGCGTCGACCCGGTGATCGGCGTGCTGGCCAACGCGGACGCCGATTCGGTCGCGGTCCGGCGCACCGACCCCCGTGCCGGCGAAGTGGTGGTCCATTTTCCGCGTTTCGGCTACCGGATGACGGCTGCGCCGGCCTGAGCCGGGCGGGCGGACACGCCCCGGTCGGGCCCGGTTTCGTTGTATGGTGCGAGGTTCTCCGGCGCCCTGGCGCCGGTGCCTTCGATCACGTCACCAACAAACCCGGAGACCGCCCATGAACACCGCGACCCGACCCGAGAGCGCCGCCGTCGAGCAGGCCGCCTACGAAGACCTCTGCCTGTACATCGACGGCGAGTTCATCAAAGGCGGCGGCCGCAAGGAGCAGGACGTCGTCAATCCGGCGAACGGCCAGCCGATCGCGACAGCTGCCGCACGCCAGCCGCGAGGACCTCGATCGTGCGCTGGCCGCAGCGCAGCGCGCCTTCGGCACCTGGAAGCAAGAGCTCGCCGATGGAGCGTGCCAGCATCCTGCGCAAGGTCGGCGAGCTGTCGCGCGAGCGCGCCAAGGACATCGGCCGCAACATCACGCTCGACATGGGCAAGCCGCTGGCCGAGGCGATCGGCGAGGTGACCAGTTGCGCCGAGCACTGCGACTGGCACGCCGAGGAATGCCGCCGCATCTACGGTCGCGTGATCCCGCCGCGCCTGCCGAACGTGCGCCAGATGGTGCTGCGCGAGCCGATCGGCGTGTGCGCCGCGTTCACGCCCTGGAACTTCCCGTTCAACCAGGCGATCCGCAAGATCGCCGCGGCGATCGGCGCCGGCTGCACGATCGTCATCAAGGGGCCCGAGGACGCGCCCAGCGCAGTGGTCGCGATCGCGCGCATGTTCCACGAAGCCGGCCTGCCTCCGGGCGTGCTGAACGTCGTCTGGGGCGTGCCGGGCGAGGTGTCCGAGTACCTGATCAAGTCGCCGATCGTGCGCAAGATTTCGTTCACGGGTTCGGTGCCGGTGGGCAAGCAACTGGCCGCGCTGGCCGGCGCGCACATGAAGCGGGTGACCATGGAGCTCGGCGGCCATTCGCCGGTGATCGTCTTCGACGACGCCGACGTCGAGCGCGCGGCCGACATGCTGGTCGCGTTCAAGTTCCGCAACGCGGGCCAGGTCTGCGTGTCGCCCACCCGCTTCTACATCCAGGAGAAGGCCTACGACCGATTCGTCGCGCGCTTCATCGACAACACGCGCAATCTGAAGGTCGGCGACGGCCTGCATGCGGACACGAAGATGGGCCCGCTCGCGCACTACCGCCGGATGCCGGCGATGCTGCAGTTCGTCGAGGACGCCAGGACCCGCGGTGGCCGCATCGAGACGGGCGGCGCAAAGGTCGGTGAAGTCGGCAGCTTCTTTGCGCCGACGGTGCTCACCAACGTGCCCGACGACAGCATGATCATGACAACCGAGCCGTTCGGCCCGATCGCTCCCTGCGTGCCGTTCAAGGACCTCGACGAGGTGCTCGCGCGTGCGAATTCGCTGCCCTACGGCTTGGCTTCGTACGCCTTCACGACGTCGACGAAGAACGCGCTGGCGGTTCAGAACGGACTGGAGGCCGGCATGGTCAACGTGAACCACTTCGGCATGGCGCTGGCCGAGACGCCGTTCGGCGGCATCAAGGACAGCGGCATCGGCAGCGAAGGCGGCATCGAGACCTTCGACGGCTACCTGAACACGAAGTTCGTCACCCAGATGGACTGAGCGGGTGCCCGACGGCGCCCTCGCGAAGCTGCGGTGGCGCCGTCCGGTCGGGTCGTCGTGAACGCGGTTGACATGGTCATTTCGTCGAGCCATGATGGACATCGACGGAAGCCATCGAGCAGCGCATGACCTGGAGCATCGCCCAAGCCAAGCAGCACCTTTCGGAAGTGGTTCGTCTGGCCGCCAACGAGCCGCAGCCGATCTACAACCGCGGTCGCCTGGTCGGCGCGCTGATCGACGCCGACACCTTCCGCGCCTTCGAGCAGTGGCGTATCGAGACGCGCCGCACGACGGTTGCCGAACAGTTCGAGATCCTGCGCGCGGAACTCGCGGCCGAAGCCGACGCATCGCGCGGTGCCGGCCCGAAGGCCGGCAAGGGTGCGCGCGGCGCGCCGATCGACGGCCTGACCGTGCCCGCGCGGGCGGACCGACCGAACGCGTTCACGGGCATGCTCGACGTGGAGGCATCCCCGGACTCGGCCCGCGGACATGCAGCTCGTTGACACCAACGTGATCAGCGAGTTGTGCCGCCGCGCGCCCGACCCCGGAGTGCTGGCGTGGGCGGCCGGGCAGTCCCGGATGGCGCTCTCGGTGGTCACGGTCGAGGAGATCGCGTACGGGCTGGCGTGGCGTCCGAGCGCCGTGCTGCAGCGATGGTTCGAGCGGATGCTCGAGCAGCATGCCGTGCTGCCGATCACTCCCGGCATTGCCCGCCATGCGGGCGCGATGCGCGGCAGCCTCGCGTCACGCGGACTGGTGCGCTCCCAGGCCGACCTGCTGATCGCCGCAACCGCGCACGCGCACCAGCTCGCGCTGGTGACGCGCAACGTGCGCGATTTCGACGGGTGCGGTGTGCCGCTGCTGAATCCGTTCAGCGACGCGCAAGCCCTGGACGAAACGCAGCGTTCCGCAGCGTCCCGCGCGCCCGCGCCGCCACCCTCGCCTTCGAAACGGCGGCGCCGACCGGCGCGCAAGGACTGACGCGCACCGACCTCAGCGCGCTCCCAGCGCCTTCTTGCGCTCCAGCCCGACCCCTTTGTTCACGAACTGCATCGTCGCGACCTTCGACAGGTCCACCTCGCCCGGCTTGTACAGCCCGGCCTTCACCATCTTGTCGTGAAAGTCGCCGATGCGCGCGGCGTCCATTGCGCCGATGCCTCTGGTGAGCGCCTCGCCCGAATCGACGATGCCCTGCCCGCGCAGCAGCGCCACCGAGCGCTCGAGTTCGTCGTCGGTCATCTCCGGGTTGTCGCGGCGCATCAGCGCATTGGCCGCCTTGCGGTCGCCGTACAGGTAGTTGACCCAGCCCAGGATCGACGCATCGACGAAGCGGCGGACCAGGTCGGGCTTGTTCTTCACCGTCTCGGTGCGCGCCTCGATCACCGTCGAATAGGTCGAGAAGCCGTGGTCGGCGAGCAGGTGGACCACCGGCTTGAACTTCGCCTGGTTCTGCACGTAGATCGGCTCGGCGACCGAATAGCCCTGCTGCACCGCCTTCGGATTGGCGAGGAAGGGGCCGAGGTTGTAGTTGTACGGCTTGAGCTGCTCGTCGCGGAAGCCGTGCTGCACCTTCAGCCACTGCCACCAGGTGAATTGGCCGTCCTTGGCCACCAGCACGGTGGGCGCGGTCTTCAGCGACTCGAAGCGCTCGAAGCCCTGGCCCGGATGCGCGAGCAGCGCCTGCGGGTCCTTCTGGAACATCGCCGCGACGACCACCACCGGCAGGCCGTTCTTCACGTTGTCGAAGGTGTGCAGCAGGTTGCCGGTCATCAGGAAGTCGATCTTCCCGGCCGGCAGCAGCGGGCGGTTGTTCACCTGGGGGCCGCCCTGCTGGATCGTCACGTCCAGCCCCGCGGCCTTGTAGGTGCCGTCGGCGACCGCCTGGTAGAAGCCGCCGTGAGCGGCCTGGGCTTTCCAGTTGGTGGCGAACACGACCTTGTCCTGGGCCGACGCGGCCGTCGGCATCAGCGGTGCGGCGAGCAGGCCGGTGACGGCGAGCGCGCCGCAGGCGCGGGCAAACGGGCGGAATCGGCCGGCAGGCGTTTGTCGACGAAAGGGCATGGGAACACCTCGAAGCGAAAGGTGGATCGGACGTGCAGAACCATACCGCAGCGTCCGCCGGCGCGCAGGAAGCGCGGGCTCGCCGGCACACAGGAAGCGCGGGCTCGCCGGCACACGTGGGGCGCGGGCTCGCCAGCGCACAGGCGCCGCGGGCTCCCCGGCGCCGCGCGTTCAGACGAGCAGGAACGCCGTGTCGTAGCGCGCGACGGTGGGGTCGTGCGTGACCAGTCTGAACGGCTCGGTGGCGGCCTGTGCGACGAGCAACCGGTCGAACGGGTCGGAATGGATTGCCGGCAGGGACTCGACGGCAGCGGCGTGCTCGGGCCGCACGTCGATCCACCGATACCCGGCTGCACGGCAATAACGCAGCGCATCCCGCCCCGACAGTGGCATGTCGCCCCGGCCGAGGCCGTGCTTGATCGCGATCTCCCAGATCGAAACCGCGCTCACCCAGATCGAGTTTCGCTCGTCGGTGATCAGATCCCGGGCAGCGTCCGGCAATGCGGGATCGTCGGCCAGTGCCCACAGCACGACATGCGTGTCGAGCAGAAGTTGCATCGCGGCTCACGCGCCGGTGAACAACCGCGCAACCTCGTCGTTGTGGGCATCGATGTCCGGTGGCACCCGGAACTTTCCGCGCGCCACCCCGATCCTTTTGCCAGCGCCAGCCGAATCGATCGGGACGAGCCTGGCGGCGGGCCTGCCGTTGCGGGCAATGATGATCTCGCGTTCCACGCCGCGCTCCACCGCATCGACGAGACGCGACAGCGAGGTCTTGGCTTCGAGCATGTTCACTGTGGACATGACGACTCGCTACTTGGCTAAGTCTGGTCAATCATAGCAGTCGCCGAGCGTCCGCTCAATGCAGCAGATCGCCGATGCGTCGGCTGGCGACAGGGGCCGACCTTCAGCGCTGCAGGTCGACGACGAACCGTCCCCGCCCGCGTCCGTCGATCAGCGCTTCGAACGCGCGCGGCAGCTCGTCGAGCCCGATGGTCGTCGCGATCGACCGGGCATGCCGCGGGCGCAGGTCGCCGGCGATTCGTCCCCACACGCGCTCGCGCAGCGGCATCGGGCTGTTGGCGTTGATCCCCAGCAGCCGCACGCCGCGCAGGATGAAAGGCAATACCGAGGTCGACAGGTCGTTGCCCATCGCGTTGCCGAAGGACGCGATCACACCGTCCTGCTGCATCGTTCGCACCAGGCCGTCGAGTGCCGCGCCGCCCAGCGAGTCGAGAGCGCCTGCCCAGAGGGCGCTCTCCAGCGGACGCTTGCCCACCGGTTCGGGCGCGCTCACCTGCGCGGCGCCGAGGCCGCGCAGCCAGCCGTCGTCGGCCTGCCGCGTGATCGCGTGCACTTCGTAGCCCCGGCCCGCCAGCATGTCGATCGCGAGGCTCGCGACTCCGCCGGTGGCGCCGTTGACGGCGACCGGTCCGCCCTGTGCAGCGAGCCCGTTGTGCTCCATCGCATCGATCGCGAGCGCCGCCGTGTAGCCGGCGACGCCGACGATCGCCGCCTCGAACGGCTCGAGGCCTGCCGGCAGCTTCAGCACCATGTCCGCCGGCACCGCCATCAGCTCGGTGTAGCCGCCGTCCCGGTCGGCGCCGATGTTGAACCCGTGCACGACCACGGCATCGCCGGGAGCGAAGCGCGGATCGTCCGAGCGCAACACCCGCCCGATGTGCTCGATGCCGGCCGTGCACGGAAATCGCCGCACGATCTTCGCCCGGTTCAGGCCGGCGAGCGCGTCCTTGTAGTTGACGCCCGCGTACAGGCCGCGGATCAGCACGCCGGCTTCGCGTTCGAGCTCGTCGCAGGGCCGGTGCACGAGCCGGCCGGTGACGGCGCCGTCTTCGTCGAACAGTCGCCAGGATCGGAAGGTGGTTTGCATGTCGGATCACTCCATCGCGTTTCGGTTCGGACAGCGCCTGGGCTTCCGGGCCCAGCGCGCCGTAGAGCTCGTCGTCGCGTTCGCCGATCGCGGGCCCCGCGCACGGCGACCGCCCTGTTACGGACCGTCCCGGTCCGTCCGTCCGTGCTCGGTCTCGTGCCAGCGACCCAGCAGCACGCGGCCGAGCGCGTTGAACAAAAGAAAGATCGCGATCCCGGTCAGCGACACGAGCAGCAGCGCGGCGAACATCTTCGGCACTTCGGTGCGGAAGCTCGCCTCGAGTATGCGCGACGCCAGTCCGGTCTCGCGGCCGGCCGCGCCGGCCGTGAACTCGGCGACCACCGCACCGATCAGACTCAGGCCGCCGGCGATCTTCAGTCCCGCCATGAAGTACGGCAGCGCCGACGGCACCAGCAGCAGGCGCAGGCGCTGCCAGCGGCTGGCCCGGTACAGCGTGAACAGGTCCTTCAGATTCGCGTCCGCCGAGCGCAGACCGATCACCGTGTTCGACAGGATCGGGAAGAACGCGACGATCCAGGCGCAGATGAGCAGCGCGGCAGTGGTGCTGTCGACATAGATCAGGATCAGCGGTGCGATCGCGACGATCGGGGTGACCTGCAGAACGATCGCGACCGGCAGCAGCATGCGCTCGGCCCAGCGCGACATTGCGAACAGTGCCGCCAGACCGACGCCGAGCACCGCCGACAGCGCGAGCGCGCCGAAAGTGATCTTCACCGTGAACCACCAGGACTGCATCAGCGAGCCGAGGTTCGTCCACAGCGTGGCCAGCACCAGGCTCGGCGCGGGCAGGATGTAGTGCGGGATCTGCGCGATGCGGACCAGAAGCTCCCAGCCGAGCAGCAGCGCGGCGGGCACGATCAGTCCGGTCGCGGCGCGGTTCGTCGAGCCGGTCCCGCTGTCGCGGCTCAACGCGTGTCTCCCATGGTCGCGCGCAGCGCGCGCGATGCCTCGGTGCACAGGCGTGCGAAGGCCTGCGAGGTCCGGAGGTCGTCGTCGCGCGGATAGGGCGCGTCGACGGCGAATTCGGCCACCACCCGGCCGGGCCGCGCGCTCATCACCAGCACCCGTTCGCTCAGGAACATCGCCTCGTGGACGCTGTGCGTGACGAAGACCACGGTCAGGCCGCTGTCGCGCCACCAGCGCAGCAGGTCGTCGTTGAGCCGCATGCGCGTGATCTCGTCGAGGGCCGCGAAAGGCTCGTCCATCAGCAGCAGGCGGGGCCGGGCGACCAGCGCGCGCGCGATCGACACGCGCATCTTCATGCCGCCGGACAGTTCGCGAGGCCATGCCTCGTGCGAAGTCGCTCAGCCCGACCGTTGCCAGTGCCGCCTCGATCGCCTCGCGCGCCTGGTCGCGCGACTGCCCCGCAATGCGCAGCGGCAGCCAGACGTTGTCGAACACCGGCGCCCAGGGCATCAGCGTGGGCTCCTGGAACACGAAGGCGGCCGACGCGCGCTGTTCCGGCGCCGGCGCGCCGGCCTGCCGCGCGGCGGCGTCGTCACCGGGACTGCCGCGCGGGCCGTCGCTGTCGCGGTGTCCAGCTCGCCACGCGCAGGGTGCCGGCGTCAGGCCGGATCAGCCCGGCGATCATGCGCAGCACGGTGCTCTTGCCGCAGCCGGAGGGGCCGAGCAGCGCGACGAACTCGCCCGGCGCGATCCGCATCGAGCAGTCGGCCAGGGCCTGCGTGCCGTTGGCGAAACGCTTCGCGACGCCGGTGAGTTCGATCAGGGGCTCGGGCATGCGCCGAGCCTACCACCCCGCGGCGGCCGTCAAGCCTGTCTTGAGCAGGCCTTCGAAGCGCGTGCGCAGCTCGCGTTTCACGATCTTGCCGCTCGGGTTCTTCGGCAGTGCGTCGACGAAGACCACGGCCTTGGGCACCTTGAAGTGCGCCATGTGGGCCTTGCAGTAGTCGATCACCTGCGCCTCGCCGACCGTGTGGCCGGCCTTCACGACGATCACCGCGGTGACCGCCTCGATCCAGTACGGATGCGGCAGCCCGACCACCGCGACCTCGGACACGCCGGGCACGCGGTAGACCATCTCCTCGACCTCCCGGCTCGCGACGTTCTCGCCGCCGGTCTTGATCATGTCCTTCTTGCGGTCGACCACCGTCAGGTAGCCCTCCTCGTCGAGCACCCCGAGGTCGCCGCTGTGGAACCAGCCGCCGCTGAACGCCGCCGCGGTCCGCTCCGGGTCGTGGTAGTAGCCCAGCAGCAGTTGCGGCGAGCGGTGCACGATCTCGCCGACCTGCCCGGGCTCGACGTCGTTCATGTCGTCGTCGACCACGCGGGTCTCGACGTTGATCGCCGCGCGACCGGCCGAGCCCGCCTTGCGCACCTGGTCGTGCGGCTTGAGCACGGTGGCCACCGGCGCGATCTCGGTCTGGCCGTAGAAGTTCCACAGGCGCACCTGCGGCATGCGGCGCTGGATCTCGGCCAGCACTTCCACGGGCATGATCGACGCGCCGTAGTAGCCGCGTGCCAGCGCCGACAGATCGCTGGACTCGAAGGCCGGCGAACGCAGCATCGCGATCCAGATCGACGGCGGCGCGAAGAACGAGTTGGCCTTGTACTTCGACAGCAGGCCCAGGATGTTCTCGGCGGTGGGCTTGCCGGTGATCACGCTGGTGGCGCCGGTGTACACACCGGGGCCGAGAAACACGTCGAGCTGGGCGCAGTGGTAGAGCGGCAGCGCGTGCACGATCAGGTCGTTCTCGCTCATCTCGCCTTCGACGATGCAGCTCACGTACTCCCACAGCACCGCGTCGTGGGTGAGCATCGCGCCCTTCGGCAGCGACTCGGTGCCGCTGGTGTAGATGATCTGCAGCAGGCTGCTGCCGTCGATGTCGGGCTGCGGCGGCGTGCGGTCGTCGGACAGCAGGGACTCGAAGCTGCGCATGCCGGCGGGCGCCTGCGCCGGATCCTCGCCCGGCAGCCAGACCATCTGCTTCACCGCCGTGTCGCGGGCTGCCGCGGTGCCGCCGAGCTCGACCATGTCGGGGCCCACGCACAGGGTCTGCGCGCCGGCGTGGCGCAGGATGTAGGCGACCTCGTCGGCGCCGAGCATGAAGTTGATCGGCACCATCACCGCGCCCATGCGCGCGAGCGCGAAGCGCACCGCCGCGAACGCGTGCGAGTTGCGCGACAGGATCGCGACGTGGTCGCCCGTCTTCACGCCGATCGACGCGAAGCCGTTGGCCAGCCGCGTGCACAAGGTGTCGAACTCGCGGTAGGTCCAGCGCACGTCGCCGCAGACGATCGCGGTCTTGTCGGGCAGACGGGCGGCGGTGCGGCGCAGCACGTCGCCGAGGGTGTGGCGCCAGATCTGGGGGTTCATGAATTCTCTCCGTCGGATCGGTGGCCCCGGCGCGGCGCACCGGGGATCGGGGTTTCGATGGCGGAAATTGTAGACGCGCGGCCGGCGGATTCCGGAACCCTGCGAACCCGCAGTGCCACCGGTGGCGTGGCGGCGGGCGCGCCGGCACACTTCGTCGTTACCGCTGGATTCGTCGGTACCGCTGGACTGCGGCATCGGCCCGAAGCCCTCTCGTGCGGGCGGAAGCTGGTGCCGCGACGCGCGCCGCAAGGCGCGCGCCACTTATTTCGTCGATCGAGGAGGCGTCATGGAAGCACCTGTCGTGACCGCGCTGCGCACCGCGCTCGGAGAGACCTGCGTGCTCGCAGGTCAAGGACATCGGACGAGCGCTACCGCGAGGACGTGCTCGGAAACCGCGGTGCGCCGCCGCTGGCGGTCGTGCGGCCCGCCAACACCGCCGAGGTCTCGCCGCGCGCTCGCGATCTGCAACGCCGCCGGCGTCGCGGTCGTGACGCAGGGCGGCCGTTCCGGGCTGGTGCTGTCGGCTGCCTGCCGCATCCGGGCGAAGTCGTGCTGTCGACCGAACGCATGAACGCGGTCGAGTCGATCGACGCCGACGCCGGCACCGTGATCGTGCAGTCCGGCGTGGTGCTGCAGGCGCTGCAGGAGCGCGCTCGAACCGATGGGCCTGCGCCTTCCCGCTCGACCTGGGCGGTCGCGGCAGCTGCACGATCGGCGGCAACGTCGTCGACCAACGCCGGCGGCAACCGCGTGATCCGCTACGGCATGACGCGCGACCTGGTGCTCGGCGTCGAAGCGGTGCTCGCCGACGGCACGGTCCTCGACGGCCTCAAGCCTTTCGTGAAGAACAACACCGGCTTCGACCTGAAGCAGCTGTTCATCGGCAGCGAAGGCGTGCTGGGCGTCGTCACGCGGCTGGTGCTGCGGCTGATCCCGAAGCCGACCGACACCGCGGTCGCCTTCTGCGGCCTGCGCGGACTTCGCCCAGGTCCGCGCGCTGCTGCGCCACCTGCGCCCGCGGCTGGGCGGCGAGCTGACTGCGTTCGAGGCGCTGTGGAAGGACGTACTACACGCGCTTCCTTGCGCTGAAGCCGGGCGCCGGCGCCGATGCCCGATGCGCATCGCGTTCTACGTGCTGACCGAGGCGTCGGGCACCGATGGCGACACGTTGCGCGAGCGCTTCGAGCGCGCGCTCGCCGACGCGCTCGAACGAGGGCGTCGTCGACGACGCGGTGATCGCGAAGTCCGGCAGCGAGGCCGCGCGCTCTGGCACATGCGCGACCTGGCGATCGAGGTGTCGCGCACGCTCGGCCCGCACGTCGGCTTCGACGTCAGCCTGCGCATCGCCGACATGGACGCGTTCGCGGTCGACCTTGCGGCGGTCGCGCGTGGCCTGATCGACCCGAGCTGCGAGACGGTCGTCTTCGGCCACGCCGGCGACGGCAACCTGCACCTGGCGGTGGCCAGAGCCGAACGGCTCGCCGACGGCTACGACCGCAGGTCGAACGGACGGTCTACGACCTGGTCGCACGCTACGGCGGATCGATCTCGGCCGAGCACGGCATCGGCATGCTCAAGCGCGCATACCTCGGCCACACGCGCAGCGCGGCGGAGATCGACCTGATGCGCGCGCTGAAGCGGACGATGGATCCGAAGAACATCGCTCAATCCGGAGCGGGTGCTGGGCGCGCCGGATTGAACGCGGCCCGCGCCCGGGGTTCACGGGTCGATGATGCGAAGGCGGGGTGCGAGCATCTGCAGGCGCCGGAAGTCGGCGTCGAGAGTCAGCAGGGGGACGTGGTGTTCGATCGCGAGCACCGCGATCAGGCAATCGTTGGACGCACGGATCGTCCACCCCCGCCAGCGGGCGCGGGCGAAGAGGCGTGCGGCTTCGATGGTGGCGCCGCGCGGGTCGGCAGGTGCGAGAACCCGCAACACGGCGAATGCCGCCGCCAGGCGCGCGAAGTGGGCTGCATCCCGGGCTCCCTGCAGAACCTCCTGCACGATGGGCGTCGCGGTCGACACGCTCGCGCGGTCCTGGAGAGCCTGCTGCAGCATCAGGCTGGCCCGGGTGCGACCGCCGCGCAGGAAGTCGATCCATACGGAACTGTCGACGAGCACGAGTGGCGTTCTCCCTTCCCCGTTCGGCGCGCGCGGCTGGTCGCCCGCCGCAGGGTGCTTCCTCGACCGCTTCGGTCGTCCTGCCTGTGCTCAGCGGCCGCGGCTCGGCGCGGGACGACGTTTCGGGCCGGTGCGCGGCGCGGTCGCCTCGGGGCGCGCATCGGCCGCAGTTGCCGCCGCGCGCCGTTGCGGCGGTTCGGCTGCCACCCAGGCGGCGGGCGTGTGCGCCTTCGGGTCGTAGCCGGGGGCGATCGGGTCCGCATCCCGCAGGCCGAGCAGCTTGCGGTAGTCGGGCGGCGGCTGGACGAACGCGCGCAGTGCGGCATCGACGGCGGCGCGCTTGGTCGTGACCCCGGCCTTCTTCATTGCCGCGCGCACCAGTCGGTCATCCAGTTCGATGTTTGTTCTCATTCCTGCACCTGCAATGTGTATATGATGTGTATCACCCTGGTCACGGACATGCAACCAGCCGTTCGATCAGCCGTTCGGTCGATCCTGTCGGGCGGCTGCGCCACGTTCGCCGCGGCAGTCGAACCGCCCCGGCGGGATGTCGGTCGTCCGGCCACCGTGACCGCATTTCCGCGAGGCGCATCCCGATGAACGTTCCCACGACTCCCTCCGCCGTCGCCGAGTTGCGCGCCGCGCTGTCACCCGACCTCGCCGCCTTTGCGGACGCGCTGCTCGACGCTGCGCTGTCGCACCGCGCGATGGCAGTGCCCGACGGAATCGCCCAGCGCTGCAGCGAGGACGAAGCGCGCGTGATCGCCGCGCTGAACACGGCTCGGCTGATCGAGCGCCTTGGCGGCCGCGTCGCCGGCGCCAAGCTGGCAGCCACGAACCCGGTGATGCTGGCCCGGCTGGGGCTGCGGCGGCCGCTGATCGGGCCGATCCTGTCCGCGCGTGTGCACGACAGCCCGGCGACCCTGCCGCGCGATCGCTTCGTGTCGTGCGTCGTCGAACCCGAACTCGGCGTTCGCTTCGGAGCCGATCTCGACGGCCGCGACGGCGCTCCGTCGCGCGCGGCGCTGCTGGCCGCGATCGACGCGGTGTTCCCGGTGATCGAGCTGGCCGAGAGCCGGTTCACCGATTCGACGGCAGCGCCTCCGGTGGCGATCGAGGCCGACCTTGCCTACGCCGGCGCGCTGGTTGTCGGCGCGTCGTGCGTCGAATGGCGCGCGCTCGACCTCGCGGCGGCGACCGTGCGCCTCGCAGTCGACGGCGAGACGGTGCGCGAGGGCGCCGGGGCAGCCGTGATGGGCCACCCGCTCGACGCGCTGTCGGACTACGTCGCCGACATCGGCCGCCGCGGCGGCACGGTGCGGGCCGGCGAAATCGTCAGTACCGGCACCTGGACCCAGCCGTGGATTGCACAGCGCGGCGAGCGCATCGTTGCCGATTTCGGTGCGCTTGGCTCCGTCGACGTTCACCTGACCTGAACCCAGCGGCCCCTCACCAGCGCTCGAGCCACGGTCGCAGGACGACCTCGAATGCCCAGGTCGATCGATGCTGGCGATGGAGTTGCAGGTAGGTTTCGGCGATGTGCTCCGGGTCCGCCATGTTGTCGTCGACGGCTGTTCCTGCACGACGGTGTGCCCGGGTGCCGTCGTCCTGCGTCCAGCCGATCGCCGCGTCGATCGGCACGTTCGCGACGTGGATGCCCTGCGGCATCAACTCCCTTGCCATGCTCTGCGCGAGCCCGGACTTGGCTTGACACGCCATTGCGAACGCGCTGCTCGACGGGAAGCCTTTGAGCGCCGCGCTCGCATTCGTGAAGATGATCGTGCCTTTCGCGCCGTTGGTGTCCGGCTCCTGTCCCCGCATGAGTCGGGCCGCCTGTTGTCCCACCAGGAACGCGCTGATCGCCGAGTTCCGGAGCGTTTCGATCACCATGTCCGGGTCGGCGTCGGTGACGCTCTTGCCGAAGATGCCGGGCACCCGGCCATCGATGTTGTGCACGACCAGGGTGGGGACTCCGAGATCTTGAACGACACTCCGGAACAGCGCCTCCACTGCCGCTGGCTCGCTGGCGTCGCATGCGTATCGACGCACGCCATGAGTCTTCTCCAGGGTCAGGAGCACCGGCTTGTCCGGATTCCTGGCGGCAACGCCGACGCGCATGCCGCTGTTCGCGAAAAGCCTCGCGCAGCTCGAGCTGATCCCGGGGCCACCTCCGATGATCAGCGCCACGTCTTGCCTTGAAGCCTGTGCGCCAGGCTGGTCGGACTGGGTCATGGTTCGCGCTCCTGTGTGTTGGTCGGGAATCGAGTGAAGGCGTCGGGCATCTAGCGCGACGCCAACCGTTTGCGCGCTGCGGCCAGAATGCGGTCCGACAGATCCGGATCGTCGACGGCGCGCGCCAGGGTCAGCGCGCCGACCATCGTCGCGACGATGGCCAGCGCCTCGTCCTCGGACCGTCGCCCCGCGGGCTTCAAACCCGCGATCCGCTTCATGAAGCCCCGAACCGCGTCGGTGAAGCAGCGTCGGATCGTCGCGCCCTGGCGCGGCATCTCCCCTCCGAGGGCGGCCAACGCGCAGCCATCGCCGGGCCGCTCCCGATGGTCCGCGGACAGGTATCTGGAGACGTAGTCGTCCAGGGTCCGGGCGTCGCCCAGCCGTGCGGCACTCGTGCTCAGGGCGTGGCCCAGCGCTTCGACGGCCAGACGTTCCTTGGAGCCGAACCGGCTGTAGAGACTGCCGTGGGTCAGTCCGGCGGCTTCGGTCAGGGCATCGACGCCAACGCCCGACAGGCCACGCTCCCGGAACAATCGGGCGGCTGCGGTCAGGATGCGCTCACGATTCTCGGCCGCTCGTTCCTTCGAAACCCGCATGACTCCACCTCTCCGGTTGCGCTGAACCGTATCTTGACATTATTGATTGCGATCGTCACGATTGTGTTTATTCGTGACGGTCGTCAGCAAAAAGTGGCCTCGCGGCCATGCAGAGCGGTCGGTGTTCAATGGCGCGGTTTGCGCAAAGCGGTCCGGCGCCGCCACAGGGAGAAGAGAATCGATGACCAGGACAGCTTCTCCGAACCAGGTCCTGTTCATCGTCTGCGCCGGCATCGTGCTGGCCAATCTCGACCTGTTCATCGTCAACGTCGCGCTGCCCGACATCGCGCGGGAGTTCAATGAACCGGACCTGGGGAATCTGTCCTGGATCCTGAACGGCTACGCCATCGTCTATGCGGCGCTGCTGATCTTCTGCGGTCGGATGGCCGAGCGCTTCCCCAGAAACGTCAGCTTTCTCGCTGGCATTGCCGTGTTCACCGCCGCGTCGGCCGCCTGCGCACTCGCCGGCAGCGTCGAATCCCTGGTTCTCTTCCGTCTCCTGCAGGCTGCAGGGGCCGCATTGCTCACGCCGACGTCGATGGGGCTGATCCTGGCGACCTTTCCGGCCGAGCGTCGCGCCGGAGCGGTCCGCGTCTGGGCTGCGGTCGGCGGGTTCGCTGCCGCGCTGGGGCCCCTGGTCGGTGGCTTGCTGGTCACGGCCAGCTGGCGATGGATCTTCCTGGTCAACGTTCCGATCGGTCTGATCGCCCTGGCGGTGGGCTGGATCAGGCTGCCCAGGGTTGCCGGTCACGACGTCCCCGCACCGAATCTCTGGGCTGCACTCCTGATCACGGTCGGGATCGCCGCGCTGACGTTCGGAATCGTGAAACTGGATGACGGCGACTGGAGCGCGCCCGCACTCGCCGCGAGCTTCGCCCTGGCGGCGGTGGCGCTGGCATTGTTCGTCGCGCACTGCCTGAGATCGGACAATCCGTTCGTCGACCCTGCGTTGTTCCGCATCGGGGACTTCACACGTGCGAGCTTGACGATGGTCCTGTTCTCGACCGCATTCGGCGGCTTCCTGCTCTCGTTGGTGCTGTGGCAGGAGCGCGTGTGGCACTGGCCCGCCATGAAGATCGGTATGGCCATCGCGCCGGGTCCCTTCATGGTTCCGGTCACGTCCCTGCTTCTCGCCGGGCCGTTGATCGCCCGGTTCGGCGCTGCGATGGTCGTGGCATGCGGACTGTCCGTCTTCTCAGCGGGCGTGATCGTGTGGGCCGTGCTGGCCGGGGCGCAGGCCGACCTGGCGTTTGCCATCCTGTGCGTGATCCCGTCCGGAATCGGGGTCGGGCTGACGCTGCCGACGCTGATGGGCGTCGCAACCGCGAAGCTTCCGGCGTCGTCGTTCGCCACCGGGTCCGGCGTGGTCAACATGGTTCGGCAGATCGGGTTCGCCGTCGGTGTCGCCATCTTCGTGGCCATCGTCGGCTCGCAGGGTTCGGCGGAGGAGCACATCGCGGCTTTTCGCCTGGCCTGGTGGGTGATGGCCGCGATCACCGCGTTGGGTCTGATCCCCTTGTTGCTGCGGCGTTGAACGAACGCCTTGCAGACTGCGAGGAGCAAGGTATCCCGCAGCAGGCGCCCGCCGATGGTTGCCGCTCTGCTGCCGAAGGTGGTTCTGCTCAGGCCGGATCCGCCAAGATATTTCTCGCAAGTCCGAGGCCGGCACGCGCAAGCCGCTCGTCGTTGGTCCAGAGCGCCTGACACCCGTGGTGTTGGGCACACGCCAGGTGCAGTGCATCGGGCGTGCGCAGGCCGAAGCGGGCGCGCAGGATGGCGGCGGTGTCGTAGACCTCGGCCGGCATGTCGAGCAGGATCAGTGCTTCCAGCGCCCGTTCGTAGCGTCGCTGCAGCGCGAGGTCCGCGATGCGGATCGGCTCGACGAGGACTTCCATCCGCACCAGCGGAGAGATGGCGAACCGGCCGGGATTGCTCTCGCGCAGCGCGCCGGCAACCCGATTCCCGAAGACCGGGTCTTGCTCGACGAGGTAGATCAACAGGCAGGAATCCAGATAGACCCGCCGTTCTCCGGCCGGCACGATCAGTCCCAGGAGGCACGTTCGGCGGCGATGTCCGCGTCGATCGACTCGTGGCTGCGACGCATCCGCGGCGGCAGCGGGTTCGACTCGAGCCATGCCAGCAACGCAGACGCGCTCCCCTTCGGGTGAAGCTCGGTCGGTGGGGGCGCAGCGGGGACCAGTCGCGCCACCGGCTCGCCGCGGTTGGCGATGATGACTTCCTCGCCCGACTGGGCGATCCGAATCAGGCGGGAGAGCTGGTTCTTGGCTTCGAAGATGTTGACCTGCATCTCGTCGTCCTTCGCAGCGGACTTCAATCAGCGGACGATCAGGCTAACATGGCCAGATTTGGGTGGCAATCAGGCCAGATCGAATCGCGCCCCCGATTCCATCGCTCACAGCGAGAAGATCTTCCCCGGATTGAAGATCCCGTCCGGATCCAGCGCCCGCTTCACCCGCCGCATCAGCTCCACGCCCTTGTCGCCGACGTGGCCGGCGATGTTCGATGGCGACGCGGTCTTGCCGAGGATCGCGCGCGCCGGTGATTCAGTCGGCCAGCCGCGAGACCGGCGCGCGTCAGTCGGCGACGATCGGGAACTCGGGGATGGCGAGCCCCAGCGTCTTCGCGCAGTTGCCGATCTGCTTCCAGGTGGTCGGGTCGATCGGGATGCCGTCGCGGCCGCGCTGCGCCTGCGAGCAGCGCTGCTCGGCTCGCCGGGCACCAGCACCGGCTTGTCGGGGTCGGCCGGCGGGCGAGGCCTTCACGTAGTCGGTCAGCGCGTGACCGCGCCGCGTCGAACCAGCCGCCGTCGATCAGCCGGCCCGGTTCGATGACGATCGACATCATGCCGTTGACCAGACCGCGCCTGCCTGGAAACCGTCGCCGCTGCGCGGCGCACCCGCCATCGCACCGCCCAGCACCTCGGCGACGAACGCCAGCGCCCAGCCCTTGTGCTCGCCGAACGCGGTCTGCGCGCCCTTGGGCTCTTCGAACATCACCTTCGGTTCGGTCGTCGGCTGCCCCGTGTGGTCGATCAGCCGGCCCGGCGCGACCTGCTCGCCCTTGTTGTAGGCGACGCGCACCTTGCCCAGCGCGATCGTCGACGTGGCGAAGTCGAGCAGCACCGACTGCGTGCCCGGGATCGCGACGCACACCGGGTTCGTCATCAGGCGGCGGATCGCTGCCGCGGAAGGGCGCCACCGAGGGCACTTCGTAGACGGCGTTGACGAAGTGGATCGACATCAGACCCTGCGCCGCGAGGCGGTCGGCGTAGAAGCCGACGCGGCCGATGTGCTGCGAGTTGCGCAGCGTGGTGACGGCCACGCCGTGGGTGCGGGCGATCTGCGCGGCCTCGGCCATCACGGCATTGACGATCGGCTGGCCGTAGCCCATCCCGCCGTCGAACACGGCGAAGGAGCCGGTGCCGCCGACGCGCACCGGCGTCTGGTTCGGCTTCACCCAGCCCTTCTGCAGGTGCAGCATGTAGGCCGGTACCATGCCCACGCCGTGGCTGTCGTGGCCGGTGAGGTTGGCCTCGATCAGGTGCTCGGCGATCTGCCGTGCTTCGCTGTCACGGCTGCCGGCGGCGCGGAAGATCGATTCGATGTAGGCCCGCAGGGGCGCGGGTGCGGCGATCACGGTCATGTCAGCCTGCCCTTCGGATCTGTTGGATGGGGTTCGCGAACTGCTGCAGCAGACGCGCGCGCTCGGCGCCGGCGGTGTCGGCACTGGCCTGGCGGACGTGGCCGAAGCCGCGGATCTTCGCGGCAGCGACGCGATCGCCACTGCCGTGTCGTAGTTGGCGTCGCTCAGCGCGGCGATCAGTGCGCGCACGTCCTGTTCGTACTGCGTGCGCAGCGCCGCATCGAGACGGCGTTCCTCGCCGTTGCGGAACGGATCGAGCCACGAGCCGCGCAGCCCGCGCAGGCGTCGCCATCACGCCGAACACGCGCATCAGCCAGGGGCCGACCTCGCGCTTGACGGGGCGGCCGGTGGTCGGGTCGGTGCGCGCGAACGGCCACGCGCCGACGTGGAAGTGCAGCGTGTAGTCGCCCTCGAAGGTCTGCTCGAGTTCCTTGCGGAACGCGTCGCTGGTGTAGAGCCGCGCCACCTCCCACTCGTCCTTCACCGCCAGCAGCTTGAACCAGCCGTGCGCCACCGCCGTGGCCAGGCGTTGCTTGCGCGCGGGCGCGGCGTCGACCGCGCGCGCACCGCGTCGACCAGGTCGGTGTAGCGCTTCGCCAGAGCGGCATCCTGGTACTCGGTGAGATAGCCCGACGCGGCGCGCGACCGTGTCGTCCAGCGTCGCGGCGGCCTCGCGCCGGTGGAACTGGATCACCTGCCCGCCCGACACCAGTCGCTCGACGCGCGCCGGGTCGTCCGCGATGCAGCGGCCCCAGTGGAAGGCCTTGCGGTTCATCGCGACCGACACGCCGTTGAGTTCGATCGCGCGTTCGATCGCCGCGCGCGACAGCGGGATCAGCCCTTTCTGCCAGGCGATGCCGACCATCATCATGTTGGCGGCGATCGCGTCGCCCATCAGCGCGACGGCCAGGCGCTGGCCGTCCACCGTCGTCAGTCCGGCGTCGCCGGTGCCGGCGCGGATGCGGTCGATCAGCGCCTCGGCGTTCGGCAGCCCAGTCGGCATTGCGCGCGAACTCGGCGGTCGCGATCAGGTCGCTGCAGACGATCGCGTGGCTGCGGCCGCGCGCCAGCGTCGACACCGGCTCGTCGCCCGAGGCGACGATCAGGTCGCAGCCGATCAGCGTGTCGGCCTCGCCCACGCTCACGCGCGGCGCGGTCAGGTGCGCCGGGTCGGCGGAGAAGTGCAGGTGCGAGAAAACGGCGCCGTACTTCTGCGCCATGCCCATCATGTCGAGCGAGGCGACGTGGCTGCCGTCGACGTGCGCCGCCACGCCGAGCACCTGGCCGATCGTGATGACCCCCGTGCCGCCGATGCCGCCCACCAGCACGTTGAACGGATGGCTGCGGCCGGCCAGGACCGGCACTGTCGCCTCGGGTACCTCGAAAGGTTCGACCGCCGTCTTCGGCGTCTTGTCGGGTTTGCGCAGCGCGCCGCCGTGGACGGTGACGAAGCTCGGGCAGAACCCCTCGGTGCAGGTGAAGTCCTTGTTGCACGACGACTGGTTGATCCGCCGCTTGCGGCCGAACTCGGTGTCGATCGGTTCGATCGACAGGCAGGTCGAGACCTTGCCGCAGTCGCCGCATCCTTCGCACACCGCGCTGTTGATGAACGTGCGTTTCGCCGGGTCGTCCCACTTGCCCTGCTTGCGCAGTCGCCGCCGCTCGGTCGCGCAGGGCTGCTCGTAGACCAGCACCGAGACCCCCGGGTACTCGCGCAGCTCGCGCTGCACGCGCTCCAGCTCGGAGCGGTGCAGCAGCGGCACGTCGGCGGGGAACTTCGCCGACGCGTACTTGGCCAGGTCGTCGGTGACGACGACGACCTTCTGCACGCCGTCGGCCCGCAGCGCGTCGACCATCTGCGGCACCGTCTGGCCGCCGGCGATCGGCTGGCCGCCGGTCATCGACACGAAGCCGTTGGCCAGCAGCTTGAAGGTCATCGGCACGCCCGCGGCGACGGCTTGCCGGATCGCCAGCGACCCCGAGTGCGCGTAGGTGCCGTCGCCGATGTTGGCGAACACGTGCTTCTCGTCGGTGAACGGTTGCTGGCCGAGCCAGTGCATGCCTTCACCGCCCATCTGCGCCACCGTCTTGGTGGTCTCGGGCGACAGGTACACCGCCATGCCGTGGCAGCCGATGCCGGCCATCGCGCGGCTGCCTTCGGGCAGCTTTCGTCGACCGGTTGTGCGGGCAGCCCGAGCAGAAGCTCGGCGTGCGCAGCACGGCCGCACTCGCAGCGGCCGCGACCTGCGGCGGCTTCCAGTCGGCGTAGCGCGGGTCTTTCGCGGCGAGCAGGCCGGCCAGCAGTTGCGAGACCATCGCCGGCTTCGTCTCGCCGAAGTTCGGGAACTGCCACTTCGGTTTCGCGTCGTACACGTACCCTTCGGACACCTTGCCGACGATGCGCGGCGCATTCGGCGTGCCATACAGGATCGAGCGGATCTGCTCCTCGAGCAGCGGTCGCTTCTCCTCGACCACGATCACGGTTTCGAGGCCCTGCGCGAACTCGCGCACGATGTCGGGCTCGACCGGCCAGACCATGCCGATCTGCAGGGCGCGCACGCCGAGCTCCTCGGCCCGCCGTTCGTCGATGCCGAGGTCGAACAGCGCCTTGCGCACGTCCTGCCAGGCCTTGCCTGCCGACACCACGCCGATCGTCGCCTGCCCGGGGTTCAACGCGATCCGGTTCAGGCGGTTGGCCTTCGCGTAGGCGAGCGCCGCGTACAGCCGCTTGTGGAACACGCGCTCCTCGACCGGCATCAGCACGAGTTCGGTCGGACGGATCGCCAGACCGTCGGGCGGGAAGTCGAACTCGGGCAGCACGACCTCGGGCTGCCCCGGTCGCAGCTGCACGGTGCCGGCGCTCTCGACGATCTCGCCGACCAGCTTCATGCCGACCATCGCGCTCGAGAAGCGGCTCATCTCGATGCCGTGCAGGCCGAACTCGAGGATCTCCTGCACGTTGCTCGGGTACAGCAGCGGCGCGCCGATCGATTCGAACAGGATGTCGGAGTAGCAGGCGACGGTGGACGACTTCGCGCCGTGGTCGTCGCCCAGCAGCGCGAGCACGCCGCCCAGCTTGCTGGTGCCGGCCCAGTTGGTGTGGCGCAGCGCGTCCATCGCGCGGTCGACGCCCGGGCCCTTGGCGAACCAGACGCCGAACACGCCGTCGACCTTCGCGCCGGGGAACATGCCGACGTACTGCGAGCCCCACACCGTCGTGGCGGCGAGCTCCTCGTTGACGCCGGGCCGGTAGACGATGTTGTGTTCCTTCAGCAGCCCGGGCACCTTGCGCAGCGCGCCGTCGTAGGCGGCCAGCGGCGAGCCCTGGTAGCCGGAGATGTAGCCGCCGGTGTTGCGCCCGCCGCCCGGTCGCGCCGGCGCTGGTCGAGCACCATGCGCACCAGCGCCTGGATTCCGGTCATGAAGACGATGCCTTCGTCGCGCGTGTACTTGTCGTCCAGCGTGGCGTCGAGCCGCTGCGGCGATGTGTTCGGTTGCATCGTTGTTCACTCCTGCGCGCGGTTCAGCACCGCGCAGAACTGGTGGCAGGTCTCGATGGTCGGGACGGGCACGCCGAGGCGCTGCCCGAGCGCGACCGCGTAGCCGAGGATCGCGTCGACTTCGAGGCGCCCGCCGCGCAGCAGGTCCTGCAGCGCCGACACCCGGTGCAGTGGGGCGCGCTCGCCGAAGAACGGCGCCGAAGCTGCGGACCAGACGGGCGCCCTCCTCGGGCGGGGCGGCGGCGATCGTCTTCAGCGGCAAGCCCTTCTGGTCGAGGATGCGCACGCCGCTGGCGGCGGCGAGCGCCGCAGGTCTCCCGGATCAGCCGCGCGATCGCGATCGACGCTGTCGGGGTCGGACAGGTTGCGCCAGGTGTACTGGCGCGTGAGCAGGGCCGGCGCGAACAGCGGCAGGAAGCCCGCGTACTTGGTCCACTCGACGCTGCGGATGTCGTCGGATGCTTCGGCGGCGATGCCGGCCGCCTTCAGCGCGCCGACGATGTCGGCGACCGCGCCGCGGACCGCCGCCGAGGGCTCGCCGATCGGCAGGCCTGGTTCATCGTGAAGCGCGTGGTGCCGTCGTCGAGCAGTTCGCCGGAGATGCTCGCGGTCGCGCCCAGCACCTGGCCGGCGCCGTAGCGGGCGACGAGCTCGTCGTTCTTCAGCACGCCGTTCTGCAGCGACAGCGCGACCGGTGCCGGAGCCAAGCGCACGCCGCCAGCGCCGCGTCGGTGTCGAAGGCCTTCGTGCACAGGATCAGCGACGTCGGCGTCGATCGGCTGTCGCCGGGCCGCACCACCGGGCACCGGCACCGTGCAGTCGACCAGCCCGGTGAGCGTGACGCCGTGCGCCTCGACGTGATCGGCCCGGCGACCGCGCGCCAGCAGCGCCACCGGCGTGCCGGCGCGCGCCAGGTGCGCCGCCACGATCGACCCGAGCGCGCCGGCGCCCACGATCAGGAACTTCATCGATGAATCTCCTCGTTGTCCGGCGCCTGCATCGGCATGCCCGTGGCCTATTTCGCCTCGCCGAAGCGGCGCAGCGTGCGGAGCTTCGCTGATCTCGCGGAACTGCGCAGCAGTTCCTCGTGCGCAGGCTGCTCGCGCTTCGCCTTCACGTGGCCGAAGCCGCGGATCTGCTCGGGCAGCCGTGCAAGCTGCACGGCCACGGGCAGGCGGCCGATGTCCAGGCGGCCGAGCAGCCTCGTGGATCGTCTGTTCGTACTCGTCGACCAGGCGGCGCTCGGTGCGGCGCTCTTCGGTGCGGCCGAACGGATCGAGCGCGCGTGCCGCGCAGGCCGCTGCAGGCGCGCAAGCAGGCGCATCGCCTGGAACATCCACGGGCCGAAGCCGCGCTTGACCGGCTGGCCGCTGGCCGGGTCGCGTCTTCGGCTCAGGAGCGGCGGAGCAAGGTGGAAGCGCAGGCGGAGGTCGCCCGTCGAAGCTGGCGTTGCAGCTGTCTCCAGGAAGCGGCCATCGGTGTACAGGCGCGCGACCTCGTATTCGTCCTTGTAGGCCATCAGCTTGTGGAAGTCCGCGCGCGACGGCTCGGCCAGCGCGGCGGATCCGGGCGCAACGCGTTGCTCCGGCCAGTGCGACGCGTCGACCAGCGCGCGAAAGCGCGCCGCGTAGCGCGGCGTCCTGATAGTCGGTGAGCGTCTGCTGCGCGCCGCTCGACCAGTGCCGGGAAGCCGCTCGCGGACGCCGGGTCCGACCCGGCGTGCTCGGCGACAGCATCGATCTCGATGCGCGGCACGCGTTGTGCGGCTGCGGCCATGCTAAGCCGGGTCGTGCGCCGCGAGCCGGCCCCAGGTGCAACGTGCTGCGGCTGAGCCTCGACGGCGACGCCGTTGAGCTCGATCGCGCGTTCGATCGACGCCGAGGCCCAGCGGGAGCAGACCCTTCTGGTACGCGTAGCCGACCATGAACAGGTTGGTCGCGATGCTGTCACCCATCAGCGCGGTGGCCAGGCCGGTGCCGTCGACGAAGTCGGCGCGCGTCGTCGCCGATCGCCTCGCGCAGCGCCTGCGCCATCGGCGCGACGGCGAGGTCAACGTCCGGGTCGATCACCGATGCCGAGGTCGGCTCGCACCGTGGTGTTGATCACCGCGCACGTGCGGCCGGCGTCGACCGTGGCGAGCACCGGCGCGCTCGCGGCAACGACCATGTCGCAGCCCAGCACGAGATCGGCATTGCCGGCGGAGATGCGCTGCGGCACGAGTTGCCGTCGGGCGCGGACAGCCAGGCGCACGTGACTGGTCACTGCGCCGTTCTTCTGCGCAGCGCCGGTGTTGTCGAGCACCGAGCAGCCCTTGCCTTCCAGGTGCGCGGCCATGCCGAGCAGCGCGCCGACGGTGAGCACGCCGGTGCCGCCGATGCCGGTGATCAGGATGCTGTAGGGCCGCGTCGAGTGCGGGCGCGACGGGATCGGGCAGCGCGGGGCGCGCGTGCGCGGCGCGGCGACACGGGTACGGTGCGGCGCGACGCGGCGTGCCGCCGGCCACGCGTGACGAAGCTCGGGCAGAAGCCTTCGACGCAGGAGAAGTCCTTGTTGCAGCTGGACTGGTCGATCATCCGCTTGCGGCCGAACTCGGTCTGCACCGCCTTCACCGACACGCAGTTCGATTTCACCGAGCAGTCGCCGCAGCCCTCGCACACGGCCTCGTTGATGAACAGCGCGCCGGTCCGGGTCGTGAAAGCTCGCCGCGCTTGCGGCGGCGGCGCTTCTCGGCCGCGCAGGTCTGGTCGTAGATGATCACGGACAGGCCCGGCACCTCGCGCAGCGCGCGCTGCACTGCGTCGAGCGCGCGCGCGGTGATGCACGGCGGTGCCCGTCGGGCAGGTCGCGCACGCGCGCGTATTTCTCGGGTTCGTCGCTGACGATCGACGATCCTGCGCGCGCCTTCGGCTGCGATCTGGCGCGCGATCTGCGGCACGGTGAAGCCGCCTTCGGCGGGCTGGCCGCCGGTCATCGCGACCGCGTCGTTGTAGAGCAGCTTGTAGGTGATGTTGACGCCGGCGGCCGCGGCGGCGCGGATCGCGAGCAGACCGCTGTGCGCGTAGGTGCCGTCGCCGAGGTTCTGGAACACGTGCCTGTCGCGAGACGAACGGCGCCTGCCCGATCCACGGCGCGCCTTCGCCGCCCATCTGCGTGAACGTCGCCGTGCGGCGCGCCGGCTGCCACATCACCATGATGTGGCAGCCGATGCCGGCCATCGCGCGGCTGCCTTCGGGCACGTTGGTCGAGGTGTTGTGCGGGCAGCCCGAGCAGAAGAACGGCGAGCGCTGCGCGCCCGGCAGCACGAGCGCCGCCGGCGCCTGCTCGCAGTGCTCGAGGCGGGCCAGGCGGGCGCGCATCGCGTCGTCGGCCAGACCCAGGCGCTCGAGCCGGGCGACGATCGCGCGCGCCACCATCAGTGGCGACAGGTCGCCTTCGCTGCGCAACAGCACGGTGCCGGATTCGTCGCGTTTGCCGACCACCGACGGGCGATCGCCGGGCCGCGCGTGGTACAGGATGCGCACCAGCTGGGCCTCGACGAAGGCGGCTTTTTCCTCGACGACCAGCACGTCGCTCAGCCCGCGGGCGAATGTGCGGGCGCCCGTCTCTTCGAGCGGCCAGGTCAGACCGATCTTGCGCACCCGGATGCCCAGCGCGGCGGCGCGCGCGGTGTCGATGCCGAGGTCGATGAGCGCCTGACGCGCGTCCAGGTAGGCCTTGCCGCTCGCCGCGATGCCGAAGCGCGCATCGGGGGCGTCGAGCACGGTGCGGTCCAGCGCATTGGCGCGCGCGAACGCCGCCACCGCCGCCATCTTCGGGCCGTGCAGCCGCTTCTCGGCCTCGATGCCGGGGTCGGGCCAGCGGATGTTCAGGCCGCCCGTCGGCATGTCGAACGCCGGGATCACGATCTGCACGCGGCTCGGGTCGACATTCACCGACGCCGAGCTCTCGATCGTCTCTGCGATCGCCTTGAATCCGACCCAGCAGCCCGAGAAGCGCGACAGTGCGAAGCCCAGAAGACCGAGGTCGAGGTAGTCCTGCACGTTCGACGGGCTCAGGATCGGCATCATCGCGCCGGCCAGCAGCGGATCGCTCTGGTGCGGCAGCGTCGACGACTGCGCGGCATGGTCGTCGCCGGCGACCACCAGCACGCCCCCGTGGCGCGCGCTGCCCGCCGCGTTCGCGTGCTTGAACACGTCCATGCTGCGGTCGACGCCCGGGCCCTTGCCGTACCAGATGCCGCACACGCCGTCGACCTGCGCGCTCGGATACAGGCTCACCTGCTGGCTGCCCCAGACGGCGGTGGCGGCCAGATCCTCGTTCAGCCCTGACTGGAAGCGCACGTTGTGGCGCGCGAGGTGGTCCTGCGCCGCCCACAGCGCGTCGTCGTAGGTGCCGACCGGCGAGCCGCGATAGCCCGACACGAACCCGCCGGTGTTCAGCCCGGCGGCACGGTCGCGCCGGACCTGGTCGAGCGGCAGGCGGACCAGCGCCTGGATGCCGGACAGATAGACGCGGCCCGACTCGAGCGTGTACTTGTCGTCCAGCGAGACGTTCGCGAGCGTGGCGGACATGGGTTCTCCTTCCGGCGATGGGGCAACCCTACAGGTCCGCTGGACGTTGGAATGTAGTCGTCTTTACACTTCGAGGCGACTTCCGGCAGCGCGATGGGCACTGCCGGCACCGGAGCGATGCGTGCAACGACGAGAGTGGCTGAAGGTGTTGCAGCGCGACCCCTGGTTCGCCGGGCTGGCGTCGGATACGGTCGATGTGCTTCTGGAGCACGCCGTGCCCGCCGCTACCTTGCCGGCGAACGCGTGTACAGCGTCAACGATGTGTCGACCGGCATTTTCGCCGTGCTCAGCGGCGGCGTGCGGCTGTCGCAGTACACACCGGCCGGCAAGCAGATCCTGTTCTCCACCTTCAGCCCCGGAGCTGTGGTTCGGCGTCATCTCCGAGTTCGACGGCCGGCCGCGCCCGCACAACGCGGTTGCGGTCGAGGCTTCGCTGCTGCTGCATGTGTCGAGTGCGAGCTTCCGCGAGATCGTCTCGCGCGACTGGCGGCACTGCTTTGCGCTGGCCGGTGCCGTCGTGGCGCTGTTCCGGACGGCCCTCGAGCAACTGTCGGGCATGCGGGCGCTTCCCTATCCGGCGCGGGTCGCGCAGACGCTGCTCGCGATGTCGGACCATGAGCAGGTGGTCGACCCCGATCACGCCGATCCGCGCGTCACGCAGGAGGATCTGGCCGCGATGGTCGGGGTCACCCGCCAGACCGTGAATCGTCTGCTCGACGAATGGGAGCGTGCGGGCGTGATCGCGCGCGGCTACGGCCGCGTCTGCCTGCTCGATCACGCCGCCCTCGCGCACCTGTCGGCCGCCGAGGACGCACGCGAGGCGCGTCTCACTCGTACGCCGACAGGTCGCGCACCGCACCCCGGTCCGCGGACGTCGCCAGCAGCGCGTAGGCCTTGAGGGCCGTCGACACGGCGCGCGCGCGCGGTGCGACTTCGGCTTCCATGCGGAACGTCCGCGCGCCTCCTGCGCCGCCCGCCGCGCAGCAAGCGCCTCGTCCGAGACCCTCAGCGAGACGAGCCGTGCGGGAATGTCGAACTCGATCACGTCGCCGTCCTCCACCAGCCCGATCGCCCCGCCCGAGGCGGCCTCCGGCGACACATGGCCGACCGACAGGCCGGCGGTCGCGCCCGAGAAGCGCCCGTCGGTGATCAGTGCGCAGTGGCGATCGAGGTCGTGCGACTTCAGCAGCAGGGTGAGCTTGAGCATCTCCTGCATGCCAGGACCGCCGCGCGGACCCTCGTAGCGCAGCACCACCACGTGACCGGGCTTGACCAGCCCGCCGCGGATCGCCTTGGCGCCCTGGTGCTCGTCCTCGAAGACGATGGCATTGCCGCTGAAGCGCAGCATGCTTTCGTCGACGCCGGCCGTCTTGACGATGCAGCCGTCGGGCGACAGGTTGCCGCGCAGCACCGCCAGCCCGCCGTCCTGCGAATAAGCGTGCGCGCCGTCGCGGATGCAGCCGTCGGCGCGGTCGAGATCGAGCGAGGGCCAGCGCTTGTCCTGCGAGAACGCGGTCAGGCTGTGCGCGCGTCCGGGCGCGGCGCGATAGAAGTCGACTACCTCGGCCGACGGCCGCCCGCGCACGTCCCAGCGCGCCAGCGCCTCGCGCACCGACGGCGCGTGGATCATCGGCGTGCCCAGGTCGAGCACGTCGAGCCGGGCGAGTTCGCCCAGGATGCCCATCACGCCGCCGGCCCGGTGCACGTCCTCGACGTGCCAGCGCGCTGTCGACGGCGACACCTTGCACAGGTGCGGCGTGGAGCGCGAGATGCGGTCGATGTCGGCCAGCGTGAAGTCGACCTGGCCTTCGTGCGCGGCGGCCAGCAGGTGCAGCACCGTGTTGGTCGACCCGCCCATCGCGACGTCCAGTCGCATCGCGTTCTCGAATGCGCTGCGCGACGCGATCGAGCGCGGCAGCACGCTCGTGTCGTCGTCCAGGTAGTGTCTGCGGCACAGCTCGACGATCATGCGGCCGGCGCGCGTGAACAGCCCGCGCCGGTCGGCGTGCGTCGCGACGAGCGTGCCGTTGCCCGGCAGCGCCAGGCCAAGCGCCTCGGTCAGGCAGTTCATCGAGTTGGCGGTGAACATGCCCGAGCATGACCCGCAGGTGGGGCAGGCGTTGCGTTCGAGTTCGGCGACCTCGGCGGGCGAAACGCCGGGGCGATTGGTGGCGACTGCGGTGGTGACCACGTCGATCTTGAACGAGGCGCCGTCGCGCTGCACGTTGCCGGCCTCCATCGGGCCGCCGGACACGAAGATCGTGGGGATGTTCAGCCGCATCGCCGCCATCAGCATGCCGGGGGTGATCTTGTCGCAATTGGAGATGCACACCAGCGCGTCCGCGCGGTGCGCGTTCACCATGTACTCGACGCTGTCGGCGATCAGGTCGCGCGACGGCAGCGAGTAGAGCATGCCGTCGTGGCCCATCGCGATGCCGTCGTCGACGGCGATGGTGTTGAACTCCTTCGCGTTGCCGCCTGCGGCCTCGATCTCGCGCGCCACCAGCTGGCCCATGTCCTTCAGGTGCACGTGGCCGGGAACGAACTGCGTGAACGAGTTGGCCACCGCAACGATGGGTTTCTCGAAATCTCCGTCCTGCATGCCGGTGGCGCGCCACAGCATGCGGGCGCTGGCCGCGGCGGGGCCCTGGGTGACTTTTGCCGAACGATACTTGCCCATGTCTCCTCCGATGTCGGGTCATCCCGGGCGATGCGCGCCGGGCGCTGGGATCGAACCCTATCCGAGATCGATCGCGTAAGCCATCGCGCGCCGCGCCGTCGGATCGCGACCCGCTTTGGGGCGTGCGCTGTCGGGCGTCAGCGAGCGATCAGGTCCATGCGGCGCCCGATGCCTGCGGCGGCCTCGACGTCTCCCGCCGCCCGGGCGCGCTGTTGCTGCACGGCCAGCCAGGCCAGCAGCGGGCGCCGCCAGCCCTGCCGGGATGCCGTTTCCACCGCCAGAGCGATGCCCGCCGGTTCGATCCCGCCGGTGCGCAGCAGCACGCCCGCGGCGACCAGCCGCGACGCGGGCTCCTCGATGGCTTCCAGCGCGGTGGCGCCCGCGACCACGGGTCTGTGCTGGGGCGGCAGCAGCGTCGCATCGATCGTCTGCCAACGGCCCGCGAGGTAGTCGGCGTAGGTTCGCGCAGCGGCGCCTGCGTCCTGTGCGAGCGGCTGGAAACCCGGGCAGTCGTCGAAGTCGAGGCTCGCAGTGCGCATCGCGCAGCGCACCAGTTCGGCATGCGCGACGAGCTCCGGGCGGCCCGTGCGCGCGAGCTCGGCGCGGGCGCGCGCGAACTCGGCCTGAGCGACGCGGGTGTCGCCGCGCAGCCAGGCGGCCTCGTAGCGGGCGAGCGAGCCGTGGGCGTTCGACGCCCAGTCGGGAGCCGGCGGCGATCCGGCGCAACCGGCCATCACGACCGAGCCGGCCAGCGCGATCCATCCGGCCCTCACGGCAGCCTCAGCTCGGTGTCGCGGCGGAACGGCCACTTGCGGTTCACCTCGTCGATCAGGTCGCTCGCCTTGCGCAGGCTGGCCTCGACTTCGGCCCGCAGGGCGCCGAGGTCGTCCGTCGCTGCGCGCGCATTGGCACCGATGCGCTGCGCCTCGGCGAGCGCAGCGTCGGCCTTCTTCAGCGCTTCGCGGGCGTCGGCGAGCAGGGGGCCGAGCTGAGCTGCCGCCTTGCGCGCCTCCTCGACCACCCCGGCGTCGCCGAACAGCCGCGCATCGGCCTTCGCCAGCGTGCCCTCGGCCGCGCGCACCGCGCCATCGAGCCGCCTGGCGAGCACGTCGACCGATGCCAGCAGGCGGTTCGCGTTGTCGATGGCGTCGATCACCTTCTTCGCCTCGTCTTCGCCGCCGAGCATCAGCGACAGCGCGCCGCGCCGTTCGCCGAGGCGCGCGACCAGCGCACCGACGCCGGCCAGGCTCGTGTTGAGGCTCGATTCGGGGGCCGTCATCGCCTGGAGGTTCTCCAGCACCTTGTTCAGGTTGGCGATCAGCCCCGGCAGCTCGTCGGTGGTGTCGCCGCGCAGCACTTCGCGCACGGCGCCGTCGGGCAGAGGCGCGTCGTCGAGGTTGCCGGTGAAGGCGCGCAGGCGCGCTCCGCCGACCAGCCCGCGCTCGAGCGTGAACACGCTGCCCGCCCGCAGCCAGCGCGCGTCCTTCTTCGGAACGTCGATCTCGATGCGCGCCTGGCCGTTCTGGGCCAGTTCGATGCGTTCGACGCGGCCGATCGGAAAGCCGGAAAAGCCGAGGTCGGCGCCGACGCTGATGCCCTCGGAATTGGCTGCCATCAGCACCAGGCGCTGGGTGCTCTCGAAGGTCCCGCGCGCGTACAGCACGTAGCCGGCGAAACCCAGCACCAGCAACAGCAGCAGCGCGAGGAGCAGTGCCGCCTTGATCCGCACGTGGCGTTCGAGCTCGTCAGCCATACATCACCGCCAGGAACGCGACCTCGATCACGATCAGCGTCATGCCGAGTCGCACCATGCCGCGCATCACGGCGGTCGGCACTTTCTGCAGCTGGCGCGGGATCGCCAGCGCCGCGCCGATCGGAATCGCGGCCACTGCCATCCCGAAGAACAGCGTCTTCAGCACCAGACCCAGGACCGTCATCGGTCCGAACACCTGTCCGGTGACGCGCAGGAATTGCGCGATCCCCCACGGCGAAAGACCGTACATCGCCTCGTACGCGAGCAGCAGCACGGCCGCGCTGCTCAGCCACGCGAGCACCATCACCGCCACCACCGCGCCGAACACACGCGGGGCGAGCGCGTGTCTCAGCGGGTCGTCGCCGGCCGCGCGCATGGCGTCGAACTCGCCGCGCACGTGCATCAGCGACACCTCGGCACCGATCGCGGCGCCCGAGCGCAGCGCGACCGACAAGGCGGCGAGCAGCGGGATCAGCTCGAGCACCAGCACGCGCACGGTGAGCTCGAGCGCGTACTGCGACTGCCCGAAATCGTGCGCGGTGTCGACGACGATGCGGATCAGCACCAACCCGAGCACGGTACAGGCCAGCAGGAATCCGGGCAGCGCCTGCCAGCCGGACAGGTAGATCTGATGCGCCGTGACCTGGCGCATCCGCCGGTCGTAGCACGACGGCGACAGCGCGGTGGCCAGCGCGAGCGCGGCGAAGTGCAGCGTGCGTCCCCAGGCTGCGATCGAACCAGGGCCGCTGTCGCGGCTCGCACCCGCATCGCTGCCGGGCTGCGGCGACCGACGCGCATCGTCGAACGCGCGCTCCACGGGGGTCTTGTCGCTGGTCATCCGGCTTCCAGGGTGGTGGCTCGTCGCGCAGCGGCGTCGCGTCAGCGGCCGCCCGCGCCCAGGACCTGCTCGACGGCCATTCCTGCCGCCAGCACGCGCGCATCCTGCCCGCCGCATCCGGCCAGCATCAGCCCCACCGGCGCTTCGCCCGGCGCATGGCAGGGAAGGCTCAGCGCGCAGCCGTCGAGGAAGTTGATGAAGGTCGGGTTGCGCAGCAGCAGCAGATTGGCCTGGCTGTATGCCTCGTCGCTGTCCTGCAGCGCACCGATCGCGGGGGCCACGACCGGCACCGTGGGCATCAGCATCAGGTCGCCGTCGAGGCGGCCGGAGACTGCGGCGATCCAGCGGGCGCGCTCGCGCAGCAGCGTCAGGTAGTCGGCTGCCGACATCGCGGCGCCCCGCCGGATGCGCCCGGACACGCGCCGGTCGTACTCGGCCTCGCGGCGTTCGAGCAGGTCGGCGTGCCACCACCAGGACTCCGATGCGGTCAGGCCGCCCTGCCGGTTGAGGTGCGCGAGCTCGGCGAACTCGGGAATGTCGATGTCGACGAGATGCGCGCCGGCCGCGGAAATCGCCCGGCAGGCCGCGTCGAAGGCGCGTGCCACGTCGATGTCGAGGCCGTCCAGCGCCAGCGTGCGCGGCACCCAGAACCGCTTGCCGGCGAGCGATGCAGGCTGCGGGTCGGCGGGGGCTTCGCCGGCCATCACCGCGTCGAGCAGCGCGCAGCAGGCGACGCTGCTCGCCAGCGGGCCGATCGAGTCGAGGCTGAAGGACAACGGCAGCACGCCTTCCAGCGGCACGCGACGCGCGGTCGGCTTGAAGCCGGTGAGCCCGCACAGCGCCGACGGGATGCGTACCGAGCCGCCGGTGTCGCTGCCGATGCCGGCGGCGGCCATGCCGTCGGTGACCGAGACCGCGGCGCCCGACGACGAGCCGCCGGGAACGCGGCCGGTGCCGCGATCCCAGGGATTGCGCGGCGTGCCGTAATGCGGGTTCAGCCCCAGCCCGGAGTACGCGAACTCGGTCATGTTGGTGCGGCCGACGATCACCGCGCCGGCGCCCCGCAGGCGGGACACCACCGGGCAATCCCGGGACGCCGGCGCCGCGTCGGCCAGCACGCGCGACCCGGCCCGCGTCACCTGGCCCGCCTCGTCGAACAGGTCCTTGATCGAGATCGGGATGCCGGCGAGCGGCGGCAACGGCACGCCGGCGGCACGCTGCACGTCGACGGCATCGGCGGTAGCTCGCGCCGATTCGGCATGCACGGCGACGAACGTGGCGGCTGCTTCGCTCGACGTGGCGGCGGCGTGCAGGGCACGCTCGGTCAGCTCGCGGCTGGTGATCCGGCGCGACGCCAGTGCGGTGCGCAGCTCGTTCAGGCGTGGGAAGCGTTCGGGCATGGCGTCGGCTCGGCTGGTGGCGGAATCGGAAGAATGCTCATGCTAGCAGCGCGGGGACGATGGCAGAGATCGCCCGCACCCCTTATCCTGCGCGAACCCAAATGCAGTCATCAGGACCGAAGTCATGAACGCACCCGATCGATCGGCTATCGACGCGTCGCAGCAGGCCCGTGCCGCGAGCATGCCGATGCAGCCGCCCACGTTCGCCACCCTTGCCGAGGAGCGATTGCATCGCAAGCAGCGTCTGGCGGCAACCTTCCGGCTGTTCTCGAAGTTCGGCTTCGACGAGGGCGTCGCCGGACACGTGACCGCGCGCGACCCCGAGTTCACCGATACGTTCTGGGTGAACCCGTTCGGCGTGCACTTCAGCCAGATCAGGGTGTCGAACCTGATCCGTGTGGATCACTCCGGCGAGGTCGTCGAAGGCGGTCATCCGGTCAACCGGGCAGCGTTCGCGATCCACTCCAACGTGCACCAGGCCCGGCCCGACGCGGTGGCCGCGGCGCATACCCATTCCACCTGGGGGCGGACCTGGTCGGCGCTGGGCCGCCCGCTCGACCCGATCACGCAGGACGCCTGTGCGTTCTACAACGACCATGCGGTCTACGACGACTTCGGCGGTGTCGTCGTCGAGCTCGCGGAAGGTGCGCGCATTGCCGAGGCGCTCGGCAAGAGCAAGGCGGTGATCCTGCAGAACCACGGCCTGTTGACGGTGGGCCGGACAGTCGACGAAGCCGCGTGGTGGTACATCACGATGGAGCGGTCCTGCCAGGTGCAGCTGCACGCCGAGGCGGCCGCGGCGCGCACCGGTGCCGGCCCGAAGCTGATCCGCAAGGAGTCTGCCGAGCAGGCCTTCGGGCTGGTCGGCACGCCGGCTGCGGGCTGGTTCCAGTTCCAGCCGCTGTATGCGCGAATCGTCAAAGAGCAGCCCGACCTGCTCGACTGATTTCGTCGGCGGCCGGGATCCCCGGCGTCGGAAGCCGCGCCGGGCCTGGCCGAGCGCGGCAGTCACCGCGGTGCCTTTCCTTCAGCGCGCCGAGCGCGGCCGTGATCAGCAGGGCCTCGAGCGGGAATCCGATCCGGCGCATCAGGCGGATGCCGGGCGCCCACACCCCGTGATACTGGAAGAAGTCGAGGGGTCCGTCCCGGCCGGTCCGATCGGCGCCGGATCCGGTCGTGGCTGTGTCTGTGTGGTTCGGTTTCGCCATCGTGGCGCATTCTCGGCGGTGCCCGGAATTCGCGAATGCCGATATGCGGCGTCGATTCCGCACATCTCGGCGTGCCGGCGACAAAGCGCGAGCGCGCGCTGCCGGCCCTAAACTCGTGGACCGGACGATGTGCCCGGCCCCGGGCCCGGCAGGCGCCCGGAGCCCGGACATTTGTGGAGGCAGGATCCCGATGACGACGATTTCCTACCGCGACGGCGACAAGCCGTTGCACGAGTACCTGCGTGCGCGCGCCGCGCGCCAGCCCGAGCACACCGCATTCGTCTGGTATGGCCGGCGCATCGGCTACCGCGAGCTCGATCGCATGAGCGACGCGTTTGCCGCCTGGCTGAGCGGCATCGGCGTCGTCCCCGGGGACCGTGTCGCATTGTTCATGCAGAACTGCCCGCAGTACGTGATCGCGCACTTCGCGATCCAGAAGCTGGGTGCGATCGTCGGTCCCTGCGGCCCGCTGTTCAAGGCGCACGAACTGCAGTACCAGCTCGAGGATCTGGGCGCGCAGGTCGTCGTTGCCGCGGACAGCCTGTATCCGGTGATCGCCGAGGTGCGTGAACGCACTGCGCTGCGCCACGTCGTGCTGACGAACTACGCCGACATGCTGCCGGCCGAACCGGACATCTGCGTGCCGCAGGAGATCCTGGTCGGCAGGCGGCCGGTCGAGGGAACGTTCGACTTCCTCGAGGCGATCGCCTCCGCCGAGGGGAGCCCGATCCCCGGGCACCAGGCCGACATGGACGCGGTCGCGCTGATGACATACACGTCGGGAACCACCGGCCTGCCGAAGGGCGCGATGCTGACGTACCGCAATGCGCTGTTCAAGACCGCCGCGACGTCGGACGTGAACTGGATCGGCGGCGATCAGGTGCTGCTGGCGATCGCGCCGCTCTATCACATCGCCGGCATGCTGATGGGGATCGACGTCACCGTATACACCGGCGCGACCACGGTACTGATGTACCGATTCGACCCGCTGGCGGTGCTGCAGGCGATCCAGCGGTATCGCGTGACGTGGTGGTACAGCATGGCGCCGATGAACGTGGCCGTGATGCAGCATCCCCAGGCGTCCGAGTTCGACCTGTCGTCGCTGAAGGTGAATCCGGCGACGAGCTTCGGCATCACGCTGACCAAGCCGCTGTCCGAGCAGTGGGCGGCATTCACCGGAGGGTGCGCCCTGTTCGAGGCCGCCTACGGCCTGTCGGAGACCCACACGATGGACACCGTGATGCCGAAGGACGCCGTCCGCTGGGGTACGCAGGGGCGGCCGGCACCCGGCGTCGAGGTGCGCATCCTCGACCCCGACACCGGCGCCGAGCGCCCGCGCGGCGAACTCGGCGAAATCGTGCTGCGCAGTCCCGGCGTGTTCCAGGGCTACTGGAACAAGCCCGAGGCAACCGCCAAGACGCTGCGCGACGGCTGGGTGCACACCGGCGACATGGGCCGACTCGACGAAGAGGGGTACCTGTGCTTCGTCGGCCGGTTTAAGGAGATGATCAAGGTCTCGGGCTACAGCGTGTTTCCCGAGGAGGTCGAGGCGATCCTGATCAAGCATCCGGCAGTGTTCCAGGCGGCGGTGATCGGCGTGCCGGACGCGGGCAAGGGCGAGGTGGTCAAGGCGGTTCTGGTGCTGAAGCCCGAGGCGCGCGGCACGGTCGCCGCCGACGAGATCATTGCCTGGGCGCGCGACAACATGTCGACCTACAAGGCGCCGCGCGAGGTCGAGTTCCGTGACGCGCTGCCGGCCACCGGAGCCGGCAAGCTGCTGCGCCGGCTGCTCAAGCCGCAATAGGCGCCGCGACGGCGCCAGCCCGCGCGCACTCGCAGCAGACCTTGTCGAGTGCTATTCCGTGGCGCCGCGTGCACGAACGCAGCAGGACCCTTGCGGTTCGGCCGCGCTCGCTGCACGCTGGACGCAAATGCACCGCCTTGGGGATTCCCCGGGTCAACGCGGTGCACATCGACTTCGTTCTAGCAGGCACGACAGTTGCGTATGTCGAGTGGCGAATCGGATACGAGGTGTTTTTCTCCCGCTGATCCCGGTGTCGATCTTCGCCATCGGATGACAGATTGAAGGTGCCGGCACTGTCGGCGCATTCCGGGACGAGCAACCCGCGTGTTCATGAGCCAGCCGTCGCAGCCGCGCCTGCTGCCGGTTGACCAAGCTGAAGGAGGTCGATCATGAACCTGTTCGATGCGTACCGTGAGCTTTACGCGAAGGCCCGCGACGAAGAAATGTCGCTGCTCGAGTACCTCGATCTGTGCAAGCGCGAGCCCGCTTGCCTACGCCAGCGCCGCCGAGCGCATGCTCGCCGCGATCGGCGAGCCCGAAGTCGTCGACACCCGCAACGACCCGCGACTGTCGCGGCTCTTCTCCAACCGGATGATCAGGCGCTACCCCGCGTTCCGCGAGTTCTACGGCATGGAGGAGGCGATCGCAGCAGATCGTCGCCTACTTCAACCACGCCGCGCAGGGGCTCGAGGAGCGCAAGCAGGTGCTCTACCTGCTCGGTCCGGTGGGCGGCGGCAAGTCGTCGATCGCCGAGCGGCTGAAGCCGCTGATGGAGGCGCATCCGATCTACGCGCTGAAGGGCTCGCCGGTGAACGAGTCGCCGCTCGGCCTGTTCCATCCGGAGCGCGACGGCGCAGGTGCTCGAGGACGAGTACGGCATCCCGCAGCGCTACCTCACCGGCATCATGTCAGCCGTGGGCGATCAAGCGCCTGCAGGAGTTCGACGGCGACATCACGCAAGTTCCGGGTCGTGCGCATCCAGCCCTCGGTGCTGCGCCAGGTCGCGATCGCCAAGACCGAGCCGGGCGACGAGAACAACCAGGACATCTCGTCGCTGGTCGGCAAGGTCGACATCCGCAAGCTCGAGTCGCTGTCGCAGGACGATCCCGACGCCTACAGCTACTCGGGCGGCCTGTGCCTGGCGAACCAGGGGCTGCTCGAGTTCGTCGAGATGTTCAAGGCGCCGATCAAGATGCTGCATCCGCTGCTGACCGCGACGCAGGAAGGCAACTTCAAGGGCACCGAAGGCTTCTCGGCGATCCCGTTCCAGGGCGCTGATCCTCGCGCACTCGAACGAATCCGAGTGGCAGGCGTTCCGCAACAACCGCAACAACGAGGCCTTCCTCGACCGGATCTACATCGTCAAGGTGCCGTACTGCCTGCAGGTGTCCGAGGAGGTCAGGATCTACCGACAAGCTGCTGCAACAGCAGCTCGCTGGCGAGCGCGCCCTGCGCACCCGGCACGCTGGACATGATGGCGCAGTTCTCGGTGCTGTCGCGCCTGAAGGAGCCGGAGAACTCGAGCATCTACTCGAAGATGCGCGTCTACGACGGCGAGAACCTCAAGGACGTCGAACCCGAACGCGAAGTCGGTGCAGGAGTACCGCGACTACGCCGGCATCGACGAGGGCATGACCGGCGTGTCGACGCGCTTCGCGTACAAGGTGCTGTCGGCGGTGTTCAACTACGACCAGACCGAGATCGCGGCCAACCCGGTGCACCTGATGTACGTGCTCGAGCAGCGCCTGATGCGCGAGGAGCTGCCCGAGGAGACGCAGCGCCGCTACCTCGAGTTCATCAAGGGCTGGCTGGCGCCGCGCTACGCCGAGTTCATCGGCAAGGAGATCCAGACCGCCTATCTCGAGTCGTATTCGGAGTACGGCCAGAACATCTTCGACCGCTACGTGACCTTCGCCGACTACTGGATCCAGGACGAGGACTACCGCGACCCCGAGACCGGCGAGAGCTTCGACCGCGGCGCAGCTCAACGCCGAGCTCGAGAAGATCGAGAAGCCGGCCGGCATCGCGAACCCGAAGGACTTCCGCAACGAGATCGTCAACTTCGTGCTGCGCGCGCGCGCCAACAACGGCGGCACGCAATCCCGTCGTGGACCAGCTACGAGAAGCTGCGCGAGGTGATCGAGAAGAAGATGTTCTCGAACACCGAGGAGCTGCTGCCGGTGATCTCGTTCAACGCCAAGGCCTCGGCCGAGGATCGCAGCAAGCACGAGAGCTTCGTCGCGCGGATGGTCGACAAGGGCTACACGGAGAAGCAGGTGCGGCTGCTGTGCGAGTGGTACCTGCGGGTGCGCAAGTCGCAGTAAGCGCGAGCGAGGCGCTCGCGCGCAGGCACGATACCGGGAGCGAATGCCATGTCCATCATCATCGACCGTCGCCTGAACGACCGCAACAAGAGCGCGGTCAACCGCGAGCGCTTCATGCGCCGCTACAAGGCGCAGATCCAGCACGCGGTCGACCGACATGGTGGCCGAGCGCTCGATCAAGCGACATGGAGCAGCGGCGGCGACGTGAGGATCCCGGTGAAGGACATCGCCGAGCCGACGTTCCGGCATCGGCCGGGCGGCGATCGCGAGTCGTCCATCCGGGCAACCGCGAGTTCATGCCGGGCGACCGCATCCCGCGCCCCGAGCGGCGGCGGCGGTGGCGGCGGCAGCGGCGAGCAGGGCGGCGAGGGCGACGGGCGAGGACGGCTTCGTCGTTCACGCTGTCGCGCGAGGAGTTCATGCAGATCTTCTTCGACGACCTCGAACTGCCGCAGGCTCGCGCGCACCAGGCTCGGCGAGATCGCTCGAGCACAGGATGCAGCGCGCCGGCTACACGCAGCAGGGTGCGCCGACCAACCTGTCGCGTGCCGCGCTCGCTGCGCAACGCGCTCGGCCGGCGGATCGCGCTCGGCGCGGCGCGGCGCAGGCGCGAGCTCGGCGCTGAGCGCGAGGCGCGAGCTCGGCACGCGCATGGCGACGGCGCGCCGGGCGCGCAGGCGGACGGCGCGCGATCGACGCGGCCGAGCCGAGCCGACGCTGCGACGACTCGAGATCGAGCCGAGCTCGTGCGCAGCGGCGCGTCGCCGACGGGTCCCGTTCCTCGACGAGATCGACCTGCGCTACCGCCATCGGGTCGCCGGTGCCGCAGCCCGATCAGCCAGGCGGTGATGTTCTGCCTGATGGACGTGTCGGCTTCGATGGACGAGCGCAAGAAGGATCTCGCCAAGCGCTTCTTCACGCTGCTGTACCTGTTCCTGACGCGCAAGTACGAGCAGCGTCGAGGTGGTCTTCATCCGTCACACCGACGACGCCGAGGAGGTCGACGAGGAGCGCTTCTTCCACGACCGCGAAGACCGGCGGCACCGTGGTGTTCTCGGCGCTCGACCTGATGCGACGAGATCGTCGCCGACCGCTATCCGCCGGCGGCGTGGAACATCTACGGCGCGCAGGCGTCCGACGGCGACGCCTTCGGCGCCGACCCCGAGCAAGAGCCGCGGCTTCCTCGCGCGAGCAGCTGCTGCCGCGACCTGCGGCTACTTCGCCTACGTCGAGGTGCCGCGACGCGGACGCGCCGCCCGTCGACGCTCGCCGTCGGCCGTACCGGCGCATCGAGCGCCGAGCAGCTTCGCGATGCGCGAGGTCGCGCGAGCGGCGCGACATCTATCCGGTGTTCCGCGACCTGTTCTCGCGGAGCAGCCGAGCAATGAGCGACACGACCGTCGTGCTCGGCGCGCAGGGCTCGGTCGACAGCGCGAGCGCACGCACGAGGCCGCTCTCGACCGGCGCCGAGTGGACCTTCGAGCTGCTCGCGACGTACGACCGCGCGATCCGCGAGATCGCGGTCGGCGAGTTCGGGCTCGACAGCTATCCGAACCAGATCGAGGTCATCACGTCAGCGAGCAGATGCTCGACGCCTACGCGCTCGAGCGGCCTGCCGATCGGCTATCCGCACTGGAGCTTCGGCAAGGAGTTCATCCGCAACGAGCACGACGTACCGCACGGGCGCAGCGCGGCCTCGCCTACGAGATCGTGATCAACTCCAATCCCTGCATCGCCTACCTGATGGAGGAGAACACGATGACGATGCAGGCGCTGGTGATCGCGCACGCCTGCTACGGCCACAACTCCTTCTTCAAGGGCAACTACCTGTTCCGGCAGTGGACCAGCGCCGACGCGATCATCGACTACATGGTGTTCGCGCGCCAGCTACGTGATGCAGTGCGAGGAGCGCCACGGCGTCGCCGCGGTCGAGGAGCTGCTCGATGCCTGCCATGCGCTGATGGACTACGGCGTCAACCGCTACCGCCGCCCGACGCCGCTGTCCGCCGACGAGGAGCGCGCGCGCTGCGCGAGCGCGAGGAGTACGCGCGAGCGCAGTACGACGAGATCTGGCGCACGCGTGCCCGTCGCGCGCGGCGCGCGGCCGGCGGACGCGCGGCCGCGGCTTTCCCGAGCGAGCCGCAGGAGAACCTGCTCTATTTCGTCGAGAAGCACTCGCCGCGGCTCGCGCCCTGGCAGCGCGAACTGGTGCGCATCGTGCGCAAGATCGCGCAGTACTTCTATCCGCAGGGCCAGACCAAGGTGATGAACGAGGGCTGGGCCACGTTCTGGCACTACACGATCCTGAACCGGCTGCTACGACAAGGGGCTGGTCGACGACGGCTTCATGCTCGAGTGCCTGACGTCGCACACCAACGTCGTCACGCAGCGCGGCTTCGACGAGCGCGGCTACGGCGGCCTCAACCCGTATGCGCTCGGCTTCGCGATGTTCACCGACATGCGCCGGATCTGCGAGACGCCCGACGCGACGAGGACCGGCACTGGTTCCCGGACATCGCCGGCGGCGACTGGCAGCCGGTGCTCGACTTCGCGATGCGCAACTTCAAGGACGAGTCCTTCATCGCGCAGTACCTGTCGCCGCGGCTGATCCGCGAGTTCCACCTGTTCGCGATCGCCGACCACGAGGACGAGGACGCGCTGATGGTCGACAGCATCCACAACGAGCACGGCTACCGGCGGGTGCGCCAGCTGCTCGCGCAGCAGTACGACCGCGACACCCGTGCTGCCCGACATCCAGGTCGTGCGCTACGACCGCGACGGCGACCGCAGCCTGACGCTGCGGCATCGGCTGCATCGCGACCGGCCGCTGACCGAGGACGACCGCGAAGGTGCTCGATCACCTGCAGCGGCTGTGGGGCTTCGCGGTGCGCTTCGAGACCGCCGACGAAGACGGCACCCCGTTGCGCAGCGAGGAGGTGCGCGGCACGGGCTCCTGAGCCCCCTGCCGCCGCGATGCCGTCGATCGCGGTGCGGGCATCCGGTATCCTGCCGTTGAAGGCGGGAATCGGGTTCCACGCACACGACAGGGGAGACGGGAATGAGCGACACCACGGAAGCGCGCAACGACCTGGCGGCGCAGGCCGCCGAACTGGAGCGCCTGCTGCGTCTGCGCAACGGGCCGTTCGGCATGAAGCTGTTCGAAGCGGCGACGAGATGGAGGCGATCCCGAAGATCCGCCGTCCGAAGTCCGTGCACACCACTCGACCAGATCGTCGGCCAGGCGGCGCGCCTCGGCTGGACCGTCGGCATCACCGCCGACGATCTCGTCGGCGCCCAGTGCCGCGCGGTCGTCGGCCTCGGGCGCGCCAGGACGAGGAGTGGCGCTCCGGGCCGCAGCATGACGGGCGTCTGGTACGCGACGCTCGAGGACGCGGGCGCTCACCAGGCGGCGATGCACGTGCGTGCCCGACGGCCGGTACGAGGCGCTGGCCGTGTCGCCCCTGTCGAGCGGCCGCCTCGATCCGCCCGACATCGCGCTGTTCTACGCGACGCCCGGCGCGATGATGTACTTCATCAACGGCCTGCAGTGGAGCGGCTACAAGCGCTTCGACTGGAGCGTGGTCGGCGAGATCCTCCTGCGCCGATCGCTGGGGCCGTGCGCTGACGACGCGCGAGCCGAGCCTGTCGATCCCGTGCTTCGCCGAGCGCCGCTACGGCGGCGTGCTCGACGACGAGATGCTGATGGCGCTGCCGCCGGCGCTGATCGGCAAGGCGATCGCCGGCATGCAGGCGCTGTCCAAGAACGGCCTGCGCTATCCGTTCCCGCAGTACGGCATCCAGAAGGACGTGCGCGACGGCATGGCCGTCAGCTATCCGGACCGCGCGCCGCCCAAGGCTTGATCGCGCTGCATCGAGGCCTCGGCTGCGGCGAGTCGCGTCAGGTGGTGACGGGGCGGGGGGATGGCTGCGGCGGTCGGCCCCTTGGGGCCGACTTCCCAGCGCAGCTTCGTCCCGGGCTGGTGCGGCCCCAACTCGCTTCGCGCCCTTCGTGCGCTGCGCTCGAACAGGGTGCCGCAGATTCGAAGTACGAAGCGCGCTGCGCGCGCCCAGCCCAGGACGAAGCTGCTCGGCGCCGCAGACATCCCCCCGCCCCGTCACCACCTGCCGCTCCGGGTGACAGTGGGTGCGTGCGTGCACACGCGTCAAAGCGCGCAGGCGACCGCGCCGCCTTCTTGGCAGTCAACGTCTGTCTCGGCGAAGGTGCGCGGGGCGCGGCGGCGGTGGGGGCGTGTGCGCAGCCGAGGCGCGCAGGGTTTCTGGCCGGCGCGCGCAGCGCGCTTCGTTCAACTGACTTGCGGCGCCATGTCTGAACGGAGCGCCCGCAGGGCGCGCAGAGAGTTGCGCCGCCCGGCCAGGAACCCGAGCACCGAGGGCACCCCTGCGCAGCAGGGGCCAGCACCCGCCCCCGCCGCCGCCGCGCCCCGCGCGCCTTCGCCCGCTCGGAACGACAGACCCGGCGTCACCCCTTGCGCCGCGCCGCCTTGCGCCGCTTCTCGAGCTCGTCGAACAGCGCGACGAACTCGGCGGTCAGCTTGTGCGACGGCGCGAAGTGCACCAGCGGGCGCGACGCCTCGTGCGACTCGCGCACCTTGATCGATGCCGACAGCATCGTGTCGAGCATCGGCAGACCCTCGTCGACGAGCTCTTTCACGACGCGCTGCGGCAGGCTGGCGCGCGGCTGGAACTGGTTGACCACGACGCCTTCGACGCGCAGGTCCTCGTTGTGGTCTTCGCGCAGTTCCTCGACCTCCTCGATCAGGCCGTACAGGGCCTGGCGGGAGAAGTCGTCGCAGTCGAAGGGGATCAGGCAGCCATCGGCCGCGATCAGCGCCGAGCGCGTGTAGAAGTTGAGCGCCGGCGGCGTGTCGATCACCATCTCGTCGAAGTCGTCGAGATCGGCGAGGGCCTTGCGCAGCTTCAGGATCTTCGAGCGCGCTTCCAGCTTGCCCTGCAGGTCGGCAAGCACCGGGCTCGCCGGCATCACGAACAGGTTCTCGAACGGGGTCGGGTGCACGAAGCTCGAGATCGGCAGGTTGCGCACACGGAAGTTCAGGCTCTGCTCGAAGAGATCGGCGACACCGGGGCTGGTCTCGCCGGCTGCCGGGCCGAGCAGGTAGCGGCTGGCATTGCCCTGCGTGTCGAGGTCGACGAGCAGGGTGCGGCGGCCGCGTGCGGCCGCGATCGCGGCCAGGTTGCAGGCGATCGTCGACTTGCCGACGCCGCCCTTCTGGTTGAACACGACGCGTTTCATTTGTCGGCGAACTCCTGCAGAACCTGCGGTTCGATCGTCACGCTGTCGGCATCGGAGCCGACCAGGACCGCACCGTCCTGGATCGTGACGCTCAGCCGCATCTGGCGGTGTGCGAATTTTGCGAGCGCGGCGGCCTGCCCGGGTTCGAGCGACAGCACGCGCAGGTTGGCGTTGCGGGCGAGGTCGGTGGCAGCCTGCGACCACCATGCATCGGCTTTCGGGCCGCCATAGGCAAGCACGACGACCCGGGCCGCGCGTCCGCAGGCTTTGCGCACGAGTTTCGGGTCGGGCAGGCCGACGTCGATCCACAGCGTGATCGATCCGGTGAGATCGCGCTGCCAGAGATCCGGTTCGTCGCTGGTGCTCAGGCCGTTGCCGAAGGCGAGCGCCTCGTCGGCGTGCAGCGCGAAGGCCAGCAGCCGGACCATCATGCGCTCCTCGGTCTCGGACGGATGCCGGGCGAGCGTCAGCGCGTGGTCCGCATAGTGGGCGCGGTCCATGTCGGCGACCTGCAGTTCGGCCTTGTAGACCGTGGATCTCAGAGCCATCGTTCGGGCCGGTGTGGCCGGGAGCGCGCCCAGGCCCGCGGCGTCGGTGCGGGGTGGTGGCGCAAGCGGATCAGTGCGACGTCCCGGCTCCGTGGCAGGCCTTGTACTTGCGGCCGCTGCCGCACGGGCAGGGGTCGTTGCGGCCCACCTTCCGATCCTCGCGGCGGATCGGCTCGCGCGGCGCCAGATTGCGCTCGCGCTCGTCGCGGAAATAGTCGTAGACGTCCATCACGCCGTCGAGCATCGATTCGATCGCGGCCTCGCGGTCTTCGTCGGCGATCGGTTCGGCCTCGCGGCTCTCGTCGTCGGGCTCGACCTCCTCCACCAGGCGGAACACCGGCTCGAGCGCGTCGGCGAACTCGTCGTCCTCCTCGAGCGCCGTCCAGGCATCGGGACGCAGGCCCATGCCGCGCACGAAGCCCACCGCCCAGGCGTTGCCGTGGGCCTGGTCGTCCTCGTCGTACCCGAGCACGGGCGCGAAGCCCTCACCCTCGTAGAGCTGCCCGGCAACCGCGCCCCAGTGCTTCTGCAGCAGGTGCCTGATCTCGGCAACCTCGGGAGCGCTCTCGTCAAGCGAGCCGTCGTCGGCGTCGTGGCCGAGCACCAGCGGCAGGTACTCGGATTCGGGCACGGGTTCCGGACTGCAGGCGAGGGCGGCGAAGAATCCGTCTAGCTCCTCGAGCAGCATCGACTCTTCGGGATTGATCGCAGCCAGCAGCTCGTCGAGACGGGCGAGCTCCTGGTCGGTCAGCAGGCGGGTTTGGCTGGGCGCATTCATGCCTCTATCGTACCGCCGAACCTGTCACGGAGGATGACGATCAGTCGGTCACGATCAGTCGGTCGACGGGCAGGCGGGCGATCGTGACCGGCGCGGCAGGCGGCAGGCGGCAGGCGGCAGGCGGCAGGCGGGAAGCGGGATCGCGCAGCGCGATCGGGCGCGCGCGCTCAGGCGGGCGCGCGGCGGCCCGACCAGCCTGGCCGCCAGCCGGAGCGGTGCAGCAGCATCAGGGCGATGGCCCCGTTGAGCAGGTTCCACGCGATGCCGTTGACGAAGGCCGCGTCGTACGAGCCGGTGAGATCGAAGATCACGCCCGACAGCCAGCCGCCGAGCGCCATGCCCAGCAGCGTCGCCGTCAGCACCACGCCGACGCGCGCGCCCGCCTCTGCCGGCGAGAAGTGCTCGCGCACGATGATCGCGTACGCGGGCACGATGCCGCCCTGGAACAGGCCGAACAGCGCCGAGATCACGTACAGCGACACCAGCGAGTCGAACGGCAGGAACAGCAGCAGCGCGATGCCCTGCAGCACCGAGCCGAGCAGCAGTGTGCGCAGCCCGCCGATGCGGTCGCAGATGACGCCCGAAATCAGCCGGCTGATGATCCCGAAGCCCAGCATCACGGCCAGCATCTCGGCACCGCGGGCCGCGCCGTAGCCGAGGTCGCCGCAGTACGCGACGATGTGCACCTGCGGCATCGACATCGCCACGCAGCAGGCGACGCCGGCGATGATCAGCACGGTCTGCAGCGCGCCGGGCGACATGCCCAGCGGCCGCGCACGCGCCGCGATCGCGTCGGCCACCGCCTGCACAGTCGCGCCGCTCGGGGCGTTTCGCGGGCTTCGGCACCGGCCGGCGCATCAGCAGCGACAGCGGCAGCATCGTCAGCACGCAGAACGCGCCGATGCCGAGATACGTCTGGCGCCAGCCCACGGTCTCGACGTAGTGCTGGATGATCGGCGGCCAGATCGCGCCCGCCAGGTAGTTCCCGCTGGCGCAGATCGCCACCGCGATGCCGCGCCGGCGCAGGAACCAGAAGGAGGTGTCGGTCACCAGCGGACCGAAGGTCGCCGATGCGCCGAGCAGGCCGATCAGCAGGCCCTGCGCGATCGCATAGGTCCACAGGCTGCCGGCGTAGCCCGCGGCGAAGAAACCCAGACCCAGCGCGAGCGAGCCGATGACCAGCGGCAGCATGACGCCGCGCCGGTCCGACAGGCGCCCCATCAGGATGCCGCCCACGCCGAAGCCGATCATCGTCATCGTGTACGGCAGCGAAGCCTCCGAGCGGGCGACGCCGAACTCGGCCTGCACCGCCGGCAGCACCACCACCACCGCGTACATGCCGACGCCCGAGATCGTCATCAGCGCCAGGCTGATCATCAGGCGCAGCCACGCATACGTGGAGTCGATCTGATCCGCGCCCGCGCCAGCGGCCGACGGCACGCCGGACGGTGCGAGCGGACGGGGATCGGGCGTGCGCGCCGCGTCGGGCGTGCCGGGGTGTTGCGTGTTCAAGAGGGGGCTCCGCGATGACGCCCCGCGATGGTGCGGTCGGCGTCCAAGGCCGAATACTGCCAGAGTGCCGGCGCGCCGGCGCCCATCCGGCGCGGCACCATCCGGCGCGGCACCGGCCGCGAGGCTCACCACATGTCGCGCATGCGGCCGGCGACGTCGATCGGCGCGACTCCCGTCCCCGCGCGGGTACCTTCCGGATGCGCGGCCGTCGCGTCGCCGCACCAGCCGATGCATTCGCACGCGGCCAGCACGGCGCCGGTCAGGAAGCGGCTGCGTGCGCCGTAGACGTGGTCGCCGCCGAGGCGCGGCTGCTGCGTCACGTGATAGCGCTGCGGTTCGACCAGGTGCAGCCGGTTGCGGGCCCTGGTCATCGCCACGTACAGCAGGCGCCGCTCCTCTTCGATGCCGGCCTGCGAGCCGGTGGCGTACTCGTTCGGGAAGTTGCCGTCGGCGACGTTGAGCACGAACACCGAGTCCCACTCCTGCCCCTTGGCCGAATGCACCGTCGACAGGATCAGGTAGTCCTCGTCGCGCAGCGGTTCGCCCGCCAGGTCGCCGGTGGCCGACGGCGGGTCGAGCGTCAGGTCGGTGAGGAAGCGTTCGCGGCTCGGGAACTGCGCGGAGATCGTCGCCAGCATCTCCAGGTCGGCTGCGCGCACCGCCGCATCGTCGAAGCGCTGTTCGAGCACCGGCTGGTACCAGCGGCGCACCTGTTCGACCTGTCCGGCCCAGGGGCAGCCCGGGGCGACGAGCGCGCCCATCAGCGCGACGAACCCCGGCCAGTCGCCGGCGGCCGCGGGTGGCGAAGCGAAGGTCGCCAGGGCCTCGATGCTGCCGGCCTGCTGCACGTGCTCGAAGCCGCGCCGCGCGGTGGCCGGCCCGATGCCCGCGATCAGCTGCAGCGCGCGGAAGGCGGCGATGCCGTTGCGCAGGTTGTCGGCCCAGCGCAGCACCGCGAGCAGGTCTTTGATGTGCGCCGCCTCGAGGAACTTCAGGCCGCCGTGCTTGACGAACGGAATGTCGCGCCGGACCAGTTCGACCTCGAGCAGGTCGCTGTGATGGCCGCTGCGGAACAGCACCGCCTGCTGCTTCAGCGGCACGCCGGTTTCGCGCTGCGCGAGGATCTCGCCGATCACGTAGTCGGCCTGCGCGCGCTCGTCGAGCACCGTGACCAGGCGCGGCGCGGCGCCCGGACCGCGCTGCGCATGCAGGGTCTTCGGGTACTGGCGTTCGCTCTGCCGGATCAGGGCATTGGCCGCGTCGAGCACCGGTTGCACCGAACGGTAGTTGCAGTCGAGCGTGACGCGCCGCGCCGGCGGCTCGAAGCGTTCGGGGAACTCGAGGATGTTGCCGACATCGGCGGCGCGAAAGCCGTAGATCGACTGCGCATCGTCGCCGACCACGGTCACGCCGGCGCCGTCCGGCTTCAGCGCAAGCAGTATCTGGGCCTGCAGCACGTTGGTGTCCTGGTACTCGTCGACCAGCACGTGATCGAAGCGCTCGCCGATGGCGCGTGCCAGCGCCGACGGGGTGCCGTCCGCGTCGCGCAGCGCCGAATGCCACCACAGCAGCAGGTCGTCGTAGTCGAGCACCGCGTGCGCCTGCTTGCGAGCGACGTAGGCGCGGAACAGCGCGCGCAGGTCGTCGGCCCATTCGGCGCACCAGGGATAGACCTGCGCCAGCACGCGTTCGAGCGGCCAGCCGGTGTTGACCCGATGCGAGTAGATCGCCAGGCAGGTGTCCTTGCGCGGGAAGCGGCGTTCGCGGTTCGACAGGCCGAGCTCGTGGCGAACGACGTCGATCAGGTCGGCGGCATCGCCGCGATCGAGCACGCCGAACGCCGGGTCGAGTCCGACGGTCGCCGCCTCCGCGCGCAGCATCCGCGCGCCGATCGAATGGAAGGTGCCGGCCCAGGGAAGGCGCAGCGCGTTGGCGCCGCTGCCGCTGTGTACGGTGCCCACGGTGCCGTTTCGTGCCTGCGCGAGCACCCGGGCCGCGATCGATTCGGCACGCCGCGTCATCTCCTGGGCGGCGCGCCGGCTGAACGTCAGCAGCAGGATGCGCTGAGGATCGACCCCCTGCAACACCAGCCAGGCGACGCGGTGCGCCAGCGTCGCGGTCTTGCCGGTGCCGGCGCCGGCGATCACCAGCAGCGGGCCCGCCTCGAAGCGGCCCGAGGTGCCGCGGCTGCCGTGGGTCGCGGCGGCGCGCTGCTGCGGATTGAGACGGTCCAGCCAGGTGCCGGCGTCTGTCGCGGCCCCTGACGTGGCGGCTGAAGCAGGGTCGAGATTGCCGGTGATGAAGTCGGTGAACGGGTCGGCGGACATGAAACGGATGGTAGCCGATCCGCTGTACATCCATCCACTGGTCGAGGCGCCGGGCGCGGGCGGGATGCCGCCGCGCCCGGCGGTTTATGATCGCCGTTCGACTGCAGGAGAAGCGCGATGTCGGCAGGCAAGGCAGCAGCGGCGCCCGCTGCGGGAGATGCAACGGCGGTTCCCCGTGCCGGTTCCGCGGTGGCGCCGCAGACCCAGTGCGGGTTCGGCAACCAGTTCACCAGCGAGGCGTTGCCCGGGGCGCTGCCTCAGGGTCGTAACAGTCCGCAGAAGGCGCCCTACGGCCTGTACGCCGAGCTGTTGTCGGGCAGCGCGTTCACGGCGCCGCGCCACGACAACCGGCGCACCTGGACGTATCGCATCCGGCCGAGCGCGCGGCACCGCCCCTTCCGGCGCATCGACGGCGGTCTGCTGCGCACCGCGCCGTTCGGCGAACTGCCGCCGTCTCCGAACCGGCTGCGCTGGGATCCCCTGCCGTTGCCCGAGGCCCCGGTCGACTTCGTCGCCGGTCTCGTCACGCTGGGCGGAAACGGGGATGCGAGCGCGCAGGCGGGCATCGGCATCCACTGGTATGCAGCCAACCGTTCGATGTCGCGGCGCGTGTTCTACGACGCCGACGGCGAACTGCTGCTGGTGCCGCAGCAGGGGCGGCTGCGGCTGGTCACCGAGCTCGGCGTGCTGCACGCCGGTCCGGGCGAGATCGCGCTGGTGCCGCGCGGCCTGCGGTTCCGGGTCGAGCTGCTCGACGCCGCGGCGCGCGGCTATGTCTGCGAAAACTACGGCGCTGCCTTCCGCCTGCCCGAGCTCGGGTCCGATCGGGTCGAACGGCCTGGCCAATCCGCGCGACTTCCTGGCGCCGGTCGCGGCCTTCGAGGACGTCGACGGCGGGCACGAGCTGGTCGCGAAGCTGGCGGGGAACCTGTGGGCCGCGCCGATGGACCATTCCCCGCTCGACGTGGTGGCGTGGCACGGCAATCTCGTGCCGTTCGTCTACGACCTGGACCGATTCATGACGATCGGCACGGTCAGCTTCGATCACCCGGACCCGTCGATCTTCACCGTGCTGACCTCGCCGTCGGACCTGGCCGGCACCGCGAACGCCGACTTCGTGATCTTCCCGCCGCGCTGGATGGTGGCCGAGGACACGTTCCGGCCGCCCTGGTTCCACCGCAACGTGATGAGCGAGTTCATGGGCCTGATCCGCGGGGTCTACGACGCGAAGGCCGAGGGCTTCGTGCCGGGCGGCGCCAGCCTGCACAACTGCTGGAGCGCGCACGGACCCGACGAAACGACGCATACCCGCGCCACCGAAGCGGTGCTCGCGCCGCAGCGGATCGACGGCACGATGGCGTTCATGTTCGAGACCCGCTACCCGATCGCGCCGACCCGGTTCGCGATGGACACGCCGCTGCTTCAGAACGATTACGACGCCTGCTGGCAGGGCCTGACGAAGCACTTCGACGGCACGCGCTGAACGCGGCCACCCGGTCGCGCCGGGGTCGTGAAGCGGCTGCGGCAGGACGGACCGGCGGGCCCGCACCGATCCGCAGCGTCGCCCGGACCCTTGCGCCTACTTCGAGGCGCCGGCGCGCGCCACCTCGGCGGCCAGCTCCTCGCCGCTCTTGTAGTGCGGCACGCGCAGCACCATTCGGCGCGCCCGCTGCACCAGCGCGTTCGCGCCGTTCACTTCCTCGCTCCAGTATTTCTGCGCCAGCGCCAGGTTGCCCGCCGGGTCGAGCATGAACGCATCGCGCGAGCCCTTGCCGCCGAAGATGTAGAGCTTGCCGTCGATGATGCGCCAGGTGTCGACGTCGCCGCCCCAGGGGATGCCGTAGACGATGCCGTTGGTGCAGTAACCGCCGAATTGCGGGATGTACTTTTCCGGCTCGCGGTCGAACAGCGCCTTGTGTTCCGGCTTCGAGAACCGGAACGTCACGCCTTTGTAGACGCTCTTGATCGCCGGCAGGCCCGGCCGGTGCGTCGATTCGGTGAAGTACGAGACGACGTCGTGGCCGAACAGGATCAGGTGCTTGTCCTCGCCCTCCGACACGGCGTTCACGGGGCTCAGGCCCTGGCCGGGGCTCTGCGTGAGAAGAGGCGCGCAACCTGCGAGCAAGGTCGAGGCGAGGAACAGTGCCGCGAGGTGAAACGAGGCGCGCGGTCGGCGAATGGCGTGCATGGAAATCCTCCGGATGAGTCGGGTCGCGCCGTTCGCCCGGATCTTACAGTCGGCCACCCGGCGTGGGCGCGCGGCGGCCGGCTTCGGTCGGTCTCGGCCGGCGCGCCGGTCAGAGGAACGCCACCTCGTCGAAGCTGCGCAGCTTGCGGCTGTGCAGCCGCTCGACTCCGCCTGCGCGCAGCAGCTCGATCGCGCGCATGCCGATGCGCAGGTGCTGGTCCACGCGTTCCCGGTAGAAGCGGTCGGCCATGCCGGGCAGCTTCAGTTCGCCGTGCAACGGTTTGTCGGAGACGCACAGCAGCGTGCCGTAGGGCACGCGGAACCGGAACCCGTTCGCGGCGATGGTCGCGCTCTCCATGTCGAGCGCGATCGCGCGGCTCTGGCTGAACCGGCGTGCCGGCGTGCGGTGCGGCAGCAGCTCCCAATTACGGTTGTCCACCGACGCGACCGTGCCGGTGCGCATCACCCGCTTGAGCTCCAGCCCGGGCAGTTGCGTGACGTCGGCCACCGCCGCCTCGAGCGCCTGCTGGACTTCGGCCAGCGCCGGCACCGGCACCCACGGCGGCAGGTCTTCGTCGAGCACGTGGTCCTCGCGCACGTACCCGTGGGCCAGCACGTAGTCGCCCAGTCGCTGCGTGTTGCGCAGGCCGGCGCAGTGCCCGAGCATGATCCACGCGTGCGGCCGCAGCACCGCGATGTGGTCGGTGATCGTCTTGGCGTTCGACGGTCCGATGCCGATGTTCACCATCGTGATGCCGCTGCGATCGGGGCGTGTCAGGTGGTAGGCCGGCATCTGCGGCAGGCGTGCCGGCGCCGCGCCGGCGGTCGTCGCGAGCGCGCCGGGCGTCGCCGCGGGTAGCGTCGTCACGTCGCCCGGTTCGACGAAGCTCGCGTAGCCGTCGCCCGGGCAGTCCGCCATCAGACCTCGGCCGATCCGCACGAATTCGTCGATGTAGAACTGGTAGTTCGTGAACAGCACGAAGTTCTGGAAATGATCGGGCGCCGTTCCGGTGTAGTGGCGCAGGCGGTGCAGCGAGTAATCGACGCGCGGCGCGGTGAACAGCGCCAGGGGCTGCGGGGCGCCGGGCGCCGCCTCGAAGGTGCCGTTGGCGATGCCGTCGTCCATCGCTGCCAGGTCCGGCAGGTCGAATGCGTCGCGCATCCGCTGCAGCTGCGCGGCGTCCAGGTCGGCCTCGACGTGGTCGGATTCGCCCAGCGAGAAGTGCACCGGGATCGGCTGAGTGCTCGCGCCGACCTCGAGCGGCACGCCGTGGCTGCGCAGCAGCAGCCGGAACTGTTCGAGGTAGTAGTCGCCGAACAGGTCGGGGCGCGTCAGGGTGGTCTCGTAGGTGCCGGGGCCGGCGACGAAACCGTAGGAAAGGCGCGTGTCGGCGCGCAGTGCGGTGTCGGTGCGGACGCGCACGAAGGGGTAGCAGGCACGAACGTGGCGATCGACTGCATCGCCGGCGACGAAACGCCGCAGGGCTGCGCGCAGATATGCGATGCCCGCGTCGTGAATCTCGCGGACGCGGCGCAGTGCCAGCACCGGATCGGTGAACGACTCGGCGTCGAAGACGGGGGCTGTCATGCGACGCCCGCCGCTACAGGACAAACCGTCGCTTGCGCGCGGCCGGCAGGCTCAGTGCAGCGCCGGCTCCACGCCAGCCTGTTCACAAGTGTTTGCGACATCGGAGACGGTGGCGCGCTGCACGTCTCGCCGCCAGCGCAGGTCGTCGAATTCGGTTCCACGATGCATCGTACAGCGGTTGTCCCAGATCACCAGATCGTGCACGCGCCAGCGATGCGTGTAGACGAATTGCCGCCGGGTGGCATGCGCGACCAGTTCGTCGAGCAGCGCATTGCCTTCCTCGCGCGACATGCCGACGATCTCGCCTGCGTGCGATGCCAGATACAGCGACTTGCGCCTGCTCTCGGGAATCGTGCGCACCAGCATCTGCGGCACCGGCGGCAGCGCGGCGCGTTCCTCGTCGGAGAAGTTGCTGAACCCGAGCCGGGCCCGCGACGTGAAGATCGAGTGGATCGCGACCAGCCCTTCCAGTCGGGCCTTCGTTCGGGCATCGAGCGCGTCGTAGGCGGCCCGCAGGTCGGCGAATTCGGTGTGGCCGCCGATCGGGGGGATCGAGCGGGCATAGAGCAGCGACGCGCGCGCAGGCAGGTACTTGAACGAACTGTCGGTGTGCCACAGGCGGTTGCCGAGCTGAAACATGCGCAGCCGGCTGTCGCGGTCCCAGATCTGGTCGTGCGTATTGAGGTTCGAAACGTCGGCGATCTCGGGGCGCACGCGCAGAGGCGAGTCGGTGCGATAGACGCCGATCGAGGTCTCCAGCGGCCCGAACAGCTTCGCGAACGCCAGGTGCTGGTCGACGCTGAGGTGCTGATCGGGGAACACCAGCACCGAGTATTTCCAGAATGCCTGGCGCAGCGCGTCGGCCGTGGCCTGGTCGATCGGCGCGGCAAGGTCGATGTCGCCGACCTCGGCCGCGAAGCCGTCGGTGATCGCCTGGATCGTGATGCTCATTTCCTGTCTCCTCGGTCCCATTGTTCTCTGGTTGGTCCATTCTGGCGCGATGAGCGCGCGCGTCAAGCGCGCGCTGCGTCGATTGCGCAGTTTGAAACCGACGCGCGTTGCGCCCCGGCGGCGCCTGCTACATTCGGGCACGGATCACCGGGGGAGACGAAAGATGACGACGGTCGCCTTTATCGGCCTGGGCGCGATGGGATCGCAGATGGCTGCGAACCTGCGCAGCGCGGGCTTCGACATGCGTGTCTGGAGCCGCGACCGCGGCAAGTGCGCGCCGCTGGCGCAGGCTGGCGCCGAAGTCTGCGACAGCGCCGCGCACGCGGCGGCCGGCGCCGACTTCATCGTGTCGATGGTCGCCGACGACGGGGCGACCCGTCAGGTGATGCTGGGCGAGCAGGGCGTGCTCGCGACGGCCCGGCGCGACGCCGTGATCGTGGACTGCAGCACCAACACGCCGGCGATGGTGCGCGAGGTGTCGGTCGCGGCCGCCGCGCGCGGTGTCCATCATCTCGATGCGCCGGTGTCGGGCAGCATTCCGCAGGCGCGCGGCCGCGAGCTGGTGTTCATGGTCGGCGGCGATGCGCCGGTGTTCGAGCGCTGCCGTCCGCTGTTCGACGCGATGGGCCGCCTCGCGCGGCTGATGGGCCCGTCCGGCGCGGGCGCCACGATCAAGCTGATCAACAACATGTTGTCGGGGACGGTGAACGCCGCGATCGCCGAGGCGATCTCGGTGGCCCAGGCCGCCGGCATCGACCAGGCCGGCGCGCTCGAGATCCTCGGCGAGGGCGCCGCGGGCTGCCGGCTGATGAAGACCAAGATTCCGAAGATGTACGCCCGCGACTTCTCGCCGCAGTTCCAGCTCGGCCTGATGGAGAAAGACCTGCGCTACTTCCTGGCGCTGGCGACCGAGCTCGACCGGCCGGTGCCGATCGCGTCGCTGGTGCGCAGCCAGATGCAGGCGGCGCGGCGTGCCGACCTCGGCGGGCTCGACGTGTCGGCAATTTTCCTGCACGCCAGCGGCGAGGCGGCGCGACGCTGACAGGCGGGCGCCCGGGCATGGCCGCGCGCGGCCGTCGCCCGGGATTTGCCCGGTCGCGGTGCGCGCCGGGCTCCCATGTCCGGGAAACCGCCCGGGGCGAAGTGCTTCTTCTGCGCGAGGGCGCGCGCTATCATCGCCGGCCATACTGAACCGGCCCTGGCAGCGAACCAGGTGCGTCCGTACCGGGCGCTTCCGATTCCGATCCGGATTCGGTGCCTACCACGAGGAGAGGGAGACATGATGAAACGACTCGTTCCGCTCGCCGCTGCTGCTGCCGCGGCGTTCGCGTTCGGCGCCGGCGCGTCCGCGCAGGACATCAAGCTGCCCGCGACGCTGACGCTGACCGCCTACGACACCGGCTCGTCGGGCTTCAACATGGCCGTCGCGGTGGGCAAGGCCATCAAGGACAAGCACGGCACCGATCTGCGCGTGCTGCCGGCGGGCAACGACGTCGCCCGCCTGGCCCCGCTGCGCGCCAACCGCGCGCAGGCCTCGGCGATGGGCATCGGCAGCTATTTCGCCCAGGAAGCCGTGTTCGAGTTCGCGACCCGCGAATGGGGGCCGCAGCCGCTGCGGCTGATGCTCGCCGCCACCGACTGCAATGCCGTGTCGCTGGGCGTGGCCAAGGACACCGGGGCCAAGGAGATCAAGGACCTGAAGGGCAAGCGCGTCGGCATCGTCGTCGGCTCGCCCGCGCTGAACCAGAACGCGTTCGCGGTGCTCGCCTTCGCCAACCTGAAGCCCAGCGACGTGAAGCTCGTCGAGTTCTCCAGCTACGGGGCGATGTGGAAGGGCGTGATCAACAACGAGGTCGACGCCGCGATCGCATCGACGATCTCCGGCCAGGCGAAGGAGGCCGAGGCGTCGCCGCGCGGGCTGTTCTATCCGTCGACGCCGGCGTCCGACAAGGCCGGCTGGGAGCGGGTGCGCAAGCTCGCGCCGTACTACGTGCCGCACAAGACCACCTGCGGGCCGGGACTCAGCCCGCAGAACCCGGCCGAGGTGCCGTCGTATCCGTATCCGATCTTCATGGCCTACGCGTCGCAGCCGGCCGATCTCGTCTACAACCTGACGAAGTCGATGATCGTGAACTACGCCGCCTACAAGGATGGCGCCCCGGGTGCCGCCGGCCTCGAGCTGTCACGGCAGAACTTCTCCTGGGTGCTGCCGTACCACGAGGGCGCGGTGAAGGCCTTCAAGGAGGCCGGCGTCTGGAAGCCGGAGCACGAGGCGTACAACCAGGCGCTGATCCAGCGCCAGGACACGCTCGGCGCGGCCTGGGCGGGGTTCATGAAGAACAATCCGCCCGAGGACAAGGACGCATTCCGCAAGGCCTGGCTCGCGGCCCGCGCCGACGCACTGAAGAAGGCCGGGCTCGATGTCATCTTCGACTGAACCGCTGCGGATCGACGATCCGCACAACGCGCCGCAGGACTCGGAGATCACCCGGGTCCGGTCGCTGACGGGGGTGTGGCGCTGGCTGCTGATTCTCAGCGCCGCCCTGACGATCTTCCTGTGCGTGAACCAGCAGTTCACGCTGAAGTTCTTCGTCGGCTTCACGCCGCTGAACACCGAGTACTACTACGGCCTTCTGCTGGTCACGCTGCCGTTCGTGTTCCTGATCTTCCCGTCGTCGGAACGCTCTCCGCTCGACCGGGTGCCCTGGTACGACGTGCTGCTGTTCCTCGCCACCGTGGCGGTGTCCCTGTACCTGATGGGCCACATCCGCAAGGCGGCCGAACTCGGCTGGGAGTTCTCGGGCGCGCCGCAGGCGGTCGTCTGGGCGGGTTATCTGATGTGGGCCGTGCTGATGGAAGGTCTGCGGCGCACCGGCGGCTGGAGCCTGGTGCTGTCGATCCTGCCGTTCACGCTCTACCCGCTGTTCGCGGGCGCGTCCTGGCTCGGACCGCTGTCGGGCCAGCAGTCGACGCCCGCGCAGGCCAGTGCCTATCACGTGCTGTCGTCCGAGAGCCTGCTGGGTATCCCGGTGCAGGCGTTCGCCGAGACGGTGATCGGCTTCCTGGTGTTCGGCAGCGCGCTGATGATGACCGGTGCCGGCAAGTTCTTCATCAACCTGGCGTTCGGCCTGTGCGGCACCTTCCGCGGCGGCGCGGCCAAGGTCTGCATCTTCGCCAGCGCGCTGCTCGGCATGATGTCGGGGTCGATCGTCTCCAACGTGCTGACCGCCGGCACGATGACGATCCCGGTGATGAAGCGCACCGGCTTTCGCGCGACGTACGCCGGCGCGATCGAGGCCTGCGCGTCGACCGGCGCGGTGCTGGCGCCGCCGGTGATGGGTGCGACCGCGTTCGTGATCGCGCAGTTCCTCGGCGTGAGCTACGGCGAGGTTGCGCTGGCGGCGATCATCCCGGCGCTGCTGTACTACTTCGGCCTGTTCATGCAGGTCGACGCCTATGCGGCACGCCATGGTATGAAAGGCCTGCCGCGCGAGGAACTGCCGTCGCTGCGCGACACCTTCCGCGAGGGCTGGTACTACCTGTTCGCGATCGTGCTGCTGGTGTTCATGCTGCTGGTCATGAAGCGCGAGAGCCACGCGCCGTTCTACGCGACTTTGCTGCTGCTGGTTCTGAACCAGGCATTCAACAAGGAGAAGTGGAACTTCGGCACCGTGCTCAAGTTCTTCGAGGTGAACGGTCGCACCTTCGTCGAACTGATCGGCATCCTGGCCGGCTGCGGTCTGCTGATCGGGGCGTTCTCGATGACCGGCGTGATCTCCAGTCTGGCCGGCGACATGCTGCGCATCGCAGGCAACAACGCGCTGCTGCTGCTGGCGATGACGGCGGTGACCAGCCTCGTGCTGGGCCTGGGGCTGACGACGACCGCCTGCTACATCTTCCTGGCGGTGCTGGTCGGCCCGGCGCTCGAGCAGAGCGGCCTGAACAAGATGGCCGTGCACATGTTCATCTTCTACTGGGGCATGCTGTCGTCGATCACGCCGCCGGTGGCGATCGCGTCGTTCGCCGCCGCCGGCATCGCCGGCGCCCCGGCGATGAAGACCGGCTGGGAGTCGATGCGGGTCGGGTCGATCATCTACTTCCTGCCGTTCTTCTTCGTGATGAACCCGACGCTGGTGCTGCAGGGCGACTGGGTCGAGGGCCTGTACCTGACCGCGACGGCCGGCGGTCGGCATCGTGTTCATCTGCGGCGGCATCCAGGGCTACCAGGTGTTCGTCGGCGACCTGCGGCGCACCGGCGCGCTGGAGTGGCCGCTGCGCATCCTGCTGATGCTGGGCGGCATCCTGCTGGCGACGCCGGGCGGCGGCATCCTGCCGGTGAGCAACCTGCAGATGGAGATCTACGCGGCGGTGCTGCTGGTGCCGACGCTGCTGCTGGCGGTGGTGTTCTCGCGCGCTGGCGGCACGAAGGCTTACTGACGCTCCTTCACCGGCCGGGTCTGTCCAGACGGGTCCATCCGGCCGGATGTCTCCGGCCGGTGCGGCGGCCCGGCCGCGCCAGCGGCCCGAGGTCGTGCCGCCTTCCTAGCCGCCCGCTTTCGCGCGTCTGCGTGCGTCGCGGAATTCCGTCAGCAGCCGGACGGGTTCGTCGCTGTCCCAGCTGCCGGCGAACGCGTCGATGCCCGCCTGGACCGCCTCGTCCAGCGACAGCCGTTCCCAGCGGCGGATCAGCGCCTTCTGCCGCCGCACCGCCTGCGGTCCGTTCTTCAGCAGGCCGTCGATCCAGTGCTCGACCGCGGCATCCAGCCCGGCGGCCGGCACGACGCGCTCGACCAGGCCCCAGGCAAGCGCTTCCTCGGCACTGAAGTTGTCGCCGACCAGCAGCATCTCGCGGGCGCGTCCCCAGCCCACGAGGGTGGGCAGCACCGCGGCCTCGACGACCGAGGGCAGGCCCAGCCGGACTTCCGGCATGCCGAGCACGGCGCCGGCGGCTGCGACGCGCAGGTCGCAGGATGCCGCCAATTCCAGGCCCGCGCCCAGCGTGTAGCCCTGCAGGCGCGCGATCACCGGAACGGGCAGCGAGCGCACGGCATCGCAGCAGCGGTGCACGCGCGTGATGAAGGCGCGGGCACTGCCGGCGTCGGTCAGTGCCGCCATCTCGAGAATGTCGGCGCCGCCGACGAAGGCTTTCTCGCCGGCGCCGGTCACGACGACGGCGCGCAGGTCGTCGCGCCGGCCGAGCTGCTCCAGCGTGTCGACGAAGGCGTTCATCAGCGGGCTCGTCAGGCAGTTCAGCCTGGCGACGTTGTCGATGGTGACCCAGGCGACCGTGTCGCTGCTGCCGCGGGTTTCGATGCGCAGGTCGATGCGCGGTTCGGAAGGTAGGGCCATGGGGGCTCGTCGAATGGAAACTGGGGCGGCGGCGCGTCTGCGTTCTAGGCGATCAGATCGGCGACGTGCTGGTCGTCCGCCCAGTCGACGATCTCGAGGCGCTCCTCGCGCACGATCACGCGGTTGACGCCGGTGTTGGGGATCTCGCAGCTGCGCGGGCCGTGCAGCGGCAGTTCGTTGGCGGCGCGCCAGACCATGTCGAGCACGCCGCCGTGCGTGACCAGCAGCAGGGACCGGCCGGGGTGGCGCCGGGCGAGTTCCAGCACCGCGCCCAGCACGCGCGCGTGGAACTGGCGCACGCTCTCGCCGCCCGGCAGCGCGTAGTCGGGATCGTGGCGGCGCCACGCCTGCAATTCGGCGGGGTGGCGCTCGGCGACCTCGGGAAAGCTCATGCCTTCGAGGATGCCGAAGTGCTGTTCGCGCAGCAGCGGCAGGGGCTGGGCCGCCAGCGTCAGGCGGCTGGACGACGGCTGTGCGGTCTGGCGCGTGCGCAGCAGATCGCTGCAGTAGAAGGCGTCGAAGCGCTCGGCGGCGAGGCGTTCCGACAGGCGTCGCGCCTGCTCGAGCCCGAGGGCGTTCAGTGGCACGTCGATCTGGCCCTGGAACCGGCCTTCGCGGTTCATGTCCGTCTGACCGTGGCGAATCAGGACGAGTTCGGTCATCGAGCGCGGTGGCGGGCAAAGCCCGGTGAAGCTGTGATCTGCGGATTATCGCTTCTGCGGCCCCGGTCTGCACGAAAGAACGGCCCTCCAGGAGGGCCGTTCGTCGGGGTGTCACGAGCCGCCGCATCGCGGCGGCTCGTCACCGAGCGCGAGGCAGTCGCTCGCCTCCTGCCGGTCAGCGGATCGCCACCGGGTTGATCATCGACTGCACCGAGCCCTGGTACTTGTTCTGTCCCAGCACGAACATGAACTCGTAGGCCTTGTCCTTGGCGAGTTCGGCGGTGTTCATGTTCTCCAGGATGTAGGTGCCCGAGATCGGCAGCAGGATCTGGTGCACTTCGAACACGCCCGCGCCCTGCTCGAACGGGATCGCCTCCAGGCCCCAGGTGTCGGCGCCGACTGCGACCACGCCCTTCGACACCAGGTACTTCGCGCCGTCGCGGCCGAGGCCCGGTTCGACCGAGCCGTAGCGCTTCGGATCCTTGTCGATCAGGCTCAGCCAGCCGGTGTGGAACAGCACCACGTCGCCCTGGCGGATCGTGACGCCCTGGCGGCGGGCTACCTCTTCGATCTCCCTGGTGTTGAAGGCCGTGCCTTCCTTGACCACGTCGACGCCGTAGTAGGCCGCCATGTCGAGCAGCACGCCGCGGGTGACCATCGGCGGGATCTTGTGCGCGCCCAGCTTCTTCAGGCCGCCCATGTCCGCGATGTCGCTCCACTTGTTGCCGTTGAAGTAGGTGTCGCTGACGCCGATGTGGCCGAGGCCGTCGATCTGCGAGCCGATGCCGACCCAGCAGTTCAGGATGTCGTCGTTGTAGGTCGTCTTGGTCGGACCCAGGCCGTTCGCGTTGCCGACCTGGCCGGGCTGCACGATGTAGATCTGGCAGTTGCGCGGCGGGTACGCCGGGGTCGTGGTGTTGACCGTGATGCCCAGCGAATAGGACTTGCCGGTCCGGACCAGCCTGGCGGCTTCCAGTGCGACGGCGGGCGTCAGGTAGTTGGCCGCGCCGATCTCGTCGTTCGGGCCCCACTTGGACGGCGGTACGGTGAGCTGGGCACAGGCTGTGGTGGTCGCAGCCAGCACGATCGACGCGGCTGCGGTGGCGAGCAGGTTCTTCATGGGTCGGTCTCCTCGGTTTGTCGGGACGTGCCACGCTTCTTCGGCATGGTCGCGCGAGTCTGCCGGTACCGGTGCACGGTGCGAATCGGTGTCTACCCGTGTGTCCGCAGCACGTCACCCGGCCCGTCACTCGGGCGGCAGCGCCGGGCGCGGCCCCTTCAGGAACGATTCACGAGGCCGATCCGAGCGGCCGCGTTCGCGCCTCGAGCCAGGCCCGGGCGTCGCCCGTCACGTGCGGCGTCAGCCGCGCGCGCACCTGCGCGTGGTAGGCGTCCAGCCAGGCGATCTCGTCGGCACGCAGCAGGCCCGCGTCGATGCAGCGCGTGTCGATCGGGCACAGCGTCAGGGTCTCGAAGGCCAGGAATTCGCCGAATTCCGACGCCGCTGCCGGCACGTTCAGCACCAGGTTCTCGATCCGGATGCCCCACTGCCCCGGCCGGTACAGGCCCGGTTCGATCGACGTGATCATGCCGGGCTGCATCGCCATCGTCGGCTCCGGGATCGCCTTGCTGATGCTCTGCGGCCCCTCGTGCACGTTCAGGAAGTAGCCCACGCCGTGGCCGGTGCCGTGGCCGAAGTCCAGGCCCGCCTCCCACAGCGGCGCGCGCGCCAGCGCGTCGAGCATCGGCGACAGCGTGCCGCGCGGGAAGTGCGCGCGCGAAAGCGCCATCGTGCCCTTCAGCACCCGGGTGAAGTCGCTGCGCTGGGCGGGCGTGAGCGTGCCCACCGGCCAGACGCGGGTGATGTCCGTCGTGCCGCCCAGGTACTGCCCGCCGGAGTCGATCAGCAGCAGCCCGTTGCCCTCGATCGGCGCGTGCGACTGCGGTGTCGCGCGGTAGTGCGGCATCGCGCCGTTGGCGTTGTAGCCCGCGATCGTCGGGAAGCTCAGTCCTACGAAGCCCGGCAGCTTCGCGCGTTCGGCGCTGAGCCGCTCGTCGATCGTCAGCTCGGTGATCCGCTCGCGGCCCTGCGCCTGCTCGAACCACGCGTAGAAGGCGCACATCGCCGCGCCGTCGCGCTCCATCGTCTCGCGCACGAAGCCGGCTTCGGCCTCGCTCTTGCGGCTCTTCGCGAGGGTGCTGGGGTTGATCGCTTCGATCACCGTCACGCCCTCGGCCAGCGCCTCGCGCAGCCCCAGCGTGACGCGGCGCGGGTCGATCAGCACCACCGCGTCGGCCGGCAGCGCGGCGAGCGCGGCGCGCGAGCGCTCGTAGTCGGCGACCTCGATGCCGTCGGCGCGCAGTTCGGCGCGCAGGCCGGCGTCGACCTTGCCGGCGCCGACGAACAGCGTCGCCTGCGACGGTCCGATCAGCAGGTGGGCGAGGAACACCGGGTTGTACTCGACGTCCGAGCCGCGCAGGTTCGTGATCCACGCGATGTCGTCGAGGGTGCAGACCAGATGGTGGCTGGCGCCGGCGGCGCGCATCGCGTCGCGCAGCTGCGCCAGCCGTTCGCTCCGTGTCGCCGGCGCCTGCGGCGGACGGTGTGCGTACAGGGGGGCGGCAGGCAGCGGCGGGCGCTCGTCCCAGGCGCCGTCGAGCGGATCGCGGTCGGTGACGACGCGGATGCCGGCGCGGTCGGCGGCGGCACGCAGTTGCTGCGCCGCCGCGAGCCCGAGCACCTGGCCGTCGACCGCAAGTGTCTGACCGCGCCGCAGGGTGCGGCAGATCCATTCGACGTGATGGGTGGCCGCGGCGGTCGTGATCTTCTCCAGCGCGATGCCGCTGCCCTGCAGCTCCGCCTCGGCCTGCACCCAGTAGCGGCTGTCGGCGAACAGCGCTGCCGCGTCGGCGGTGACCACCAGCGTGCCCATCGACCCGCTGAATCCCGAGAACCACTCGCGGGCCTGCCAGTGCGCCGGCAGGTACTCGGAGAGGTGGGGGTCGCTCGACGGCACGAGCACGGCGTCGAAGCCGTGCTCGGCCATCCGCGCGCGCAGCCGTTCGATGCGCAGTCGCGCCGGGTTGGTTCGGGTGTCCATCGTGTTCTCCGCGGGCGGTCGAATCGGGTGCCCGGATCGGATGATAGTGGTCCGCGGATCGTGCGGTGCGGCGAGCGACGCCGCCCGACTCGTCCTATAGTCCCGGGACCAGGGCGCGCCGCCCGGGTTTCTGCGAGGTGTCGCGATGTCCGTTCTTCTGTGCGTCGGCACTGCCGGCATGTCGGTCTGGTTCAGCCGCGACCTCGGCGAGACCTGGACCCGCCCCTACATCGAATCGGGTCTCTATCTCGAGGCGCGCGTCTGGGCGCTGTCGGCGCATCCGGCGCGTCCGGGCGAGGTGCTCGCCGGCACCGACAGCGGCGTCTACCGCTGGAACGAGGCCACCCAGCTCTGGACGCACCTGCCGTCGCCGCTCGACGCGCTGCACATCTGGTCGCTGGTGCAGTCGCCCGACGATCCGGACGTGCTGCTGGCCGGCACCCACCCGGCAGGGATCTGGCGCTCCAGCGACGGTGCGCGCAGCTGGACGCGCGCCGAGGCGAGCTTCGCCGAGACCTGCGTCTTCCTCGGCCGCCCGCGCGTCACCCAGATCCTGTTCGACCCGGTCGATCGCGACATCGTCTGGGCCGGGGTCGAAATCGACGGCGTGCACCGTTCGACCGACGCCGGGCGGACCTGGACGAAGATCGGCCAGGGGCTGGTCTCCGACGACATCCACGGCATCGCGGTGATTCCGGACGCGGGCGGCAGGCGCGTCTACGCCACCACCAACAAGGGCCTGCACCTCAGTGTCGACGACGGCGCCACCTGGGCGCTGCAGCCGCTGGACTCGCCGTGGCAGTACACGCGCACGATCGTGCCGCGCGCCGACGGCGACGGCACCGTGTTCCTGACCAACGGCAACGGCCCGCCCGGATCGACCGGCCGCCTGCTGCGCAGCCGCGATCACGGACGGCACTGGCAGGATGCGCAGCTGCCGGGCGAGCTCAACTCCACGCCGTGGACGGTCGCGACGCATCCGTCGGACCCGAAGCTCGATCTTCGTGTGCAGCAACCTGGGGCAGATCTTCCGCTCGACCGATGGCGGTGAAACGTGGATCCGCCTGGCGCGCGAGTTCGGCGAGGTGCGCTCGACGATCTGGCAACCGCTGGCCTGAAGGTCGGCCGGTCGGCGCCGCGCTGTCGATTGCCGGGTTGACCGGGGCGCGGCTTCGTCGGCCCCCCGAACCGGCGATTCCGACGAGGCGGCCGGCGCGCCGGATAGGCTAGAGTTGCCCGTTGCACCGCCGTTGCCTGCGCCGATCGCACCTGCGGCACGTTGCCTGCCATCTCAACCCATTCAACCGACCCCGAGCACGCCATGACCGGAATCGAACGCTATCCCCGTCTGTTTTCGCCCCTCGACCTCGGCTTCACGCGCCTGAAGAACCGCGTGCTGATGGGGTCGATGCACACCGGTCTCGAAGAGGCCGCCAACGGCTTCGAGCGCATGGCCGAGTACTTCGCCGAGCGCGCGCGCGGCGGGGTCGGCATGATCATCACCGGCGGCATCGCGCCGAATCTCGAAGGGGGCACCGGCGCCAAGCTGTCGACGCCCGAGGAGGCGGCGCAGCACCGGATCATCACCGATACGGTCCACGCGGCCGATCCCGACGTGAAGATCTGCATGCAGATCCTGCACTCGGGCCCGCTGACCGCCAAGGAGATCTGCGTCGCGCCGTCGCCGGTCAAGTCACGGATCGGCCGCTTCAAGCCGAACGAACTCGACGAGGCGGGCATCGAGAAGCAGATCGCCGACTTCGCCAACTGCGCGAAGATGGTGCGCCTGGCGGGCTACGACGGCGTCGAGATCATCGGCTCGGCGGGCTACCTGCTCAGCACCTTCCTGGTCCAGAAGACCAACCTGCGCACCGACCGCTGGGGCGGGTCGTGGGAGAACCGGATGCGCTTCCCGGTCGAGGTCGTCAAGCGCGTGCGCGCCGCGGTCGGCGACGACTTCATCCTGATCTTCCGCATCGCGGCGATGGACATGCTGGAGGGCGGGCTGGCCTGGGACGAGATCGTGTCGCTCGGCAAGGCGATCGAAGCCGCCGGCGCGAACATCATCAGCACGCACTTCTGCTGGCACGAGGCGCCGGTGCCGACGATCGCGACGATGGTGCCGCGCGCCGCGTTCACCCGCGTCACCGGCCGGCTGCGCAAGGAACTGAAGGTGCCGGTGATCACCAGCAACCGCATCAACATGCCCGACGTGGCCGAGGCCGCCCTGGCGCGCGGCGACGCCGACCTGATCTCGATGGCGCGGCCGATGCTGGCCGACCCTGAGCTGGTGCTCAAGGCGATGCAGGGGCGCGAGGACGAGATCAACACCTGCATCGCCTGCAACCAGGCCTGCCTCGACCACACCTTCGGCGGACGCCAGCAGGTCAGCTGCCTGGTCAATCCGCGTGCCTGCAACGAGACGCTGCTGCGCTACCTGCCGACGGCCGCTGCCAAGCGCATCGCCGTGGTCGGCGCCGGGCCGGCCGGGCTGGCGTACGCCACCGTCGCGTCGAAGCGCGGCCACCGGGTCACGCTGTTCGACGCCGCGGCCGAGATCGGCGGGCAGTTCAACCTCGCCAAGCGCGTCCCGGGCAAGGAGGAGTTCCACGAGACGCTGCGCTACTACCGCCGCATGATCGAGGTGCAGGGCATCGAGCTGCGCCTGAACACCCGCGTCGACGCCGCGATGCTGAAGGGCATGGGCTTCGACGAGGTCGTCGTCGCCGCCGGGATCGAGCCGCGCCGCCCGACGATCGAGGGCATCGACCACCCGATGGTCGTGCGCGTACATCGATGCGATCCTCGAACGCCGGCCGATCGGCAAGCGTGTCGCGATCATGGGCGCGGGCGGCATCGGCTTCGACGTTGCCGAGCTGATCACGCACTCGGGCAAGTCGGCGGCGCTCGACATCGACGTGTTCGCGAAGGAGTGGGGCATCGACTTCGTCAACCATCCGCGCGGCGGCGTCACCGGCGTGAAGCCGGAGGTCGCGGCGGCCGACCGCACCGTCTACCTGATGCAGCGCAAGACCGATCCGGTCGGCAAGACGCTCGGGCGCACGACCGGCTGGACCCACCGCGCGACGCTGACGCGGCGTGGCGTGCACATGATCAACGGGGTCGAGTACCTGAAGATCGACGACGCCGGGCTGCACACCCGCGTCAACGGCGAACCGAAGCTGTTCGAGGTCGACACCGTGATCGTCTGCGCCGGTCAGATGCCGCTGCGGGCGTTGTACGACGAACTGCAGGCCGCCGGCGTGAAGGCCAGCCTGGTCGGCGGCGCCTACGAAGCGGTCGAGCTCGACGCCAAGCGCGCGATCGACCAGGCGAGCCGGATGGCGGCGGCGGTGTGACCAACCCCGGATGACCGGATTCAACCGACAGCTGCTGCATCGCTTCCGCGAGATCGCCAGCCCCTACTGGCAGTCCGAGGACAAGTGGAAGGCGCGCGGCCTGCTCGCGCTGCTGATGCTGCTGCTGTTCGGCCAGACCGGCTTCAACGTCCTGCTGAACGAGCAGACCGGCGAGTTCACCTCGGCGCTGGCGGCCAGCGACCCGGCGCGCTTCTGGGCGTCGATCCGCAAGTGCGTCGCGATCGTCGTGGTGGCCGTGCCGATCTGGGCGTTCTACTACTACGTGCGCGACTCGCTCGGCATCCGCTGGCGGCGCTGGCTCACCGGCCACTTCCTCGACCGCTACTTCGCGAGCCACGCGTACTACAACCTGAACGCGCGCGCCGACATCGACAACCCGGACCAGCGCATGTCCGAGGACATCGCCAGCTTCACCCAGCAGTCGCTGTACTTCCTGATGGTGATGCTGGGCGCGCTGATCCAGCTGGTCGCATTCAGCAGCGTGCTGTGGTCGATTTCGCGCGAGCTGGTGTACTTCCTCGTCGTCTATGCCGTCGTCGGCACCCTGGTCACCGCAGTGGTGTTCGGCCCGAAGCTGATCGGACTGAACTTCAACCAGCTGCGGCGCGAGGCCGACTTCCGCTTCGGGCTGGTGCGCGTGCGCGAGAACGCCGAGTCGATCGCCTTTCATCGCGGCGAAGTGCAGGAGTCGCAGCGGGTCAAGCGCTACTTCGACGCCGCCTTCGAGAACTACAAGCGGCTGATCCGCTGGCAGCTGAACCTGAATGCGTTCCAGTACGGCTTCAGCTTCCTGACGATCGTGCTGCCGAGCGCGATCATCGCGACCCGCGTGATGTCGGGCGAGCTCGAGGTCGGGCGTGCGATCCAGGCAGCCGGTGCGTTCGCGGCGATCCTCAGCGCGATGACGGTGATCGTCGAGCACTTCGAGGGGCTGAGCCGGTTTGCCGCCGGCAGCGACCGCCTGTACGGGTTCTCGCAAATGCTCGCCGAGCCCGAGCCCGGCACGGTCAGTCCGGCGGCATCGATCGTGTCGATGCGCGACACGCGCCTGGCGCTCGATCACGTCACCGTGCAGACGCCGAACCACGAGCGCACCCTGATCCGTGATCTGTCGGTGGTGGTCGAGGAGGGGCAGGGCTTGCTGATCGTCGGCGCCAGCGGCGGCGGCAAGAGCTCGCTGCTGCGGGTGATCGCCGGCCTGTGGAGCTCCGGCGCCGGGCGGGTCTGGCGGCCCGATCCGCACGAGATGATGTTCCTGCCGCAGCAGCCGTACATGGTGCTGGGCGACCTGCGCAGCCAGCTGCTCTATCCCGGCCGCGGCCCCGCGGCCCCGGACGACGAGCTGCTGCGCGTGCTCGAGCAGGTGAATCTCGGCACGATCGCGGAGCGTTTCGGCGGGCTCGATGCGCAGCTCGACTGGGGCAAGGTGCTGTCGGTCGGCGAACAGCAGCGGCTGGCCTTTGCGCGGGTGCTGCTGGGCCGGCCGCGTTACGCAATGCTCGACGAGGCGACCAGTGCGCTCGACCTCGACAACGAGCGCACGCTGTACCAGCGGCTCGCGGCGACCTCCACGACGATGGTCAGCGTCAGCCACCGCCTGAACGTGCTGCCCTATCACCGCCAGGTGCTGGAGCTGACCGGCAACGGCGGATGGCGCCTTTGTCCGGCCGACCAGTACGCCAGCCGGTAACGCCTGCTTACAGCTTGCTGCGACCGGTTACAGTTGCGACCGGATTGCTTCATGCGCGGGTGGGATACTTGGTGGCATGTTCTCTTCCGATCTCCCGCGGCGCGCGTGTGCACGCACGGCCCGTTGGCTGGCGCTTGCTGCGCTGTTGGCGGTCGCCGGATGCGCGGCCGTCGGCCCCGACTACGCGCGCCCGGAGTTGGCGCTTCCCGATCGCTGGTCGCGCGCCGTCGACACGGTTCCGGCGAGCGCGCCGGACGCATCCGTGCCGCGTGCGAGCCGGAACGAGCCGCAAGCCGGTGGTCTGGCGCTCTGGTGGCGCAGCTTCGACGACCCACTGCTCGTCGTCTGCGTCGAGCAGGCGTTGCGCGGCACCCCGGACCTGCGCGCCGCGCTGGCGCGGCTCGCCGCCGCACGTGCGCAGCGCGAGTCCGCCCGTGCGCAGCTTGCGCCGGTCGTCACCGCCGGAGCATCGGCGCGCTACGGCGCGATCGGCGACGCGCAGGGCGTCGAGAACTATTCGCTCGGGCTCGACGCCGCATGGGAGCTCGACCTGTTCGGCGCCAGGCGCCGGGCGATCGAGGCGGCCGACGCCGATCTCGGTGCCGCCGCAGCGACGCTGGCGGCGACGCGCGTGTCGCTGGCCGCCGAGGTGGCGCTGACGTACATCGAGGCGCGCTCGCTGCAGGCGCGGATCGACGTGGCCCGCCGCAACCTCGACAGCCAGGGCGAGACGCTGCAGTTGACGCGCTGGCGCGCCCAGGCGGGGCTGGTCGGCACACTCGACGTCGAGCAGGCGCGCGCCAACTACGAACAGACCCGCGGACAGATCCCGGTGCTCGAGGCGCTGCTCGGCCAGGCGCGGCACCGGTTGTCGGTCCTGATGGGGCTGGCCCCGGCAGCGCTCGGATGCGCAGCTCGCCGCGCCCGCGCCGGTACCGGCCGCACCGGCGCGCATCGCGCTGGCGATCCCGGCAGCGGTGCTGCGGCAGCGTCCCGACGTCGAGGCCGCGGAACGCACGCTCGCCGCCGAGACCGCGCGGGTCGGTGTGGCGGAGGCGGCCCGCTACCCCAGCCTGTCGCTGGGGGCGTCGATCGGTCTCGAGGCGTTGACCCCGAGCCGGCTGTTCGACCCCGGCACGACGGTGCGCTCCCTGTTCGCCAGCTTCGCCGGAACGGTGTTCGATGCCGGCCGGCTGCGCCAGCAGGTCGAGATTCGCAGCGCGGTGCAGGCGCAGGCTCTTGCCAATTACGAGTCGGTCGTGCTGGCCGCGCTCGAGGAGGTCGAGAACGCGCTGCTCGCCATCGCCGCCAGTCGCGACCGGCGCGAGGCGCTGGCCGCTGCCGTCGACGCGGCGCGCAACGCGGCGTTGCTGGCGCGCCATCGCTACGCCTCCGGGCTCACCGATTTCCAGACCGTGCTCGATTCCGGGCGCACCGTGCGCACGCTCGAGGACGCGCTCGCGTCGAGCGATGCCGATGCGGCGAATGCGATCGTGCGTCTGTACAAGGCGCTTGGCGGCGGCTGGTCCGCCGCGGCAGCGGCGACAGCCGACCAGGACATCGAGGCGAGGCAATGAACACGCGGGACACGAACGCACCGGCGAATGGATCCGGCGCAAGGCAGACGGCGGACGGCGCCGCCGGCGGTATCGACGAGCTGCTCGGTCCCGAGGCATCGCGATCGCGCTGGCCGATGCGCATCCTGTGGCTTGTGCTGCTGGTCGCGGTGGCGGGCGGGCTCGGCTGGTACCTGCTGGGCAGTCGCACGTCGCAGCAGGGGCCGACCTTCGTCACCGAAGCGGCAACGCGAGGCAACCTGAGCGTGACGGTGTCGGCCAATGGCACGTTGCAGCCGACCCGGTCGGTAAACATCGGCAGCGAACTGTCCGGCACCGTCGCCCGGGTGCTGGTCGACGTCAACGACCGGGTCGTGCGCGGGCAGGTGCTGGCCGAACTCGACACCGCCCGGCTGACGGACCAGACCCGCCGGTCGCGCGCGGCGGTCGCGTCGGCCGAGGCGAAGATCGCCTCGGCGACGGCAACCGCCGGCGAGGCGCGCGGCAACCTCGCGCGCATGGAGGAGGTGTCGCGCCTGTCCGGCGGCAAGGTGCCCTCGCAGGCCGAGCTGGCCACCGCCCGGGCGACGCTCGAGCGGGCGCTGGCCGACGCGAACGTCGCGCGTGCCGCGCTGGCCGACGCAACGGCGGCCCTGAGTGCCGACGAGACCAACCTGCGCAAGGGGTCGATCCGCTCGCCGATCGACGGCCTGGTGCTGACCCGCTCGGTCGATCCGGGCAATGCGGTCGCGGCCTCGCTGCAGGCCGTCACGCTGTTCACGGTGGCCGAGGACCTGACGCGGATGCTGCTGAAGGTCAACGTCGACGAAGCCGACGTCGGCCAGGTCAGGGAAGGGCAGTCGGCGACATTCACGGTCAGCGCCTGGCCGGATCGCCGCTATCCCGCGAAGATCGTCCGCGTGGGGTTTGGCGCCACCACCAAGGACAACGTCGTCACCTACATCGCCGAGCTGGAGGTGGTCAACGCCGACCTGACACTGCGCCCGGGCATGACGGCGACCGCGACGATCACCGCGACCGAGCGCCGCGACGTGCTGCTGGTGCCGAACGCGGCGCTGCGCTTCACGCCGCTGCTGTCCGCCGCCGCCTCCCCCAACGGAGCCGCAGCGCCAACCGGCTCTGGAGCGCCTGCCGGCGCGTCGGGCAGCGGCGGGCAGGCTGCCGGCGCCTCCGCGGGCGGCCTCGTGTCGAAGCTGATGCCGCGCCCGCTGTCGACGGGCGCGCCGCGCCGCGCCGGCGCGGCCTCGACCGCGGGGGCGCGCAAGGTCTGGGTGTTGCGCGACGGCGTGCCGGTGGAGGTGGCGATCACGCCCGGCGTGTCGGACGGGCGCTTCACCGAGATCACCGCGGGCGAGCTGCGGCAGGGTGATCCGGTGATCGTCGAGCAGATCTCCGCGAAGCCGTGAACGCGCTTGCGCCCGAACCGGCCACCGCGCTGATCCGCCTGCGCGGCGTGTCGCGGGTCTATGGCGAGGGCGCCGCCCAGCTGCGCGCGCTCGACGCCGTCGACCTCGACGTGCAGGCCGGCGATTTCGTCGCGATCATGGGTCCGAGCGGCTCGGGCAAGTCGACCGTGATGAACGTGATCGGGTGCCTGGATACGCCCACCAGCGGCCGCTACCTGTTTCGCGGCGTGCCGGTCGAAGGGCTTATCGCGCGACCAGCGCGCCCGGCTGCGGCGGCGCTACCTGGGCTTCGTGTTCCAGGGGTTCAACCTGTTGGCGCGGACTTCGGCGCTCGAAAACGTCGAGCTGCCGCTGCTGTACCGCGGCGAGAGCGCGGCCGCGCGACGGGCGATGGCGCTCGCCGCGCTGGATGCGGTCGGGCTCGCCGACCGGGCGCACCACACGCCTTCGGAGCTGTCGGGCGGCCAGCAGCAGCGGGTCGCGATCGCGCGGGCCATCGTGACCAACCCCGAAGTGCTGCTGGCCGACGAGCCGACCGGCAACCTCGACACGCGCCGCGGCCGCGAGATCATGGAGCTGATCGCCGGGCTGAACCGCGACCGCGGCATCACCGTGCTGATGGTCACGCACGAGGCGGACATGGCCGCCTATGCGAAGCGGATCGTGCGCTTCGTCGACGGCCGCATCGCCAGCGACGAGCCGAACCCCGCGCCTGTTGCGGCGGGCCCGCCGGCGGCGACCCCAGGGGCAGCCGTGCCGGGCGCCGCGCCGGAGGCCGCCTGATGCTGTGGAATTCTCTGATGCTCGCGCTGCGCGAGATCCGCCGCAACCTGCTGCGCTCGTTCCTGACGATTCTCGGCATCGTGATCGGCGTCAGCGCCGTGATCACGATGGTGACGCTGGGCAATGGCGCCACGCAGGCGGTGCGCGACCAGATCTCGAGCCTGGGCAGCAACCTGCTGATGGTGCGTCCCGGCCAGCGGCTCGGTCCAGGGCAGGCCTCCGCCGGCGCGCCGGCGTTCACCGAGGCCGACGCCGAGGCGGTTGCCACGCAGCTCGGCGGCGTGCGTGCGGTCGCGCCCGAAGTGCGCAGCGCCGTCACCGTGATCCATGCGGCGCGCAACTGGTCGACCAGCGTGACCGGCACGACCAACGCCTACTTCGAGACGAACAACTGGCGCCTGGCCGCGGGCCGCACGTTCGAGCCCCGCGAGGAGCGCGCCGGCGCCGCCGTCTGCGTGATCGGCGCGACCGTGCGCCGCGAGCTGTTCGGGGCGCAGGACCCGCTGGGGGCGCAGGTGCGTGTGCGTCAGTTCTCGTGCGAGGTGATCGGTCTGCTCGCCTCCAAGGGGCAGGCCGCGATGGGCATGGACCAGGACGACGTGGTGGTGCTGCCCTTGCGCACCGTGCAGCGTCGCGTCACCGGCAGCACGCGGGTGAACACGCTTGCTGGTGTCGATGAAGGAGGGCAGCGACGCGGCGCAGGTGAAGGATGCGCTGGGCCGGCTGCTGCGCGAGCGGCGCAAGCTCGCCGGCGACGGACGACGACAACTTCAGCGTGCTGGACACCCGCCAGATCGCCGAGGCGATGTCGGGCACCACGAAGGTGATGACCACCCTGCTGGGCGCGGTGGCGGCGGTCAGCCTGCTGGTGGGCGGCATCGGCATCATGAACATCATGCTGGTCAGCGTCACCGAACGCACCCGCGAGGTCGGCATCCGGCTGGCGATCGGCGCGCTCGAGCGCGAGGTGCTGCTGCAGTTCCTGATCGAGGCGGTGGTGCTGGCGGCACTCGGCGGACTGGTGGGCATCGCGCTCGCCGCCGTCGCGTCGGTGACGCTCGCCGGCGCGATGCAGATCCCTTACCAGTTCGATGCCGGGATCAACCTGCTGTCGTTCCTGTTCGCCGCCGCGATCGGCGTGCTGTTCGGCTACTTTCCGGCGCGGCGTGCGGCACGGCTCGATCCGATCGAAGCCCTGCGGCACGAATAGGCGCGGCCGGCCCGCCCGGCGTGCCGCGCGGACTTCGTCGTGGTCGCTGCGGCGCGGTCACTGCGCCGTGGTCGATTCGTGGTGGTCGATTCGTCGCGGTCACTGCGGCGCGCGCATCGGTTCGCCGTCCTGCCGGACGATCGCCAGGTCGCGCGAGCCGGCGAAGATGTCGCGCGGGCGCAGCCCGTAGACCTGGCGGATCGAGTGGCTGAAGTGGGTGGAATCGGGGTAGCCGATCTCCAGCGCGAGTTCGGTGAGGCTGGGCGTGCCGTTGGCGTAGTGCAGGAAACTGCGCGCGCGCTTCCAGGCGCGGAACCCGCGGTAGGTGGCCCCGACCTCGGCCCGGAACAGGTGCAGGAAGCGCGAGAACGACAGGCCGGCCAGTTGCGCAGCCTGCTCGGCGGACAGCTGCTCGTGCGGCTGGCACGCGATGCGTGCGGCGATGGCGGCGATGCGCGGATCGATGGCGCGGCGTTCGAGCACGCAGCCGAAGAACAGCAGGTCGATGTCGACGCCGGTCAGGTCCCGGCCGAAGTCGCCGCGTACGAGGCGCAGGAACGAATCGCGCACGCGTCCGACGACGTCGTGCTCTGTCGGTTGCGCACCGGCCTGCGGCGCGCTCGGCTTCAGGAACCGGGGCAGTCGCGTGTCGTCGATGCTTTCGGGCTCGATCATCAGCACGCCGATCATGCGGTCGGCGGTGGCGACCTGGTGCGGCAGGTACGGCGGCACGACCGCGATGCCGGGTGTCTCCCAGGAGTGGTCGCCGACCGTCACGCGCAGCGGGCTGTTCAGTGCCGCGTACAACGTGTGGCAGCCGAACGAACGGCGCGTCGGCACGCCGAGCAGGCCGGCATAGGCTACGCGCGCGGGGCCGAGAATCATGATCTTGCCGCCGTGCGCGGACGAGGGCGTCGCGACGGGACGCCGGGAAACGGGACTGCGGGAACCGGGCCTGCTGCGGCTCATCTCTGCTCCGGACGAAGCGGTGTGCGCGTCGCGCGGCGCAGGTCAGCGCCCGGCAAAAGCCGGAGCGCGCCGTTCGACGAACGCGCGGATGCCTTCGCGCGCATCGGCGGTGCGCGCCGCGCCGACCAGACCCTCGCGCTCCAGCACCAGGTGTTCGCCCAGCGTTCGCGCAGCGGCACCGGCGCACAGGTGCTTGATCCGCGCGACCGATCCGGGCGCGCAGGCCGCCAGGCGCGCCAGCAGCGTTCGCGCCGCGGTCTCGAGCTCGGCATCGGGGTGCACGGCGTCGACGATGCCCATCGCCAGGCAGCGTTCGGCGTCGATCGCATCGCTCAGGATGAACAGCTGCTTGGCACGCTCGGAGCCGATCCGCCGCGACAGAAAGTACGACGCGCCGGCATCCGGGGACAGGCCGATCGCCGAGTAGCCGGTGCGCAGCTTCATCGACGCGGCCGCGAGCACGAAATCGGCGCACAGCGCCAGGCCGATGCCCGCGCCGCCGACCGCGCCGTTCAGCGCGCTGACCACCGGCATCGGCGCTTCGCCCAGGCGCTCGATCGCCGGGTGCAGCGGCTCCAGGATGCGATCGACCAGCGCGTCGATCGTGTCGCCCGCCGCGACGAACTCGCCGATGTCGCCACCGGCGCAGAAGATCTTGCCGGTGCCCTGCAGCAGCACCACCCGAGGCGCCGCATCGAGCACCTCGCCGATGGCCCGCGCGAGCGCCTGGCTCGCGGCGAGCCCGATTGCGTTGGCCCGCTCGGGCCGGTCCAGCGTGATCACGCCGATGCCGCCGTCGACGTTCCAGCGGATGCCGTCCTTCGATCCCTCGGTCATCGCCATCTCCTCAGGCACGTTCGTACAGCGTGACGACGCAGGCGCCGCCCAGCCCGAGGTTGTGCTGCAGCGCCAGCCGTGCGCCCTCGACCTGGCGCTGGCCCGCCGTGCCGCGCAGCTGCTGGACCAGCTCGGTGCACTGTGCCAGGCCGGTGGCGCCGAGCGGGTGCCCCTTCGACAGCAGGCCGCCCGACGGGTTGGTCACGACCTGTCCGCCGTAGGTGTTGTCGCCGTCGCAGACGAAGCGCTCGGCGCCGCCCTCGTCGCACAGGCCGAGCGCCTCGTAGCTGAGCAGCTCGTTCTGCGCGAAGCAGTCGTGCAGTTCGACGACGTCGACGTCCCGCGGACCCACCCCCGCCGCTTCGTAGACCTGGCGCGCCGCCTCCTTCGCCATGCCGAAGCCGACGACCTCGCGCATGTCGCGCGACTCGAACGCGACCGGCCGGTCGGTGGTCATCGCCTGCGCGCGGATGCGCACCGAGCGGTCGAGGCCGTGACGCTGCGCGAATTCCTCCGAGCACAGCACGGCCGCGGCCGCGCCGCAGGTCGGCGGGCAGGCCATCAGCCGCGTCATCACGCCGGGCCACAGCACGGGCGTGTGCAGCACCTCCTCCTCGGTGACGACGTTGCGGAACAAGGCGAGCGGGTTGTTGGCCGCGTGCCGGCTGGCCTTGGCGCGGATCTTCGCGAAGGTCGACAGCTTCGTGCCGTACTGCTGCATGTGGGCCAGTCCGGCGCCGCCGAAGTAGCGCAGTGCCAGCGGGATCTCGCCGTGCCCGACCAGTTCGTCGGTGATCTCGTCGAAGCGGTCGAACGGGCTCGGGCGATCCTTGTAGACCGAGCCGAGCGCCCCCGGGCTCATGTGCTCGAAGCCGAGCGCCAGCGCGCAGTCGACGGCGCCGCTGGCGACGGCCTGTCGCGCGAGGAACAGCGCGGTCGAGCCGGTCGAGCAGTTGTTGTTGACGTTCACGATCGGGACGCCGCTCATGCCGACTTCGTACAGCGCGCGCTGGCCGGCGGTGGAATCGCCATAGACATAGCCGACGTAGGCCTGCTGCACCCGCTCGTAGGCGATGCCCGCGTCGGCGAGCGCGAGCGACGCCGCGTTCGCGCCCATCGCGGGATAGGGCGCGTTGGCGCCGGGCTTGGTGAACGGGATCATGCCGACCCCTGCGACGAACACCTCTCGACTCATCGTTTCCTCCTCGGTCCGTTGCTGTTCCAGGCTGCCACGCCGCGGCCGCTCCCAGGCGACGTGGCGCGATCGCCGGCCGTCGGGCCGGGCGCCGGCCGTGCGGGGGGCGATCATTCCGGCATCGTACCGCGTAGCGCGGCCGCGCCCGGGTCGCGAGCCCGGCGGATTCCTCTGCTCGTTCAGAAACCCAGCTGCTTCGCGGCGAGGTCCTTCATGATCTCCTCCGATCCGCCGCCGATCATGTTGACTTTCACTTCGCGGTAGATCCGCTCGGGCCGGGTGCCGCGCATGAATCCCATGCCGCCCAGGATCTGCACGGCGGTGTCGGCGCAGAACTGCAGCGACTGCATCGCGTGCACTTTCAGCATCGACAGCTGCGCCACCAGCGTCTTGGGGTCGCCCGCGTGGTGTTCGACCCGCCAGGCGAGGTCCTCGAGCATCGCGCGCGTGGTGTCGACGCGGATCGACATGTCGACCAGCTTGTGGCGGATCACCTGGCGCTCGACCAGCGCCAGACCGAAAGTCTTGCGCTCGCGCGCCCAGGCGAGCGCGTCCTCGAGGCACACCTGCTGCAGCCCGTAGGCGCCGGCGGCCATGCCGATGCGCTCGGAGTTGAAGTTGCGCATCACGATCGGGAAGCCGCGGTTCTCTTCGCCGATCAGGTTCGACACCGGCACGCGGCAGTTGTCGAAGTGCAGCTGCGCGGTGTCCGACGCCCACCAGCCCATCTTCTTCAGCGGCGTGCGCGTGAATCCTGGCGTGTCGCGCTCGATCAGCAGCATCGACACGCCGCCGGCGCCGCGGTCCGCCGGGTTGGTGCGCACCGCGACGCTGAAGTAGTCGGCGCGCATGCCCGAGGTGATGAAGATCTTGCTGCCGTCGACCACGTAGTGGTCGCCGTCGCGGATCGCAGTCGTCTTCAGGCTGGCCACGTCCGAGCCGCCGGAGGGCTCGGTGATCGCCAGCGCCGAGATCTTCTCGCCGGCCAGCACTGCCGGCAGCACGCGCGCCTTCATCTCCTTGCTGCCGGCCGCCAGGATCGGCGGCGAGCCGATGGTGTGCGACTGCAGCGAGGCGTTCACGCCGCCCGCGCCGCTGCGCGCCATCTCCTCGGCGAGGATCAGCTTGTAGAAGATGTCGCAGGGCGTGCCGCCGTATTCCTCGGGGTAGCCGAGCCCCAGCAGACCGGCCTGCGCGGCCTTGCGGTACAGCTCGCGCGGGAAGGTCTCGGCCTCGTCCCACTCGTTCGCGTAGGGCGCCATCTCCTTGGCGACGAAGGCGCGCACCGTCTCGCGGAACTGCTCGTGTTCGGGGGTGTAGTAGTTGGGGTTGCGGTACGCCGTCAGCGTGTTCGGGTGGTCCATGTCCGTCTCCGGTGCTCGTGTGCGGCGCACGGTCGCGGCCGGGGCCGCGGTCCGCGCGCGATCAGGGGTTGTTCACATCCAGGCCAGCGTCTGTCCGCCGTCGACCGTCACGACCGCGCCGGTCATGTAGCGGCCCGCGTCGGACGCCAGCAGCAGCACTGCGCCGTCGAGCTCGTCGACACCGCCGATCCGTCGCTGCGGCGTGCGCTTCACCATCTCGTCGGTGAAGCCGGCGTGCACGAAGGCCTCCTGCATCTCGGTGGCGATGTTGCCGGGCACCAGCGTGTTCACGCGGATGCCCCGGCCGGCGAGCTCCAGCGCCAGCACGGCGCCGAACTGCACGACCGCCGCCTTGGACGCCGAGTACGCTGCCATGAAGCCGCCGGCGCGCAGCGCGGTGGTCGATGCGACGTTGACGATGCTGCCGCGGCGGATCTTCGACATCCTGCGTGCGGCCTCCTGCGCGACCAGCATCGCGCCCTTCACGTTGGTGTCGAACACACGGTCGATGTCGGTCTCGGTCTGCTCGACGAAGCGCCTGACCAGCGTGACGCCGGCGTTGTTGAACAGCAGGTCCACCGGTGCCTGGAGTGCCTGCTCGGCGGCGTCGAAGGCCGGCGCGATCGTGTCGGCGCGGGTCACGTCGAGCGCGACCGCGCAGGCGCGATGTCCCTGTGCGCGCAACTCGGCGGCGGCCGATTCGACCTTGTCGACCCGCCGCGCGGCCAATGCCACCGCCGCCCCCGCCCGCGCGAACAGCTGCGCCACGTGCAGGCCGATGCCCGCAGATGCCCCGGACACGAATGCGGTGCGGCCCTGCAGGCCGAACAGGCGGCCGGCCTCGCCATCGAAGCCGGCGGCCGCTCGGCCCGGCGCCGATGCGTGCGGTGGACGATCGGCCGGTGACCCGGTGCCGGCGGCCCCGGCAGCGCGGGTCGGCTCCGCGCTCACGGCCAGTTCGCCACGCGCTGCCTGCGCGCCGCCTCGTCGTCGAGCGCGCGCGCCAGCGCGGCAGGCACTTCGATCGGCATGTCGAGCAGTTGCTGGCCCATGCCCTTGCCCAGCGGATCCAGGCGCATCGATGCCGTGCCGCCGCCGTCGAGCGCCTCGAACAGCAGGAAGTTGCAGCCCTGGATGCCGGGCACCATGTAGCGCTTGACCTGGCCTTTCGCCAGATGCGCGAACCAGTCGCGCACCGACTCGGCCGTGACCTGCGCGAGGATGATCGGCAGGTACGCGGGCTTGCGCGCGATCAGGCCGATGTTGGAGGTGTCGCCCTTGTCGCCGCTGCGAGCCAAGGCGAGCCGCACCAGCGGCACCAGCGCGTTGCCGGGGGCGGGGTTGCGCACGGTCTCGGTCGCGGCCTTCGCGGCGCGTTCGCCGGCCGGCAGCGCTGCGGCGGTCGTCGTGTCGGCGGCTTCGGCAGGCGGCGTCCAGCCGCCTTCGACCGGCACCGGTGCCGGCACCGAGGTGCCGTTCATCGTCACCTGGGCGGCGACTTCGCGCTTCGGCAGCGTGAAGGCGAACTGCTTGATCAGCGGCGAAGCGGACGGGCGCGCGAAGCCCGGGCCGGTCGTTCCCGGCGACCACGAGGTGCCGGCCGGCGCGATCTCGCGCGCGAAGATGTCGAGCGCGGGTTTCATCGCGTGGTTGACCGCTACCCGCATCGTGACCTCGCGTGCCGCCCGCGCGCGCGAATGCGGGCCGTAGCCGCTCTCGGCGCCGATCACCTCGACGTGGGTCGCGGTGTAGTCGGGCAGGCCCCTGGCGCGGAAGATCGCGCGGGTGCGCGCCAGCACCGCTTCGCCGGTGCGCTGCGCCTTGGCGGCCGCGTCGATGCCGACGATCACCATCGTGCCCGCCGCGCGGAAACCGTCCATGTAGGTGGCCGACACCTTGTACGTGTCGGGCGGCGCGTAGCCGCGGGCGCCACTGACCCGCACCGCGTCCGGGCCCTGCTGCTCGATGCGCACCTGGCGGAAGTCGCAGACCACGTCGGGCAGGATGTAGGCGCCGGGATCGCCGATCTCGTACAGCATCTGTTCGGCCACCGCGGCGGCCGAGATCAGACCGCCGGTATTCGGCGGCTTGCCGACCGTGAAGCTGCCGTCGGCCGAGCATTCGATCACCGGGTAGCCGATGTCGGCCCAGCCCGGCACCTGGTCCCAGTCGGTGAACAGTCCCCCGGTCGCCTGCGCGCCGCACTCGATGATGTGGCCGGCCAGGCTGCCCGCCGCGAGCAGGTCGTAGTCGGTCGCCTTCCAGCCGAACTCGTGCATCAGCGGCCCGAGCGTCACCGCACTGTCGACGCAGCGACCGGTGATCACGATGTCGGCGCCGGCGGCCAGCGCCTGCGCGATCGGCAGCGCGCCCAGGTAGGCGTTGGCGCTGATGATGCGTTCCGGGGCGGGTGCGCCGGTGAACATGTCCTTCAGCCCGGCATCGCGCAGCGCCGGGATCTTCGCGCTGACGTCGTCGCCGTCGATCACGGCGATCTTCAGATCGAGGCCCATCTCGCGCGCCATCGCGGCGAGCGCGTCGCCGCAGCTGCGCGGGTTGATCCCGCCGGCGTTGCTGACGACGCGGATCTTGCGCTTCGCGATTTCGGGCAGCACGCTGCGCATCGCGACGTCGACGAAGTCGGTGGCGTAGCCGAGCTCGGGCTTCTTGCCGCGTGCCGCGGCGAGGATCGCCATCGTCAGCTCGGCCAGGTAGTCGAAGACCAGGTAGTCGATGTCGCCGTTCAGCACCAGCTGCGGCGCACCGAGCGAGCTGTCGCCCCAGAAACCGGAGGCGCCGCCGATGCGGATCTTCCTGGTTGCATTCGTGTTCATGTCGTCTCCTTCAGGATTGCGCCGTTTCGCCGGCCTTCTCGATCTCGGCCACCACGCGGTAGGCGGACACCTGGTCACCCATCGCTGCCGACAGGCTGGTGACTTTGCCGGACACCGGCGCCGAGTGCACGTGCTCCATCTTCATCGCCTCGAGCGTCAGCACCGGCTGGCCCGCTTTCACGCTGTCGCCGACCGCGACGTGAACCGCGACGACGCGGCCGTTCATCGACGCGCGGATGCGGCCGTCGCCGCCGGCCTCGCCGGCGCGCACCGTTGCCGCATGGCTCTGGTCCTGGATGCGCCAGGCGGTGCCGCGGTACTGCAGCAGCAGCTCGCGGCGGTCGCGCGCCAGCACCGCGCCCTCGACCAGGCCGTCGCACTCGAAGCGCACCCGATTGGTGTCGAGCTCGGCGATGCACAGCGCGAACTCGCGCTCGCCGATCGACACCGAGTAGCGGCGATCTCCGAGGTTGCGCAGATTCGCGACGCATGCCTTCGTGTCGGCCTCGAAGCGGAACGCGATCGGCAGGCGGTGCGCGATCGAGCCGGCGTGGCGCTGCAGCGGGTTCTCGCTGGCGGTCGCATACAGCAGCACCGCCGCGAGCGCGTGCGCGCGGGCATCGGCCTCGGCGTCGGGCTTGCGCAGCTCGTCACCGTGCGCGGCGATGAACGCCGTGGTGGCGCCGCCCGCCGCGAACACGGGATGGCGCAGGCAGTTGGCCAGAAAGGTCTGGTTGGTCGTGACCCCGAGGGCGACCGCGTCGTCCAGCGCGCTGGCCAGCTTGCGGCGCGCCTCGTCGCGATCGGCGCCGTGGCTGACCAGCTTGGCGATCATCGAGTCGTAGTACGGCGAGATCTCGGCGCCGGACTCCAGGGCATGCTCGACACGCACCGTCGACGGCATCTGCCAGAGCGTCATCACGCCGCTCTGCGGCATGAAGCCGTGATCGGCGTCCTCCGCGCACAGGCGCACCTCGATCGCGTGGCCCTGGCTGCGGACCTGGTCCTGCGTGAGCGGCAGCGGCTCGCCGGCGGCGACCCGCAGCTGCAATTCGACCAGGTCCAGCCCGGTGATCGCCTCGGTGACCGGATGTTCGACCTGCAGCCGGGTGTTCATCTCCATGAAGTAGTAGTTGCCCTGGGCGTCGAGCAGGAACTCGAGCGTGCCGGCGCCCTCGTAGCGGATCGCCTTGACCGCCGCGACCGCGGTGGCGCCCATGCGCGCGCGCAGCTCCGGAGTGACGACCGGCGAGGGCGCCTCCTCGATCACCTTTTGATGGCGGCGCTGCACCGAGCAGTCGCGCTCGCCGAGATGGATCGCGTTGCCGTGGCGGTCGGCGAACACCTGGATCTCGATGTGACGCGGCTCGACGATCGCGCGCTCGAGGATCACTTCGGGGCTGCCGAAGGCGCTCTGGGCTTCCGACCTGGCGCTGCGCAGCGCGTCGGCGAACGACGCGGCCTCGTGCACCAGGCGCATGCCGCGGCCGCCGCCACCGGCCGTGGCCTTGATCATCACCGGGAAGCCGATCTTCGCGGCCTCGGCGACCAGCGTCGCCTCGCTTTGGTCCTCTCCCTGGTAGCCGGGCACGCACGGCACGCCGGCGGCCTGCATCAGGCGCTTGGCTCCAGCCTTGTTGCCCATCGCGAGGATCGCCTCGGCCGACGGACCGATGAACACCAGGCCGGCGTCGGCGCAGGCCTGCGCGAAGTCCTCGTTCTCGGCCAGGAAGCCGTAGCCGGGGTGCACCGCGTCGGCGCCGCTGGTCTTCGCGGCGGCGATGATGTTGGGGATGTTCAGGTACGAGTGCGCGGGCAGCGCCTCGCCGATGTGCACCGCCTGGTCGGCCGCGGCGACGTGGCGCGCGTCGCGGTCGGCGCTGGAGTACACGGCCACCGTGCGGTAGCCCATCGCGCGCGCGCTGCGGATCACGCGCAGCGCGATCTCGCCGCGGTTGGCGATCAGGATCTTCTGGAAAGGGGTCTTGGTCTTCATGGCGTCTGGAATTGGCCGGTCACGGGCGCGCGACCGAGAACTGCATCTTGTGCGGGGTGCGTGCCTCGGCCTCGCGGCAGATCGACAGCACGTAGGAGAGCACCGCACGCGTGTCGCGGGGATCGATCACGCCGTCGTCGAGCACGTGGGCGCTGGTGGTGAAGACATCCATCTGGCGGTCGAAGTTGTCGATGATCTTGCGCTCGAGCTTCTCGAGCTGCGCGCGGTCGACCGGCACGCCCTTGCGCTCGGCCGCCGCCTCGGTGACGATCGACATCGTCTTTGCCGCCTGCTCGCCGCCCATCACCGCGGTCTTCGCGTTCGGCCACGAGAAGCAGAAGCGCGGGTGGAAGCCGCGGCCGCACATGCCGTAGTTGCCGGCGCCGAACGACGCGCCGCAGTAGATCGTGATCTGCGGCACGGTCGCGTTGGTGACCGCCTGGATCATCTTCGAGCCGTGCTTGATGATGCCTGCCTCTTCGTAGGCCTTGCCCACCATGTAGCCGGTCGTGTTGTTCAGGTACAGGATCGGCACCTGTGCCTGGCAGCAGGCCTGGATGAAGTGCGTCGCCTTGACCGCGCCGGCCGGGTCGATCGGGCCGTTGTTGGTGACGATGCCCAGCGGCAGGCCGTCGATCTTCGCGTGTCCGCACACGGTCGACGAGCCGTATAGCGCGCCGAACTCGAGAAAGTCGGAGTCGTCGACGATGCGGGCGATCACCTCCTTCATGTCGACCGGACGCTTGTAGTCCATCGGCATGATGCCCAGCAGTTCCTCGGCGTCGTAGCGCGGCGGCTTCACGTCGCGCGGGCCTTCGACGGGGAGGCCGCGGTTCCACTCCAGCTTGCCCAGGATGTCGCGGGCGATGCGGATCGCGTCGCGGTCGTCTTCCGCCAGGTAGTCGCCCAGCCCGGAGATCATCGTGTGCATCTCGGCGCCGCCCAGTTCCTCCTCGGTGGCGACCTCGCCGGTGGCCGCCTTCAGCAGCGGCGGGCCGGCCAGGAACGCACGCGAGCGGCCGCGCACCATGATGATGTAGTCCGAAAGCCCGGTCTGGTACGCGCCGCCCGCCGTCGACGAGCCGTGGGTCACGGTGACCACCGGCAGGCCTGCGGCCGACAGGCGCGCCAGGTTGCGGAACGTCTGGCCGCCGTAGATGAAGTCCTCGACGCGGTAGGCCATCAGGTTGGCGCCGGCGCTCTCGACCAGCTGCACGAAGGGCAGCTTGTTCTCGAGCGCCAGCTCCTGCACGCGCAGAGCCTTGTCGAGCCCGCGCGGCTGCAGCGCGCCGGCGTCGATGCCCGAGTCGCTGGCGGTGATCATGCAGCGCACGCCCGACACGTAGCCGATGCCGGCGATCGTTCCGCCCCCCGGGATGCTCTTGTCGGGGTCGGGGTTGTCCAGGCAGTAGCCGGTCAGCGTCGACAGTTCGAGGAAGGGCGCGCCGTGGTCGAGCAGCAGCGAGATGCGTTCGCGCGGCAGCAGCTGGTGCCGCTTTTCGAAACGTGCTTTCGACGCCGCCGATGCCCGCCGCGTGCGTTCCTCGAGCATGCGCACCCGCTCGATCAGTGCGAGCATGCCCTCGCGGTTGGCCTTGTACGTGTCGCTGCCGGTGGAGATGCTGGTCTCGATGTGTGACATTCGTGCTCGTTCCCGTCTTTCCCGTGGTGAGGCGGGCCGCTTCAGGCGCGGCCGTGTTTCTTCAACAGATGCTTGGCCAGCGCCGACAGGTGCACCTGGTCGGGGCCGTCGCCGATGCGGATGAAGCGCGCGTAGGTGTAAGCCTTGGCCAGGAAGGTGTCCTGCGACACGCCCATGCCGCCGTGCACCTGGATCGCGCGGTCGATCACGCGCGCCGCCATGCTCGGCACGACGATCTTGGCCGCGGCGATCAGGTCCTTGGCGATCTTGTTGCCCTCGCGGTCCATCTTGTCGGCGGCCATCAGCGTGAGCATGCGCGCCTGCTCGACGTCGCAGAACGAATGCGCGATGTCCTCGCGCACCGAGCCCTGTTCCGCCAGCTTGCGGCCGAAGGCGACGCGCGACTCGGCGCGCTGGCACATCGTCTCGAGAGCGCGCTGCGCCACGCCCACCAGCCGCATGCAGTGATGGATGCGGCCCGGGCCGAGCCGGCCCTGCGCGATCTCGAAGCCGCGGCCCTCGCCCAGCAGGATGTTGTCGGCCGGCACGCGCACGTTGTCGTAGACGATCTCGGGATGGCCGTGCGAGCCGCCGTCGTAGCCGAACACGCTGATGTCGCGCACGATCCGAACCCCCGGCGTGTCCTTCGGCACCAGGATCATCGACTGCTGCTTGTGCACCTCCGGATGATCGGGCGCGGTCTTGCCCATCACGATCAGCAGCTTGCAGTGAGGGTTCATCGCTCCCGATGTGAACCACTTGCGGCCGTTGATCACGTAGTGGTCGCCGTCGCGGCGGATGTGACAGCGGATGTTGGTCGCGTCGCTGGACGCCACCTCCGGCTCGGTCATCGAGAACGCCGAGCGGATGCGTCCTTCGAGCAGCGGCTTCAGCCAGGTCTCCTTCTGCTCGTCGCTGCCGTACAGCGCCAGCGTCTCCATGTTGCCGGTGTCCGGCGCCGAGCAGTTGAACACCTCCGAGGCCCATTCGACGCGGCCCATGATCTCGGCCAGCGGCGCGTATTCGAGATTGCTCAGGCCGGCGCCGTGGTGACCCGGCAGGAACAGGTTCCACAGGCCGAGCGCGTGCGCCTCGAGCTTCAGTTCCTCGACGATCGGAGGTGTCGTGTAGGGCGCGCCGGCGAGCTGCTCGTCGTGCAGCCGTTCGTTGGGGTAGACGTGCTCGGCCATGAAGGCGTTGAGCCGGGCCTGCAGTTCGTGCGCGCGGGCGCTGTGCTGGAAGTTCATGTGTGTGTCTCCTTCAGTTCAGTACACCGGCGCCTTCCAGCGCCTCGATCTCGGCATCGCCGTAGCCCAGCAGTCCGCGCAGCACCGCGTCGTTGTCGCGCCCATACGTGGGCGCGCAGCGCTCGGGTCCGCCGGGTGTTTCGGACAGCCGGTAGCGCGAGGCCTCGACCGTGCTGACACCCATCAGCGGATGCGCCAGCGCGACGAAGTGGCCGCGCGCGCGCAGCTGCGGGTCGTCGATCATGTCGCGGCTCGACGCCGCGACGTGCGCGGCCACGCCGGCCGCCTGCAGGATTTCCTGCACCTCGTGGGCGGTGCGCTGCGCCGTCCAGGTGCCGACCAGCGTCTCGATCGCGTCCTCGTCCGCCTTGCGCTGCGCGAGATCCGCGAAGCGCTCATCCTGCGCCAGCGCCTCGCCGCCGATCAGGCGTGCCAGCGTCTGCCACTCGGCGTCCGTGCGCACGGCGATCGCGACCCAGCTCTCGGGCGTGGTCCTGCCGTCGCCCCGGCAACGGAAGACGCCGTGCGGCGACATCCCGGGATCGCGGTTGCCGTCGTGCATCGCGACACTGCCGTCGACCGAATAGGCCGCGATCTGCGGCGCGAGGAACTGCATGCCGGCCTCGGCCTGCGACACGTCGAGGTGGCAGCCCTCGCCGGTGCGACGGCGGTGGTCGAGCGCGGCCAGCAGCGCGACGATGCCGAAGCGCGGGCCGACGTAGTCGGTGTACGGACCGAAGGGGCCGACCGGCAGCTCGCCCGGCCAGCCGACCAGCTGCTGGAAGCCGGCCATCGCGGCGCCGATGTTGCCGTAGCCGGCGAACTGCGCGTACGGGCCGGTCTGCCCCATCAGCGAGGTGCTGAGCATGATCAGGCCGGGGTGTCCTTCGCTCAGCGCCTCGTAGTCGAGGCCCCAGCGGCGCATCTGACCGGGCGAGAACGACTCGACCACCACGTCGGCCCAGCGCGCCAGGTCGCGCGCGACCTGCTGGCCGCCCGGCGACGCGAGGTCGAGCGTGATGCCGAGTTTGCCGGCGTTGCAGTTCTCGAACAACGCCGACTGCTGGATGTCCATCTTCCCGTTCGGAAACGGCCCCATCACGCGCGAGGTGTCGACGCGCTTGCGGGTCTCGACCCGCACCACCGTCGCGCCGTAGTCGGCCAGCGTGCGGCCGATCACCGGCCCGGCGACGACCCACGCGAGGTCGAGCACCTTGAGGTCTGCGAGCGGTCCGATCGTCATTCGCGACACTCCCGCATCGGGGCTCTTCCGCCCCGCATCGGGACAGTTCGGTGCCGCATCGGAGAAGTCCGGTGTCGCATCAAAGTACTCCCGCTGCGTGCAGCGCCGCGAGCTCGACGGCGGCCACCCCGAGCAGGCCGCCGTAGACCGCATCGTTGTGCTGCCCGGGCGTCGGAGCCGGTGTGGCGGCGACGAAGCCGTGCGGCACACCCGCCGCGAACGCCCCGGGCAGGCGCAGCCGCCGTCCAGCCGCGTCGTCGACCTGCTGGAAGAAGCCGCGCGCCGCATGGTGCGGGCTGTTGGCCAGGTCCTCGGTGGTCGCCACCGGCGCCAGCAGCACCTTGCGCCGGATCGCCACCTCGACCAGGTCGTGCTTCGAGCGCGGCGCGAGGAATCTCGCCACCATGTCGCGCGCCCGCTCCAGGTCGTCCTCCGTGATCTCGTCGGCTTCGACGCGGGCGGGAAGTGACACCCAGTCCCATGCCGCCGTCTGCGCGTCGCAGGCACCCTCCTCGAGCATCCACGCGAACAGGTTGTTGGTGAAGCGCCCCGCGGCGGGCCCCATCGCGAGGTGCATCTCGACGAGGCCGTCGCGCACCTGCCACTTCGAACGGCGCGTGCGCGCGCCGCTGCCGCTCAGGTCGAGCGGCTTCTTCGGCGCCTTCGCGCTCTTCGCCTCGGCGCGGATCGAGTAGTCCTCATGGCCGACTGCGGCCGACAGGATGCTGGACAGCGTCGCCTGCGCGGCGCTCTGCTGCACCGAGATGTCGACGTGCTGCCCGCGCCCGGTCTGCAGGCGCGCGAAGTGCGCGATCAGCGCGCCGCCGGCGGCGTCTCCCGATGCGTGCAGATATGCCTGCGGAACGCTGACCCGCAGCGGCGCGCGGTCGCCGTCGCGGTTGGGCAGCAGCGGGCCGCCCGCGGCCCACAGCACGAGGTCGGAATCGGCCCAGTTCGCCTTCGGTCCGTCCGAACCGAAGGGCGTGATCGACACGTGGATCAGCGCCGGATTCGCCGCGCGCAGCGCGGCGTGATCGAGTCCTCGCGCCGCCATCACGCCGGGGTCCTCCGACTCGAACAGGAACTCGGCCTTCGCGACCAGCCGCAGGAACAGTTCGCGTCCGCGCGGGTCGTCCAGGTCGCAGGTGACGCCGCGCTTGCCGGCCGCGTAGACGGCCCAGTACAGCGAGCGGTGCCCGGGCACGGCGTCGTCGTCGAAGGGCCCGACCGCGCGGGCGCGGGACCCGCCCGGCGGTTCGACCTGGATCACGTCGGCGCCGAGCTGCGCGAACATGCGCCCGGCGAGCAGGCCGCGATGATCGGTCAGGTCCAGCACCCGGTAGGGTGCCAGGAAGCCGCCGCGCGGCGCGTCAGCCGACGGCACGGTCGCGTCCCTGCCAGTACGGCTCGCGCAGCACCCGCTTGAGCAGCTTGCCGCTGGGATTGCGCGGCAGCACGGTCATGAAGTCGACCGACTTCGGACACTTGTAGTGGGCGAGATTGTCGCGCGTGAAGTCGATCAGCTCGCGCTCGGTGGCGGTGGCGCCGGGTTTCAGCACGACGCAGGCCTTCACCGACTCGCCCCATTTCTCGTCGGGCACGCCGACGATCGCGCACTCGGCCACCGCGGGATGGCGCGCGAGCGCATTCTCGACCTCGGCCGGATAGATGTTCTCGCCGCCCGAGATGATCATGTCCTTGATGCGGTCGCGTATGTACAGGTAGCCGTCCCGCAGGTAGCCGGCGTCGCCGGTGCGCATCCAGCCGCGGCCTTCGTCGCGCCCGAGCGGAAAGGTCGCCGCGGTGGCTTGCGGATTGCGCCAGTAGCCTTTCATGTTCTGCAGGGTGCGCACCCAGATCTCGCCGACCTCGCCTTCGGGCTGGTCCTGCGGCGCCTGCGGGTCGGTGCCCTGGCGCACGATGCGCAACTCGACGCCCGGCGAGGGCGTGCCGGCCGAGCGCAGCAGCTGGATGCGCGGGCCGCCCGGGTCGTGATCTTCCGGCACGAGCCGGGTCAGCAGCGGCGCTTCGGTCATGCCGTACACCTGGAACAGTCCGCAGCGGAAGGTTGCGGCCGCGTCGATCAGCACCGTGTCGGCGATCGGCGAGCCGCCGTAGGCGATCACGTTCAGCGACGAGAAGTCGCCGCTCTTCGCCGCCGGCGACTGCAGCATGAACAGGATCATCGCTGGCACCAGGAAGCTGTGCGTGACGCGGTGCTCGCCGATCGCGGCGATCGCGCCCGCCGGGTCGAAGTCGGGGTAGTACACCGTCGGCCCGCCGGCGGCCAGCGGCATCACGATGTTGCACATGCCGGCGACGTGGAACGTCGGCAGCACGTTGAGCATCACCGAACGTTCGCCGTCGAAGCCGATCATCGGCCGGTACATGTCGATCGCCGCGAACAGGCTGCGGTTGGTGAGTTCGACGCCCTTGGGCAGCCCGGTGGTGCCGGACGAATAGAGCTGCAGCGTGGTCGCGTCCGGCTCGGACACGTGGCCGGGATCGGCGGCGTCGAAGCGGGCGCTCCAGCCGGCCAGCGATTCGAGGCCGGGCGCCGCTTCGGTCGCCACCGTCAGTCGCAGCCCCGGCAGGCGGGTGCGCGCCAGCGTCGGCAGGAACGCCTCGTCGACCATCATGAACTTCGCCTGGCCGTGGTCGACGATGTACTCGACCTCGGGCGGCGCGAGGCGCCAGTTGACCGGCATGCACACCGCGCCCAGCTTGCAGGCGGCCAGCAGCAGCAGCGCGCACTCGGCGTGGTGTTTGGTCAGGCAGGCGACACGGTCGCCGGCGCCGATGCCCAGCGAGGCCAGGCCCTGCGCGAGCCGGTTCGACGCGCTGTCGACCTCGGCGAAGGTCCAGCGGCGCGTCGGCGTGACGAACGCCGTGGCGTGCCCGCGCTCGCGCGCCTGGCGCCGGATGATGTCCGCAATGCTGCGATCGCCCATGGTGTAAATCCAGAGTTCCGTGTGATGCGCCTGCCGCACGCCTGCCCGGGGGATTGCCGCCGCGGCGACCCCGGGCCGACCCGGGACCTTAGCAGTGCGCCAGTCGGCCGGGCTTGCGTCAAGTGGCTGAAGTCCACCGCCGCGCCGGTTCCCGCCGCTGCGGCGCTACCATCGGAGCCGCGCGCCGGCGCCGAGATCGCAACGGCGCTGCCGTGGAGGGCCCGATGATCGATGCGAAGCCGGCGAACGGCAGTGTGCGCCTGTTTCTCGCCCTGTGGCCGGGCGAGGCGACGGCGCGCGCCCTGCGCGCCTGGCGCGACCTGTGGATCTGGCCTCCGAATGCGTCGGTCGTCCGTCCCGAGCGCCTGCACTTGACTCTGCACTTCCTGGGCGACGTGCCGGTACGTCGTCTGCCCGTCGTGACGCGCGGTCTCGATGTGCCGTTCGAGCCGTTCGAGCTGCGCTTCGGTCGCGCGGCGGTGTGGCCGAAGGGGGTGGCGGTGCTGGAGCCGTTCGGGACGTCCGAGACTCTGCAGCGCCTGCACGCGGCGCTCGGCGAAGCCTTGGAGCGACTCGGCCTGCCGGTGGAGGAGCGCGCCTTTCGTCCCCATGTGACGTTCGCCAGACGGGCGACGGGAGCCCTCGCGCCCCAGGATGGCCCGGCGCTGCGCTGGCGCGTGCGTTCCTGTGTGCTCGTGCAGTCGGTGCTCGGTGCCGGCGGCGGCTATCGCGTGCTGGCGCGCTTCGGCGGGGCGTAGCGGTGCAACGCGCGCCTTCGCCTCAGGCGGGCGAGGCCGTGATTTCGCACTCCATCGCGGCGCCGCCCTCCGGTGTCAGCGTCCACAGCGCGTGGCGGCCGTCCCCCGGCGTCGCGGCAGCGACCGTGACCGGCGCGCCGCAATACAGCGGTGCGCGGGCCCGGAAGGCGATGCGCTGCACGCGCAGCTGCGGATGCCAGCGACGGAACGTCTCGGCCAGCAGCACCGCCTGCAGCGGGCCGTGCACGACCAGGCCCGGATAGCCGGCGATCTTCGTCGCGTAGTGCAGGTCGTAGTGGATGCGATGGGTGTTGAAGGTCAACGCCGAGAAGCGGAACAGGATCGCCTCGTCCATCGGCCAGGTCGCCTGGCGATCGCAGGGCCGTTCTGCAGCGGGCGCGGCTGCAGCGCCTGGCGCCGCCGGGCCGAGAAACACCGCGCGCGTGCGCTCGACGATCGCGGCCTCGCCGCGCTGCTCGATGCGGTGCTCGTGGGTCAGGAACACCATCGGGCCGCGCGCGCCGGTCTTGCCGACCATGTCGACGATGCGCGAGGTCTTGCGCGCCGGCTGGCCGAGCTCGAGCGGGCGCAGGAACTCGAGCTCGGATCCGGCCCACATCACCTGCTCGAGCGGGATCGGCGGCAGCAGCGACCGGCTGCGCGGGGATCCGTCCTCGCCGAGCTGGTCGGAGGGCGTGCGGTCGAGGAAGTGCAGCCAGTGCCACAGCGGCGGCAAGAACTGCGGCGCGCGTCCGGCGTCGGGCAGGCTCAGCGTCGCCGCGAGGCACTGTGCGGGCACGGGGCTCAGCGTCTCTTCGACACTCTCGCTGCGGTCGAGCCAGGGGCGCAGCGGGGCCAGGTCGGGTGCATTCATGGTTGGTCAATGCTACACGCCGCGGCCGGTGTGTGGTCGGCCGTGCCGCGGCCGGTGTGCGGGCCTCAAGCCCCGACCTGCAGCATCTCGCGCACCCGCTCCGCCAGCGGGCGGCGCAGGATCTTGCCGTTCGGCGTGCGCGGGAACGCATCGACGACGAACACCGCCTGCGCGGCGCGCATGCCCAGCCGTTCGCGCCCCCAGGCGCGCAACTGCTCGGGCGTCGCGGTGGCTCCATCGCGCAGGATCACCGCGGCGAAGGGCACGTCCCCATGCTCCGGCGAAGCCAGCGTTACCGCCGCAGCGTCGGCGACTTCCGGATGCTCGAGCAGGGCGCCTTCGATTTCGACCGGGAAGATGTTGATGCCGTCGAACACCATCATGTCGTCGGCACGTCCGCGGAAGATCAGTTCGCCGTCGGCGGTGAACGCACCCATGTCGCCAGGATGGAACCAGCCGTCGCGGAATGCGGCAGCGGTGGCTTCGGGGTCGTCGAGATAACCCGGGATCAGACCCGGGCTGCGCACGCGGATGAGGCCGACCCGTCCGGGCGGCAGGGCACGGCCGTCGTCGTCGACGATCTGCAGGGTCACCTCGGGAAGTGGCCGGCCGACCGTGCCAGGCGTTCTCGCCACGGCGGCGGGGTCGGCGACGCACATCAGTCCGAGTTCGTTGGCGGAGTACGGGATCCACAGGTTCGGGGTCAGACGCGCTCGCACCGTTGCGCGCAGCGACTCCGGTGCCGTCGAGCTGGCGATCACGATCCGGCTGCCCGGCCGCAGCGCCGGCGCTTCCCCGTCCGGGATCGCCGCCAGCAGTCGGCGCGCGTGCAGCGGCGTGACGTGCAGCACGTCCGCGGATCGGATCTGATCGAGCTCATCCCCGCGACCCGGTGTGATCAGCACCGTCGGCGCGCCGAGGGCGAGGGCTTCGATCGAGCGCTGCTTGGTCACGCTGAAATCCATCGCGGACAGGCTCATCACCCGCTCGCCGGGGCGCATGGGCATGCCGGCGGCGCGGGTACGGATGCGGCGCGCGCTCACCTGATGGTGCAGCGGGATGCGCTTGCTGCGGCCGGTGGTGCCGGAACCCGTGATGATCAGCCACGGCGCCTCCGGGCTCTCGACACGCACGCGCTCGTCGACCGGTGCGCCGGCGGCCGACAATGCGGCGAGATCCAGAAGCACGACCGGAAGACCCGCGCTGTCGCTGTCCTCGCGGTCCGTGATCAGTACCGCGCCGCGTACGGCTTGCGCGGCGCGTCGCCGCGCAAGCGGCGAATCGCCGCTGCGCAGCCCGTGGAGGCTGGCGCCGATGCGCGCGATCGCGTGCACGCAGGCCATGTGCAGCAGGTCGTCCACGAAGGTGGCGCACACCACGTGCCCCGGCTCGACGCCGGCGCGCGAAAGCACCGTCGCGATTCGCCACACGAGCTGGTCCAGCGTTTCGAAGTCCAGGCGGCGCCCGCCATGCTCGAGGGCGAGCGCACGGGGCGCAGACGACGTTGCGTCGTGAGCAGGTCTGCGAGGTTCACGACGCCTCTCGTTTCGATGTCGACGTGGCGAGGCGGGCGGCGATCCGCTCGGGCGTCGCCGCCGCAGCGCACGCATCGACAGGCGAGCCGGCCGCCACGGACGCCGCGTCGGCCGGCGGTGTCGCGCGAAGCCCGTCGATCCGCAGCACGTCGATGTGCTTCCAGCGCGACAAGGGCGCCAGCGTGTCGCACTGGGTGACGATGACCTGCAGACCATCGTCGAGCGTGCGACGCAGCATCGCGGCGAGGGCGTCGATCTCGACGGCGGCCAGCACGCGGGCGGCGGTCACGAAGGCCTCGACGAGGCCGTCGGAATACTGCAGCAGCCGGTACTCGCGCACCGGGGCGATCGCTCGCCAGTGCTCGCCGGTGAGACGCGCCAGGCGCAGCGAGCCGTCGGGCATGCGCAGGAAGCTGCGCTCGCGCCCGAGAATGCGCCGGATCACCGGCAGGCGAAGGCCGCAGTCACAGGGCGGGCCGACCTCCGCCATGTCGCCGAGCGCGTAGCGCACCAGCGGCATCGCGAACGAATGCAGCCCGGTCACCAGCACGCGGCCGACCTCGCCCGCCCGGCACGCGCGACCGGCGTCGTCGACGACCTCGACGATCACGCTGCCCGCAAGCGCGTGCAGATGATCGTGGCGCGGGCACTGCAAAGCGAGCCAGCCGACCTCCTCGCAGGTGTAGCGATCGACCACGCGCGCGCCGAACGCTTCGCGCACGAGGCGCCTCGTTTCATCACCCGCCACTTCGCCGAAGGTCAGCACGCGCGCCAGGCGCGGCGCGGCGGCGGCCTCGTCGAGCGCGAGTTCGGCCATGCGGCGCGCCATCGCCGGCGTCGTCACCAGGTCGGTCGGAGCGACGCCGCGCAGCCAGGACAGCAGGTCCTGCGGCGTGTGCTCGATCAGGTTGCGCACGTGCGTCTCGCGGCGCCGGCCGTCCCAGCTCTCCCCCCTCTTCGGCGGCCGATCGGGTGCGTCGCGCACGACCGCCGTGACCGTGTCGCCTTCGCGGCCCGACCAGCGGTCCTCGAGCGCCATCGTGGCGCGATAGATCGCCTCGTGGATCGGCGCGTGGTGCTCCACGGCGACTGGCTCGCCGGTCGAGCCCGAGGTGCGCGCGATCCCGATCGAACGCTCGTCGATGTCCGCCGAGCGCGCGCGCAGCCGTGCGAAGTGCGCCTGCAGGTCCGCGCGCTCCAGTTCGGGCAGTTGCTCGAAGTGCAGCCGGCCCCCGCCGCGCGTGGTCGCGTCGGCGATGCGCTCCCGCCAGAACGGCGAATGCGCTGCGGCGTGGTGCAGCAGCGCGGCGAGCTGGCGTCGCTGCACGTCGCGCTGCTGCGCGACCGGTGCGCGCGCAAGAGCGTCGAACTGTGCCGCCAGGTGAAGGGCCTGGGCGGTCCGGGGGCTCGGGATCTTCGGGAAGACGTTCAGCATCGGGGCTTCGGAGCATCGGGCGGACGGAGCGCGGCGTCCATCCTCTCACAGGGCGGGATCTCGCCGCGAGGTCGCCGCACCGGTGCTAATCTCGAGAACACTTGGACAGGAGGGACCCGTGGACAACAAAGTACTGAGCGAAGACCTGCGTGACGGCGTGCTCACGCTGACGATGAACCGGCCGGAGGCGCGCAATGCGCTCAGCCTGGAGATGTCGGAGCTGCTGAACGACGCATTGCGCCGCGCGCAGACCGACCGCAACGTGCGCGCGGTGGTGCTGACCGGCGCGGGCGGCGCGTTCTGCGCCGGCGGCGACGTGAAGTCGATGGCCGCCGGCCGCGACGTGACGATGAGCTTCGAGCAGCGCGTCGAGAGCCTGCGCTCGCGTGCCGAAGCATCGCGGCTGCTGCACGAGATGCCCAAGCCGACGATTGCGCTGATTCCGGGGGCCGCCGCCGGCGCCGGGCTGGCGCTGGCGATGGCATGCGATTTCCGCGTCGCGATCGCGGGTGCCAAGCTGACGGTCGCGTTCGCGAAGGTCGGGCTGTCGGGCGACTACGGCGCCAGCTACTTCCTGACCAAGATCGTCGGCCCGAGCAAGGCGCTCGAACTGCTGATGCTGTCGCCGCTGCTGAGCGCCGAAGATGCGCTCGGCCTCGGCCTGGTGCACCGGGTCTTCGCCGCGGAGCAGTTCGCCGCGCAGTCGGCTGCGTTCGTCGCGGCGCTGGCATCCGGGCCGTCGGTGTCGTTCGGCTACATCAAGCAGAACGTCAACCTCGCGAGTGTCGGCGACCTGCGCACCTCGATCGACAGCGAGGCTACGCATCAGGTGCGCTGCATGAGCACCGCGGATCACGCCGAAGCCGCAAAGGCCTTCGTCGAGAAGCGCGCGCCGAAGTTCACCGGCGCCTGAGCCCCGCTCGCGCCCCGGCTGACGAGGGCCTGGCCTGGAAATCCGGAGGACCGCCGTGTCGGAGCTGATCCTGCACAACTACGACTTCTCGAATTTCGCCGAGAAGGTGCGGCTGGTGCTGGGCTACAAGGGCCTGGCCTGGCGTTCCGTCACGATCCCGCCGGTGATGCCCAAGCCGATGCTGACGCCGCTGACCGGCGGCTACCGGCGCACGCCGGTGCTGCAGGTCGGCGCCGACGTCTGGTGCGACACGCGCCTGATCCTGCGCGAGCTCGAGCGCCGGCATCCCGAACCGACGCTGTATCCGGCGCAGTGCGCTGCGCTCGCCGACGCGGTGGTGTACTGGGCCGAGCACCGCATCGTGCGGCCGGTGTCGCTGTACATGTCCGGCATGAACCAGGACGTGCTGCCCGAGAGCCTGGCGGCGGACCGCGCGCGCATGCGCGGACTGGCGGAACCGACGCCCGAGGTGGTGCGGCGCGCGGCGCTGCGGCACGCGCCGCTGGTGCGCGTGCAGCTCGCGCGCGTCGAGCGCATGCTCGCCGAGGGCCGCGCCTGGATCGCCGGACCGGCGCCGAGCGAGGCCGATTTCGCCGTGTACCACGCGATCTGGCTGCTGACCGCGCCGTCCCGGCTGCTGGCGCACGAGGTCGCGGCCTTCCCGGGCGTCGGCGCCTTCATGGACCGGGTGCGCGCGTTCGGGCACGGCCGCCCGCAGGACATGGACGCCGCCGACGCCTTGCGGGTGGCCCGGGATGCGGTCCCCGCGCCGCCGCGTGCGTCGCGGCCCTTCCCCGAAGATCCGCCGCTCGGCGCGCCGGTGCGCGTGCGCGCCGACGACCACGCGCAGGATCCGATCAGCGGCGAACTGGTGATGATCGACGACGACGAGATCGCTCTGCGCCGCACCGACCCGCAGGTCGGCGAGGTGGTGGTGCACTTCCCGAGGGTCGGCTACGAGCTCAGGGCCGCCTGATCCGCGGTGGCCGCGTCATCGCGGCTGCGATCGCGACGGCGAACCCGGACCGGCCAGCACTTCGTCGTTGTGCTCGCCCAGCGCGGGCGCGCGCGTGAGCGGCGCCGGATCCGCGCGGTCCGTCCTCCACCCCGGGCCGAAGTCCGTCAGCCTGCCCTGCGGGTAGTCCACCAGCGTCACCGGAGCGGTCATCCAGCCGCCGCGCGCGAAGCCTTCGACGAACTCGGCGAGCGTGCGCACGCGCGCCGCCGGAACACCCGCCTCGGCGAGGCGGGACTCGAGTTCGGCCGCGCGCTGACGGGCGAAGGCCGCTTCGAGCCGTCGCTGCAGCGCCGCGTCGTCGCGCGCCGCGACGAAGCCCACGTCGTCCTTCAGCGCGTCCGGGTCGAGCAGTGCCGCGTCCTGCAGCAGCTCGGCCGCGCCCAGCACCGTGCACAGGGCGATGAACTGCGGCGCGGTGTTCGCGGCGGTGGCGATCCAGCCGTCGGCGCAGGCGAAGGTGGACGCGCCCGGGCTTCCCGTGAAGCCGCGGTTGCCGGGGCGCGGCCGGTCGCGGCCTTCGAGCGCCGCGACGACGGCCGGCGACAGCATCAGCTGCAGCGCAGCCTGCGCCATCGACACGTCGAGGAAAGATCCCTCGCCCGAGCGTTCGCGCCGCAGCAGCGCGCCCAGAACGGCCTGCGCCGCGACCATTCCGGCGGCGGCGTCGATGACCGGAAAGCCGACCTTGACCGGGGGCGCGCCTTCCTCGCCCTGCAGCATCATCATGCCGGTGAGCGCCTGCACGACGTGGTCGTAGGCGCCGCGCGCGGCCCAGGCGCCTTCCTGGCCGTAGCCCGAGATCGACACGTAGACGATGCGCGGATTGACGGCGCGGATCGCGTCGTGACCGAGGCCGAGGCGTTCGATCACGCCGGGCCGGAAATTCTCGATGAACACGTCGGCGCCCGCAGCCAGGCGCCTGACGGCCTCGATCCCGGACGCGTCCTTCAGGTCGACGGTCACCGACTTCTTGCCCGCGTTCAGCGCAGCGAACCCCACCGACAGTCCTTCGTCGAGCATCGCGCGCCTGCCGGCGCGATACACGTCTCCGCGGCCGGGCTGCTCGATCTTGATCACCTCGGCGCCCTGTTGCGCGAGGTAGTGCCCGGCAGTGGGGCCGGCGATCACGTGCGAGATGTCGATCACGCGCATGCCCTGCATCGGCAGCATCGCAGCGCTCCGCCTGGAGAGGGTCACTTCATCGGACCGCGCGCGTCTCGGCCGGCGTGCCGAGGACCTCGAGCCGCGCGTCCGCGATTCCGGCGGCGGTCATGCCGAGCACGCGGGCGGCGGCGGGCGACACGTCGCCGATGCGCGAGCCGATGTGCGGCCCGCGGTCGTTGACACGGACCGTGACCGTGCGGCTGTTGGCCAGGTTGGTCACGAGCACCCGGGTGCCGAGCGGCAGCGTGCGATGCGCCATCGTCATCGCCGCCGGATCGAAGCGTTCGCCGCTGGCCGTCGGCCGGCCTGCGAACTTCCGCGCGTAATAGGTGATCCGGCCTTCGAACGAATCCTGAGCATCGGCCGAAGGCTGGCGGGCGCTGGCCGGGCTCGGCAGAAGCAGGGCAGCTCCGGTCAGCGACAGCGCAGCGCACGTCAGCACCAGCGCAGCCTGCTTCGGTGCGAGCGAGGCGAATTTCACCACCATGCCCTTGCGTAACGGCATCGTCGTCCATGTATCGGTTCGAGGACTCGTATGGTAGCGCGGCAGCCGGGATCTTCGACACCTCGCCGTCGGGACACGCGCCCGTTCGTCGGGATCGGGTGCTGCAGGATCCGGCCGCCACGGATCGGCCGCACCGCGACGCGCGGCGGTCTTCACCAGACGTCGAGCCCGCCGGCGACGGCGTCCTGCCAGATCGAGCCGATGCTCGCCAGCTGGCAGCGCGCGATCTCGCCGGCGTGCGGCGCGATCTCCTGAAGCGAGGCGCCTTCGGCGAGGCGCAGGCCCAGGTCGAAGACCCGCGGCTCGTTCACGGGCGCGCCGATCTGCGACAGCAGCACGCACTGTGCCTGCGTCACCTGCGGCAGCCGATCGACGATTGCGCGGGCCACCCGTTGCGCAACCACGTTGTAGAGCTTGCCGACGTGCGTCACCGGGTTCTTTCCGGCGGCTGCCTCGAGACTCATCGGACGGTACGGCGTGATCAGACCGCTGACGCGGTTTCCCCTGCCCACCTGGCCGTCGTCGCCCGACTCGGCCGACAGGCCGGTCACGGTCAGGTAGATGGCATCGGCGGTGTCGCCATCGGCCGCATTGACTGCGATCTCGACCGGCATGGCGGTGAGCGCTTCGGCCGCCTCCCGTACGAGGAGGGCGAGCCGCGCTTTCTTGTCGCGGTAGTCGTTCAGGTCACGAACGTGGCGGTCGACGAAGGCGCAGGCCACCGTCAGGACGATGCGATCGGCATGCCTTGCGCCCATCACCTTGACGTCCTCGCCGAGCTCCGGGCATGCGACCTTGGTCGCCTCGCCGTTCAACATCCGTTCGACTGCGAGGACCATCCGCTCGAGTTCGTCGAACGGCGCGAATCCGACGCCGAACGACGTGTCGTTCGCGAGCCAGGCGCCGTCGCCGCCACGCGCGAACAGCGCCGCCAGGTCCGGCGAAGTCGCCCGGATGTGACTAACGACTTTGACGTGCCGAAGCGGATCGAGGCCGCGCAGGTGCGCACCGAGCCACGCGCGAGAGGCGTCGGCTGCGATCTGCTCGATCGGGACGACGATTCCGCCCTGACTCGTCGTCGCCCGACCGGCCAGATGGATCTCGATCGGCTCGATGATTTCGCCCCCGCCGAATGCGGGCCGCGCCGCGCCGCCGACCAGCAGAGCCTTGTCGACGTTGTGATGCAGGATCCTGCCGAAGCGCTGGAGGTAGGCGCGCGACAGCGTGGCCGACAGGTTCTCGGCGAGCGCGTCGCAGATCGTGTCCGGGTGGCCGATCCCCTTGCGTTCGACGATTTCGAACGGCAGCGTGGCGGGGGAAGGGGCCGACAGCAGCGTGATCGCGGGCGTCATCCGAGCTCAGGCCGCACTCAGCGCCAGGATCAGGCCCGATGCGTGGGTCGGGGGCACCACGAGCATGCCGTCGCAGTCGACGACTGGCGTGGCGCGCAACGCGCCGCGGGTCGCCGCGATGTCGGCAACACGCAGCACCAGCGCGACCGCGCATTCGTCGGCAGGCGCGTCCGCGGCGACGCCCGGGTAACGCGCCGCCAGTGCCGAGCGGTCCAGAAACACGAAGTCGGCGCGCGCGTCCCCGGAGGGGACGCGCCATGCTCCGCCAGGCTGCGCGACGGGTTCCCGGTCGATCAGCCGCGCCAGGTGCCGTGCCGCTGCGTGCGGGTCGTGCGACACCAGTTCGACACGGTCGATGCCCAGCGCACCGTTCGAATGGCGCTGCAGTTCGGGAATCCAGACCGCGTCACGGGTCAGGTGCTGGCAGGCGAACAGGCGCATGCCGCCGGGGCGCTCGTCGACGGGCCAGTAGAAGGTGCGGAAGCTCGCCTCGGCGGATCCGCCGCCCGGCAGTTCGACGGGGCGACCGAAGGCGAGCGGACCGGTCGCCGCGATCCCCAGAGCCTGCAACTCGGCGACACCGGCCGCGGCGTCCACGGCGGTGAACGCCGCCCGCTCGATCCCCTCGCGCCCGGCCAGGAAGGCGCGCATCGGCGCGTTCTGCGGTGTCTCGGCGAGCACTCCGAGCAGCTCGAGGTAGTCGTCGCCGAACATGATCGTGTAGTTGCCCGTGCCCATGTGGGCGCTGTGCGTCCCGCGCGGCGACAGCGTGAATCCCAGTTCCCGCCACACCTGCGCGGAACGCTCGAGGTCGCGCACCGCAATGACCAGGTGGTCCAGTCCCGTGACCTGACGAAGCATGGCGATCCTTTCGCGAGGGCGGCTGTCTTGCCGCGGAGTCGTGAGGCGGGTGAGATGCAGCCGAGTCTGGAGCGCCGGCGTGCGCCGCGCATTGACATGACGCAATACACTCGAGCCATCGTCCACTCGCCGGGAGTCGTGCACGCCATGGAACCACGCCCGCCCGCCACCGAATTCGTCTACGAGGCCGTCGTCGAGGTCGCACCGCGACAGGACATGGGGCGCTCGCCGCTCGGCGAGCGCTTCATCGTGCCGATCACCGGCGGGCGCTTCGAAGGGCCGCGGCTGCGCGGCCGCGTGCTGCCCGGGGGCGCCGACCGGCAGCTGCTGCGCGCCGACGCTGTCAAGCTGCTCGATGCGCTGTACGAGATGCAGACCGACGACGGTGTGCTGCTCACCGTGCACAACCAGGTGCTGATCGACGATCCGCCGGCCGGCCCGCGCTACGCCTTCTCGCACGTCCGGGTCACCGCACCGGAAGGGCCGTATGCGTGGCTCAACCGCCGCGTGTTCGTCGGCACCCTGCAGGCGCTGATGCCGCAGTTGCCGGCGGTGCGCATCCGGGTGTATCAGCTGGTCTGACGCCGCGCGCGTGACGCCGCGCGCGCTCAAGGGGCCGATCGCGTCGTTGCGGCGCGTGTGGCGGTTGTCGAGGAGAAGGCGATGACGAAGGACTGGAGCGATCCACGCGTGCCTGCGCCCGAGGAATGCGTGCTGCGGCCCGTGCTCGAGAGGTTCGCGGCGTCGCAGCCGGACAAGGTGTTCGCGCGCTTCGACGACGGCAGCGAGTGGACGTACCGGCACACGCTGGAGATCGTGCGGCGCACGGCCGCGGGGTTGCAGTCGCTCGGCGTGTCGCAGGGCGAGAACGTTCACGTCTGGCTGCCGAACGGGCCGGACGCGATCCGGGTCTGGTTCGCGCTGAACTACATCGGCGCGGTCTACGTCCCGATCAACCTTGCGTACCGGGGCCGCATCCTCGAGCACGCGATCCGGCTGTCGGGAGCGCGGCTGCTGATCGCGCACGCGGCGCTGGTCGAGCGCCTGCGCGACATCGACCGGTCGAACCTGGACGAGCTGGTGGTGCTGGCAGGCGAGGGCGCGAGGATCGACGGCATGAGGCGCCACGCCGCCGACGTGCTCGATCCCGCGGTCGTCGAGCTGCGCCCGCTGGAGCGTCCGATCCAGCCCTGGGACCTGCAGTCGATCATCTACACCTCGGGCACCACCGGGCCGTCGAAGGGCGTGATGTCCTCGTATCTGCACGCCGCGACCACGTCGCAGGTGATGGACTTCCTGCGCGCGGACGACCGGCAGCTGGTGATCCTGCCGCTGTTCCACGTCGGCGGGACGGTCGCGGTCTACGCGATGCTGCTGCTCGGCGCGTCGATCGCCGTGGTCGACGCCTTTCAGGCCGATGCCTTCTGGGACGTCATCGACGGTCACCGCGCGACCTTCGTCGTGCTGCTCGGCGGCATGGCCACGCTGCTCAACAAGCGCGCGCCGTCGCCGGCCGATCGCGAGCACGCGCTGCGCGCCGCGATCATGGTGCCGCTGCTCGAAGACGCCCCGGCGTTCTCGCGCCGCTTCGGCTGCGAGATCTACACGGTGTTCAACATGACCGAGATCTCGTCGCCGCTGATCTCCGGCCTCGATCCCACGCCCCTGGCGACCTGTGGCAAGCCGCGCGCCGGGGTCGAGGTGCGCGTGGTCGACGACAACGACTGCGAGGTCGCGACGGGCGAGATCGGCGAGCTGATCGTGCGCACCGACCGGCCCTGGGCGATGGCGACCGGCTACTACGGCAATCCCGAAGCGACCGCGCGCTCGTGGCGAAACGGCTGGTTCCACACCGGGGACGCGTTCCGCAGGGACGCGGACGGCAACTACTTCTTCGTCGACCGGATGAAGGACGCGATCCGCCGGCGCGGCGAGAACATCTCGTCCTTCGAGGTCGAGGCCGAGGTCACGTCGTTCCCGCTGGTGCAGGAGGCAGCCGCGGTCGCGGTGCCCAGCGAGCTGGGCGAGGACGAGGTGCTGGTCGCGGTCGTGCCGCAGCCGGGCGGCGGCTTCGACCCGAAGGCGCTGGTCGAGTACTTGATACCGCGCATGCCGCACTTCATGGTGCCGCGCTACGTGCGCGTGATGGACGAGCTGCCGAAGACGCCGACGCAGAAGGTGCAGAAGCACCTGATCCGCAGCGACGGCGTGACTGCAGACACCTGGGATCGCGAGAAGGCCGGGATTGCGCTGCGCCGGCAGAAGATCGGTTGAGACGGCGGGCGATGCCCGCCGCCAACGGAATCACTCGGGTTCGATGCCGGCCGCGCGGATGCTCTTGCCCCAGGCCGCGTGCTGCTCGACGACGAACTTGCCGAACTCCTCCACCGACGTCGGCACCGGCTCGAGCCCTTGCGAGATCAGCTTCTCGCGGATCGCCGGGTTGTTGAGCGCCTTGTTGGCGGCTGCGTTCAGCGTCGTCACGACGTTCGCCGGCAGCCTGGCCGGGCCGATCAGGCCGCCCCAGACGTTGAAGTTGAAGCCCGGTGTGATGTCGCCGACGGGCGGCAGGTCCGGAAGGAGCGGCGAGCGCTTGTCGGCCTGCAGGCCGATCATCTTCAGCTTGTTCGAGCGCACGAAGACCTGCGACGCGGCGACGTCGACGAACATGTATTCGATCGTGCCACCGCCGATGTCGGTCATCGCCGGCGGCGTGCTCTTGTACGCGATCGGCGCCACGTCGAGGCCGGCCACCTTCGCGAAGTGCGCTCCGGCGACCTGGCCGGTGGAGTTGCCGTAGCCGTACGAGAACTTGCCCGGGTTCGCCTTGACGCGCGCGACCAGGTCCTGCGGCGTCTTGACCGGCGAGTCGGCCTTCACCGCCAGCACGAACACGAACTGGATCACCTTGGCGATCGGCGTGGTGTCCTTCAGCGGGTCGTAGCGCAGCTTCTTGAACAGGTGCGGGTTGGCCGAGTGCGCGGTGTTCGTGGTCATCATGATCGTGTAGCCGTCGGGCTCGGCGGCAACCAGGGCCTCGGCGGCGATCTGTCCCGACGCGCCCGGCTTGTTCTCGATCACGAAGTTCACGCCCAGCGTCTTGCCCATGTCCTCGGTGACCATGCGGGTCACGATGTCGGTGCCGCTGCCGACGGCGAACGGCACGATCACGCGGATGGGTTTGGACGGATAGGTCTGGGCGGCGGCGGGCAGCGCGACCGCCAGGGTCAGTGCGCCGGCGATGCCGCGCAGCAGGTTCAGGATCATCGGGGTCTCCTTGCGTATCGATCTGGACCGGCGAGTTTACGGGTTCGGCGCAGCGTGGCCGCGCTATTTCAGCGACAGGTCGACCGCGGTCGCGCTCTTGCCGGCGGCGAGGCCTTCGGCATTCAGCCTGGGCGCCACGACGAACAGGCGCTCGCCGGTCACTCCCCCCTTCGAGACCAGCCACTGCCTGGCGGCCTCGGCGCGGTCACTGGCCAGCGCGCCCAGCGCCTCGTCGGCAACCGGCGAGTTGGCGAGCATCAGCTGCTCCATCTCCGCAGGCGGCAGATCCTTGACCAGCCCGATCGTGTTGCGCGGTTTGGCGAAGTCGGCGGCGCGATAGGCCGCCTTCAGCAGCCGCTCGTACTCGGCGGGCTCGATGGTCTGCTCGTCGAGCGCCCCGGGCTCGGCGCTGGCGCCGCCGCGTTCGCGCGCCTTCTGCGCCTTCAGGCTGCGTTCGAACGCGATCCTGCGCAGCGCCTCGCGGTCCCGCTCCGGATCGACGCGGCCCGCCAGGTCGAGCCGCAGGCCGGGCCGGTCGTTCAGCGCTTTGGCCACCTTGTCGAGACGCTCCTTCGCCTGCGGCTCGAGCCGTGCGCGGCCCGGTGCGAACTCCACCTGCGACAGCTCGGCGCCGCCGCCGGCAAGGTTCGCGAGCAGCGTGAACGGCGCGGTGACCGCCTTCGCGATCAGGTTGAAGACGATCCGCAGCACGATGCCGGCGACGCTGAACTCCGGGTCGTCCAGCGAGCCGCCGATCGGCATGTTCACGTCGATCACGCCGTGACGGTCCTTGAGCAGTGCCACCGCGAACAGCACCGGCAGCTTGGTCGCGGTCGGGCTCTCGACCTTCTCGCCGAAGGTCAGCTGATCGAGGACGATGTTGTTCTCGGCCTGCAGCCTGCGATCCTGCACCGTGTACCTGAGGTTCGCCGATAGCTTGCCCTTCTCGATGCCGTAGCCGAGATACTTGACCGAATAGGGCGAGGCGCGCGGCAGGTCGATGCCGCGCGCGCTCGCCTTCAGGTCGAGGAACAGCGCCGGGGCCAGCGGGTCGAGGCTGCCGGTGATCTCGACGGAGCCCGAATTGTCGATGCGGCCCCGCAGCTCGAGATTGCCGGGGGTGCCAGGCACCAGGGTGGTCACCGTTCCGTTCAACCCGGTCAGGTTCGCCGTGTAGTTCGGCCGCACGAAGAAGTCGCTGTAGTCGACGTTGCCGTTGGCCAGCGTGATCCTGCCGATCCGCACCGGCGGCGGCGGCGGCCGTGCGTCGGTCTGCGGCTGGGCATGTGCGGCGCCCGTCGCGCCCGTGCCGCCGGTCTGCGGCCCTTGCCGCGCCACGATCACGTCCTGCAGGTTCAGGCGCCCCTCGGCGCCGAGCACCAGCCGGGAGTAGAAGTCGCTGAGCGCGATCTCGCCCACGTCGACCTTCAGCGGCTCGAGCGCGAAGTCGATCGCGCCGACGTGCAGCGACTTCCAGCGCAGAAGGTCCTCGCTGGCCGCCTTGGTCACCGCGGCGAAGTCGGCCACGGTGACCTCGCCGGCGAAGCCCGCTTTCAACGGCTGGTGTTCGGGCGCGTCGACCGCGAAGTCGCCCTTCACGGTCGCCTGGCCCGACGTGATGACGGCGTTCACGTATTGCGTGAAATACGGCTGTACCGGCAGCAGGCCGATGCGGCGGGCGTCGACGCGCATCCGCGCCGACACCGGGTTCAGACCGAGCTGACCGCGCGCGTCGATCGAGCCCGTCGCGCCCACGTTCGCCTTCAGCGCGAGCTTGCCGAGGCTGTTGCGCCCGGTTCCCAGTTCGGTTGCCTGCACGGACAGGCCGCTGACGCGCACCTCGCCGGAGCCCGCCGCCGCGTCGTTCAGCTGGGCTTCCCAGCGATCCAAGGCCACGCGCTTCACGACGATCGACCACGGCGACGGCTGCTGCGATGCTTCCTGCGACGCGGGCGACGCGGGCGGCGCGGCGCGGCCGGCCCGGCCCGGTTTGCCGCCGGCAGCTGCGGCCTCGCCGGCCTCGCCGGCCGCCGTCGGCGCCAAGCCCGGGGGGCGCAGCAGCCTCGCAAGGTTGAGTTCTCCGTCGCGGTCTCTGGTCACCGCGGCGAAGCCGCCGGAGCCCTCGACGCTGCCGATGCTCAGCCGGTGCGCGTCCAGGTCGAGGTCGGCCTCGTCGACCTTCAGCATCGCGACTTTCAGCACGTCGCGGCGGTCCCAGCGCTGCTGCAGCCGCAGATCCTTCAGTTCGGCGGCGAGGCCCGCGAGCGAGACTGCGAAGCCCTTGTCGCCGGGCGCACTCACCACCTTGTAAGCGGTTTCCACCGCCAGGCTGCCGGCGAGCAGATCTGCCTGCAGATGCGGCTGGGCGATCCACCACCAGCTCTTCAGTGCGAGCGGGCCGGCCGAGGCCTTGCCTTCGACCGCCAGCGGCAGCGGCGTGAGGCTGCCCGCGGTCTCGACACGCTCGCCGGTGTCGAGCGCAAGAGACAGCTCGAAGGGGCGCGCGACGGCGAAGTCGCTGCCGGCCCCCTCGATGCGCGCTTTCACGTCGGACGCCTTCAGTGCCAGCGGCCTCGGCGTGAAGCCCTCGTCGACGAAGTCGATCGTGCCGCCGGACAGCACCAGCTCGGCGATGCTCCAGCGGGGCCCGGCCGCGGCCGGCAGAGCGCCGGCCGATGCTGCTCCCGGCGAGGGACCCGTCGGTGGTGCTGCGCCTTCTGCGCGTGTTGTGCCCGCTGCGCCCCCTGCGCCCCCTGCGCCCGTCGCGCTCGTTGCGCCGGTGGCGGCTTTGCGCGCCCGCGCCTCGATCGCGACGAGCACGCGCTCGAAGAAGCGCGCCTCGCCCTGTTTGCGGTGCACCGTCGCGGCCGCACCGTCGATCGCGACGCGGCCGATCTCGTAGCTGTTCGCGAACGGCTGCAGCTTCAGGCCATCGGCCTCGACCGACGCCAGCGCGACCAGCGGGTCTCCGGCCAGCGTGCGCACGTCGACCTTGGCGAGCGACGCGCGGCCGCTGACCGAGAGCGTCGGTGCCCCTGTTTTCGGCCGCGCGAAGTCGATGCGGACGTCGGCGCCGAACAGCAGCGACGCGATGCCGACCGGAAGGTCCTGCGGCAGGTAGCCGGCGTAGGGCGCGAGGTCGATCGGCGCGATCTCGAATTCGATCGACGACTCCTGATCGTCCGAGAACGGCTGGCTGCGTCCGGCGATCTCGACCGCGCTGCCGTTGACGTTGGCCGCGATCTTCGGTTCGACGTGGATTTCCTGGTGCACCGGAAGGCTCGAGACGAACGGAACACGAATCACGAGGCCGGTCACGCGGTGCTCGCGCCGTTCGAGGCGATCGTCGAACGCGATGCTTCCGCCTTCGAGTTCGAGGTTCGCGGTCGCGAACCTCGCCGGCGGCTCGTCCGGGTCGCGCGGCTTTTCGCGCCACTTGCGGATCAGGTCCTGGATGCTGAGGCTGCCATCTTCGGCTCGCGCGAGGCGCAGGCTCGGCGAGGTGAGCCTCGCGGACTCGATCACCGGCGCGCGCTCGACGATCGAGCGCCAGGCGGCGTCGATGTCGAGCCGCTCGATCGTCAGCGCGGGCGGCAACGACGCGTCGCGATCGCCCACCGACACGCCGACCACGGCGGCGCGCAGCGTGAACGGGTTGAACTCGACGCGTTCGACCGTGACCGGGCGCGCGAGTTCCTCGGACAGCAGCTTCCCGAGCTGGTTCTTCGCGATCGGCGGAACCGCGAAGAAGCCGGCCACCGCAAACAGCGCGAGCGTCGCCGACGCCCACGCCAGCCCGCGCAGCAAGCGGCGTCTCACGGGCAATCCGTGCCCTACATGCTGCGCCGGTACTGCCCGCCCACCTCGAACAGCGCGTCGGTGATCTGCCCGAGCGAGCAGACCCGCACCGCGTCCATCAGCACCGCGAACACGTTGCCGTTGTCGATCACGGCCTGCTGCAGCCGCTGCAGCATGCGCCGGTCGCGTCCGCCGCGTTGCGCGCGTGGAAGTCGTGCCAGGCGCTGCAGCTGCGACTGCTTTTCCTCCTCGGTCGAGCGCGCCAGCTCGAGCGTCTGCGGCGGTCGGGTCGCCGTGCGGGTTGCGGAAGGTGTTCACGCCGATGATCGGGTACTCGCCGGTGTGCTTGAGCATCTCGTAGTGCATGCTCTCGTCCTGGATCTTGCCGCGCTGGTAGCCGGTCTCCATCGCGCCCAGCACGCCGCCGCGCTCGGCGATGCGCTCGAACTCGGCCAGCACCGCCTCCTCGACCAGTTCGGTCAGCTCGTCGATGATGAAGCTGCCCTGGTTCGGGTTCTCGTTCTTCGCCAGGCCCCACTCGCGGTTGATGATCAGCTGGATCGCCATCGCGCGGCGCACGCTCGTCCTCGGTCGGCGTCGTGATCGCCTCGTCGTAGGCGTTGGTGTGCAGGCTGTTGGCGTTGTCGTAGGTCGCGATCAGCGCCTGCAGCGTGGTGCGGATGTCGTTGAAGTCGATCTCCTGCGCGTGCAGCGATGCGCCCGCTGGTCTGGCAGTGGTACTTGAGCTTCTGGCTGCGCTCGTTGGCGCCGTAGCGGTCGCGCATCGCCACCGCCCAGATGCGGCGCGCGACGCGGCCCATCACCGTGTACTCCGGGTCCATGCCGTTGGAGAAGAAGAACGACAGGTTCGGCGCGAAGTCGTCGATGTGCATGCCGCGCGCGAGATAGGCCTCGACGAAGGTGAAGCCGTTCGACAGCGTGAACGCGAGCTGGCTGATCGGGTTCGCGCCGGCCTCGGCGATGTGATAGCCGCTGATCGACACCGAGTAGAAGTTGCGCACGTCGTGGTGCACGAAGTACTCGGCGATGTCGCCCATCACCTTCAGGCTGAACTCGGTCGAGAAGATGCAGGTGTTCTGGCCCTGGTCCTCCTTCAGGATGTCGGCCTGCACGGTGCCGCGCACGTTCGGCGAGCGTCCAGTGCGCGGATCTTCTCGATCTCGTCGTCGGTCGGCTGCGCGGCCGTTGTCGGCGCGGAACTTGTCCACCTGCTGGTCGATCGCGGTGTTCATGAACATCGCGAGGATGCGTCGGCGCCGGGCCGTTGATCGTCATCGACACGCTGGTCGCCGGGTCGCACAGGTCGAAGCCCGCGTACAGCACCTTCATGTCGTCGAGCGTGGCGATCGACACGCCCGAGTTGCCGACCTTGCCGTAGATGTCGGGGCGCAGGTCGGGGTCGTGGCCGTAGAGCGTCACCGAGTCGAACGCGGTCGACAGGCGCTTGGCCGGCATGCCCTCGGAGAGCAGCTTGAAGCGGCGGTTGGTGCGGAACGGATCGCCTTCGCCGGCGAACATGCGCGTCGGGTCTTCGCCCTCGCGCTTGAACGCGAACACGCCGGCGGTGTACGGGAACGCAGCCCGGCACGTTCTCGAGCAGCAGCCACTTCAGCAGCTCGCCGTGGTCCTCGTAGGCGCGGCAGCGCCACCTTGCGGATCTTGCGTGCCCGACAGCGAGGTGCGGGTCAGCTCGGTGCGGATCTCCTTGTCGCGGATCTTCACCACGTACTCGTCGCCGCGCGTAGGCCTTCTGCATGTCCGGCCCACATCGCCGAGCAGCTTGCGCGGCGGCCGGATCCAGGCGGGCCTCGCGTACCTGTCGCCTGCTCCTCGAGCGCGCTCGACGGCGCGGTCGCTCGTCGGGCGCCGCCTCGCCGAAGCATGCGCTGCGACTGCGCGCAGCTGCTGGATCTCGCGCGCCAGCCGGCTCTGCGCGCGGGCGCGCGCCTTGTAGCCGCGCACGCGTGTCGGCGATGTCGGCGAGATAGCGCACGCGCCCCGGCGGCACGATCACCACCTGGCTCGACGAGTGGCGCGCGGCCGACCTTCGGCAGCCGGCCGGCGGCCGGATCGACGCGCAGGCCCAGCTCGACCAGCCTCGGCAGCATGCCCTGGTAGAGCGCGGTGACGCCGTCGTCGTTGAAGCGCGAGGCCTGGGTGCCGAACACCGGCATCTCGTCCGGGCGGCCGGTCGAACAGCTCGCGGTTGCGCTGGAACTGCTTGGCGACGTCGCGCAGCGCGTCCTGCGCGCCCTTGCGGTCGAACTTGTTGATCGCGACGAAGTCGGCGAAGTCGAGCATGTCGATCTTCTCGAGCTGGCTGGCGGCGCCGAACTCGGGCGTCATCACGTACAGCGTGCGAGTCGACCAGCGGCACGATCGCCGCGTCGCCCTGGCCGATGCCCGAGGTCTCGACGACGATCAGGTCGAAGCCGGCGACCTTGCAGGCGGCGATCACGTCGGGCAGCGCCTGGCTGATCTCGCTGCCGGCGTCGCGCGTGGCCAGCGAGCGCATGAAGATGTTCGGGTGGTCGATCGCGTTCATCCGGATGCGGTCGCCGAGCAGCGCACCGCCCGACTTGCGCCGGGTCGGGTCGACCGAGATGATCGCGAGTCGTCAGACGCGTCGTCCTGGTCGAGCCGGAAGCGGCGCACCAGCTCGTCGGTCAGCGAGCTCTTGCCGGCGCCGCCGGTGCCGGTGATGCCCAGCGTCGGCGTCTTCGACGGTGTCGGCGCGCTTGTGCAGCTCGGTGCGCAGGGCCGCATCGAGCGTCCGGTCTCGAGCGCGGTGATCACCTGCGCGAGCGCCCGTCGCGAGGTGCCCTGCGCCAGCGCGGCCGGCGTCGGCGGCGCCGATGCGTCCGCCGGCACGGTCAGCGTGTCGAGCGAGCGCGGGGCGTACTGCGACAGGTCGACGTCGCAGCGCCGGATCATGTCGCGCGATCATCCCCTGCAGGCCCATGCGCTGGCCGTCCTCGGGGCTGTAGATGCGCGTGACGCCGTAGTCGTGCAGGTCCTCGATCTCGGCCGGCACGATCACGCCGCCGCCGCCGCCGAACACCTTGATGTGGCCGGCGCCGGCCTCGCGCAGCAGGTCGATCATGTACTTGAAGTACTCGACGTGGCCGCCCTGGTAGGACGAGATCGCGATGCCGTGCGCGTCTTCCTGCAGCGCGCAGTCGACGATCTCCTGCACCGAGCGGTTGTGGCCCGAGGTGGATCACCTCGCAGCCCATGCGCCTGCAGGATGCGCCGCATGATGTTGATCGACGCGTCGTGGCCGTCGAACAGCGATGCCGCGGTGACGAAGCGCACCTTGTTCTTCATCCGGTAGTCGGCGAGCTGCTTCTGGTCGGAGAGGTCGGTCATGGTCGGAGTCCTGCAAGGTGCGACGCCGCGGGCGGTGCGGCCGGTTGATCGGGTGCGGCGGAAGTATCGCGGCGCTCGCGGCAGCGGCAATCGCGGGCGAGACGAACATAAATGACGTTTACGTTAACGTCAATCACGCTGCCGGCAAGCGTGTCGGTATCGACGGCTGCCGCGCATTTCTCGCGTCTGCGCAGGTCTGGCCATCGGGAAAGCCATCGCTAAGATGGCGCGACGTGCCGCCCTCGCGAGGTCCCCGCAGCAGAGGGGCCGGGTGGCCACGCGGGCCGGATTCGACCGGTCCGGCGACGACGGGAGACGCATGGTGGCAAATACCGACATCGAGCAGTCGGCCGACGACGGCGCGGCTTGCGCGCGATAATCCGGCGTCGCGCTGCCGGACGGTGCGCAGCGTCGGCGCGGGCGCGCCACTGCGCTGGTTGGCGCGCGGCTGGGACGACTTCCGCGCGACCGGGTTTCCGGGGGGCGTTCTACGGCGCGATGTTCGCGCTGATGGGGACGCTGATCGCACTCGTCTACGCGACCGTGGCAACTGACGATGGGGCTGACCGCCGGCTTCTTCCTGATCGGGCCGTTCGTCTGCACCGGCATCTACGAGCTGTCGCGCCAGCGCGCGCGCGGCGAGACCGGTCAGCCTGCCGGCCAGCATGACCTGCTGGCGGCGCAACCTGGGCGGCGTGGCCTTCTTCGCCGCGATCCTCACCTTCGCGATGATCGTCTGGGCGCGCGTGTCGGTCGTGCTGTTCGCGTTGTTCTCGACCACCGACTTTCCCGACCTGAAGGCCGTCGTCGGACAGATCGTCACGTTGTCCGAACCTCGAGTTCGTCGCGGTCTGGGGCGGGGTCGGGTTCGTGTTCGCGACACTGGCGTTCTCGATCTCGGTGGTTTCGGTGCCGCTGATCCTCGACCGCGGCACCGACACGATGATGGCGATCTTCTCGAGCGTGCGCGCGCTGTTCGCGAATCCCGGGACCGCTCTACCTGTGGGCGGCGCTGATCGTGCTGCTGATCGGGGCCAGCCTGGTGATCTGGTTCGGCCTGCTGATCGTCACCGCGCCGCTGATCGGCCACGCGACCTGGCACGCCTACCGCGACCTGATCGAGGAAGGCGCCTGACGTGGCGCACTGGGAGGGGCGCTACATCAATCTCGACCGTTCGCCCGAACGGCGTCGGCTGGTGGAGGATCAGATCGCGGGCCAGGGTCTGGCCGATCGCTACCGCAGGTTTCCCGCCGTCGACGGGCGAGTCCTGGGCCGGGACTCGCCTCGCAGCCAGGCCGAGGTCGGAATCTTCCGTTCGCACATGGACATCCTGCGCGAGGCCTCGTGTGCGCCCGGCGCGATCCACGTCATCGAGGACGACGTGCTGCTGTGCGACCTGACGGCACCAGCCATCGACCGGACCGTCGCGTCGGGGGCGCTCGACACCTTCGACGTCGTGTTCCTCGAGACCTACATTCCTTTGCAGCCCCGGGCGATCCGGGCGTATCGCGAACTGTTCGAACGCTGCACGCGTGGCCGCTGGCCGATTGCCGGGGTCGACCAGATCCGGCTCGTCGACATCGGCGCGCGTTACTTCTTCGGCGCGACCTCGTATCTCGTCGGCGCGCGTGGCGCGCGGCGCCTTCTCGATGTGGTGGGCGAGGAGTGGGACGCATTGCGCGGGCCGAGTCTGCCTTTCGACGACACGATCCAGAAGGCGGTGCGGGCGGGACGTATCCGCGTCGGATGCCTGATGCCGTTCGTGACCGCGATCGATCTGCGCACCGCGCAGGACTCGACCGCGGAACGCGCCGGCGAGGATCTGTCGACCGCGCTGGTGCAGCGCGTGCTGCGCCATTCGTTCTACGCGCGCCGCGACCTCGAGGGCTATGTGATCCCGCGCCTGGAAGCGATCCTGGCGCGCGTGCGCCCGGCTGCCAGCGAGGCGACGCTGGCGGTCGACCGGCGCATCCTCGAATACCTCTACCTGACCGGATGACGTGTCCGGCCCGCCGCATGGAGGCGCGCCCGACCGGGCCGGTGCCGCTCTGGCCGGTCCTGGGGGGCGTGCATGCCTGAACTGAAGCGGCGCGCCCGCAGTGCGGGCGGCCGCGCTCTGGTGACGGGTTCGGACCTCGTCGTCGCGGCGGAGATGCCTCTGCTGATGGCCGTCGCGACCTGCCTGCCGCAGCATCTGTGGGCATCGGCCTGCCTGGGGATCGAGCGCGCGAAGGCGCGCCTCGGCCTGGTCGACGAAGCGCCCCTGCTCGCCGGCCTGCGCCTGGCCGGGCTGGGTAACGAGCACGACGCTGCCCTGGTACGGGCCGCGCAGCTCGAGCATCACGTCCAGGTGCTGCGTGAGCGGCTGGCCGGCTGGGACGCCGGCATCGAGACGGAAGGCCTCGAACATCTCGAACAGGCGCGCGCGCGCGGCAAGGGCGCGGTGCTCTGGGTCGCGCACTTCGCGTTCAGTGCGCTCGCGGCGAAGATGGCGACCGCGCGCGCCGGCTTCGAGGTGTTCCACCTGAGTCGGCCGGAGCATGGCTTCTCGAAGTCGCGCTTCGGCATCCGCGTGCTGAATCCGATCCGAACCGGTGCCGAGGCGAAGTACCTGTCCGGGCGCATCGTGTTCGATCGCGATGCGCCTTCGGCCAGCATGATTCAGGCGCGGCGCCTTCTGCGCGACAACCGGGTCGTGTCGATCACCGCTGGCGCGTGGGAGGGGCAGCTGCTTGCGTCGGTCGAGTGCGATGGCATGACCTTCGACCTCGCCACCGGTGCGCCGCGGCTGGCGACGCTGGCGGACGCTGCGCTGCTGCCGGTGATCGCCGTGCGCGGAGACGGCGAGCGCGCGATCCGCGTGATCGTCCAGCCGCCGATTCCGGTCGACCGCGGCCAGGGCCGCGAGGACCTGGTGATCGGCGTCGCGCAATCCTTCGCCGACCGCATCGCACCGTACATTCGGGCGTATCCGCACCAGTGGCGGGAGTGGGCCAAGGTGCGTCCCGTGTCGCGCACGTGAGGACGCGCGCACGATGCTCAGAAGTCGCCCGTTCCCTCGCGCAGCTGCCTGGCCAGCAGGCGCAGCCCGCCCTTTTGCACCTTGCCGGTCGCGGTCGTCGGCATGAGCTCGACGACCCATAGCTCGGCCGGCACCTTGTAGCCGGCCAGCAGTGTGCGGCAGTGCGCCTGGATCTCGTCCAGCGTCGGCGGATTCGCCTCGGCCTTCGGCACCACGAAGGCGGTGACGCGCTCGCCGAACAACGGGTCGGGGGTGCCGATCACCGCCGCCTGCGCCACGTCCGGATGGCGCATCAGCACGTGCTCCACTTCGGTCGAATAGATGTTTTCGCCGCCGCGGATGATCATGTCCTTCTTGCGATCGACCAGGGTGACCAGGCCGTCGGCGTCGAGATGGCCCAGGTCGCCGGTGTGCAGCCAGCCCGAGCGCAGCGTGTCGGCCGTCGCCTCCGGATTGCGGAAGTAGCCGGCCATCACGTTCGGGCCGCGGGCGACCAGCTCGCCAACGATGCCGGGTGAGACCTCCCGGTCGGCGTCGTCGAAGATCGCGATCTCGACGCCGGCGATCGCGAAGCCCACCGACCCCGCGCGTTCGAACGCCAGGAAGCCGGGCAGCGTGACCAGCAGACCGCAGGACTCGGTCTGCCCCATCGCATGCACGAAGACCGCGTTCGGGAACAGCTCGCGCACCTGCGACAGCTTGGAGACCGGCATCGGCGCCGCGCCGAACTGCAGCGAGCGCACGCCCGGCAGCGTGCAGCCCAGTTCGCGCGCGCGGCCGGTCATCATCAGCAGGATCGACGGCACGGCGAAGAACGAGTTGATCGCGTGCCGCGCGATCAGCTCGATCGTGTCGTCGGTCTGGTAGGTGTCGACCAGCAGCATTCCGCCGAGGGACAGCACCGGAAGAAAGATCACGTGCGACGCGATGTGGAACAGCGGCGTCACCGCCAGCGCGCGCAGACCGTCGAATTCGTGCTCGAGCGCGTCCGGGCACTGCAGCGCGGCCGCGATCAGCGTGCGGTGCGTGTGCACGACGCCTTTGGGCGCGCCGGTGGTGCCCGAGGTGTAATACAGCGCGGCCGGGCGGTCGGTCACGCAGGGGACACCGGTTGTCGCCGGATCGGGACCGGTCGCCGCCGACGCCAGACCGGCCGCCATCGGCGCCGCCGCGCCAGATGTGCAGGCGGGCCCCGGCGCGCGTGCCGGATCCGCTGGCGGCACGCCGGCGCCGCTGTCCGGATCGACCAGCAGGCAGGCGGCAGTCGCGTCGGCCTCGCGCAGCAGCCCGTCGTAGGCGGCTTCGGAGACCACCAGCGCGACCTGCGCGTTGTCCAGGATGAACGCGATCTCGCGCGCGACCATCCGGTTGTTGATCGGCACCGCCACGGCCTGCAACTGCAGCACCGCGAGATACCAGATCACGTACCGGTCGCTGTTGTCCATCAGCAGTGCGACGACCGTGCCGGGGCGCATGCCGGCACGCGTCAGCTGCGCCGCGGCGGCGTCGATCGCGTCGAACATCTCCGCGTAGGTCCGGCTGCGCTCGCGGTGGACCAGAGCCGTGCGCTGCGGCCATTGCCCGGCGCGGCGGCGCAGGAAGCCCGTGTACGTGTCGTCCTTCAGTCCGTCGAGGGTGCGCGCGATCGAGCGGGCGAGCGCGTGCCGACGCGCCGTCTCGCGCGCGATCGACCTGGTGATCTCCGCGTCGCTCGGCACGTCAGGCCTGCGGCACGTAGTGAGTGGTGCTCCAGCCGCCGTCGACCGCCAGCGTCTGACCGGAGATGAAGGCCGCCTCGCCGCTGCACAGGAAGGCGACGGCGTCGGCGACGTCCTTCGGCGTGCCGGGCCGGCCGAGCGGCGTGGCGCGGATCAGCCCTTCCTGGAACAGCGTGTTCGACGCGATGCGCTCGGCCGTGGCCGGCGTCGCGATCAGGCCGGGGGCGATCGCGTTGACGCGCACGCCGCGGGCACCGTAGTCGGCGGCCATCTGGCGGGTCAGCCCGCCGAGCGCGGCCTTCGCCGCGGCATAGGGGGCGCTGCGCGGGAATCCAACCAGTCCGAAGATCGACGCGATGTTCACGATCGCGCCGCCGTCCGGGCCGAAGGCCGCGAGCGCGTCGCGCGACATCCGGAAAGTGATGCGCAGGTTGAGGTCCAGGTACCGGTCGAAGTCCTCGTCGCTGGTTTCGTGGGCTGCGCGCGCGTTGCCCAGCCCGGCGTTGTTCACGAGGATCGACAGCGGGGCGCCGAAGGCTGCGGTGCACGCGGCGAACACGGATGCGGGCGCGTCGGCGCGTGTCAGCTCCGTCACGCACGGCGTCATCGTGCCCTGTGCCTGCGCGCAGACCTCGCGCAGGCCGTCGCCGTTGCGGTCGACTGCGAGCACGCGTGCGCCCTGGCGGGCGAGCACCAGCGCGATCTCGCGTCCGATGCCCGATGCCGCGCCGGTCACGATCGCGACCGATTGTCCGAATCTGTCCATGCTGTCTCCCCTCTCGTCTTCGTTGTCACGTGTCGTCCCCGGCGGATGCCGTGAGCCGCGCCGGCCGCGGGGTGCGTGCGGCATCAGGCCGGCGGCGCGCCGATCGTTCGTCGCGACAGGTCTGCCCAGCCGCCGTCGAGGAACAGCAGCGGCGCGCGCTCGTCATCGGCCCGCACGGATTCCACCAGGCCGACGAACAGCACGTGCGTGCCCAGGTCGATCTGCTGCGCAACGCTGCAGTCGAGACTCACGGTCGCGTCGTCGAGCAGCGGCGCGCCGGTGACACCGGTGGACCACGTCCCTGCGCCGCTCTCGAAGCGCGACGCACCTTTCAACCCGCCGGCCCCCGAAAAGACCTCGGCGACCGCATGCTGGTCGCGCGCCAGCACGTTGACCGCGAAGCGGCCGCTCGCGGCCAGCATCGGGAACGCGCTTGCGGTCTTGTTGACGGCGACGCCGACCTGCGGCGGCTCGGCGGTCAGGGACATCACCGCGGTCGCGGTGAGGCCGTTGCGCGTCGCGTCGTCGCAGGTGGTGATCACGCAAACGGCCGATGCGAGTTGCCGCATGCCGCGCTTGAACTCCTGTACGTCGACCGCCATCGTCAGCGGCCCCGGGCGGTGTCGACCGCCGGCCGGTAGCCGACCGCGCCCAGCGCCATGTCGGCGAGCAGATGGCTGATCTCGTCGACCGACAGCCGGCCCTGCGGTTTGTACCAGCGCTGCAGCCACCGGACCATGCCGGTGATGGCCAGCGACGCGACCGTCGCGTCCTCGACGTGGAACAGGCCCGCCGCGCGTCCGCGACGGATCAGCTCGGCCAGTTGGCGGTCGAACTCGTGCTGGGTCTTTCGGATGCTCATCAGGAACTTCTCGTCGAGGTGTTTCTCTTCCTGCAGGAAGACGGTCGAGATCATGACCGATTCCATGTTCTCGCGCGCGAATCGCCGCACGAACTCGCGCAGTTGCTGGTCGGGCGGGGCGTCGTGCGCCAGTGCCTGCTGCAGCATGTCCAGCAGGCGCCGCGTCGCCATTTCGTAGATGGCCACCAGCAGCGCGTGCTTGTTGGCGAAGTAGGTGTAGATGAAGGGTTTGGTGACGGAAAGCTGCGCGGCCACGTCGTCCATCGTGGTGCCCGCGAAGCCGCGCTCGTAGAAGAGCCGCGACGCCGCCTCGAGGATGCGTTCGCGCTTGAAGCGCCGGATCTCGTCCTTCATCGGGCGGCCCGCGGCGGCAGCGCCGAGGTCCGACGGGAGGGTTCCAACGTATGCCGTCCCGGCGGTCGCGCTCAGGCGGCCAGCTTCAGGCCGACGTCCGTGCCGACGTCGACCGCCTTCAGGCGCGGCAGCACGGTGCGCGAGAACAGTTCCATGTTGTTCACCGCGAGGTCGTACGGCATGCCGCCGTACGAGAACACGTTGATGAAGCCGGCCGCGTCGATGCGGCGGCGGATCTCCATCATGTTCTCGAACACCTGCGCGGGCGTGCCCCAGACCTGCAGGTCGGAGAGGAAGTTCACGAACGACTCGACCCCGTGCTTCTCGATGTTGCGCGCCAGGGCCCCGTAGTACTCGTAGCCCTTGATGTCGGCCAGCCCCTTGTTGTGGAACTCGTAGTGCTCGAGCGCCGAGCGGCTGTAGCCGCGGATGTACTTCCTGTGCATCTCGTCGGCGACCGACGCGTCCTCGTGGCAGGCGACGAAGGACACCATCAGCGGCTTGGGCGCCTCGGCGCCGTCGTTCATCTCGCGGTAGATCTCGCGGTACATGTTCAGCTCTTCGATCGTCTTCTCCCAGGGCTTCTGGGCGATGATCATGATGCCGATCCCCAGCCGCGCCATGATGCGCGCCGACTCGGGCGAGACCGCCGATGCGTAGACGCGTCCCTTGAAGCTGGCGACCGGTTTCGGGCGCACCTCGATGCGCTTCTGACGCAGGTGCTTGCCGTCGTACTCGATCACGCCGGTGTCCAGGCCGGAGATGATCGCTTCGGCGTACTCGATGAAGCGCTCGCGCGACTCGTTCATGTCGACGCCGAAGCCCTCGAATTCGACGCGACCGAGCCCGCGACCGATGCCCAGCACCGCGCGACCGCCCGACATCTGGTCGAGCACCGACACTTCCTCGGCGATCCGCACCGGGTGGTGCCACGGGATCACCATCACCATCGAGCCGAGCTTCACCCTTTTCGTGCGTCCGGCCATGTAGCTGAGGAACTGCGACACGTTCGGACACATCGTGTAGCCGCTGAAGTGGTGCTCGGCGGTCCAGATCGAATCGAAGCCCGAGGGCTCGGCGCGATCGGCCATGGCGAGCTCGTGCTGGTAGACCTCGCGGTCGGTCTTGCCGGCCAGGTTCTGGAAGAAGGTGCTCATTCCGACGTGCATGCGGGTCTCCGGCTTGATCTACGTCAAGGTATTGAAGTCTACCGAAGAGTAGAGGCGGCCTGCGACCCGCGTCAAGCGGCCAAGGCCGGCCGGTGCGTGCGGGCGCTGTCGTATCCTTGCGCCGTTCGAAACCGGAGGCGAATCATGAGCATTCAGACGATCGGCATCATCGGTGCCGGAACGATGGGCAACGGCATCGCGCAGGCCTGCGCGGTCGCTGGCCTGAACGCGGTGGTCCAGGACGTCAACGAGGCTGCGCTGGAGCGCGCGTTGAAGACGGTGTCGGGCTCTCTCGAGCGGTCGGTCCGCAAGGGCACGATGACCGAGGCGGACCGTGATGCCGCGATCGCGCGCATCGCGACCACCCAGAAGGCCGACGACCTCGCCGCCGCCGACCTGATCATCGAGGCCGCGACCGAGAACGAGACGCTGAAGATCAAGATCCTGCAGAACCTCGATGCGATCGCGCGTCCCGGCGCGGTGATCGCGACCAACACGTCGTCGATCTCGATCACCCGACTCGCGGCCGCGACCCACCGTCCGGATCGCTTCGTCGGCATGCACTTCTTCAATCCGGTGCCGGTGATGGCGCTGGTCGAGATCATCCGCGGACTGCGCACCTCGGAGGCGACCGTCGAACTGGTCGCGGACCTGGCCCGCCGCCTGGGCAAGACGCCGATCGGTGTCAGGAACAGCGCCGGCTTCGTCGTCAACCGGATCCTCTGCCCGATGATCAACGAGGCGATCTTCACGCTGCAGGAAGGGCTTGCGAGCGCGGAGGAAATCGACGCCGGCATGCGGCTCGGCTGTAACCATCCGATCGGCCCGCTGGCTCTGTGCGACCTGATCGGCCTGGACGTGCAGCTCGCGGTGATGGAAGTCCTCTACTCGAACTTCAACGACTCGAAGTACCGCCCGGCGCCGCTGCTGAAGGAGATGGTCGACGCGGGCATGCTCGGCCGCAAGACCGGGCGCGGTTTCTACACCTACGAGAAGTGACGCGGCGGGGACGCGGCCGCCGCGCGCGTGCCGTGTCCGTCCGCTGCCGAGCCGAGGAGTGACGCGATGGCAGGCCCCACCCCAGCCTTCTGGCAGGAGCGCTTCGAGTCGGGACAGACGCCCTGGGACCGCGGTGTGGTCCACGCGCAGCTCGAACGCTGGGTCGCCTCCGGGCGCCTGCAGCCGTGCCGGGTCCTGGTGCCCGGTTGCGGGTCCGGCTACGAGGTCGAGGAGTTCGCGCGGCTCGGCTTCGAGGTGACCGGCCTGGACTACGCGCCCGCCGCGATCGCGCGCGCGCAGGCGCGCATCGACGGGCTGCCGCCCGACCTGCGGCGGCGCTGCACGCTGGTCTGCGCCGACGCGCTGCGCTGGATGCCCGCGGCGCCCTTCGACGCGGTCTACGAGCAGACCTGCCTGTGCGCGCTGTATCCCGATCTCTGGTTCGACTACGCAGCGCAGGTGCACCGCTGGCTGCGCCCGGGCGGCAGCCTGTTCGCGCTGTTCGTGCAGGCGCTGCGGCCCGGCGCCGCCGAAGGGCAGATCCAGGGGCCGCCGTACCACTGCGACATCCACGGCATGCGTGCGCTGTTTCCGGCCGATCGTTGGGACTGGCCGAAGCCGCCGTACCCGCGACTGGATCATCCGGCCGGGATGGCCGAGCTTGCGGTCGTGCTGCAACGGCGCTGACCCGGCCAGCGTAAGTTGGCCGTAAGTTCGGTCCGGTGCAATGGCACCGGACCGAAGGCACGGGGGCGAAGACCTCCGTCAAAGTGACAGGAAGAGACACGTGCAAGGCGAAGCCGCGCCGATCCTGCGAGGCGCGCGACATCTCACTGCGCTTCGGCGGCGTGCAGGCGCTCACCGACGTCGAGCTTCGACGTCCGCGCCGGGCGAGCTGTTCTCGATCATCGGCCCCAACGGTGCCGGCAAGACCTCGATGCTCAACTGCATCTCGGGCCGCTACTCGCCGACCAGGGGCGCGTCGTCGTTCAAGGGCCGCGACATCACGGCGCTGACGCCCAACCAGCGCGCCACGCTGGGCCTCGGGCCGCACCTTCCAGAACCTGGCGCTGTTCGGCCACATGACCGTGCTCGACAACATCATGGTCGGCCGCCATCACCTGCTGAAGAACAACTTCCTGACCGGCGGCGCTCTACTGGTTCGGCGGCGCCCAGCGCGAGGAGCTCGAGCACCGCCGTCACGTCGAGGACATCATCGACTTCCTCGAGATCAGCCACATCCGCAAGGCGGTGGCCGGCACCCTTTCCTACGGCCTGCGCAAGCGGGTCGAGCTCGCCCGCGCGATCGCCGTCAAGCCCGACCTGATCCTGCTCGACGAGCCGATGGCGGGCATGAACCTCGAGGAGAAGGAGGACATGGCCCGCTACATCGTCGACCTCAACGAGGAGTGGGGCATGACGGTGATCATGATCGAGCACGACATGGGCGTGGTCATGGACATCTCGCACCGCGTGATGGTGCTCGACTTCGGACGCAAGGATCGCCGACGGGCTGCCCGACGAGATCATGGACAACGAGCACGTCAAGCGCGCCTACCTCGGGTCGAGGACGACGACGAGGCCGCCTGAATGCAAGCCCGAGTACGGCGACGTCGTCCTGCACGACACCTTTCCGAAGCTGCTGCTCCACAACGCCGAGCGCTGGCCCGGCGAGGTCGCGATGCGCGAGAAGGAGTTCGGCATCTGGAACGAGTTCACCTGGGCGGACTACCGCGACCGGGTCGAAGGCGATCGCGCTCGGCCTGTGCTCGCCTGGGCGTCAAGCGCGGCGAGGCCGTCGGCATCATCGGCAAGAACCGGCCGGAGATGGTCTGGGGCGAGATCGCCGTCGCACGCGGTCGGCTGCATGTCGCTCGAGCATCTACCACGACGCGATGAACGCAGGAGGTCGCCTACCTGGTCGACTACGCCGAGGTCGCGGGTCGTCCTCGCCGAGGACGAGGAGCAGGTCGACAAGCTGCTCGAGATCGCCGCAGAGCTCGTCCTGCATCGAGAAGATCGTCTACTTCGATCCGCGCGGCATGCGCAAGTACGACGATCCGAGCGCCTGCTGAGCCTGCGACGAGCTGAAGGCGCTGGCCGCCAGGACTCGACGCCGAGCGAGCCGGGCCGCTTCGCCGCCGAGGTCGCGCGCGGCACGGGCGAGGACGTCGCGATCCTCTGCACCACCTCGGGCACCACCGTCGCATCCGAAGCTCGCGATGCTGCAGGCAGGGCCCTTCCTCGGCGCACTGCCTGTCGTACCTGCGCGCCGACCCGAAGCTGTCCGACCGACAACTACGTGTCGGTCCTGCCGCTGCCCTGGATCATGGAGCAGGTCTACGCGGTCGCGCAGCCGCTGATCTCGCCGGATCACCGTCAATTTCGTCGAGGAGCCGGAGACGATGATGGCCGACCTGCGCGAGATCGGCCCCACCTTCGTGCTGCTCGCGCCGCGCGTCTGGGAGTCGATCGCCGCCGACGTGCGCTCACGGATGATGGACGCGACCCGCTTCAAGCGGAAGATGTTCGACCTCGGCATGAAGCTGGGCCTCGAGGCGCTCGACCAGCGGGCCGACGCTCGCGGCTGGCCGAGCTCGATCCTGTTCCGCGCGCTGCGCGACCGGCTCGGGTTCACCTACCTGAAGTCCGCGGCCACCGGCGGCGCGGCCCTCGGGCCCGGACACCTTCCGCTTCTTCCAGGCCATGGGCGTGCCGCTGCGCCAGATCTACGGCCAGACCGAGCTGGCCGGCGCCTACACCATCCACCGGCCGGACGACGTCGACTTCGACACGGTCGGCGTGCCGTTCGACAACGCCGAGGTCCGGATCGACAACCCCGACGAGAACGGCGTCGGCGAGATCGTCGCGCGACTCCGCCGGGATGTTCCTCGGCTTCTACAAGAACGAGGAGGCCACCCGCGACGACCTGCGCGACGGCTGGATGCACACCGGCGACGCCGGCTACTTCAAGAAGGAGAACGGCCACCTGGTCGTCATCGACCGGATCAAGGATCTGGCCGTCACCTCGACCGGCACCCGCTTCTCGCCGCAGTTCATCGAGAACAAGCTGAAGTTCTCGCCGTTCATCGCCGAGGCGGTGATCCTCGGCCACGGCAGGCCCTACCTCGCGGCGATCGTCTGCATCCGCTACTCGATCGTCGTCGAAGTGGGCCGAGCAGCGCAGCATCGCCTTCACCAACTACACCAGCCTTTCGTCGCGCCCGGAGGTCTACCGGCTGTTGCTGGACAGAGGTCGAGAAGGTCAACGCGACGCTGCCCGAGGCCGCAGCGCATCCGCAAGTTCGTGCTGCTCTACAAGGAGCTCGATGCCGACGACGGCGAGCTGACCCGCACCCGCAAGGTGCGCCGCAGCGTGATCAACGAGAAGTACGCCGACATCATCGACGCGATCTACAGCGACACGCCGATGGTGCACGTCGACACGGTGATCCGCTTCCAGGACGGCATCACGTCGCGCGATCCAGACCGACCTGGTGGTCGCCAAGCTGCCCGAGACGCGGCGCCGCACAGCGCACCGCGTCGCAGGCCGGCCCGGCGCGAGCCGGGGCGCCAGCCCGTAGGAGTCAAGGACGATGAACACGACACTGCTGATCCAGCTGGCTCGTCAACGGCCTCATCATCGGCACGCTCTACGGCGTCGTCGCGATGTGCTTCGTGCTGATCTACAAGTCGACGCAGATCGTCAACTTCGCGCAGGGCGAGTTCCTGCTGATCGGCGCCTGGACCTGCTGGTGGCTGCTGACCGAGCATGCAGGTGCCGTTCTGGCTCGGCTTCCCGCTGACCCTGGTCTTCATGATGGTCTTCGGCGTGCTGCTGCAGATGATCGTGCTGCAGGCCGCTGATCGGCGAGCCGATCATCTCGGTGATCATGGTCACCATCGGGCTGTCGATCTTCTTCCAGGCGATGATGAAGTGGATGTTCGGCGTGCTTCGCCAAGCCGTTCCCGGAGGTGTTCGGCACCGAAGTCGATCAACATCCTCGGGCTGAACGTCCAGACCGCCCTACATCATGTCGCTGGTGGTGTCGCTGGTCATCATGGTCGGCTTCGCCTGGTTCTTCAAGTTCTCCCGCTTCGGCCTGGCGATGCGCGCCACCGCGTTCAACCAGCAGGTCGCGCAGAGCCTGGGCATTTCGGTCAAGACGCGTGTTCGCGATGGCCTGGGCGATCTCGGCCGTGGTCTCGGCGCTGGCCGGCGTCGTCGTCGGCATGGTCAACGGCGTGTCGTCGGCGCTCTCCTTCTTCGGCATCAAGGTCTTCCCGGCGGTCATCCTCGGCGGACTCGATTCGATCGTCGGCGCGATCGTCGGCGGGCTGATCATCGGCGTGCTCGAGAACCTGGCCGAGTTCGTCGACAGCCAGTACCTGAACTGCGGCAACCTGTACACCATCGCGCCCTTCTACGCGCTGATCGTGATCCTGATGGTCAAGCCCTACGGGCTGTTCGGCACCAAGCAGATCGAGAGGATCTAGACGATGGCAGTCAACCCTTCGGCGCTGATCCCTTGCGGCCAGTTCAAGACCGGCTACCGCAGCGACACGACGATCTTCCCGACCGCCGCTGTCGCGCGGCTTCGCGATCGCGGCGGTGCTGCTGCTGCTGCATCGCGCCGCTGAAGATCGGTGGCACCGAACTGCTCAGCCCTTACCAGCTGAACATGCTGATCCAGATCGGCTACTACGGCATCGCCGCGCTCGGGCTGAACATCCTGGTCGGCTTCACCGGCCAGATCTCGCTCGGCCACGCGGCCTTCTTCGGCTTCGGCGCCTTCGCCTCGGCCTGGCTCAGCAACAGCTCGGGCGTGCCGGTGTTCTGCTCGATCCCGCTGGCCGGGGTGATGACCACGGCTCGTCGGCATGGTGTTCGGCATCCCCGCCGGCGCGCATCAAGGGGCTGTACCTGGCGATCGCCACCTTCGCGTCGCAGTTCATCCTCGAGGACTTCTTCGCCCGCGCCGACTGGTTCACCGGCGGCTCCGTCGGGCACGATGGCGCAGCCCGTTCAGCGTCTTCGGCTTCGAGATCACCGGCGACCGCCACTACTTCTACGTGGTGCTCTCCTACCTGGTGGTGCTGTTCCTGTTCGGCGCCAACCTGATGCGCAGCCGCGACGGGCGGGCCTTCGTCGCGGTGCGCGATCATTACCTGTCGGCCGAGATCATGGGCATCAACCTGACCAAGTACCGCATCCTTTCGTTCGGCATCTCCTCGTTCTACGCCGGCATCGGCGGCGCGCTGTTCGGGCACTACCTGAGCTTCGTGTCGGCCGAAGCCTTCACCATCCTGCTCTCGATCCAGTTCCTCGGCATGATCATCATCGGCGGCCTCGGCCGGTGATGGGGACGCTGATGGGCACGGCCTTCATGGTGCTGCTGCCGGAGGCGATGCAGGCGGTCTCGCAGTCGGCCGGGTCGGCGGCAGCTTCCCGGCACTGACGGACGGCATCGCCTTTCTCAAGGAGGGCGCGATCGGCCTGGCCATCGTGCTGTTCCTGATCTTCGAGCCGGACGGGCTGGCGCATCGCTGGAAGATGATCAAGGCGTACTGGAAGCTCTACCCGTTCTCGTATTAGCCAAGGCGCGCCGGGTTGCCGGCGCGGCACCCAAGGCAGAAGGCAGACCATGACCACCCGCGCCGTTCAATGCGTTCACGATTCAACCGAGGAGACAGAAGATGAAGAGTGCCGTCATCGCCGCCGGCGATTGCGGCGCTCGTGGCATCGGGGCGGGTTCCGCCTCGGCCGCCGATCCGATCGTCGTCGGCCATCTGGCCGACTACACCGGCCCGACGTCGGACGTCGGCAAGCCCTACGGCCAGGGCGTGGCCGACGCGCTGACCTACATCAACAAGAACGGCGGCGTCAACGGCCAGCCGCTGAAGTTCGAGACCGTCGACTACAGCTACAACGCGCCGCGCGCGATCGCGCACCTACAAGAAGTGGGTCGGTACCGACAAGGTCGTCGCCATCCAGGGCTGGGGAACGGCCGACACCGAGGCGCTGGTCGGCTTCGTGGCCAGCGACAAGATCCCCTACTTCTCGGCCTCGTACTCCGGGCACCTGACCGATCCGACCGGCAAGGGCGCCGAAGGGCACGAAGCCCGCGCCCTACAACTTCTTCTACGGCCCGTCCTACACCGACGGCTGCCGCGGCGCTGGTGCAGTGGGCGGCGGCCGACGCCAAGAAGAAGGGCGTCGCGCAAGCCCAAGTTCGTCCACATGGGCGACAACCACCCCTACCCGAACGCACCGAAGGAGGCTGCGGCGAGCCTACGCGAAGGAGACTGGGCTTCCAGGTGATGCCGCCGATCCAGTACTCGCTCAAGCCGGGCGACTTCAAGGCGCAGTGCCTGAGCCTGAAGGACTCCGGCGCCACACTACGCCTTCCTGGCCAACACCGGCGGCTCGACGATCTCGCTGCTGAAGTCCTGCGAGACGGTCGGCGTCAGCACGCAGTTCCTCGGCCAACGTCTGGGGCGATGGACGAGAACGCGCTGAAGACGGCCGGCGACGCGGCCGATGGCGTGATGTTCGTGGTCGGCGGCGCCGACTGGAAGTCCGACGCGCCGGCATGAAGACGGTGCGCGAGATCTCCAGGATGTCCGATCCCACCGGCAACGAGTATCGCGTCGGTGCACTACATGCGCGGCATCTGCTCGGTCTTCTACATGCGCGACGCGATGGCCGCCGCCGCGAAGACGGGCGCCATCGACGGGCCGAACATCAAGGCTGCGATGGAGAAGATGAAGGATCACGTTCCGGCCGAGCTGCAGGGCGTCTGCATCCCGTCGACCTGGACCTCGGAAGACCACCGCGGCACGACCAAGGTGTTCATCTATCGCGCCGAATCGAAAGGCGGACAGCAGGCGATCGCCAAGGCCGGCGAAGCCGAGATTCCGCGCAAGACCGAGTGGCTGGGCTGGTAAGACGGCGGCGGCCGGGCACCCGCGCGTCGCCGCGCGGCGGTCCGGTCCCGCGCGGGCGTGGCGGCGCGCGTCGCAGGCACCCCTCGTTCGCGCCAAGCGACAGAGCCATGGAATGAATCAGATGGTCGAAGCCGAAGCCGAAACCGGACAGCAGGACGTGAAGCCCGTCGCTCGCGCGCCGCTGCTCACGGTCAACAACATCGAGGTGGTCTACGACGACGTCATCCTCGTGCTGCGCGGTGTCAGCCTGACGGTGCCCGAGGGCGAGATCGTCGCGCTGCTCGGCCCCAACGGTGCCGGCAAGTCGACGACGCTGAAGGCGATCTCCGGGCTGCTGCGGACCGAGGACGGCGAGGTCACGCGCGGCAACGTCACGTTCATGGGCGAGGAGATCGCCAACCTGCCGCCGGAGCAGATCGTGCAGACGGGGCATCTTCCAGGTCATGGAGGGGCGCCGCATCATCGAGGACATGACGGTGATCGAGAATCTCCGGCTCGGCGCCTACACGCGCCGGGACAACGGGATCAAGAAGGACCTCGACATGGTCTTCGACTTCTTCCCGAGGCTGCGCGAGCGCACCGGCCTGGCCGGCTATCTCTCGGGCGGCGAGCAGCAGATGCTTGCGATCAGCCGCGCGTTGATGGCGCGGCCGAAGATGATCCTGCTCGACGAGCCGTCGATGGGCCTGTCGCCCCTGCTGGTGAAGGAGGTGTTCGAGATCATCCGGCAGCTCAACCGCGAGCTCGGCATCACGATGCTGCTGGTCGAGCAGAACGCCCGCATGGCGCTGCAAGGTCGCCAACTACGGCTACATCATGGAGTCCGGAAAGATCGTGCTCGACGGCGCGCCGGCAGGACCTGGTCGACAACGAGGACGTCAAGGAGTTCTACCTTGGCGGCGGCGATCACGAACGCCGGTCGTTCAAGAACCTGAAGTCCTACAAACGCCGCAAGCGCTGGCTGTGAGCGCGCCATGGACCACTACGACGATCTCGAGACCCGCTCGCCCGAGGCGCGCGAAGGCGCGCTGATGGCCCGCCTGCCGGCACTGATCGCGCACGCGATCGGCAAGGCGCCGGGCTGGGCGCGCCGGCTGGCCGGGGTCGACCCCAGGCAGGTGTCGTCGCGCAAGGCGCTGGCGCGGCTGCCGGTGCTGCGCAAGAGCGAGCTGAAGTCGCTGCAGCAGGCCGACCCGCCGTTCGGCGGGCTCGCGACGGTGCCCGCGGGCCGCATGGGTCACCTGTACATGTCGCCCGGTCCGATCTTCGACCCGGAGGCTCCGGGCGACGATCCCTGGCGCTCCGCGCGCGCCCTGTGGGCGGCGGGCATCCGGCCGGGCCACGTGCTGCAGAACTGCTACAGCTATCACCTGACCCCGGGCGCATGGATGACCGACCTGGCCGCGCGCAAGCTCGGCTGTGCCGTGATCCCGGCCGGCATCGGCCAGACCGAGCAGCAGATCGACGTGATCCGGGCGCTGAAGCCCGACGCCTACGTCGGCACGCCGTCGTTCCTGCGGATCATCGTCGAGAAGGCGCGCGAGCTCGGCGCCGACATCGGCAACCTGAAGCGCGCGCTGGTCGGTGCCGAGGCGCTGCCGCCCAGCCTGCGCGCCTGGTTCCACGAGCAGGGCATCGCCACCGTGCTGCAGACCTACGGCACCGCCGACGTCGGCCTGATCGCGTACGAATCCGAGGCGCTCGAGGGAATGATCCTCGACGAGGAACTGATCCTGGAGATCGTGCGCCCCGGCACCGGCGAGCCGGTGGACGACGGCGAGGTCGGCGAGGTCGTCGTCACGAGCTTCAGCCAGACCTATCCCCTGATCCGCTTCGGCACCGGCGACCTGTCGGCGGTGATGTCCGGAACGTCCCCTTGTGGCCGGACCAACGTGCGCATCCGCGGCTGGATGGGGCGTGCCGACCAGACCAGCAAGGTGCGCGGCATGTTCGTGCATCCCGGCCAGATCGCCGAGATCCTGAAGCGGCACCCGGAGCTCGTGCGGGCGCGTCTGGTGATCAGCGGCGAGATGGCCGACGACGCGATGACGCTGCGCTGCGAGGCGGCCGGCGGCGGCGAGGACCTGCGCGCCGCGATCGGCGAGACGATCCGCCAGGTGACCAAGCTGCGCGGCGACGTCGAGCTGGTTGCGCTGGGCAGCCTGCCGAACGACGGCAAGGTGATCGACGACACCCGCAGCTTCGCCTGACCGCGCGCAGGCCTGCGGTCTGCGCCCGGCACTTGTTCGTCGGGCGCGTCAGATCTGCGTGTCGCGCGCCCAGTCTGCGCCGCGCAGGGGCCGCTCAGCCGCAGCGGGCGAGCAGGCCGTCGAGGCCGGGATAGTCGTCGCGCGTGATCAGTGTCTTGCGGGTGAAGGGGCCCCAGCGGCGGCCATCTTCCAGTGCGGCCAGGAAGCCGTCGCGGTCGGTGACGCGGGCGCCGGCCAGTGCGGTGACGCCACGCGCGAACAGCGCGTCCGGCACGCATCCGGCGCCTGGGCCGATCAGCGAGAAGCGTCGTGCCGAGGCGGCGGCGTGCAGGATCGCCCCGATCGTGCCGTTCAGCAGCACGGTGCTGGTGCACAGCACCTGGTCGCAGGCGGCGAGTTCGGCGGGGTCGGTCACGACCCGCCAGCCTTCGTGCTGCCCGGCCAGATCGGCGCGCAGCTCGAGCACCGTCAGGTGCGCGCCGGTGGCGACGATCTGCGGGATCAGCGGCGGGAAGTAGCCGACCATGCCGATCCGGTCGCCTGCATGCGGATCGATGCCCGCGAACGAGCCGGTCGCGTCGGCGGGCAGCCAGCCGGCGCGCGCGTACAGCGACTGCGACAGCGCGCTGATCGCGGCCAGGCCGAGGGCGCGGGCTCCGGGCTCGCCGCCGCCGAAGCCGGCGGCCAGTGCGGCTGCCGGAACCCCGCGCACGGAACGCGCGACCTCCTCGTCGCGCACCGCCGCCTCGATCCCTTCCAGCCAAAGGTAGCTCATGCCGATCGCGCCGTCGTCGAGCTCGAGGGCGCAGAACTCGGCTTCCTTGCCGCTGCGAAGATGCGCGGGCGGCAGGTGCAGCGCGCGCACGCGCGGGCCGGACAGCGTCGCCGCGATGCGCCGCGCCGCATCGACCAGCAGGGCGTCGATCGTGGCGCTCATGGCTGCGATGCGCGCGCGCGGGCACCGAGACGCAGCGCGGGCAGGCCGGCCAGCACGGTGAATGCCAGCACGATGTAGGCGGCGCTCCATCCCGAGGTGCTCGACGGTCCGCCGAAGCTGTCCAGCGCGATGCCCACTGCCAGCGGGCCGACGAACGACGCGCCGAAGCCCAGCATCGAGTGCAGCGCCATCGTCGCGCCCCGGTAGTTCGGGTCGGAGGCGCCGACCATGCCCGCCGTCAGCGAGCCGGAATCGGCGGGAGTCGTAAAGCCGTGCAGCAGCAGCAGACCGAGCACGACGAACCACGGCGCCGAGGCGGCGCCGGCCAGTGCGGCGGCGACCATCGCGGAAACGATCATCACGCCGGCGATCAGACGATGCCGGCCGATGCGCAGCGCCAGTTCGTTGCCGAGGATGCTGGCGGGCATCGCCAGCAGCGTCACCACGAAGCTGACCATGACCGTGTCGAGCCACGCGGGCGCGCCGCTGCGCGTGGCGGTGAACAGCCAGAACGACACCAGCCAGGCGCGCGCCGCGTACAGCTCGAAGCAGTGCGCGCCGTAGCCCAGCACGAAGGCCATCGCCGGGCGGTTGGCGAGCACCGGGCGGAAGTCCAGCAGGTGGCCCGCGGGGCGCGACTCTTTGTGCACGCGCGGCAGCGCCAGGGCCACCGTCAGCATCACCAGCGGGCCGCAGCCGACGATCACGAAGGCCCACTGCCAGCCGAGTCGGTCGGCGAGCAGCTGGGTGCACAGGAACGACAGCCCGACGCCGATCGAGAAGCTCGACGTGTAGTAGGTGATGCTGCGCGACGCGTCGCCCGGCGGCAGACGGTCGGTGAGCGTGCGCAGCCCGGGCATGTAGGCGCAGCCGAAGCCGGCGCCGGCCACCGCCCAGACCAGGATCGCCGACCAGAAATCGTGCGCGAAGGCCGCGAACGCGATCGTCGCGCCGGCGTTCACGATGCAGCCCGGGATCAGGATGCTGCGCGCGTCGATGCGGTCGGTAAGCGACGTGGCCACCGGAACGACCAGCGCGTAGCCGACGAAGAAGCCGCCGGCGATCGCGCCGCTCTGCGCCGCACTGAGTCCCCAGAGCTTCGCGAACAGCGGGATCAGGGCGGCGAAGGCCATGTGCGGCAGCAGGCTGCCGATCTGGCCGGCGCACATCCCCGCGACCAGCGCGTTCCGGTCGACGCCGGCGGCGGGCGTGTTCATTCGCGGCCAGGGCTCAGGGTCATGCTGCGCTCGCGGGCCGGCATGTCGTCTCCTGTGGAGTGTGCGGTGGTGGTCCGATGGCGTGGACTTTAGCGCAGCTTCGGGCCGGGGCGACGCGCGTGCGCGTCGCGGGCGCGCCGGACGAGGACCTCCGGGGGCGATCGACTACACTGGTCCGCAGCGCGACCGACCCCAACCGAACCCCGTCACCCGCCAGGAGCCTCGACCGCCATGAATGCATCCTCCATCGACATCGACATCGACACCGGAACCGACCAGCTGCTGTGCTCGATCCGCGACGGCGTCGCGCTGATCACGCTGAACCGGCCCGAGGCCCGCAACGCGATGTCCGACCAGCTGACGCCAGCGCTGCGGCGGATGATCAAGGAGCGCGGCGACGATCCGTCGGTCGGCGCATTGCTGATCACCGGCGCCGGCACTGCGTTCTGCTCCGGCGGCGACGTCAAGGGCATGGGCGACAACAGCGCGAAGAAGAGCATGTCCCCCGAAGAGCGCATTGCCGACCTGAAGGAGCGGCAGCGGCTGCTGACCGGCGCGCTGCTGGCGGTGCGCAAGCCGACGATCGCGGCGCTGCCGGGGGCGGCGGCAGGCGCCGGCCTGGCGATCGCGCTGGCCTGCGACATCCGCATCGCCGCGGAGTCCGCCTTCGTCAACGCCGGCTACGCGCGCATCGGGCTTTCCGGCGACTACGGCATCGCCTGGCTGCTGACCCGCACGGTCGGTTCGCCGATCGCGCGCGAGATGATGTTCACTGCCGACAAGGTCGATTCGGCACGCGCCGAGCGCATCGGCCTGTTCAATCGCGTCGTCCCGGACGCGCAGTTGCAGCAGGAGGCGTTCGCGCTGGCGCGGCGGCTGGCCAACGGCCCGCGCGTCGCGCTCGCGTCCATGAAGGACAACCTGGACGAGGCGTCCCGCATCCTGTTCGAGACCGCGCTCGACCACGAGGCCGAGCGGATGGTCGCCGCGGCGGCCACCGAGGATCACCGCGAGGCGGTGCGCGCCTTCGTCGAGAAGCGCCCGCCGGTGTTCATCGGGCGGTAGCGCCGCGGGCGCCGGATGGTCGCGCGGGCATGCCGTCGCCGCTGCCCGGTGCCATCGCCATGGCCATGGCCATCGCCATCGCGGCAGGCCCGGCGTCAGCCCGGCGGCGAGCGGTCCGCGTCGCCGAGCTCGCGCTGCATCAGCACCGTGTCCAGCCAGCGGTCGAACTTCCAGCCGCTGGCACGGAACAGGCCGGCCATGCGAAAACCGCAGGCCGAGTGCAGCGCGATCGAGCCGGTGTTGAAGCTGTCGCCGATCACGGCCAGCATCTGCCGGCAGCCCACCGCCTCGCAGCGCGCGATCAGCGTTTCGAGCAACCGTCGTCCGATGCCCTGGCCGATCGCGTCGGGCGCGATGTAGATCGAGTTCTCGACCGAGAACCGGTACGCCGGCCGGGGCCGGAAGAAGTTCGCGTAGGCGTAGCCCAGCACCGTGCCGTCGCGCTCGGCGACCAGATACGGGAAGCCGTTGCCGAGCACGTCGGCGCGGCGCCGCGCCATCTCCTGCAGGCTGGGCGGATCGAGCTCGAAGGAGCCGGTGCCGTGCAGCACGTGGTGCCGGTAGATCTCGTGGAGGCGCGGCAGGTCGTCGTCACGGCTGTCGCGGATGCCTGGGGCGGCACGTGTCATGGCGTCGGCCTCATCGGTTGTGGAGCAGCGATCCCTCGCGGCGCAGCTGGCCCTGGCGCTCGAGCTCGCCGACGGTCCAGGCGATCGCGGCCTCGAGTGACATGCCGATCAGCGCGGCCGCATCGGTCATCACTTTCGCGCCGGCGAGGTCCTCCGCCAGCGTGTCGGCATCGAGCTGCCGGCGCTCGAGCAGGCGGAACTTGACCAGCGCCTTCAGCGCGTTGCGCGCATTGCGCCGCGGGTCGGCGATCGCTGCCAGCCGCGCGAACGCGCGCTCGATCGCCTCGGGCACGTCGTGGAACATCGGGCCGTGTCCGGGCAGAACGGTGCCGACGTCGAGCGAGGCGATCAGCTCGAGCGCCGCCTTCTGTTCGGCGAATCCGGAGTCGCCGCTCAGCTCGGGGAAGATGATGCCGAACCCGTTCTGCCACAGCGCGTCGGCCGAAATCAGCAGCCGGTGTTCGGGGCAGTGCAGGATCAGCGAGTGCGGATCGTGTCCGGGCGCCGCGTGCACCCGCCAGGCCATCCCGCCCAGCTCGATCTCGTCGCCGTCCGACAGATACCCGTCGGCGCGGAACGGCTCGCACACCTGGGCGGTGGCCTTGAACGTCAGCGCGTCCTCGTCCCAGCGACGCACGACCTCGAACTCGGCCTGCGGAACCAGCGTCGGGCAGCCGTACAGGCGCTGCAGCGCGGCGTTGGCGCCGCAATGATCGGAGTGCAGGTGGGTGTTGATCAGACGGGTGATCCCTTGTTGCGCGCGCCCGACCTCCTCGAGAACCCGGCGCACCAGCGCGACGGTGAAGTCGGCGCGCGTGCCGTAGCCGGAGTCGACCAGCGTCGCTCCGTCGGGCTCGACGAACAGCATCTGGTTGCTCGACAGCCAGTCGCGCTCGATGAAGCGCAGCGTCGGGGGAAGCGACTTCATCGTGGCGTCGGGTGCGTGGCCAGAGGGCTCGTAAGCGGGAGCGGGTGCGGCCTTCGGCGGCATGCGGCTCGTGCGCTGCGCGGCAGTCAGCGGCGCAGCCGGCGCGCGAAGATCGCCCCGATGTCCTTGAAGGCGGCGTCGAGTTCGCTGCAGCCGCCATGGATCGCCTTGATCGGGCCGCGGCCCAGGCCGACCAGAAGGCGCGACGTGAATGGCATGCGCAGATGGCGCGCGTGCAGCACCTGGTCCCAGGAGAAGCGCTTCTCGAACATCCAGTCCTGCCGGATGCCGTCGGCATCGATCGTCGTGTTGCCGTTCAGGATGTACCAGGTGCTGACCAGAAGCACCGTGCCCGCTGCCGCCACGACCAGCAGCAGGCCCCAGCCGAGCTCGCCGTGGCGGCTGACGACCTGGGCGCCGTAGGCTGCCAGCGTGATCAGTGTGCTGACCGTCAGCCACTTCGCGGACGGCCGGTAGGCGGGGCCGCGCACAGGCTCGGCAAAGCGGGCGCGCAGCTCGTCGGCGAGCGCAACCTCCGTGTCGTCCATGTCAGTTGCGGTCGGGCTCGGCGGGCGGCGTCGCGGCGGGTGGCGTCGCGGCGGAAGGCGTCGCGGCGGAAGGCGCGCCTGCCACTGCGCTGCCGCCCCGCGCTGCTCCGGACACGGGCAGCGATGGCGCACCCGACGGCGGCGTTGCGGCCGCCTGCCGGCGGCGCTCGCCCAGCCGGGCCCAGACGTCGAGCCGCCGGGCATCGCTCATCGTGCCCCACGAGGCGATCTCGTCGATCGTCCGCATGCAGCCCTCGCACCATCCGGTGCGCGCATCGATGCGGCACACCGAGGTGCAGGGAGAGCGCACGGCGCTGAACCCGGGCCGCCCCTTGGAGATCTCGTTCATCGCGCCGGCGTGCCCGTCAGGCAGCGGTGGCGGCCGTCGCCGCCGCCGCCGACTGCTTCTTCGCCGCCAGCGCATTGCCGGCGCGCGACATGCTCTTGCGGCCGAGGAAGGCGGAGATCCACTGCCCGGCGTCGACCAGCTGGTCGAGGTCGAGCCCGGTCTCGATGCCGAGGCCGTTCAGCAGGTAGACGACGTCCTCGGTCGCGACGTTGCCGGTGGCGCCTTTCGCGTACGGACAGCCGCCCAGGCCGGCGATCGAAGTGTCGAAGCGGTGGATGCCGGACTGCAGGCTGGCGTAGATGTTGGCGATCGCCTGGCCGTAGGTGTCGTGGAAGTGTCCCGAGATGCGCTCGATCGGGTACACGCGGGCGGCCGCCTCCATCACGCGGCGCACGTGGTCGGCGGTGCCGGTGCCGATCGTGTCGGCGATGCCGATCTCGTCGCAGCCGAGGTCGCGCAGGCGCTCGACCACGTCGACCACGTCCGCGACCGGCACCTCACCCTGATAGGGGCAGCCGAACGCCACCGAGACCGCGCCGCGCACGCGAATGCCGCGGGCCTTCGCGCCCTCGGCGACGGGGCGGAAGCGCTCGATGCTCTCGGCGATCGAGCAGTTGATGTTGCGGTTCGAGAACGCCTCGGTGGCGGCACCGAAGATCACGACCTCGTCGGCGCCTGCCGCCAGCGCGCCCTCGAGCCCTTTGACGTTGGGCGTGAGCACCGACACGATGACGCCCTTCGGACGCGGGATGCGCGCCATCACGTCGGCGGCGTCGGCCATCTGCGGCACCCACTTCGGGGATACGAAGGAGGTCGCCTCCAGGTTGCCGACCCCCGCCGACAGCAGCCGTTCGCACAGCTGCACCTTGATCTCGGTGGGCACCGGCTGCTGCTCGTTCTGCAGGCCGTCGCGCGGGCCGACCTCGGTGATGTGGACGCGTTTGGGCAGGTTCATGTCGATCTCCTTGTCTGGATCATCACGCGCTGGTGCGTGCGGTGGCGGCAAGCACGGTCAGTAGCCGCGGGCGCGGTCGACCAGCCCCGTGACCGGTTCGCCGCGCAGCAGGCAGCGGATCTTGCCGGCCACCTGCAGCGCGCTCGGCTGCACCAGGGTGGCGGCCGCGACGTGCGGCGTCACCCGGATTCTAGGATGCCTCCAGAACGGATGCTCGGCAGGCAGGGGTTCGGTGGCGAACACGTCCAGCGCCGCGCCCTCGAGATGTCCGGAATCCAGGGCGGCGAGCAGGGCGGATTCGTCGACCAGTTCGCCGCGCGCGACGTTGATCAGCCAGGCGGGACGCGGCATCCAGGCGAGCCGCCGGCCATCGACGAGGTGCCGCGTGGACCCGGTGGAGGGCGCCATCAGGATCAACACGTTCGTGCGCGACAGGAACGGCCGCAATCCCGCGTCGCCGTGCAGGCATTCGACGCCGTCGATGCGCCGGGGCGAGCGGGCGTGCCCCAGCACCCGGTAGCCGGCGGCCGCGAGCCCGGCCGCGACCCGGCCACCGAGTTCGCCCAGGCCGAGAACACCCACCGTGTGCGCCGTGCGGTCCAGCGGCTCGAGCTCGCGCCACTGCGCGCCGCGCTGCTGGGCCTCGTACTCGGCGACGCGCTGGAAGATGCGGAACAGCTCGTGCGAGCAGTAGTCGATCATCTGGCGCGCCATGCCCGCATCCTCGAGCCGCACCAGCGGCAGCCCGGGCGGCAGGCCCGGATGGCGCAGCAGGTGGTCGACGCCCGCGCCGGCGCAGAACAGCGCGCGCAGCCCGGGATGCGCGTCGAAGAAGCCGGCGGGTGGCTTCCACGCGACCGCGAATTGCGCGCCGTCGGCATCGGGGCCCGGCCACGCGACGACGCGCGCTTCGGGCAGCTGCGCCGACAGCGCCTCGACCCAGCGCGCGCGGGTCGATTCGGCAGGATGCGTGACGGCGATCTTCACGCCGTGGTGAACGCGAGCAGCGCCGCGCCCTCGGGCACCTGGTCGCCGATCGCGAACAGCAGCTCGGTCACGGTCCCTGCGCTCGGCGCGTGAATCGTGTGCTCCATCTTCATCGCTTCCATCACCACCAGCGGCTGCGCCGCGTTCGACCCGCTTGCCGGCCTCGCACAGGATCGCGACGACCTTGCCGGGCATCGGTGCCGTGACGCCGCCGCCGGCGTCGGCCTCCTCGCCGACGTGCGCGAGCGCGGGCGCGTAGCCGAACTGCACGGCGCCACGCGCGGTGAACAGGTGCAGGGACTCGCCGAGCAGCACCGCGCCGACGTCGAAGGCCTCGCCGCCGGCCAGGCCGCGCACGCGCCGCTGCCGCGCGTCGTAGGCGAGCTCGGCCAGGCAGACCGAGTCGTCGCCGATGTGCGTCGTGTAGCCGTTCTTCGCGTAGTCGACGCGCACCGGCCACTGCGACGAGCCGCGTGAGAACAGCAGGGTGCGCGCCAGCCAGGCGCCGCCGCGCCAGCCGCTGCGGGACGCCCAGGGATCGCTGTCGCCCGTGCCGCTGCCCGCGGCCTCCAGCATCAGCACGGCAGCCGCGGCCTGCGCCAGCACCGCAGGTCCGGGGTCGCCCGGCGCCGGCAGCAGAGCGGCGCGCTCGCGCTCGATCAGGCCGGTGTCGAGGTCGGCCGTCGACGAAGGCGTCGCAGCGCATCAGCCGGCGCAGGAACGCCACGTTCGTCGTCGGCCCGACGATCTCGTAACCCGCCAGCGCGGTGCTCATGCGGGCGATCGCCTGCTCGCGGTCGCGTCCCCACACGATCAGCTTGGCGATCATCGGGTCGTAGTACGGCGAGATGCTGTCGCCTTCGCGCACGCCGCTGTCGATGCGCACCGCCGCCGGTTCGGCCGCGGCCGCGCCGCGCGCGGTCGCCCCGATCTCGAAGGCGACCGCGGCCGGTGCGCGCAGGTGCTCGAGCCGCCCGGTCGAAGGCAGGAAGCCCTTGTCGGGGTTCTCCGCGTAGACGCGCGCCTCGATCGCGTGGCCGTGGATCGACCAGGTCGCTCCTGCCGCGCCGGCAGCGGCTCGCCGGCGGCGACACGCAGCTGCCATTCGACCAGGTCGTGGCCGGTGATCATCTCGGTGACCGGATGCTCGACCTGCAGCCGGGTGTTCATCTCCATGAAGTAGAAGCGGCCGTCCTGGTCGGCGATGAACTCGACCGTGCCAGCGCCCTGCGTAGCCGACGGCGCGCGCCGCCGCGACCGCGGCCTCGCCCATCGCGTGCCGACGCTCGTGCCGTCATGCCCGGCGCCGGGGCCTCCTCGACACCTTCTGGTGGCGGCGCTGCACCGAGCAGTCGCGCTCGAACAGGTAGACGCAGTTGCCGTGGCTGTCGGCGAAGACCTGGATCTCGACGTGGCGCGGGCGCTGCACGTAGCGCTCGATCAGCACGGCGTCGTCGCGCGAAGGCGCTGGCCGCCTCGCGCTTGCACGACGCGAGCGCGGCGTCGAACTCGCCCGGCCTGCGTGACGATGCGCATGCCCTTGCCGCCGCCGCCCGCGCTGGCCTTGATCAGCACCGGGTAGCCGATCGCGTCGGCCTGGCCCCGCAGGTAGCCCGGATCCTGGTTCGTCGCCGTGATAGCCGGGCACCAGCGGCACGCTGCGCCTTGTCCATCAGCGCCTTGGCCGCCGACTTGCTGCCCATCGCCGCGATCGCCGAGGCCGGCGGGCCGATGAACACCAGGCCGGCTTCGGCGACGGCCCGCGCGAAGCCTTCGTTCTCGGAAAGGAAGCCGTAGCCGGGGTGGATCGCCTCGGCGCCGGTCGCAGCGCGATCTCGAGCATCAGGTCGGCGCGCAGGTAGGACTCGCGCGCCGCCGCCGGGCCCAGACGCCAGGCCTCGTCGCACAGCGCGACGTGGCGCGAGCGCGCGTCGGCGTCCGAGTAGACCGCGATGGTGCGGATGCCCATGCGGCGCGCGGTGGCCGCGACGCGGCAGGCGATTTCGCCGCGATTGGCGATCAGGATCGTCTTGAACATTTCGGTTCCCGTGGATTCAGGTTCTTTGTTCCGGCAGATCGAGGACGTCGACCCACGATGGGCGCCGCTTCTCGAAGAATGCCGCGATGCCTTCCTGCGCTTCGTCCGACGCACGAATGCGCGCGATGCGGCGCGCCGTGTCGTCGGCGAGCGCGTCGTCGATCGGACGGCCGGCGACGTCGCGGATCAGCCGCTTGCTCTCGGCCAGCGACTGCGGCCCGCCCAGCAGCAGGTGACCGAGGATGCGGTTGACCGCGGCGTCGAGCTCCTCGGCCGGCACGATGTCGTGCGACAGCCCGATCCGATAAGCCTCGCCCGCGTCGAACACCTCGCCGGTCAGGAAGTAGCGGCGCGCGTGCGGTTCGCCGATCGCGCGGATCACGTAGGGACTGATCATCGCCGGCATCAGACCGAGCTTGACTTCGGACAGGCAGAACTTCGCTTCGGTGGCGGCGATTGCGATGTCGCAGGCCGACACGATCCCCATGCCGCCGGCGAATGCCGCGCCGTGCACGCGTGCCACGGTCGGCTTCGGGCTTTCGTAGAGCAGCCGCAGCAACGTGGCCAGGCCGGCGGAGTCTTTCACCGCGTCGTCCGGCGACATCTCGCGCGCGCGGCGCATCCAGTTCAGGTCGGCGCCGGCGCAGAAGGCCTTGCCTCGGCCGGCGATCACGATGGCGCGCACCGCCGCGTCGCCGATCGCTTCGCGGATCGAGCCCGTGAGCTCGGCGATCACGGTCTCGTTCATCGCGTTGCGCAGGTCCGGCCGGTTCAGCCAGATCACTGCGACACCGTGCTGCAGGTAGGTCTCGATGGTCTCGTAGGTCATCGCGTTCGTTTCATGTCGAAGGTGGGACGTCGCATGCGCCGGCCCGGGGCGGCGGGCCGCCGCGCGCGGCGCCGCTCACATGCGGAAGACCCCGAAGCGTGTCTCCGGAATCGGCGCGTTCAGGGTCGCCGACAGGCCCAGCGACAACACGGTGCGCGTGTCGACCGGGTCGATCACGCCGTCGTCCCACAGGCGCGCCGTGGCGTAGTACGGATGGCCCTGGACTTCGTACTGCGCTCGGATCGGCTCCTTGAACGCCGCTTCGTCTTCCGCGCTCCAGCTGGCCGCCGCGCGCCTCGATGCCGTCGCGCCGCACGGTCGCCAGCACCGATGCGGCCTGCTCGCCGCCCATCACGCTGATGCGCGCGTTCGGCCACATCCACAGGAAGCGCGGCGAATACGCCCGGCCGCACATGCCGTAGTTGCCGGCGCCGAACGAGCCGCCGATGATCACCGTGAACTTCGGCACCTGCGCGCAGGCGACCGCGGTGACCAGCTTCGCGCCGGCGCGCGCGATGCCCTCGTTCTCGTACTTGCGCCCGACCATGAAGCCGGTGATGTTCTGCAGGAAGATCAGCGGGATGCGGCGCTGGCAGCACAGCTCGATGAAGTGCGCGCCCTTGTTGGCCGACTCCGAGAACAGGATGCCGTTGTTCGCGACGATGCCCACCGGCATGCCGTGCAGGTGCGCGAAGCCGGTGACCAGCGTGGTGCCGTAGCGCGCCTTGAACTCGTCGAATTCGGAGCCGTCGACGATGCGCGCGATCACCTCGCGCACGTCGTAGGGCTTGCGGGTGTCGGTCGGGATCACGCCGTACAGCTCGTTCGGGTCGTAGGCCGGCTCACGCGGCTCCGCGAGCTCGAGCTGCTGCGGCTTGATGCGGTTGAGATTGGCGACGACGCGGCGGGCCAGCGCCAGCGCGTGCGCGTCGTCCTGCGCGAGGTGGTCGGCCACGCCGGACAGGCGCGTGTGCACGTCGCCGCCGCCCAGGTCCTCGGCGCTGACGACCTCGCCGGTGGCCGCCTTCACCAGCGGCGGGCCGCCGAGGAAGATCGTGCCCTGGTTGCGCACGATGATCGCCTCGTCGCTCATCGCCGGCACGTAGGCGCCGCCCGCGGTGCACGAGCCCATCACCACGGCGATCTGCGGGATGCCCTGCGCCGACATGTTCGCCTGGTTGTAGAAGATGCGGCCGAAGTGCTCGCGGTCGGGAAAGACCTCGTCCTGGTTCGGCAGGTTGGCGCCGCCGGAGTCGACCAGGTAGATGCAGGGCAGCCGGTTCTCGCGCGCGATCTCCTGCGCGCGCAGGTGCTTCTTCACCGTCATCGGGAAGTAGGTGCCGCCCTTCACGGTGGCGTCGTTGCACACGATCACGCACTCGCTGCCGGACACGCGGCCGATGCCGGTGATCATGCCGGCGCTCGGCGCGTCGTTGCCGTACATGTCGAGCGCCGGCGAGCTGGCGACAGTTCGAGGAACGGGGCTGCCGGGGTCGAGCAGCAGCGCGACCCGGTCGCGCGGCAGCAGCTTGCCGCGCGACGTGTGCTTCTCGCGCGCCGCCTCGCCGCCACCCAGCGCGGCCTGCGCGATGCGGGCGTGCAGGTCGCCGACGACCAGCCGCATCGTCTGCACGTTCGCCTGGAACTGTTCGCTGCGCGGGTTCAGCCGGCTTTCGATCTTGCTCAAGGAAATCTCCTGAACTCGGGGTTGTGGGTGCGGGCTCGCGCCCGGACGGATCCGGTCGGCACGGCGCCAGTCAATGTTCGGCCGCCACGGCGGCGGCCGTTGCGGAAGTGTGCCCGGGCGCGTGGTGCGCAATGCCCACGCACTGCATCACCAGCCGGGTGTACATGTCGATCAGTTCGCGTTTGCCGAGCCGCCCGCCTTCCTTGAACCAGGTGCCGACGCCGGTCAGCATCGCCAGGATCGAGAAGGTGGCGATGCGCGCATCCGGCAGCGCGAACACGCCGCGCGCCATGCCGTCGCGCAGGATGTCGGTGAGGATGTGTTCGTAGCGGCGGCGCAGCGCGACGACGCGGCGGTAGTCGGCGGGCGCCAGGCTGCGCAGCTCCATGTTCGCGACGAAGACCTCGCGCCGGCGCAAGGTGTGCGAGCGGACGTGGAAGTCGACGAAGCGGCGCAGGCGTTCGACCGGCTCGTCGGTCGCCGGTCGTTCTTCGTCCCAGTGCTGCAGCAGGAACTCGAGGTGCTCGACCAGCAGCGCCACCAGCAGCTGCGACTTGCTCGGGAAGTAGCGGTAGATGGCGCCGGCCTGGATGCCGACGCGCTCGGCCAGCTCGCGCAGCGTCATCGCCTCGAAGCCGCGCGCGGCGATCAGGTCGATCGCCGCGCGGCGGATCGCCTCTTCGGTGCGGGCGCCGTCGGAGCCGGTGGTGCGAGCCATGGGTGCGCGGTGGTGTCGGGTCGTGGAGACAGGCGATTCGGGTATCGGCTCCCGCCGTGCCCGTCGCCCGGGAAAGTCCGCAGTATACCGAAAGAATTAAACGGTTGTCCGATTAATTGCTGCGCCCGGAAGCCTGGGCTCTGCGTCCCTCGCCGCGATCGAACGCGGACCGAGTGACGCTGCCGCCGCTGTTGCCGACCTGCAAGCGAATCCCGACTGTCGGCTAGACGACGTAGCCCGTGTCGATCTGCGCGCCCGTCGTGTCGTACGCCGAGCGCAGCTCGGCCGCGCCGTAGATCACGTAGTGCGCGATCGCGCCGTTCGTGCGGCTCCCCAGGAAATCGGCGATGAACGCGTCGACATAGGCCGCGACGTCGGGGTTGTCGACCAGGTAGCGGTTGCCGTCGAACTTGTCGAACTTCGGGCCGGCCGAGCGGCCCTCCCAGACGCCGAACAGGTTGTAGTGCATGAACAGGGTCGCGGCGTCCAGGTTCAGCGGCGTCAGGTCGGCCCAGCGGTTCGCGTAGTAGTCCGGATCGAACCAGCTGTTCGGGTCGAGCCCCTGCGCGGCGCCCGTCGACAGGTAGTGCTGCAGCGCCGTCTCGCGCGTGAACGCCGGCACGAGCTCGCTGTTGTCGAGCAGGTAGTAGACCGCGTCGAAGAGGAAGCCGGAATTGGCGCCGTAGGCAGGCACGCCGGTGCGCGGCAGGTTCACCAGCTCGAAGCTCTTGTCGGAGAACTCCAGCCGCTCGATGCCGGTCAGCACGTCGACGCCTTCGCCCGCCGAGACGTCGGTCAGCGTGAACGTGTTGCCGCTGCGCGCGAAAGTGAAGGTGCCGCCGGCCCCGTCGTAGCGTGCAGTGTCGGTGCCGGCACCGCCGTCGAGACGGTCGTCGCCGGCGCCACCCTGCAGCACGTTGTCCAGCGCGTTGCCGAAACCTCTCTGGTTCGCGCTGCCCGTCAGCACGAGCTTGTCCAGGTTGGCCGGCAGCGTGTAGTTGTCGAGCGCCGTCTGAACCGTGTCGATGCCACCGTCCACCGCCTCGATCAGCCAGTCGCTGGCTGCGATCACCACGTACAGGTCGTCGCCCATGCCGTAGTCGAGCACGCGCAAGCCGCTGTCGTCGTCGATGATCACAACGGGGATCTGCGGGCGCGCCAGCGTGACCAGGTTCGCACTCGCCGCCGGCAGGCCCAGGTTGAAGTTGAGGTATTCCTGTGCCTCCGGGGTCGTGTCGTTGGTGATCGGAACCTGCACGACCTGCACGGTCTGCCCCGGCGCGAAGGTCACCGAGCTGTTCTGCGCGATGTAGTCGGTGGCCACGCTGTAGGAAGCGGTGCCGTTCGATGTGGCGTAGTTGACCGTGAACGTCGAAGTCGATGGCCCGTCGAGCCGCAGCACCATCTGCGCGTAGTTTCCGGCCTCGCTCACAGTCGGATCGTCGACGCGCAGCACCGGTTTGGGCGAGATCGCGCCGTCGTTGAGACCGATCGTCGCCGTCGCGCTGCCGACCTCGACGATCGCGCCGACGGCCGTGGACAACCTGAGGTCGAACTGTTCCAGGCCCTCGGGAGTGCCGTCGTCGCTCAGCGCGACCTCGACCGTCTGTGCCGTCTGGCACGGCAGGAAGGTCAGCGTTCCGCTGGCGGCGAGGTAGTCTTGCCCTGCCGCCGCCGATCCGGCGGCCGTCGTCCAATCCACCGTCACCGTCGTCGGCGAAGGACGGTCCAGCGCGACCACGAAGCGCGCGTACTGCGACGTCGATTCGTCCACCACGACATCGCGCACGGCGATGATCGGTGTGCCGCCCGCGGTCGAGTCGTTGTCCACGATCCACACCGGGATCTCGCTGCGCGACAGTGTCACCAGGTTCTGGCTGGCCGCCGGCAGCCCCAGGTTCAGGTAGAAGTTCTCCGTCCTCTCGGGCGTGTTGTCGCCGATATTGATCGGTACCTTCACCACGTGCACGGTCTGGCCTGGCGCGAAGGTGACCGAGCTGTTCTGCGCGATGTAGTCGGTGGCCACGCTGTAGGACGCGTAGCCGTTCGACGTGGCGTAGTTCACCGTGATCGCCGATGCCGATGGCGCGCTCAGACGCAGGACCAGCTCGGCGTAGCCATCGGCCTCGCTCACCGTCGCGTCGTCGACCAGCAGAACCGGTTTGGGCATGATCGGCGCATCGTTGGCGGCGATCGTCGCGACGCCGGTGGCCTGGCCGATCGTCGCCCCCACCGCCGCGCCGAGCTGCAGGCGGAACTGCTCCGAACCCTCGGCCAGCTGGTCGTCGGTCAGCGCCACCTCGACCGTCTGCGCCGTCTGGCCCGGCAGGAAGATGAGCGTTCCGCTCGCGGCGACGTAGTCCTGCCCGGCGGCGGCCGACCCGCCGACCGTCGTCCAGTCCACCGTCACCGTCGTCGGCGAAGGACGGTCCAGCGCGACCACGAAGCGCGCGTACTGCGACGTCGATTCGTCCGCCACGACGTCGCCCACCGACACCAGCGGCGTGCCGCCCGCGGTCGAGTCGTTGTCGACGATCGACACCACGATCTCGCTGCGCGACAGCGTCACCAGGTTCTGGCTCGCCGCCGGCACTCCGAGGTTGAGATAGAACTGCTCCAAAGACTCGGGCACCAGGTTGTTCGTGATGGCGATCTGGACCGTCTTCGACGTCTCGCCGGGCGCGAAGCTGACCGAACTGTTCACCGCGGTGTAGTCGGTCGCCACGCTGTAGGAAGCGTAGCCGTTCGAGGTGGCGTAGTTCACCGTGAACGTGCCTTCGGCCGGGCCGTCGAGACGAAGGACGACCTGGGCGAACCCATCGGCCTCGCTGACGATCACGTCATCCGCGAACAGGTGGCGCATCTCCGTTCTCCCCGAATACGGGTTCCGACCTGGGTCGGTCACCCTCGACTGGATGTGAAAACGGTATTCCGACGGCGCCCAGGTATCACCCCCCAATTGGGGGGCCTATTCGTCGGCGGCGGTCGAGCAAGCTGCGATGACGCGGGATACCAGCTGCGCCTGGCGGTGGGTCTCGGTTTTCCTGAACAGGATCTTCAGGTAGCCGCGCGCAGTTCCGTACGTGACCCCCAGGCGTTCGGCCGCCTGCCGCACGCTCTCGCCACGCGCCAGGGCGATCGCAAGCCGGGATTCGGCGGGCGTTGCGCCGAAGATCCTGCCCAGAGCCACTGCCCGGCCTTCGGAAACGCCGGCCGGGTCCTCGAAGGTCAGCAGAGCGGCTGCGCCGCGCGCCAGGTAGCGCGCTTGCTCGGACACGACCCGCACGGCTCTGACCGTCAGCGTTGTGCCGGGTGCTACTGCGCCGATCGTCGCGCTCGCGAGTCCGTCGCCGGCGAGCGGTCCGCGCTGCGGCAGCACGGCACGAAGTAGCGCGTCGAGTCTGGCCTGGTCCTGAGGCACCGCGGTGCGCAGCATGCCGTCGCGAACCTCCATGCCGACCCGGCGTCGCAGCAAGGTCTCGGCGGCGGCGTTGGCGTACAGCAGCTTGCCGCGCGCGTCGACCATGAGCACCCCCAGCGACAGCCCGTCGAATGCATGGACCACCCGGTCGCGCTGCTCGGCAGCACGCTCCAGCCGCACTGCCACCTGCAGGGCGCGCGTCATGTGCACGCTCATCCGCTCGAATGCGCGCACGTCGGCTGCGGAGAAGGTCGGTCCGTCGGGCGGCCGCATCAAGGTCAGGTTTGCCACCGTGCGCTGCTCCGTCAGCATCGTGTTGCCGATCGTGTAGCGCATGTTCTGCGGCCGCATCCACTCGTTGTAGTACTGCGAGCGGTACAGGATCTGCGGATCGCGGGTGATCCGCGACAGGCGCTCGTTGGTGCGGACCACGCCGGGACGGTGGAGCGACGCCGAGTGGATGCACCAGGGATTGTCGGGGCTGAAATAGGCGTCGTCGAAGCAGCCCAGCCACTTCGCGGAGAAGCCGTCCTGGTGCACCAGGCGCATGCGGCGCGGCTCGAAATCGAGGAAGTACAGTCCCTCGGCACTCGACGCGAAGCGACGCTTGATCAGCGCCATGACCGTTCCCCACCCCTCCGGATCGAGGGCGGCGGCATAGATGGCCTCGACGAGGTCCTCCGAACCGACCTGCATTCCGCTACCTCCAAGGCTGCGGCAGGAAATGAAACGTAGTCGTCGCGGAACCCACCCTATCGCGCCACCCTGAGACGATCGAGGACATCGGCCCGCACGGCGCCAGCATTCGGGTCGCAAAGACAGGCGATTGGGGCATCGGCCCCTGCCGTCAGGCGCCCTTTTCGCCCCGGATCATCACCAGCAGCATCTTGAAGGCGGTCGTCGGATTGATGGCGTGCGGAATCGTCGCCGGGATCAGCACGGTCTGTCCCTCGCCGAGGAGGTGAGTGGTCGTGCCGATCCGCACCTCCGCCTCGCCTTCGACGCCGACCAGCAATGCGTCGAACGGTGCCGTGTGCTCGCTCAGTCCCTCGCCCCGGTCGAACGCGAACAGGGTCACGCTGCCGCCGCTGTTCTTGACCAGCATGCGGCTGACGACGGCCTTCTGCTGGCAATGAAGGAGATCTTTCAGCTTCTCGACCTTCGGGTCGTGCTGCGATGCCGGATCGGGGGTGCTCATGACGTGGTCCTTGTTCGAGGTGGTGCAGGGCGCGGACCGGCCTGGTCCGCCTCGGGTCGGCGGTTCGATTATGAGCGCAGGACAGCCGGGTCCGGGCAGGGAAGTGCTGTGCCGGCATCGAGTTCGCGCCGGCGCGGCGGTCCGCGCCGTGCGTCGCATGGACATGCGTCCGGGCGCACGCTAAGCTGCGTCGCGTCGTCGGCCCGTGCCGACGGGCATTTCATCGGTGAGATCCCGCCCCCATGCCTTGCGGCCGAGCTGACGGCGTCGAAACCGAACGGATGCCCCGCGCGCCTGCACGGTGCCCGCATTGAGCCGGGCGCCCGTCCCCGCCGCGGCCCGCTGGTTCCTGGCCAGCGTCGCGACCTACATGGTGCCCAACGGCATCCAGATGGTCCTGCTGCCCTACCTGACGGCGATCGAGCTGCACCAGTCGGCGAGCCGCTTCGGGGTCACGCAGATGATCGGGCAGCTGCCGCTGCTGCTCTTCCTGCTGGTCGGGGGCTGGATCGCCGATCGGGTCGACACGCGTCGCTGGCTGATGGGCGTGCAGGCCGCGGCCATCGTCATGCCGGTCGTGCTCGCGGCACTGCTGTGGTTCGGGCTCGCCGGCGAAGTGACGGTGCTGGTCTGGGCCGTCGCCTGGGGCCTGGTCGGGGCGCTGTCGATGCCGGCGCGCGACGGCCTGCTCAGGCGGGTCGCCGGCGCCGACGTCCAGCGCATGGTGACGCTCGCACTGGGCACCCAGTTCGCGATGCAGATGCTCGGGCAGGCGCTCGCCGGACAGGCAGGCCGGTGGGGCGCCGTGTCGCTGCTGGCGATGCAGGCGGCGATCGTCGTGCTGGGCGTGTTCGTCGCATCCAGGCTTCCGCCGGGGCGGGTTGCGCACGCGGCCCAGGGCGCCGGGCTGTGGCGCGGCCTGGCCGGCGGATTCGCGCTCATCCTGTCGACGCCGGTGCTGCGCTCGACGTACCTGGTCACGGTCGGCATGGGGGTGTTCTTCGGCGGCGTGTTCCTGGTGCTGCTGCCCCTGGCGGTGCGCGACCTGTATGCGGGCAGTGCGCGGGACATCTCGCTCGCCTACGTCGCCTTCGGTCTGGGCACGCTGTTGTGCATTCTCGGTCTCATGAAGCGCGGCGGCGCGCGACGCCCGGGCCGCGCACTGCTGATCTCGCAGCTCACCGGTTGCCTGTCGCTGCTGCCGATCGCGTTCGGACCGCCCTTGTGGCTGTTCTTCGTCTGCATCTTCGTCTGGGGCATGAGCGGCGGCTTGGCCATGACGATGAGCCGCACGATCATGCAGGAGCAGTCGCCCGCGACACATCAGTCACGGGTGATGGCGGCGCTGACCCTTGCGACCACGGGCGGCGGACCCCTGGGGGCGCTGCTCGCCGGTCAGGTGATCGAGCGGTTCGGCGTGCCGGGGGGCGTGGCGCTGCCGATCGTGGGCGTCACGACCCTGACGCTGGTCTCGATTGCGCTGCACCCGATCAGCCGCCTGCAGTCGCAGAGTCATGCGGGGCACGGCGCCGCCACGCAGGCGCGCCGCTGATCGCTCCGCTTCGCGGGTCGTGCCGCGGAGCGCCGTGCTTCCTGCCGGGCGATCTCGCGCGCTCGGCGTCAGTCCGATCCCAGCAACGCCGCGAGCCGCCGCATGTCGTCGAACACCATCGACGCGCCGGCCGCCAGCAGCGCCTTCGGGTCCGTGCTGGCGCAATACCCGAACACCGTCGCACCTGCCGCCAGCCCGGCCTGCGTGCCGGTCGGCGTGTCTTCGATCACCAGGCAGCGCGACGGATCGATGCCCAGCCCGCCGGCCGCCAGCAGGTACACGTCGGGATGCGGCTTGCTGCGCTCGACCTGGTCGGCGCCGTAGACGTGCGGCTCGAGTCGCGGCAGCAGGCCGGTGCGTCCCAGCGTGATGCGCATCTTGGCGCGCTCCGCGCCCGAGGCGACCGCGACCGGCAGGCCGGCCGCGACGCAGGCGTCGAGCACCGCGTCGATCGCCGGCACCGCGTCGATGGAGTCGCGCAGCGCATCGTCGCGCCGCCGCTTGTAGTCGTCGTACCAGCCTTCGGGCACGGGTCGGCCGGTGAGCTCGCGGATCAGCTCGAGCTCCTGCCAGATGGCCTTGCCGACGAAGGTACGGATCGTCTCCTCGACGGACAGGCGCGCGCCGAGTTCGCCGAGCATGTCGGCCAGCACGCGGTTGCTGATCGGCTCACTGTCGACGAGCACGCCGTCGCAGTCGAACAGGACGGCATCGAAGCGTTGGGTGGGCATGCGGCGATTGTGCCTGTGGCGGCGTGCAGGCGCATCGCGGCCCGGATGCGTCCGCTCCGCGTCGATGTCCAAGGCGCGTGCATTCGTGCTCCCCAGGGCCTAGCATCGGAGAGCCCGCCGCGACGCCGATCGCCGGCGGTTCTCGAACCCCACCGGGAGCCTTCCCATGTCCGAACCCCTGACCGGCGGCTGCCTGTGCGGCGCCATCCGCTACACCATCAGCGCCCCCGTGCAGAACCTGATCGCCTGCCATTGCACCGACTGCCAGCACGCCTCCGGCACCGGCGCCAGCATCAACGCGCTGCTACCGTCCAGCGCCTTCTCGCTGGTCAAGGGCAAGCCCAAGGTCTTCAGCAAGCCGGCCGACAGCGGCACCGTGCTGAACCGCCACTTCTGCGCCGACTGCGGCTCGCCGATCTTCAGCCAGCGCGCGACGGCGCCCGATTTCATGGTGCTGAAGGTCGGCGGCCTCGACCAGCACGAGGGCATGAAGGTGGTGATGAACATCTGGACCCGCAGCCGTCGTCCGTGGACGCTGATGGATCCGTCGATCGAGGCGCACGAAGGCAATCGGCCTGCGCCGAAGTGACGTCCGCCGCGCGTGTCCGTCCCGGATCGAGCGGCGAACGACACTCGCACTTTCAGCCCAGTGCCTTCTGGAAGAACGCCACCGACCGCTGCAAGGCCAGCGTCGCCGACGCTTCATGCCAGTCCGGGTGCCCGTGCCGGTTGAAGCCGTGGCCGGCCGGGTAGGTGAACACCTCGGCCTGCGGTGCCGCGGCGCGGATCGCATCGATCGCCGTCGACGGGATCATCGCGTCCTTCTCGCCGAAGTGCAGCATCACCGGCGCCTGCGGCCGCTCGTGCACGTAGGGCACGGTGCGCCCGCCGTAGTAGCCGACCGCCGGCAGACCCAGCCGGGTCGCGGCCAGAAAGGCCACCGATCCGCCCCAGCAGTAGCCGACCACGCCGGCCTTCAGGGCGCCGCCGACCTGCTGCGCGGCGGCGCGGATGTCGCGCAGCGGCGCATCCATGCCCAGCTGGTCGACGAGGGCGCGGCCGCGCGCCACGCCGTCCGGGTTGTAGCCGAGCTCGACGCCTTTCTCGAAGCGGTCGAAGAAGCAGGGCGCCACCGCCAGGAAGCCGGCGCGCGCGTACTGCTCGGTGCACACCCAGCGGATGTGCTCGTTGACGCCGAAGATTTCCTGGACCACGACGATGCAGCCGCGCGGGGTGCCGGCCGGCCGGGCGACGAACGCAGGGATCGTGGCGCCGTCGCCGGCGGTCAGGGTGACGATTTCGGACATGAATGGGCCTCCTCCAAGGAGGCGCCATGTTACGCCGCGAGCGCCCGCCCGATCAGGATGCGCTGGATGTCGCTGGTGCCTTCGTAGATCTGCGACACGCGCACGTCGCGATAGATTCGCTCGACCGGGAAGTCGGCCAGGTAGCCGTAGCCGCCGTGGATCTGGATCGCGTCCGAGCACACCCGCTCGGCCATCTCGGAGGCGAACAGCTTGGCCATCGCCGCCTCCTTCAGGCAGGGCTGGCCGGCGTCCTTCAGGCTGGCGGCGTGCAGGATCAGCTGGCGCGCGGCCTCGATCTGCGTGGCCATGTCCGACAGCCGGAACTGCAGCGCCTGGTGGTTGAAGATCGGCTCGCCGAACGCGACGCGCTCTTTCGAGTAGCGCAGCGCCGCCTCGAAGGCGGCGCGCGCCATGCCGACGCTCTGCGACGCGATGCCGATGCGTCCGCCTTCCAGGCCCGACAGCGCGATCTTCAGGCCCTGGCCCTCCTCGCCGAGCAGGTTGGCGGCCGGGATGCGGCAGTTCTCGAACACGATCTGAGCGGTGTCCGAGGCGTGCTGCCCGAGCTTGTCCTCGAGCCGCGCGACGATGTAGCCCGGGGTGTTCGTCGGCACCACGAAGGCCGAGATGCCGCGCTTGCCGGCAGCCTTGTCGGTGACGGCCATGACGATCGCGACGTCGGCGTTCTTGCCCGAAGTGATGAACTGCTTCACGCCGTCGAGCACGTAGTGCTCGCCGTCCCGGCGCGCGCTGGTGCGCAGCCCGGAGGCCTCCGAGCCGACGTGAGGTTCGGTCAGGCAGAACGCACCCAGCATCTCGCCGGTGGCCAGCGGCTTCAGCCAGCGCTGCTGCTGCTCTGCGTTGGCCCAAGCGAGCATGATCGAGCAGACGGGGCAGTTGTTCACCGACACGATCGTCGAGGTGGCGCCGTCGCCGGCCGCGATCTCCTCGAGGATCAGCGCCAGCGCGACGTAGTTCAGTCCCGCGCCGCCCAGCGACTCGGGCACCGCGACGCCGTAGCAACCCAGTTGCGCCAGCCCGCGCAGCGCCTCGCGCGGGAACGTGTTGTTCTTGTCCCAGAGCGCCGCGTTCGGCGCGATCTCGGCCTGCACGAACTGGCGCACGGCATCGCGCACCATGCGCAGGTCTTCGTTCAGCAGCATCGTTGGTCCTGTTGCGTTGGATCAGGGGCCGCGCCGGCGCCTCGCCGTGACCTGGATCTCGATCTTCATGCGCGGATCGACCAGGCCCACCACCATCGCGGTGGCCGCCGGCCGCGCCGCGCGGAAGTACTGGCCGAAGATCGGCGCGAGCGGCTCGAATAGCGCGGCGTCGGTCAGCAGGTACTGCACGCGCACCACGTCGTCCAGCGTGCAGCCGGCCTGGGCCAGCGCCTGCGCGATGTTTCGGAAGCACTGGTGGGTCTGCGCGACGGCGTCGTCCTCGATCGTCATGCGCGCGTAGTCGAAGCCGGTGGTGCCGGAGACCAGCACGTCGTCGCCGATCACGACGGCGCGAGAGTACCCGGCCAGCTCCTCGAAACTGGATCCCGACGAGATCAGGGTGCGGTCGCTCATCAGCGGTGCTCCGGGGGTGCGTTGCGGCGCCGTGTCGCGGGGTGGTCGCGGCGGTGCGTCGCGTCGCTGTGTCGATCAGGGCGGTGCGGTCACCAGGCCAGCGACTGGCCCCGGTAGTCGTAGAAGCAGCCGCCGGGATAGGCGCCCGGGCTGCCGATCACGTGCCGCAGGCCGGCGACGCTGTCGGACACCTCGACGTCGGCGTTCGGGCCGCCCATGTCGGTGCGCACCCAGCCCGGGTGCAGGGACAGCACGCGCACGCCGAGCGGCGCGAAGTCGGCGTGCGCCAGCTTGGCGACCATGTTGACCGACGCCTTCGACACCCGGTAGAGCATGCCGTAGCTGGCGCCGGCCTCGGCGATCGAGCCCATCCGGCTGGACAGAAAGGCGAGTGTGCCGCGCGACGGCGCCAGCAGCGGCGCGACCACCGGCACCAGCCGCATCGCCGACAGCACGTTGGTGCGGAACACCAGGTCGAACTCGGCGTCGGACGGCGGCTGCCGGGCGGTGCTGGTGCGGGGGCCGTAGACCCCCGCGTTGACCAGCGCCACGTCGAGCTGCTCGCCGTCGAGCTGCCAGGCGATGCCTGCCAGGTCGTTGATGTCCAGCACGTCGAGCTTCAGCGTGTGCGCGCCCAGGTCGCGCAGCCTGACCCGGTCGGCCTCGCCGCGGTACGTCGCGTGCACGGTCCAGCCTTCGGCCAGGTACTGCCGGACGAACTCCAGACCGATGCCGCGCGACGCGCCGAGGATCAGGGCCGAGGGCACGGTCAGAGCATCTCGACGCTGACCGCAACCGCCTCGCCGCCGCCGATGCACAGCGACGGCAACGCCCTTCTTGCCGCCGGTCTTGCGCAGCGCGCCCAGCAGCGTGACCAGGATGCGCGCGCCGGACGCGCCGATCGGGTGGCCCAGCGCGCAGGCGCCGCCGTGGATGTTGACCTTGTAATGCGGCAGGTCGAACTCCTTCATCGCGGCCATCGTCACCGCTGCGAAGGCCTCGTTGACCTCCCACAGGTCGACGTCGCCGGCCTTCCAGTTCGACTTCTCGAGCACCTCGCCGATCGCGCCCACCGGTGCGGTGGTGAACCATTCGGGCGCGTGCGCGGACGTCGAGTGCGCGACGATGCGGGCGATCGGCTTCAGGCCCTTGGCGGCCGCGGTCGACGCGCGCATCAGCACCAGCGCTGCGGCGCCGTCCGAGATCGACGACGCGTTCGCGGCGGTGATCGTGCCGTCCTTCTTGAACGCCGGCTTCAGGCCGGGGATCTTGTCGAGCTTGGCCTTGAACGGCTGCTCGTCCTTGTCGATCACGGTGTCGCCGCCCTTGCCCTTGATCGTGACCGGCGCGATCTCCCAGGCGAAGCTGCCGTCCTTGTTGGCGGCCAGCGCGCGCTCGGTCGACGCGATCGCGAACTTGTCCTGCGCCTCGCGCGTGAACTCGTACTTGCTGACGCAGGACTCGGCGAACACGCCCATCGCCTTGCCGCGCTCGTAGGCGTCCTCCAGGCCGTCCATCGCCATGTGGTCGTACAGGTGGCGGCGCCGTAGCGGTAGCCCTTGCGCGAGTTCAGCAGCATGTGCGGCGCATTGGTCATGCTCTCCATGCCGCCGGCCACCATCACGTCGTAGGTGCCGACCGTCAGCAGGTCGGCCGCCAGCATCACGGTCTTCAGGCCGGAGCCGCACATCTTCGACAGCGTGACCGCGCCCACCGACTGCGGCAGGCCGGCGCCCAGCGTCGCCTGGCGCGCCGGCGCCTGGCCCTGGCCGGCCATCAGGCAGTTGCCGAACAACACTTCGCCGACGTCCTCGCCCTTGATGCCGGCGCGTTCGACCGCCGCCTTGATGGCGACGGCGCCGAGCTCGACGGCACTGACGTTGGCGAAGTCGCCGAGCATGCCGCCGATGGGCGTGCGGGCGGCGGAAACGATGACGATCGGATCGCTCATTTGGAGACTCCTATGGATTGAAACGGATCTGAGCCCCGGCCGGACTGCGGCGGGGATTTTCGGGAGCAGGAGGCCGCAGGATGAACCATCCGGCGGCGCTTGTCGAACCGCGCGGGGCACGGCTGCGGGCGGCGTCGAGGTCCTGGCCGCAACCGCGGCAGGGCTCGTCGGGGCGATCATACGGCCACCTCCGGCGATATGGCCCCCGCCGCCGACAGGGCGGCTGCGCGCCGCCCGCGAGGCGGTGCTTGAAGCGCAGCGCGTCCGGATACGGGAACACGTCCTCGAGGATGCCTTCGCGGATCCGGCGCTGCCGCTCCTGCCAATAGGAAGCGTCCAGCAGTTCGGCGTGATGGCGCATGAAGATCTCGCGCACCTTCGGGTCGCCCAGCAGGAAGGTCGCGAACTCTTCCGGGAACACGTCGTTCGGGCCGACCGTGTACCAGGGCTCGGCGGACATCTCGTCCTCGGGCGTGCGCGGCGCCGGGATGCGGCGGAAGTTGCAGTCGGTGAGGTAGGCGACCTCGTCGTAGTCGTAGAACACCACCCGGTTCTGGCGGGTCACGCCGAAGTTCTTGTAGAGCATGTCGCCCGGGAAGATGTTGGCCGCGACCATCTGCTTGATCGCGTCGCCGTACTCGATCACCGCGTGCTCGCGCTCCAGCGCGCCGGCGCGCTCGAGGTAGATGTTGAGCGGCACCATCCGGCGCTCGATGTACACGTGGCGGATCACCACCCGGTCGCCTTCCTCGTGAACGATCGACGGCGCGACGTCCTTCAGTTCCTCCAGCAACGCCGGATCGATGCGCGCGCGCGGGAAGGACACGTCCGAGTACTCCCAGGTGTCGGCCATGCGTCCGACGCGGTCGTGGAACTTCACCAGCTGGTACTGCTTCTGGATGAACTCGCGCGTCATCTCCTTGCGGCGCTTGTCCTTGATGATCTTGAACACGTAGGGGAAGGACGGCAGCGTGAACACCGCCATCACCAGCCCCTTGATGCCGGGCGCGATGACGAACTGGTCGCTGGAGTGCCGCAGGTGGTGCAGCAGGTCCCGGTAGAACATCGTCTTGCCCTGCTTGTGCAGCCCGAGCATCGTGTACAGCTCGGACTCGGGCTTGGTCGGCATCAGCGTCTTGAGGAACTGCACGTAGGCCGATGGAACGTTCATGTCGACCATGAAGTAGGCGCGCGAGAAGTTGAACAGCGCCTCGATGCGTTCGCTGCCGAACAGGATCGTGTCGATGTACAGGCGGCCGTGCGAATCCTGCAGGATCGGGATCGCGAACGGCACCAGTTCGCCGTCGTTGATGAAGCGCCCGATCAGGTAGCAGCCCTTGTTGCGGAAGAACGGCGTGCGCAGCACCTGGATCTGGCAGTCGACCGCCGCGCGGAAGGTGTCCTCGAACTGCGCACCGGCGGCTTCGCGCACCAGCCTCAGATCGCGTTCGATGTCGACGAAGGGGCAGGCGAAGCCGACGTCGATGATCAGCTGACGCAAGCTGCCCGTCCAGCCGGTGCGCGTCGGGTAGTAGACGCGGAACGACGGCGGGTCGCCGTCGAGGTACTCGGTCGAAACCGCCGGCCGCACGAAGATGATGTCGTTGCGGAAGTATTCGCGGTGCAGGATCTTGGTGCAGACCGAGTTGAAGAAGGTCTCGGCGAGTTCGGGCTGCCGGTGCTCGGCCAGCAGGTTCACGAAGTGGCGCTTGACGTCCGGCCAGACGGTGCCGTCGAGATCGCTGGCGCGGAACTCCGACTCGATGCGGTTCACCGCCTCGAGCACGCGCTGGTCGTAGAACGCGATGCGCTCGCGCGCCAGGCGGCGGATGGCGTGCCAGCGGCCGAGTTCGTACTGCGTCTTGGCCTGCTGCGCGTTGTAGCGGAACAGCCCGTAGTGGCGGTCGAACCCCGCCAGGATGGCTGCGGCGATGCTGCGGGCGCGTTCCTTCGGCATTCGTGTCGGACCGGTGATCTCGTTGGTGGGGGGTATGAGCCGGCGCGCTGCGGCCCGACGCGCGCGCCGGGGCTGGCCGCGCGGCGCCGGACGTCGCGGATCAGGCGGTCTCGGCGAACAGTTCGCGGCCGATCAGCATGCGCCGGATCTCCGAGGTGCCGGCGCCGATCTCGTACAGCTTCGCGTCGCGCCACAGCCGCCCGGTCGGGTACTCGTTGATGTAACCGTTGCCGCCCAGGCACTGGAGCGCTTCGCCGGCCATCCAGGTCGCCTTCTCGGCGCTGTACAGGATGGCGCCCGCCGCATCCTTGCGCAGGGTCGCTTACGTCGACCTTACCGGCGCGCGATCGGTCGCACTGGCGTGCCGACTTCGTAGACGTAGGCGCGGCAGGCCATCATCGTCGAGTACATGTCGGCCAGCTTGCCCTGCATCAGCTGGAATTCGCCGATCGCCTGGCCGAACTGCTTGCGCTCGTGCAGGTAGGGCACGACCACGTCCATGCAGGCGGACATGATGCCGAGCGGCCCGCCCGACAGCACCGCGCGCTCGAAGTCGAGCCCGCTCATCAGCACGTTGACGCCGCGGCCCACGCCGGCGAGCGGATCGTCGTCGCGTCCGCCCAGCACGTTCTCGGCCGGCACCTCGCAGTCCTGGAACACCAGCTCGCCGGTGTGGCTGCCGCGCATCCCGAGCTTGTCGAGCTTCTGCGCCACCGAGAAGCCCTTGAAGTCCTTCTCGACCAGGAACGCGGTGATGCCGCGCGGGCCGGCCGCGAGGTCGCTCTTCGCGTAGATCACCATCACGTCGGCGTCGGGTCCGTTGGTGATCCACATCTTGCGAGCCGTTCAGCACCCAGCGGTCGCCCTTGCGGTCGGCGCGCAGCTTCATCGACACGACGTCGGAGCCGGCGCCGGGCTCGGACATCGCCAGCGCGCCGACGTGCTCGCCGCTCACCAGTTTCGGCAGGTACTTCTGGCGCTGCCCCGTGGTGCCGTTGCGCATGATCTGGTTCACGCACAGGTTGGAGTGCGCGCCGTACGACAGGCCGACCGAGGCCGAGCCGCGCGAGATCTCCTCCATCGCGACGACGTGCGCGAGATACCCCATGTCGCTGCCGCCGTACTCCTCGGGCACGGTCATGCCGAGCACGCCGAGCTCGCCGAACTTGCGCCACAGATCCATCGGGAACTGGTCGGTGCGGTCGATCTCGCCGGCGCGCGGCGTGATCTCGGCGGCGGTGAAGTGCTGCAGCGAGTCGCGCAGCATCGCGATGTCCTCGCCGAGATCGAACTGCAGTCCGGGGATGTTGAGCATCGTGGCGTCTCCAGGAATGGTTGCGGTCGGGAACGGGATCCGGAATCAGGCCTCGGGCGCGGGCGTCTGCGGCGTGCGCCCGGCCTGCGCGAGCAACTGCCGTGCGCGCGTCTCGTGCGCGGTGATCTCGCTCAGGGTCTCGCGGATGTCGCGAAGCTGCTGTTCGAGCGACAGGCGATGGCGCTCGAGCATCGACAGGAACCGGGTCAGCTGCGGCACGGTGTCGTCGGGCGACTCGTACATGTCGACCAGGTTGCGGATCTCGGACAGCGACAGGCCCGAGGCGCTTGCCGCGCAGGGTCAGCTTGAGGCGGGTGCGGTCCCGCTGGGAGTAGACGCGCTGGCGCCCGCCGGCACCGCAGCGCTGCGGCGCGAGCAGCCCCTGATCCTCGTAGAAGCGGATCGCGCGCGCGGTCACCGCGAACTCGCGCGCGAGCTCGCCGATGGTGTACGACGGCGGTCTGCGGCCGCAGATGTTTTCGGTGTCGTCCATTCCGCTGAGGTTCGATCGGATTACACTCGACAGCGACATTCGCACTTTACGTAAACGTCAATTGTAGCCGCGATGAATCCTCTCGAAAAAGAACTCGACTATCCGCTCGGCGACCTGGTCCCGGAGCCTGCCGCCCGCGTCGAGGTCGCGCCGGGCGTGTGGTGGCTGCGCATGCCGCTGCCGTTCGCGCTGAACCACATCAACCTCTGGTTGCTGCGCGACGCCTTCGAGGGCGAGGGCTGGACCATCGTCGACACGGGCGCGGCCACCGGCGACACGCGCGAGCTCTGGCGGCGCCTGATCGCCGACGGTCTCGACGGCCTGCCGATCCGGCGCGTGCTGTGCACGCACATGCATCCCGACCACCTCGGCATGGCGCGCACGCTGACCGACCGCTTCGACGCCCCGTTGTGGATGACGATGGGCGAGTACGCGCTGGCGCGCGTGCTGTCGGCGAAGCTGCCCGGCGGCGACGGCGAGTCGGCCGCGGCGCACTTCAAGCGCAACGGCGCGCCCGAGGGGCCGATCCTGGAGGCCTGCCGCGAGCGCGGCCGCGGCTCGTTCGCTGCGCTGGTGCCGTCGATGCCGACGAGCTTCAGGCGCATCCGCGACCACGAGCGGATCCGCATCGGCGAGCGCGACTGGCGTGTGATCGTCGGCGCCGGCCATTCGCCGGAACACGCGGCGCTGTACTGCGAGGCGGACGGGCTGCTGATCTCGGGGGACATGGTGCTGCCGCGCATTTCGACCAACGTGTCGGTGTTCGAGATCGAGCCCGAGTCCAACCCGGTCGACTGGTACCTCGAGTCGCTCGGCCGATTCGACGACTGCCGGGTGGACACGCTGGTGCTGCCTTCGCACGGACTGCCGTTCCGCAATCTGCACGCGCGGCTGCGCCAGCAGCGCGCCCACCACGAGGAGCGCCTGCTCGAGGTGATGACGGCCTGCGCGAAGGCGCCGTGCAGCGCGGCCGACATCCTGCCGGTGATGTTCAAGCGCGAACTCGACCCGCACCAGAGCACGTTCGCCCTGGGCGAGGCGCTCGGGCACCTGCATGCGCTTTGGTACGCGGGCCGGCTGCGGCGGATTTCCGGCGACGACGGGGTCGTGCGTTTCGCTGTCTGACCAAGCCTGGGAATTCGCGGCAGCGGTCGCTCGCTTCGGTCGCCCGAAGAAAAGCAAGACCGACAGCGCGATCATCGCACCGAATGGCATGTTCGAGCCGGGCCGCCGTCCTCGAAGACGCCGAGCTCCTGCAGGGCGCGGTCGACCGCTTCGGCCCAGCCGCGGTTCGCCGCCGGCGAGGCCGGGCTCGGATGCAGGATCTGCGCGATCCGCACCGCCTGTCCGCGGCCGGGCGCCACGTGCCCGTCTTGCAGCACGGTGCGCAATCGCTGCGCGGCGAAGCCGCCGATGCCGATCGCCCACTCGGGCGCCAGCGCCGCGAGCGCATCGCGCAGATGCCGGTCGCAAGCAGCCTCCAGCGGCCGGGCCTGCGTGGCGGGCAGGCGGTCGGGCGTGAAGTTGCGCCCGGACTCCTCGAGGAACACCAGCGGGCAGTAGTTGAGCACGAAGCTCTGCGCGAAGAAGTTCTCGGCAGCGCCGAAGTGCCGCGCCGCCCACCCCCACAGGCGCCTGCCGCTCACCTCCGAGCGCGTGCAGTCGAATCCCTGGATCGGCCTCTTCGGGTGCTCGTGCGCGGGCCGCGCGATCGGTGCGCGGATGCCCATCCAGTCGCGCACGGCCGCCACCTCGCCGAACGGCACGCCGATCTGCATCATGCCGAACGGCCCGGGGTTCATGCCCAGGAACACCACCCTGCGCGGGCCGCCCGCGAAGCGGCGCACATACGCTTCGTAGGCTTGCCAGGCGTAATCGAGCGGGTTGTAGACGTGCGTGACCGGCGCGCCGAACCGCAACCGGTTGCAGGTGTCGGACAAGGCCCGCGCGGCCGCGAGCAGCGCGTCGGCCGTGGATCCCGGCGAGGAGTCGTCGATGCCGGGGCCGTCCGGCGCGCCGGCCCCTGGTCGGCGCCCGGCGGGTTCGGCGTCAGGGGCGGGGGAGCGATGCGGAGGGGGTGTCGCGGACATGGGCGCGCATCATAATCGACCGGGCGATCAGCATCTGGGCGGGCCAGTAGGTGCCGAGCACCAGCACGGGCGCGAGCGGCAGCGCGGTGTGGAAGCGGTCGAAGGCCAGCAGCGCATCCGAAGCCATGAACAGTAGCGCTCCGATCCCCGCCAGGCGCGCGGCGTGATCGCCCCGATGTGCCGCACGTGCCAGCGCCTGCGCGGTCATCAGCCCGAGCATCAGCACGTAGGCCAGCACCGGCAGGCGCAGGCCGGCGGGCAGAGCGGGCCACAGCACCAGCAGCAGTGCTGCGGCGATCGCAGCCACCGCGGCGAACGGCCAGCGTCGCGCCAGCGGCGGGCAGTCGCGGGTGAAGGCGATCAGGTAGGCGACGTGCGCCAGCAGGAACGCGACCAGACCGGCCACGAACAGACCTTCCGGGATCAGCAGCACGTCGCCCGCCAGCGACAGCACCAGTCCGCACAGCACGGCCCGGGCGTATGCGGCATCGGCGCGCCTGGCCTCGCCGGCGCGTGCGCGGGCGACGGCGACCGCGACGATGATCAGAGTGGTCAGCGGCTTGAAGATCCAGACCATCCAGGCCGCGCCCAGCAGCTTGCCGGCGATGGTCAGGCCGGCGGCGGCGGTGGCGAGCAGGATCGCGTTCATGGCGTGGCAGGGGCGGGGTCGAGGAACAAGCGAGGAAGCGAAGTCCAGGAGGCAGGATCGACGAAGCGGGGTCGAGGAAGCTGGGCCGTCGGGCGGGTCGCGGGTGCCGGTCGCGCTCAGGCGGGGCGGGCGCCCTGCGCCGCCGCGCCGCTTTCGGCCCGATCCTTGCGGCCGATGCGCCAGGCGGCGAATGCCGACAGCAGCGCGGCAGTCACGAGCAGTGCGATCAGCCAGCCGGGCAGCGTGGCGCCGCCGAACCAGCGTCCGGCCAGAGGCAGCAGCGCCGCCGTCGCGACGTGACGCGCGAACTCGATCGGCCAGCCCGCCCGGTCGCGGGCCAGCACGCGGCCGATGCCGCTCAGCCCGAGCATCACCCAGGCCAGGTACGCGAGCAGTTCCGGCGTCGGCGTGCGCGCGTGGATCTGCAGGAAGTGCACGCTGGCACCCAGCAGCGCGACGAACTGGACCAGCGCGTAGGCGCGCGCGGCGCGCGGCGCGCCCGGCGCGAAGCGCTGCCGCGCGTCGACCCTGAACGGCGCGACCGTGCCCGCGGAGCCGTCGGCGGGACGCCAGCCCGGCCGGCGCACCCAGACCTGCAGCTTGTCGACCCAGCGCCGCGCCGCGCGGCTGGTCGCGGCGAGTGCCGAGTACACCTCGAAGTTCGCGCGCAGGGGGTCGAAGCTGCGCAGCGGCGCGCGCGTGCCGTAGACCGGCCGGTCGTCGTCGCGCTCGTCCTGGAAGGTGCCGAAGATGCGGTCCCAGAGAATCAGAACGCCGCCGTAGTTGCGGTCGATGTACGCATCGTTCACCGCGTGGTGCACGCGATGGTTCGACGGCGAGGCGAACACGCGGTCGAACCAGCCGAGCCGCCCGATCAGCTCGGTGTGGATCCAGAACTGGTACAGCAGGTTGATCAGCGCGACGGTGGCGAACAAGGTCGGCGGCACGCCGGCGATCGCCATCGGGACGTAGGGAATCCAGCCGAGCAGCGGACCGGTCGCCGTCTGGCGCAGCGCCGTCGACAGGTTGTAGTCCTCGCTCGAGTGGTGGACGACGTGGGCGGCCCAGGCGACGCCGATCTCGTGCATCCAGCGGTGGTGCCAGTAGTAGCAGAAGTCGTAGAAGACCAGCGCCAGCGGCAGCGACCACCAGGCCTCGAGCGGCCAGTGCGCCACGGCCAGCGTGTCGAAGGCGATCGCGTACAGACCGATGCGCAGCAGCCGCAGGAAGACGCCCGCGACCTGCGACAGGGCGCCGAGCCCGATCGACGTGATCGCGTCGTCGACGTGATACACCGTTCGGCGGGCGTGCAGGCTCCACAGGAGTTCGATCGCGATCAGCGCGAAGAACACCGGCGTGGCCCAGGTGATGACTTGTTCCTGCATGGCGTTGTCGCGTCCAGCATAGCATCGCCCCACGGCAGTTTCGAATGCCGAAATCGCGGTGATTGCGCAGTGCGCAAGCGCTCGATTACATTCGAGCGCTCACCAGGAGGTCGGCGACGATGAACAAACCCGTGGAGCCCGCGCTCGCCCTTCGTCGGCAGGCATATCGCAAGGCCCAGCCGTGGGGCATGGCGGCCGACATGATGGTGCCCGATGCGCTCACGTCGGACGACAAGCTGTGGGCGCCGGTCGCCCCCGACATCTGGTCGCGCCCGTTGCACCTGAACCCGAATGGGTCGCGGAGGAAGGAAGCTACGTCTACGAGCCCCCGGGGGAAACCCATACCTTGACGGTGCCCGACGACTGCAGTGAGATGATCACGCTGTTCATGATCCACGGCTCGCTGATGTACGTGGATCCCGACGGAAACGCGACCGGCTTCGACGACGTCTTCACTCGCATCGAGAAGTACCGCGCGCACTTCGAGGCCGTGGGTCTGGGCGCCGACTACGTGAAGACGTTCATGCGCTGAAACCCGAAAGCCGCGCGCGAGCGCTGCCCGGAAACAACGCGAGCGCTACGCGGAGCAACGATTCACGGATCTGGAAGTCAAGTTCACGTAAATCGAAACGGGCACCCGCCCCGGCCGGCACGGTCCGCAGATACTGGCCGGCACAACATACGAACCAGGCAACTGGAGGAGACGAAATGCGGAAGTTCATTGCGGCACTGGCTCTCGGCCTTGTCTCGAGCACCGCGCTCGCGCAAGGCAAGGAGATCAAGATCGGCGTCATGTACGACCTGACCGGACCGTTCGCGGCCGGCGGCTCGTATGCCGGTTACCTCGGCACCAAGTACGCGATCGACATGATCAACGAGCGTGGCGGCGTCGAGGGCTACAAGATCAAGCCGATCTACGCCGATGCCCAGTCGAAGGCCGACGTCGCGATCAACGAGGCCGAGCGCCTGATCGAACAGGAGAAGGTCGACATGCTGATGGGCGTGTTCTCGTCCGCCCACTGCGTGCCGATGGCGCAGAAGGCCGACGCGGCCAAGCGCTTCTTGTGGGCCAACGTCTGCGTCGCCTCCGCGTGTTCAAGCGACAAGAACCTGCACTACGTGTTCCGCGCCGCAGGTCCACTCCGACCAGTTCGGCGACGCTTCCTGCCACTTCCTCGCCGAGCAGGCCAAGGCGCAAGCTGGGCAAGGATCCGAAGGACCTGAAGGTCGCGATCATCTACGAGGACGGTCCCTACGGCGCCGGCGTCGCCTCGGGCAACGAGAGCGGCCTGCAAGGAGCACGGCATCCAGATCGTGCTGAAGGAAGGCTACGCGGCCACCTCGCCCGACCTGTCGCCGCTGGTCACCAAGCTGCAAGCGCGCCCGCGCCGACGTGATCCTGCACACCGGCTACAACCCGGACATCACGCTGTTCCTGCGCCAGGCGCAGGAGCAGGGGCTGAAGTGGGCGGCGCTGATCGGCCACGGCGCCGGCTACGGCCAGTTCGACAAGCTCTACGCGACCTTCAAGGACGACGTCAACTGCATCTACAACGTCGATCCGGTCGCGGCGCAGCTGCTCGATCCCAAGACGCTGGCGCCCGGGCTCGGCGACGTGACCAAGGAGATGGTCAAGCGCTACAAGGCCGAAGTCGAAGGCCGACGAGGTGCCGCCGCACGTGTCGATGGGCTTCAACCAGTCGTGGATCTTCTTCACCGACGTGCTGCCGCGCGCGATCAAGAAGTACGGCGGCATCGATTCCGAAGCGCTGCGCAAGGCCGCGCTCGACACCGACATCCCGGTCGGCGGCACGATCCAGGGCTACGGCGTGAAGTTCTTCCCGCCCGGCCATTCGATGGCCGGGCCAGAACGAGCGCTCGTCGCCGGTCGTGATGCAGTACAGCGGCAAGGACACGTTCATCGTCTGGCCGACCGCGATCAAGACCAAGGATCCGGTGCTGCCGCTGCCCAAGGGCCACCCGTACGCCAACCAGTAACGCGCCGCGGCGCCTGCTCCTGCCGACACGCGCCGGCCACCCGAGTGGCCGGCCGGTGCGTGCCTGCCTGGCGATGACACCATGCTGACGATTTCCGGTCTGACCAAGACGCTTCGGCGGCTTCACCGCCGTCAACGGCATCTCGTTCGAACTGGCGCGAGGGCGAGATCCTCGGCCTGATCGGCCCGAACGGCTCCGGCAAGAGCACGACCTTCAACGTGATCGCGGGGCTGTACGCGCCCACTGCGGGGTCGGTCCGGCTTCGACGGTCGCGAGATCGGCGGGCTCAGCCCGAACGCGGTCTGCCAAGCTCGGGCTGGCGCGCACCTTCCAGATCCCGCGCCCGTTCCGCAAGCTGTCGATCCTCGAGAACGCGACGCCTCGCCGCGTACTACGGCTCGACCGAGCCGGCTGACGCGCGCGCAGGCGCGCGAGCACGCGCCGAAGACGCTGGAGCTGATCGGCCTGCCGCGCGATGCCGACGCGCGCGTCGACGGTCTGGGTGCGGCCGGACTGAAGAAGCTCGAGATGGCGCGTGCGCTGGCCACGCGCCCGAAGCTGCTGCTGGCCGACGAGAGTCTGGGCGGCCTCGACGAGGCCGAGATGGAGCAGGCCGCGGAGATGCTGCAAGCGCATCCGCGACGAGAAGCGGCGTCACCATCATCTGGGTCGAGCACATCATGGGCGTGCTGATGAGGGTCATCGACCGCTGCCTGGTGCTCGATCACGGCGAGCTGATCGCGCAGGGCAAGCCCGCCGAGGTGACCCACGACCCGCGCGTGGTCGAGGTCTACCTCGGCACCGACGCGCACGCGGTGCAGCAGCAGACGAAGGCGCGCGCCGAAGGACCCGGAGGCCAGCCGCGCATGACGCACGATGCTCGAAGCTGCAGAACGTCTCGGCCGGCTACGGCACCTTCCAGGCCCTGTTCGGGGTCTCCCTCGAAGGTCGAACGCGGGCGAGGCGGTGGCGGTGATCGGCCCCAACGGCGCCGGCAAGACCACGCTGCTGCGCGCGATCTCGAAGCTGATCCGGCCACGGGCGGCGATGCTCACGATGGAGGGCCAGCGCTACAACGACCTGCCGTCGCACGAGATCATCGGCCTGGGCATCGCCCAGGTGCCCGAAGGGCGCCGCCTGTTCCCGCGCCTGACGGTCGAGGACAACCTGCGCATGGGCGCGTTCACTGCCCGATGCGCGCGCGCACTTCGCCGAGCGGCTCGACTACGTCTACTCGCTGTTCCCGCGCATGAAGGAGCGCCGCCTGCAGCTCGCCGGCACGATGTCCGGCGGCGAGCAGCAGATGTGCGCGATCGGCCGGGCGCTGATGTGCGGGCCGAAGCTGCTGCTGCTCGACGAGCCGTCGGCCGGTCTGGCGCCGGTGATCGTGCAGTCGATCTTCGACCTGATCCGCACGCATCCGCGCCGAGGGCTACACGGTGCTGATCGTCGAGCAGAACATCCAGCAGGTGCTCAAGGTCGTCGACCGCGCCTACCTGCTCGAGACCGGACGCATCCGCCAGAGCGGTTCGGCCGCCGAACTGCTTGCCAGCGAGGAAATCCGGCGGGCCTACCTCGGGCGTCGACTGACAGGAATCTTCCGATGGACCTCGATCTTCGACATCTTCCTGCTCGAGGCCGTGCTCAACGGCGTGCTGCTCGGCGGACTGCTGGCGCTGCTGGCGCTCGGCCTGAACCTGATCTTCGGCGTCATCGACGTGGTCTGGATCTGCTACGCCGAACTGATCATGGTCGGCATGTACGCGATCTGGTGGATGCACGTCCAGCAGGGCTGCCGCTCGGCGCTGGCGTTCGCGTTCGGGATCGCTGCTGGTCGCGGTGCTGGGCGCCTGCGCTGCACCAGTTCATCATCCGGCCGGTGCTCGCGCGCCGAGCCGATCAACCAGCTGCTGGTCACCGGCGGCGTGCTGTTCTTCCTGCAGGCGGTCGCGACGGTCGCCTTCGGCGTCGAGTTCCGCAACATCGGCGTGCGGCTGCCCGGCGTGAGCATCGGCGAGATGAACCTCTCTCTGGCGCGGCTGATCGCCTTCGTGGTCGCGCTCGCGGCCATCGGCGTCACCTGGCTGTTCCTGACGCGCACCTACCTGGGCACCGCGATCCGCGCCATCAGCCAGGACCGCGCGATCATGCCGCTGATGGGCGTCAACCCGGCGCGCATCTACCTGCTGACTTCGGCATGGGCGGCGGGCTCGCCGGCCTGGCGGCCTGCCTGCTGGTGCTGCAGTACGACATCCACCCGGCGATCGGCCTGTCGTTCGGCCCGATCACGTTCCTGATCTGCGTGCTCGGCGGGCTCGGCAACCTGATCGGCGGCTTCGTCGCGGCCTTCGTGTTCGCGCAGTTCATCTCGGTCGGCGGCTTCTTCTTCCAGCTCGAGTGGGGCTACGTGCATCGCCTTCGTGTTCTTCATCGTCGTGATGTTCTGGAAGCCCGAAGGGCTTCGTCGAAGCGGCAATGACACGATGGCCCGCCATGACGATGCGTTCGATCTCGCTGATCCTGCTCGCGCTGCTGGCGGCGGTCGCCGCTGTTCGGGCCTGGGCAACTACCCGCTGCACCTGGTGATCATGGCGCTGCTGTGGGGCTTCATCTACACCAGCTGGTCGATCATGGGCCGGCTGGGCATGGTCAGCTTCGGGCACGGCGCCTTTCTGGGCATCGGCGCCTACGGCGTCGGTGCTGCTGTGGAACCAGTGCGGGCATCTCGCCGTGGATCGGCACCGCGGTTGCGATCGTGGTCACGCGTGGTCGCTCGCGGTGCTGATCGGCTACCCGTGCTTCCGCTTCAAGATCGTCGGCCACTACTTCGCGCTGGTCACGCTGGCGCTGTCGGAGGTGGTGCGGCTGATCATCGTCGCGCTGCGCGACCAGACCGGCGGCTCGCTCGGCATCACGCCGAAGACCGCGCTCTGCCGACGGCGAGCCACCGTACTCGCTGGCGGCGCTGCAGTTCTCCAACAAGGTGGTCTGGTTCTACGCTGATGCTGGCGTGCTGGCTGATCGCGCTGTTGGATCTGGCACCGCGTCGACCGCAGCATGAGCCGGCTGGCGCTCGAGGCGATCAGCGAGGAGGAGGACGCGGCCGCGTCGATCGGCATCGACGTGCTCGCGCACCAAGCTGCAGATCACGATGCTGTCGGCGGCGATGACCTGCGTGGGCGGCGTGCTGTACGCGCAGTACCAGCTGTACGTGAACCCGGAGACGGTGTCGGGCATCGGCATCTCGCTGCAGATGGTGTTCGGCGTCATCGCCGGCGGCATGTTCGTGATGCTCGGGCCCGACGGTCGGCGCGGTGTTCCTGCTGGCTGCTGTCGGAGACGCCTGCGCGTGCTGGTCGGCAACCAGGTCCACGGCCTCGACCTGCTGATCTACGGCGCTGCTGCTGATCCTGTTCATCATCTACATGCCCAAGGGCATCCTGGGCACCGTGCTGGAGAAGGCGCAGGCCGGCGGCGCGAGGCGCTGAGGGCAGGGGCGAGCGGGCCCGCCCCGCGACCGCGCGAGGCCGGGCTGGCGACCCGCACGACGAGCCAGGCGCACTCTCGCGGAGCGCACCTGGCTGTGCGTTCAGCCGATCACCAGTTCCATGCGCGTGTTGCGCACGTCCATTTCGAACTCCAGCTCGCGGATCGGCGGCCGGCACACGTGCCAGTCGAGGCCGAGACGGGTCAGGCCGGCGGCATGGAAGTGCGATCGCAGCAGCGGGTGAATGTCGTGCACGGTGTAGATCTGTGCCGCGCTCAGGGCGTTCCAGTCGACGCCTAGCCCGTCGGCGCGGCGGCGCATCTCGCCGAGCACGAACTCCGCCTTCGCCGCGAGCCCGTTCTGCGACGCGTCGCCGCGCGCCACGATCCGGTCGGGAAACGGCGTGCCTTCGGGCCATTCGCCGCTGCCCGCCACGACGAAGGATCGCGCGAGCGCGTCCGGGCGCGGCCCGCCCGCCGGTGCGAGCGCAGCCGACGGGACGGTGTAGCTGAACGCGAAGAAGCCCGGCTCGGCGGGTGCGTCGAGTTGCGGGCAGACGTTGCTGCGGGCCACCGGGTTCAGACCGTTGCGCACCAGGCCCCACTGCTCGAGCACGGCCACGTAGCCGGTGTTGAACGCGCCGAATCCGTCGAAGCTGAACGGCTGCGGCGAGCGCAGCTCGGCGGCGCACAGTGCGGTGCGCGGCCGGCCGGCGCCGCGCAGCAGGGCCTCGATCGCCGCGAAGCCATCCGCCATCGGCAGCACCCGCCGGAAGCGGACACGCACGATGTCGAAGCCCGGCAGTGACGCGACACCTGCCGAATACGGGAATCCCCCTTCCAGGAACGCGAAGCCGCCGTCGTCGAACGAGTGGACTGTCGTCAAGCCGATCTCCTTTTGATGTTCGGGGAGCGCATCCGCAGCCCTTGCGGGAAGCGGCCGGGCGCCGCGCGCCACGGATCCGCGCCCGACGTTCGACCGGTGTGCGCCGTCGAGCCGATGGTAGCCGCATTCGCCCCTACAATCCTCGCCACACCCTCCAGGAGACCGACATGACGCTTCCCGCCACCATGCGCTTCATCGACCACGGTCGCGGCGGTCCGCCCGACGTGCTGCAGGCGCGCACCGGACCGCTGCCGCAGCTCGCCGACGGCGAGGTGATGATCCGCGTCGCCTGGGCCGGCGTGAACCGTCCCGATGTTCTTCAGCGCAGCGGCAGCTATCCGCCGCCGCCGGGGGCTTCCCCGTATCTCGGGCTCGAGGTGTCGGGCGAGATCGCCGCGGTCGGCGCCGGCGTGCAGCGCTGGAAGGTCGGCGATCGCGTCTGCGCGCTCACCAATGGCGGCGGCTACGCCGAGTACGTGAACGTGCCGGCGGGTCAGGTGCTGCCGGTGCCGCGCGGGCTGTCGCTGTTGCAGGGGGCGGCCTTGCCCGAAACCTACTTCACCGTCTGGGCCAACGTCTTCGAGCGCGGCGGCCTGAAGGCGGGCGAGACGCTGCTGGTGCACGGCGGCTCGTCGGGGATCGGCATCACGGCGATCCAGATGGCGAAGGCCTGGGGCGCGACCGTCTACGCGACGGTCGGCAGCGCCGACAAGGTCGAGGCTTGCAAGGCGCTGGGCGCGGACGCGGTGATCAACTACCGCGAGGCGGACTACGTCGCCGAGGTCGCTCGCCTGACCGACGGCAAGGGGGTCAACGAGATTCTCGACATGGTCGGCGGCGACTACATCGCCCGCAACCTGAAGTGCCTCGCACTCGAGGGGCGCCTGGTGCAGATCGCGTTCCTGCAGCCGTCGCGGGTCGAGATCGACCTGATGCCGGTGATGATCAAGCGGCTGACCTTCACGGGGTCGACGCTGCGCGCACGCCCTGCGGCCGAAAAGGCGAAGCTCGCCGCGACGCTGGAGCAGCAGGTGTGGCCGAAGCTCGAGGCCGGGCAGATGTTGCCGCAGATCTATCGCGAGTTCGACCTGGCCGAGGCGTCGGCCGCGCATGCGCTGATGGAATCCTCGCAGCACATCGGCAAGATCATGCTGAAGGTGGCGGGCGGCTGACCGGCCGCAGCCGGCCCGGAGGGCCGCTGCGGGACCGGCTTTGCGCGGCGGACCTCGCCGTGCGCGGCGAATTCGGCATTGAACGCGGGATCAGCCCGCGCCTCCGGATCAGCCGGCAGCGCCAAACCGTTCCCAGGCGCGTGTCGCGCGCAGGGTGCGCGCCGTTCCGGCCACCGAAAACAGACCCGTGTCGCGCTTCCAGCGCTGCGCCGCGGGGTCGTCGCCCGCCGCGTCCCACAACGCTGCGGTGTCGGCGTACAGCCGGTGCGTCCAGTGCAGCAGCCCGGTCAGCGTCAGGTGCGTGCCGGGCGAGGCCGGATCCTCCGGGGCGATGGCAGCCAGTCCGTCCAGCGCCGCGATCGCGCTTTCGGCCCACTCGCGGGGCCAGTCGCGCGCGCGCGCCTCGCGCAGCAGGTAGCCGAGCAGCGCAGCATTGACGTGAATGTCCTCGACCGTGCGGAACGGCTTGACGTACCCGCTGTAGCCGTCGCCCGGAAGCAGCGCCGATCCGTCGACCTCGACGCCGTCCAGCACGAGACGCGCGTGCGGCACCTCGGGCACGAAGCGTGTCGGCGGCATGGGCACCACCGTGACGCCCGGGCTCGAGGTCGGGATGCGGACCACGCGCAACCCCGGCCGTCCGGGATCGGGTGCAGCGCCATCACCGGTCATCGCGCCGGTCACGAGCAGTTCGGTGCTGTCCGGCCCGAGCGTCGTCCAGCGCTTGGATCCGGTGACGCGAAAGCGTCCCCCCGCGGCGGGCTCGATCCGCGTCAGGATGTCGCGGGGGCGGTTGCCGCCCTCCTCGGTCACACAGAACGCGGCGACGACCTCGCGGCCCAGATCCGGCAGGATCCGGCGCAGCGAGGCCTGGTAGCCGGCGGCGAAGGCCCAGCCTGCGCGGTCGGCGCGGAAGCCGCCGACGATCGCCTGGCCGATCGACGCCGGCCAGGTCGTCAGAAGCGGCTGGAAAGACGGCCACCACTGCGCGACGGATTCGCACGCGGGGACGGAGGTGGGGGCACGCAGGCAGTGTTCGATCGCTGGGTTCATCGGAGCTGGCCCGTCGGTTGGGACAACCGGGACGATACCGCAGCTTCGCGGCCCGTCGGCATGCGGCGCGGCGCGTGTCGTCGCGATCGACGGGACGAGGTCAGCCGCGCATCAGGTTGCGGTGTCTGCTGATGCTCATCAGCAGACCGGCGCCGAAGCCCAGCGTCACCATCGCGGTGCCGCCATAGGACATCAGCGGCAGGGGCACCCCGACGACCGGCAGGATGCCGGAGACCATTCCCATGTTCACGAAGGCGTAGGTGAAGAAGATCATCGTGATCGCGCCGGCCAGCAGCCGGGCGAATTCGGTGGCTGCGACCGCGGCGATCACCAGTCCGCGCGAGATCAGCACCAGGTAGACGAACAGCAGCATCAGGTTGCCGGCCAGGCCGAATTCCTCGGAGTAGACCGCGAACAGGAAGTCCGTCGTGCGCTCCGGGATGAACTCGAGGTGCGTCTGCGACCCCTCCATCCACCCTTTGCCCCACAGCCCGCCCGAGCCGACCGCGATCGTCGACTGGATGATGTGGAAGCCCTTGCCGAGCGGATCCGAACTCGGGTCGAGCAGCATCAGCACGCGCTGGCGCTGGTAGTCGTGCATCATCGACCAGAGCACCGGCGCGGCGGCGGCGGCGGCGGCGAGCAGCGCGGCGATCACTTTCCAGCTGAGCCCCGCCAGGAAGATCACGTAGCCGCCGGCTGCCAGCACCAGCAGCGCGGTGCCGAGGTCCGGCTGGCGCAGGATCAGGAACACGGGCACGGCGAGCAGTCCGGCCGCGATCGCGAAGTCGAACCAGCGCAGCGTGCCCTCGCGGCGTTCGAAGTACCACGCCAGCATCAGCGGCATCGCGATCTTCAGCAGCTCCGACGGCTGGATGCGGCCGAACCCCAGATTCAGCCAGCGCCGGGCGCCCTTCGACACGTCGCCGAACAGCGCGACGCCGATCAGCAGAAGCACGCCGAGCACGTACAGCGGCAACGCCGATCGCATCATCCACGACGGCGGGATGCTGGCGCCGAGCCAGAGCATCGCCAGCGCGATCAGCAGGTTGCGGACGTGGTCGTCGAAGCGGCCCGGGTAGTCGTAGCCCGCCGAATACATCGTCATCAGGCTCAGGCCGGCGAGCAGCGCCAGCGTAAGCGACAGGGTCGGGTCCAGGACCGCGACATGCGGCTTGACGCGCTGCCAGAGCGAGGGCTGGTCGTTCATTGCGACTGCGACTGCGACTGCGACTGCGCCGGCGCCGGCGCCGGCGCGGCGACCTGTTCCGGCTCGATGCTCTCGGGAACGTCGCGCTCGTCGGCGTTCGGCTCGGGCTCCGGCTCCGCGGCGCGTGCCGGTGCCCCGCGCGCCGCCGGCGGATCGCTCGGCAGCTTGCCCAGCAGCACGTAGTCGAACACCTTGCGCGCGATCGGCGCCGCGGCCTGTGCGCCGAAGCCGCCGTTCTCGACGATCACGGCCAGCGCGATGCGCGGCTGGTCCGCCGGCGCGAAGGCCATGAACAGCGAATGGTCGCGGTGCCGCTCGGCGACGCGCCGGATGTCGTACTTCTCGCCCTGCTTGATGCCGACCACCTGCGCGGTGCCGGTCTTGCCGGCGGCGACGTATTCGGCGCCCGCGAACGCCCGCCGGCTGGTGCCGAACCGGTTCACGTCGACCATCGCGGACTTCACCAGCGCGAGGTGCTCGGGCTTCAGGTCGATCCGGTCGCTGGGGGCGCGCACGACATCGACCCGTTCCCGGGTCACCGGGTTCTCGATCGACTTGGCCAGGTGCGGGCGCATCACGACACCGTCGTTGGCGAGCGTCGCGGTGGCGTGCGCCAGCTGCAGGATCGTGAACGCGTTGTAGCCCTGGCCGATGCCGATCGAAGGCGTCTCGCCGGGCAGCCACTTCAGCTTGTAGCGCCGCGTCTTCCAGTCCGACGACGGCAGGATGCCGGTGACCTCGTTCTCCAGATCGATGCCGGTGAGCTGCCCGAACTTCCACGGGGCCATGAAGTCGTGGATGGCGTCGACGCCCATGTCGTACGCAAGCTTGTAGTAGTAGGTGTCGCTGGAGACGACGATCGACTTGTGCAGGTTGACCGAGCCGTGGCCGCCCGGCACCGAGTCGCGGAACCGGTGGCTGCCGAGCTGGAAGTAGCCCGGGTCGCTGATCGCGGTGTCCGGCCTGCGGGCGCCGGTGGTCAGCGCCGCCAGCGCCATGAACGGCTTGTAGGTGGAGCCCGGGGGGTAGGTGCCGCGCAGCGGCCGGTTCAGCAGGGGTTTGTCGGGATCCTCGTTCAGCGCCTGCCAGCTCTGGGGATCGATCCCGTCGACGAACAGGTTCGGGTCGTAGGTCGGCTTGGATACGAAGGCCAGCACGTCGCCCGTCGCCGGTTCGATCGCCACCAGCGCGCCGCGGCGGTTGCCGAACAGTTCTTCGACCAGCTTCTGCAGGCCGATGTCGATCGACAGGATCAGGTTCGAGCCGGCGATCGGCGGGGTGCGCGACAGCGACCGCACGGTGCGCCCGCCGGCCGAGACCTCGACCTCCTCGGCGCCGGCGCGCCCGCGCAGCTGCTCCTCGTAGGACAGCTCGATCCCGACCTTGCCGATGTGCGAGGCGCCGGCGTAGTCGACCTGCTGGTCGTTCTCCTCGATGCGGCGCTTGTCGCTGGCCGAGATGCGGCCGATGTAGCCGATCACGTGCGACGCCGTCTCGCCGAGCGGATAGGTGCGGAACAGCCGCGCCCGGATGTCGACGCCGGGAAAGCGGAATTTCGCCACCGAGAAGCGCGCGAGTTCCTCGTCGCTGACGCGGGTGCTTGATCGGGATCGGCTCGTAGCTGCGCGCGTCGGCGAGCAGCCGCCTGAAGCGCCGCTGGTCGCGCGCCGGGATGTCGATGATCCGCGACAGTTCCTCGATCGTCCGGTCGATGTTCTGCACCCGGTTCGGCGTGATCTCGAGCGTGTAGGCGGCCAGGTTGTCGGCCAGCAGCATGCCGTTGCGGTCGTAGATCAGTCCGCGCTGCGGCGTGACCGGCAGCAGCGCGATGCGGTTGTCCTCGGCCAGCGCGTGGAAGTCGGCGTAGCGCAGCACCTGCAGGTAGACGAAGCGGCCGACGAGGAGGCCGAAGCACGCCAGCACGAGCACCCAGGCGAAGCTCAGCCGCACCCGCAGGCGGCGCAGCGCGCGTTCGGAGTCGTGCACTTCGACCATGAGCGCGGGCCCTAGAGCGGACGGTTCTCGTCGCGTTCGATCGCACGCCGCTGCGGCGCGAGCAGCAGCAGTTCGGCGATCGGCCAGAGGAGTGCCGTGGTCACTCTCGACAGCAGGTACGGCGCGGGCGGCAGCCCGCTGCCGACGGCGGCGCGCACCAGCAGCGTGACCAGCTGCGCCAGCAGGAACAGCGGCAGCACGTGCGCGATCTTGCCCGGCGCGCCGAACCACGGGACGCGCCGGTGCATCGCTGATCGCACCGTAGGACAGCAGGCTGTAGGCGAGTGCGTGCTCGCCGAGCAGCGCTGCGTTGTGCACGTCCATCAGCACGCCGAACAGGAACGCGATGCCGATGCCGACCTTGTGCGGCTGGTGGATGTTCCAGAACACGAGCACCAGCGCGAGGAAGTCGGGCACCCAGAGGGCCCGGCCCCAGGGCAGCAGGTTCAGGATGAAGGCCGCGGCCAGCGTGAAGGCGATGAACGCGCGGTTCGCCGGCAGCAGCAGGTACTCGGGGCGCGGGTGCATGGGGGCTACCTGCGCCGGCGCGAATCGGCGGGCGGTTCCGGTGCCGGTGGGGGCGGCAGCTGCGACGAATCGACCAGCAGAACGAGCAGCTGCCGGCTGATCTCGATGCCGGCGATCGGCGCGCACCAGCACGCGGGCGAACGCGCCCGACGATCCGCCGCGCATCGATCCGCACGCACGCGGCCGACCGGCAGCCCGGGCGGATAGACGCCGTCCAGGCCGGACGTCGTCAGCACGTCGTCGGTGCGCAGGTCGGTGCTGGCCGACAGGAAGCGAAGTTCGAGCAGGCCGGGCGCGGCGCCGCCGAACGCGATCGAGCGCTGGCCTGTGCGCTGCACCTCGATCGGTATGCTGGCGTTGCGGTCGGTCAGCAGCGTGATCTCGCTGGACAGGGGCAGCACTCGGGTCACCTGTCCGACCACGCCATGCGCGTCGATCACGGGCTGGCCCGGCAGCACGCCGTGCTGCAGTCCCTTGTCGAGCACCATCCGGCGCGAGTAGGGATCGCGCGTGTCGTAGAGCACCTCGGCCATCACCGACGGCGTCGCCGTGCGCTCGCGCGCACCGAGCAGCTCGCGCAGCCGCGCGTTCTCGATCGCGAGATGCTCGGCCTGCTGCAGCTTCTTGGCGTTGGCGATCTCGATGCGCTTGAGGTCGGCGTTCTCGCTGCGCATCCGGTTCACGTCCTCGAGGTATTCGGCGCCGAGGTTCAGCAGGTCGCGGGGGACCAGCAGCGTGCGCTGCACCGGATAGAGCACCGTGCCGATGCCCTGGCGCAGCGCGGCCAGCACTGCCCAGCCGCGAGTCGACCACCAGCAGCGTGATGGCCAGCAGCGCGAAGAAGGCGAGTCGGGCGTGGGCGGAGGGGCCCTGGTTGAAGAACGGCGGCGGGCTGTGGTCCATCGCTCGGGCGCAGGCTCCGGTGGAACGCTCCGGGACCCCGGCGACGGGGCGCCCGGGGCGGCGGCTACTCGTTGGTGAAGATCGTGCCGAGCTTCTCCATGCGCTCGAGCGCCATGCCGCAGCCGCGCACGACGCAGGTCAGCGGGTCTTCGGCGACCAGCACCGGCAGCCCGGTCTCCTCCATCAGCAGGCGGTCGAGGTCGCGCAGCAGCGCGCCGCCGCCGGTCAGCATGATGCCGCGCTCGGTGATGTCGGCGCCGAGTTCGGGCGGCGTCTGCTCGAGTGCGATCTTCACCGCCGACACGATCTGGTTGAGCGGATCGGTCAGCGCCTCGAGGATCTCGTTGCTGGAGACCGTGAAGCTGCGCGGGATGCCTTCGGAGAGGTTGCGTCCCTTGACCTCCATCTCGCGCACCTCGGAGCCCGGAAAGGCCGAGCCGATGGTCTTCTTGATGGCCTCGGCCGTCTGCTCGCCGATCAGCATGCCGTAGTTGCGGCGGATGTAGTTGACGATCGCCTCGTCGAACTTGTCGCCGCCGACGCGCACCGAGCCCTTGTAGACCATGCCGCCGAGCGAGATCACGCCGACCTCGGTGGTGCCGCCGCCGATGTCGACCACCATCGAGCCGGAGGGTTCCGACACCGGCAGGCCGGCGCCGATCGCCGCGGCCATCGGCTCCTCGATCAGGTAGACCTGCGAGGCGCCGGCGCCGAGCGCCGACTCGCGGATCGCGCGCCGTTCGACCTGGGTGGATCCGCAGGGCACGCAGATGATGATGCGCGGGCTGGGCGAGAGCAGCCGCGATTCGTGCACCATCTTGATGAACTGCTTGAGCATCTGCTCGGTGACGGTGAAGTCGGCGATCACGCCGTCCTTCATCGGGCGGATCGCCTCGATGTTGCCCGGCACCTTGCCCAGCATCTGCTTGGCGCCCGGTGCCCACGGCCGCGATCGTCTTCTTGCCGCTCGGCCCGCCTTCCTGGCGGATCGCGACGACCGAGGGTTCGTCGAGTACGATGCCCTTGCCGCGCACGTAGATCAGGGTGTTCGCGGTGCCGAGATCGATGGCGAGATCGGTCGAAAAATACTTACGCAAAAACCCGAACATCTCGGTTCCGTTGGGTGAGGTACTTGGGAGCGAACGGGCGCGTCGGACGGACGCCGTGAAGAGCCGCAGGATGCGCGCCGGAAAATAGGAAATCATACCGTATAATCCCCGGCTCCCATGACCGGCCGGTCCTTCGTCCGGCAGCCGTCGCGGCATGTTCGCGATGCCTCGCGGCACATGCGCGATGGTGTCGCCGGGCCCCCATTTCCGGTGACCGCATGTCGCTGACCGCCGCTGACGTTCGCCGCATCGCCCACCTGGCCCGCCTCGCGCTTTCCGGCGACGAGGCCCGGCATACGCTCGGCGCAGCTCAATTCCGTGTTCGGACTGATCGAGCGAGCTCCGCGCGGTGGATACCGACGGCGTCGAGCCGATGACGCATCCGCAGGAGATGACGCTGCGCCTTCGTCCCGACGCGGTGACCGAGCCCGACCAGCGCGACGCGTGCCAGCAGGGGGCCCCCAGCGTCGAGAAGGGCCTGTACCTCGGTCCCGCGCGTGATCGAGTGAGCGCGCATCGTGTCCGTCGATTGCCAGCCCGCTGCGACAGCTGGCCGCCGGCCTCGAGCAAGGCGAGCGTCACGGCCGTCGACCTGGCGCGCCGCTGCCTCGATCGCATCGCCGCCAGCGATCTCAACGCCTTCATCGACGTCCGGCCCGAGACTCACGCTCGAGCCCAGGCGCGCGAGGCCGACCGCCGGCGCGCCGCCGGCGAGCGCGGCCCCCTGCTGGGCGTGCCGGTCGCGCACAAGGACATCTTCGTCACGCGCGGCTGGCGCTCGACCGCCGGCTCGAGGATGCTGGCCGACTACGTCAGCCCGTTCGATGCCGCCGTCGTCGAGCAGCTCGCGACGGCCGGCGCGGTCTGCGTCGGCAAGACCAACTGCGACGAGTTCGCGATGGGTTCGTCGAACGAGAACTCCCACTTCGGCCCGGCGCTCAATCCCTGGGACCGGACGGCGATCCCGGGGGGCTCGTCGGGCGGCTCGGCCGTGGCCGTGGCGGCCGGTCTGGCGCCGCTCGCCACCGGCACCGACACCGGCGGCTCGGTGCGCCAGCCGGCCGCGATGTGCGGCATCACCGGCATCAAGCCCACCTACGGCCGGGTGTCGCGCTACGGCATGATCGCCTACGCGTCCAGTCTCGACCAGGGCGGCGCGATGGCGCGTTCGGCCGACGATTGCGCGCTGCTGCTGTCGGCGATGGCGGGCTTCGACCCGCGCGACTCGACCAGCCTCGAGCGGCCGGACGAGGACTTCGCCGCGTGATCTCGACCAGCCGCTCTCGGGCCTGCGCGTCGGGCTGCCGCGCGAGTTCTTCGGCGACGGGCTGGCCGCGCGACGTGCGCGCCGCGATCGACGCCGCGCTGAGGCAGCTCGAGCGGCAGGGCGCGCGTCTCGTCGACGTTTCGCTGCCGCGCACCGCGCCTGGCGATCCCGGCCTACTACGTGATCGCGCCCGGCCGAGGCGTCGAGCAACCTGAGCCGCTTCGACGGCGTGCGCTACGGCTATCGCGCCGCCGACTACACCGACCTGCGCGAGCATGTACGAGCGCACCCGTGCCGAGGGTTTCGGCGCCGAGGTCAAGCAGGCGCATCCTGGTCGGCGCCTACGTGCTGTCGCACGGCTACTACGACGCCTACTACCTGAAGGCGCAGAAGCTGCGGCGCCTGATCGCCGAGGACTTCGCCGCGGCCTTCGGCGAGGTCGACGTGATCGCCGGGCCGGTCTCGCCGACGGTGGCCTGGAACATCGGCGAGCACACCGACGATCCGGTGCGCAACTACCTGGCCGACATCTTCACGCTGCCGGCGTCCCTGGCCGGCCTGCCCGGCATGTCGGTGCCGGTCGGGTTCGGCGCCGGCGGGCCGTCCGGTCGGATTGCAGCTGATCGGCAACTATTTCGCCGAGGCACTGCTGCTGCGCGCGGCCCACCAGTACCAGCAGCAGTCCGACTGGCACCAGCGCAGACCCGGACCCTGATCGGCGCCGGCTGCTGCCGATCCGGCTGTTCGCGGCCGCGCTGGCGGCGCTGGCGCTGGCGTCGTGCGCACCGGTGCCGTCGCCGACTCCGGCGCCCCGGCCGGTGCCGGCACCCGCACCATCGCCGCCCGCGCCGGCGCCGGCGCCGGTCACGCCGGCGCCCGCCAAGCCCGACGCGTCGCGCCGCCCCGCGCCGATCGCCGACCGTCCGATCAATCTGAAAGGGCATTGCGCGCAGACGGAAGAGGACGGCTACCGCGAGCAGGCCACGCTGCGGGTGCTCGACAACCAGGTGCAGGCGCTGTCCTGGCAGTTGTGGGTCGGCAAGCGCGGCAGCTGCAGTTTCGAGCTGCCCGAATTCCGGCAGACGAAGGCCCGGCCGCACATCGAGCTGCAGGCGAACGACGGCAGCGCATGCCGGCTGATGGTGTGGCAGGACCCGCGGCGGGTCACGCTGGCGCACTACGGCTGCGCCAGGCGCTGCACCGCCGGAATCTACGATCAGGCCTGGCCGGTGATGTTCGATCCGGGCAACGGCCGCTGCGCGCGCCACTGAGGCGCGCGCATCTCCTTCGCGAACAAGGCACGAGGTTCGCCATGCAATGGGAAGTCGTGATCGGGCTGGAGACCCACGCCCAGCTCGCCACCCGCTCGAAGATCTTTTCCGGCGCGTCGACCGCGTTCGGCGCGGCGCCGAACACGCAGGCCTGCCCGGTCGACCTGGCGCTGCCGGGCGTGCTGCCGGTGATGAACCGCGAGGCGGTCGACTGCGCGATCCGGCTCGGCCTGGCGGTGGGCGCGACGATCGCGCCGCGCTCGGTGTTCGCGCGCAAGAACTACTTCTATCCGGACCTGCCCAAGGGCTACCAGATCAGCCAGTACGAGATCCCGGTGGTCTCGGGCGGCGGCCTGTCGATCGCCTGGGAGCAGGACGGCCAGCCGCACGAGAAGCGCGTGCGGCTGACGCGCGCCCACCTCGAGGAGGACGCCGGCAAGTCGCTGCACGAGGACTTCCACGGCATGTCGGGCATCGACCTGAACCGCGCCGGCACGCCGCTGCTCGAGATCGTCACCGAGCCCGACATGCGCTCGGCGAAGGAGGCGGTCGCCTATGCGAAGGCGCTGCACGGTCTGGTGGTCTGGCTCGGCATCTGCGACGGCAACATGCAGGAGGGCTCGTTCCGCTGCGACGCCAACGTGTCGGTGCGCCCGCTGGGGCAGGCCGAGTTCGGCACGCGCTGCGAGATCAAGAACCTGAACTCGTTCCGCTTCCTCGAGCGCGCGATCGACTACGAGGTGCGCCGCCAGATCGAGCTGATCGAGGACGGCGGCACGGTGGTGCAGGAGACCCGCCTGTACGACCCCGATCGCGACGAGACGCGGTCGATGCGCAGCAAGGAAGACGCGCACGACTACCGCTACTTCCCCGACCCCGACCTGCCGCCGCTGGTGATCGCGCCGGCCTGGATCGACGAGGTGCGCGCCTCGCTGCCGACGCTGCCCGAGGCGCTGCGCGAGCGTTCCAGCAGCGCCTGGGCCTGTCGGCCTACGACGCCGACGACGCTGACCGCGTCGCGTGCGATGGCCGAGTACTTCGAGCGCGTGATCGGCCGGCTGGCGCAGATCGCGCCGGCTGCCGGCGACGACGCTGCGCGCGCGCAGGCCAAGCTGGCGGCGAACTGGGTGATGGGCGACGTCGCCGCGGCGCTGAACCGCGACGGCCTCGAGATCGGCGCCTGCCCGGTGTCGGCCAGCCAGCTCGCCGCGCTGCTGGTCGCCGCATCCAGGACGGCACCGTGTCGGGCAAGATCGCCCGCGACGTGTTCGGCGTGCTGTGGCAGGAACGCCCGAGCGCCGACGACGCCGCCGACCAGGTGATCGAGTCGCGCGGCTTGAAGCAGATCAGCGACGCGGGCGCGCTCGAGAAGATCGTCGACGAGGTGCTGGCTGCCAACCCGAAGTCGGTCGAGGAGTTCCGCGCCGGCAAGGACAAGGCGTTCAACGCTCTGGTCGGCCAGGCGATGAAGGCCACGCGCGGCAAGGCGAATCCGCAGCAGGTCAACGAGATGCTGCGCAGGCGGCTGGCCGGGTAGGACGGTTTCAGCGGTACCGCTCGTCCAGCTCCACCTGCGCCCCGGTCACGATCCGGTTCATCTCGCTGGCCAGCCCGACCACCGCCAGCAGCTCGCCGAACTGCGCGTCGCTCATGCCCTTGGCGCGCGCTGCGGCACTGTGCGTGCCGACGCAGTATTCGCAGCTGTTGGCGATCGACACGGCGACGTAGACCAGCTCCTTGGTCAGCGGGTCGAGCGCGCCCGGCGCCATCACCGTCTTGACGCGCACCCAGCTGCGCTCGAGCAGGCCCGGGTCGTTGGCCAGCACTTTCCAGACGTCGTTGATGTAGTCGCTGCCGCGGGTGGCGCGGATGTCGTCGAAGACGGCACGCACCGGCGGGCTCGCCTGTTCGTATTCGATCTTCTGCCACAGGGCCATGAGTGGTCTCCTCGGAGGGGGATGATGTGCGCCGGGAGCGACGCGTCGATGGAGCCGGCGGGGGCGCGGCCGGTGAGCCTCAGGTCGCGGCCGGCACGCCTCAGCCCGCGGCCGGCACGCCGTAGCCGCGTCGCGGTAGCGCTCGGCGACGCGCTTGTCGCGGTACTGTGCCAGCGGCGAGGCGCTGTCGATGCCGGAGTCGAGAAAGGCCAGCACGTCGTCGAGGCTGGCGATCGACACCACCGGCATGCCGTACAGCGCAGTGACTTCCTGCACAGCCGACTGGCCGGTCGGGTTCAACGCGTCGCCGCCGCGCTCGCGGCGGTCGAGCGCGATCAGCACCGCGGCGGGCTCGGCGCCGTTCGCGGCGGATGATCTCGACCGACTCGCGCACCGAGGTGCCGGCCGAGATCACGTCGTCGACGATGACGATGCGCCCGCGCAGCGGCGCGCCGACCAGCACGCCGCCCTCGCCGTGGTCCTTCGCTTCCTTGCGGTTGTACGCGAAGCCGACGTTGCGGCCGTGGCGCGCGAGCGCGACCGCGGTCGCGCTGGCCAGCGTGATGCCCTTGTAGGCGGGGCCGAACAGCATGTCGAAGTGCACGGTGCCGGCGCGCTCGGCCTCGAGCAGCGCGGTCGCGTAGAACTCCGCCAGCCGCCCCAGCAGCGCGCCGTCGTGGAACAGGCCGGCGTTGAAGAAGTACGGGCGACATGCGCCCGGCCTTCGTCTTGAATTCGCCGAAGCGCAGCACGCCGGCGTTCGAGAGCGAAGCGGATAAACTCGAAACGATCGACCTGTGACAAGACCGGGTCTCCTGGACACGCGGCGCGACGCCGAAGAAAACACGCAATGATACGGATCATCACCCTGAACCTGAACGGCATCCGCTCCGCCGCGCGCAAGGGCTGGCTCGAGTGGCAGGCCGCGCAGAACGCCGACGTCGTCTGCGTGCAGGAGGTCAAGGCGCAGGACGCCGACCTCGACGAGACGATGCGCGCCATCGGCCCGCTGAAGCGGGCACTTCCACTTCGCCGAGAAGAAGGGCTACAGCGGTGTCGGCGTGTACGCGAAGAAGAAGCCGAAGAGCGTGCGCGTCGGCTTCGGCGACGACGAGTTCGACGCCGAGGGCCGCTACGTCGAGGCCGACTTCGGCAAGTTCGCCGTGGTGTCGGTCTACCTGCCCTCCGGGTCGAGCTCCGACGAGCGCCAGCAGGCGAAGTTCCGCTTCCTCGAGCGTGTTCCTGCCGCACCTGGTCGAGCTGCGCGCGAGCGGGCGCGAGATCGTGCTGTGCGGCGACCTGGAACATCGCGCACAAGGAGATCGACCTGAAGAACTGGCGCAGCAACCAGAAGAACTCGGGCTTCCTGCCGGAGGAGCGCGCCTGGTTGACGCACGTGTTCGACGAGGTCGGTTTCGTCGACGTGTTCCGCACGCTCGACGAGCGGCCCGAGCGCTACACGTGGTGGAGCAACCGCGGCCAGGCCTGGGCGAAGAACGTGGGCTGGCGGCTCGACTATCAGATCGCGACGCCGGGCATCGCGGCGAAGGCGAAGGCGGCCGACATCTTCACCGGCCCAGCGCTTCTCGGACCACGCGCCGGTGATCGTCGACTACGACCTCGCTCCCTGACGAGGCGGGGGCCTGCGAGGCTCACGGCGCCTTGCTCTCCAGCGCGCGCACGAACTGGCCGACCTGCGCGCTGTCGGGCTCGAGCGTCTGCAATCTGCGCGCGAGGCGAAGCGCGGCGGCGGTTTCGCCCGCCTGGGCCCGATAGGACGCGGCCGCGAACAGCAGCTCGCGGTCGTTGGGGTGGCGGGCGAGCGCGCCATCCAGCGTGCGCAGAGCGTCGGCCTTGCGGCCGGTGTCGAACAGTGCGACGGCGTGCACGTAGGCGAAGCGCGCGTTGTCGGGCTCGATCGCTGCCGCCCGCGCGAGTTCGGCGATCGCCTCCTTCATCCGCTGCTGTCGCACCAGCGCGAGGCCCAGCGCGTGGTGCGCAGCGGCGGCGGCGGGGTCGCGCCCGATCGCCGCGCGCAGCACCTCCTCCGCGAGCCTCTCGTCGCCGCGGGCGCGATGCAGGTCGGCGAGGTTGACGGCCGCTTCGGAAGAACCGGGATCGATCGCCAGGGCCTTGCGATAAGCGGCGAGGGCGCCGTCCGTGTCTCCGCGCGCCGCAGCGAAGTTGCCGAGCGCGAGGTGCGCCTCGGGCCGGTCGGCGTTGAAGCGCTGCGCCGCGACGAACTCTGCATTCGCGCGCGCGAGCCGCGCCGGATCCGCGGGGGTGCCGGCCAGCACGCGGGCCGCTTCGATCCGCACCATGCGCGAGGGGTCGTCCGCCATGCGGGTCAGCAGGTTCGCGCGCGTCGAGGGATCCGCGTCGCCGAGGCCGGCGATGGCCGCGGCGCGGGCCAGCGGATCGGGATCGTCCAGCGCGTTGCGCAAGGCGGCAAGGGTCGCGGCGCCGGGATGCCGCGCGAGCCGCGACAGCGCGCTCGCGCGCACGATGCCGGGCTGTGCGCGATTGGCGGCGATGACCCGCAGCTGCGCGATCGCGTCGGGTTCGCCGCGATCGGCGCCGGCGAAGGCCTGCGCGAAGTCCTGGAAACCGGGCTTGCGCTCGGGGAACCAGTTGGCGACGGTCCGCGCCGCCCAGTCCGGCTTGCGGTCCGTGTGGCAGGCGTTGCAGGCGTTCGGAGTCCCCAGCTTTTCGGACAGGTCCGGGCGCGGAATGCGCATCGAGTGGTCGTGGCGCGGATCGACCACCATGTAGGTCGTCGTCGGCATGTGGCAGGCCGCGCACTGCGCGCCGCGGGATCCCGCCGGGTGGTGGTGATGGCTGGCGGTGTCGAATTTCGCGGGCGCGTGGCACTGCGCGCAGATCGCGTTGCCCGGCGCCCGCAGCTTCTGGCTGTGCGGATCGTGGCAATCGGAGCAGGTGACGCCGTGCGCGTTCATCCTGCTCTGCAGGAACGAGCCGTGGTTGAAGACCTCGTCGCGCATCTGCCCGTCGGCGTGATACAGACCGGGCTCGAGCAGCGACGGACGAAAGGCGTCGGTGAGGCGCCCGCCCGCGGCGTGCTCGTCGCCGAACTGGCCGCGCCGCGAATGGCAGCGCGCGCAGGTTTCGATCTCGCGCGCCGACTCGCGCGGTTGCGCCGCCGACGGCCACGCCCGCGTTGTTGAAGATCAGGTTCACCTGCCCGTGATCTCTCACCACCGCGTCCGCCCATGCGTACACAGCGTCGCGCTTGGACACGTCCAGCTGCTGGCTGGTGGCGCGCACGCCGAGTTCGCGCGCCATCTGGGCGGTCTCCTGCACGGTCGCAAGGTTGATATCGCTGAGCGCCAGATGCGCGCCCTGCTTGCCGAGGTTGAGCGCCAGCGCGCGCCCGATGCCCGACCCAGCGCCCGTGATCGCCGCAACCTTGTCCTTGAATGATTTCATGCGGCCTTCTCCGGAGCTTCTCAACTCCTGGTCACTTCCCGTACCGGGACCTTGACGATCTCCCCGGCGTACATCCGCCTTCGTCCCGACCCTCTGCGAGGTCGGGACTGCGGCGGACAAGTCCGGTGGTGGTCCCGGGCTACTTCGTCCAGCACCTTGACGATCTCGCCGATGAACATTCGGTGGTAGTCCTTCTCCGGGTAGATGTCGGCGAGGGTCTGGGCGAGGAAGGCGGAGGGGTTGATGTCGGTGAAGTAGATCTTGCGGCACTCGAGGACGAGGCGGGCTTCGGCGAAGTACACGTCGTCGATCGAGCCCTTCGACCGGCGTGATGCCGCAGTGGTCGAGCTTGTTGACGTGCTTGCCGGAGTGGGAGCCGCAGTAGGTCGAGAACGCTGCGGTATGTTCGTCGAAGAAGGAGAGCGTGAACGTCTCGGCCTTGTTCATGAACTCGAACGTGTGGCGGGTGGGACGGATGAAGCAGAACGCGACGTTCTTGTCCCAGAGCACGCCGAGGCCGCCCCAGCTCGCGGTCATGGTGTTGAACGACTTGATGGTCGCCGGCGGTGATCAGCATCCAGTCGCCGCCGATGAGCTTGAAGGGGTTGTCCTGGATGTCCTCGGGCCGAAGCTCGGTGAAGTGACTATCCATTTCTCCCTCCAATCGTGCAGGCCTGAATCCACATACCGCACCAGCGCCGAAATCAAAACATCTTCTCGAAAACGTGGATATCGAACTTCCGTCCACCGGCGCCGCGGTAGAGCGGACGGAACCGCGCGGGGTCCTGGAGCGTTTCGAGCGGAACAAGGAAGTGGAGGCGGGGCGAGAAATGGCGGTCCCAGATGATGATGCTGCCCGGCGGCGCCGACTCGACGCTCGCCGGATTCATGAAGCGATGTATCCGCGGGTTATAGCGATCCATGTCCGCGGCGTAGGCGAACCACACATGCGAGCTGACGACCAGCCGGTCGGTGAATGGGCTTGCCCGGAACCAGCGGGCGGTTTCCAGCACCGCCATTCGCTCCGGCGTGAGTATGAACGGCCTCACGGCGGCCACCGTCCGCGCGCCCAGAATCACAGCGACGAGAATGCCGGCCATGTGGAGATCGGGATTCGCGTGCCCGGCAGTGCGCGAAGTTCGGAGGCGACGAAGATCTCGGCCAGAGGCGATCGAGGACGACGGCGGCAAGGATGCCGACGATGGGGGAGATGATCGCCGCGTAGCGGTGGTACACCGGGACGTTCTTGGGGACGATCGCGCCGGACGCGACGGCGAGAATGACGAAGACCATTACGATGATCGTGTGCAGGAGTCCGACGCGCGACCGGATCGCGCCCCACAGCATCAGCAGCACGGGAACCCAGCCGAAGATCTTCGGCGAAGCGAGCAGGTAGTAGAACGGGCTGTTGTCCGCATAGTCGAACTTGCCCTGGTTCGGGTGCGCGCCGGCCGCGTAGTCGAACGGGAAGAGGAGTGCCCGCAGCGTCGCCCCCCGCCGTGGCGTTCAGGATGTTCTGCGTCGCCATCGGCAGCACGAGCAGGACGAGCCCGGCGTAGGCGCGTTTCCGGAGCAGGATGATGCCGAGAACGGCGATCACGGGGAGAAGCTCGTAGCGTGCGAGCGGGATGAGGCCGGCGAGGAGGCCGAGCAGGGTCCATCTCTCTTTCTTGTAAGCCAGAAGCGCGGCGCAGAGGAGAAAGGCGCCGCTCAGTTCGGTGGATACCGCGAAAGCCTGCCGCAGCAACTCCGGCTGAAGCGCGGTCAGCGGGACAGCGAGCCACCACGCCCTTGCGCCATAGAGCTTCGCGACTTGCGCGGCGAGCAGGCATGTGACGAGCGCGATGACGGCGCTGAAGGCGCGCGCGGCGCCGAACCCGAGCAACGAGGCCGGCGCGTAGAGGATCGTGAAAGCCGGGCGGCCCCACGTGTCCCAGAAAAGCGAGGGATGCGTCCAGCTATAGCGGGCGATGAGGTAGTGGGCAATGTCGTCGTCGTAGTACGAGCCTGTTGAGAGGAAGCCGTAATACAGGGCCGCGATCAGGAAGATAGTGCCGGATCCGATGGCGAGCCAGAAGTTCCATCTATCCGGGGACCGTTGTTTGTCGTTCATGGGTGTGTCCTATTTGACTAGGCTACGAGCACGAGGCGCCGGGCTTTGTGATCGTAGGGGGCGCCGTCCAACCCTCCGAATGTCCGGACCTGCCTGAAGCCGCACCGGCGCAGCAACGTGGCCAGCTCTACCGCGGAATACACCCGAATTGAGAGCGCGAAATCCTGTCTTCGTCCGCCCTTGATCAGTATCCAGCGATTGTCAACTCCGCTCCAGTCGGGCCGGATCTTGCGCTCTTCGAGAACGAGCGCTCCGTTCACCTCACGCCAGTCGCGCTCGCGAAAGTTGCGCGCAAGAATCTCCTTGCTGGCCACATCAATCACGGCCCGTCCGCCGGCCCGCAGCGAGCGGCAGATGTTGGTCAGGATGCGTCGGTCGTTCGCCTCGGAGGAGTAGCCGATGGATGTGAAGAGATTGACGGCGGCATCCAATGCGGCGGGTCTCCGGAACTTCCGCGCGTCGGCGACCACGAGCTCGACCTGCAACTTCTGCTTCTTCGCCGTCGCGACGGCCTTGCGGATATACGTCTTTGTGCGGTCCACGCCGGTGACGTGATATCCGCGGCGGGCCAGCGCGAGGCTGTGACGACCGATGCCGCAGCAGAGGTCCAGAATCCGCGCGCCGGTTTTGATTTTCACGAGTTCAAGGACCTGCTCGATTTCCGCATCGGCGTGCTTGCAGCGCTCATCGGTGAAAAGGATCGGCCCCCACGTATTCCAGAAGTGATCGTCGTCATTCCATCGTTTCATGGCGCGCATTTAAGCATGAAACGCGAAATCGGCGCAACAACGGCGCGCAGGTACTAGGCCTCGTTCGCCTTCTTGTTTGTCACCACGCCGGCTTCCGTCTCCGTGAAAATCCGGCTGAATGGCGTAGGTTATTTCCGGGAGCCGAAAAGAGGCGCGGGGTGCGGACGCAAAAAGAAAACATGCATCAACTGGAGCAGCCATGAGCAACCTTGATGAAGTGCGGAGTCGCCGCCCCGTACTGTGGAGAGCTGAGCGACATCCAGGTGGATGTCGCGGGGGTGGACGAAGACTACGTGGAGGATTGTACCGTATGCTGCCGCCCCATGCTTCTCCATGTCACGAGAGACGAGAACGGCCTGCCCGTGGTGTCCGTGACCAGCGAATCCGAGTGAACGAACACGCGCGTCCCCGTGGCCCCGCCTTGTTCGGCGGGGCGAGCGAGTGGTGTCCTCACAGCTGCAGCGTCTTCAGCCGCGCGAACTCGCCGCCGGCGGCGTGGAGCTCGGCCGGGCGGCCGATCTCGACGCACCGGCTGTCCTTCATCACCACCACGCGCGAGGCGTTCCGGATCGTGGAAAGCCGGTGCGCGACGATGAAGGTGGTGCGGCCTTTGACCATCTCCTCGATGGCCTGCTGGAGCAGGCGCTCCGATCTCACGTCGAGCGACGATGTGGCCTCGTCGAGGATGATGACGCGCGGGTTGCGGATCAGCGCGCGGGCGATCGCGACGCGCTGGCGCTGGCCGCCGGACAGCTTCGCCCCGCTCTCGCCGATCAGCGAATCGAGCCCGGCCGGCAGGCCGTCCACGTACTCGCGGAGCTGGGCCATGTCGATCACGCGCTGAATCTCGGCTTCGGGCACGCCGGGCAGCCCGTAGGTGATGTTGTCGCGCAGGCTGCCGGAGAACAGATGCGTCTGCTGCGGAACGACGGCGAGGAACTTGCGGTACTGCCGCAGGTCCAGCGTCTCCATGTCCCGCCCGTCGAGCAGGATCTTTCCCGCGGTCGGGCGGCGGAATCCGATGAGCAGGCTCATCAGCGTGGTCTTGCCCGAACCCGATTCGCCGACCACGGCGATCATCTCGCCCGGCTGGACCTCGAGCGAGAAATCCTCCAGCGCGGGCGCGGGGGCGGACGGATACCGGAACGACACATGGTCGAAGACGAAACCGGCCCTGCACCGCCGGCACCGGCTCTTTGCCCTCGTTGCGCTCCATGTCCGGCGATTCGAGCAGCTCGCCGATCGAGCGGACCGACTCGAACCCGCGCGTCAGGCCGGGCAGGCCGTCCATGATCCCGAGGATCGAGCCGACGATCATCGCGAACAGGCTGTTGTAGAGCACGACGTCGCCCGGCGGGATCATCCGGTGATACGCCATGTAGCCGCACGTCAGCAGGCACAGCAGCTGCATCGACTGCGACATCACCCAGCCGCTCGCGCCGAACAGCGCGTTCAGGAAATCGAGCCGGTAGCCCTTTTCGCGGACGTCCGCGAGGCGGTTGCCGATCTGGTCGATCTCGGTCTCCTCGATCGCGTGGGCGCGGGTCACGGGGATCATCGTGATCATCTCCGCGATCCGCGCGGACATCGCTTCGATCTGCTTGCGGAACGCCCGGTTGCGGACGTGCATCTCGCGGCGGAAGACCCGGACCAGGCCGACGGCGATGGGGACGGTGACGAGGAAGAACAGGGCCATGACCGGCTTGCGGAACAAGGTCAGAACGGTTGCGTAGATGATCGACATCCCGGCGTAGAACACCATGCCGACAAGCTGGTGGCAGAGGCCCTGCACGGCCTCGACATCGCGCAGGATCTTCGACTGGATCGCGCCCGCCTGCTGGTTTTCGAGGAAGCCGATCGAGAGTTGCTGGAGCTTTCGGACGAGTGGCCGCGCGCAGGTCCGACTCGAGGCGGCGGATGACGAGGCTGAGCAGCCGGACGTGCGCGGTGTGCGTGGGGATGTTCTGCACGATGAGCAGGAAGAAGATCAGTCCGTCCATCCAGAGCCGGTGGATCGGGTGCGTCTCCGGGGACGTCACGATGTTGATGATGTCCGAGAAGAGCAGCGGGAGAAGCCACACGGGCGAATGCTTGACGACGAACAGCAGGGCCGCCCACAGCAGGCGCCAGCGATCCGGCGAAAGCATGTAGACCAGCGTGCGCAGAGGCTTCTGCGCCTGGTAATGGCGTACTCGTCGAAGCGTTACAG